>NZ_QWEQ01000012.1 GCF_009936045.1 Emergencia sp. 1XD21-10 | reverse complement strand
CATAGCTTTTTACATCCTCCATTCTTGCGTACCTGACATTTACTTAGGCAAACTGGAATTCACCTTGGCAATTGACCGATTTTATAATTAGTTTTGATAATTTAATTTTCCCCAACACCGAAATCGAATAAGGACACATTCTTCCCTGGCGACTATTCTATTATAGAAAAAACAGATTCGTTTATTGTTGTTTTTTACAGCATTTGAGATGTAAAATTCGTCTAAGATATATATAATTAATCATCAGAATCATTACCCCAATCAAATTTACAAACAAATGATACTCCCTATAGAATATCCAAGCACATAAATCTCCGATTAGTTTTGTCACTCCTATAGATAGTGCAGTTATATCTACTTTCATTTGTTTGCTGCGGCTGCTGAAACTATATAATAGATACTCCATTTCCATAGTAAAATCAATAAAAAAAGAAGTTATCAACATTCCATTTGGGTGTCTAAACGCCACCGTAAATGACAATAGTCCCAAGAGAAAAATTGGCATTAAAAAAATCTTCTTAAAGTATACAGGCTTACATAATAGTAGGTAGGACCCCACGATTGCAGCATCTAGCCCACACCATGCAACGTGTATAAAACTAGCCGTTCCTTCAACTGTAATATCTTGGAGCAAAGCGTTTATCTCCCAAGCAAAGTTTATAAATATTGCGATTGGCGGTATATTCGTATTCCGATTTTTTACGTTATATACAATTATCAGTATATATGTAACACTCCAAAACAGACCTTGCAAAACGTCAAAATTCTGCATAAATGTCTTCCTTTCTCACTATAATGCGCAAAAAGACAACCTGTAAAGGTCGTCTTTTTGCATATGAACTCTACATCAATTAAATCCTTCTCCAGGCTTTTGTTGACCAAGGGGTGTAAATCTTCTGATCTCCAACCACTTTATAGCCCCTTACCTTGTAGTAGTAAGTTCTGCCTTTCTTCAGTTCCTTGTTATTGATATAGTTTTTCTTTGTTGTTGTCTTGAAATATGGAGTCTTTCCAAATCCAGAGTATCTCTTGGTGGATTTATATACTTCATATCCGTCCAAACCAATGTCCTCGATGTTCTTTGGAACAGTCCACGTCACCTTAATTGCCTTCTTTCCGTTCAGCTTCGTCAGCTTGGAAGTCAGCTTAATCTTTGCTCCCTGCATATTCCATTTTCATAAATGTGCTTACCTGTCGCCGGCACAACCTCGGACTCAATCAAAACTTTATCACACACACTGCACTTACTCCCAGCTGTCTTTCCATCCTTTACACAAGTTGCAGCTGTTTCTTCTATATCAACCGGTGTATGCGCTTCAGTTTTCGGAACTATCTTCTGCGCTTTTAATACAAGACCGCAAACCTCACAGTGACTGCCTTCAGTTAATCCAGTTGCAGCACAGGTTGCTTCCACAGCTTCATCAGCTACTGCCTTATGTCCCAGCTTTTCAATTACTACGCCGTTCATTTCTTTGTAGTCTTCATCAAAATTCACATGACAAGCGCTGCAAGTGTAGTGTGCAAGAATTCCATCTTCTTCGCAGGTTGCCGCTTTACCCTCTATTAGCTTACCGTAATAAGGAAAGCTTCAGATGCGCGCCCGCAAACATTGTTATCCTCAGACAATAAAACAGCCCTCTGCAAGAATCTTCCCTCGCAAAGAGCTGCGGCTACAACCTTATTCCATATCTTCCAGCCTGCCATGTTTTTCATAGCGGCTGACACGACTGATTTTATTCTCATCGTCCACGAAGATTACGCTCGGCGGATTTTCCGATGCCTCTTCCGGCGTCATCTGTGCATACGCCATGATGATGACCTTATCTCCTTTCTGCACGCAGCGAGCTGCTGCGCCATTAAGACAGATAATACCGCTTCCTGCTTCCCCTGCAATGGTATAAGTCTCAAAACGCGCCCCGTTGTTGATGTCCACAATCTGCACTTTTTCGTATTCCAAAATGCCGGAAGCTTTAAGAAGCTCTACATCCACAGTAATGCTGCCCACATAGTCAAGTTCAGCCTGCGTCACCGTTGCACGATGAATTTTTCCTTTTAACATCTCGATGTACATGATTTTCCCCCTTAGCCTTCGTAAATAAAGTTGTCGATGAGTCTGGTCTTTCCTATATAGACTGCCATAGCTACCAGCACCGGCGGCTTCATCTCAGTAATCGGTTCCACAGAAACTGCGTCTACAGCCTGTACATAGTCAATCTTTGCCATAGGTTCTGCCTCGATGACCTTTTTCATGGCGGAAACGATAGCGTCAGCAGATTTCTCACCGCTCTCTGCCATTTCGCTTCCCAGCTTTACCGCCCGTGAAAGCACCAGTGCCGCCTTGCGTTCTTCCGCGTTCAGATAAGTATTTCTGGAACTCTTTGCAAGACCGTCCGCTTCACGAATAATCGGGCAGCCGACAATTTCAATGCCAAAGTTCAAATCGCGCACCATGCGGCGAATAACGGAAAGCTGCTGCGCATCCTTCTGTCCGAAGTATGCTCTATCCGGCGTCACGATGTTGAAAAGTTTGGAAACCACCGTGCACACGCCGCTGAAATGAATCGGTCTGGACTTTCCACAAAGCTCTCCTGTGAGGGCGCGCATGTCCACAAAGGTGCAGGCGTCGTCCGCATACATTTCGGAAGGTTCCGGATTGAACAAAAGGGCTGCTCCTGCGTTTTCGCACAAGGCTGCGTCTCTATTCAAATCTCTCGGATAGCTTTCCAAATCTTCGCCTGGTCCGAACTGAGTCGGATTGATAAAATCGCTGACAACAACTCTATCGTTTTCTGCTGCCGCACGAAGAATTAAACTTTCGTGCCCTTCATGGAGAAAGCCCATGGTAGGCACCAGTCCTACGGTAAGCCCCTCTGCTTTCCAAGCCTTGACGGCCGTTCTGACTTCTTCTATGGTTTTTACGATTTTCATTCTCTTTGCTCCCTATTTTTTAGTACAATTTATTTATTACATCATCAGAAATTTTAAAAGTATGTTCTTCCGCCGGGAACGTACCTGCCTTGACTTCTTCGATATAGCCTGCAATGCCTTCCCTCATAGCTGCGCCAACATCAGCAAAACGCTTTACAAACTTTGGCTTAAAGTCGGAGAAAATTGCCAGCATATCCTGATATACAAGAACCTGTCCGTCACAGCCATTTCCTGCGCCAATACCGATGGTCGGAATAGAAATAGTCTCACTGATAATCTTTGCCAGCTTACCCGGAACGCATTCCAGCACTACTGCAAAAGCGCCTGCTTCTTCAACAGCCTTCGCCTCTTCAATCAGCTTCTTTGCTGCCTCTTCGCTCTTTCCCTGCACCTTAAATCCGCCAAAAGCATTGACAGACTGCGGGGTCAAACCGATATGGGCAACCACTGGAATAGATGCCTCTACAATAGCCTTAATCTGCGGGCAAACCGCTGCGCCGCCTTCCAGCTTTACAGCCTGACATCTGCCTTCTTTCATCAGTCTGCCGGCATTAACCACTGCATCATAGACGGAAGTCTGGTAACTCATAAAAGGCATGTCCCCAACTACCAGTGCGTTCTTAGTTCCTCTTGCAACCGCCGCAGTGTGGTGTATCATATCCTCCATGGTTACAGACAGTGTGTCCTCATATCCCAGCATAGTCATGCCCAGGGAATCTCCTACCAAAATAGTATTTACACCGACCTCATCCATCAGTTTTGCGGTAGAATAATCGTATGCTGTCAGCATAGTGATTTTATCTCCGTCCAGTTTCTGCTGCTTTAATGTTGCCACCGTGTTTTTCATTGTTCTAACTCCTTTTTCAATTTCCTGTAATCTCTACTCGGATTTTTTCGTTCTGCAATCTTAACAAGTCTTACCGACAGCGTTCTATAGGCCGGCAAAATCTCCTCGTCTAAAGATTCTGCCGCTTTAAGCGCCTTTATATGCGCCGCCACGGTTTTGTCATCTCCTCGCTCGCAAGGTCCTGTTAGGGCTTTTTCCGCCCCGAACGAGGTCACCGCCTGCGCATTGCCCAGTATCAAAGGCGCTAACGCATTCTCTGCGTCTTCCCGTTCAAAGCCGCACCGCTGTAAAAGCTGCGCTCCCATATCTGCAAGAGCAATCATCTGATTGCTGACCATGACTGCCGCTGCATGGTAAAGGGTTTTCCCCTCTGGACTGATGATTCCCACCCTGTTTCCAAGAGTTTCAAAGCACTGCCTCATCTCGTCAAGCCTCGCCGGGCTTCCTTCAATAGCAAAATATGCTTTTGGAAGTTCTTTGTAGGATTCGTACTTGCTGCTGATTGCATAAAGAGGATGAATGGAATACCTGAAGGCCCCCCTATCCTCCGCATTAAAAAAAACGGTCGATGGAATCGAACCGCTGCAATGACAAATATTCTTATCTTCAATAGGCAGACTGCGCATGTCATCCCAAATCTCACTGATACAGCCGTCGGGCACTGTAATGAAAAGGGTATCACTGTCGTTCACAATATCTGCTAAAGTTTCGTAGTATCTGCTGCCTGTAAAGGCTGCTGCGTCTTTGGCGGACGCGGGGCTTCTGCTGTAATAGCCGCTAAGGGATATACCACCCTCCGCCAGATACTTTCCCAGTGAGAAGCCGACCTTTCCGGCTCCTATAAAACCTGCTCTCATACCTATCACCTCCTGATTTTCTCGGGGAGTAGATATGCGCTAAGCTCTTCTGCCTCCAGTGTCGTTCCGTCAAAGCGGATACAGTCCAAAGACATTTCCTGTTTTAGATAAAAATTGGTATCGCTTCGGTTCATGAATGCCATCCATGTTTACTATAGCATTTTAACGCAGGTTTGTACAGTGTTTTTTGTTAGAAATACACGGCAAATACACGAAAAACGTTTAGTGATTTTCTGGGACAGACAAAGCTGACAGTTTTTTAGATTTTTGTCAGTTTTGTCTGTGTTTCTATCAAAAATCCTGACAGAGCTGACAATTATTTTTGATTTTGTCAGCTCTGTCAGGATTTCGGGTGTATTAAGATGGGGTTCTTCACGATTTGCTGACAAAATCCTGCATGCTGCTCTCATTTTGTCAGTATAGATGGCTAATAATATTTTTCATGCGTTTACCGTAGTTAGAAATACTGTATGGGTTGCTGCTGACTGCTGCAGATCGTCTGCAAATTTCTCCGGGTTAGATTCCTGTTATATTTCCAACAACACTCTCTATTTTTTGCTTTACCACAAAACAATCTAATTAAAACGAGACTGCAGCCCGGTTTAAACCAAACTGCAGTCTCTCACACTGTAATAACGATACGTCCCAGTATTCTTTCTGTTTTACACCGTTCACGTCTTTACAGTCTCGACATTTCTCTCCATTTTATGCACATCTCTTCACCCTCTTGCAGCTATTCTCTGCCCTTGCGTCTTTGACAGACCGACATTGCTGCCAGCCCGCTTCCTGCGAGCAGAAGTCCTGCAATCCAAAGAGGCAGTCCACTGCCATCACCAGTCTGTGGTACATCACCAGTCTGCGGTACAGCACCTGCCGAAGAATGATCCAGCTCTGGCACATCCGCTAAAGGCGGCTCCATTTCCGGTACATCAGCAAGCGGTGGTTCCTCATCTGGTATCTGCGGATATTCAGAAAGCGGTGGTTCCTCGTCCTCGATATCAACTGGCTCCTTCGGAATCCATGTTGCAGTATAAACCACATTTCCCGTCACAGTATCACTGATTGTAATATCCCAGCCGGCAAAGACATATCCCTCCCTTTCTGGAATACCATCTTTAAATTCCGGGGTTGTTTCCCCATAATAAAGATTTGAGTTAATCTGATCTGTAAAAACATCTTCCCCGTCTACACCATCGGTATAAATTACAGTATAAGTAATCACCGGCGGTCTCGGTTTTACTGTCTTCACAGGTTCCCAGACTGCTACATAAGTGACATCCCCTGTTACAGTTTCGCTGATTTCTTTGTCCCATCCGACAAAAGTATAACCGTCGCGAACCGGAGTTCCGTCAAATTTAGGTGTATCTTCTCCCAAACTCAGGTTCGGATATACCTGTGTTTCAAAAACTTCATCATCTTCCACGCCGTCTTCATAGGTGACAACATATGTTTTCACATCACTGCCGCCTTCATTATACGGCGAATATGGTCCACTTACGTCTGCAAAACTCTCGTTTGCAAACACTACCGTCCCTGCTAAAATAAACATAAATAGAAGGGCGGCAGAACAAAAGAATTTTTTTACACTGCTTTTAAAAAGCATCTTTTTATCACTTCCTCTTCTTTCATTATTATTTTATTACTGCTCTAAAAAAGAATTGCTTCCATTTTCCAGAGCTATTTTGAATCTGATGTGCTTAATTTTTGATTCACCGCATCAGAAATGTCGACCATTTTGCTTTCCAGATATGCGCCCGGGCACTCCGTCTTTTTTGAAAACATTTTGTGCAAAGTCAGGTTCCCTGCAGCATCACCAGTATACACCAGCTTTTGTATCCCATTACGCCTGCAGATATCTGCACACAGCGCAATAAGTTTCTCATACGCGGCATCGCTGACATGCCAATCACCGCCAATGATATCATTAGCGACCTCAATGGTAACTGCCATATCATCATTTTCCTTGCTGCTGGAGCTCCATGGACGGTTGCCTTCCTCTACATAAAGCGCCACTCTGCCGGTGCTGTCTATGGCATAGTTAGAGGAGGCTTTTCGGTCACTGGTAGAAAAATCTTTTCCTACCTGTTCCAGTGTAAAGTTACCCGCCATATGATGAATTGTAATTTTTTGTATTTTCTCGCCTCTCGGAAAATCCGCATTGGCAGTCAGCCAGATATAATCAATCATTGAACTGTTTCTTCCAATTACTTCCTGCTCTTCTGCTGCAGAAAGTTCCCGTCCTACCGTATCAGGAATGCTGGACATGAAGCGATACGCCATCAGCAATACAAAACAAGCCATGACACAAAATCCCAAAAGCAGCATCTTTTCGCCAGTATAACGCTTTTTATTTTTCATTTGTATGTTCTTTTTTCCCATGAAAATCGAGCTCCTTCTAAGTCCCTATACCACACAGCAATATACATTATATGCAAAATACAGCGCAAAACTGCCAAAAATTAGTCTTGTTACCTTTTCACTGATTACCTGCTTTTTCGCTTCATCATCCTCTGTTGTCAACATAACAAACGGCACCGCCGCCACATAAAGGAATGTCGTATCCATAAAGCTGTGCACCAGCGCTGCTGTGAAACCGCTCCTCTGTGCTGCACTCTCTTTTTTCTTGTAGTGCCGCAGTACAATAATCAGCAGCATTGCCAGCGCCACTAACCCCAGCTCTACGCCCACATGAATAAAAATATTGTGGATATGCCAGGTGTTAAAGTACTTATCGCTGTCCTGCAGATTAAGAATCCGCCACTGCTGCGGTCCCACACCCAGGATAGGATTTACAAAAAAATATCCTAAACCATTTCGCATCATACCAATCCGTTCTGCAAAAGTTGCAGTAGCGTTAGGTCTTAACAGAATTGCACCCAGTGCACCCAATGTGCCGACGCCTACCATAAAAAACGAAGTCAATGGACTTTCATTTAAAAACCGCTCTAATCGGCTCCACATCACTATGGCGATGAGACAATAAATAAACATGACCGCACAGACCCACGGCGCGTTGGTTTTGTCCCCTGCGATATAAAGAAGTAATCCTGTTCCCACACCGAATCCAACTCTGGCAAAAAGCGAGGCAATCTCATTCATGGTGTATCTCCGCAAGACTATCATAACCAAAAGTCCGATTGCCATAGACAGAAAAGATCCCATTGAAAGGGTCAGCGCAAGGGCAATCAGCAGAAGCGGTTCCGCGTAAGAAAAGACACGGTTCCACCCCCCCTCATCAGTTTTTTTGTCCTCTTTACAACTGATAGCCGCAAACCAGCCTATGATGAGAAATGTCCCAAGCGCATTGGGATTCCCAAAGACTCCACCAAGTCTGCCGGCGTCCCCCTGCAATGCATCTGCCACAAACTGCAGGATTCCCATTGCCGCAATCATGCTCATCCAGACCACACTGAGTCGTTTTAAAAGAACTCTTTCTTCTGCGGATAAATATGAAAGCAGCAAAAGCATCACTGGAAAAATCGACTGAGTCGATGCAAACCCTTTAACAAAATTCCCATAAACCGCATAGGATGAACAGGCACTCATCACATTATAAAAAATCAATGGCAGCAAGATCCACAAATCTACCTTCGCTGCAGGCTGCATCATACCCGTCATACATAAAATGATACCCACAAGTCCTATCACTAAAACAGTGCCGGTTTGACAAAGGGTCAGAATAAAGAAAGCGAGAAACAAAAGGAGCAAAGTTACATGCTCCATCCAACTGCTGCATTTTTCTTCTAAACTATTGCCCATCTTTTCTCCTCCCTGAATTATAATATGCATGCAAAAAAAGCGTACTCTTTCTTCCTCTATACAAACTGCATATAAGTGCGCCTAAAAAATATCCCAAAACTCAAATCTAATCCTCAATCTAATATATTTTATCATAAGGCAACATGGCTTTCAAGATAATTATTTTCCCTCTTCCTCGTGTTTCTTTCTCTCTTAACGAATACAGCCGGGCGTCTTACTCTTCTTGTAAGATCCCCGGCTGTACCCGCTAAATATCTAAATTACACACTTTTGATTGTTCTTCGACTTTTATACTCTGTTTTTTCTTTTCAGGCTTACTGCTGTTACTGCAGCGCCACCTGTCGCAAACAGTAATAATCCTGCCCACAAAATTAAGCTGCTGTTGTCTCCAGTCGTTGGAATGTCAGAAAGGGGTACATCAGCATCGGAAATATCTGTCATCGGCTCATCCGGCGTATCTGGCGTATCCGCAAGAGGCGGCTCTTCTTCCGGCAAATCTGCAAGCGGTGGCTCTTCTTCCGGTAAACCTGCAAGAGGCGGCTCTTCATCATCAATATCTACAGACGTATCCGCGCCATCTGTATCATCTAAATCCGGAAGTTCCGGTGTTGTGCCCGGCTCACTTGGTCCAGGCTGCTCCGGTGTTGGCACTGGAGTCGGCTCCACTGGCTTCGGCTGCTCCGGTTCCGGCGTTACACCCGGTTTTTCTGGATCAGGTGTTACAGTTGGTTCATCCGGCTGCTCTGGTGTAACACCTGGTTCTTCTGGATCAGGCGTTACAGTTGGTTTATCTGGCTGCTCTGGCGTTACACCCGGTTCTTCTGGATCTGGTGTTACAACGCCCGGTGATTCCACACTGCCATAAGAATCATATGGGTCATAAGCATCATAAGAACCATAGAGTCCCTCAATACTGTCATCTGCGAAAACAACCGTCCCCGCTATTACAAACATAAACAAAAGGGCGGCAGCGCAAAAAAGTTTTTTTAGTCCACTATTAAATACCATTTTGGTCGCTCCTTTACTTTTTTCTTATAATTTATACCTCTATTATAAACATCGCCGGTTAGTTTTTTGTTATATGGTCGTTATATAATAAAAAAATCCGGACTTTTTTTCAAAAAGTCCAGATTTTTTTTCTAACCATTTTTCAAATCTTATACGCTCTGCCACCTGACAACTTTTTTCTGAATCCATGTCACCAAGGCAGAGAGCAAAGTTACCACAAAAGCCACCACCATGATACCGGCAATAACCTTTGTGTAATTTCCGTAAGTGTTATAATTTACAATGTAATAACCCATTCCTACAGTGGAGCCCATCATCTCAGCAAAGGTCAGCATCATCACTGCTGTCGTCATGGTGACCCGAAGTCCTTTGACAATACCCGGAATAGAGTAAGGCAACAGGATTTCGAAAATCATGGAAAAGCTTTTAAGTTCCAATGACCTCGCCGAATCGATAATATTTTTGTCGATTGATTCCACAGAAATAATCGTCTTTAAAAAGGTTGGCCAAAAAATTCCAAGAATAATAACCACCACAGAGGCACTGCGAAAGCTGGGCATAAGTGCAATGACATAAGGAGCAAAGACTACCGATGGAATCGGTGCCAGCACATTCGCAATTGGGTAAAACACTTCTTTCAGCCGCTTATGCCAGCCGCAAATCAGTCCCAAAAGCGTGCCACAGGCAAGTCCTACCAGCACACCGAGCAGAAGAATTTCCATAGAAGAAAGGATTCCTACTCCTATTTCCAAATAGTCCGTCCGAAAAGCATGGAACACGTTTTCTGGTGCCGGAATCAATACGGGATGACAAAGATTCAACTTAGTCACCATGATTTCCCAAATCAGAAACAGTGCCCATAAAATGGAAATAATGTCCGACGCCGAATCTCTCTTATTCGGAAAACGGACCAGCCTGTAAAGATAATATCCCTCCATCAATGCCGCCGCGCACAAAAAAGAAACATAGCTTTCCGTTGCCTTTTGGGCAGGAAGTAATATCGTTACGATGAGCGCAAAAAGCAGCAGATGGCTGATAACAATAGACATGCGTGTTTTCTTTATCATTCGTACCACCTCGCAAGCTCCGCTTTCAGGCTCAAACAGTCCACCTGTCCCAGTTCGTCACAACAGCAGCTGTTGATCTGGCTGTCGATGTATTTTTCCTGCGCCACTTTGCCATCTTTGATAAACACGATACGGCTAGCCATAATCATAGCTTCCTCTAAATCATGGGTCACAAAAATGACGGTCTTTTTTTCCTCACCGTTTTCCCATAGCTGGTGCAAAAGCTGCTGCAGCTCTTTTCTGATCTTGGTATCCAGCGCCCCAAAAGGCTCGTCTAAAAGCAGAAAAGGTGAATCCATTGCCAGAGCTCTTGCAATGGCTGTTCTCTGACGCATGCCGCCAGAAAGCTGGTAAGGGTATTTATCTACTGCATCTGCCAGCCCTGCCTTTTCCAGAAAATAGACTGCTCTCTGCTCCATCTCTTCCTTAGAAAAACGATCCGTTTTTTTCATGGCAAAGAGAACATTTTTCTTCACTGTCATCCACGGAAACAAAGAATACTGCTGAAAGACAATAGTCCGGTCCGCTGACGGACCGGCTAGTTCTTTTTCATCTATATAAATTTTGCCTGTCTGCGGCCGGTCCAGCCCTGCTGCAAGACGCAGCAGGGTCGACTTTCCACATCCGGAGTGTCCGATTACGCAGAGGAACTCCCCGTCTTTTATATCTAGGCAAAGATCGCTGAGCACTTTACTGTCTCCCCCAGGATAAGTAAAATCCACGTGTTCAAATCTTATCATAATTAGTTATTCGCCTCAAATTCTTCTAGTAATGTTTCATAGATGTCTTTGTTTTCACCCTCGGCAATGAGGTATTTCAACGCGTCCTCATAGATGGACGTATCGATGTAATCGTTGATATCGTACTGAGTATTTGCATCGATATCACCGTTAGCTTTCATAACTTCATAGAAATCAGCTACTTTTTTCTTGTTCGGATCAAGAGATACCTTCATGGCATTCTTATATGCGTCAGTGCCGTACATAATCGCCTCTACATAGGCGGCATCCTGTCCGGAATATTTAACCAATGCTTCAATGCTGGCTTCTTTATCGTTTAAGAAAGTGGCGTATCCCCTCAGCGCAGCCATTTCAAACCTTACCAGCGCATCTCTCTTGGTTTCGATTGCTGTTCTTGATGTAGTCTGTCTGCAGCAAGGGAAATCACTTTCAAAGTCACCCACCTGGAAACCAATATGTGCGCCGGTCTGTTCTGCAACATAACCGTAACCGCTGTTTACCATACCAATATCCACTTCACCTTTGTTCACCGCTTCAACGATAGACTGGGAAGAATCCAAATAGATAAACTCTGCATTAACCCCTGCTTCTCTGAGAAGACCTTTCATAATCATATGACCGGTTTCCATTCTGAAACAGCCGAATTTCTTTCCTTCAAACTGAGAAAGCTCTGTATACTTCTCGTCACCCTTTACGATACCTTCGCTGCCCTCAGAAATGGTTCCGCCAAAGATAACAACATCAGTACCCTGAGAAATAAATGAACAGCTAGGAATTGAACCAAACGGTAAAATATCCAGTTTATCCATGCTGACAGCAGTCAGACCGTCCGGCAGAGAATTAATCTTCTCAAACTGCACATCAATACCGGCTTCGTCAAAATATCCCAGCTCCTCTGCAATTATAATGCAAGCAGTTTTAATGTCCTTACCAATCATGCCGACCTTCAAGGTTACAACTTCTTCTGCTTCACCAATCTTCTCGCCTTCATCGCTTCCGCACGCTGTTAAAGCCAGTGCAGAGCAAATCATTGCCAGGCAAAGAATCACAGATAATATTTTCTTTTTCATCACTTGTTCCTCTCTGTTTCTTTATTAGACTTCATCAACTACAAGTGATGGTACTATGACTTTTCAAAAAAATCAATAGGACTAAGTCAACTACTCGAAATTCTCCAAAAGATAGAAAAAATTCTACCAAAACCGACTTGCCGCTTCAAAAAGAGCCTCTCTTTCCTCTTCGCTAGCTCCCATTCTCCGGCAAATATCCGTCAGCTCCTCTTTTGAAAAGACAAAACCGTCTTCTGTGCAGAGCTTTGTAAACTGGTCTTTTCTGATACCGGTCTGTCCGAAAGACATCTCACCGGAGGTGATTTTTCTATCGTACAGCCGGAAAAATAATTGTTTGAATGTCATGCTTTCTCCCTCCATTTCTATTCACTTCTTCTGCTATTCTGCCTAACGCCTGAAATAAATTCTCGCGTTATGGAAAATCACCATTTGTCTCACATAAAAAAATCCTAAAATACGCAAAATTTTCGCAGCGAATTAAAAGCAGCCCTTAGCTTCAATTTATCTAAAAAACATATAAATCATCATTTTTCCACAGTCAGAAAACAACTATCTGGTGATATGCCTCAGATCTTTTCTTTTTTCATCACCGTCTTCTTCCTTGTAAAGAAAGAAGACAGTTTGTCCGGCGCACCTGAATCGAATGAACCTCTTATAAAATCGCCTCGTCAAGAATAATAGTAAAAGGACCGTCGTTGAGCAGGGATACTTTCATCTCTGCGCCGAATTCTCCGGTTTCCACCACCGGCACGACCTTTCTGCATTCTTCCACAATGTAGTCGTAAAGGGCTTCGGCTTCCGCCGGTGCGCCGGCGTCCACAAAGCTGGGGCGGTTGCCCTTTTTGCAGTTTGCGTAAAGGGTGAACTGGGATATGAGCAAAAGCTGACCGTCTACATCGGCAAGAGACAAATTGGTCTTGCCGTTTTCGTCTTCGAAGATTCGAAGCCCCAGTAGTTTCTTGATGTACTTGTCCGCAATTTCTTTGGTATCTTCTTTCCCTACGCCGATTAGCACCAGAAACCCTTTGTCAATTTTTCCCTTTATCTGATTATCTATAGTCACCGCCGCCTCCGTGACACGCTGAATTACAAATTTCATGTTTTTTCCTCCGTGTAAAATAAAATAGTCAATCTCTCAGACCTCTAAAACAATATAACCTGTTTCATCAAAATCATCAATACTGTTTTGTATTTTTTATTACATCATTCTCCCGCTTTGAAGTTGTACAGTGGTTTCAGTCTATCTAACGTATTTCACATGTCTGAGTTTTCTTCGTCAGGAAATAGGATTCGCATATAATTCCGCCGTGCATATAAAATACGGTCAATGTAAATGTCCTGCCCTGAAATGCGATAAAAGATTAAATACATGCCGATTACTAAAAAACGGTATTCACTTTCTGTATCAATGATAGATGACAAAGATGCGCCAATTTCTGCAAAGTCCTCTAACCTACTCACTTTATTAATAATTTTATCAACCGTTTTTGCTGCCGCATCCACGCTACATAAATCAAAACTGATATAATCCCAAATCTCATCAAGATCTTTCAATGCTTCTGGTGAATAGTGCAGTTTATTTCCCATTTGCTCTCATCTTGAAATGTGCTTTCACATCATCGGCCGAAAGCCATCCCTTTTCCTCTCCCGAATTCTTACCCCGCGCAAGCTCGTTCATCAAAGCTATGGTTGCCTGCATTTTTTCAAAGTCCCGCATATCCACAATCGCATAGCGGCCTCTGCCATTTTTGGTAAGAAAAACAGGCGCGCCAACCGAAACGTCTCGCAGTACTTCACTGTAGTTTCGCAAGTCGGAAATCGGTTTAATATTTGGCATATAAATCAGCTCCTTTCATCGCTTTCATCATACACTATTTTGCTGTAAAATTCAACAGCAAAAATTACAGCAACTAGAGTAAGAGCATAAAATGCCTAAAGAGCGTAAAATGTCAAGAACATTGGATTTTCATACTTAAACAGCGCACCCAATTATCGCCGGGTGCGCTGTTTCAATACATATTTACTTTTACAGCTTTCCTATCTCAAATCAAACTCCGGATTAATTGCATAGAAATTTTTAGAATCCAGATTATCCTGAACAATTCTCAGCGCTTCACCGAACCGCTGATAATGTACAATTTCTCTCTGGCGCAGGAAACGAATTGGATCCAGTACGTCAGGATCATCTACCATTCTCAGGATATTGTCATAAGTTGTTCTGGCTTTCTGTTCTGCCGCCATATCTTCATGTAAATCCGTAATGGCATCACCCTTTGATGCAAAGCACAATGCATCAAAAGGGAATCCTGCCGCTGCCTGGGCATAAACGCCAGAAGTATGGTCTACGAAATATTCCTGAAATCCAGCTTCTTTTATCTGATCCATGGTCATATTCTTGGTCAGCTGATGCACAATAGTGGCTACCATTTCATAATGCCCGATTTCTTCACTGCCGATGTCGGTAAGCACCGCTGCAACTTTTCTGTACGGCATAGAGTAACGCTGGGACAGATATCTGAGCGACGCAGCGATTTCACCATCGGGTCCGCCATATTGGCTGATAATAAACTTCGCCATGGCCGGATTTGGATTTTTGATTTTTACAGGGTATTCTAATTTCTTCTCATAAGTCCACATACTAATCCTCCATTTCCCACGGCCAAGGTGTTTCTACCCATGCCCAGCCGTTATCGGTGTTGGTATCCTGCGCAGTCAAAGGACCAAACTGCTGCTCATACTCTTCCACAGCCTGCAGATACCGCATTCTTGTACTCGCATAAAAATCCAGTGCTTCCCTGTTGGTCGGGTGGGTATCAAGGAACAGTCCTGTATCAATCAGTGCAAAGTCATACATCTGCACCTGTCTCATTGCTTCTTCTCTCGTCATCTTCTCATACCTCCCTGTGCGCCCAGAAACGGTAAATTCAGGTCAGGGAAAATCGTTCCTGCCTTCAGACCCTCTTCGTATTCATACGGATTCTGCCATCTCTGCCAAGGCACATATGCCATAGCAAGCATCATTTTCTGCTGCGGCGGCTGCACACTGCAGTTCTGACAGCTGTCATCGTACAGACATGGCATACATGCAGATGTCTGCGGCGGTCTCGATGGCTGTGACGGCTCTGACGGCTGCGGTGGTTGTGGTGATGGCGCAACAGGTCCCTGCGGCGGCGTCGGCGGCGTTTCATCGCAAGCCGGTTTATCGCAGTCACAAGTGCCGCAAAGGTCCGATTCGCCTAAAATAATCGGCATACCAATATAAGGCTCCATTTTATTCAAAAGAAAAACCCCTTTCACAGTAAGATACTTTATACTATGTCAGGGATTCTTCTTTTGTGACTATTTTTTCGCTTCAGGTGCAGGAGCAATCTCCTTCAGAATCTTTTTACATGCCAGCATTTTTGCATAGCTTTCTACCGCCATGGTCAGTGCCAGCTCAGCAAGACTTTCCTTGCTTTCTTCTTCGCAAAGCCTGCTTGCTGTCTCCGTAAAAGTTTCATCTAAAATCTCAAGATATTGGTCGTAAAATGTTCGGATATCGCTGTGCTCCATCTCCTTCTCCAAAAGGGCTCCCGTCTCACTGACACTGAGCACCTGTTTTAAAAGACAGATTGCCGTCAGATAGGCAAGATGTTCTCTGCTGTACCGCTTTCCCTTTGCCCTTGGAAGCAGCCCATGTTTCACATAATTATTAATCATAGCTGCAGTCAAACTCTCATCGCCTAAAGGCTCAAGCCCGATATGTTGCCTGCTCATATAGCTGATGACCTGATCCATATAAAGATCAATATCCGGAATCTGGTCCCAGCCCTCAGGACGCATATTCTTTAGCTGCTCTTTAAATAGCTTTAATTCTTCCATTCCGTTTCTCCATATCGTGTTTCGTCATTTTCATTATTTTATTTCACTATATTTTAAAACGTTTATAAGAATTTTGCAAGATATTTTACAGCTTGCTCATGACGTAATCGGCAAACTCTTTGCAGGTAGCCCCAGAAGCAAAGCCAGTTACCACTACTTTCTTCTCTTTTTCGCTGCATTCTTCCAGTACGGCTGCCAGCCTGTCTGCCTTAGCTGTCAATCCGATGTGCCGAATCATCATTTCTGCAGCCTTGAAAATACTGGACGGATTGGCATAATCGCCAAGACCCTCCTCTATCATTCTCGGTGCGCTGCCATGAATAGCTTCAAACATAGCATATTGGTCGCCCATATTTGCGCTTCCTGCAGTACCTACGCCTCCTTGAATTTCTGCTGCTTCATCGGTGATGATGTCACCGTAAAGATTTGGCAGCACAAATACCTGAAACTGATTTCTGATATCCTTGTTCACTAAGTTAGCAGTCATAATATCGATGTACCAGTCGTCCGCTTTGATGCCTGGATATTCTGCCGCCACCTCATGACATATTCTAGTAAAATTGCCGTCCGTCTTTTTCATGATATTTGCCTTGGTCACAATTGCTACACGGTCTTTTCCATTTGCCTTGGCATATTCAAAGGCAGCCTTTGCAATTCTGCGGGTTCCAGGCTCTGTAGTTACTTTAAAATCCATCGAAAGCTTGCCAGGCACTTCAACGCCCCGGCTTCCCAAAACGTACTCGCCCTCCGTATTTTCTCTGTAGAAAATCCAGTCAATCCCTTCTTCTGGTACTTGCACTGGGCGAACGTTAGCATATAAATCTAATTCTCTGCGAAGAGTAACATTGGCACTTTCCAAAGTGCCGCCCTTTGGTGTAGTAGTCGGTCCTTTGAGCAGCACATCGCAGGATTTAATTTCTGCAAGGACATCTTCCGGCACAGCTTTTCCAAGAGCCATTCTGTTCTCAATAGTCAGGCCGTCAATTTTTTTCAGCACAATACGTCCTTCTGCGATTTCCTCAGCCAGCACCTTGTTCAGAAGTCTATCTGCCTGCTCCATGATAATAGGTCCTATTCCATCACCACCAACAATGCCAATGGTTATTTTCTCCATAGACGTAAAATCCTTAGGTACACTGCTGGTTTCCATTTTTTCTGTTCGCGCAAGCTGTTCCAAAAGCAGTGTACGAAACTGCTCGCAGGCTTTTTCAATATATGTATCCATCTTATTTTCCCTCTTTTGCTACGTATTTCAAAAGGCTCCCTGCCTTTAGAATTTCTTTCTGTCTCTGTGTAAAATTGCATTCCAGCGGAATTTCCTCACCGGTAGACAGGTTCGTCAGTGTAATCTTTCCGCTGTCCATACCTGCATAGATATCCGAAAGTTTCAGCTTATCCCCTTGAGACACTTTATCGTAATCCTCAGGATTTTGAAAGGTCAGCGGCATAATACCGGCATTAATGAGATTCGCAGCGTGAATTCGAGCAAAACTCTTAGTAATGACAGTGCGAACCCCCAGATAAAGTGGAACCAGCGCAGCATGCTCTCTGGAAGAACCCTGCCCATAGTTGTTTCCGCCTACGATGATACTCTCTCCCGCCGCCTTTGCTCTTTCCGGGAAGGTTTCATCGCACACACCGAAGCAGTACTGAGACAGGTGCGGAATGTTGGAGCGGTACGGCAGAATCTTTGCGCCTGCCGGCATAATGTGGTCTGTGGTGATGTTATCGCTAACTTTAAGCACCAACTCTGCTTCCAGACTGTCCTCCTGAGGTTTGCTGCTTGGAAAAGCCTTGATGTTCGGTCCTCGTAGAATCGGAAGTTCCTTTGCCTCCTCAACTGGTGCAGGTGCAATAATCGCACTATCATCAATTTTAAAGGCATCCGGCATAACAACTTCCGGCATCTCCCCAAGAAGCATAGGATCTGTAATCTCGCCGGTCAGTGCCGCTGCAACGGCGGTTTCCGGAGAAACCAGATATACTTTTCCATCGGCTGTGCCGGAACGCCCTTCAAAGTTTCTATTAAAAGTTCTAAGAGATACGCCGCCGGAATTTGGCGAAAATCCCATGCCGATACATGGTCCGCAGGCACACTCCAGTACTCTTGCACCGCTGGCTAAAATATCCGACAAAGCGCCGCAGTCAGCCAACATTGTCAGCACCTGCTTGGAGCCTGGTGAAATAGACAGACTTACCTCCGGTTTGATAGTCTTGCCTTTCAGCATAGCAGCCACTTTCAGCATGTCATACAGTGAAGAGTTAGTGCAGGAGCCAATGCAGACCTGATCCACCTTGGTACCTTTCAGAGTATGTACCGGCACTACATTATCCGGACTGTGAGGACATGCAATCATCGGCTGCAGCGCAGACAAATTAATGTCGATGATACGGTCGTACACTGCGTCAGAATCGCTGGAAAGAGGCATATAATCTTCTTCTCTGCCCTCCGCCGCCAAAAATGCGCGGGTTACCTCATCAGACGGGAAGATAGATGTGGTTGCGCCTAGTTCTGTGCCCATATTGGTAATAGTAGCTCTTTCCGGTACAGACAGAGTTTCTACGCCTGGACCTGCCCACTCAATGATGGCGCCTACGCCGCCCTTTACGGACAGAATACGCAGAATTTCCAGACTAATATCCTTTGCAGTCACAAAAGGATTCAGCTTTCCGGTCAAATTCACCTTGTACATCTTTGGCATGGTGATATAATAAGCGCCGCCGCCCATAGCAACTGCCACATCAAGGCCGCCCGCACCCATGGCGAGCATGCCGATACCTCCGCCTGTCGGCGTGTGGCTGTCAGATCCAATCAGAGTCTTGCCCGGTTTGCCAAAGCGCTCCAGGTGCACCTGATGACAAATGCCGTTGCCCGGTCTTGAAAAGTACAAGCCGTACTTCTTTGCCATAGACTGAATGAATCTATGATCGTCAGCATTTTCAAAACCAGACTGCAACGTGTTATGGTCAATATAGGCAACAGAAAGCTCCGTTCTGACTCTGGGAATGCCCATGGTCTCAAATTCCAGATAAGCCATGGTGCCAGTTGCGTCCTGCGTCAGAGTCTGGTCTATTTTCAGTGCTATTTCACTGCCTGGTGTCATATCTCCGCTGATTAAATGTTCTTTAATGATCTTCTGTGCTATTGTCAGTCCCATACTGTTCGTTCACCTCCATGATATTGTTGTATGCGTGGTCAATATGCAAAAGCATAATAGTTTCAATCTTATCACCATCTTTATCTGCAATGGCATTATAAAGAGATTTGTGCTCTGCTACAGACGCCACAATCCTGTGGGATTTTTCCAGAGAAAGCCGTCTAAACTTCATCATCTTGTGATGGATTGGAGACAGGATCGTCTCAAAAGTCACACTGCCGCATTCTCTATAAAGGATATCGTGAAACTCCGTATCCAGGTCCCTCACCTTGATGACGTCACCTTTCTGGGCAAAAAATTCCTGCTGCTCTACATTTTCTTTCAGCGCTGCAAGCCCCTCTTCGCTGATATTCTCTGCCGCTCTTCTCGTTGCGATGATTTCGATTCTGCGTTTCACTTCAAACAAGTCTTTGACATCATTTTCTGTCACACCTACAACTACAGTCCCCTGGGGAGAATCTTTAATCAGCTTCTCGTGGGCCAGCTTTGCCATAGCCTCTCTGATTGGCGTTCTGCTGACACCCAGTTCCTCAGAAAGTCTGGTCTCACTGATGATTTCCCCTGGCGCATAAGTGCCGCTCAAAATGTTGTATTCTAATCTATCATAAACCTGATTTGCAAGAGAAATAGTCTTATATTCAATCATGGTAAGCCTCCTTACTGTTCACTCTCAGACGTTAATTCCCGAACCTTATCTTCCAGCTCTTTGTTAGATAAGCTGGTGGTTCGTCCGTCTGCATACATCTCATCAACCCATTCCTTCAGGGTGTGCACAATAGGCGTATCCTTGGACATTTTCTCCTCGCCGCAAAGGCCGTAATGCTCGTTCATCCAGTATGCAATGCCCGCAAGACCGCTGGTCTTGCTGACCGCAACCCCCGGCGTTCTTCCAAGAAGTTTCTTCGTGTCAAAGATATTGTAAATTTCCTCGTCCTTCATTAGCCCGTCGGCATGAATGCCTGCCTTCGTCACATTGAAATTCTCACCAACAAACGGCGTCATCGGTGGAATATTGTATCCCATCTTATCTCTGAAATATCTTCCGATTTCAGTAATTGCTGTCGGATCCATACCGTCCATGGAACCTTTCAGAGAGGCATATTCAAAGACCATAGCCTCAAGCGGGACATTTCCTGTACGTTCTCCAATACCCAGCAGAGAGCAGTTTACAGCGCAGGCACCGTAGAGCCACGCTGTAGAAGCATTCGCCACAGACTTATAAAAGTCATTATGCCCGTGCCACTCCAGCATCTCGCTGGGAACACCGGAGTACTGCTGCAATCCGTAAATAATTCCAGATACACTCCTTGGCAGCGCCGCTCCATTATACGGAACGCCATAACCCATAGTATCACAGGCTCTGATTTTTACCGGCACGCCAGCCTCCCTGGAAAGCTTCATAATCTCATTGACAAAAGGCACTACAAAGCCATAAAAATCTGCCCTGGTGATATCCTCCAGGTGACATCTAGGCACTACACCCTCCTCAAAGGCTTCTCGAATCGTTTCAAGATAGTAGTCCACCGCCTGTCTTCTCGTCATGTTCATCTTCTTAAAAATGTGGTAATCACTGCAGGATACCAAAATTCCGGTTTCCTTAATCCCCAGTTCTTTTACCAGACGAAAATCCTCTCGTTTCGCACGAATCCATGTAGTGATTTCCGGGAATTTCAAATCCAGTTCCATGCATTTTTCTACTGCCTGGCGGTCTTTTTTCGTATAAATAAAAAACTCAGACTGACGAATCAGTCCATATGGTCCGCCCAGTCTGGAAAGCAATTTGTATAGATCTACAATCTGCTCTACAGTATAAGGAGCCATAGATTGCTGTCCGTCTCGAAAGGAAGTATCTGTAATCCAAATATCTTCGGGCATGTTCATCGGCACCCGCCTATGGTTAAACACCACCTTCGGCACCTCAGAATAATTGTACATATCTCTATATAAATTGGGCTGCGGAATATCCTGCAAGTCATATTTATAGGTTGGTTGTTCCAACAGATTAGATTTCCTCGATATCTCTATCATATTTCTACCTCCTTTTTCCTTCATCCGCTTTTGTGCATTAACGCATTCGATTATCTGTATACAAGTATAATTGTTTTCATCTTGTTTGTCAATAGAATATGTATAATTGTTCTTAAATTGTTTTCACATTTTACTCACATCTTCTATCTTATGCAGGCACTGCTGCCCGTACAACTCATTTCCAATAAAAAAGAGACTGTGTATTACAGTCCCAAAATTTCTTTTATTAGCTCCGGTCTTTCCGGTTTTTCTTTTCCTATCACAAAAGCCTTCTCCGCTTCCTTTACAGCAGCCGCCAGCTTTCCTTTACTGCTGCCGTAAAGGGTAGCCAAAACTTCTCCTTTGGCTGCCTTGTCGCCAACTTTGCAATGAAGGTAAATGCCCGCCGCCAAATCCACGGAATCTTCCTTCGACTGTCTGCCGGCGCCGGTATGCTGCGAAGCAAGCCCAATTGCCCTGGCGTCAATAGACGTAATAAAGCCAGCTTCAGGCGCAGTGAGTTCCATGCTGTACGCAGCCGACGGAAGCAAATCGTAGTCCTCTATGACCGCCGGATTTCCACCCTGTCTGGTAATCAGCGTTTTCAGCTTTGCCAATGCCGCCCCGCTGTACAGCGCCTGTTTCGCCATCATTTCTCCTTCTGCCGCAGTTTTTGCTCTTGCACCGAGGAAAATCATCACGCCTGCCAGTTTCAGAGAAAGTTCTGTGATATCCGCAGGACCATTGCCTTTAAGGGTCTCGATGGCCTCGATGACTTCCAAACTGTTTCCTACAGCGTGGCCCAGCGGCTGATTCATATCGGTCACTACCGCTACAGTTTTCTTGCCCGCTGCGCTGCCGATTTCGCACATCAGACTGCCCAGCTCCTCTGCCGCCGCCTGATTTTCCATAAAAGCGCCGCTGCCACATTTTACATCTAGTACAATGGCATCGCTGCCTGCAGCAAGCTTTTTGCTCATAATGCTGGAGGCAATCAAGCTGAGATTTTCCACCGTGCCCGTCACATCCCGCAGTGCATAGATTTTTTTATCAGCCGGCGTGATATGGGCGGTCTGACCGATGACGGCAATGCCCGCCTCATTGACCTGTTTCAGGAAAGCTGCTGGCTCAAGGGTGGTCTGAAATCCAGGAATGGCCTCCAGCTTATCCACAGTTCCACCTGTAAATCCAAGGCCTCTGCCGCTCATCTTTGCGATAGGAATGCCGCATGCTGCAGCAAGGGGCGCACAAATCAGCGTGGTTTTATCTCCCACGCCGCCGGTGGAATGCTTATCTACCTTGATGCCGAAAATTCCAGACAAATCCACCGTATCGCCGGAATATCGCATAGCGTCAGTCAGCGCAAAGGTCTCTTCCTTATCCATCTTCTGGAAATAAATCGCCATCAAAAGTGCCGCCGCCTGATAATCAGGAATGTCGCCCTGCGCATAGCCCTTGACAAAAAATCCGATTTCCTCTGTTGTCAGTTTACCGCCGTCCCGTTTCTTTACGATGATATCGTTCATATTCATTTTAAAATCTCCTCTAAGAAGCTCTCTCCAATTGCAGTTTTTTCAGCACCTAAGTATGCCGCAATGCTCGCCCCGATATCAGCAAAGGATTTGCGCGTACCTAAATCGGTGCCTGCTTTGACATGCTTTCCATAGACCACCAGCGGAATGTACTCTCTAGTGTGATCCCATCCAGCGTGTACCGGATCGTTGCCGTGATCAGCACAAATCATTAGAATATCGTCCTCACCCATAGCTGCTGTGATTTCAGGAAGTCTTCTGTCAAACTCCATAATCGCTCTGCCGTAGCCTTCCGCGTCTCTTCTGTGACCGAATTTAGAGTCAAAATCCACAAGGTTTGTAAAAATTAGACCGCCAAAATCATCAGCCAGCGCCTTGATGGTCTGATCCACTCCGTCCATATTGCTCTCTGTATGTATCGAGGTGGTAACACCGCTGCCGTTGAAAATATCGCTGATTTTACCGACAGCATAAACGTTCTGTCCCGCTTCACTGACAAAATCCAGGAGCGTTTTCTGCGGCGGTGAAACGGCATAGTCCTTTCTGTCTGAGGTCCTGACCCGCTTTCCGTCTTCCATTACATAAGGTCTTGCGATAACTCTGCCACAAGCAAACTCTCCGGTGAGAAGTTCTCTCGCAGCCTGACAAATTTCGTAGAGCCTTGGCAACGGAATCACCGCCGTATTTGCAGCAATCTGAAAAACGCTGTCAGCCGATGTATAGACGATAGGCTTGCCGCTGGCTTCATGCTCCGGTCCTAACGTCTCGATAATTTCTGTGCCGGAAGCCGGATAATTACCCAGACAGGAAATTCCGATTTTTTCCTCGAAAGTATCCATAAACGCCTTCGGAAATCCGTCCGGATAAGTCTTAAAGGGTGTCCTTGTTTCAATTCCGGCAATTTCCCAATGACCTGTAATAGTATCCTTTCCTTTAGAAACCTCTGCCAGTCTGCCGAAAGCGCCTTTGGGTGCATCTTCCCTAAGCGCACCTTCAAGGACACCTTCAATATTACCAAAGCCCAGTTTTTTCAGATTTGGCACCGCAAAGCCGGGCGTATTTGCCGCCGCATGGGCAAAGGTATTTGCTCCCATATCTCCATAGCTGGCTGCATCAGGAAGTGCCCCTACACCCACACTGTCTGTCACCATCAAAATTACTCTTCTCATTTCCTAATCACCTGCTTTCTATTCTTCTGACTGATAAATAAGTTCCGGTTTTCCCTCCAGAAAATCGAGAGAAACCAATCTATATTCTACACCGTCAAGTCGTCCTTTTAGTCCGTTTTTAAATGCGTCCTTTCCATGAAGGTGCCCATAAACACAGGTTTTCACCCCATGTTCTGCCATCAAAGCGGTAAATCCTGACGGCTGCAATTTGTCGTTAGTAGGCGGAAAATGCAAAGCCGCAACGATATGCTCTGCGCCCTGCCTCTTTGCTTCATCCAAAGACAGTCCAAGACGAATCAGTTCCCTTTCGTAGATCTTTTTATCGTGGGCGGAAAAGCCATCACTTCCGGGGCACACCCATCCGCGGCTACCACAAACTGCTACGCTGCCAGCCATATAACATTTGTTCTGCAGGAACGTAATGTCATCAAATAGTTTATTCAGCTTGCTGACAGAGGTCCACCACAAATCGTGGTTTCCCTTGGTAATCACCTTTCTGCCCGGCAGCTGGTGAATCCACGCAAGGTCAGCCATAGCTTCCTCCTGCCTGAGTCCCCAGGAAATATCTCCCGGTAGAATTACCACATCTTCTCTTGTAACAAGACGATTCCAGTGGTTCGCCACATTTTCTGCATGGTTTTGCCATCTGCTTCCAAAAATATCCATCGGTTTTTCAATGCGTGCATCCATGGACAAATGTAAATCAGCAATTGCAAATATCTTCACCTTTTATTTCTCCTCTAAATCAAGCAAAACTGCAGATTCATCGTCGTTTAAGGTCGTCACCTTGCGCAGCTTGCTGCGAATCATCCGCGAGCGAGTGCCCACCAGCTTGTCAAGATCGTCGTTTGCCTGATTGATTTTTTTCTGCGCTGCCGCAAGAACGCTTTCAAATTTTTCAAATTCATTTTTTACAGCACCCAAAATATCCCATACCTCACTGGAATGTTTCTGGATTGCCAAAGTCTTAAAGCCCATCTGCAGACTGTTGAGCAGCGCTGCCATGGTAGTCGGACCTGCGATATTGACCTTATAGTCTCTCTGCAGCGTCTCCACAAGTCCGCGCCGCACCACTTCCGCATAAAGTCCCTCAAAAGGCAGGAACATAATGCCAAAGTCCGTTGTATTTGGCGGTTCTACGTATTTATCACGAATATCCTTTGCTTCGGATTTGATAATACGTTCCAAGTTCTTTCCTGCTGCTTCGATGGCTGCACTGTCTCCCTCATCATATGCGTCAACCAGCTTTGCATATGCATCTGCAGGAAATTTTGCATCGATAGGGAGGTAAACAGTTCTATCGTCCTCACCCGGCAGCTTCACTGCATATTCGACACGCTCAGAGCCAGTGCTTCTGGTCGTCACATTTTCCTCATACTGATCAGGTGACAATATCTGTTCCAAAATGGCTCCCAGCTGAATTTCACCGAGAATTCCTCTAGTCTTTACATTGGAAAGAACCTTCTTCAAATCGCCTACCCCCGTTGCCAGAGTCTGCATTTCGCCGAGACCTTTATAAACCTGCTCCAGTCTCTCGCTGACCAGCTTAAAGGACTGCCCAATGCGATCCTCTAAAGTTTTCTGCAGCTTCTCATCTACAGTCTGGCGCATTTGCTCAAGTTGCTTGTTATTATCTTCCGTAAGCTCACCAATTTTCTGCGACATGGTGCTGCGAATATTTTCCAGCTTCTGCTCATTTTCCATGGTCATATAGCGAAATCTCTCACTCAGCTCCGCAAGACGCTTGTCCTGCATTTGAGTTACCTCTTTCTGATTTCCACTCACCATATCCCCAAAGTTCTTAAAAGAATTATTTATGTATTGAATGGTCTCCACTCTGGATTCCTTGATTTCTTTCTGCACCGCCGAAAACTTGCCCAGCACTGCAATGAGAAGGATCAGAATGATAACGCCCAGTATCACCAATGCGATATCCATCATTTTGCCTTACCTCTTTCTTTCATTAAAGTTTCTTTTACTCATACATATATAGTATACCATTTTTTGAAAGGATTCAAAAGTAGAAATGTGTAATCTCCTATCACTTTTAGACTGTATTTTTTTCGGTGAATTCGGACTTTTCACCCTCACCCCCAGATATCTGCTTCTAGTTCTATTTCCCGTCATGGTATTTCTTGGAATACTAGGACAGATTCTCCCCAAAATCCCATTTCTTAAAACCACTTCTCCTCTGATCAATCAACTTTTCTACGGATTTATAGGACTGGGCTGCACCACTTGTGCCTTAGCTGCGCTGACACCATTGACCGATTCCAAAAGCCGCAGCCGCATGGCACTGATCCTCATTTTGCTGGTTCCATGTTCTGCCCAGCTTACCCTCCTTGCCGCCTTTGCATCCATGGTTACCTTACGAGTCTTTTTAGTGTTTTTTCTGTTTTTTGTTCTGTTCGCCGGGGTTTTATACTTAGGGCTGGGGATGCTGTTTCCACTGACAGATACCATGGTAAAGCCGGAAAGCGCAAACGGAAACTTTTCTATTCTGCAAATCCTAAGAGAAGCCTTTCGATCAGTATCTGATACCGCACCAGCATTCTGCGCTGGCAGTGTTATTATCAGTATTCTTCTTTACTTCGGCACCTTAGATGCATTATCTTCTCTCTGTGCACCAATACTTGAGAATGTGTTTCACTTGCCTTCCGAAGCTGCATCTTTGCTGCTTTTAAACATTCTAAAACGGGATTTCGGTGCAGCATCTTTACTCTCCCTTGCAGGAAGCGGCATATTCAGCGCTGCCCAGCTTTTGAGCTGCGTGGTAATGATGACCTTTTCTGTGCCTTGCTTTAACTCCGCAGTCCTTCTGGTAAAACAACAAAGACTTCCCGGTGCCATATGTATCTGGCTAGGAAGTCTTATGATTTCTTTACTGACAGGCAAAATCGTCTGCGAAGTACTCTTTATATGCGGCTTCTAGTTTTTTCAGTTCTCAAGCTGCACCTGCCCGCACATAGCTCCGGTCCTCTTGCCGCCTTTGCAGCGTGTATCGTAGTTGCACGATAGGAAGCAGTAATCTGATAATATGCCTCCATCCGATCTTTTTATGCCCGCTGATAGTCCATGCTGCTACCTCCTTATTGCTTCTATTTTACTATGATTTCAAAAAAACGTCTATAATTTTTGATATAGTTTTCGAGTCCAATCCGCCGTTCTCATCATCATACGTAATTATAAGATTTTTCCATGGCACGATTCCCGCCTTACGATACTCTTCAAGTTTGTACTCTGCATGTTCACGGTATTCCGGCTGACCCATCATACCTAAATGCTCCCAATAAAATATTTTCTGTTCTGGTACTTTCAAAATCTCAAAATCTGGATAAAAAACTTTCCCACCAATCAGAATCTGTGGCTCATAGCGATAAGTAATCTGATTCAAAAACAGCTGATTAGCTATATCCAATTCGGACTTCGACCTGACCTTATGACCCTTGATTGTTGTCATTTTCAAATGTTCCTGCAAATAGAAGTTTCTTTCCTGATTTTCATTCTCAAAGTTTTCCGGAGATGATATTCCGCACAGAGCATAACATTCCTCCGGCAGCATCTGATATGCTTTACCTAACTTAGGCAAAACTGAAAGCGGATCATAATTCTGATATTTTTCAAGTAAGCGCTCCATTGCTAAAAGATTCGTCTCAATCTGTCTAATGCTTTTCTCAAGGTAGCCTCGCTCCTTTAACTGGTCAATTAAAAGCTGCTTGCTGCCTGGGATATAAAATTCCTCTCTCCCATTAGCATTATAGTCTCTCTTATAGTAGTAGCCATTTTTCATTACCAGCTTTCCCTTCGGCAGCTTACGTAGTCGATGCTCAAAAGTCTGTTTCTGCATTTCCTGCAGACGTTTTTCATTTTCAATGATTCCTCTAATGTCTTCCATATTGTCCTTTCGTACCTATTTAAGATTTTTTGAAATAAGGTACTAATTCTTTAGCCAAAATCACAACAAAATTTCACAATTTGCTCAAGCTATGTTACAAATTATTACATTTTATCCATTATATCCTATATCCAGACAAATTGCTACCCTTCTTCACAAAAAAATAGCGACAATTTGCCGCTATTTTTAAGATTCACTTGAATTTTTATCACACTTTTGATACCTTTTTTTCAAAAATCAATATTCGGTACTAAAGCCCGTCAGCTGTCAACATTATTTCAGTGCATTCAACGCCTGATCAAAGTCTGCAATGATATCCTCGATATCTTCGCAGCCTACAGATACACGAATCAGCTCTGGTTTGATACCGCCAGCCAGCTGATCTTCTTCGCTAAGCTGTCTGTGGGTCGTGGACGCAGGATGCAGCACACTGGTTCTAATATCGCCTACATGCACCACGATACTTGCCAGTTTTAAATTTTTCAACACCTCTTCACCGCCGGCCTTGCCGCCCTTTGCGCCAAAAGCAAGTACGCCGCTGGCACCTTTTGGCAAATATTTCTGTGCTCTTTCATAATCCTCATCACCAGGCAGCCCCGGATATTTCACCCAATCAACCATTGGATGATTCTTAAGGAACTGTGCCAGAGCTAAAGCGTTGCTGCTGTGTCTGTCCATTCGAAGATGCAGAGTATCCAGTCCCTGGAAGGTAAGAAACGCATTCATAGGTGCCATAGTGCAGCCCAAATCTCTAAGCATCTGCGCTCTCAGCTTTACACAAAATGCCTGATTTCCAAACTTCTCAAAGTATTTCAAACCGTGATAGCTCTCATCCGGTTCTACCATGCCAGGATACTTGTCTGCATATTTATTCCAGTCGAAATTACCGCCTTCAATTACCATGCCCCCTACACTGGTTGCATGTCCGTCTGCCCACTTGGTTGTAGAGTGGGTTACAAAATTTGCACCATGCTTCAATGGCTGACACAGGTATGGAGATGCCAGAGTATTATCCACCACGAGAGGCACGCCAACCTCGCCAGCAGCCTCAGCAAACTTTTCAATATCTAGAACGGTCAATGCAGGATTTCCTAAAGATTCGCCAAAAATTGCCTTAGTATTAGGCTTTGCCTGTGCTACGATTTCTTCCTTGGAAAGGTTGTAATCGATGAAAGTAGTTTCAATCCCCATCTTTCTCAAAGTAACGTTAAACAGGTTAAATGTGCCTCCATAAATATTTCCGCATGCGATAATATGATCGCCTGCTTCACAAATATTCAGCATGGTAATCAGGTTTGCAGCCTGTCCTGCACTAGTTGCAATACCCGCGGTTCCACCCTCCAGCGCTGCCATCTTTTCTTCCAGCGCATTAACGGTTGGACTTCCCAGTCTGGTATACATAAAGTCTGCACTTTCTAAATCAAAAAGCTTAGCCACATCTTCTGCATCATAGTATCTGTAAGTGCTATTCTGGACAATCGGCAATACTTGCGGTTTCCCACTCTCTGCCTTATATCCGCTGTGAATACAGCTTGTATTGAATTTATACTCCGACATAATTTCACTCCTTTAATAAACATATTTGCCTTCTATTTTATACCAATCCCAGCATAAAATCAAATATATAATAAGAAAGTCGGCTGCGCCGATTCTATCCATAGGTAGACTTTCTTGATATTCCGGAAATATCGAAAAATGGATATTTCCTACATAATAAAAAAGAGGTGACTGATTTTGATTGAAATTTACGGGATATTTTTTACCTTCGGACTGGGTGTACTTCTCCACTTTACCTATGAGTGGTCCGGTCGCAGTCTGCTGATTTCCTTTCTTGCTCCAACAAACGAAAGCGTCTTCGAACATTTAAAGCTTTTGCTGACTCCGTTTCTGCTTTGGAGCCTCAATGAGTACGTTCATTACGGTCAGTTTACGCAAAATTTTATCCCTGCTAAAACCATAGGGCTTCTTGCAGGGATCGTATTCATCGTATTATGTTTTTACAGCTATACCGCCATCTGTGGCAGAAATTTTCTTCCTGCAGATATCGGCATCTTTGCAGCTTCTGTGGTAATCGCCTTTAGTTCCTCCCACGCTCTCATGACTCTGGAGTTTTTAGGAAAGGTTTCCATCAGGCTCCTTTCTGGCACCGTACTGATTCTGCTGCTTCTCTTTTTTGCAGCCTGTTCCATCTGTGCTCCCTATGGTCGCCTTTTTAGAAGTCCTTATCCTTGCCAGAACAAAAAGCACTGTAAGTAGCTATAATGACTACAAAAAACAGTCCCGCCGCCGGCCATATAATCCAGCTTCTGCCCCAATCGTGGGTGAGAAGACTATAGACTAGATAAATCAGTACAATACACGGCCAGTAAATTCCGCCGATTCTGTTTGCAAAGTCCTCCCCTTTTCGCATCCCTTTTTTCATTTGCGGCGAATAGTCTTCTCTCTGCATCAGCACATTATAGCAGCCATAAGGAACGCCTGTAGTAATAAGCAGGTAAACACCGCTGCCAACCATAACAAACAAAATGCACGGCGGAATATTCTCTGCTAAGTGAAGCACCGACTCGTTGAGAATTACCGGAATCACAGAAAGAATACAGAGGAGTACGCCGACAGCAATTTTCGATGCAAACTGCGGTCTGTCTTTCTGCTGCATATCCTCCAGCATACGAATCGCACTTTCATCTAAGGAAAGGTTCTCTTTCTTCAGATAATCAAACCTGCTCATAGCTACACCATTTATAATAAACAGCACTACGGCAGCCGCAATCAGAACAAACATCAGTACCACACCCAGCGCGCTGCCTCTTTCCTCTCCGAAAATTTCTTCTCCCATGACAGGAAAAATCAGAGATACTAAGATTAGCATAACTCCTGCCCCGATTCCCTGAGACAAGCGTTCCATGGAAGCAATATAAGTTCTGCACTCCTCTTTCGTTACTCTGCGCCCGGAAAATGTTCCCTCAGTATGCGAATAACAACTTTCCTGCGACTTCTTGCTTTTATCAATGCCCAGCTCACAAATCAGCTCATCTACACTGCCAAATTCTGCAATAACTGTGCCTATCGCTTCATTTTCACTTTTACCTTCAGCTTTCAATGCTGTATATTTTTCCTCCATCATAAAAGCCATTTCTTGCTTTACCCTTCTGACTTCACCTGTATCCGCAAGTTCAGCAAACATGCTCTCTAAATAATTCAAAATAATTTCCACTACACATCCTCCTCTATTATAAATTTCTCCACAACCTCTTTAGTAACCTGCCATTCCCGACATTTTTCGTTGTAATAAGCTCTGCCTTCTTCTGTAATGCGGTAGTAGGTGCGGGGCTTTCCTCCGCTAGCGCTGTTTCCTGCAAAAACTTCTACATAGCCGTTCCTCTCAAGCCTGGTAAATGCCGAATAAAGGGTAGTTTCTTTGATAATATATTTCTCCTCGGTCAGTTCCTTAATCCGTTTGGAAATCTCATAGCCATAAGAGGGTGCCTCTCGTAAAAGATACAAAATCATGGTATCATTATAGCCCCGAATCACATCACTGCTAATCACCTGGCAGACCTCCTTTCCAGTATTACGTCTGTCGTAGTACTTTTATGTTCCAATCATAGCACAACTACTACGACAGGTCAAGTAGTTTTTCTTCATTTAAAAAGCTGCCGCACAACTTCTGTGCAGCAGCTTTAGGTTATAAATGATTTATTTTACACCGTTTTTTCTTCTGATTCCAAATACCATGCCGCAAAGTGCCAGCACTGCAGCAGCAAGTCCTGCAACCCAGAGCAGCATATTAGCTGTATCTCCAGTTCTTGGAATCCACCAAGGTAGCTCGTCTGTTTCAGGATTCTGTTCCTTGATAATGTTCTTAATATCTTCTGGAGATTTGATATTTTTATCTGGCTTGCCATCTCCATCAGTGTCGATATTGACATCCGGTTTACCATCTCCATCCGTATCCACGTTCAAATCTGGGATGCCATCTCCATCGGTGTCAATGTTGATATCTGGAATACCGTCTCCATCAATATCGATGTTGATATCCGGTTTGCCATCTCCATTGGTGTCAATGTTGATATCCGGTTTGCCATCTCCATCCTTATCGATGTTGATGTCTGGCTTTCCGTCTCCATCTTTATCGATGTTGATGTCTGGCTTTCCGTCTCCATCCTTATCGATGTTAATGTCCGGTTTGCCGTCCCCATCTTTATCAATGTTGATGTCTGGCTTTCCGTCTCCATCTTTATCGATGTTGATGTCTGGCTTTCCGTCCCCATCCTTATCGATGTTAATGTCTGGCTTTCCATCGCCATTGGTATCTACATTTACATCCGGTTTACCATCTCCGTTGGTGTCAATATCCAAATCCGGTTTACCGTCTCCATCGGTATCTTTGTTAATATCTGGCTTTCCATCGCCATCGGTATCAACGTTCACATCCGGTTTGCCATCTCCGTTGGTGTCGATGTCTAAATCCGGTTTGCCGTCTCCGTCAGTATCTTTATTGATATCCGGTTTGCCGTCTCCGTTGGTGTCAATATCTACATCCGGTTTGCCATCTCCATCGGTGTCTTTATTGATATCTGGTTTGCCGTCTCCATCGGTATCAATGTCGACGTCCGGTTTACCATCATCATCGGTATCAATATTGATATCCGGCTTATCATCGCCATCGGTATCAATGTTAATATCAGGGAGTCCATCGTCATCCGTATCAATATTGATGTCTGGAATTCCATCGTCATTGGTATCCTTATTAAGATCAGGATCCTGAATAATCGGCTTTATTACATTGTACGCCAGATTAATCGTCGTCTTGTTTCCCTGTGCATCGGTAACAGTTGTAGTAACTACATATTTCCCAGGCTTAGACAAATCAATCTCTTGAATTTCATTGCCATCTGCATCCCTAATTGTAACGTCTGCAACTTTTAAAGGATTTCCTTTTTCATCTTTCAGCAAACGCCCGTCAATGCCGATAAATACATACCTATCGTTGAAAAATTTTACCAACTCAGTCTTCAAAACGGTCTTACCTTTTTCCGTCTTCCGGTTTACTTTGTCATTGACTTTTCCATGCAATCTAAAAATATCACCATCGTCTTCGATTCTCTCGATCTCACCTGGCTCCAGGATAGTTCCCTTCGGCTCTTCATCCGGATGATCCGGGTCACTGCCAGCACTTGGAATCACTGGAGTTGGCGGATTTACAAATGGGAAGTTGGTCGGCTCATCTGTATCAGAGCCACCTGGTGTACCCGGCTTTTCTTCCGGTTTGACAAGAGAATAAGATTCTTCGTAGTTATAACCTTCTGTATATTTTGCTTCTACTACAAACTTGCCGGATTCCAGTTTCGGAATAGCTGGATAAGCACCTGTATTAAAAGAAATCACTTTATCAATCACGCCATATGCATACTCTTCTCCGTTGATTTCTTCCGTTGCTGTTTTTGCATTCGCTTTAATCGGCTCTCCAACTTTTACACCGTTGACATAAAACTGAATATATCCATCTGGCGCTTTGCAGGTAGGTTTTCTCTTTGCTGCCCCCTGTTTTGCCTTGGCTTTAAAGGTCATCTTCGTTACAATGGTTTCATGGGTAGCCGGGTCTTCTCCATATTCGATATCATAAGTCGCGTCTGCAATTTCTGATGGAATCTTATTGATAATTGCCCAGCCTGTTGCACGATGCCCCCAGTAACTTTGTGCAAAGTTCTCATAGCCTGCAAGCGTACCGTCAGAATATTGGGTCGAGGTCATCGTAAATTTCAAAATACCTGCGTCTTCCGGCAGCTTATTTCCAAGCAGCTGTTCTTGCTCAATCGGTTTCCCATTCTGTTTATCATAACGCTGCGCCTTATACGACACCTTTGAAGGATTATCTAAATATTTATTGTCTATTTCTCCGGTATAAAGTCCGATCTTCGTATCGATGACATTACCAGAAGCATCTGTGATTTCGTTTTCAATCGTTGATACGTCAATGGCATTAAACGGTAAGCCATCGTAATCTTTGGTCATCTTCTCCTGACTATATTCATCTGGCAATTCAAAGTCTACATATCGTTTCAAAGGTGCTGCTGCATTAGGATCCTCCGTAGGTTTAACGGAACTAATGAAAAGCGGTTCTATCTCCATTACGATTTCATTACCATTTTCATCTACTGTTACAGGCTTCAAGCTTACTTTTACTTCCTGCCCTGCAACCGGTTTTCCCTGAAATTCGTATGGGAGCCATAGATATAGTTTGCCGTTATCAAAGAAAGACGGTGCACCATATTCGTATTTTTGACCACCAATCGATAACTCCCAATCTGTAATCGCATGATTTTCGATAAGCTCTTCCTTTGTCGTACCATCTGCCATTTCGTGCTTAATCTTTTCGCCAGATAAGTTCACAGTTGTTACAAAGACCCTTGTTTTCTTCGTTAAGTCTCCATAAGCCGTACCACCATTACATTGGAATTTTCCCGGTGCAGATAATCGAATCGAACCGCCGGTAACAACCACGTCACCGCCTGCTCCACCGATATCATACCAGCCTGCCTGCGATTTCGGCAACAATGTGCCCCCAGTAATCGTAATGGTCTTGCCAGTATTGGTTCCAGAGCATCCCTGACCAAACGCATTACTATGCTCAAATCCCTCCGATTTGAGGAATCCACCGTTGATATTGATATCACCAGCAATGGTACTCTTCGGTGTTTCACATAAAATCGCATCTGTAAACGCATAGGTGGTTTCTGCTCCATTGGACATCCCACCTATATAGGTGCAGCCGCCACCAACGCCCGCGCCATGAAAAGAACCCTTTGCATCAATGTCTCCGCCGTTAAACGTAGTCACTGTACTACCACCGGCATGCCCGCCGCCGATGCCGCATCCCGCTCCATATCGGCTTTCTGTCGGACCGTTGGCATATGCTTTAATCTCGCCGCCGTTAAAGGTCATATCTCCACTGTTTTCAATCGGACCGCCTCCAATTGCTGATGCGCGAAGGCCGCCGTTGACTTCTAAAGTACCTGGATTGGCACTATCCAGCATTGTCAATCGATCGCCTGCCTTAACCACAGTGCCATCAGCAAGAACTGCATCTCTGGATACTTTGCCATCTTTCGGCGCTACAAATTGTCCATTCTGATCTACATTTCTACGACTATCGTCAATGGTCAATTTAGAACCTTCTCCGCAGCGAATACCCGGAGACTGAATATTTCCATTGCTATTATTACAAGTGAGCCTATTCGTACTGCCATCGGCAAGGGTCAAATGCAAAGAAGTCGGATTACTCAAATCCTCTTTATTTGTCACGATATTTACCGGATAGTATGCATTAATATCTACACCTGCAAAGGTTAAATCCGCATGCACACCTGCCTCAATAAAAATCCCTGCATTTGACGTACCACTAGTGGATATCGTCAATGGTGTGCCTTTTTTAATAACAAGTGCCTGAAATGTTCGCGGCACTACACTACCTACTGTAGGCACATACTGATCAGCAGTGTTTTCTGCATTTCCATATCCCTGCGTATTATATACAGTTTCTTTATACTCATAATCCACGCCATATGTACCGCCGGTTACATTAAATGCACCAGTGTCATTTGACTGTGGATCAATGCCGTCATCAGAAAATGCAACCATGCGTTTACCGCTCTCAGTCTGATTTTCTTCCTCTTCACCCACTTCTGCCACATCTACATCTTCCGTTTCTTTGTCAACGTCAACATCGGCGCCATCTACAATGCCGCCCTCTGCATCAACATTTTCATCCGGTATTTCACTGCCTTCCGGCTGCACTTCGTGCTCGGCTTCAGTTAAAGGTGCCTCAGTCGCATAGGACTGACCCCCCCCCCAGCCATTTTCCGGAAGAAAGCAAGCCACCACCGAATGCTGAGAAAACGAAAAACAGACACAACATGCGAGCTAAAAGCTTCTTGTTGTAATGTTTCATTTGGTTTGCCTCCCTTTTTCGTTTTGGTAAGTTCTTACTTCTTTCTTAAGTTAATAGACTTTTGAATGGTAAGAAGCGATGGAGCGCTATATCAAACTCTTCCTTCGCTTCATTCTTTTTCATCAAAAATCATTTTTATTCTACACCCGCAGGAAGTCGTTGTCAAGTTTCTGCTAATAGCTCTTCTTCATGGGACTTAAAAAACTCGAAATATCTGCGTACATTCTCAAGTTCAGTCCATCTGCGCTCAGTAACTGGCAGAGCATCAAGATCATAGATCTTGCTCTGTTTGGTCGCCAAAATAAAGGGCGAATGGCTCGCTATAATAAACTGACAATTAAAGAACCTGGCTGAATCTTCAATAAATCCAGTCAGTTCCTGCTGATATGCTGCCGACAAACTGTTTTCTGGCTCGTCCAAAAGATAAATTTGGTTTGCCTCTATCTTTTCTGTAAAGTACATAAATGCACTTTCTCCATTGGAACGCCCACGGGCATTTCCCGGCATATTCTGCCTGATAAACTCCGACTTTGTATTTCTCCGAGCGGAATTAACCTGTTTCAGTTTCTCATAGTCGTCAAGACTTTTCAGCTGAAATTTCTCACACCGCAGCTGTCTGTATGCCTCCATCAGATCTTCTCGTTTTGTGTCCACACCATGGTTAAGGGCTCGCAGATCAAAGAGATAGTCAAAAACATCATCACTGGTGATAATGGTGCTGTCCTGATAGTAAGACTCCCACTCTGCTTGACACATTCTGGAAAAATCCGCAAAAAAACTGCTATTGTTATAAGGTGCGCTGCGCTGTGCGCCTATGGCTTCAGCGATAACATTGAGCAAGGTCGTCTTACCCGAACCATTGCTGCCATAAAATATGGTAATCGGTTCAAAATCTACAGCAGAAAACCCCTTCTGCGGAAAAATGCCAAAGGGGTAAAAACTGTCATAACAAGTCTGCCTTATATCGTTAAGAAAAAGTTCTTCCGCTATCATTTCCGGCAGTTTGAAGTTTTTCAAATATACCATCATATGTCCCCCTGATGTCCTTTTACAGAGCCTGTTGCTCCATGCGCAGCAAATCCTCTATAATTCTGTTCACTTGCCAAATCGCCTGATCCACCTGCTCCTTCGCCTGGCTGATCTTAGACTGGACAAACACATCTGCCAAAATTCCGTCGAAGAAAAAATCGGCAAAAGTTAGAAATCCTCCAATATCAATCTGGAAATCCAATATTCCACTGACGTCTTTCAATTCTCTCTGAAAGACCATTACCTGCCGTTTTGCTGATTCCAATTCCCGCTTTGCACTCCCCATCTTCATGTGTTTGCCGATTCCTCCAATCAGGTCAAAGCCCAACATATCAGCAATTCCAAAGCCGGAGGCTGCACTCAGTTCATCTCTTGCGCGATTTAAGTACTGCAGAGTCAGTCTGCCTGTATCAATCGCTTCCCTGATTTCCCGCAGTTGCTGTGCCCTATCCATTTTTACCCTCCAATCATTACTTAAGTATCTTTTCTGCCCATTCCGCTTCCTTAAAGCCTGTGAGCACATAATTTTCTCCAATTACAAGGGGACGCTTTACCAGCATACCATCGCTGGCAAGCAGGATAATCTGCTCCTCTTCACTCATATTCGGCAATTTTTTCGAAAGTTCCATCTCCCTGTAGATCATCCCACTGGTATTGAAAAACTTTTTCAGCGGAAGACCGCTCATCTCATACCAGCTGCGAATCTGCTGCGAATCTGGATTCTGCGTCTTAATATCAAAGAGTTCATACTCTGCACCATTTTCATCAAGCCACGCGAGAGCTTTCTTGCAGGTGGAACATTTTGGATAACAATATACTTTCATCTACACAACCTCCATCAGTTTCTGTTCTGTCCTGATTTCACCCGGCGTCGGGTAAGTCTTCAGGACTTTCTCAAAATTCGCTTTCGCCTTCTTTGCCGCCTCTTCATCTTTGCTGAACCGAACTGCATAGGCATAAAGCGTCCTTTGGGTATTTGGATACCCCTTTATTGACTTCATAAACTTTTTCAGCTGTTTCGTATACAGCCTGTCCACTTCTTCTTTCCTACATTGGCCGATGAGCTCAAAAAAAAGAAGTTCCATTTGAACAAAATTCTTATAGAAGGGCAGCAGTTTTGGTGAACTGAATAACTTGTATCCTGCCGCCTGTGCCTCATCAAATCTTCCCTCATCCATGCGCCTTTGCATTTCTGCGAAAGCAATGGCCTCTACCAGAGGATTACCCGAAAAATCCCCTTCCGGCACTACAAAATATTCTTCCGGCATTTCAGCAAGCCGCTTGCCGTCCGTCTGCTGCAGCTTATTAATCCTCATCTGTCGCCAAAACGCATCTGCACTTTCTTTATCGCTGCGAAATGTCTTGATATTATAGCCGTCGTTAGCAATACCGCCCACCTTTAGGGGAACCAGATTGGTTACTGCAAAGTAAAGCCCCATCAATCCCAGTATCAAACATATCATACGCCCAGTCGTTTCCTGTGGGCACAGCGACATACCTATAAATCCTGCTGCACTGAACAACAGATTGGAAAGACCGCCGCCTAAATTGTATAAAACAGCCGGATATCCTCCATCCTCGTCCTTGTCAGGAGGATCCAAAAGACACTGACCGCCGGTTCCCGGAATACTGAACTTTTTGCGAAGGATTTTGTCCTCTTGCTTGACAAAGATAAGACTGCCGATCCGAAAAGATACGAACTTATAGCCAGAAAGCAGCCCGCAGACCAGATGCCCCGCTTCGTGAGTGATGATAAGCACATACACAATCACTGCAAAGCTGAGTATCAAAAGCGGAATCTCCAGTCCATGACCACTAAAGATCTCCATGCCAAAATATCCCAAAAGGCCGCCGCAAATCATACCAACGATATAAGGCAGCGTCGACACTAGCTTTGCCTTAACTTTCTTTTTGTTTTCCACGCAGTACCTCCATAGCCTCTACGTAGCCGTCAAAACCCTTGCCCATGACCGTCGCAACACAGGCAGCCCTGACAAAGGACACCTGCCTGAAATCCTCCCGCTGACGCACATCGGAAATGTGTACCTCCACAGCAGGTATGCCTACAGACTTCAGGGCGTCCAACAGCGCCACACTGGTGTGGGTGTACGCCGCCGGATTGATTACAATGCCGTCAAATTTACCGTAAGCCTCCTGAATAGCATCCACCATGGAGCCTTCATGATTGGACTGAAAAAAAGCGACTTCCACGTTGAGCCGGGAAGCCGCCTTTTCAACATATTCCACCAAATCGGAGTAAGTCGCTTTTCCGTAAATTTCCGGCTCTCTGATTCCCAGCATATTGATGTTGGGTCCATTGATTACCAGAATCTTCATCATTCTCTCTCCTCATTATTATTGATGTAAAAATCGCTCCAGTAGGAATAAGCGTCCTTTCGCTCCTCATACATCTGCGCAAGCGGCATGGATTTCGAAAGAGGTCTCCCTTCGGTTTCCAATTTATCAAGGTCGCGCTTAATCCAAATCACGATTCCGTTTTGTTTCAAAATGTTGTAGTTGACTTTTTTCTTGACAACACCGCCGCCGGTCGCAATGACAAGACCGGTCTGCACACAGGCCTTTTCCAGCATTTCAGTTTCCACCTTTCGGAAATATGCTTCGCCTTTCTGGTCAAAAATTTCCGGAATAGACATGCCTTCGTGTTCGACAATCATATCATCGATATCCACGAATTTACGCCCCATTCTATTCGCGATTTCGCCGCCAATCAGGGTCTTTCCTGCGCCCGGCATGCCGATTAGAATCATATTCATCGTCTCGCTGCGAACTTCATCAATCGCGCTGTCGATTTCTTCGTCTTCAATTTCTTTATGCTGGAACAGCTCGCTGGCCTGCTTTCCCTGCGCTACCAGCATTTCCAGCCCGCCGGTTGCCGGAATAGATTTCTCTATGGCGTCCAGCACCAGCTTGGTTCTGTTAGGGTTATATATCACATCCACAACACCGCAGCAGTTTTTAAAATCATCTAAGTTGACCGGTGATTTCCCGTTGTTCGGATACATTCCTACAGGCGTTGTGTTGACAATAATTTCCGCATCAAAATGCTGACTGATATTCTCATAATTATGTTCACCACTGCGTGAAATTATGAGAATTTCAGCAGCGTTCAAATCCTTTAGGACTGCTCTTGCGGTCAGAGACGCCCCGCCGCTTCCAAGAACCAGACACTTCATGCCTTTCACTTCGATTTTGTTCTTTTCAAGCATATACTTGAACCCAAAATAGTCTGTATTATAGCCATGCAGTCTTCCTTCTTCATCTCGGATCACTGTGTTGACACAACCGACGGCTTTTGCCGTATCGGAAAGTTCATCGCACATCTCCATGGCTACTTTCTTATACGGAATAGTCACATTGAAGCCGCCGTAGCTTTCATCATGCAGCATGTTTTCCAAATCCTCTGGTTTCGTCTCGCAAAGTTCAAAGGTATAGTCCCCAAACTTACTGTGAATCAGCGGCGAATAGCTGTGCCCCAGCTTTCCGCCAATCAGTCCAAATTTTTTCATGTTAAATCTCCATATAACTTCCTAAGTACTTGAACTCCTGTGTCAGATCTTCAAGCTGGTTCATCAGTCTGACAAATTCCTCAGAGTAAACCTCGGATACGATGTCAAAATAGAACATGTAGTCGAAATCTCTTTCTGGAATCGGACGACTCTCCAGTTTAAAAATCTGAATACCAAGTGCATTAAATCTAGCCAGTACATTGTACAAAGAACCCGGTTTATGGGAAACCACCAGTTTCAGACTCGTCTTGTCAGCGCCGGGATAAATCTCTAAATTCTTGCTGATGCAGATAAATCTGGTATAGTTGTTTCCATTATCCTGTACTCCTTCTTCCAGACACTCCAAGCTGTAAAGCTGTCCACACTCATAGGCCGCCAGCGCAGCAACGTCCGTTCTGTCGGATTCGGCTACCATCTTAGCCGCTTCTGCAGTATTTTCGCAAATGGTAATCTTTGCGTGAGGGAAATGTTTCAGATAGTCATCACACTGCATAATTGCCTGTTCATGAGAAAAAATCTCCTTGATGTCCTCTTTCTTTGTTCCTCTCTTGGCTAAAAGACTATGGTCGATCTTCAGCTTGATACTTCTGACAATGTAGAAGTTGTACTTCATCATCAAATCGTAAATCTGGTTCACTGAACCTGCCGTACTGTTTTCGACAGGCAGAATGCCGTACTGGCACAGCCCCTTATCGATAGCTGCAAATACACCGTTGAAATTCTTCACATACATAATCTTCGGCATTTTAAACAGTCTCTCGCAGGCCTCCTGAGAATAAGCGCCGGTCACTCCCTGGCAAGCTACGCTGGCCTTTGCAGGAAATACCTTAGGTGTGTTTTCCAGTGCATCAGCGATAGATTTTGCCAGAGGTGATTCCTTCTGGGTAATCTTTCTCTGGTGATCTTTGCTCATCTCCATAATTGTATTATATAACACTCTGGTGTAAGATGCCATATCTTCTGAGGCTAAATCTGTAAGTTTGTCAATTTTTTCTCTTTCTCTCATAGCATCCAGCACCGGAAGTTCATTATTTTTCTTGTAACGTGCGATTTCTTCCGCCACTCTCATTCGCTCTTCCAGTTTTTTTACGATTTCTTCGTCAATCGCATCAATTTTGCTTCTATAGTCGTCCATACTCATTTTTTTCAATCTCCTTTATTTCTCATAGTATCGGTATCGATATTGATATAATTCATAAATTGCAACAGCTGCCGCTGCTTCTACACACGGCACTGCTCTTGGCACGATACAAGGGTCGTGTCTTCCCTCTACTTTTAGCATCGCATTCTCGCCCTTTTCGTAGCTGATACTGTGCTGCTCTGTAGATATGGAAGGAGTCGGCTTGACTGCAACACGAAAAACGATTGGCATGCCAGAGCTGATTCCACCCAGAATACCGCCGTGATTATTGGTCTTCGTCTTCACCGTATCACCTTCAAAATAAAACGCATCGTTATTTTCACTGCCGCAGATTTTTGCCGCCTCAAATCCCCTGCCAAACTCAATTCCCTTGACAGCAGGGATTCCGAAGACCGCCTGGGCAATTTTGTTTTCCAGTCCGTCAAACATCGGCTCTCCAACGCCTGCAGGAACGCCGGTGATGGTGCATTCGATAATGCCGCCTACAGAGTCGCCTCGCTCCATAGCCTCTTCGATTGCCTTGGTAGGCTGCACGGCGTTTCCGCCGATTTCTTTAATTTTAGCGGAAATCTCGATTCCTTCTTTTTCCAGAATCTGCTTCATAATGCCGCCTGCAATGCAAAGAGGCGCAGTCAGACGTCCTGAAAAATGCCCGCCTCCGCTGACATCTTCAAAACCGCCGTATTTTACGTGTGCTGTATAATCTGCATGACCTGGTCTTGGAATATCTCTGATATTGTCGTAATCCCCTGACCTGGTATTGGTATTTTCTATCATCGCTGTCAGCGGTGCGCCGCAGGTAGTATTTCCTACAAGACCGCTTAAAAATGCCGGCATATCGGCCTCTTTTCGGGGCGTACTGTATTTGCTCCGTCCAGGGGCACGCCGGTTCATAAAGACTTGAAGCTTTTCCATGTCGATGGAAAAACCTGCCGGAAGTCCCTCAATGGTTACGCCGATGGCCGCAGAATGGGACTGTCCGAAAATAGTAATTTTTACATGATTTCCATAAGAAGAAGACATGTCTTTTCCTTTCTCCCTACAAACAATAACTGATCTATTTCTAAATCCTGACGTTTCCATCAAGCTCTAGTTTCTTTAAATCCCAGAAAAAATCCGGATAGGACTTGCTTACCGCCTCCGCACCGGTAATGATAACCGGCTCTTTGCAAAGAAGCGAGGAAATAGCTGCCATCATGACGATTCTGTGGTCATTTGCACCATCTGCAGTTCCGCCACTCATCTGCTCTCCCGCAAGCCCCTCTATGATAAGACCTTCCGGAAGTTCCTTAACCTTTGCACCGAGACCATTTAAAACCTGCGACACAGTGGTAAGGCGATCGCTTTCTTTGATTCGCAGTCTGCCTGCATTTTCAATGACGGTTCTGCCTTCCGCCGCACATGCCAACACCGCCAGTATCGGCACCATATCGGGAATCTGAGACGCATCTATGGTAATGCCCCTAAGTTTTCCTGGCTTTACAACGACTTCACTTTCTCTCTGGCAAACCTCTGCGCCAAAATTTTTCAGCAAATCGAGAATCTTCTTATCGCCCTGCAGTGACTGCTGGGAAAGCCCTTTGACGCAAATACCGCCTTCTGCCAGCGCGCCTGCCACTAGGAAAAAGCAGCTGTTAGACCAATCGCCTTCCACCACATAACTTTGCGGTGCTTGATACGTTTGACCGCCGGGAACTGTAAATCCTGTATCGCTTTCTTCTATTTGTATGCCAAATTTTCTAATTACCTGCAGAGTCATATCCACATATCCGCGTGATTCCAACTTTCCTTCGAGCAGAATTTTACTGTCTCCCGTAAGAAGCGGCAGTGCGAACAAAAGTCCGCTGATATATTGGCTGGATACATTGCCCGGCATGGTATAGGTTCCTGCCTTAAGTTTTCCGCTAATGACAAGTGGTCTGCTTCCCTTTGGACTTAAAACGCAACCGTGAGCTGTCAACTCTTCATAAAGAGGAGACAGCGGTCTTTCCGGAAGACGTCCTTCCCCGTAAAAAGAAGCCCTATGTCCCAGTGCCCCCATCACTGGCAATAGAAATCTGAGGGTGGAACCGCTTTCGCCGCAGTGCATGGTTTCTTCTCCTGCAAGGAATGCAGATAAGCAAGCAGCTGTTGCCTCGATATCTTTAGATCCACTGTCTACGTGGATCTGACAGGTTCTGCCCGATGTCAGCTGCGACAACGCTGCACAGATCATAGCTCTGTGCGCGTCAGACTTTGAGGCAATAGCCGTAATCTCCCTCATAAAATTTCTCCCAGTTCTTCTATGGTTACTCTCTGAAGACGGCAACAGCCGATTTCTTCCGGCACAACTAAGTCAATATAGCCGCCTTTCCTTTTTTTGTCTGTCTTCATTATATCATAAAGCACATCTTTCGATTGCGCAATAGAAAGGTCAAACTCATAGAGATTTAAAATTTCTACAATGCGGTCTGCAGTTTCTTCGCTGCACCAGCCCTGCTTTTTTGAAATCTCTGCAATCATGGTCATGCCTTTTGCAACGGCTTTTCCGTGACTGACGGTAAAATCCGCCGCCTTTTCAATGGCGTGACCAATGGTATGGCCGAAGTTCAGCAGCTGTCTGACCCCTGTATCGAACTCGTCTTCTTCCACAATGCGGGTTTTGATTTCCGCGCAGCGGTCGATGATTTCGTTCATCTGCGAAGAAGCCGCCGCTTTGTCACAGAGCAGGTTGAACAAATCAGAATCCGCTAAAACTCCGTACTTAATGACCTCTGCCATACCGTCTTGGTAGATTGTTTTCGGCAGGCTCTCCAAAAGGCTCGCATCCCGCAAGATTAGGGCTGGTCTGTGAAATGCACCGACAAGATTTTTACCAGCAGGTATATTGATTGCCGTCTTGCCGCCAATGGAAGAGTCAACTGCCGCAAGGAGGGTTGTAGGTACCTGAATGACTGGAATGCCTCTCAGATATGTAGCCGCTGCGAATCCCGCAAGATCGCCCACAACGCCGCCTCCCAGTGCTACCAGGGCATCGGTCCTAGTCAGCGGTATTTCTGCAAGTGCATTCATTAGTTCCAGATACTGCATCCCGCTTTTGGATTCCTCTCCCGGAGGAACCACAAAGCTATATACATCAAAGCCTTCGCATTTGAGACTTTGCATGCATCGATTTAAATAAAGCTTTTCTACGTTTTCGTCTGTAACAACGACAATGCTGTTTCCTTTTACTACGGTTTTGGCCTGATAGCCAACCTCCTCTAACTGCATTTTTTCTCTACCTCTACCTTTCTATCTCTGCCCTCTTTCAAAAGTCTGAGCATTTCCTGCTCATCACAATCAGAAAGGGCCTTGCTGTATTTGGAAAGTTCTGCGATGAGAACATCTAATTCATATTTCAAGTTGTCTCTGTTTTCTAAAAACAGTTCTGTCCACATCTCCGCGTCAAGATAAGCAACTCTTGTAAAGTCTCTATAGCTTCCCGCAGACACTGCCACACCCATTTCCAGTGCTGTATCACTTTTGATAAACGCATTGGATACCACGTGTGCCATCTGCGATGTAAAGGCAATCATCTTGTCATGTTCTTCTGCCGAAGTGATAACAAGCTTTGTAAATCCTGCCGGCAAAATCAGTTTCTTTGCTCGCTCCATAAAGTGAATGTCGTTGTGGTCAGGCGGAACCAGCGCAAAGATAGCACCTTCATAAAGATCCGCTCTGCTGTTTTTAAAGCCGCCGAACTGATTTCCTGCCATAGGGTGACCTCCTGCATAGGTAAAGCCGTATTCTTTCGCCAGTTTAAAGCCTTCCTCGCAGATATTTCGTTTTGTTCCGCAACAGTCAATGACCAGGGCTGTCTTTGGCAGCTTCGGTGCATTTTCAGAAAGCCACGCTGCTGCCGGTACCGGTGGAATTGCCACCAATATCAAATCGCATTCTTCAAATCTATCTTCACTGAGTTCATCATCGATGGCTTCTGCCAGCTTTGCAAAGGCAGTAATCAGTCTATCTTTATCAAAGCCGAAAACTGTTGCACCGGCTTTCTTATATGCCTTTGCAAGAGAGCCTCCGATGAGCCCCAGTCCCACAATTCCAATTTTCATTTAAATAACCCCTCTGATTTTATTTACGGTTTCCATCACATCTGCAAACTGTGCCGGTGTCAAGGACTGCGGTCCATCGCAAAGAGCTTTCGCCGGATTGTTGTGAACCTCTATCATCAGTCCGTCAGCACCGCAAGCTGTCGCTGCAAGTGCCATCGGCTTTACTAAGTTTGCATGACCGGTTGCATGACTTGGGTCGATGACTACCGGAAGGTGGGTCAAATTGTGCAGCACCGGTACTGCCGATAAATCAAGAGTATTTCTGGTGTAGGTTTCAAAGGTCCTCACACCTCTTTCGCAGAGAATGATATTTTCATTTCCGCCTGCCATGATGTACTCTGCACTCATGAGCAGCTCTTTGATCGTATTTGCAAGCCCCCTCTTGAGCAAAATGGTCTTTCTGGTTTTTCCCAGTTCCTTTAACAGTTCAAAGTTCTGCATATTTCTAGCGCCGACCTGAATGACATCTACCTCTTCGAAGAGCGGAAGATGGTTGGCGTTCATAATTTCTGTTACAATTGGAAGACCTGTTGCTTTCTTCGCTTCCAGCAGAAGTTCGATACCTTCTGCTTTCATGCCTTGGAAATCGTATGGAGAAGTTCTAGGCTTAAAAGCTCCGCCGCGCAGCATGGTGGCGCCCGCTGCCTTTACACCCTCTGCAACTTCCTTGATCTGCTCCGGATTTTCTACAGAGCAAGGACCTGCAATGACTGCAAAATGTCCGCCGCCGCATTTAGCACCCATGACGTCGATGACTGAATCCTCCGGGTGAAATTGTCTATTTGCACTTTTAAACGGATCTGAAATCCGCGCAACCTTTTCTACGATGTCCAGAAGCTCCAGCATTTCCACATCAATATCATGTGTATCACCGATGAGCCCAAGCACTGCCATCTGATTTTCTCCGATATAGGAATGCACCTGCACACCCTGCTCTTCAAACCATTGTATCAGCTGCTCTCTCTGTTCATCACCGGTGCCCGGCTTCAGTACTGTAATCATTTCTTTCTTACCTCCGTTATGTTTTTATTCTAGTTGGGTTAATCTTTTTAAAATGCGAAAAACTCCGCCAGCCAGTAGACTGCGGAGTTTCTCAAGTAATTTGTCATTATTTTAGGATTTAATTATAGCAATTACTCAAAACTTTTCTGTGCAGCACAACCGACTCTTCCTTGTTAGTAAAGAAAAAGTAATAAAAGTAATATGCAGCTGCAAAGATGAAGTTTCTCATAACTTTTGTTTCCTTTCATAAACTCTGATGTTATTACTCTAACACAGGTTCTTAGATAAATCAAGTGCTTTTTCACAACTTTTTTGTATTTTTTTGTGCACTTTCCACAATTTTTGTTTTTGCGTCAGTCTGACGAGTTTAGGACGTGCTATCTGCAGGCTAGTGCACGGTGGCTCGCCAAACTGGTTCCCTGTGGTTTTGCACTTCTGACCGCACACCCTTGCGGCTACCAGGTTATCCTGCAGAACTTTGTTTCATTAAGCTGTGCCAGCGTTTTTGTTTCACCATATGGATAATACCGGACATACTCCCTATTTTCAATAATCTCCAGTGTATCTTCTACAGGTAGTATTTCAAATTCCTCGCCTGGACGAAAAACATACATACTAAAACCCGTGCTTATGCAAGAAAGTTCATCCCCGCTCATGCTGCAAATCCGATAAAGAGGCATTCCGATTTCTGCTGTATACTCTTCACCTGTTTCCAACGAGATGCTCCTTGCTGTCCACTTATTCCCATCTGATGTGGTGCAGCAGAACAGGTAATCTTTACAGATTCCAAAGTCCGACATTTTTTCCGGCAAATCGTACTCCCTGTAAATTCCCTTCACATTACCGATTAAAAGCTTTCCGTCAACATGTATCGCCCAATCAGTCCCATTGGAGTAAAATTCGGTTTCCGAGAGGCTGTAATCTGTTTCCCGCACCACGGTTTTCGGATTGTCCAAATCAGCTTTGTTGATTCCGAAACCATATCCGGTTTTTTCATCAAAATCTTCATACAGATAGTACACTTCTCCATCTAACATAGTAAATCCGGGCAGCATATCAAACATACTGCTGCAGCGACCGGAGTCAAGAACCTTGCTCCCCTCATCCGAGATATATTTGATGTGCCATTGAATCCTTTCATCCAACGACGCCTCCGGCCCCAGCGGTGTATACACTGCATAAATAATACCATTTTCAAATGGCATCGCATGATAGATGTAGACATCATCCTCACCCAGATCATAACATGTCTCTTCCTTTTCGGCCAGAAGATCATAAACAATAAATCTCTCCGTCGTAGCGCCAAAGCTTGGTGCTGACATACTAGAAGGTTCAAGTTTATTTACCGCAGCATATACTTTTGTGTCTGAAACATAAAAGGGTTCCAGTTCTTCATCCTCTGTCAATTTATACTTCAAGGTCAGCATATCCTTTTCAGGCTTATTTAGCGTTTCCTTACAACCATAGCTGGATAAAACTAGCACAATTAGAAGTAATAAAGTCACCGCCTTTTGGTAGGTCTTCATGTTTCCTCCCCCAGCATTGTGAAATGCTGTTAAGAATTATTTTGCCATTATATACCATCCATTACTTGCATTAAGCGCCTGGCTCATCTCTGTCCATTTGCAAGTCCTCTCTCCATAATAATCGTTGTTATTGTTCGGGTCGTTAAGAGTCACTGTCGAGTAGCTGGCCGAACCATTCATATCCCAGTCATAGCCTTTTGCAACAACAAAATGAACTGACTTATGCCCTTTATAATATTCGAGTTTACTTGTTTGAATCATACAAATCAGCGGTTTTCTTTTGTCAATGCTATATACTAACCCATCCGAAAAAGCCAGCTCCGAAACATTGACATAAGTATATGTCCCACTTCCAACTTGGCTATTTAAGTAAGTTCTCATCGGGGCAACATCTGATCCAGCCTCCGTTGTTCCTATTTTTCCAGCAATATACGATTGCGTTTGGTCAATACCATGATACAACAGTACCATACGAAGCGAAGCAGGTCCGCAATAATAGTAATTTATCTGCTTTTTAGTAGGTATGGTTAAACTTTTATGTCCTCCCACTCTAGCTGGTGAAACCACAGAGTCTACATAACTTTCAGCTTTAACTTTCAATTCCTTAATCTCATTCCAATACGCTTCATCTTTCATCTGTGAATTTTGATCAAACTGTACCGCATCCGCCGCATATCCCATGACTGTAGTAGAAAAAATTAAAATACCAGCAAGTCCAAATATCAGCATAAAGTTTAAACGCTTCTTCATCTTTTTCCTCCTCATCACATAAAAGTTACTTTGTTTCCAAACCAACACATTATCACTATTTCTCAGACTGTAGATAAAAGCTCAGACCACAGTGCAAGGTTTGAGCTTTTTCTATGCTCATAGTATCCCTTCTAAAAAGATATGTTTTCCCCAAATCACTTTACGCAATTTAACCAAAAACGGAGTGCGATGAGGGACTTTCTGCCCCATATGCTTCCTGTATTCAAGAAGTTTAACCAATTTTTTCATGTTCAGACACGCAAAGGTTAGTCCAACTTTCATGGACATTTTCTCTTTCCCTACTAAATTAGTATATCTCATTGCATGGTGCTCTTTGGTAGTTCCAAAGATTCTCTCTATGGTTTCTTTCCTTTGTCCATAGATATCTTTCATACTTCGGCTATGTCTAATATCTTCGCAAATCTCCATATACTCTTCCCATATATGTCGAGTCACTACTTTTACATGATTTTTGCTTTGCGTACATTGGGATAAATATGGACAGTCTGCACATTTTTTCCCATCGCTTTTGTATTCTCTGTATCCTTGCCTGTTTGTTGTTGTATACTTCAGTATCTGATTTGCCAAGCACAAATAGCAATTCATATACATACTCATACTTCTTAAAAATCCTGCCTTTGTCATTGGCCTTTTGTACGGGAACAATGGTTTTACACCATCATCAATTAACCATTTTGCGATTGCCGGAGTCTTGTAGCCTGCATCCATTACAAGTACTTTTGCATCATACTTTCTCAGTTTTTCATATAACGCAGGAAAGGTTTTACTGTCATGCTCATTGCCGGGATGAATTGTATAATCTAATATCCACCCATTTTTATCACAGGCTGTTTCTGTTGTGTATGCAAAGACTTCTTTGTGCTCTCCTTTATGAAACCAGCCACTTTCAGGGTCTGTCGTGCTTTGCTTTTGCTCTCGGCCTACTTCTGTATTTGAATCACAAAGTCCACCGGAATCTCCGCCATCACAATCGGAATCGTCGTCTTTTTCTTTCAGTTCCTTTTTTCCGTGTGAGAGCCTGTCTGCATTGATTTCTGCTTTCAACTGTTCGTCATAAAAGCGAGCTTGTTTCTTTGCTATGGAAATCTTCTTCGCTTTTTTTCGATTTGCCGCTGCCTTAATATGTGTTGCGTCTACAAATATTGTATCCGTGTTGATGACATTGCATTTTAAACATTGTAAAAGAATTTCCTGGAAGATTTGTTCAAACAAATCAGTGCCTTCAAAACGTCTTTTGTAGTTTTTTCCGAATGTACTAAAATGAGGTACTTTATCGTAGAAATCCAGCCCAAGAAACCAACGATATGCTACATTTACTTCAATTTCTTTGATGGTCTGACGCATACTTTTAATTCCATACATATATTGAATGATAGGAATTTTAATTAGCATAACAGGGTCAATGCTGGGTCTTCCGGTTTGTGTAGAATATTTTTCTTCCACCAAGTCATAGATAAAGTTAAAATCTACGTATTTGTCAATTTTTCGAAGAAGATGGTCTTCCGGCACTAATTGGTCTAAAGAAATCATTTGAATTTGTGTTTTCTTAAAAATTCTTTATGGGTGTGCTATTTCCTCAGAGCATTTTTGTACCCTCAGATTTTGACATCATTTTATAATCATATATAACATTAAACTTATTTGTACGAAAGAAATGGCTAGAAATACGCCTAACTCTTCTCCAAAGAAATACGCCAAGATTGGAACTATGGTCAGATATAGTATCACCATAATTACAAATGAGAATAAAATACTCTTGGCAATCTTTTTTACATTCATTTAGGATTAACCTCCATAGAAGCTAAATGTTGCTTTATTTTCAACTATTCAAGTGTGATTGTTTTGCTTCCCATGTCCTTTGTCGACGTTCCAAAAGATACACTTGCACCATTCCAGCTAACGCTCGGCGTTAATGTAACCATACTATGACCATACGTTACTTTGCACTCTATGTTTTTTAATGCCTGTTGAGAAGAATATAAAGTGATATACGCATTTCCTCCATTCTTCAGACCAGCAACAAACTTAATTTCAAGGGCACATCCATGGTTAGGATCTTTTTCTGCCACCGTTCCTTTTGTTGTTTTTTTGACTCTATCAGTCGACGAATAATGCTTTATAGTGATGTCCGCATCTTTCGATGCCAATGATTTTCCCCATGAAAAAACAAGTTTATCTATATATGTTGTGCTTGGACATAGATCCCATTTCCAGGTTGCCATCAATCTAGCATTTGTAGTTCCTTTTGTTAATGTTCCAGTCGTAGTATAAGATAATGATCTTAAAGTTAATTCCACTTTTGCCCATACAACTCGCAATACCTCGTCAGAAATTTGATTCTCGTCAAGATTTTTAACTGAATATATGGCATTAATCCTTTCTTGATCATATCCTAACGCTTTTAATTCAAGAATACTCTTCTCAGATAGTTTTTTCAACTCCGCCTTAGGATTTTTTTCGCGAAGCTCTTTTATGTTCTTGTCACTATAACCTTCAAGTTTCAATTCCGAATCACTTTTTTGTGATAAATCTTTATATAAATCATATTCACTAATCACAAAATTATTAGCGTCTTCTTTTAAAGCTTTTTCAGGTCTATCGGTGTTTGCAAAAGTGATATTTGAAGTCCCAATCATTAGGCAAAGCACTAATAATAAGGCAATTAGTCTTTCTGCACTTTTTTTCATAGTTACCCCTTTCATTGCAATTTATAATTGTTCAAAGCTGTATAGTAAAAAAGCTCACATCAGAATCTCTCCTCCCCTGTATCTCTTTGTCCCCTTGCCCAAAGAACCGTATTATCCGAAAATTCAATCTATATCCTTGCCATTATAATATCACGCTTTTTTATATATGTCAATAAAATATATGGAAAAATTTCATTTATAGATGATTTTTTTACATGAACGATTGACTTGTGTTTCTTTTGGGGTATAATAAGGATATAGGAGAATTTAGGACAGAAAGGGTTTTTATGAAAAAGAAAAACGCTGCCGCCGGCGGCAGGGACGTCCTGGATAATTTCGAAGCCCAGTTCAAGAAATCTACCCTTCCCCTGATGGTGCTTACACTTTTATCAGAGCAGGAGCAAATGTACGCTTATGAAATTACCCAGGAGTGTCTGCGGCGCACAGACGGTATTTACAAGATGCCCCTCCTTTATACCACTCTCAGCAAACTGCTGGAACAAGGCTTTGTCGAAGAAGTTGGAAAAACCATTTCAGAAAGCAACCGAGTCAGAGTGTATTACCGCATCACAGAAGAAGGAATTTCGCATCTGTACAGACTAAAATCTCTGTATGTCAAGCTGAGCCGCGCGGTTCAGTCCGTCGTATATACTGAGAAAGAAAGGGACGACTGATGTATACGCCAAACCAGGAGATTGAACAATATCTGCAGCAAATTGAAGCAGCGATCTATCATCTAGCAGAATCCGACGGCTTTATTGACGGACTCCGCCAGCAACTATATGACTATGCCGAAGTGCACACAATCCTTTCGATTTCCGCACTAGTAGAGGAATTCGGCACACCGGAAGAAGTTGCGGCAGATTTTTTAGAAACATGTTCTGCCCTCAAGCCGAAGAAAATTGCTAAATCCAGAAAACGAGGCTGGCTAAAAACTGCTATCATTCTTGCTTTGGTTGCAATCGTAATCGGCGAGATGCTGCATCTCCATGATTTAAAAAGGCATACACAAGTCATGGCGACTGATGTCATCATAATTCACGATAATGAAGAAAATGCAGATGATGATGTAATAGAAGAATAAAATACAAGTAAAGGAGAAAGTCGAAGTGAAACGTAAAATTATCACTCTATTTTCAATGATTGCTATGGTAATGGCGTTTACAATCCCTATATCTGCTGCAACGCAAACAGATACCACCTATGAGAAAGAATTCTATCCAGATGGTTCCTATGCAATCATTACAACTACTATAGAAACGAGTTCTATCATTCCATTGGCAAGCGAAAAAACTAAGTCCGCCAGCAGAACCTATACTTACTATGCTGCAAATAGCAGCAAAGAATGGGATTTCACTTTAACCGGAACCTTCACTTACAATGGAACTACCGCCAAAGCAACAAAAGCAGATACCAGCTACAATCTCCATGTTTCCGGCTGGAAGTGCATTTACAAACACGGAAGCGTTTCCGGTGCAGTCGCTACTGGACAAGGTACATTCCAATATAAATCAGATATCACAAAAAATGTTTCTTTAAGTCTGAAATGCTCTCCAACAGGAGTCATTTCCTCCCTATAAATTTAGCAACCACTATACTGCAATATATCCTATAAAGAAAACTGCCTGTACTGGTCGATTGACAAAATCGCCTGCAGGCAGTTTTCTACTTTAATCCATTTTGTCGGTCAAGCTAATTTTGACACTTTCCCCTCAGAATCGCATCAATTGTGTCATTTTTGCGATTACCGCAGATTGTCGCTATCTTATGGTTGTTAAATCACCTTGCAGGTCCAGTCCTCGATATTCCAGATATCGGTGACGATGTCCTGATAAAATTCCGGTTCATGGCTGACCAGAATGACAGTACCTTTAAAGTCACGAACTGCTTCTTTCAGTACATCTTTGGCAACAGGGTCAAGGTGATTGGTCGGCTCGTCCAAAACCAGCAGGTTCATAGGTCTCTGCATCAGCTTGCAGAGACGGAACTTGGCATTTTCTCCACCGGACAAAACGCGCACCTGACTTTCAATATGCTCATTGGTCAATCCACACTTTGCAAGAGCGCGGCGTACCTCTCCATTATCCAGCGCCGGAAATTCGTCCCAGAAATCCTGCAAAGCAGTTTTATCGCTGCCATCGTGTTCCTGCTCAAAGTAAGCTGGCTCCGCGTAGTAGTCCAGCTTTACACTGCCCCCAAAAGCTGGGATAATTCCAAGCATAGTTTTCAGCAAAGTAGACTTTCCGAGACCGTTAACTCCTTTAATAGCAATCTTCTTGCCCCTCTCCACATGGAAAGTCAGCGGCTTTGTCAGTGCGTCATCATAGCCCAGCACCAGGTTTTCCGCTTCGATGACATACTTACCCGGCGCACGAGAATAGTCAAAGCGGAAAGTCGGCTTCGGTTTTTCTTTAATCAACTCAATTTTTTCCATCTTATCCAGCTTTTTCTGGCGAGATTTTGCCATGTTGGTGGTTGCGATTCTCGCCTTGTTTCTGGCGATAAAATCCTCCAGATCGGCGATTTCCTTCTGCTGTTTCTTGTACGCCTGTTCTAGCTGCGCCCGCTTGATATCGTACATGTGCATAAAATCATCGTAGTTTCCGCTATAGCGGGTCAGCACTGCATCCTCTACATGGTAAATCACGTTGACCACGTCGTTCAAAAACGGAATGTCGTGGGATACCAGAATAAACGCATTTTCATAGTTCTGCAAAAATCTAGTCAACCAGATAATGTGATTCTCATCCAGATAGTTGGTTGGCTCGTCCAATATCAAAATCATTGGGTTCTGCAAAAGCAGCTTTGTCAAAAGCACCTTGGAACGCTGTCCACCTGAAAGCTCTGACACGTCCTTGTCAAGACCAATGTCAGCAAGTCCCAGACCACCTGCGAATTCTTCAATCCGGGAATCGATGGTGTAAAACCCACTGTGCTCCAAGATATCCTGAATCTCTGCAGCGTCTTCCATGAGGCGCGTCATCTCATCATCCGATGCTGTAGCCATTTTGTCATAGGCTTCCAGCATTTCTTTTTCAAGGTCAAAGTAGTAGCTAAAAGCCTCCCGCAGCACCTCTCTGATGGTCTTTCCCTGACTCAGCGTTGTGCGCTGATCCAGATAACCTGTAGTGATATGATTACACCAGCTGACTGTACCTGCATCAGGCATTAGATTGCCGGTTATAATGTTTAAAAAGGTAGTCTTTCCTTCGCCGTTAGCGCCGACAAGACCTACATGTTCTCCTTTATTTAAACGAAAAGAAGCGTCCTCCAGGATCTGCCTGCCGCCGAATCCGTGAGACACTTTTTCTACTGTTAAAACGCTCATCTATTTTACTCCTTCATAAATCAAAGTACATATTTCATTAAATTTTATCATTTTTGGGGTGGGACTGCAAGTAGATATTCCGCACATAAAGCTGACACGCAAAAGAATTGCAGACATTCCAGAACAGGTGGCGAGGGTCAGTTTCACAGGGAATTTTCGGCATAGAAGTTTGATGGAAAGCATGATACACCGCACTTTCGATGTGTCCGCAAAACTCATTATAAGCCTTCTCTTTCTCGTTGATTCTAATAGAAAGTTTAATCAGCCGAGAAATCTCTTCGATCGTATAAACTGGCTTCAAAATGGCAATGACAAAAAGAGAAGCAACAGTCGTTCTGTCGTACTTCTTGTTGACAGGCGGTGCGATGAACTTTTGCTTGACATAATTGTTTATCATGGTCTTTGTCATGATTTTTTTGCCGTCAAAGGTCAGATAAGGTCCCAGCCATTCCTCCAGCAAAGACAATACTTGGTCCAGATACAAATCGATGGAAGGCAGTTCCTCCCAGCGCGGTAATCTAAATTGTTCCAGTCCTTTGCTTTTTCCCATGGTTGTTTCCTTTCCTCCTTTTTTGCTATGAAAATCATACCACAGCGAAAAGTTTCTGTCAACCGTTGACAAAGTCATTATAATGAGTTAATATAGTTTCAATAACTACGTAAATATTATAGGCTTTGTACCGCCAATTTTTAAACATAAGGAGATATTAAATTGAAAAAAATTCAGGAACTGAAACAGGTCTTTCATCCGGTATTTCACGAAGATTTCAGAGCGCTGCTGGACTACAGCGCAAAAGCTTACCGCAGCGATGACGCCTTTATTATAAAACATAAAAAGGGAAAGAAAGAAGTCTCCTACGAGCATATTACCTTCGAGGAATTTCGTCACCGAGTAGACTGTCTGGGCACCGCTTTTTTACAGCGAGACTTTCAGGGAAAGCGGATCGCTATTATTGGAAAAAACTGCTGCGAGTGGATGTTAGCATATTTTTCTACCCTTTGCGGACTCGGCATCAGTGTACCGCTGGACAAAGGACTTCCTTACGAAGAAGTGGAATCTTCTCTGATTCGCAGCAAAGCGGATGTGCTGGTCTTTGATCCTGCACATCTTGATATCGTAACCGCCCTGCAGGAAAATCAGAATACACAGGTTGAAAGTTTCATATCTATGTCACCTTTAGAGGGTTATGAAGACATTCCTGCTTTGATCAAGGAAGGGCACGACGCACTAACTGCAGGTTTTGTCGAATATCGCAAATTGCCGATTGATGGAAAAGCGACCTCAATTATTCTGTTCACCTCGGGCACCACTTCCATGGCTAAGGCGGTACAACTGTCCCAGTACAACATTACTGCCAATGTCTATGCCATGCTTAAAGTGGAAGATATCCGTCACGGCGATATCAACATGGCATTTCTGCCGTACCATCACACCTTTGGCTCAACAGGTCAAGTCGTTATGCTGGCTGCCGGTGTAACCACCACCTTCTGCGACGGGCTGAAATATCTGCAGAAAAACATCGTTGAATACAAAGTTTCGCTCTTTGTCTGTGTACCGCTTCTCATCGAGTCTATCTATAAAAAGATTATGGCAACAGTAAAAAAGCAAGGACTGGAAAAGAAAGTTACTTTCGGTCTGAAGTTATCCAAGCTGCTGCTGAAAGTCGGTATTGACATACGCCGCAAACTATTTAAGGAAATTTTAGACCAACTAGGCGGTAATTTGCGCTACGTCATCAGCGGCGCATCTGCCATCGACCCAGAAGCGCTGGAGGGCTTTAATAACTTTGGTATCACCGCAGTACAGGGCTACGGTATGACAGAAGCTTCTCCTGTACTTGCCGCAGAAAATACCTGGCAGCATAAAACAGGCTCCATCGGTATGGCGATGCCCGGCGTTGAACTTGCCATTGATAATCCTAACAGCGAAGGCATCGGTGAGCTTATCGCCCGCGGTCCAAATGTAATGTGCGGTTATTACGAAAACGAAGAAGAAACTGCTGCTATTTTAGCTGACGGCTGGCTCCATACCGGCGATCTTGCCTATCTGGATAAAGATGGTTATGTCTTCATCTGCGGCAGAAAGAAAAACGTCATCGTTTTAAAAAACGGCAAGAACGTATATCCGGAAGAACTTGAGATTCTCATCAGTAATCTGCCTTATGTAGAAGAAAATATGGTCTTTGGTCAGCCGCGCAAAGCAGACGGTGACGAAAAAGATCTTGCACTTTGTGCAAAGATTGTTTATAAGCCAGATTATATGAAGGAAACTTATGGCACCACTAATCCTGACGAAATCGAACAGATCATAAAAAAAGATATCGATATCATGAACGAAGAACTGCCGACCTACAAGCAGATGCTTCGTATCATCGTCACCGACCAGCCTATGATTAAGACCACTACCGGCAAGGTCAAGCGTCACGAAGAAGCAAAGCATTTGTAAATTATTACCACAAAAAATCAAGAAACAAGGACAGCCCTGCCTGAAGGATACCCTCGCAGATGCTGTCCTTTATTCATTTCTATTTTTTCTTGTCAATTTTTAACTTTCTTACTATGGCAACAAGCCCTATCATCGATACAATCAGCAAATCAATATAGAAATGTAGTGCCGTTTGGTCACCCGTATTTGGTCTGCCTTCCTGCCAGTTCATCTGATGCAAATTGTCATTTTTCTGATTTTTATTTGTACCGCTCTGGTCGCCGGTTCCACCGGAATTCCCAGAACTGCCTCCTGGCTTTTGATTCGGCTTGCTGTCGCCTGGTTTGTCCTGTCCTGGTTTATTATCGCCTGGCTTATCGATATCTTCTTTCAGCTTCTGGTAAACCAATACAATTTCCTGATCCTCTGCAGTAAAGACACCCTGACTTTCTCCCTCGGCACGCACATATTTATATCCGCTGATTTCATACTGCTGCAGCTGATACTTGTCACCGATATAGCCAATGTAAGTGTCTTCCTCTCGAATGATATTACCATCCTCATCTACAAAACGAATTACCACTCTGCCCGTCATGACCACATTTGGACTTCGCTTGTACACATAAGTTACAATCTGCACATCCTCGCTGAACGTACCGCTTTCACTGCCCTCAACACGCAGAAACTTGTATCCGCTGATATTCTTTTGACTGGTCTGATAGACTTGTCCGACGAATCCGTTATAGATACTGTCAAATTGTATCGTGTTGCCGTCTTCATCCACATACTTCGCAATCACCGTAGACGCCTTGTCCTCCGGCACATAATACATGATGACAGTCTTTACCCGTTCCTCAATTTCGCCTTCTTCCGCACTGCCTGCGGCTGCCCGTGCTGCATCGTAAAACGGTCCTTCAGATCGAATAAACTGATAGCCCGAAATCTGGTAGCGAACAGCTTTATAAGCGTCTCCGATGTCACCATTAAAGACATCGTCATTTCTGATAGTCAGACCTTCTTCCGTCTGATAGTGAACTATAACAGTACCACCCCTCTCCGGATTTTCAGGAGTATCCGGATCTTCTGGAACATAAATGTAGGTAACTGTCTGATTTTCCTTTTTATAGATCAAAGATTCTGATCCAACTATCTCTTTCAACTGGTAACCTGGTATGGTCAGCGCCGAAGTCTGGCAGCTTTCCCCTAAAACGCCCTGATATACAAGATTACTGTGCAGGGTATTTCCTGTTTCATCTACATAGCTTGCTGTTATCTGCCCTTTTTCAGGCACAGGCTTTTCTGCCGCTTTGCGGTAAACATAGGTGACAAGCTGCGGCTCCCTTTGAAAACGCCCTTGCTCGCTGCCTGTAACTTTAACAAATTCATAGCCGGCAAGCTCAATTTGAGAGGTCTTATAACTGCTGCCGGTTTTCCCCTTATAGATGATATCATCGCAAAGCAAATTTCCATCCTCATCTACATACCTTGCCGTTACTGTATCCGGCATCGTAAGCTTATAATAGTGGGTTACCTCTGCAGTTTCCATGCTGAGTGTGCCATGAAGTTCTCCTTCTGTTCGAACATACTCATAACCATGGAACTGCTGCACCTCTACTTCATAGGGCGCTCCAACTCTGCCATGTATCAACAGATCATCCCGCACCGGTTTTCCTTCGTCATCAACAAAATGCACGATAACCCTGCCTTCGTTAATTTTCTCATACACATGGGTGATAACCTGGTTACCCGGCTGGAACGTGCCTGTCGCATCTCCTTCTGTTCTGATATGCTCATAGCCGGAAATGTACGGCGCTGTCACATCATACGCCTCGTCCACATAATCAGTAAAAGAAACCTCGTCTTTAATCGGCTTTCCGTCTAAATCCACGTACTTTACGGTAATGCTGCCTCGCTGCCTGTAGATGTATTTTACCACCTGCACATCTTCACTGAATGTACCGGCTTCATTGCCTTCTACCCGGATAAACTCATAGCCTTCTATATCAAGTTTTTCGGTGCGGTAGCTTTGTCCAACTCCGCCTGAGTAAACTTTCGTCTCCGCTACAGTTCTGCCTGCAGTATCCAGATATCTTGCCAGCACGTCACTGGCGAGAGGTATGTAGAGCACTGTAACTACCTTGACGCCATCCTCAATAACACCGCTTTCTTCACCAATCACTTTATCAAATTTATACTTAGCAATATCCTTTAGCGGCGCAACATAAGCAGCTCCAATATTGCCATTGCACAGAACATCACTGCTGATGGTATAGCCCTGATTGTCCTGATAGCGTATGATGATACTGCCACCCTTATCAGAGTCCGGATCATCTTCCGCTTTTTTCGTGTAAACATAGGTTACAACAATCGGATCTTCCGTATAATTACCTGCTGCAGAACCTATGATTTCTTTAAAAGTATAGCCTGGAATATAAAGCTGTGAAGTCTGATACGCTTCCCCAACATAGCCTTTATATGTCATGTCTGGATTGATTTGATTTCCATCCTCATCCTGATATACTGCCATTACCGTACTGTTCTCATGTACTGGCAGTTTTTCCTCAGGCTTATAGATGAAAGTAACAAGCTGTGGCTTTTTAGTGTAAGTCCCGCTTACATTCCCTTCAACTCGGACAAAATCATAATCCTCAATCTCCAGCTGATTTGCCTTATATGTCTTTCCTTCCGCACCTTTTCCTACGATATCTTCGCAAAGCTGATTTCCGTCTTCATCAACATATCTGACTGTTACTGTATAAGGAATCAGGCATTTGTATCGGAATGTAACATCCACTTCATCACTGTCTGGGAATGTACCGCTGGTAGGCGCCCCCTCTGCACGCATATACTGGTATCCGAACACCTCTTTGTGCGCTACAGAGTAAGGCTTTCCGCTCTTACCGCTGACTTTTTCGTCAGGCAATACTTCATCTCCATCTTCGTCAGTATAATGGATATTGACCGTTCCGTTCGGTAAAAGTGCCTCAATTACATCATCGGGATCCATGTATTTATCCCAAATTTTTAAATTGTAGACTTTACCGCCAGGAGAGGCCTCTGCGCTAGTAGCAATATCATCAAAGAAGAACCCCAGTCTGGTTTTTCCACCAATGACCGTCGGTACACCCTGACCACTACTGTCTTGCACAGACATATCAAATTTTTTATTGACACCATCTACGATATAAGCCTCAAATGTGCCGCTCTTATTTCTTCTTACGATTAAATCAACCACCTGATTCGGCTGTGTTACACTGGCGCCGTTGACCCCATAATTGTAGAAATTCAGATGTCCACCATTATAGAAGTAAAACCCTGTATCAACGGTTGAATTCTTATAATCGATAATTTTTCTCCAACCACCGAGAGTGTTTTCAAAAGAAAATTTCAGACCGATGGTATATTCTTCCCCAATATCCTTATCAATATCGATATAAAAACCGCCGCCTCTTGCGGTATTGGAGTGCCACTGCCAATACGTTCCATTGTCAGCATCTTCTCCAAAGCTGGTGGTCGCATTGCTTCTGTTGTTATCCCCAGTAGAACTCCACGCGGTCAGTGTAGAATGACCTTTGGCATCTGTCAAATTATTGTTGAAATTATACTGCACATAAGGCGTTGTATCCTTTTCTTCCTCTGCGTATAGTATGTTAAAAGGAATTGTGCCGATAAGAAGCAAAATGCAAAGAAGTAAACATTTTGTTTTTGTCATTTTCTGTTTCATAAGGCGCCCCTTTCCTACAAAAATCCCGTATATCTTTCTTGATACTTCGTCAAATTTTACTCATCCATGCTATATTCTAGCACAAATTTTTTTCTTAGTAAACTCCTTTCCTTTTGGAAAAAACTGAAATACGATTTGTGTAAGTACTGTTTTGTTTAATTCCTGCTAGATGTATACCGTATCGCACCACAAGATAGCAGAAATAAAACAAAGACTCCCTCAAAATGAAGGAGTCCTCCTGATATGTATAAAAGCTTGTTTTTATTATGATTAGTCAGGTTTCATTTCCTGTTTTTACTGCACCTGAAGTCTTTTCAACGTCTGATCATGCTTTTTTATAAGTTGTCCCTGACTTTTGGTTACTTTCTTTAGAATCGCGATATCTTCATATGCCTTCGGCAGCTTTTCCGATTCACTTTTATAGCGCTCAAAGGTGCTAAGATATACCGCCTCAATATTTGACAAGCCTGGTATGACTCTCTTGTCAATCTGACACTTCATATCTCCTACAGTTGCTTCCAGCTTTCCAATTCGTTCATTAGCCGCCCGCATGCTGGTGTTCAGCATATTAAGCTGACTGTTGACAAGCTCCATATTCTCTTCCAGTTTGCTGGTTCTATCCTTGAGGACTTCCATATTCTCTTCTAGCTTGCCGGTTCTATCCTTGACGATTTCCATATTCTCTTCCAGCTTGCTGGTTCTATCCTTGAGAATTTCCATATTCTCTTCCAGCTTGCTGGTTCTATCCTTGAGAATTTCCATATTCTCTTCCAGCTTGCTGGTTCTATCCTTGAGAATTTCCATATTCTCTTCCAGCTTGCTGGTTCTATCCTTGAGAATTTCCATATTCTCTTCCAGCTTGCTGGTCCTAGCCTTGAGAATTTCCATATCGTCTTCCAACCTATCCAACCTGACTTCCAGGCTGCCAACTCTGGCTTCCAGCCTATCCATTCTCTCTTCCAGACCACCGACTCTGGCTTCCAGCCTATCTATTTTCTCTTCCAAAGGTTTAATCCGCTCATCCACAATCAGTCCAATGGCTCTTAAATCATCTCTGCCTAAAATCATATCCTCTCTCCTCCTAAAGCATACAATCCACTCTTCCTACCCCAATCATATCATAAAGGACTATGCCCCTCCAGCCTTTTTTGGTCTCAAAAAAGAAGTTCTATTATTTAGATTACTCCCCATACTGTTGAAAATTCCTCTTTCGCTTGCATCACATATAATTCATTCTTTCCTTGCGCTTTTACACAGTATTCCTCAATTATCACAGCGAGGAAGAGAATATCCGTCAAAAAATGTTTATTTCTGGAAAATCTATTTGCTTACTGTATATTTTTCCCTGTTATTCATACTTCTCAATAGCAATGTACTGCCTGTCTTTCCTAGACTTGCCGCCTACCTCCCGCAAACAGACCTTGCCTTTTCCCCTTAACGAAATTTTATCCCCTTCTTTCAATTGAAAATCCGGTTTCACCGTCTCCATATTGTTGACAAAAACGATTCCTCTTGTGATTGCCTCTGCTGCCTTTCCGCGAGAGAGTGAAAATCCCGAGGCCACAATACTATCAAGACGCAGGGACGCTACCGTGTCGGTAATTTCTCTCACCTTTGCTTCCTGCACGATGAGCTTAGAAATGTCCAATTTTTCCAGCGAAAGACTGACTCTACCGGCTTTGCAGTAATTCTGCAAAATAAAGTCCGCAATTTCCGCAAGCACTATGATGTCTGCACCGTCATCGCGCACCAGAATATCGCCGATCATCTCCCTCTTCATACCGAGTCCGATGAGAGAGCCTAAATAATCCCGGTGCGTCAACGACTTACTTTTCTCCGATACCTTTGCCCTCACTATCACCAAAGGATTCTCATTCTTCAAATCCGCATACCCCGGCAGATTTAACAAAATCACTCGCTCCGCCTGCTCATATCCTCCGTAAAACAAAGTCCTCAAGGCAGGTCTTTCTGCCGCCATTTCAGGATCTTCCTCCTGCTTCTGTGTAAAAACCTGCACAAAATTTTTCTTGCAGAAAATCCTCGCTAAAGACTGCTGGTGCAGGTCCATAAATCCGGTATGGGTTGCAATAAATTTATTTTCGCACTGAGCGATTTTATCCTCTATTTGACCTAGAAAAAAGTTATCTTCTTTCATCTATACACTCCTTATAAACTTCCAGTATTTCTTTCTTTTTATTTTACCATATTTATTCCGTCACGAAAATATCAATTTTTTCAATCATAAGATTAATATTTTTAATTTTTATATTGACTTTTTGAATTTACGATGTTAAATTATTGATATCGGAAGGGAGGAAAACGAGTTATTTATGAAAAAGATCATCAGCCGCTGTCCCGTCTGCGACGGGCAACTGAAGGTAACGAGACTGAAATGCAGCCGCTGTGAAACCGTCATCGAAAACGATTTTACACTGAGCAAGTTCGATTATCTTACAGAAGAAGAACTGTATTTCACAGAAACCTTTATCCGCTGTCGCGGCAATATTAAAGAAGTTGAGAAAGAACTGGGCATTTCCTATCCTACAGTGCGCGCTCGCCTGGACGGCATTATCAGAGCGCTGGGATATGAAAATGCAGCCAAAAAAGATGCGGAAGCAATGCGCAGAGAGGAGATCTTAAATTCGCTAGAAAAGGGAGAGATCACAGCAAAGCAGGCGCTTGCCATGCTGAAGTAAAACAAAATGAATCAATTTATGGAGGTAACCACAAGTGGAAGAGAAAATGAGAATTTTAAAAATGCTAGAAGAAGGAACCATCACCGCAGAAGAGGCGTCCGATCTGATAGAGGCACTGCAAAGCACAGATACACAGACCACCCTAATGGCTGAAAAGCCTTACAATAAACGGATGCTTCGCATCCTTGTGGACAATGAATCAAACGGTGACAAGGTCACAGTACAGTTCCCTGTGGGTGCTGTAAAAAAAATTCTAAAAGTCACAGGAAAACTGCCCCTGCCGGAAGAACAGATGCAGGATTTCGATTTAGCCGAATTGATGGAAGCCATCAACGAATGTCTGGATGAAGAACTAGACGGTGACATCGTCAATGTTACTTCTTCCGCCGAAAATACCACTATCCGAATCTGTATTGAATAGGTGATTCCCATGAAAATCAAAATTCACGCAGATAAATATCATATGACCATTCCTGTGCCCGTCAGTCTTGCAGGCGTTGCACTTAAGGTTATCCCAAATTCTGCCTTTGACGCCATGAAGGAATCCGTTCCTAAGGAGTTTGAACACTTAGTCAGCCGCAAAGCAATACAATTTTACTACAAGATGTGCAGGGAAATCATGGCGGAGTATCCCGGTCTTGAAATCGTTCATGTCGAATCCCATGACGGCGCAATGGTGTCCATCAGACTCTAACAAATTTTTTCACTACTAAAGAGTAAATATTTGGGATTAAGATTTATCTTTGGTATTATACATTTTTTGAAAAAGCTTACTATCCGTCGGGCAGGCGAGCCACTTTTTATAGATGGTTAAGAAATCCCTGCCGCGAAACTCTGCAAAATTACCTTGCATTTTTTTAGAAGATGTGCTATATTTTTATTCACCAAAAAGATTCACATACATACTTTGTTTAAGAGGGAGTAGCTGGCAGCCTGCTAAATCGCACGCAGCGAAAGCAGCATGGCTGTAGTAACATGCGTCAATACAATTACCCAAAGGTAATTCGCATCTACTTGAAATAGCGAGACTTTTAAAGCATATATTAATATTTGCTTTAAAGGTCTCTTTTTTGTTATCCAGGTGAAATCTGGGCATACTTAAGTTTAGAGAAACAGGAGGTTCATTTATGTATTACAATCAAGACATCAGTCAGGTGCTAAAAGCCTTTTCTTCCGCTTCTTCCGGGCTCAGCCCGCAGCAGATTGAAGAAAGCCGCAAAACCTACGGAGAAAATAAGCTTTACGAAAAAAAGAAGAAGAGCGCCCTAAGAATCTTTGCAGAACAGTTCCGCGATCTTTTAGTTATCATTCTGATTATTGCAGCAGCAATTTCTTTCTTTACAGGAAATCAAGAAAGTACCATCGTAATTCTGGTGGTGCTCATTCTCAATGCCATTCTTGGCACTGTGCAGTCCATCAAAGCCGAAAAATCCCTGACAAGTCTGAAAAATCTCTCTGCGCCTATTGCAAAGGTTATTCGCAGCGGAGAAGCACAGGAAATTCCCGCTACCCAGCTTGTCTGCGGTGATATCATCCGTCTTGATGCCGGCGATATCGTTGCCGGAGATGGTCGTATCATCGAAAGTCATTCTTTGAAAGTCAGTGAAAGTTCTCTGACTGGAGAATCTGAGAGTGTCGAAAAAAGTGCAGATATGATTACTGATCATAAAGTAGCGCTGGGAGATCAAACTAATATGGTATTCTCCGGTTCATTGGTTACTTATGGAAGGGCGCTTGCCGTTGTTACCGCTGTCGGCAATTCCACAGAACTTGGAAAAATTGCAAATCTGATGAATCAGACTGCCCAGCGGAAAACGCCCCTGCAGGTCACCATGGATAAATTCAGCCGAAACCTTTCCATCGGTATACTCCTTGTCTGCGCTGGTGTCTTTGCACTCAATCTCTATCGCGGCATGGAGTTCAGCGAATCCCTGCTCTTTGCAGTGGCATTAGCTGTAGCTGCCATTCCAGAAGCACTGTCCTCCATCATCACCATATCCCTTGCCATCGGCACCTCCCGCATGGCTGATCAGAATGCTATCATCAAAGAGCTAAACGCTGTCGAGGGGCTAGGCTGCGTTTCCATCATCTGCTCCGACAAAACCGGTACCCTAACCCAAAATAAAATGACAGTAGAGCAGCTTTCCGTTTCTTCTGAGAAGAAAGAGCCGCTTCTGCAAGCATCCATACTCTGTAACGATACAGTCATCACAGACGGTGCAGTTTCCGGCGATCCAACGGAAACTGCACTGGTCACCTACTATATGACCGAAAAAGATGACTACGATAAAGTAATGGCAGACTTCCCCCGTCTTTCGGAACTTCCCTTCGATTCCGACCGAAAGTTGATGAGTACTCTGCATGAAATAAACGGGGATCCAACCATGTATACTAAGGGCGCCTTAGATGTGATTTTAGCGCGAACCTCCACCCTTTCAGAAGATGAAAAAGAACAAATCCGTCAGACTAATACTGCTCTATCGAAGCAGGGTCTGCGGGTTCTCGCCTTTGCCCGTAAGATTCTGCCTGCACAAAAGGACCTGACCCTGGATGATGAACAAGATCTTGAATATCTAGGTCTGGTTGCCGAAATGGATCCGCCGCGTCCAGAATCTGCGCAGGCAGTAAAAGACTGTAAAACTGCCGGTATCAAAGCTATTATGATTACTGGTGACCACAAGGTGACTGCCTCTGCCATCGCAAAGCGAATCGGCATAATGGAAGAGGGAGATATTGCTGTAACCGGCACAGAACTTGACGCTATGAGTGACGACCAATTACAAGAAAAGCTGCCTCACATCAGCGTTTATGCTAGAGTCAGCCCCGATAACAAAATCAGAATTGTTAATGCCTGGCAATCCCGCGCCCACATCGTCGCCATGACCGGCGACGGCGTCAACGACGCCCCGGCACTGAGAAGTGCCGATGTGGGCGTAGCCATGGGAATCACAGGAACCGAAGTCGCAAAGGACTCCGCTTCCATGATATTGACCGACGATAATTTTGCTACCATCATCAAATCCGTACTCAACGGAAGAAACATCTATGCAAATATCCAAAATGCAATTCAGTTTCTTCTTTCCGGTAATGCTGCCGGAATCCTGACCGTGCTCTACGCCGCCCTCATGGCGCTGCCAGCGCCATTTACCGCAGTGCAGCTTCTGTTCATTAACCTGATTACAGACAGTCTGCCTGCCCTTGCCATCAGCATGGAACCTGCAAATCCTGCACTGATACACAATAAACCCCGTGCAAAAAACGCTTCCATACTGTCTGCAAATGCGCTGTTAAAAATCACAGTTCAGGGACTTCTAATCAGTGCAGCTGCCATTATTGCTTTTCACATGGGGCTAAAAACCAGTACTACTGCAGCTTCCACCATGGCGTTTGCCACATTATGCTTTGCAAGACTTTGGCACGGCTTTAACTGCAGAGGAAAAGCCTCCATTTTCCAGCTGGGCATATTTCGTAACATTTACACGATTGCAGCTTTTGCCCTTGGCGCCGCTCTGCTCTTTGCCATCTTGCGGCTTTCCATCTTTGAAACAGCCTTTGGTATCGCACCACTTTCTATCGATCAGCTGCTTCTGGTTTGCCTGCTCGCCTTTGTGCCTACACTGCTCATACAAATATGGAGGCTGGTCAAGGCCGCATTCCAGCCAAGCAGCTCCGCTTCGTAACACGCATTTTAGCAAAGAAAGCAGATAACTATAATAAAAACCTTAGAACTGCCAAAATCCCGAACTTTTAGGCGATTACTGCCCAAAAGTTCGGGATTTCTATATAGATTCCTGCATTTTGCTTTAACGATTAGCCGGGTTCTCATCTCGCCCTCCTGCCAGCTTCCACTTATATAATACCAGCGCCAGTATTAACGCCATAGTTTCTGAAACACCCATAGACAGCCATACGCCGATTTCTCCAAAGAGTTTTGCAAAGAGCAGCAGGCAAATTGTTACAAAGATCAAACCTCTGCCCATAGAGATTGCCATGGCTGGTTTGTTTTGTTCCAGCGCTGTGAAATATCCCGCCAGAATAATCACCACGCCCAGCGGCAGGAAAGAAAACGAAAACAGCTTAAAAGCCCGCACCCCATCCAGGTACAGCGCCATATCAAGGCTTGGATCGATGAAGACCGCCACCACCGGATTAGGGTAGAGTGCACCGACAGCAAAAGACAGCACCGAAGCTACTGCCGCACTAAAAATCGCAATGCGAAGAATATACCGATGAACCGTATTTTCCTTCCTGCCGTGATAGAAACTGACAAGAGGCTGCATGCCCTGATTAATCCCCATCATAGTCATCAGAATCAGCTGAGAAACGTAAGCGATGACCGTATAGATTACCACACCATTATCTCCAGAGACACGTATCAGCACATTGTTGAACATGAAAATAATCACGCCTACAGAAAACTCCGTGACACTGTCGGCTATGCCCAGTTTGGCAAAACCCAGCACCTCCCTGATATGCCATTTGATTTTTACAAACTTAAAGTAGGATTTTTTTGAAAGAAAATGACTCAAAAATACTGTAAAGGTTAGCACCTGAGAAATCCCCGTAGCAATAGCTGCACCCTTTATCCCCCACTGAAATACCATGACAAAGAAATAGTCCAGCGTAATATTGGTAACCGCTCCCACACAGGTCGTCATAATAGCCTTCTTTGGAAAGCCGTCCGCCTTAATCAAAACTTCCATATTATAAGAAGTCATATAGCATGGCACAAAGCAAACAATAATGCGCAGATAATCCTCTACATATTCTATCGTACCCTCCGTCGCACCCAAAAGCAGAGCGAGTCTATGCAAATTCAGCTGTGCTGCAATTACCACAATCCATGCCAGGCAAAATACAGTTACCGTACTGGTGGTAAAAATCCGACTTGCTTCCTTTTGATTATTTTGTCCTTTACAAATAGAAGCTTTTGTACTGGCGCCCACCGCAAATAAAATACCCAAAGCAAAAGCAGCATTAATCAGCGGCATAGCAATGTTGACAGCAGCCAGCGCCGTAGTGCTTACACCTCTTGACACAAACATGCCGTCCACCATAGTATAAATGGTGTAAACCCACATTGCTGCCACCGATGGCAGCGCATAGCTGAAAAATTTATGTTTAATCTCCCGTTTTACATCTAAATCCATGATTTCCTCCCATGCTCTTCCCTTTCATTATAAACCTTGGTATAATACTAAGGTAAAGGAGTTTTTTTATGAAAGAATACTACAAAATCGGAGAAATTTCAGCCCTGTATGGAATCGGTACCGACTCCCTGCGCTACTATGAGGAAATCGGGATTTTAAAGCCACATCGTGACAATAACGGCTACAGAATGTACGGTATTGGCGATATCCGCACGTTGAACATCCTGAGAGATCTGCGCACCATTGGCTTTTCTATGGAGGAAATCAAAAATCATCTGGCAGATTTTGATCTTGCCAAAACCCTGGCCCTTTTTCAGCAGGAAATTTCTGTTATCGACGAAAAAATGCTGACCCTGCAAAACCTGAAAAGTCAGCTGACAGACCGCATTTCAGAAATTGAGAGTCATAGAAGGAGCGCACCAGGCAGCGAACAGCCTCACGTCGAAGTCCTGCCTGTACGAAAAATTCTAAAGCTGAGTGAGAGGGTTTACCGTGATGAGGATTTGGACTTTGTCATCAAAAAACTGCAAAAGGAGCACGAATCACACCTCTATCTCATCGGAAACAGCAGAACCGGAGCCACTATTCCGCTGGATTTTATCGAAAAAGGCCACTATGGTCACTTCAACTCCGCTTTCTGTATTGTGGACAAAGGCAGCTTCGATACAACGCTTCCCGCAGGCAAATATCTTTGCGCAACCTGCTGCGGCAGCTACCAGAACATCCCTGCTGCATGGAAAAACTTTTTCATCCACATGAAAAAAAGCGGGTACACTGCTGAAAGCGACCCGCTTGAACTCTATATGATTGATAATCACGACACCAACTGCGAGGACGAATACATCACCCAGCTGCAGGTTAAAATTCGCGGCTGATATACGCTGCTATATCACACCATGAAGTGACAAAACACTGCATCCGATGCCTACTGCAAGGGCTCCTATCATGAAATAGCGGAAAGTTTTCATTCTGTCTTTTGTCGCAAAGGAAAACAAAATGATGGAAGCAAGGGCTCCGGTGATACTTAAAATCCCGGGATAAAACCATCCCTGATTCACTAGAGACCACGGGCTCAATCCTAGGCTATGAAAGACTTCTACCCCAAAGCAGTATCCGCTTTTCATCTCCATTCCAAAGAACAGAAAGAAAAGAAGCAGCCCTATCGCTAATATACGAATCAGTATGTTCTTCTTGTTTGTCTTTTGTGCTGCATTTTCCATAAAAACCCCTCCTTTTGATTCGATTATATCATAGAATTCTTATGTCTGCAACACCAACTTGCCAGTCAAATGTCTCAGTTTCCCAGCTCTTTCAGCGACTTAAAGGTATATCCCTCGTCTTTCCACCTTTTAATCAGTTCCTGCAAAATCTTTGCATTGGTCTTAGAAGTGGAGTGAAGAAGTATCACCGCCCCATTATGAGTCCTTGGCAGCAGTTTTTCCAACGCTTCCTCTCTAGTCGGCTGTTTGTCAACATACCAATCTACGTAAGCAAGACTCCAAAAGACGGTGGTATAGCCCAGCTTTTTCGCCTGCTCCAAATTGGAGGTGCTGAACTTGCCCTGGGGCGGTCTGTAGAACTTTTGCATTTCTTTTCCTGTAACCTCTTTGTAGATTTTTTCTACCCCTTCCAATTCCTCTTTTAATGCAGCCTCGTCGGTGATAGCTGACATATCCGGGTGATGCATGGTGTGATTGCCGACGATATGCCCTTCCTTCGCCATGCGCTTTACTAAATCCCCGTTTTCCTTCATATAAGTTCCTACCAGGAAAAATGCAGCAGGCACTTTTTCTTTTTTTAGCACGTCTAAAATCTCTCCAGTGCAGCCGTTTTCAAAGCCGGCGTCAAAGGTTAAATACAATACCTTTTCTTTGGAATCACTGCAGTAATATGCATCGTATTTAGCGAGTTCTTCACTGCTGGCATTTCCCACAGGCGGCTGCCCTTCAGTCTGAAAAGACAGACCCCAGTCCGTAGCCTGCGTGCTTCCTGCGGTCATCTGTTCCGGTCCTTTCTTCGCCTCTCCCGGTTTGACGACTCGATAGCCCGCAGCAAGACCGATAGCCAGTACCGCTGCCAATGCGCCTACTCCCACTTGCCTTACTCTCTTTTTATTAATATCGATAAACATGGTACACTATATGCAAAACGCTCACCGCCTATGACTGCCAAGCCGTTAAATCTGCACCATGACGTTATATTTCAATGTCAAATGGTGCAGACTCTTCTTCAACGGCTCCCCAATCCGCACCATTGACCCTCATTTTAGAAAAAATGGTGCAAAAATACGATGCCAGCTTAGAAATAGCCGCTTCTATTTTTCTATAATTTTACGGTAAACCTGGTCCCAAACTCAGGTCTGGACAGTACTTCGATTTCTCCCTTATGGGCGTCGATAATCCACTTTGCAATGGAAAGCCCAAGGCCAGTTCCTGATTCTGATCGGCTCCTGGCAGCGTCTGCCCGATAAAACCGCTCAAATACATGCACCACTTCCGAAGAAGCCATCCCGATTCCTTCATCCTGAACAATATAAGCAGGTCTTCCGTCAATGCGCTTTGTTCTAAGATAAATAGTATCTCCTGAGCCTGAATACTTAGCCGCATTTTGTACTAGAATGCGCAGGGACTGTTTCAGCATGGCGCGATCTGCACGCAGCCAAAGACCCGGTTCACCCTCAAAGCGGTACACATGATCCTCATCAATCATCTCCGATTCTTCCCACACCTCTTCTACAATTTCCGTCAGATTCACCTGCGTGAACTCCAGCGTATTCCGTCCGCTGTCACCTCTGGCAAGAAACAAAAGCTGTTCAATGAGGTTTTTCATATGTTCAGACTCGTTCTTAATTGCTTCGATGGATTCTTCCAGAATTTTTTCGTCTTCCTTGCCCCAGCGATCCAGCATATTAACATACCCTTGAATAACCGAAATAGGCGTGCGCAACTCGTGGGAAGCGTCAGAAACAAAACGATCCTGCTGCCTGTGGCTTTCCCGCATGCGCTCAATCAGATTATTGATGGCAATCTCCAGACTGCGAAGATCCTGATCTCCCGTGGAAACTTTTGCCTCTGGATTTTCCGGATCCAGTCCTGAGACCGCCTGTTCAAAACTTTCCATTTTTGCACTGTCAAAAGCCATGTTAGAAAGCTTTTCTGTTCTGACTGCAATGTCGTTAAGGGGTTTCATCAGATGACGCACCTTTTTGGTGTGAAACAAATCCTCAATAAGCATAACTGCCTGAAGGATTAACAAAATCAGCGCCGGTATTTTAAAGAATGCACCATAATCCCGAATGTAATAGGAATAGACTTTTCCTGATTCTGTCTCTATGATATACCGCCAGTTTTCATAGTTACCCCAGATAAAATCCCGATTGCTGACCATTTCTGAATCCGGCACCAGTCCCTCTCTCCAAAGGAAAAAGCTGACGCAAATAGTAATCAGCAATATCAGGTCGATGGCGATGAAATTAGCAAACTGGCGCAGCCAGAACTCAAAATTTATCTTTCTGGCAATAGAGGTCATGCGGCTTGCTTCGTTCATCTTTTTAATCCTCTTTGACTGCATAGCCTACGCCTCGCACAGTTGTAATAAATTTAATGCCGAAACGATCGTCAAGTTTGCTTCTGATGTGGCGCACATATACATCAATGATATTCGTTTCCCCCATATAATCATAGCCGCATACACTGTCCAAAAGCTTTTCCCGATTCAAAACAATATTCTTATTTTCCATGAGAATGCGAACCAGCTCATATTCTCTGTGATTTAGCTCTACGATTTCGCCGTTATAGGTGACCTCGTGACGATCTGTATCCATGGTGACTCCTTTTACGGTGAATTTTCTGGTCTGCTTCTGTCCACTGCGTTTCTTGAATACGACACGAATTCTCGCCAGCAGTTCTTCAATTGCAAAAGGCTTGGTAATATAGTCGTCCGCCCCAGAATCAAGTCCGGAAACCTTATCCATAACCGCATCTCTAGCCGTCAGCATAATAACCGGCATATCAGAAGCCCTTCTGAGCCTTCTGAGCACTTCCAAACCGTTGAGACCAGGCAGCATGATGTCAAGAAGCATCAGATCAAAGCCGCCGCTTTCCGCTAGTTCCAAACCCTGTCTGCCGTCAAAAGCCTTGACTACTGAGTATCCTTCATGAGCAAGTTCAAGTTCCACAAATCTTGCTATTTTGGTATCGTCTTCTACCAGTAAAATTTTCTCTGCCACCTGTATCTCTCCTACTTTCGCTGTTATTTATTTTTCGGGTTGGAAGATCCCTTCACGAACTCTTGGGAAAACTCCTGTCTCACCGTTTCCGCAGCTTCTGCTGCCTTATCACACGCTTTGTTGATATCTACAGACTGTGTGATTGTTCCACTAAAGCTATAGCTATAGCCGAAGAACATTCCTACAATCATCAGCGGCACGATTACCCAAAATGTGCAGCACAGAAGTAAAATCAAAACGATAACCGGCGCATTGACAACTTCCTGTCCATAGCGTTTGACGATAAAAAAGTTTTCACAGCCTTTTTTAATAAGCTGCCCAAACCATTTCAAAATGCGCACCATGATGTTTCCAAACTTCTCACCGTCTTTTTCCTCGTAGCACATTGCCGCCTCTCGAAATTCCTCACTGGTTTCCTCTGTTTTGGTTGTGTAAGAGCCCATTTCCGGTTTCTTGATTTTGCCCTGACTTTCAAGAAGTACGATGGCGTCCAGCAGATCCTCTCCTGCTTCTTCTAAAGCGTTCTTCGCCTCTGCATAAGACACACCTGTCTTTTCGATGATTTTTTCAATTTTTTCAAGCTTATCCATGATAATTTCCTTTCCATTTTTAATCGTTTTCTATGGTATCCCCTTTTGCATATTTATCTTACCTCGCCAACATGAAAGAAAAAGGAAAGAAAGATTAAAAATAGATTAACGTTTTAATAAATCTCTAATGACTTCTCCTGCGATAAGAAGTCCCGCCACCGGCGGCACAAAACTGATACTGCCCGGTGTTCTGCTTCCTGTTTTCACCGGCTCTTCTTTAGAATATAGAACTTTTACGTCTTTGATCCCACGGTCCCGCAGTTCTTTTCTGATAACCTTTGCCAAAGGACAAACGCTGGTATTACTGATATCGGTAATCTCAAAGCGTGAAGCATCCAGCTTGTTTCCTGTTCCCATGGAGGAAATTACCGGCGTTGCTGCCTCCTTACACCTGCAAATAATATCCAGTTTGGCTGAAGTGGTATCAATAGCGTCCACCACATAGTCGTAGTCCGTAAAGTCAAACTGTGCCGCTTCCTGCGTATCAGGCAGGTAAAAACACCCATAGGTGCTTACTTTACAGCTCGGGTTGATAGATAAAATCCTTTGCTCCATAACCTTTACTTTTTCCATGCCCAGGGTATCATAGGTTGCAATAATCTGCCTATTGATATTGCTTTCTGAAATCACATCGTTATCTACAATAGAAATCATCCCAACTCCTGCTCTCGCCAGAGCTTCACACACATAGCCTCCAACACCACCTGCGCCGAAGACGAGAACCTTTGCCAAAGCCAGGCTGTTGACACCTGCCTCTCCAATCAGTAACTCTGTTCTCTCTGTCCTGCTCATCTTCTAAGTTCTCCTATCACGCCGTAAATAGTTTCGCCGCCATATCCCTTGCTGCCAAGACGCCTTGCAATCCTTCCCAAAATTTTTTCCGGAATTTCCTCGTCTCTGCTGACACCTGCAATACGCAGCACCTTCTCCGCTTCTGCCAGTGCCATCGCCCGCTCGTCGTATTCGTTTTCTTCTTCCTGCAAGTAATCCTCAAAAGCATTTTCTATAGTCAAACCGTCCACGCCCTTCTGGCGCAACTCCTGAAAAACCTTTCTCTTGCCCTTGCCTTTTTCAAAGGCATAGCGAAAATAGGCTATACAGTACGTGGCATCGTTTAAGTATCCATAGGATAAAAAACGCTGAATAAGCGCTTCAATTTCCTCTTCCTCAAAACCCTTTTCTGCTAATTTCTTTTTCATCTCAAAAACAGTGCGGCTTCTGGCGGATAAATACCGCAAAGCCGCATTGTCTATACTGACTGCCATAAGTCCTCCCGATTACAATATTATAATACGCGAATCACTACCTGTGCCTCATCATCTGTACATGCCGCACATTTGATATCCGGTGCAATTTCTATTTCTGTAAAAAAATATTCTCTGTCATTCCAGGCTACCGTGCCAAGCAAATTACTGTTTCTGTCTGCAACAGACGGCATATCGCTAAAAATACCCTGTCCCGTGCACTTGCAAAGTGCTTCTTTTCTGACCCAAACATCGAAGAAGCCTTCCTGTCCCCAAAGCTCCACGTAGTGCTGTTCTTCTTTTGTAAAGAGTCTTCTCGCAATCTCCTCATATTTGCAGTCCTTCACATACTGCAAATCAAGTCCGCAAGGCTGCTGAGAAACCATGCACATCCACAGCGCTCCACTGTGAGACAGTGAAAATTCCAAAGGAATATCCACAAAATATGGCTTTCCTTTATCTTCTCTCAAAATCTCCGCCTCCAGTACCGGATAATCTACACCGGCTTCTCCGCAGTAGCGAACAGCAGCCTGCCTGATAAGGCCATATCCCTTTTCCCCTTTTTCAAAAGGTCCGTCATAAATATAAATACTACTCAAAATCTCATCTCCCCTCAACATTCTTATAAAGAAAAAAGCAAGGACACACAAACGGCGCCCTTACTGAACTTCTCTATTTTCTCTTCTGATTATCAAGGCGCTCTAATACTCTCTGGTAGCCGTCCGCCCCGTAAACCAGACATTTATTAATGCGACTGATTGTCGCAGTAGAAGCCTTTGTCATCTCTTCAATTTCACTGTATGTTTTCTTTAAAGAAAGAAGCTTCGCAACCTGAAGCCGTTGTGCAATGGCATGAATTTCGTTAATCGTGCAGATATCCTCGAAAAATCTATAGCAGTCCTCTCTGTCTTTCAGGGTCAGTATTCCATCGAACAACTCATCAATATCGTCTCTTTTGAACTTTGAATCGTAGGCCATGAACAGGCTCCTTTCTTCTTTCAATATTTTCATTTTCAATTATATCACTTTTACCTGTGAAAGTCAAAGGCAATTCTCTGTCTGATTGTCCGCTGATTAGCCACTTTACACCAAAGCCATCAATCGCTGACTGTGTCAGAAATGTTCATGGTCTGTAAGCTGATACACTGCACGCCATATTTCATTGATTTTTCTTAAATAATGGCACTGCCATCCCGAAAACTGCCACATTCTTCAACTATTTCGGAAATTATGGCGAGACTCCACTTGGGTTTTGACTAAAAATGCCCTAGAAGGACTCCTCGACAAACCTTTTTCCGGTTTTCACTTGCTTATCTAAGATGGCAGCTCCGTTAGGTCCGCCAGTTTTGTCTGGTAAAAGATGAAACGTGGCACATCTAAGCTACCGTATGCCATTTTGTCCCGGAAATAAGGAAAATGTGGCACATTTCAACCCGCCGATGCCATAAAACACAAAAATGCAGCGAAAAGTGGCGCTCTAACCCAAGAAAAAACCTGCAGGCCTAAAATCTACAGGATTCGTTTATGCTTTATTAACACTATAGCCACAGCGGAACAAATCGCATCAGGAATTTAAACAGCACCTACAATCAAAAAGGCTTTAGAGTTAAGTCTAAAACCTTTTATACTACAGCACTTGCCCAAAGTGGCTCTACGAAAGCAGCGAAATTGCCTTTTTAAGCTGCATATCTTCCTTTTCATTTTTCGGCTGTTTCACCTTGTAATCCGGCTTGATTCCGATGCCGTGAATTTTATGATTCTTTGGTGACAGATACTGCATAGTGGTCAGCTTCAGAGAAGTGCTATCACTGAACATCATGGAATTCTGAATGATTCCTTTCCCATAGGTTGTCATTCCCACCAACTTTCCGCCCTCATTATCCTTGACGGCGGCAGCCAGAATCTCTGAAGCACTTGCACTGTTTTCATTGATTAAAAGGACATATTTCAGTTTCGTGCAGCTTTCGTCGGAGTTATAGTACTCTTTCTTTCCCTTACTATCCTCGGTGTGGACGATAGTGCATTCCGGCAGCAATGCATCTGCAATTTCAATACTCTGTTCCATAATACCGCCCAGATTATCCCGAATATCTATGACAACACCTTTAATTTTTTTGTTATTTTCAAAAGCCGACAATTCCCGTTTGAACTGCTCAGCTGTAGATTTTTCAAAGCCAGTAATTCTGATATAGCCATAGGAATCGCCCACTGTGCCCGCATAAACGCTGCGCTCCTCCACAACTCCTCTGACGATGGATACAGTCTTTTCTTTTTTGCCACGCAGATAAGTCAGTTTTACGACAGTCCCCTCCTCCCCCTGAATGGCGGTGGAAACCTCATCTAAGGTACTGTATGACTTTCCGTCTACCTTGCGAATAATATCACCAGCCTTGATTCCGCTGATGTCTGCTGGTCCTTCTTTAATAACGCTGGAAATCTCCATCTGTCCCTTTTCATTTTCTGTGAAGGTAATGCCGATACCACTGAATACTCCCGTAACATAGCGATTCCATTTTTCCGTTTCTTCTTCATTCATGTAACTGGAATACTTATCCCCCAAAGAATCCACCAGCGCCTTATACATGACTTCCATCTGTTCTCTCTCATCGGTTTCCCAAAGAAACTTATCATTGATAGTATTCTGCAGCGTATACAACTTACTATACTTTTGCGACATATCGGTAAGCATATTATAGTCCTTGCCCTGCACCAGCTTTACGCCGGCTGCACTAGTAAGCAGATAAAATCCGCCTGCCGTCAAAAGCAAGGTTACAAGTACCGTGCACAGTATGACTGCTGCAAATTGTCGTTTCTTAATCTTTATCATTTCCTCTCACCTATTCCTCTATGGCCTGCACCGTAATCTGCAGATACTGTTTCCCATTCCATGTCTGACTTTCCAGATTTCCAGTAACTGTAAGAGGCTGACCTTTTTTCAGTAATTCATCGTATGACTTTGCCTCTTTAAATATGACGCACTGAATCTCCCTACCGTCATCCAAAACGCCGATGAACTTGGTATACTGATTCTGGTTGCCCATCTTTCTGATGGACCCAGGTCTAAGTCTAATACTGACTAGAGGCTGAGGGTTTTCACATCCGAAAGGCTCCAGCATCTTAAGCTCCGCAACCAGCTGCAGATTAACATCACCTGCTTCCAATTTTAAATCTGCCTGAATGTGTGCATCCGCCAACTCCGGATTGTCAGCAAGAATTCTTCCCATCGACTCATTTAAACGACTGCGCAAAGTATCAAGATGCTGCTTTTTCATGGTAAATCCGCAGGCCGCCGCATGACCACCGAACCGCTCAAAGAGTTCCTCGTTATCTTTTAAAAGGTTGTAAAGGTCTATTCCCTCAATACCCCTTCCAGTGCCTTTAAGGCAATCTCCCGCCGTAGGAGTAACAATCACTGCAGGTCTATGGTAGATTTCCTTCAGCTTTCCTGCAACAATGCCAGTAATCCCCTCATGGGCATCCTCCAAATCTATAACAAGAAAAGGGGCAGTCTGATATTTTTCTTCTACAATATTGCAGCACTGTTCAAAGGTTTCGCTCTGAATTTTCTTTCTCTGCTGATTGCAGGAAATTAAAGTTTCCACCCCTTCTTTCACCTTTTCGCTGTCCTTTTCCATCATCAAAGACGCTGCAATTTTGGCATCCTGCATACGCCCAGACGCATTGAGATGCGGTACGATTACGTAAGAGATATTCTCCGATTTAATCTTTCCTCTCTGTAGACTGGTTCCCTCGATAAGCTTTGAAAGCCCCGGTCTTTGGGTCAGGTTTAGTGACCGAATTCCATATTTGGCCAAAGTGCGGTTTTCATCAACCAAAGGCACAATATCTCCAATGGTGCCCACGCCAACAAGATCCAACGTTCTGTTAACTGCAGACTTTGGAAGCCCTGTCTCCGCTGCAATTGCCTGCGCCAGCTTAAAGGCTACTCCTACTCCTGCCAGATGTTTAAAAGGATATGGACAGCCTGGCTGCATAGGATTAATCACCAGGCAGTCCGCCACTTTATCTGTAATGGTATGATGGTCTGTTACCAGTATTTTAAGTCCGATTTCCTTGGCATGTTCTACCTCTGCGCAGGATACACTGCCACAGTCCACGGTAATCACAAGATCAATTCCCGCTGCCTTGATTTTGTCCAGGGCTCCGCAGTTAAGTCCGTACCCTTCCTCAAAGCGGGACGGAATATAATATGCCAGATTGGACGTCAAATTGGACAAGACCTCCATAAGCACTGCCGTAGAAGTGATTCCATCAGCATCGTAATCTCCATAGATACAGATTTTCTCGTCCTCTTCAATAGAAGACAATATTAAATCCACTCCTGCCTCCATGTTAAGAAGCAGGAATGGATCGTAAGTCTTCTGAGGTTTGTCCGACAGAAACTCTTCAATATCAGCTTCCGTCTCAATACCTCTTTTATGCAATAACTCGTATATTCTAGGTTGTAAATTCATTCTTCACCCTTTATTTAAAAATATGACATCGGATCCACATAAGAGCCGTTGATTCTGACTTCAAAGTGCAGATGAGGTCCAGTGGACACACCACTGTTTCCGGAGTATGCAATAATCTGCCCCCGTTTGACATGCTGTCCTACGCTAACCTCCACGTGGTCGTTATGACCGTACAGAGTACTGATTCCGCTTCCGTGGTCAATTACTACTGCTACGCCATATCCGCCGTAAGAATTGCTTGCCACGATAACGGTTCCATCAGCCGCTGCATAGACAGGTGAACCATAGCTGGCGCCGATATCCACACCCGTATGTCCAGTATAATAGCCTGTCACAGGGTGAATACGGAAACCAAACGGTGACGTAATGTAAGTGGAATTGGTCGGCCACATAAATTTGCCGCCCTCGTAGACTTTATTCTGATCCTGCATATTTGCAATTTCATCACCGATTCGCTCGGCTTCCGAATTAAGCTCGTCTAGCTTTTCCTGCAGTGCAGTCTGGTCCTCTTTCAGAGAATCTCGCTTCTCCTGAGCTTCGCTTTTTTTCTCGCCAAGTTCCTTTTGCTCACGCTCAAGGACATTCTGTTTTTCTTCCAGCTCTTTCTGCTGGTCTTCCAAAGTCACAAGGATATTCTGGTCATTTTTATAGATTTTCTGAATCATCTCCAGATTGGATATGAACTCAGAAATACTGCTGGAACCAAGAAGCACATCCAGATAGCCTACAGAACCATTTTTGTACATAGTTCTAAGACGTTTGTTAAGACCGTCTTCCCTTGCTTTTATCTCTTTGATGGTCTTTGCAATTTCAGCCTCCGCTTTTTCAAGCTCAGCTTCCTTTTTCTCAATGGAAACTTGAATTTTGTTAATTTCTGCCTGCTGATCCTCAATTTTGGAAACCAGCTCCTGCATATCGTCTTTGACTTCTTTTGTCTGCTCTTTAATCTCATTCAACTCTTCCTGCTTATCCGCCTTTGTGTCCGCATAACTGAGACCATAAGTGCTAAAGACTGCGACAAGCACAAATATTAAAAAGCAGATTAAACTTTTCTTTTTCATATCTTATCTCCTCATATTGATTCAATTCTTTTTTGCATCGAAGTTTATGTATCCAAAAATCTTCTCATAGAGATGATGCTGCCCCATGCGCCGATACTGATACCCATCGCCAAAAAGATACAAATCAAATTCACTGCAAGGTATCCTGCAGGCACCAGCGGGGACGATAATATAGTCATCACCTGTGTACCAATTAAATCCACGATCTTGCTGTAAATGCCGAAAGTGATTCCCGCCGAAACCATGGAAGCCAGAATGCCGATGATAATGCCTTCTGCAAGAAACGGTCCTCTAATAAACCAGTTGGTCGCACCGACATATTTCATGATAGAAATTTCTCTGGACCTTGCAAAGACAGTAAGCTTAATGGTGTTGGACACAACTACAATGGAAACTACTACTAAAAATGCCATGATAATCAAAGCAGCTATCTGCAAAAATCCAGTTACCTTTGTAAGTTTTTCAACGGTTTCCTGATAATATTTCACATCCTCTACGCCATCAAGACTTGCCGCATAATCAGTAACCGCTCCTGCGCTCTCCAAAGTATCTACTGTAATCAGTACGGAATTCGGAAGCGGGTTATTGCCCAGTGAATCCAAAAGGTAGCTGCTCTCTCCCCAGCGAGATTTCATAATGTTCAGAGCATCTTCTTTGGTTCTGTATTCCACCTTCTCAACACCCTTGCGTCCCTCGATTTTATCCATGATATCCTGCGCTTCTTCGGTAGTTGTCTCATCCAGTAGGAAAATCTCTACTTGATCATAATCAGATTTTACCATTTCAGTAAAAAGATTAATATTAACTGTAATCACAAAGAACAACCCCAAAATCAGCATCATCGCCGTAATGGCAAATACCGATGCAAGACTCATCGCCTTGTTTCTGCCAATCTGCACAAAAGCCTGTTTGATATTATAAAGAATCTGACTCATCGCTGTCGCCCTCCTCTTCTGCCAAAGATTCGGCTTCTTGATTGTTTTCAAGCTTTCCATATTCAGTGGTCTTAAACCGCATCGTCTTAAATTTTTCGCTGTCATCTGCCAAGTCTGGCAAAGCACAGTTGTCCTCACTGACAGCAAATTCTTCCAAAGTCAGAGACTCCATTTCAGAAACTTCCGGCTCAGCAGCCTCTGGTTCAGAGTGTTCTTCTACAGAAGCTTCTTCAAAAATCTCAATTTCGGGTTCAGCAACAAGCAGCGGCTCCGTTTCTTCCACCTTGTATTCATATGCCTGTCGACATGCTGCAGTAGATTTGTAATCAAAAGGCTCAAACTCATAATCCGCGGGCTCATAACCGTAGGATTTTTCTTCGAAAATTTCTTCTGCAAAGCCCTGTGACTCTTCTTCAAAGCCGTACTGTCCGAATTCGTCCCTAACAATATGCCCACCTTCAATCGCTACAACACGCTTTTGCATACGGTCTACGATATCCTTGGCATGCGTTACCATAACGATGGTCGTTCCCGTAATATTAATCTGATTTAATAAATCCATAATTTCTGCTGCAGTGTCCGGGTCCAGATTTCCGGTCGGTTCATCTGCAATGAGCACAGTCGGATTATTGATGATTGCTCTTGCAATAGCAACACGCTGCTGCTCTCCTGCAGAAAGCTCATCAGGATACTTATCCGCCTTATCACTAATACCCACAAGGCTCAAAACCTGTGGCACTTTCTTTCTAATCTGTCTCTTTGGTCTATGTAAGATTTCCATAGCGAATGCTACGTTTTCATATACAGTCTTCTTAGGCAATAGCCTGAAATCCTGAAATACGATGCCAATTTTTCTTCTAAGACCCGGAATTTCACGGTTGCTCAAAGTCGTAACTTCCTGCCCGTCAACCACGATACTTCCAGAATCAGCGTCAATTTCCTTCAGGATTAATTTGATAAATGTAGACTTCCCTGCACCGCTGGGTCCTACAAGGAAAACGAAATCTCCCTTATTAATATGGATACTTGCATTCTCAAGACCAATGTTCGTATTATATGTTTTCGTCACATTGTCGAATGTTATCATAGTGATCCCTTTCGTTTTAAATTTTGTATTTTGTGTTTTACACACACATCTAAATTATACTATATTTCGACCCGTTTTTAAAGGCAAAATAGGACATATTCTGTCGATTACTGTGAAAATTTTGTGAAAATGTCCAAAAGTTTACTTTTTATTTCTTTATTTTCCCATGAAAAGCGGCATGCAAATTCGTCAGCATAAAACAATTCTGGGGCAAACTGGGGTATCCACAGCAACTTTCGATTTTTTAAATATGCAGCAATCTGTCTGCGGCTAACTCCACTGTTACTCCTGTTCACAACCCAGTCAGCAGCAATGCCAGAAAGTTCTATGGTCTTTAGACGCTGGAACCGTTCTTTATGGCGAATCAGCTTCGATGGCATAGGATCAGCTACGATAATCAGCTTGTCCATGTCCGGCAGATGACTGTCCCATGACTGTTCCGCCGCAAAATCAAAGATACAGATTTCCCCCTTTGCACTTTGAATTAGTCTGGCCTGCTGGACGCCGTCAAGGTCTTTCCCCTGCTCCAAAATCCAAGGTGTCGGCAAAATCCAGTTAATTCCTTTCTCCATATTTTTCTTTCCCCTCGCTGGTTTATTCTCCAAAATCAGCCTATAAACATCGTGAAACTGCCTGTTGCTAAAGCGCTGATCCATAGCTGTCGCATCATAAAGAAGACTATTGCATCTGCTGGGTGTCAAACATTGTGTAAATGTCACACTATTCCCCATACCAACAAAATAAAAGGCCAGAGAAGTTGCAACAAAGGTTGTTCCAACACTCTGACCAAGTCCAGTCACTCCGATATTCAGTTGCTGCGGATTCTTCCACTCGTCATTCTCTTTACTGTCCTGCATTCTAATAAAAGTTCTCTCCAGCATAATTTTCCTCTTTACTCTTCAAATCGTAACTACAGTATACATCCAACGAAAAGTAAAATCAAGGGAATTTTGTAATTTAATTACAAAATTCCCTTGTGCAAGGAAGGAGCCCTCTATTTTGCATACTCTGCTCTAAGCTCAATAGTATCTGGCAGTCCCTTTAAATCCGTCTTTACCACTGCAATAGGATAACAGCTAATTTGTGCCATATTCTCAGGTTCTGCCGGATCCGCAAAGGTTGCATAAACGACTAAATTGCTCTTATCCTCCTTGTTTTCCAAGGTAAGCTTATCAATTTCCGCCTCGTAGCCCGCCGTCGGCTTTTCCCCTCTTGTTACGATGATGTAGATTTCACCACCTACTTTGCAAGCAAGCGCTCGTTCTAAATCCCTATATTCCGGCAAAATGTCCGCTTCCAGTTCTCTAGGCATCACTTTCTCCGAAACCTTTTCAAATTTTACGCTAGTCTCTCCGGATTTTAGTCCAAATGCCACTATGAGTCCAATCAGCAAAATCGCCGCTACCGCAATGGCAATTATCTCCTTTTTCATAAGGCCATCTCCTTTCTCTGCTCTATTAGCACTGTATGAGACAGCCCCTAAAAATATGCAAATTTACTGCAATAACTCCGCTATAGCGCACCTAAAGCTTTGGAAAACGGCTGAAAGCAAAGGCTCCTTGCACAACACTTATGAACCTAACACATCATCGACACAAAAATGCCAGCGTTAATCATTTTTCTGTTAACGCTGGCATCTATATTCTAATAAATCTCTCTGACTGCTGCTACAATATCACAAGCTGTCATACCATATTTTTCTTTCAGTTCATCAGGTTTTCCGGATTCTCCGTATGTATCCTGCTGACCGACCATAATCATCTTCGCAGGTTGCTTTGTGCAGAGCACTTCTGCAACTGCACTGCCAAGACCACCGATGACGGAGTGTTCTTCTGCGGTTACGATTTTACCTGTTTCCTTTGCAGCTTCCACGACCAAATCTACATCTAGCGGTTTGATGGTGTGCATGTCAATCACGCGCACATCGACACCCTCTTCAGCCAGCTGAGAAGCTGCTTCCATAGCCTCTGCAACCATAATGCCTGTGGCGATGACGGTCACGTCTCTGCCCGGACGAAGGACATTACCCTTTCCCAGTTTGATTTCCGCCGTTTCATCGTAGAACACAGGAACCGCCGCTCTTCCCAGTCTTACATAACAAGGTCCCTCAAAGCCGACTGCTTGCTTTAGCAGCATTCTTGCGCTGACACCATCGGACGGATTCACTACCGTCATGCCCGGAATAGTTCGCATCAGCGCCAGGTCCTCAAAAGTCTGATGGCTTGCGCCGTCTTCTCCTACAGTAATCCCAGCGTGGGTTGCACAAATTTTTACATTTGCGCCGGTGTAACCGATGGAATTTCTGATAATCTCAAAGGCTCTGCCTGCTGCAAACATTGCGAAAGTAGACGCACAGACCACTTTTCCCGATAGTGCAAGACCAGCAGCCGTTCCATAAAGATTCTGCTCTGCAATTCCCATATTAAAGAACCGATCTGGATAAGTTTTGCTAAATTCAGCGGTCATAGTAGACTTAGACAAATCCGCATCCATTACAACCAGATTCGGATTTTCTGCCCCCATTTCTACCAAAGCTTTTCCGTAAGCCGCTCTTGTTGCCATCTTATCTGCCATTACCATTCACCTCCCAGTTCCTCTACTGCAAGCTTTGCTTCTTCATCACTTGGGGCTTTGCCATGCCAGCCTGGATTGTCTTCCATAAAGGAAACGCCTTTTCCCTTATGGGTCTTTGCGATAATTACAGTCGGTTTTTCCTTGCAGGCTCTCGCCTTTGCAAAAGCATCCAGTATTTCATCAAAGTCATGTCCGTCAATGACAATTACATTCCAGCCAAAGGCCGCAAATTTTTCGTCGATTGGCTTTACGGTCATAACATCGTCGTTCTTTCCGTCGATTTGCAGACCGTTAAAGTCTACGATAGCCACCATGTTGTCAAGCTTATAATGTGCTGCAGACATGGCTGCTTCCCAGACCAGACCTTCCTGTAGTTCTCCATCTCCTAAAAGGGTGTAGATTCTGCCCGGATTTCCGTCCATTTTATTTGCCAGCGCCATGCCGACACTGACAGAGATGCCCTGGCCCAAAGATCCAGTAGACATTTCAATGCCCGGCACTTTGTGCATATTCGGATGTCCCTGAAAATTGCTTCCCAGCTTACGCAAGCGCATCATATCAGAAACCGGATAGTATCCGCGTTCTGCCAAAGCTGCATACTGCACAGGGCCTGCATGTCCCTTGGATAAAATAAATTTATCCCGGTCCTCCTTTTTGGGGTTCTCCGGGTCTATGTTCATTTCGTTAAAATACAGCGCTGTCACGATATCAGCCGCTGAAAGGGAGCCTCCGGGATGGCCGGAAGCCGCACTATGTATTGCGCGGACTACGTCAATTCTGACTTTCGCCGCCAGTGTTTCCAATTGTTTTTTGTCCATCTTATCCTCCATTATATTTATTTATAGAGAGCCGGAAATCCCGGCTCTCGCGTAAATCAAAGCTGTTATTTTTCAGTGATTTCTAGCCTCGGTAATGCCCAGACTCACAGACAGTGCCTGATCTACTGTAGGCAGCTGTTTCTCACTGAGCGTACCGATATGCTCCTTCAGTCTTCGCTTATCAATGGTGCGAAGCTGTTCTAAAAGCACAACTGAATTTTTGCTAAGTCCGCCGTCGGCGGCGGCAAGTTCCACATGTGTCGGCAATTTTGCCTTTGTCTGCGATGTAATGGCAGCCACAATGATGGTTGGGCTGAATTTATTTCCTACGTCATTTTGAACTACAAGTACTGGTCTGATACCCCCTTGTTCGGAGCCGACTACGGGACTTAGATCCGCAAAATAAAGGTCTCCCTTTTTTACTATCAAAGTCCAACACTCCTTGTCTTAATCGATAATTTCTTTTAAAGCAAAAGGTACGTAATCTGCAATATCACTGGCAGTAAGACCATGCTGACCGATTTTTTCTGCGGCCATATCGCCCGCCATACCGTGTACAAATACTCCTGCTCTGGCTGCATCGTCTGTAGAAAGACCCTGCCCTGCCAGGGATACGATGATTCCCGTAAGAACATCCCCTGCACCGGCAGTCGCCATGCCCGGATTACCTGTAGTATTAATATATGCATCGCCGCCGGAAAGAGCCACCAGTGTATCTGCACCTTTTACGATAACAGCGCAGTGAAATTTTTCCCAAAGAGCCTGTCCGATTTCTTCCTTGGCACAGCCTTTGATCTGCTTTCCAAGAAGCCTTCCCGCCTCCCCTATGTGCGGGGTCAGAATAACCCTGGCTTTGGTACTTCTGAGCAAAACCTGCAGTTTTGCATCCTTTGCTATGGTGTTCAGTCCATCAGCATCGATGATAAACGTACCTGCGTATTCGGTTAATATCCTTTTCAGGATTTCTCTGGTTCTTCTATCAACTCCCATCCCCGGACCTGCTGCAATGGCGTCGTAGCCTGCCAGGTTCCTCTTTGCTTTTCCCCATGGAAGACAGATGCTTTCCGGTACAGAAATTTGTATAATCGAAAAAATCTTTCTCCTCGTACAGACGTTAACCAGACCGCTGCCGCATTTGATGGCTGCTTTGGAAGAGAACACGGCGGCGCCTGCCATTTCTCTGCTTCCTGCAACAATCAGTACTTTGCCGCAGCTTCCTTTATGTACGTCTTTGGGGCGTCTTCTAATTACAGTATGGACAAAATTTTTGTCCGTTAAACCTGTTATTTGCATTTTTTTAATCCCATTATCTTTATAAACCTAAAATAACCATTGCCATCACAAAATAAATGCTCAGCGCCACAATATCAGAAACCGATGAAATAGCAGGATTTGCAATGAGCGCCGGGTCCAGATTGAGTTTTTTTACAAGAAGCGGCACCATGCTGCCAAGCACCTTTGCAAAGATCACAATGAACAGCATCGCAAGGCAAACTGTCAATGCTACACTATAATCATTGCCGTCAAGCCAGATAATTCGTCCAAAATTAATGATACTTAAAACAGCTCCCAAAAGGGCTCCTATACGCACTTCTTTCCATAAAATCTTAAACACATCAGAAGTATCCACCTCATCGGTGGCAAGACCTCTGATAATCAGCGTTGCCGCCTGAGAGCCTGTGTTTCCGCCAGTTCCCATCAGCATCGGCATATACGCCACCAGGCAGATGATTTCAGAAAGCCTTCCTTCAAAGCCTGTAATCAGCATGCCTGTAAACACATAGGCAACCATGAGGATTACAAGCCATGGCAGCCGGTTCAGGGCATGCTGCATGACCGACTTGTCCAGATATCCCTTGTCGGAATTCTCAAAGTCAATGACACCGTTCATTCTCTCGATATCTTCAGTCGCCTCTTCTTCCATTACATCCAGAATATCATCGACAGTAATAATTCCGACGAGACGGTGCTCGTTGTCCACAACAGGCAATGCCAAAAATCCGTATTTCTTAAAATCTTCAGAGACGTCTTCCTGGTCATCAAATACATTCTCATACACATAGTCTGTGCGCATAATGTTCATAATCTTGGTGTCATCACTGGAAATTACCAGCGTACTTAAAGATACAATGCCAAGCAGCTTTCGCCCGTTGTCTCTGACATAGCAGGTATAGATGGTTTCTGCATCCATGCCTACTTCTTTGATATGTTCCAGCGCCTGCGCTACATTCCACTCCTTGCGCAGACTGATATAGTCTGGCGTCATCAGACTGCCGGCGCTGTTATCCGGATAATTGAGAAAAGTGTTGATCAGCTTTCTCTCGTTCTTCGGTGTTTTTTCTAAAATTCTGTCCACCATATTGGCGGGCAGTTCCTCCAGAATATCGATTTTATCGTCGAAGTCCAGTTCCTGTAAAATAAAATCGATTTCCTTATCTGTGATTACATTTACAATTTCTACTTGATTATCAGTAGACAGTTCTGAAAAGACTTCTGCAGAAACATCCTTTGGAAGCAGCCGGAAAAGGATGATTGTCATATCAATATCGGTTTCTTCCGTGATATCTTCCAGCATGTAGGCAATGTCTACTGCATTAAATTTGAGAAGTTCATCTCTCGCCTGAAAATATCGTTTGTTTTCAAGGAGTTCTAATATCTTTTCAAAGGATTCTTCCCACAATACATCTGCGTCAATAATGACTCTGTTATCCATCTGTCATTCCTCACTTTCACTTGTATTTTCCCTGGCTGTTCTTACTGAACCCAGAAAAATACCGCTAGTGCGAGGATTTTATCCGGCCAGTGAAGCCAAGGATTCTTTTGTTTTTGTTAATGCGTCGATACTTCGTTTGGACGTAGGCCCATTATCCATGTCTTCACTTCCCTTCATAATTATATGTATAGACATTCTTTAACAGTTAATTATACCTCGAAATAGCTCGTGCTTGCAACCTTTTTAGAAAAAAACTTTGTATAACATTCCCTCATACCCGGCAGACAAACTTTCATATAAGAATCTGCATTCGTCAAAATGATTTTGTAAATTTTTACCACATCTTAAAATCGTTGAAATTTCAGTCATTTCCATGTCAGGATTGTTCTTTAAAAAAACCAATCCTTTCCACCCTGAAAGGGTTGACTAAAAAATGTCAAAGTGTTATATTGGAAGAAACAAGAACCATATTATAACATCTTGTAACACTAATTTCTAAAGTTTAATAAGAGAAAAGAGGAGATTAAAATGGGAAAATTAGTTGATCAGTATATTGAAATCGCTAAGAAAAGAAACCCTGGTGAACCAGAATTTATTCAGACTGTAGAAGAAGTATTAACTTCCATCGAGCCTGTTCTGGAAGCACATCCTGAATACGTTGAAGCTGGTCTGATCGAAAGATTGATCGAGCCAGAAAGAGGCATCAGCTTCAGAGTTCCTTGGGTTGACGACGAAGGTAAAGTTCAGGTAAACAGAGGTTACAGATATGAATTCAACAGCGCAATCGGACCTTACAAAGGCGGTCTGCGTTTCGCTGCTAACGTATATCCTGGCATCATCAAGTTCCTGGGATTTGAACAGATCTTCAAAAACAGCTTAACCGGTCTTCCTATCGGCGGCGGCAAAGGTGGTTCTGACTTCGATCCTACTGGAAAATCCGATGCTGAAGTTATGAGATTCTGCCAGTCCTTCATGACTGAGCTTTACAGACACATCGGACCTCACACTGACGTTCCTGCTGGTGACATGGGCGTTGGCGCAAGAGAAATCGGTTACCTCTTCGGACAGTACAAGAGACTGAGCAACAGATACGAAGGCGTTCTGACCGGTAAAGGTCTTGCTTATGGCGGACTTGCAGGAAGAACAGAAGCTACCGGCTACGGTATCGTATTCTTCGCAAGAGAAATGCTGAAACACTGCGGCGAAGAACTGGCAGGCAAAACCGTTGCAGTATCCGGTTTCGGTAACGTTACTTGGGGTACAGTACAGAAGCTGAACCAGCTGGGTGCTAAAGTTATCACTATCTCCGGACCAGACGGATACATCTACGATCCAGACGGCGTAACTCCAGGTGAAAAAGAAGACTACTTACTCGAACTGAGAGCTTCCGGAAAGAACATCTGCGCACCTTATGCAGACAAGTTCCCTGGCGCTACTTTCTACGCTGGCAAGAAACCTTGGGAAGTTAAGGCTGACCTGTACATCCCTTGTGCAACACAGAACGAAATCCGCATCGAAGATGCTAAGACTATGGTCGCTAACGGCTGTAAGTTCCTCTGCGAAGGTGCTAACATGCCGACCACAAACGAAGCAATCGAATACCTGCAGGAAAACGGCGTAATCGTTGGACCTTCCAAGGCTGCAAACGCTGGCGGCGTAGCTTGCTCCTGCATCGAAATGGGACAGAACGCAGGTCACACTGTATTCTCCCCTGCTCAGGTTTACGAACAGCTTGAAACTATCATGGTTAACATCCACAAGAACGCTGCTGCTGCTTGTGAAAAATACGGTCTGGGCTATGACCTGATCAAGGGCGCAAACATCGCTGGTTTCGAAAAGGTTGCAGAAGCTATGATGGCTCAGGGTATTGTATAATGATTTGCTCTGCGAGCAGAGCGAACAGTTAAGCAAACCTTATGCTTTGGGAGACCTAACCCAACGAGCAAAGCGAATTGCAGGTAGGTCCCCTGTCAGGAGTGCAGCACTTCAGCGCGTGGCACTCTACGGCTAATCCCCAAGAGAACAAGCACTCTGTGCGAAGTTCGATTGGCAAGGATTTAGTCGTATAATGGCTCCTGCCCGAGCAAACAATATTCCAAAAACAAAATTGAGGACTGCATTTCGCAGTCCTCTTTTGATTAACTCCAGTAGGATAAGTTTAACCCAAATTGTGTTTTTATTAAAAAAGTGTATAAATACATCGGCTTCTCCCTTCGCATGTCTTACATTTTTTGCAAGATACTTCGTAAATCTCCATTAACCTTGCAAAAAAAGCAAGTTTTCTGCTTAAAAATCACTTCAGCAGACATCTTTGTAAGTATGAAAGAGAATCCCTCGCATCATTCTTATACATTTTTTTAGTATTTTCTAGTTTTCGGTTAAGATTTGGGCATCCGCTTATACACTTTTTTATCAAAAATCCGTTTTAGGTTAAAGTCTAGTCTCCTCTCCTCATCTCGCACGCCTTATTTACCTGCCCTGCACACCTAGATCTCTCCGCTTTACCGCAAACCGCACAAAGTACAGCACCAGCATAACGCACCAGGACAACCCTTCTGCATAAGCGATGACCATATTATCCCAAAGTCCGACTAGTGTGTAGGACATGATAATACGTGAAATCAGCGCAACAATACCAATGACGCTGGAATATGCCACATCACCAATACCTTCCAGTGCGCCGCGAAATGCCATGCAAAATCCATAAATCGGATAGAAACAGCCAAATCTGCGGAAGAAATTGCCGCCAATCAACGCGGCTTCCTCACCAACGCCGAACATGGACACCAGGTACTGCCCCATAAATACAACAAACAGCGTCAGTACCACGGAGATAACCGCCGCCAGAGCCGTCCCCGCCTTAAAAAAGCGAAAAATTCTTTTTTTGTCACCTGCACCGTCAGACTGAGCAGCCATCGTCGAAATCGCAGTCCCCATATGTACCACCGGAAGTAGCGCCACCGTATCCACTCTGTATGCTGTCGTAATTGCCGCCACCGTCTGCGTGCCAAAACCATTCATAAAATTCTGCAAAACCATATTTCCAAGAGCATTGACGCTGCTTTGAATCATCGGTGGAATTCCAAGTCGCAGTCCTTCCCTCAGCATTTTTCTATCCACAAGCGTCCTTCCGCGAGAAAGAGAAAAACGCAGCATTGAGTGTTTCTTTGCGGCATAGCAAATGATAAATATCGTCATCAAGATTTGTGCCACCGTTGTCGCAAGCGCAGCACCGACAACGCCCCAGCCCATTGCCGCCACGAAAAGCACATCCAGCACGAAGTTAACCGCCGAAGAAAGCAGAATCGCAAAAAAAGGTGCTTTGCTATCGCCAATTGCGCGAAGTGCCGCAAAATACACATTATATACTGCTAGAAAAGGAATGCCAATGAAACTCAGCTGCAAATACCGCTCTGACAACACAAAAATTTCAGCAGGCGTATTGAGAAGTCTGAGCATCGCTCCTGACAGGGCTACTCCCGCCACGGAAAGAACCAGAAACACCCCGCCGACCGCAAAAAGAAAGGTAGATAAAATAGCAGAAAGCCGGTCCGTTTCTGCTGCGCCATATTTTCTCGCAAATAAAATGCCAAGGCCACCCGTAAAACCTGTCATCACCATGACAAAAAATCCGATGATTACACCCGTCGCGCCGATTGCAGCCAGTGCATTTTCACCTTCTACATTCCCTACGATGAACGCATCTACCCAGCTGTACAGCTGCTGCAAAATACCACTGAGAATTAAAGGCAAACTGAATTTGACCAGAATCATAAAAACCTTTTCATTCGTTATTCTTTCTTCCAAAACTTTCGCCCTCCTCTCAAAAAAACCGTATACAAGACTAGCCTGCATACGGTAGGTACTCACCCGTTTTCAGTTATCAGCATATCCGCTTCCGATTATAAGTATAATCGGAAGATGCAGTAAATACAATATGAAAATCGACAAAATTTTGTATCTATTTTTGTACAATTTACAACTATGATTTCAAAACCCTTTGTCAATTCCCATCATTTTCCACATTCCCGCCTTCTTTTGCAAAAGAATTATTATCCAAGTTTCTCCAGCATCTCTATAATCTGTTCCTTTTCACCACTTCCATTTGTCTTAAATCGCAAAAACGGAATTCCACATAATTCTAACACATGATTCTTCAATAAGTCCCTACTCGCCTGCTGCGTACCTTCTTTATGATACTCGTATCCGTCTACTTCAATCACAAGCGCAGGTCTTTTGCTGATTCTGTTATATATCAGGAAGTCCACATGAGTTGCCGGATTCATTATGTATTGACGTTCCTGCTCATTTAATAATCCTGTGTCTTTGATTAACATGTTTAAGGGAAAATGGCAGACTATATCTAGCTTTGCATACTGATTGTCAGCGATGATTTCCTCTAGCAATGAATACATTAAATTTTCCGAATCAAACTGAGATACCTTTTTGTGCTTCTCCAGATAGCTTTTTCTCTCTTCAGTATACTGTTTATAGAGATAATCGAAGATAGAATGCACTTTGCTTTCTGCAACTTCAAAATTATGATATTGAATATAATCAATCAAATCAGTTATATTGCGCTCTTTCATCTGTTCATTTCCGGTCACAAGCAATATCAATCTCTTTTTTGCTCTTGATACTGCGACATTCATCAAGTATGGATCATCTGCAAAATCAGATATCACATCATCCACTGTAGAAATAATAATATTCTCCTTTTCTTTCCCCTGAAATTTATGTACTGTAGCGATATCAATACCGGTAAGTTCTCTGTCTAAAGCCTCTACCTGGTTTTTATAAGGCGTTATAATTCCGGTTTCATCCGGATTCAGATTGCTTGCAGACATGATTTCCTTTTTAATGATATCTATCTGACGTTGATTATAATGACCTCTCGCATGATTACCAGCGGGCGTTTTCATCACAGCTAAAACATCCGATTCACCTTTATCCTCTGTCATTATGATAAGCTCGCCTCGATAAAATTTCTGATTGCAAAAATCGATTATTTTAGGATGACATCTGTAATGTTCCCGGAGCAATGTCTGTGGGACATCTGGAAGAATGTCCAAAACAGACTGCAAAAAACTCTTCGTATATCGGTATCCCTCATTAACATCAAAACAGTCAAATATAGCCTCCGCTTCAGCCGATGTATCCACTGTAACAACATTGGGAAGCTGTTTGGTATCACCTACGATAACAACATTTCTTGCACAGGAAAGCGCCAGCGCACCGGTTGCAATATCCACCTGTGATGCCTCATCCATAATAAGATAATCATACACTACATCCGAATTCAAGCTAGTCCGCGAAGAAAATGTCGTACTCAATATAACCGGATATTCTGCTAAAAATTCCCTCGACTTTTTCCACAAATCATCTTCACTGAAAATTTTACGTTCTTCACTGGCGCTATACCTTCTGGCAATTCTATCTCTTAAAGCAAGCATCGACTGATTGCATAAATTTTCAAGCAAATCCCGATTCATTCTGCTCAAAGTTGTTTCAAGTTCTGCAATTTCTGCTGACAATTCCGCCTGTCTTTCACGATAATACATGGCCTGAAATGCAGATATTATCTTTCTCATATCCTGTTTATAGAAATTCCAATCTGCGATTCCATATTTCAAAAAAGTTTTTACTCTAAATAAAAGTCCAATTCGTTTATTTGATTCAGCAAGCAACTGGCATTCCTGCCATAGCATCATAGAAGACTTTGAAGGTATTTTTTTCTTAATTTTTATACCTTCTATATCAATATCTGAATCCTCAATATATTGGTTGAAGTATTTCAATTCTGTGACCACTTGGGATAATTCCTGTTTCAGACATGCCAGTTTTTCCTGACTATCAAAACCCTTTTTTAGCTGAACAGACTGCGCCTCTATTCTTTTCTTTAAAACGTCCGGTTCCTCTTTTGATTTCCAGGATGAAAAATCAGGATAATTCGTAGTTTGATTTCTGACAAATTCTTGTTTATTTTTCTGGCTGCCCAAGGTTGCTGCTATAAATCCAAGATTATACTTTGAAGAAGCTAACTTCTCATACACATTCTCCGTAGCAGAATTATTGTTAGATACAATTTGAACTGTTTTTCCATCCATTAGTATATTGGCAATAATATTCAATATCGTTTGTGTTTTCCCTGTTCCCGGCGGTCCCTGAATCACACTAATCTGATTCTCCATCGCTGCTTTCACAGCCTTGTACTGACTGTTATTGCATCCAAAAGGAAAAATTGGTATATACTCCTGATTTACCCCATCTTTCTCTAACTCAGATGGTTCCAGATACTTTGCTAACGCCACATCAGGACTTACAAAAGAGATTTCCTCAAACCGCTTTGCTAATAACCGCTCTCCTGTTTCTTCATTTTTAATATCACTGAGACCTGCAATTTGTTTTAAATACTCAAATACACTTTTGGATTGTTTATTATTTAAAACTGATTCAGTAATATTCAGCTCACTTTGCTGATAATCCCTTTCGCTGCCATTTCCAAAGCAAATGTGCCAATACGTATCACTGACACCGTTAAACACAGATATCGACGCAATATCAAAAAGCTCACGTCCTTCTCTGCTGATTTGATACATATTCGGGTTCAAAACCACAGGATCACTGAGCATTTCAACATTGGCATGCCCATAGGAATAGATTTTGCCATTGCAAAATTTCACATTCCATTTCTGAGCGCTGTCATTATATCTGCACGATATTACTTCAGACGTCTTTATTTCACCTTTAATAATAATCATACGATGTCTTGCATTTATTGCTTTCCTCCTCTCATCTGGATTCCTGCAAATATTTTTGTAATTTCTCCAAAAGACCCTCCGTCACGTAATACCCTTCCCGGTAAGCCTTCTTCATTTTTTCCGGGTTCCGCTCTGTTCTTCCTATATCCAAATCCCCCATCGGTGCAATCACAAAAGCTCTTCCGGTCTCTTCTTCAGCCGCCACAAGTTCCAGTGACTGGTTATAAGTCTGCGCCCGCTTTTCGTAAGACGCAACCATATTCGGATAATCCCTGTATTTCCGCTTCATCATCTTCAGCAGCATGCCATTTGTCCGCTTTTTTCGATAATCTCTGGGTCTTGTAAGAATCACTATATTCTTTTCGTTTCCCTGCCGGATGGACTGCGCCAGCGGAATAGAATCTGAAATGCCACCGTCCATATAAAGTCCGCCGCCGATTTCTACCATATTGGCAAGAAAAGGAAGCGATGCCGACGCCCTCACCCATTCCACATCGCGAAACATATCTCCCACCACAGGATATTCAGCTTCACCAGTTACGCAATTTGTGACTACCGGCTGAAATTTAATTCCGCTTGCAGTAAACGCATCGTTATCAATTGGATACAGCTGCTCTGGAATCGTATGATAAATAAATTCAGCCCCAAACAAGTCTCCTGTCGTCCGCAAACTATGCAGACTGCAGTATTCTTTTCTATCGAGATAATCCAGGTTGACTGCAAGCGCCCGGTCCCTCTGTCCTGCCACATAGCTGCAGCCGTGACACGCGCCTGCCGACACGCCGATGACGTTATCAAAGCGAATTCCCGCGTCCAAAAAACAATCTAAAACACCGGCGGCAAAGATCCCACGCATGCCGCCTCCTTCAATTACCAGTCCTTTACTCATACTTCCCCTCCAATTTCATCTCAATACCGCAGCCGGCGCCAAACAAATACAGATACGCTTCCTTTACCGGCTTTCCATAAGTTTTTGCAAGTGCGCAGCAGTAAATGGCAATCTGCTGCCTGTACATCTGCCGCAGTCTGTCCGCTTCCTGTTCAAAAGGCTTTTCTCTATCAATCCAGTTGGTTTTATAATCAAACAGTACCAGACCGTCTTCCTCTTCAAAACTGCAGTCAATAATACCCTGCACGATAACATTTTCTCCATCCATCTCCATCTGCAGGTTAAACGGTCTTTCTCTCTGCAGACTACCCGCAGCAAACGCCTTTGCGCAGCGCTTTCCCAGTTCGCTTTCAAAGAAGTCCGTAATCCGCGAAAGCCTTACTGCTGCAATTTCTTCCGCTGTAAAAATTTCCTGCTCTATCATTTCTGCGACAGCAGTTTTCAGATAATCTATGCCCTCTCTGGCCGCCGCTGCGAAGTCAATTCGCTCCATAATTCCATGATATACAGTACCTCGCTCCGCTGCAGTAAGCTTTTTTTCACCTTGCCGAAACTTCGGCACCGCTAGTTCTTCCACAAAGGAGGACTCCAGCAGCTCTGCCTTTCGGTTAAGTTCCGTAACCGAATACTTGGATTTCAGACTCCTGGCATGTTCATAAGGATAGGAGAAATTCAGTTTTCCCAAGACCCTCAATCCTTCTTCCTCCGAAACCTCTCCGTCATAAATTGTCTGGCTCATCGGATTTACAAAATATATCGGTTCCTCACTTTGCCCACCTGAAAGCAGATTGGCATTGATCATTTCCAGCGAAGAAGCCTGATCTGCCATGGACAGGTACATAGAATCACCTCCCATAGCGCTTTCCCTGGCTGCAAGGAACTTTTCTCCATCCCTAACCGTTCCCGTCATATAGAGAATATCCTTTGCGCGGGTTAAAGCCACGTACAGAATTCTGATTTCCTCCTGCACCTCTTCTCTATGGACCTGTTTCTGCAAAAGCCGTTGAAGCAGGGTCTGTTTGTACCAGTGGCCTTCATAATCGCTGAGAGTCATTGCGACACCAATATCCTTGTGCAACGTTATGCCGCTTCCCATCTTGGTGTAATTGAGTCTGCGACCCATGCCACTGACGATAACCATAGGAAACTCCAGCCCTTTACTTTTATGAATCGTCATAATGCGCACCAGATTGTCGTTTTCTCCCACCAGCTTTACCTGCCCCATGGAGACTTTTCGCTGCTTCACCGCCTCGATATACCGGACAAAGCTGTAAAGGGAGCTTTGTCTATCCTTACTGTAGCTTTCCGCCTTATCGACCAGCGCACGAAGGTTTGCCTGCCTCTGCGTACCGCTGGGCATGGCGCCGATTTCGACATAGTATCCGGTTTCCAAAAGCAGATTCCAGATAAATTTTCCAAGGGGCAACGATGTTGCCATGGTTTTCCATTCTTTTAACTTTGCAAGAACCTCTCTGCACCTTTGTGCAAGTTCCTGATTTGCTCCGCTCTCTGCGTAAGCCGAAAAAGCCTGGCTGTAGGTTCCCTCCTTGTGGGCTGCACGAATCAGCGCCAAGTCCTCAGAGGAAAAACCAAAAATTTCAGCGTGAAGTGTGCTGATTAATGGCACATCCTGCATTTTATTGTCTATTACCGATAGAAGATTCATGAACACATTGATTTCCATCGTGTCAAAGTAGCCCTCGCTGTCATCCACAAAGCTTTCAATGCCGTTTTGCTTTAAAATCTGATAAAATACATCGGCATAATTTCGCACGCCGCGCATGAGGATTACGATGTCGCGAAGACAGATTTCCCGCTCCCTGCCTGCCTTATGGTCATAAAACCGTTTTCCCAGATTTTCCTTGATGATCCGGCTGACGGCAAGGGCTTCAATTTCGGCATTTTTCAAATTAGCAAGTTCTTCATCGCCTGCGTCCACTGTGGCAACATCCACTACCTTGACCTCAGGCAGATAACTGTATTCTCCGTCGTAGTCAAGACCAGGATAGAGCATTGCCTCCTCATTATAGTCCTCCATAACACCTGTAAAAATCTTGTTAATTTCTTTCAGAATCACCGGCTTACTTCGGAAATTTTTATTCAGATCAATTTTAATGGAATTTGCGTTCTCTTTTCCATAACTGATATACTTCTCTTTGAAAATCTCCGGCTCTGCCAGTCGGAATTTGTAGATACTCTGTTTAATATCGCCTACCATGAACAAATTATTCTCTCGCTTAATCTTGGAGATAATCTCTTCCTGCAAAATATTGGTATCCTGATACTCGTCGATAAAAATATACTGAAATTTGTTTCTGTAAAACTCTGCTGCTTGGGGCTCCTTTAGAATTTCCAGGCAGAAATGCTCAATATCGTTGAAATCCACCAGCTTTTTTTCTGCCTTCGCCGCTTTAAAAATTCCGTCAAAATCCAGAAGCAGCTTCTGCAAAGTTTTCGCCATCGGCGCAGTCTTGTTCATTTCCATAACCTGCTCGCAAAGAGGTGCAAGGAAAAAGGTCTTCTGCATTTCATCGATCAAAGAAGCGGCTTTCTTTCGGCATGCCGCAACCTGCTCCTTGATCAGGGCATAGTCCTCTTTCTCATCTTTTTTTGCAGTCAGGCGCAGGCTCTTAAACGCCGCCGCTGCTTCTCCCAATTCCTCAAAGGCTTTCTGCACGGCAAGCGCTGCAATATGCTGATATTGAGGCAGTTCCTCCAAAGCAACCTTTTCTGCCATTCGGCAAAGACCTGCCTCATCCAGCAGATCAGCGCTGCGCTGTGCGTATTCCAGCGCCTTTTCTGCAGAGTCCTCAATAAAATCCCAGATATACGCCATCAGAGGTGAAGCCTTCATTTCCTCTTCATTCATGGAAAGCTGCCCAATTTTTTCGTCCAGCCACTGCCACGGATAAGGAAGAGACTGCAGCACGTTATATGCTTCTTCCAAAATGGCGCGGATTTTACTCTGGTTACGATCACCGGAATACCAGTTGAGAAATTCATAAAACTCCTCGCTATCGGCTGCAAACCAGTTTTCCAGCAGCAAATCCATGGCATCCTCTTTGAGAATCGTCCTCTGCGCATCGTCGCAGATGGAAAAGCCCGGCTCAATCTCTGCCTGATAAAAAAAACGCCGAATGACATCCAGGGCAAAGGCGTGGAAAGTGCTGATATTTGCTCTTGCAAGCAGCGCCAGCTGTTCTCTCAGCTTACCTGCCTGTTCTGGCGCCTTATCGATTTCTTCGATGAGCGCTTTACGGATTTTCTCCTTCATCTCTGCTGCCGCTGCATTGGTAAAGGTTACGATCAGCATCCGGTCGATAGGCACGCCTTCTTCTATAACAAGTTTTTTAATGCGCTCTACCAAAACAGCGGTCTTCCCCGATCCCGCTGCTGCCGCTACCAATATATTTTTATCACGCTGGTCGATTGCCAGCTGCTGTTCTTTGGTCCAAGCCATATCTGCCTCCATATTTTATCACTGCTTATTCCATTATACCAAAAAATTTGCTATAATGAAGAAAGAATCTTAGAAACGGAGATGAATTTATGTATATAAACAATAGACCAACCATGCTGATGATTTTAGATGGGTTTGGGCTCAACCCTGAAAGGGCTGGCAACGCCATTGCCGCCGCTAAAACGCCCAACTTGGATATGATTTTTTCAAAATATCCGAAGACCAGTTTATCAGCCAGCGGTCTTTCCGTAGGGCTTCCCGAAGGGCAGATGGGAAATTCCGAAGTGGGACACCTGAATATCGGCGCAGGCCGTATCGTATACCAGGAACTTACCCGAATCACAAAATCCATCGAGGATGGAGATTTTTTTGAAAATCCAGCGCTGAATACAGCAATGGAGCACGCTCTTTCCTGCGATTCTACGCTGCACCTTTTGGGACTTCTTTCCGATGGCGGTGTCCACAGTCATATCAGCCATCTCTTTGCCCTCCTTACCATGGCGAAAAAGAAAGGGCTTTCCAAGGTACTTGTCCACTGCTTCCTCGATGGTCGCGATGTTCCTCCAAGGTGTGCAAATCAGTATATCGAAGCACTTCAAAATCACATGCACCAACTGGGAGTTGGCGAAATCGCTGTAATTTCTGGCAGGTATTACGCTATGGACAGAGATAAACGCTGGGACAGAGTCGAAAAAGCTTATGATGCCATGACGCTGGGACAGGGTCTTTCTGCCGCTACAGGCTGCAGTGCAGTAACCACTGCTTATCAGCGGGATGAAAATGACGAATTTGTTCTGCCAACCGTTACCGGCGCCGGCACAGTAAACGATGATGACGCCATGATTATGTTTAACTTCCGTCCGGACAGAGCAAGAGAAATCACCCGTGCCTTTGCAGATCCCGATTTCGATGGCTTCCCTCGCAAAAAGACCATCAAGAATTTAAAATATGTCTGCATGACCCAGTACGATGCATCCATGCCAAATGTAGAAGTCGCCTTCCCGCCGCAGACTCTAAAAAATACCTTCGGTGATTACATTGCGTCTTTGGGACTTACCCAGCTTCGCATTGCCGAAACCGAAAAATACGCCCATGTAACCTTTTTCTTTAACGGCGGCATCGAAGCGCCTGCAGACGGCGAAGATCGGATTCTGGTACCTTCTCCGAAGGTTGCCACCTATGATCTTCAGCCTGAGATGAGCGCCCTTGCGGTAACAGAACGGGTACTGGAACAGATTGAAGCAGACAAGTACGACTGTATCATCCTGAACTTCGCAAATGCAGATATGGTAGGACATACCGGTATCATGAACGCTGCCGTCAAAGCAATCGAAACCTTAGATATATGCGTGCCAAAAATTGTCGATGCTGTACTTGCCAAAGACGGTCAGATTCTTCTGACTGCAGACCACGGCAACGCCGACTGTATGGTCGACAAAGCAGGTAATGTGGTCACTGCCCACTCTCTGAATCCCGTTCCGCTTGTACATATTGCGAAAAATCCGGTTAATCTTGCTGACGGCGGCAAACTGTGCGATATCGCACCGACTATGCTGCGTCTGATGGGACTTTCCATTCCGGAAGAAATGACCGGAAAGAGCCTAATAAAATAATTCCTTTATGAAAAACGAGGTCGTCCTCTTGGGCGATACCTCGTTTTTTACTTACGCTTGTCTCTGTTTCACAAACTCAATTGCCTCTTTGCCAGACAGATGGTCGATAGCAATTTCAACCATGGTGACTTGTTTAAAGGATCCATCAATTTCCTTTGCCATAGCCTCCGGTGTTTCATCGGGAGAATATCTCTTCCCCAGAGCCTCCAGCGCTGCTCTCTTTTCAGCAGGGTCGTCCAGAACTCTCGCTTTTCCAAAGGCTATAACACTACGGAAATAAGTAGTGAACTCCTCCGGCACCACCTGATCCGTATCGATAACGCAAAAAGACACTTTCTCACAGCGAGCGATTGCGTCCAGCTTATGTCCTTCCTTTGCGCAATGGAAATAAATCTTGCCGTCTGTGTACACATAGCTGAGCGGCACTGCATAAGGATAACCATCGTCGCCTGCTGCAGCTAAAACGCCTGCAGTATTCCGCTCTAAAACTGCTGCACTGTCCTCAAAGGACATAGCCTGCTTCGTTCTTCTCATTACTCTAAACATACTAATAACCTTTCCTTTCTTAAAAAAAATACCGCCTCCCATTCACTCCTTCTAAGGCCTAACGGCGTGAATAAAAAGCGTTACCCGGCGGTAATTCATTCAGTTTCTAACTAGAGTTTAATACAAAAAAATCGCCTCGTCAAGAAAAATTTGACGAGGCTGCATCTTGAATTTTTATTCTTCCTGTTGGTATTCCTTTTCCATTTCTTCCCGCTCAAGTTCCTCTCGCTTTACCATAGCTTTGATACGGGCAGTCTGGGAATCGTTGACATGTTTTTCTAAAAAAGCCTTGGTATTATCACTTAAATCTTTGCCATGCCTTTCGTTAAAATCTGCCACTTTTTCCTGAAATTCATCCCACTCAGGCTGTCTTTTCTTCTTCATCCATTCAGTCGCAAAGTGTAAGATTAAACCAAGCACCAGTATCACGATTAGAAGTATCAACTTCGGAATTATTCTTGTTGCCGGATTCATACTTCCACCTCCTACTATCATGACAAGTTCCTTTATTTTATACATTATATCATGTCTAAGTAGTAATGTAAATGTGGAGGCGGAATTTTCTCATAATTATTTACACTTGATACTTTCCAATAATCTTTTCCGCTACCTTAATCCCGTCGCAAGCCGCGCTCATAATGCCGCCTGCATAGCCGGTTCCCTCTCCTGCCGGATAAAAGCCTCCAAAGGTTCCCTCCATGTTTTCGTTTCTCGCAAAACGAACCGGCGAAGAGCTTCTTGTCTCCACTGCGGTAAGTACTGCGCTGTCATCATCAAAACCGGCAAGTTTTCTGCCCAAATGCGGCATTGCCTCTCTGATAGATTCCACCGCAAAATCAGGAAGCGATCCAATTACCGCAGCAGCAGTATCTTCATCGTCTCTAAATTCCGCCCAAGTCGTCTTCGGTGCCCGATAAGTTCCTCCACCCAGCGCAAATGCCAGTTTCTCATATTTTTCCTGGAATTCGATTCCTGCCAGTGGACTCGGTGATCCGAAGTCTTCACAGCGCACGTCGACCAAAAGACCGCTGTTGGCAGTACCGCTGTCTCTTGCTCGATTGCTCATCCCGTTGGTCACCACACCGCCTTCCTGAGAAGACGCAACTACTACCTGTCCACCTGGACACATACAGAACGTATATACACCACGACCGTTTGCACAGTGATGAGAAAGTTTATAGTCTGCCGGCGGAAGCTGCGATGCTCCGTCACCATACTGTGCTCTGTCAATGAGCCTCTGAGGATGTTCAATCCGCACCCCAATAGAAAATGGCTTCTGCTGCATTTTAATTCCACGACCGGCAAGATAGCGAAAAGTATCTCTAGCGCTGTGTCCAATGGCAAGCACTACATCTTCTGTAAAAATTTCTTCCTCCTTGCCGTCCTTCACCACCACGACGGATTTTACACACTTATTTTTCGTCTTCACTTCCACAAAACGAGTATTAAAGCGAACCTCACCGCCAAGGCGAATGATTTCTTCGCGAATGTTTTTTACAACGGTTCTAAGAACATCTGTACCGATATGCGCCCTCTGTTTATAGAGAATGTCCGGGTCTGCCCCCGCTCTGACAAAATCAGAAAGAACCCGCCGGATTCGAGGATCTTTAATGCCTGTTGTCAGCTTTCCATCGGAAAAGGTGCCTGCGCCTCCTTCTCCAAACTGAACATTGGACTCCGGATTCAAAATCCCTTCTTCCCAAAACTTTTCTACATCCTGCACCCTCTGTTCAATTTCTGCACCTCGCTCGATAATCAGAGGTTTCAGCCCGCATCTTGCCAAAGTCAAACCTGCAAACATACCACAAGGTCCAAACCCTATGATAACCGGTCTGTGATTCAGTTCCCGATCGCCGCAAGGCACTTCTATATAGGTCATATCCGGCGCTTCCTCCACGCCTGTCTTTCCGCCGCAGCGAATGTAGATATAGTCTCTGGGACGCTGTCTTGTCACCACAGAAAAGTCTACAGAGTAGACTTTCTTTATATCTTTTTTGTCTCTGGCATCAATGGACTCTTTAACAATTTCTACATCTGTCAGAATATAGTCTCTATTTCCCAGTTTCTTTAATATTTTTTTCGGTAAATCCGCTGTAGATTCCTGCAGGCTAAGTTTCACCTGATGAATTCTATATCTGGGCGTCATTTTGCCATCCCCTTTCCAGCCAGCATGCCTGTCTCCCATGCGTACTGGAGATTAAATCCGCCGCATGGACCATCATAATCCAGTACCTCGCCAGCAAAATGCAAGTTTTTTACAAGGCGTGACTCCATTGTCTGCGCCAACACTTCGCTAAGTTCTACGCCGCCTTTTGTCACCTGCGCAAAATCCCATCCCTTCACACCTTTCGGCGAAAGAGGAAACGCCTTTAAGAGCCGTCCGCTCTCCGCTGTATCCCCCTTGGCAAGACGTTCAATCATCTCTGCAACAGGCCTTTTTACGAGAAACTGCAGCAATCTCGATGCTGCAATGCCTTGCGCCTTGCGTAATTCCAAAACACTGACCATATCCTCCCTGTCCGGAAAGAAATCAATTTCAATTTTATAGTCATCAAAGCCATCTGCAAAAGAAGCCCCCGGAGGAATCAACAGAAACCTAGACAGATTGAAAACACAGATTCCAGAAACGCCTGTCTTAGTAAACTGAACCTCACCATTTTCAGAAAAAATAAGCTCATTCTGATAAAGCAGCTTCACCTGTGCCTTTGCGCGAATCCCGGCAAGTTTTTCCAGATTCTCCTTCACTTCAACTGCCGTAAGAACTGGAACCGGTTTTCGAATCTGATGCCCCAGACTCTTTGCAAACCGAAATCCGTCTCCCGTGCTGCCAAAAGCCGCACCTGCCTTACCGCCGCAAGAGATGAGAAGCTTCTGCGATTGGATTGTTTTGTTCTTCAGTTCAACAACAAAACAATCCTGTTTTTCGATGGACTGGACCTCTGAAGATGTCATAACTTCAATGCCAAGCTCCCGTATTTTTTGCTCCAGCGCCTCTCGCACCGCCGCTGCGTCTTCTATATATGGGTAAACTCTTCCTGCAGAATCGGTTCTCGTTAAAATTCCCAATCCTTCAAAAAAAGCCAAGGTCTGATCCACATTGGGGCAGGCTACATTGGAAAGATTGCATTTTCCATTTCCAGTCGCAGAAATCTTTCTCCCAAGCTGATTCTTTTTCTCTAAAATCAGAATCCTGCGAGCGGGGTTCTCCTCCTTTGCACAAATCGCCGCGGTCATTCCTGCAGCGCCGCCGCCAATTATACATATATCTAACATTTTTAGCTGCTTCCTTTCATTTATCCTTTTGGAAAATCTTCGTTGCACTCGTTTTCTGCGGGTTAGGCTCGCCGTAGCTTTCTTCCAATCGAACTTCACCTTCAGTTCGTTCTCTTGGGAAAGCCTCGCGTTTACGCACCTATCCCAATTCGTCTAAGAATTGCTGGAAGGTGCTATACAGGAATTGCCCAGCGCAAGCTGGTCTGCAATTCTTCAGTTGACCTACCTGCGCATAAACCTTCGCTACACTCGTTTTCTGCGGGTTAGGCTCGCCGTAGCTTTCTTCCAATCGAACTTCACCTTCAGTTCGTTCTCTTGGGAAAGCCTCGCGTTTGACCTACCTGCGCAGAAACCTTCGCTACACTCGTTTTCTGCGGGTTAGGTCATAAAAAACAACAGGATTTCTCATCTTTTGAGAAACCCCGTCCGCATACTACAGTGTTTTATCCTCTGGTGTATTAGTCTCCCCAATCGGTTCACTAATTATCTCATGAAATTCTTTCGCTTCTTCTGCTTCTTTCACAGCGTTACGCGCTTTTCTAGCTTTTTTAATCGCCTTTTTCATTTCTCTCTTGGCTTCCTTGGCTGCCTCTTCCGCCTCTGCGATCTTCTCATCCTTAGTCTTGATCAAATCCGGCTTGTTGTATACGATATCAAAGCCAATTTTAATCACATTAGCGCCCTGCACAACAAAGCAGATACCCAAAATCATCAGTACGGATAAATGCAACATAGACGAATTGAAGAATGCGTAGATACCAATCGCCAAATTTAAAAGGCTCACACTAAATGCCCAATAAAAATCGATATTCTTCTCCTTAGTATCTGTCTCAAAGGCAAGCACGGAAAATCCTCTGATTCCCGAAATCATGCTCCACATACCAAATACGACAGGAACTGCAATATCTGCTGCCAGCCGTCCGGTTAAAACTACGATACCTAAAATAAATGTGGTAAGTCCATCGATAAGCACCCAGTGGCCCGCATCTACATCGTTTCTAATTCTCTTATATACAAAACATTCTACAAGTCCAACAAACATTAGAATGCTTCCAATCGGAAATGCCAGTGATAGAAATGATAACCCGGCATTTGCAATGGAAAATACCCCTAAGAAAGTAAGCAGAATGCCCGCAATCACAGTAATAATTCTCAATTAAGAAGACCTCCTTGTCCAGCTTTTGTTCTGTAACATTATACTGGCTGCCGGAAATAAAGTCAAGAAACAGCCGATATTATAGTGCGGCAAACGCATGAAAAAACTTTCAGAAGTTGAACATTGACAAATTCCTGGATATTTTGTATTTTTGTCAATAAATGCGCGTTAAAATACCGATTTTTTCATATTTTACGTTCTAATATTGACAATATTGACAAACTCTCGATTTTTTGTCAATTTGGTCAATGTTTTTGCCCTAAACCCTTGCAAAAATTGACAGATTTCCTGATTTTTGTCCATTTTAGCAAGATTGAGGGGATTTAAGAGCGCTTTTCACCTGCTGCACTGGTGGTTTATTGACAAAAATACGCGGGATGGAAGAAATTTGTCAATGTTAGCTGGTATAGAACGTTTTCGTGCGTTTGCCGTGGGCATTATAGGTGCGCAAAACCCAACAGACCGCAAGCTATATATCGAAACTGCAGATCATAGCACAGACATTGACAAATTAGATGAATTTCTAAAAAAGTCAATTTTGTCACACTGCGATTCCGACTCCAGTTGTTTTCTACTACGCCAAAGAAGCCATTCACACTTTCGCTGCTGGCACCACTTCCAAAGAAACACCTTTTCCAAGGCGTGCTGCAAGCTTTTCAAGAAAACCTCCGGCGCACTGTCCCTCCGGTGCCTCCCCTACAATCACTCGGTCAGCGTAATTCTTTTCCGCAAGTTTTGCTAAAGTGCCGATAGCATCCTGCGATCGCTCCACGGTTAGCTGTGCGCCTGCTTCCTTCGCTTTTTCATAGAGAAATTCCAGAGCCTCGCCTTCCTCGCTGTTGTTCAGAAAGTTCTCGTTTTCTGGCGCAATATGTATTACAAAAATCTGTTCCTCCCCTGCATGCTGCAATGCCTTTCCATAATCGATGAGCCGCTGGCAGGTTTTCTGTTTGGTTACACAAACCATAATATTTCCCATAAAGTCCTCCAATAAAATCTATTGATTTTAGTATAGCATATTTTCCCCCACAATTGTGATTGTTATTTGAAAGAAGTATGATAAAATAAAAATATGGAAAGAGTTATTTTACATTGTGATATGAATAATTTTTATGCTTCAGTAGAGCTTCTGTCAAGACCCGACCTAAAAGGCATGCCCGTTGCTGTCTGCGGCGACCCTGAAGGCAGACACGGTATTGTCCTCGCCAAAAATCAATTAGCTAAAGATGCCGGCGTTATTACAGCAGAAACCGTCTGGCAGGCAAAGAAAAAATGCCCGGGTCTTCAATTTGTGCGACCTCACCACGATAGATACAAGGAATACAGCGATCGCATCAATAAAATTTATCTGGAATACACCGATATGGTAGAGCCTTTCAGCATTGATGAATCCTGGCTTGATGTCACAGCCAGCCAGAAACTCTTTGGCAGTGGTAAGCAGATTGGCGACGCCATTCGCCGGCGGATCAAGTCAGAACTCGGATTAACCTTGTCAGTAGGCGTTTCTTACAACAAAATCTTCGCCAAGATGGGCAGTGAATATAGAAAGCCCGATGCTACCACAGAGATTACACAAGAAAATTTCAAAGAACTGCTCTGGAATAAGCCAGTAGGCGAACTGTTTTTTGTCGGGTTTGCCACCGCAGAAAAATTAAAGAACCTCAACATTCACACCATCGGAGATCTTGCCTGCGCAAATCCAAAGGCGCTGGAAGCGCTGCTAGGAAAACAGGGACCGCTTCTTCACAGCTATGCATGCGGCAAGGATGACAGCCCAGTCTGCCTGTTTAACCAGCGAGAGAAAATCAAGTCTGTGGGAAACGGCATTACCTTTCGCAGAAATCTAACAGGACTAGAAGATATCACCACTGCCCTGACCAGCCTTTCCGATACCGTTGCCAGCCGTCTTCGCAAGTACCAGATGAAATGCTTTGGCGTCAAAGTGGATATCAAAGATCCTAACTTCAAAACGATTTCCCGACAGAAGCAGCTTCCGGTCTCCACTAACCTTGCCGCAGATTTAAAAAAAGCCGCTCTGGAGATTATCAAATCCTCCTGGCGGCTAACAGACCCTATCAGACTTCTGACTCTGACAGCAATCAATCTGACCGATGAAACCTGCGAAGAGCAGCTTTCTCTCTTTGATGCGCCTGCAGAATCCCGCGAAAAAGGTGAATCCATCGAGCGGACTATGGACGATATCCGAAAAAAATTCGGAAACAGTTCCATCACCTTCGGTCAAATTCTTGACAACGACATCGGCATCGACTTATGATTCTATGAACTGCACGCTTTCAATCGTGTCGATACGCAGGAGGTACTCCTCCTGCTTTTTATGATTCATTCTGAGTTTAACCCAGTCCTCATCTGCATCCAAAAGGATGCAGTCTTTTTTCTCCACCGCATAGTCCATCGCCTCCGCAGAAAGTTCCAGCTTGATATGTTTTCCAATATTCTTCGCAAGAATCTCCCGCAGTGATTCTTTTTCCGCATCAACGTAGCCCTCCTCTTTCAAAATGCCTTCCAGTTTTTTGACCCGGCTCGAGAGAGAGGAAATCTTAAACCAGCAAAGCAGCCCAAAGATAAAGCCGAAAACGCCAAAATATTCCATCACTTGTCCTCCCTTTCAAATTTAATCGAAGCGATGGAAGCAATCTGTATCAGTTTCGTCTCTGTTTTCTTTCCATTCTGATATTCTACATATGCCCAGCTTCCGTCAAAGTCTAAAATCCTGCACGTCTTACTATTTATATCAAAATCTACGTCTTCGTCTGTAAACGTGATTTTTATAGGTTTCCCTGCCGCTTCCCGAAGAAGTCTGGTCACCACAGGCTTCGACACAGTTTTTCTGCTGCCGCGCCCGGCATCTGCCTCCATATTATCATGCAAAAGATAGTCACAGCTTACACCCAAAATCTCAGAAAGCATCACAATTTTTTCCATTTCCGGATATGCTGTCTGCAGCTCCCATCTGGATACCGTCTGCCTCGTCACGTTCATCAGCTCCGCCAGCTGCTCCTGGGTCAAATTCTTTTCTTTTCGCGCCTGTGCAATTTTACTTCCAATTTCCATAAATACCTCCTGTTTTCATGGGTTTATCTTACTCCAAACGCAAGGATTATGCAATGGCAGATTCGTTTCTAAATGTAACATTTGGGTTGCGCCGGAAGGAATTTTGCAGGAAGCCCCTCAGATCTGGAACACTCGAGCAGGAAAGAACGCGGGCGAATCGCTTACCACTGCACCTTCTCGATTCGGTCAAACGCCTCGCAAAGCAGGTCCACACCAACCGTGCAAGCAATTCGCACATAGCCTTCGCCGCATGCGCCGAAGGCAGGACCCGGCAATGTCAGCACGTGCGCATCCTGCAGAATTTTCTCTGCAGCCGCCGCGCTGGAAAGGCCAGTTTCTTTGATATTCACAAACAGATAAAAGCTTCCCTTTGGCGGGTAAAGCACCGAAAGTCCACGAATCCCGTTGACCCGCTCCGCCGCATAAAACATCCGCCGGCGATATTCGCTAACCATAGCAGGCTGAATTTCATGCCGATGGCGGAGTGCGTGAATCGCCGCTCTCTGAGAAATAGACGGCGTCGTAAAGACTACGTTTTCGTTGACCTGCTGTATGGTTTTGATGATGTAATCCGGCGCGATGATATTGCCGACACGCCAGCCTGTCATGGTGAAGTTTTTGGAAAAAGAGTTCAGTATGATCGTTCGCTCCCGCATTCCCGGAAGGGATGCAAACGGCACAAAGGGATTCTGATAGTTGAACGCCGTATAAATGTCGTCGGAAATCACAAGGAGATCATGTTTTACCGCAATCTCCGCAAGCTGCTCCATGGTTTCCATGTTCAGACAGTTTCCCGTCGGATTGGACGGTGAATTGATGACCAGCGCTTTGGTTCGCTCTGTAATCAGACTTTCAAGGCGCTCTATATTGATTTGGAAATCTTCGTCCTCATAGGTCGCAAGTTCCACCGGAATCCCTCTCGCAAGCTCCACCTGCTGCGGATACGGCGTGAAAAACGGCGCCTGCAAAATCACCTCATCCCCGTCGTCCACGATAGCTTCCAAGCTAAGATACATGCCAAGACTAGCGGAGGCACAGACAAAGACCTCCTCGTCCCGTACCTCCATACCGTATTCTTCCTGATAAAATCTGCAGATTTCCGTCCGCAGCTCCGAATCGCCCCGAAAATCCGTATATTTAGTATGTCCTGCCTTGGCATCCGCAAAAGCGCCGTCTATAATGATGTCGTCCGTAATCAGATCCGGATCTCCGAGGCTCAGATTGATCACATCGTCAAAGGTCTTCGCCATCTCGTCAGACTTGCCCATGGCAGTCTGCTGATCCTTCCAGTAACGTTTCGCGATAAACTTGTGTTTCATGATAACCTCTCTTTCTTTTTCATCGGAATCTGTGCCAAAATAATAGCAGCAAATACAAGACCGCAACCTGCCAATTCACGGAGGGACAGGCTCTGCCCCAAGACAACCCAGCCCGCCAGTACTGCAAAAACTGACTCCAGACTGAGAATTAGCGACGCCACCGCCGGATGGACATGACGCTGTCCGATATTCTGCAGTGTATAAGCTACACTGCCCGACAAAACACCGGCGTACAGAATCGACCCCAGCGCCTGCGGCTTTGCCAGCGTTTCCATACATCGTAAAATCCCAGACACATTGCCCGACATGTCCGAGAAAAACATAGGAAAAAAAGCAATACAAGCTGCTGTCACAAACTGAATGAGCGGCATTCTGGCTACGTCTACCCGTCCCGCATAATGGTCTACCGTCATCAGCTGAAACGCACTCATCAGCGAGCTGCACAGCACCAGCAAATCCGACGTCTGTACCGAAAAATCTCCATGGATGCACAGCAGATATAACCCCGCCAGTGTGATTGCCACAGCTGCCCACACATTCCAGCCACAGGTCCGCTTCAGAAACAAGCCTAAAATCGGCACAATTACGATATAGCAGGCTGACAAAAATCCCGCTTTTCCGGCAGGCGTGCCATAATACAATCCCAGCTGCTGAGAAAGCGACACCATACTGAGAAAGAACCCGCAGCAAATACCGCATTTCCAAAGGTCTTTCCTTTCCTGCCGCGTTTTCGGCTTACCTGCAGTAATTCCAATCCGGTCAAATAGCTTTATGACAGGCAGCAGCGCCAGCGCGCCTACCGAAAACCGAAGGCAGCTGAAGGTAAACGGTCCCAGCATATCACCGCCGGTACTCTGCGCTACAAAGGCCGCGCCCCAGATAAACGCCGTCACCATGAGCGCCAGAACACTTTGCATTTGACTCTTTTGCATATATCTTATCCTTCCAGAAAATCCCGTTCCATTGCCGCAACTTTTTCTTCATCACTGAAAATTTTTACTGCTGTGTTTGCCAGAACCTTTGCTCCAAGGGCAAGGGTCTGATGAGCTGTTTCTGTGGTCATCAATTGTGCAAATTCTCGGCTGTGCAAGACTACATTCTCATCTGCAATCTTAAGGCAAGGCTGAAACGACGGACAATGAAAGCTTACATTACCGATATCAGAGGATCCAAAAATTCCTACCTGATCATCCTCTGCTTTCAGCCCAAACTCTGCAAACACTTCACCTATTGCCTCAGCGCCCGTTTCATTTATCTTCAGGTTATAATAATCTTCACCGCATTTTTCCTTCTTCCATGTAGTCTGTGTCGCCATGGCCGCGCCGTCCGCGCAATCATCGACAAAGCCGTCCAGCTGCTGCACATATGTTTTGTCCAAAGCGCGAATCATCTGTTTGACAACCACATGATCCGGCACAGTATTGGGAAAATCACCGCCATGACTGATGACCCCATGAAATTGAGCGTCCACAGTAGTATGCTGCCTGAGCATATCGATGGCATGCAGGAAAAGCTGCGCTGCGTTAAGCGCGTTCCTACCCTCCCAAGGCGCCGCCGACGCATGAGACGCTTTCCCGTAAAAATGATAGTCGCGAATCAAACAGCACTGTAATGTTGGCTCCACGATATTTCGATTATACAGATGGATCATCAAAACCATATCGTAATCATCAAAGACGCCATCCTCCGCCATATGACATTTCTGTCCCTCGTCTTCCTCATCAGGCGTACCTATTATATGAAAGTCCGTATCGAGCTGATCCTGCAGATCCTTCACAGACAGGCCTGCTAAAATGCTGATTGCGCCGCTGAGGCAATGTCCGCAAGCGTGTCCTATTTCAGGCAGAGCGTCATACTCCACAAGAAAACCCACTTTATATTTGTGATTATTTTCGCCGTAAACCGCGCGAAATGCTGTATCAATGCCGGCAAAAGGATATTCCAGGGTATATCCGTGTCCGGAAAGCAAGCTGGCAATCCGCTTTGCAGTTTCATATTCATGCCCTGATACTTCCGGATGTTCTGCAGTCTCATCATTATAGGAAATCATCTCCGGTAAATTTTTTTCCACTACTCCTGCAATCTTTGAAATCAATTGTTCATACATCATCACGTATTCCTCCTTAAAGCGGGCCGTCTGGACAAAATTTTCTGCCCCGAGACTGCCCGCTTTTCCTAATCAGTATATTCTCACTATCCTGTATTTTAGAATGGTCCTAAGTTCATGGAGTGTGCCGCAATTACAAAAACAGCCCCCAGCAAGAATTCCAGTCCAATTAAAGGAAGAATCCATTTCGCCCACTTATTCCAAGGAACTTTGCCTGCAGCCAGCGCCGCCATAAAATAACCGGAAGTCGGTGTCAAAATATTGGAAATTCCGTCACCCAGCTGGAATGCAATACAGGTTGTCTGTCTGGTTACACCCACTAAGTCACCCAATGGCGCCATAATAGGCACGGATACCGCTGCCTGTCCTGATGCAGAAGGAATTACAAAATTGAGCAGACACTGGAAAATATACATACCTACCGCAGAAACTGTCGATGGCAAACCACCGAGAAGACCTGCCGCGCTGTGAAGAATGGTATGCACAATCTGACCATCCGTAAGAACTACCAGAATACCCCGGGCAAAACCAACTACCAGCGCACCGCCGGCAATACCTGCCATGCCCTGTCCAAAAAGTTCCGCATACCGGTTAAATCCCATGTCTTTTGCGATAAAAGCAACAATCATCGACATCCCCAGAAAAATAGCAGCCAGCTCGTCCATATACCATCCAAGTTTAACTACACCATAAACGAGCAGTGCGATGGATGCCGCAAATACCAGCAGGATTGCTTTCTCTCTTCCTCCGAAATCAGGAAGACTTTCCAGATTAATAGAATCCTGACGATGCTGATCAGCTTCATACATCAGAGACTTCTCAGGATTTTTACGTATCTTTAATGCGTACCAGGTTAAAAATACTGTAACAAGCAGTGTCATGCAGCAAAACATGACAATACGAAATCCCATAGCAGATCCTAAAGGTAATTCCGCAATTCCCTGTGAAATCTGCACGTTGAACGGGTTCAGAAACGCTGCTGCATAGCCAGCGCCGCAGCCGCACAGAACAACAGCCGCACCGGTGATAGAGTCAAAGCCCATCGCCAGCAAGATAGGAATGAAGATTGGTACAAATGCGATGGTTTCTTCACACATACCAAAAGTCGCTCCGCAGATGGAAAACAGGATTACAAAAACCGGCACCAGCACAATCGACCGGCTGGATAGTTTTTTAACCAATCTTCCGACGCCTGCATCGATGGCTCTGGTTTCCGTCAGTATATTCATGGCGCCGCCTATAACAAACAGAAAGAAGATAATCTGCGCTGCTTCCTGCATGCCGCGCGGCACTGCTGTCAGAAACTGAAGCAGGGAAACAGGCGTAGATTCCACCTGATGATAAGTCTGTGCGTCAACAACTTCTCGTACCGCTCCCGTTTCCGGAACGGTAATGGTGTGCATATCATAAGCGCCTGCCGGTACCAGATAGGTCAGTACCGCGCAAATCAGCATAATTGCCAAAAGCAAAATATACACGTGAGGAACAGCTAATTTTCTTTTCTTTTTCTCATCCATTGTTCTCTCCTTATTTGTAAATCTTTATGGAAAAAGCCGGCAGCGGCGCATCCCGCAGCAATCTGCTAAAGATATGCGCCGCTGCCGGCAAATGCATTTATATGACTTTCAAAGAAAGGAAACTTACGCTTCTAAAGCAGCTAGCGCTTCCTGCTTCTCTTTCTCGCGCTCAACCAAAATTTGCTGATATTCTTCTTCGGTCATCTTTTCCATAGTGATACCGGTAAATCCATAGAACGCTGATACCAGCGGACAAATCAGATTAAGGAACGCATATGGCGCATAGCCTCCAGCGCCCCACTGCGGAATCCCGAAGACACCCTGCATGTAAGCGCCACAGGCATTCCAAGGCACCAAATTTGAAGTAAGGGTCGATGAGTCTTCCAGACATCTGGAAAGATTTTTTCTCTTTAGACGCATATCCTCGAAAACTTCCTTGTACATCTTGCCTGTCATGGCGATAGAAAGATATAAATCTCCCGGAATGATGTTGATAAAAATTGCGGTCAGAAGGGTCGTCAGAACAACCGGTCCTCTGCCCTTTACAATATGCATCAGACCTTCTGTGATGGAGGTCAGCATACCTGTGCATTCCATCACGCCGCCAAGAGCCATGGCACAGAGCATCAGAAGAACCGTCCACATCATGGAATCCATACCGCCTCTTGTGAGCAGTTCCACAAGCTCAGGCATCACACTGTCAGGATCTGCGAATTCAAATCCGTAGTGCCATACGCCCAGCGTATCTCCAATATTGACGTCCTGGAAAATCACTGCGAAAATACTGCCCAGCACTGCGCCAAAAATCATGCCCGGCAGCGCCGGCATTTTAAACGCAATCATGAGAATTACCAGAAACGGCGGCAAAACCAGCACCGGATTAATGTTAAATGACTCCAAAATACCGTTTCTTAGCGCGTCTACCTGTGACATGTCAGTGCTGCCCGAATAGCGCAGACCGATAATCGCATACAAAATCATCGCAATGACGCTGGTCGGAATCACGGTATACATCATATGGCGAATATGTTCAAAGAGATTTACGCCCGCTACCGCCGACGCCATATTGGTAGTATCTGAGAGCGGCGACATTTTGTCTCCAAAATATGCGCCGGAAATAACTGCGCCTGCCGCAATTCCGGTCGGAATGCCTAGACCTCCACCGATACCGATTAGTGCGATACCCACTGTACCCGCTGTACCCCAGGAGGTTCCTGTGGACAAAGATACAATCGCGCAGATAATCATAGTTGCTACCAGAAACAGTCCCGGCGTCAGAATCCCAAGCCCATAGTAAACCATGGCAGGTACAACGCCGGCCTGAATCCAGGAACCAACTAAAGCGCCAGTTGCTATGATGATTAAAAGGGACTGCATCATACTGTTGACTGTTTTAATCATACCTTTTTCAACATATGACCATTTCCAGCCGTTGAGTGCTGCGACAACCGCCGCGAAAATAGCAGATAAAATCAAGCCTACATGAATATCGCCGTAGCTGCAGGCGAAGGCGCTGCCAAAGAGGCTTTCCCATACGCCCAGACAATAGCAAATTGAAAATGCCGCAAATAAAAGAACCAAAAGCGACTGCCAAATTGGAATTTTCTTACCCATAATTTTGTCCTTTCTTGTTAAAATATAAAGTTATAAGTTCTTTGCGTCTGTTAAAATTCTCAGCAAATCACTGAGCACGCCGTAAGCAGTCTGATCAATTTCCGGTTCATAAACATGCTCAATGATAGACACCTCTCCCATTAAATCCGTATTAACGGTTACCGCAGCCGCCGTTCCGTTGATGCTTGCGAGAAGTTCATCACCGTTTACCGTCTGCGGCGCTACAACGCCGACTGGTTTTCCATCCTCAATCCATCCATGACATACCAGTTTAATTTTCTGATGATTCCTTGCTGCATCTGCAAGCTGTTCTTTTGTAATCGCACTAATCCCAGTTCGTTTGATTTCCGTCGGTGTAATCTTCACATCCATCAAAACATTCATCAAAGCAGTCAGTTTAGCAGCCGCGTCCCAGCCTTCCAAATCCATTGTCGGATCGGCCTCGACAAATCCTCTCCTCTGCCCTTCTTTCACTGCTTCTTCATAAGAAACCCCTTTTTCCATCTGATCTAGTACATAATTAGTTGTAGCGTTGAGAATGCCCTTTACTTCTGTAATCCTGCACGCTTTCAGCGTTTCCTTCGCCAGATTAAATACAGGTACGCCGTCCATCACGGTCGCTTCATGACAAAAAAGCACGTGATTTTTCGCAGCCAGTTCCACAAGGTCTCTGTACGCCCATGCGATTGGACCTTTGTTGGCTGTAATTACGTGCTTTCCTCTGTTCATGGCATGTTTAATATGATCGATTGCGGGCATACCGGTCATAATATTGATTGGTGTCAATTCCACCATAATATCATAGTCCGCCTCATCAATCACAGAAAGTGCAGGCACATTCTGCGCGAAAATTCCCGCCTCCATTTGATCCGTATCGATACCGCAAGGATCGATCAGCGCACCCAAGCTTCTTGTGCAGACTACTGTAACCTGCACATTGCAGTCATAGTGTTCTTCTATATAGCTACGCCTTTTCTGCAGCATCTTCGTAAATGCCTTTCCCACGTTTCCATATCCGATTAAAGCTAATTTTATATCTCTCATGGTGTTATCCTTTCCCAAACAGATTGGGGAATGCTTTTCCGGCATTCCCCATCCGGAAATTATTTCTTATTTTAGAACCAGTTCGTCGACAGCTTTCTTGTAGTAGTCAACGTCTGCTTCTGTGTGGAGTGCTTCTTTTTCTTTCAGCAGCGGATACATGAAGTATACCAGCAAGCCTTTTTCAGTATGTAATCTGTTTTCTGCCTGCGGAATCAAAACGGACTGATCGCTATCCCATACTTCGTCAGAAATCTCATAGCCTCTGTTTCCAGGCAGATTGTGCATTACCTTAATGGAAGGTTTTGCCTTGGACAGTAATTCCTTATTTACAGAATACTTAGGGAAGAAGGTCGCAATCTTCTTATCCTTCAGATGGTCACTGCCGTGATACCACCATGCGTCTGTGGCGATAAAGTCAACCTGGTCGATGTATTCATACGGATCATCTGTCTGAATGAATTTACCGCCGGATTTTTCCATTTCTGCCTTGCAGTACGCTACGTCTTCCGGTGCCATTTCTGCTTCCTTCGGTGCGCAGGAGATAAAGGTTACGCCCATCTTGGACAGAAGTCTTGCTTCAGTTCTGCATACGCCGCCGATGTTATCGCCCAGTACGGAATTATCGCCGATGAACATATAAACCAGATCTTCGATTTTCTTGCCTTCCGGCATATATTCTGTCATCGTGAACAGGTCGCACAGCGCCTGAGTTGGATGCATGCATTTGGAGCTCATACCGCTGAATACAGGTACGTCAGAGTACTTTGCAAGCTCAATGATGGTATCCTGAGATTCTGTACGAATTTCGATGGCATCGCACATACCGGACAGTACCTGCGCGGTATCCTTGATGGTTTCTCTGTCTTCACCGCAGTGGAGCGTCTTGGTTTCCAGATACAGTGCATGTCCTCCAAGCTGTGTCATAGCTGCCTCAAAGGAAACTCTGGTTCTGGTTGACGGCTGGTCAAACATCATTGCCAAAGATTGATCCTTCAAGAGCGGGAGTCTGATTCCTTTTCTCTCTGCATCTTTTAACGTTTTGATTACCTTGAGCATCTCAAGATATTCTTCTTTAGTAAAATCATCTGTTTCAATAAAATGTCTTACGTTCATTTATTTTTCCTCCATTTTTTATCTTAAATATCTTCACGAACCAGCGGCATACTCATACATCTTGGACCGCCTCTGCCTCTGGACAGTTCGCCGCATGGCATTTCAAGCACCTTGATGCCGTTTTGTCTGAGCAGCTCGTTGGTGATTTCATTTCTGCTGTAGGTCACCACAGTGCCCGGCGCGATGGCCAGCGTGTTGGTGCCGTCGTTCCACTGTTCCCTCTCAGAGTCTATGAAGGAACCGCCCGCGCAGCGCAGCACCTTTATGCTGTCCAATCCCAGCGCCTGACTCAGAACCTTTTCAATGGTATCGGATCTGTCCTTATATACCAGTTCTCCGTTCTTTCCAAGGCTGATTTCAAATACGTTCAGCGTGGATTCGATGCCAGGATGTACGGTAAATTTATCGTAATCAATCATCGTCAAAACAGTATCCAAGTGCATAAACTTTCTGTCCTTTGGAATGGTAAATGCCAGGACTTTTTTGAAGCTGTCATTTGGCAGAACTTTTCTTGCAAGCTGCTCGATGGCTTCCGGCTGGGTTCTCAGACTGCAGCCAATACCGATGACTTCTTTGGACAGAATGGCAATATCGCCGCCTTCAATGCCAAATGGGCTCTCGTTGGAAAGCCACATCGGCGTATCCTCGTCCGCGAAATCAGGATTGTTTTCAAAGATATGCTGCCATACTACGGTTTCCAGATCTCTTCCCAGCTTCTCCATATTGTGAAAACTCATACCACGTCCGATGGAAGAACCCGGGTCTCTTGCGTAATACAGGTTTGCCAGTGGTTCTGTGTAATACAGCTCGTATTCTTCGTCCGGGAAGAAGCGTGAGAAGTCCTCCGTCTTCTTTTCGCCGATGTCAGATTTTCTGATACCTGCCATAATTCTGTCAGCCATAGCCTCTGGTTCCAGGCTCATCAGATATTCAAAGATCTGTCCGCGAAGATGCGCACTATAGATTCCGTGTTTATTTAAGAACTTTTCGACAAACGTCTCTCTGCTTCCTTCTTTTGTAAAGGAGGCGCGGAACAAATCTTCTATGTAGACAACTTCCGTACCCTCACTTTTTAAGATATCGGCAAAGCAATCGTGTTCATACTGCGCTCCCTTTTTCCACGGAATGTCGTCAAACAGATGACGCGGCATCGTCTGCGGAATTACGCCGTCGATTTCATCCCCCGGGCGGTGCAGCAACACTTTTTTCAGTTTTCCGATTTCGGAATATACATGAATTTTGCTCATGACCTTTTCTCCTTTGTGTTTAATACTCCTTTAATAAATCAGCGATGATGGAAAGACCCTTCTGCAGCACATCCGGACTAAACGCATATCCGATTCTGAAACAGTGTTCCATTTCAAAAGCGGAACCCGGTGTAGTCAGTACGCCTCTTTCCTTGACCAGTTTGACACAGAAATCAAAGGAAGGAACATCCTTATCGTAGAATATCAATGCGGTGGTTCCAGTTGCCGGCTTCACATAGCTGACGCCTTCTGTTTCGCTGACCCATTTGTCCAGGATTTCTCTGCCCTGTTCCAAAATCTTCGCACTTCTTGCAAAGATTTTGTCCTTGTTCGCAAGAGCCATGCTTGCTAGAATATCATCGATATAGCCGCAGCTGATGGTATCGTAGTCTCTTCTGCCATGGCACTGCGCCATCAAATCCTTATCCTTAGTCGCAATCCATCCCATTCTCAGTCCTGCAAGACCGAAAATCTTAGACATGCTGGAGGTGGCAACACCTTTGTCATACAGATCAGCGATGGAGTACATATAGCTGCCGTCAGCTGGTACGCCTCTATACGCTTCATCGCAGAGGATGTATGCGCCGACCTTTTCCGCCATCTTTACGATTTCCTTCATCATATCTTCCGGAACAAACGCACCTGTTGGATTGTCTGGATTGCAGATGGAAATCAGTTTTGTGTTTTCATCAATCAGCTGCTCCAGCTCCTGCAAATCCGGCAGGAAATTATTTTCTTTCTTCAGCCAAGACATTCTTACTTCCGCGCCGATGGACTCCGGAATGGAGTAGTGCTGCTGATAGGTCGGCAGTACGGTCACTACATTGTCTGTAGGCTCAACCAAGCACGCGATGACCATGTGGTTAGCGCTAATGCCGCCATGGGTTGGCACTACATCGTCTGCTGTTAAATTGCGATAAAGTGACGCGATGCCATTTTTCAGCTCAGGGGAACCGTGAATGTGGCCGTACACCAGTCTCTCCCCTTTTAGTTCTTCCATAAATTCTGCCGGGTCTTTTCCACACAACTCCAGAAGCTCTCCCACTTCCAGAGAATCGACGCAGGTCTCCCCGAGGTCGTAAGTCAAGAAGCCTTCATACTCATCCATCCAGCGTTCCACTTTAAATCTTTCTAATTTCATCTTTTTTCTCCTTCATTTATGTTTTTACATGAACTGACTATAATTCAATCGTCTGCCCCAGTCCTGCTTTTTCTGCTTCTTTCAGCGCCAGCATACCGGTCAGAAGGTCCAAAAGGGCTGTGCCTGTCGCATCGAAGACGGTAATCTGGTCTTCACTTTCTCTGCCGGAAGCCTTTTTCGTAATCACATCGCCGATTAAGCCTGCAATATCTGCTTCCTTCAGGATTCCCTTTTTAATTGGAATTTCAATTTCTCCAACTTCCACACACTGCTTAATGTCATCGACAAATACCTTCGCATCCGCAAAGATTTCCGGATCGATTTCCTCTTTTCCGCTCATATCGGAACCGATGCAGGAGAAATGTGTTCCGGGTTTTACCCATTCCTTCTTAATAATCGGCTCTCTGGACGGTGTCACGGTAATGATAATGTCGCTTTCTGCAGTTGCCTTTGCGATATCCTCGACCGCTTCAAAGGACGCGTTCACATCCTCCATCCCAAAATCTGTTTTCAACGTATCTCTAAGGCCGCCTGCAAAACGCTGCGCGTTTCCAAAATCCAGCCCATCGTAAATCATAACTTTCTCAAGCTGTGGGAAGCTAAGCAGGGTGGCTGCCGCCTGGAATGTCGCCACATGACCCGCTCCTACAATCAAAAGATTCTTCGCATCCTTTCTTGCCAATAGTTTTGCGCCGATTGCGCCTGCCGCGCCGGTTCTGATGCCTGTAATATGGGATCCGTCTACGATACCCAGCGGCGCACCGTTCCTTGCGTCGAAAATTAAAATCGTTCCCAATAGAGCCGGAAGACCTACTTTATCGTTATCCTCAAACCAGGATACAGACTTCAGACCGTAAATGCCAGCGGACTTCAGCCAGCCCGACTTGATATCCATTTCGGCCTTCTCTTCCTCAAAAATTTCAGTAATCAGCGGCCAAATCACTGCGTCATCAGCCGATTGTGCCCGGTATACTTCTTCAATGGCGGAAATCACGTCCTGCATGTTCAGCACCTGCTTCGTCTCCTCCATCTTCAAAACTTTCATGTGAATCACTTTTATTTCGCATCTCCTTTCTGCACAATTTGTAAACACTTTACTTTGTATGCTTTCATTGTATCGTGAAAAAAATATCAATTTTTAAGTATATATATGATTTATTTCCGATTCTTTTGGTATTTTTCCAATCAATTTCCCCGAAAATATTTGTATAATAATATGAAATACATTGTAAAATGAAGGAGGGGCACGGAATATGGCACTAACAGTAAAAGACCTTTTAGAATTGAACTCTTTGAAAGGCTGCCGGCTCATTGCCGGAGAAAACGGACTTTCAAAACCAATCATATCTGCCGGCATCGCAGACTTTGAATTTGCAGATTTCGCAGATCCACACGAAAAAGACGTATTTCAACGTGACTCTCTAGTACTCAGCACGATGCTTTTCGCAAAGGGAAACCCTTCTCTTATTTTGTCTGCTGTGAAGAGTTTCTATGATTTAGGTATTTCAGCCTTTGCATACAAGCCTTCCATTTTCGAGTTTCTTCCACCGGAGGTTATTGATTTCGCAAATCAAATGGACTTTCCAATCATAGAATTTTCTACAAACCAGTTTATTGATGAAATTATCTTTGACATCATGGATGCGGTAAGAAAGGACAATGATGATTTTTTCTCGGAAGAAAATATAGACAAAATGATTTCTGACGGCATGACAAAAGCCCAAGTCTACGCACTCAGCAAAAACGTTTCTCTTAAATTCAAAGAGCATATCATGGCAATCTATCTAAAGAGCAGCTGCCACGAGTTTCAGCTGGAACTGGATCGCTACCACCGCAAATTTTCTCTCAATCGTGCTCTGGTGCAGAAGGCGCTTTTATGTAAATACAAAAACGGTCTTTTCGCAGTTTTGACGGCTCGCCAAAATAACGAAAAGCACTTTTCCATCATTTTGCAGGAATTAATCGAATTTCTGTCTATTCCCACAGAGAATTTATATATCAGCTGCAGTGGAATTCACAATCCGTTCAAGGATTTGGATCAATGTATCAGAGAAAGCTATTACACTCATCTGGCCTCCCTTGCGGAAGGAAAACACTTTCACAGCTTTTCTCAAATCGGTCCATGGCAGCTTCTCATTCCATACGCCCAGTCTGATGTGATGAAGGATTATATGAATTCCCGCATTCAGCCGATTTTAGAAAAGCAGGATTTTTATGATACTCTGCGGGCGCTGACGCTCTGCCGCGGCGATATTTTCAAAACAGCCAGTCTCTTAAATTGCCATCACAACACCGTCCGCTACCGTCTTAGCAAAATCAAGCAGTTCCTCTTCAGCGCAGAAATGAGCGACCAGGAATTTTATGCGGATATTTCTCTTGCTGTGCGGCTTTATATGCTGCAGGAATAGTGAATTTTTTCCTTGCGTAGATTTGTCAAATTGAGTATAGCATAGCAGATAACAATTCCTAAAGAAATCATTGTAAAGCTCGCATCCGGAAAACAACCGGTATTTGATACCGTAGATGCCCTCTTTGATAAATTGGAGACAGAATGATTATTTTGCTAGATGTAGGACACCAAGACATATTGAAGCAATTCTAGAATTTGTTCAAAATAAAATAGAAGTGAGGTTTCCTCGCCTTTATTTCATTTTTTATTAATTTTTAACGCACAACATTACGAAAGCCGCAGCAGCGCCGCTGCCTGATAGATTTCAAACAAGAAAGGCATCGTCTCAAAGTCCTTTCCAAGCAACTTTTTCATTTTATTCAAACGATATAAAACGGTATTTCTGTGAGTATGAAGCAGTTCTGCCGTTTTTTTAATCTGTCCGCCTGCATCGAGCAAATGTACTGAAAGCGTCAGCACCAGATTTTCCTCTGGACTGTCCAGAACCGGCGAAATCAAGCGCAAATAATGTGATCCTGCTTCCGTATACTGCATATCTGCCGCGCGTTTTGCGAAGGCAAGCTGCTCTGCGTTCAAAAGCTTTTCCTGTGGATAAATCTTTTCCGCACAGGCAAAATAATTGCAAAACAATTCATACTCAGCCCGAATATCATCATACAGCGATACAGAAAAAATCGCCGCCCCAGACTCTGCAGACAGAATATCCTCACAGGAAAAGTATTCCAGCAAGTATTCTTCCTCCACCGTAAAAAAGGAAACTGTATGCTCTCCGAGTACATCGATAATCACATCCTGGTCAAAAGACTCAAACTTTTTCCGCAAAAGAGACAGCGCAGTTCTATCTGAATGCGTTATAAATAGTACCGTTCGGTATTTTTCCAAAGCAAGCCTTTGTTTTTCCGCAATCTGGGCAGCCAGCCTCCTATCCCCTTTCAGCACAGCGGGAATCAGAAACTCCCGACTATAGGTATCCAGATTGTAATTCCAGGTTGCGGAAAAAAGCCGAATCACCGAAATTGCGTCGCTCAAAACCTGTATTGACAATGAATCATATTGACTGACTGCCAACAAAATCAACTCATTTCCATTATTTCCCGTAAAACTCTGCCGATAATAAATTCCCCTGCTTCCCTGAAAAGACAGTTTATCCTTTCTCATGCAATACTCCGCGATGATCTGATTAAGCGGAAACACATTTCCCTGCGGCCAAAAGGAGGATGCAATCACGCCCAGCTTCCCATCGCATAGAATGAACGCCGCTCTCGCGTAATCACTGAGCAAGCTCAAAACACATTCGATATTTCTATGTTCTGCTGAAAGAGCCGCAATCCTCTGCATCATCTGTTCCGCGAAGAACTGCTGATTTGTCCTTTTCAGAAAGACCGCATTCATCACATCTGTAATAACATCACTGTACTTCAGTCCCATATCCCCGCCAGGCAACACGATGATTGGAAGATTCAGCTGATTCCCAACCTCAATTACCTTCTGATCTATCCTCTGTAAAATTACATCCGTGTAAAAAAGTATCACGCCGGCACAACCCATTCGCTTAAATCTTTTCAGAAGCCTACACTGCGCCTCTACATCCTTTCGCACACTGTAAAATGCTGTAATACACAAATCATTAGGTACAAAAATCTCATCATTTCTATCATCGAATTCTAATACGGACACCGTATTAACGATGGCGTCAAGCCCCTTCTCTCCCGCCGCCACCTTTCCGAGTCGAAGAGAAGGCAATGTAAGGCATTCTCTGACTGTTAAATACATCTCACTCTCCTGTTGACTTTCCTGTACACTTTCTGCTTATCCTTATATTATATCTTCTGGCTATCTATCCGGATTGAGCAATTGCCCAAAAAATTCGTATAATCTTTGGCATATTTACATTTCAGAAAATTCCTCCTTTTGCTAAAATGTCGAAAAAGGCAACCTGAAAGGAGGTTATTTATGAGTAACAACAAAGAAGTAAACGCACTTGCGCCTATTTCCAAAGATCAAAGAGAAAGCTGGGTTTCCCTTGCCCTTGTGCAGGCCGGTATCTGTGTCTGTGTACCCGCATTTCTCATGGGCGCGCTCCTCGTCGAAGAAATGAATTTTGGGCCGGCAATCTGGGCAGGTACCGCGGGTGCCGTCCTCGTTGTAGCGGCAATGATTATCATCGGTTTTATCGGCTGTGATCTCGGACTGGCAACCTGTACCATTACAGAATCCACTTTTGGCAAAAAAGGTTCCAGGTACATCGCCAGTACTATCTTTATGATTAACCTAATCGGCTGGTTCGGTATCAACAACGGGGAGTGCGCCATGTCTTTTACCAACTTCATGAGCGAATGCTACGGAATTCATTTCCCCTATACCGCATCCTGTATTCTCTGGGGCATCGTCATGACCGTTACCGCCGTCTTCGGCATCAAAGCGGTAGAAAAGCTGGACTATGTGTCTATCCCGGTGCTTCTGATTGTCATGATTGTCGGCACAGCCATGGCTGTCAACCTCAACGGTTTGCAAACTGTAAACACACCCATTGAACCGACGATGACATTTATGGAAGGCGTCATTTTATCTTTTGATTTCTTTGCGGTCGGCATTATTACCAGTTCCGATTTCACCAGATTTCAAAAATCAAGAAAGGATACAGTCTTATCCGTTACCATCGGCGTATTCCCGTTAACCATCATCACCCTTGTCATCGGCGCTATGCTGACCAAAATCGCGAACGAATATGATATCAGCATGGTCTTGATTAAAGTTGGCATTCCGCTGCTGGGCGTCATTTCCCTGATTCTTTCCACCTGGACAACTAACTCAACCAACGCCTACACCGGCGCGCTCAACGCAGTAAAAACGTTTAATGTTCCCGACAACAGACGGCGCGAGGTTACACTGGCAGTAGGCTTTGTGGGCACACTGCTGGGAGTTACCGGCATTGTCGATAATCTGTCCACTTTCATAGGTTTTCTTGCCTATCTTGTTTGCCCGATTGGCGGCATCATGCTGGCAGATTATTTTATTCTTGGAAAAGGAAAGTCAGAAAACTGGCGTTCCAGAGACGGATTCTGCATCTCAGCCATCATTGCCTGGGCGGTATCAGCCGTCCTGTCGTACATCATTAAAATTGATTTTTCGTCAATTCTGTTCGCGGCAGTCATCTTTATCGTCATCGAACGATACATACCGGCACTGGCGAGGGATAAACAAAAAGTAGAAAAGGAGTAAAAACATGAAAACATTAACAAAACAGGAAGTATTCGATATGATATACGGCTGCACCATTCTCGGTACTGGCGGTGGCGGAAGCCTTCTTCGCGGACTGGAAATGCTGGAAAAGGATTTTGCCGAAGGAAAAGAGCTAAACATGATTTCGCTGGATGAGCTGCCTGACGACGGCATGATCGCGACCCCTTATGGCTGCGGCGCGCCGATTAAGGAAGGTGAAGGTCTGGACCCGAAATTTGACAGACTTCCAAGACTCGATGATTCTCCGGCTGTACTGGCTTTCAGAACGCTGGAAGAATACCTGGGTGAAAAATGCTGCGCCGTTTCCTCTACGGAGCTAGGCGGCGAAAACACTGCCGAAGCGCTGCACATCGCCTGTCAGCTTGGTCTTCCTATCGTAGACAGCGACCCTACCGGGAGATCTGTACCGGATCTGCAGCACACCACTTACTACGTACACGACCTTCCAATTTATCCTCTTGCACTGGCGACAAATTTCGGCGAAACCATGATCATCAAAAACGTCATCGATGATTTCCGTGCCGAAGACATCGTCAGAGCGGTCGTCGTGGCAAGCGGCAACGAGCTGGGCGGCGTAGACCATCCGATGCGCTGTGAAGTCTACAAGAAAAGCGTCATTCCTGATGCGCTTACCTATGCTATGAATATCGGCAAAACACTGCGCGAAACCAAATCCGCGGGCGGAGATGTGGCTGCCGCTCTTGCAGACAGCTTCGATGGAAAAATACTTTTCAAAGGCACAATCGGGGAAACGCCTTGGGAGAGCCGGGACGGATTCAACTTCGGCAACATCCATATCAACGGAATTGGAAGCTTCCAGGGTGAAACCTATCGCATCTGGATTAAAAACGAAAATATCGTGTCATACAGAAATGAGGCTGTCGACGTCAGCGTCCCTGACCTGATCTGCATGGTGGATAAAAATGGAGAGCCTGTTACGAACCCTAACTGGGTCAAGGATATGGAGGTTACCGTATTCGCCCTTCCTGCGCCGGAAATCTGGAAGACGCCAAAGGGGCTTGAAGTCTTCGGTCCGAGAAGCTTCAACTTCGATTTCGATTATAAGCCATTTAAATAAACGGGAAAGGAGTTTGTCTCCATGCTGAAAAGTTTATTGGAATTAGTTGAAATACCCAGTATTACAGGAGCAGCGCCGGTGCAGGATCCGGATTACGGCTTTCTTCCTTACGGAAAGCCTGTATTCTCCGCGCTGCAGTATGTACTCAAGCTCTGCGATACATTGGGTTTTGAAACGAAAAACCGCGATAACAGAATCGGCTGGGCACAGATCGGAGAAGGGGATTCTCTCATCGGAATCCTCGTTCATCTGGACGTTGTTCCACCAGGGAGCGGCTGGGAAACCACTCCCTTTTCCGCCGTAGTCAAAGATGGGAAACTGTACGGACGCGGCGTCATTGACGATAAGGGACCTGCAATCGCTGCGATTTACGCCATGAAAGATTTGCTGGATACAGGCGTCAAACTGAATAAGCGAATCCTCATTATCTTCGGCTGTCAGGAGGAATCCGGCAGCTGGGAAGATATCGCGTATTACAAAGCGCATGAGGATATCCCTGACTGCGGATTCACACCGGATGCGGATTTTCCTGTAATTTATGCCGAAAAACGCATTCTGGAAGTACGGCTGCGTTATCCGAAATCTGCCACAAAAATTATACAGATTGAAGGCGGCATCGCCATTAACGCAGTGCCCGATACGGCGCAGCTGACCCTTTCCAACGGTCAAAAGGTTTACGGCGAAGGAGTCTCAGTTCACGGCAGCATCCCTGAAGAGGGAAAAAACGCTATCGCGGATATGCTCTCTAAAATTCAAAAGTCCGACGCCTTTGCCTCATTTTACATGGATAAAATCGGTTTTACTGTTTTCGGTGAAAACCTGGGCTGCAATTTTTCAGATGAGGACACCGGTCCTCTCACATGCAGTGCAGGCGTCATCTCCAGCGATGAAACAGACATTATCATCGATCTGGACATCCGCTGTCCTGCTTCTATCCTTTCCTGTCAGGTCATGGATGGTATCACCGGGCAAATCGCACCGTATGGCGCAAAGGCTGAACTTCTCTTTGAAAATCAGCCGGTTCTGCTGAAAAAAGACAATCCTGTGCTGACACAGCTTTTGTCCGCTTACCGAACCATTACCGGTGATTTTCAGGGAGCGCCTATTGCTATCGGCGGCGGAACTTACGCAAGAGCCATGGAAAACATTGCTGCTTTCGGCCCGCTGCTTCCCGCCAGACCTATTACAGAGCACGGCAACGGCGAATGTGTTGCCATTGAAGATCTTACAACAGCTCGCCGCATCTACAGACTGGCCTTTGAAAAGCTTCTGAAACTATAAACTAGTTTGAAACTCCTATAAACAGTCCAACGAAAAAACCCCACGTGACTTATATCAAGCGTGGGGCTTTTTCAATACTATACAAATCTTTATGCAAAGGAGATAGCTGTTCCGGTTTTTCCTTCTAATGCTTCGATGGCTTTATCTAAAGACGTGATAATGGCTTTTTTGTTTGGATTTGCTCTGACAAACTTCATCGCCGCTTCTACCTTCGGCAGCATGCTGCCCGGCGCGAACTGTCCTTCCTCGATGTACTTCACCGCTTCTTCCAGGTTCAGATTGTCCAGATTCTTCTGATTCGGTTTGTTGAAGTTAATCGCAACCTTTTCCACCTCAGTCAGAATCATCAGCACATCCGCATCCACCTGTTCAGCCAGAAGTTCTGCTGCAAAATCCTTATCGATCACTGCCGCAACGCCTTCCATGGAACCGTCAGCGTTTTCTACTACAGGAATGCCGCCGCCCCCGCAGGAAATCACAATGGACGAATCCCACAGTTTTTTAACTGCGTCGATTTCAACAATCTTTCTCGGAAGGGGAGATGCCACCACCCGTCTAAAGCCTCTTCCGGCGTCTTCCTTCATGGTGTATCCCTTTTCTTCTTCCAGTGCTTTGGCTTCCGCTTCCTGATAGAACGGACCAATCGGTTTGGTCGGATTCTGAAACGCCTTGTCGCTCTTTTCCACAATCATCTGGGTAGCTACAGTCAGAACCGGAATGTTCTTGCCTCTTTTGCTCAGGGCATATTTCAGCGCCTGCTGCAGGTGATATCCGATGTAGCCCTGAGACATTGCGCCGCATACATCAAAAGGCATTGACGGTGTCACGTCTTTGGCGGTTTCAGAAGCCAGAAGAATTCTGCCTACCTGTGGGCCGTTTCCGTGTACCAATCCGATTTCATACCCTTTGCAGCTGATGTCCGCGATATATTCGCAGGTTTTCTTTACCACTGCAAGCTGTGCTTCCGCAGTCGCTTCGCTTTTTCCGGACTGCAGCGCATTTCCTCCTAAGGCAATTACAATTTTTTCTGCCATTTCTGTCTTTCTCCTTTTTGATTATTGTTAAGTCTCTTTATTTTATATTCGGTTATATCGGATAAAAGCTCGGCTTTCTCTTCCTGTATACCGCGAAGTAATCAAGTCCGCAGCTTTTTACCATCTCTCCCGTTTCTTTAAAGCAGGAGCCAAGGCAATCAGGCGTATGCGCATCCGAACCAAAGGTTATAATTTCACCGCCCAGCTCTTTATAACGGCGTATGATTTCCTCCTTTGGATTGGTCAGTCCAAGACGTTTCATTCTGGACGTGTTCACCTCTATGCCTCGTCCTGTTTCAATCAGTTCCTTCAGGATTGCGTCAAGCTCATCTGCATATTTTCCATAAGAAAAAGTCTCGATTGCCTTCGGCGCATATCGAAAGATAAAATCTAAATGGCCCGTCACGTCGAAATCCTGTATCTTCCGGACGTTTTCATATTCCTCCTGAAAGTATAGCTTGCAGATTTCTTCCGTGCTCTTTCCTTCATAGGTACGCAGGTCATCTGCGCCTCTTCCTCTAAAGTTGTGTGTAGAACCGATGACAAAATCAAAGGGAAATTCTCTGGCATATGTATTCAGCTTCTCTGCGATGTGAGGCTGAAGCCCCAGCTCAACCCCGGCCAGCACCTCAATCGTGCCGGCATACTTTTCCTTCAGGAGGAAAAGGTCTTCCAGATACTTTTCTGTTTCATCGGTATCCCCGATGAGAAAAGAGTAATTATCCGGCGGAAAAATCGGCTGGTCGTAGTCCTGATGGTCTGTAATACAGATGCTTTTCATCCCCAGCTGTATGGCCTTGTCTATCTGTTCTTCCACAGGTGTTTTGGCATCACTGCTCCACACCGTATGTATGTGCATATCGCTAATCATGCTTCCTTCGCCTCTTCCTCAAGCGGTTTCATGCAAATTCCTGTAATGCTGTAAACGTAAGCCAGAATCCAAATTGTATAGCTCATGAAGCAGTACGGGAAGTACTGTCCGATGGATACGCCCAGAACGGATGGATAGTAAATACCCGATGCCGACCAAGGAATGAATCCGGCTGTACCGGTACAGAAGTCTTCCATGGTTCTGGACAGGTTCAAAGTGGAAAGTCCCATTTCTTTGTACTTCTCGGAGTACATTTCGCCTGTCAGAATCAGCGCCAGGGTAGAGCTTCCGCCGATTGCGGTCAGAACCACGCAGGAAATGGAAGTTACAAATACCAGACTGAATCTTGTCTTTACAGACAGCAGCAGCTTTCCAAGCAGTGCTTCGATTGCGCCGATATGTTCCATAATCGCGGCGTAGTACAGACAGATATAGACTGTAATAAAGCTCTTCATCATGGAAGAAAGTCCGCCGCGGTTGAGAAGCTTCATCGCGTCTTCTCCTGCGTCTGCTGCAACGAATCCGTCTCTTACACCTTCCACCATTTCCAGGTTAAATCCACCGTAAAGGGCAGTAATACCGTCTTCCAGGCTGAATCCCTGATAGAATACGCCGATTAATACTGCGACAACTGCAGATATCATCATTACCACTGTCGACGGTTTCTTGGCAATCGCGCCATATACAACGATTAACAGCGGAATCAGTACGATGATGTTCCAATTGTAAGCCGCATCCAGAGATTCCAGCAGCTTTACTGTATTTTCCGGAAGACCAGAATCTGCTGCATTGTTTGAAAATCCCATGATACCGTAAATCACCAGACCAATGAGCCCAGCCGGAACTACCGTTTTGCTCATATGCTTGATATGGTCAAAAATGTCATTCTTTGTCGCCAGAGACGCAAGGATGGTAGTATCTGAAAGCGGAGACAGCTTATCTCCAAAAATAGCACCTGTATAGCAAGCTGCAGCAACTGCCGCCGTATTTACTTCCGGCATAGCCATCGCGATACCCATCATGGTAATGCCGGCTGTTGCGGCAGAACCCCATGAGGTTCCTGTACAGGTAGAAAAAATTGCGCATAAAATAAATGCAGATACCAAAATCCACTTCGCACTGACAAGCTGCACGCCGTAGTAAATAAACATTGGAATCGTTCCCGAGAACATCCATGCACCCAGCAGGAATCCTACTACAATCAGTACGGAGTTGGCAGAGGCAGCTGCTTTTACTTTTTCAGCCGAGAACTCTTCCAAATCCTTCCATGTGTAACCGCAGCGCCATCCGATGAATACTACGTATCCGATTGCGATGGCCATAAGCGGCGGCGCTGACAAATCAGCAAGAGATCCAAAGAAAAAAATAACCAGCAGCACCAAAACGGCGCTGATTGCTTCCCATAATTTGGCTTTTCTTTTTTCACGTTGTTTTTAGGTTTTTGTTCGTCTTTTTTCATCTTCTTCTCCGTTTCTGTCACAAAATCATACCTATCATTTGTAACTTATTCTTGATTTCCCAAAACCACGCTTTTGCTAATTTAACTCTTTCGTTGTTTCCTTTGCTTTTTTATCACCTTCTTTGTTCTTTTTCCAATTATTATAGTTTGCTGAGAAGGAGAAAAACTAGGTATATATCTAAAAAAAATCGATAAAGTTTATTATATTTCTAATTTCGTTATAATTCCTATAAAATCCGACATATTTTGTTAAAATTCTATATTACTCACCGGTTTTTATTTTATATAATGAAAGGAAACAAAATTACAGGAGTACAGAAATGTTTTACTATATGATTTTCATCGGTCTTGCCTTCGGCTATATCAACGGTATGCATGACGGCGGCACTGTAGTTGCCACCACTATTTCATCTCGCCTTCTGCCGCCCAATAAGGCGGTCTTCATCGCAGGTATTGCCAACTTTCTGGGCGCTGTTGCTCTGGGAACAGCCGTCGCCTATACCATTTCAGAAAACATCATCGATATTAGGCCTGTCCTTTCCGGTCCAAAGCCTCTCAGCTACGCTTTCGTGGCGGCAGCCTTTACCGGCAGTCTCATCTGGAACGTGCTGACCTGGATTCTGAAGCTGCCCTCAAGCGCTTCTCACTCCATGATTGGCGCTATGATTGGCAGCGGTATCTGTGCTTACGGTCTTCCTTACATACAGTGGAATTCCATTATGATTAAAGTCATCGGTGCCATGCTGCTTTCTCCCCTTTTGGGATTTGCCGCAGGCTATCTGTTCCTGAGACTACTCGCTCTGCTTCTCAAAAACGGCACCATTGTCTGGAACAAGCGCATTCAGGTGCTTCATAAAGCCAGCAGCTTCCTTCTGGCCTTCTGCTACGGCAGCAACGATGCCCAAAAGGTCATGGGACTGATTGCCATCGGGCTTGCCGCTTTCCATCACGCTGCTGTGACTATTCCTCTGTGGCTGATTCTCTCCGCCTCCTGCGCCCTTGCTATAGGCACCATGACCGGAGGCTACAATATGATAAAAACCGTAGGCATGGACATCTGTAAAATTGACATCCAGAATTCCTTTGCATCTCAGCTGTCCACCATCTTCGTAGTCATGCTTGCCAACGTAACCGGTCTTCCCATCAGCGCAACCCAGGTAGTCACTTCATCGGTGATGGGTGTAGGCGCCAGCAACACGCCAAAGTCTGTCAACTGGACCGTGACAAAGAAAATCCTGCTTGCCTGGCTCATTACCATACCTGTTTCCGCTCTCATCGGCGGACTCATATGCTTCCTGCTGCAGCTCATATAATATAGACGAACATCAAGAAAGGAGAACCCCATGCCAAAAAAAAGCTTTTTTAAGAAAAAGGAACAGCCAAACTTTTATTACATGCTGTCACGCCAGTGCGAAATCACATCCAGAAGTATTTCGCTGCTGCTAAAATACATAGACACACAGGATGAAGATTTGGCCGAGCAGATTGAACACTGTGAAAAAGACGCCGACAAAGTGCGCCGTAATCTCATCGACTACGTAGAAAATTCCTTCATCACGCCCCTTGACAGACACGATCTGTTCGCCCTGTCCCGTTCCATCGACGATATTACAGATAAAATCAAGGATTTAAAGGACTTTCTGATATTCTTCCAATATCAGCCGACAGACAAAAATCTGGAAATCATTCGTTTAATTGACGCATCTATCTACGATCTGACCTGCGCCATGAACGAATGGGCACACGACCGGATCGAGCATTTCTGGGACGATCTGGTTAAAGCAAAGAAAAATGAAAATCAGGTAAAGCGTTTATACTGGGAAGGAATCGCAGATTTGGAATTTCAGGAAATCTCCCTGAAAGACATCATCATGCAGCGGGAATTCGCCAAAGATTTAAACAAGCTTGCCAACAAAATCGGCAAAGCCGCTGATCGATTTAGTGATATAAAAATCAAATCGATAAAATAGAAAAACGCAGCATCTATCTGTTTTTTTCAAATTGTAAATGAATATCCCCTTTTCTTCTAACAAAACGTTTCGTATTCATAAATACGGGGAAAGGACCGAAATCACCTGCTTTACAGTGTTTCGGTCCTTTCCCCGCATTTGTATATTTCTGTCATCTATGCCCTTATGCTTCCGCAGCAAACAGCGCCCCCGGGTTCATGATTCCCTTCGGATCGAAGACATCTTTGATGCCCTTCATCAGTGCCAGTTCCGCTGCCGGCTTCTGTGCTTTCAGCTCTTCCACACGGATTTTTCCGATGCCGTGCTCGCCGGTCACCGTGCCGCCATAGCTGTAGCAGATATCATACATCTTGTGTTTCAGCTCGTCGGCATAGTCCGGAATAGATCCGTCCGGCAGATACAGAATATCGTTATGCACGTTGCCGTCGGCGATATGAGCGATGACATTGGTTCCCGTATGGTATTCAGCCACCAGCTCTTTCAGCCGCAGAATGAAATCGGATACGTGAGATACAGGCACCGCCATGTCGAAGGAATCGCAGATTTCGTCCTTAATCAGCTCATAGTGCTGGCTTCTGACAAGCAGCAGTTCCTCCTGCTCCTTGTCCTTGCCCGCAAAGAGGCACGGAAGCGCTTTGTTCGCCTTACAAATCTCATTAATCGCTTTTACAGCATCGTACAGCTGCTGCTCTGTCCGCTCCGACAGGATAATCAGAAGGTCAGCGCTGCCGTCCTTTGCCTGCCACGTAAGACCCAGCATCTTTGCGGTGTCCACAAAAAGACGCTTATCCATATATTCTACAGCCAGAGGCGTATAGCCGCTCTTTAAAATGTCCGTTACCGCATGGCAGGCATCCTGAATTTTCTCAAAAGGCGCTACGATGGTAGCAGTCGCCTTGTCCTTTGGAAAAATCTTTAAAATCACCTTCGTTACCATAGCCAGAGTGCCTTCGCTTCCCAAGAGCAGCTGGGTTAAGTTATAGCCGGCATTGTTTTTAATCAGTTTGCCGCCAAGCTCCAGGATTTCTCCATTTGGAAGCACCGCGGTAACACCCAGGATGTGCTTGCGCATAACGCCATGACGCACAGCTCTGGCTCCGCCGGCATTGGTCACAGCCATGCCGCCCATCTGGGCTCCCTCATCTCCCGGATGGACCGGAAAACTGAGACCGTCATGGTGTTCCAGCTCTTCCAGCAGATCCATCAAGGTAACGCCGGCTTCCAGCACGGCAACCATATTTTCCTCATCGATTTCCAAAATATGGTTCATCCTCTCTGTAGAGATGATGATGCTGTCGACTACCGGCGTGCACCCTCCGGCAAGGCCTGTAGCGCCGCCCCGCACTACCACAGGCACGGTCATAGTATCTGCAATCTTCATCACAGCTGCAGCCTCTTCTGTATTTGCCGGTTTGACCACCACTGAGTCTGCCGCTGCAGCCGGTCGGTAAGTGATTTCCACTTCGTCGTACAGGAAAGCCTTCGTCCGCTCTCTCCCGGTGATGACAAAATCCTCACCTACTGCCTGAACCAGACGTTCTGTCACTTCTTTTGTGATTGGATTATATTTCATACTGCATCACCTGTCCTTTCTGTCAGCTTCGGCTGCAAATGCCTCCGTCAGCTTCGGCACGATTTCATAGAGATCCCCCACAAAACCGTAATCGGAAATATTGAAAATCGGCGCGGACGGGTCGTTATTGACTGCGATAATCAGATCCGCGTCCTTCATGCCGGCAATATGCTGAGGCGCACCGGAGATACCGCAGGCAATATATACCTTTGGTTTTACTCTGTTTCCGCTGTAGCCAACCTGAATGCTGCTGGCCGCCATGCCTGCATCTACCAGGGCCCGGGATACGCCAAGCTTGCCGCCCAGCACATCCGCCAGTTCCCGCAGCAGCTGCAAATCCTCTTCCTTTCGGATGCCGCGGCCGCCTGCCACGACCACCTCTGCGTCAGTGATATCCACATCGCAGATAGAAATGATTTCTTCAATCTTCACGCCTTTATGCGCTTTCACATATGGCTTTACCTTTTCAATACGGACTTCCGCGACTCCGCAAAGTGCCGCCTCCTGAAATTCCTTATATCTGACCGTAGCCATCTGAGGTCTTCCCATCGTCTTGATGTGCGCCAGAATGTTGTCGCTGAATGCCGGTCTGATTTGTTCCAGGGCGCCGTCGTCAGCGATTTTCAGTTCTGTACAGTCTGCGGTAAGACCAGTTCTAAGAGCCGCTGCCATTCTCGGCGCCAGAGATCTTCCCAGATGGGTCGCTCCAATTAAAACCGTAGCCGGCCTGCGCTCCCTGATAAAGCTGACGATGTTCTCCGCAAAGAGTCTTTCCTCCGGCTGCGCAAAGCATTCATCCTCCATCACATAGACCTGATCTACCCCTCTGAGACACAGTTCAGCGGCATCGGTTTCGCAGCCTGTCAAAAGCAGGCAGGAGAGGCTTTCCCCTGCGGCCTCCGCCAGCTGGCGTCCTTTGTATAACAGTTCAAAGGCAACTCTGTGAATATGGTCCCCTTCCATTTCCGCGATAATCAGTATACCCTTGTATTCGTTTGCACATAGCATCTTATCCAACTCTGACACCCCTTTCCGTCAGTTCCTCCTTCAGCAAATCGATAAAATCCGGAAGATTTTCTCTGAATACCCGGCTTTCTCTCTCCGCTGCCTTCGGCACTTCAATGCCGGCAACCTTAGTTGGAGAACCTGCAAAGCCTGTGTCCTCTTTCGACAGAGACGGAAGGTCGGAAAGACCGATTTTACGTACATCTGCAGTGAGGGATTCCAGCTTCCTGTCCACCGTCGGCAGCTGCAGCCTTCCGATGTTTTTCGTCACGCCGATTAAAGCCGGCAGGGACATGGTACGAATCTGACGGCTGCCGCACAGATTTTCTATGGACACCCGCACAGTCCTCTCATCATCCAGTTCAATAGAGTCCACATAATAGGCATGGGGAATACCGAGAAGTTCTGCAGTCTCAGCTCCTACCTGGGCGGTATCGCCGTCTACAGATTTTTCACCGCACAGAATGAGATCATAATCTCCTGCAGCAATGGCTGCGGACAGTGCGCTGGAAGTAGCAATGGTATCTGAACCGCCAAAAGCCCTGTCAGTAAGAAGAATGCCTGCATCAGCGCCTCTTGCATAAGCGTCCTGCAGTGTCTTTTCTGCACGCGGAGGCCCCATCGTCATAGCCGTCACATGGGCGCCGTACTTTCGTTTCAGCTCCAGAGCCGCCTGCAGCGCACTCTCATCAAAGGGATTGATTTCCGCAGGTGCAGAGGATCTGTCCACTACACCCCGCTCGCTGTCAAACCTGACCTTCTCCATGTCAGGTACTTCCTTTATCAAAACGAGAATATTCATGTATCTCTCTCCTCATTTGGTCTTTTCACAGCATCCGGCCGGGGTCTTATCGCTTTTCTTCTGCGTGCCTCGCGGTCAGCGCTGCTTTTCATAGGTTTATTTTTCATATTTTTCAAAGTGGTCTTACCACTTGTATTGTACAATAATTCTGTATTCATTGCAACACTTTTTTCACAGTAAAACAACAAAATATGCGGGCACCTTTGCCAGCGAAAAAGTGAGATAAGCCCCAATCTTCTTGCCGCCCCATTTTCTTCAAAAATGAACTAAATGGTGCACTTTTTTTAAGAATATAAGCAATATCCGCACCATATACGTTAAAATAAGGTACTATGGTGCGGATTCTATTGTACAAGTTTTGAAATAAATAGCTTTATTGGAATAAACTAGATAATCCTGGCAGACTCGGCTTCCAGCTTATGTAAGAAATTTCCAGAGTCATAGGAGATTACGATAATTCTTCTGTATTTTCAGCGCCTACGCGCACCATTCCCCTTATTCTCAGGGCATTTGGTGCAGAATTCAGATTTGCAGCAGAGCAAAGCGCACCATTCCCTCATTTTTTTCTCAAAATGGTGCAGCTTCAGCCTTCATGGGATTCGTTTCGCTTCCTGCACCTTCCTGCATTTGCCGTATTTGTGTACTTTTCTTTCATTGCTTTTTCCTGCTGTTTCCGCTACAATAGAAGAAACGAGCATTACAGCTGTGAGCCTCGCTCCTGCAGCTTCACAAGGAGGAAACTTCCATGGCAGAATACATAAATGAAAAAACAAGCGAAAACAAAAAGCTTTCGGATCAGGTCATCCGCCACATTCAGCAGATGATTCTGGACGGGGAGCTTTCCGAAGGTGATAAACTTCCGCCGGAACGGGAAATGACAGAACGGTTCAGCATTGGACGCCCTGCCCTGCGGGAGGCGCTGAAGTCCCTGGAAATGCTGGGTCTGGTGGAGCGGCAGCACGGAAGAGGCAACTTCATCGTCAACAACATTCAAGCCAGCTACTTTGAGCCGCTGTCTCTTTCCTTCATACTGAGTCACGGCACCCAGCAGGAGCTTTACGAGATGCGCAGCTGCCTGGAACTTTTTGCCGTCCGCAAAGCAGCTGATACTGCTTCTCCTACGGACATCCTTGCACTTCGCAGCAATCTGAAACAGATGATGGCAGCAGAAGACGCTTCATCAAAGGCAGTCTTTGACCGCGGCTTTCATCTGGAAATCGTGCGTATCGCAGGCAACACCCTGCTCTACAATACTATGGAAAACCTGTCCTATCTCATGGATCGTTTCATCGAGCGCAGCGTCCGTCTGTCTTACTTTGAAGGAGACTCCATCGAGAACATCTACAAAGAGCACGAGGCTATTATCAGCGCCATCGAGCATCGCAGCGCCCAGACTGCCGAGGATGCTATGAAGAAGCATTTGGGCAAGATTAACGTGCCTATGATCAACGATGCAATCAACGCAAAATAGGCTTAGAAGGCGCACCCTGCAGAACATATCAGTATATCGACAAACAAAAACCATCCGCCGCTTTCTTTTGAAAGATACGAATGGTTTTTTATGACATTTTTTTATGATATTCCTGCATCACATAAAGTGATACAAAAGCATCTGCATTAGCTTTTCAGCTGTCAAATTCAATCCATTTTTTTATAGAAATCCTTCGAATTGTCTAATATATGCGCTTCCGCGTTAGGATAAACAACTACCTTTTTCGGCGTTCCATCGTCGATACGAGAAAGAATCTCGTCCCAGGTTTTTACATATACTGCCCCTGAGCGTTCATCGATGTACCACGCGTCTCTTGCGCCCTTTATGGTATGGCTTGCAAACACGATGGCCTGATCCATGTTCTTCTCCTTTGGGTAACATCCGGACCACATCATCCCGCCCGGCTCAGAGTGACCCCAGCTGTCGTAAAGAAAGTGCACACACTGGCCGAAAGGCGTATTTGCAGCGAGAATATAGGTGCCGCCATCCTTTAGGGAGGCTTTGGTTTCCGGCGTATAAGCGCAGTTTGCTTCGGCGGGTTTAAAATGGTTGTTGGCAATCACCACATCACAGTCCGGGACAAAAGCAGCCCGATAGTGCTTTGCCGCATAGTCATTGGCCTCCTTGAATTCCTCTTCAAAATCGCCCGCAAAAAGCTCACAGATCTCCGCCTTTCCATTGAGTACCACGTCAATTTTAAAATCCAGACCCATCATTCTTGCCGCTTCTTCGGCGTCCGAACGCATTTTTGTCTTCGGATTTCCCATGTTAAACTCATTAAGCGTAGTAAAACTGTGGTTTGCCGTAATGGTGCGCATAGATGCGACTCCCGGCAAAATACACTTCGCGCCGCCGCTGAATCCAAAAAAGCTGTGCGCCATGGTCGTTCCAATGGCTACTTTGTATTCCGCGGCCATCACATCCGCATTGATTTCTACCGGTACATTGTTGCTTGTATTTCCAATAAAGGCATGATTGAAGAACACATTGTGATTGTAAATTTCAAATTCGTCTACCAGTTCCTCACCCAGTTTCTTTACAAAATGTTCCCGGTACATGACGCCGTGGGTGCCCAGTGCCGCTACAAACCATATGTTTTCTTTGGGCACGCCTGCCTGCAGCAATTCCCTGATGACCGCCTTTGCAGGGGCTTCACAGGGCGTGGGTCTTGTCATATCATCTATGATAATCACCGCACTTTTCTTTCCTTTTGCACCTTCGCAAATCGGCGCCGTCCCGATGGAGGCATGAATTTTATCCGCAATTTCCTCCTCCGAAAGCTTTGGGGTCCGATACCCTGCAAATTCCGAAATATGCACTTCCCAGTTTTCCGGAAAGTCAATGACAATGGGCCTATCGCCATACATGTTATTGGCAGGTAAATGATACTGCATAATCCTTTCCTCCTATAATCTGATATTCATCGCCTTTGGAATGCCGACTCTGACGGCCGTAGGGATATCCGATGAGCTGCAGTAGGACGCATTGACTTCGGCATCTCCCTGCATGGAAAGATACATAAAAATGTCCGTTTGATCCCAGTCTGTCACTCTCTGCAGATGTCTGCGCATTTCCCTGCATGCCTCTGTCAGAGCCTCATAATAGTTATTGCCGCAGGCATTGACATACCATTTTTCATCGGTTTCAAGAAGCGGCCACTCTAAGTGGGTATTTTTAATGACATCTACTTTTACCGTTGTCGTGCCTGCCGATTCAACGGCTGCTCCGCAAAGTTCTCCGTCTCCCATGGCTGCGTGAAGATCTCCAATCTGCAGAAGCGCGCCTTCCGTAAAGACCGGCAGATAGATGGTACTGCCCGGTTTTACCTGCTTGCAGTCCATGTTGCCGCCATGTTTTCCCGTACAAAAGCATGGAATTTCTCCATCCGCAGGGGTTGTCCCGATGGTGCCGACCATAGGATTTAATGGAAAAGACACGCCTTTAAAATAGGCGTTGCCGCGGTCTGCCTTCACGAAGGCTGTCCGTTCCTCTATCTCATCGCAAAGGGGTCCAAAATCCGGACAGGTGACGATGACGCCCTGAGGCTCCAAGGCGATATCCAGAATTTTTACGGCAAGAACATCTCCCGGCATTGCGCCCTCTACATACAGCGGTCCCGCCGTAGGGTTTGACTCTTCCAGGGGAATTTCTGAACCCATCTGCTTCTCGCTGACAAGGACATTGCTGAAAGCGTCCATAGAGTGAAATGCTACGATTTCACCCGGCTTACATGTGCCCGCCGGTTTATGGTCCGGTGAAAAAGTCAGTGTCGACTGTTCTATCAATTTCATATATCCGTCTCCTTCTATCATGCTGCTAAAATACAATATTTGCCGCCAGTACAATCAGCGGAATTGCGATAACGGTTCTCTCCAGGAAAATAATGAACAGATTACCGACATTGAGTCCAACCTTGGACTGAATTGCCAGAATTCCAACTTCAGTCATAAATATAATCTGTACCAGAGAAAGGGTTCCGATAATCCATCTGGTTGCAATCGACTGAATGTTGATGCCTAAAACTGCCGGAATAAACATATCCGCAAAACCGGCCAGCGCTGCCGGCGCTGCCGCAAAGGCTTCTTCTACACCCAGTACGTCAAATAACAGTCCAAACGGATAAGAAATCCAGCCTAAAATCGGCGTGTACTCTACCAAAATCAAGGTAAGCGTACCCCATGCAAAGATAACAGGCAAAGTACCAATCAGAACACCAAAGAGCATTTCCGTGCCGGATTTAAAAATCGTGCGAATTTCAAAACGCTCCGCTTGCTGTGAAGCAATCTTTCTTGCCCAAAGGCGGGACTTTACACCCTCCGGTACCAGTTCCATGGACTGCGGCGTGACGCCCGACGCGTATTCATTAGGAATTCTGGTAAGGGGCGGAATTCTCGGCGTAATAATCGCCAGCACAACACCTACTAAGCAAACCACTAAATAGCACTGCAGGAAGTACTGTGTAATATCTAAGGTTTCCGCGACAACCAGACAAAACGGCACATTTACTGCGGAAAAAGCCGTAATGATGACTGCCGATTCTCTCTTCGTGTACTGTCCCTTATTGTAAAGGCTTCTGGTCAGAACCACTGCCATGTTAGCCGCGCCAAGCCAGGAAGTCACGATATTGATGGCAGATTTTCCCGGCAGTTTAAACAGCGGCCTCGTTACTTTCCGCAGAAATACGCCTACATATTCCATGAGTCCGAACTCCGTCAGAAACGGCATAAAATACGTGATGGCGAGAATAATGCCTACCAGTGGATTTGCGATTCCCAGAATCGTCTGACCGGTGGCATCGGAAATAACGGCTTCCGGTCCTACATGAAAATAGCACATCACGATAAACACTGCAGCCACAATGCTGCTGATATAGTACAGCGGCGTAGTCACAAACAGACTGCTCAGTACCCTGTTTTCTACGATACATTTAGGTTTTGCGATACTTGCAACAGGCTGTAAAATCGCACATACGACCAGTAACGCCATGGTAAACCATACAATTAAATTTCCCGTTGATGCTATGATAAAATCAGAAAGCATCGCTGTCAATACGGTAAAGGATCCATTGTTTGGAATTGGCGTTAAAAATAGTAAAACGCCCAATAATGAAAATATAACAAATTTTTGATAGCTTTTTTTATCAACGGTTAAATCCATATTATTCATGTTTCTTTCCTCCCTGTTGTTCCATCCATGTGTTCACGGTGCTTTTCCCGCCTACTGGAACAACGCAATCTTTTCAATACGGTCAAAGGCTTCTTTCAGGGTATCCACGTTTACGGTGCAGGCGATACGCACGTAGCCTTCTCCGCAGGCTCCAAAGGCGTTTCCCGGCAGCATCAGCACGTGGGCCTCCCTCAAAATCAGTTCCGCCGCCTGATCGCTGTTTAATCCTGTTTCCTTGATATTCATAAACAAGTAGAAGCTGCCCTTTGGTGGGTAAATCACAGAAAGCTTTGGAATCTGGTTGATTCTCTCCGCCGCATAAAACATTCTCTTTCTGTATTCCTCTATCATCGGCGGCTGGATTTCTGCTCCGTGACGCAGGGCGTGGAGCGCAGCCCTCTGTGATACTGACGGCGCTGTAAATACCACGTTTTCGTTAATCTGCTGAATCACTTTGATGATGTAATCCGGCGCGATGATGTTGCCCACTCTCCAGCCGGTCATGGTGAAATTCTTGGAGAAAGAATTGAGAATGATGGTTCTTTCTCTCATGCCCGGCATTGTCGCAAATGGCACAAACGGATTCTGATAGCTGAAGGCGGTATAGATGTCGTCTGAGATAACGACTAAATCGTATTTTACGGCAATTTCAGCGATCTTCTCCATGGTTTCCACAGTCAGGCAGTTTCCCGTCGGGTTGCTCGGCGAGTTGATGACCAGCGCTTTCGTCCGCTCTGTAATCAGGGATTCCAGACGCTCTATGTTAATCTGAAAATCCTCTTCTTCGTAGGTGGGAAGTTCCACAGGAATGCCTCTTGCCAGTTCCACCTGCTGCGGATACGGCGTAAAGAATGGGGCCTGCAGGATTACTTCATCGCCATCGTCTACGATAGCTTCCAGTGCCAGATACATGCCCAGGCATGCGGAGGCTGTTACAAAGACTTCTTCATCTGCAACATTCATATCGTACTCTTCTTTATAGTATTTGCAGATTTCCTCCCGAAGCTCCGGGTCACCTCTGAAATCCGTATATTTGGTATGACCAATCCTGGCATCTTCATAGGATTTGTCAATAATCAATCTGTCCGTAATCAGATCCGGATCTCCCAGACTGAGGTTAATACAGTCATCGAAAGATTTAGCCATTTCATCGGATTTTCCCATGGCCGTGCTCTGATCCTTCCAGTATCTTTTTGCAACAAATCTGTGCTTCATATTGCTATGCTACCTCCTGATACTTCAGTTTATGTGGTAAGACCTCTTGCATATATTAAAGCACAGGTCGACAAAAAATGCAACAAGAAAATCACCCTATTTACAAATTTCTGAAAACATTTCCTGCTGCCAGCGTGCAATCACACACACGCACTGCGCCACGCCTATCGCAAAATCCGTGCAAAGTAAAACATTGAGCCGAAGCTCAATGTTTTTACCCAGTTATTTACTTCAACCCAACATTTTATATTGGGCCTCTTTTTATTACTGTTATTTATTCTGCTGCCAGTTTTCTGATGGCGCTTTTGTAGATGTCTTTGGCCAGTCTCAGATCCTCGATGAACATATACTCGTTGGCCTGATGTTCCGTCAGCTCCCTGCCGGGAAGCATAGGTCCAAAGGCAACGATATTTTCCATAGCACGGGCATAAGTGCCGCCGCCGATTACTGTGGCGCGTCCCATATCTCCGGTATGCTCTCGATAGGCTTCCAGCAGTTTGGTTATCACCGGTCCGTCTTCTTCGAGAAAAACATATGGCTCATTATAGAGGAGTTCCATCTTTACGTCCCCATAGCCGCTGCTTGTCATATGCTTCCTGATCTGTTCCAGAATATCCTCGATGCGGAAGGTCACCGGATACCTGATATCCGCCGTAAGGCTGATAGTGTCTCCGTCTGTACGGATCATGCCGAAGTTATATGTAATCTCGCCGCTTTCTTTGTCTGCGGCATAACCGTTCAAGCTTTCTCCATGGTATTCCATTTTGATGCAGTCCCGGAAAAAGCTGCTCAGCTGACAGTCCTCCCGTGTCTGAAAACAGGTCATCAGCTTGGAAATAGCATTTTCCCCGTCCTGCGGCGTACTGCCGTGAGCTGACTTTCCTGTCTCCGTCATGGAAAGAATTTCCCCGCTCTCGCTGCGGAATCTGGCTCTGCAGATATCCGGGACCATGTTTACCGCGTTACCTCCTTCGATATCCTCAAAGCAGGTTCGTGTACGATCAAAGGTGAATCGAACATTCGCAATACCCATCTCAGCATAAATCGCCGGAAAATCCGCATCAGGCGTAAAGCCGAAATCAATCTTTTCCTCTGTCTGTTTATAGTATTCCATATCGATCCAGTCGCCTGCTTCCTCAGTCATACCGAATATAATACGAATCCGCTTATTAAACACGCATCCTTCTTCAAGCAGTTCCCTGATCGCATGAATCACCGCTGCAGCCGGTCCTTTGTCATCCGTAACGCCGCGGCCTATGAGTTTTCCGTCTTCAACAGTCAGCGCAAAGGGTTCATAGTTCCAGCCGTCGCCTGCGGGAACCACGTCCAGATGAACCAGGATTCCCATCAGTTCCTCGCCCTGACCGGTCTCAGCATATCCTATCATATTGTCACAGTTTTTTGTCCTGAATCCATAAGAACCGCAGATGTCCAGAGCGGTATCCAGAACTTTCCGTACCCCTTCGCCGAAAGGGCACTCTTTTTGCTCTGTCCTTGCTGAAACACTGTTTATCTCTACCAGTTTTCGCAAATCAGCTATTATTCTGTCCATTCCATGTTCCTTTATCTTTCAAACGGCTTATACTCTACATCAAAGCCAAAGTGCTTAGGTCCAAAGCAGGCAAGTCCTTCCGGTGTCGTCCAGATTTCCGGTGACGGCAGCGCAATGACAGTCATTCTCTGACCCAGATCAAAGTTCGGCGTAGTCAGCGGATCGCCATTTTCTCCAATCATGCAGATCAGATCCGGAGCCATTACATCGATTTCTCCGTTTCTGTATGCCATAATATTCTCGTTTTTCAGCCAGATCTTATAGGTCTCACCAGTAAATTCCGCTTCGCCCTTCAGATGAATTTCTCCAAAGTTGAAACCATCTCTGGTCTCCCAAGGGAATTCCGTTACAACGCCTTTGAAGAGCAGTTTTCCTTCTTTTGCGTCGGCAATAGCTTTTGCCACATCCAGACCCTTTTCTTTTGCTTCCCGCAAAGTAACGCCTATTTCCTGAGCGTATGTAATCATATCCGGAATCAGTGCTTCTTTGATGACTCTGCCTACATTGGCATGGTCTGCAACGCCGACCATATTGTCGCTGGCTACAGCAATGGCTCTTACGATATCCTCTGCTCTCAGGTCACCCTGTACATTCTGAAGCACGATTTTCTCGCCGAACTTGGTGGCAACACCCATAGGATAAATTGGCACATCTTTTACGTAATAGGTAGAATGCTGCAATTCAGGTACGGATCTTCCTGCCGGGTCCGCATCCAGAAGAGGTACGCCCATTTCCAGAGCTGCATGAAGAGCTTCCGCTGTATTGCTGCCCCCTAATTCTGTTGATCCTACTGCATAAATTTTCTTGCCCAGAAAACCTTCCAGAGCCTGCACTGCCAGCACAGAAGACGCTTCCTCCGCAAGACTCAGATCTGCAAATTTCGGATTTTTTCCGCCGGCAGACGGCGCGCCGCAGCCATACGGCGTAACAACATATTCATCGTCAGGCAGTTCGTCCAGTTTGATCAGTTTCAAAGTTTCGCCTTTATCAAAGTGTTTTTTCATCAGGGACAGCCCCTCTTCCAGCGGTCCTCCGCCGCCGGTACCCAGTACCGCACACCCGTATAGTACATCGATCATGTCCTGTTTGTTTAACTCTCTCATTTTATTTTCCTCCGTTATAATTTTATACTGCTGTATGATCAGATCCATCTCTTGAAGTAGACGGGATCAGTCTTTCTAAGACCAGATAGGCAGCCGCGCCAACCAGAATGCCGGTAAACTCAATACCGATAAAGTATGCGATAACTGCGCTGAGCGCCCATGCGATGACACCTGCCAGATTAACGCCGTCTTTCGGCCGGAAGTTTTCCTTCTTTCCTCTTCCTACAATCCAGTAGTCGGCAATAATGACGCCGCCGACCGGACACACTACATAAGACAGCAGACTCAGTACGCCCTCGATATGTCCCAGAATGCCAAGATCGCACAGAATAATGCCGATAATACCGGAAATCAGCGTTGCCTCTCTTCTCCTGTTGTCATTGAGCTTCAGAGCCATAACGATATTGAGCCCTGCGCTGTAGGCATTGGTGGAATTAGTGGTCCACGTCGAGATAACCAGCGCCGTAATGCCGAGAAGAGGAAGCCCTACATCGATCAGCACCATGCTGACATCGTATTCCCCGGACATTTTGGTCAGCAGAATCCCCATGACCAGCGTTACAACACCCATTGGAAATACGCCGTAGAATACAGATTTTACAGTATCCTTCCTGCTCTTCTGAAATCTGGTGTAATCAGCAGCAGTGATTGTGCCTACTGCTGTAAAGTTGAAGGACAGTGCCACGCCTCCCATGAAGCTCATGGTCTGGGCAGTCGCTGTATGCAGTCCGCCGGTGCCGTAGGTCCTGAAAGCCAGGAAAGTTCCGTAGAGCATAATGATCATCAGGAGAGGAATGGATATCTTGTCCAGCTTTTCCAAAGCGCTGACACCGAATACAGCGGTCAGCAGCATGATGATGCCCCAGACCGTATTAGATACGATCACAGGAATTTCGATTCCCGTCATGGCATACATGGCATTGCTGAACGCCTCTCCGCAGACACCGTTCTGTATGCCGAACCATCCTATCATGTTCACCGCGAAAATAGTGCTGACGATAAATCTGGCTCCGGATCTTCCGAAGCCGGCTTCGCAGGCCGTGCAGGATGCCGCGCCCAAATCGCAGCCCATCATACCGGTGATTACCATTCCGATAACAACGACCAGATACCCGAGAGATCCTGAAATAATCGCAGGCCATATAGGCATTGCTTCCGCAAGCAAAGCGCCAAGCAGGAAAGCCGGTACGCAGACACAGATACCTGCCTGTACGAACGCCAGGGAAACCCAGTCCTTTCGTTCATCTTCGCCAATAGGCTTTAATGCCATGGCTTCTACTTGTTTCTGTTCTTTTTTCATCATTCTTCGTGCTTTTACACTTCCTTTCTGAATTTTTAAACATCATATCACAAAATTCTGCCCTTTTCTTTAGGCAGTTGATGAAACACCTCTCATTTCATTTGTGCATCTGCACATTTTTATTGTGATGCCATGAAAATTCTGTTATAATAAAAATCATCATGTTAGCCAATTGAGGAGGAATCGTTATGAGCATTACCCTGAAGGACTGTCTGGCTCTGCCGTCCATGAGTTTCGGCACCGTGATTGCCGGTGCATCCGGCTTAGACAGGATCGTATCATCTGTTTCTGTACTGGAATTTTTTGAACACGAAAGTTATGATCTGGATGTGTTCACTCCCAATGAACTGGTCCTGTCAGCATTTTATAATTTCAAAAACGACGTCAAAATGCAGTGTGAAGCTATCAAGGATCTGTCCAATACCGGTTCAATTGCTCTGGTCCTGTTCTATATCGGAAAAATCTTACCCTATGTAGACAAAAAGCTGATCCAGACAGCGGATAAGCAGGGCTTTCCCCTGATCGTACTGAAAAACGACAGTTACCGGATTAAATACAGCGATATTATAACCGATGTTATGGGAGTAATCGTTCGCGATCAGGTCCTCTCAAAAGATTTTATCAGTTCAACGGAAAAAAGACTTGCCCAGATGCCTACAGAACTGAGAACCATGGAAAACCTGCTGCGTATCATGTCCAATCACTATAAATGCAATCTGCTTCTCAGCAGCAGCTCTCAGGTCTACTTCCAGGCATCCTACCGTCCATCCTATCCCCTGAACGACCCCGATTATTTCTGTAATCTCTTTCGCGACTCATCCTCAGGATATGCTTCAAAAGATGTGGAACAGGATGGCGCAGAATTTCATATTTACAAAATGGACTTTTCAAATGGCAAAGATACCAGAATGACTCTGTATGCCTCCTGCCACAACACCGTACTGAACGAAAAAATCATCAGCGATATGTGCGCCTGCACCGGTTTTTTCTCCTCTGTCTGGGGATATTCTATAGACCTTCAGTCGCCGCACGCTCTGCTGTCTTTAATCTTTAAAACCGAGGAAGCTGCGGCAAAAAAATACCTTCGGAATTCCAATATCAGCTTCGAGCGCATTTCCAATCTGATTATCATTTCCTCGGGAAATGGATCCATGGAACCGCTGCAGGGCGAGATCTGTCGTCTTTTTAAAGAATATCACAAATTCTATCTTGCAGATCAGATTGACAATCATCTGGTGATTCTGTCCTCTTTCATGCTCTCCGATAGCCTGGACTACGCTCTATACGACGACCTTCACTGTTTTGTAGAAAAATATGATGAGAAAGCCACCTTTTTTATGGACAGGGGAAACAAGGATATGGCTTCACTGAAGCAAACCTACCGGGATTATCTGAAAACCGAGCCGGCTCTGCAGAAAATCTTCCTGAACCGGAGAAACTGGGATAATCACGACATCATGCTTTCTCAGGAGGTTATGTCCCTCTCTGAAACCAGCAACAAACGGACAGAATATCTTTTCAGTATCATAGATTCCCTGAGTCATGATCGCGACGACCTTCTGAAAACTCTGGCCATCTATATGATCGACTGCGATTCAAAACTGAATGCCGCTGCGCAGATGCTGTACCTTCACAGAAACGCTGTAACCTACCGTCTGAATAAAGCACGGCAGCTTACCAACACCAGTTTTAACCTGATGCCTGCAGCCTATGACTTCTATACCGCACTGGCCATCTGGAGATATCATAACGTGGAAACTACGTAAAAAATGCAAAGGAAAAAGTCGGCTGCGCCAATTCTATTCAGATGCAGACTTTCCTGATATTCCGGAAATATCAAAAATCGATATTTCCTACATAGTAAAACGAGCCCCTCATGGCTGAGACAGCTCGTTTTACAATCTTCTGTATCGTATGTTATATAGTGCGTTATATACTGCGCTGTTTTACTTTCCGGCCTCCAGCACCCACTGAATCAGAGGCGCTGCAGCCGCCCGGTCGGTATAGTCCGCTCCTTCTTCCATGGCGGTCAGAAGATTCCTTTCGGATTCTGTAATCTGAGAAGCCGGTTTTCCTCCAATCATCTTCTTCACCATGCCCATCATCATCTTATCGCCGCCGCTGACTTTCGCAGGGTCGTAAGCGCCGCTAAGGAAAAAGCACGGCAGCTGGCTGAAGCTCTCCTCTTCATCGGATAGTTTTCGCTTTGCGCCTGCCTGCCGCAAAATCATTTTAAAAGAGGATTCCTGCTTGAAGAAATTCAGTTCCCGCAGTTCCGCTCTGGCATTTTCGTCCTCTACATTGAGCCCGACAGCATATACGGCAATCTTCTTTTGGCAGAGTTTCGGATACCATTTCCGCAGACGGTCCATTCCCAGAATCCGTCCTGCGTGTACCGCTCCGCCGAAGACAATCACATCATAATCTTCAAGCAGCTTCTCACTGCATTGATCCGCGGCAAATAACGCGCCGCCGGTCTCCTCGCAGATCCACTGCCCGTACTGCTTCGTTGTTCCGTATTTTCCTGCATAAACGACTGCGACTTTTCCCATGTTAAAACTCCGTTTCTGTTTGCGTTTCTGTTTGCGTTCTTAGCTTCACTCTTATTTGCTCAATATCCCGATCAGGTCGTACATTTCTCTGTCGATTTCCCGCTTCTGTGCCAGCGCCTGCTGCAAATCGTAAGCAACGATTTCGCCGTTTACCGTACCGATTGCCTTGCTGTCAGAATCCTCCTGCAGAAGTTCCACCGCCTTCGCGCCGGTCAGAGTCGCCAGCATCCGGTCGCGCAAAGTAGGCGTGCCGCCCCGCTGCAGGTAAGAAAGGACTACAGGCCTTGTCTCTCTGCCGGTTCTCTCCTCGATGGTCTTTGTCAGCGCCGCAGTAGAAATTTCTACGCCCTCGGCCTTAATAATGATGCTGTGCTGCTTTCCGCGGTTTGCCCCGATGAGAATTTTCCGGCACAGCTCGTTTACATCGGTTTCAATCTCAGGAATTAAAACCGCCTCCGCGCCGCCGGCAAGTCCTGCATAAAGGGCGATATCTCCGCAGTGTCTTCCCATCACTTCGATGACCGTGGTCCGCTCATGGGACGATGAAGTATCTCGCACTTTAGAAATCGCATCCAGCACGGTGCTTACCGCCGTATCAAAACCAATAGTAAAATCCGTATAGCCTAAATCGTTATCGATGGTGCCCGGCAGTCCCATGACCTTAATTCCACGCCTGTCGAGGTCACATCCACCGCGCAGCGATCCATCGCCGCCGATGACAACCAGACCTTCAATACCAAAAGTTTCCAGTACGTTCACCGCATGAGCCTGCCCCTCCTCAGTACGAAATCGTTTACTCCTGGCAGTCTTCAAAATTGTACCGCCGCGGTGAAGAATGTCACCTACAGAATTCCTATCAAGTTGACAAATTTCGCCATCTAACAGTCCTTCATAGCCGCGTTTAATTCCATATACTTCCATACCTGCTTCGATGCCGCAGCGCACCACCGCGCGAATGGCCGCGTTCATGCCCGGAGAATCTCCGCCACTGGTTAACACACCGATTCGTTTCATGTTCTCACTCTCCCTTTAATGTTCGGTCTTCCGACCATTTCTGCCACCGTATCAAACAGCGCAATAGACGGATAAACACCGCCGCCAGCGCCGGTTCTCACGATTTTTCCATTTTGCAGATAAATCAGCACCGGCGTGTTTCCAGGATATTCCTTAAAAATCTCCTGCAGTCTCCCAAGGATTTCCTGCTCATCTGCCTCCTGCGGAATCCGTACCTTGACAGTTTCCGCGCCTGTCCCGGCACCCTGGGTTCTGCCACCTTGCGCGTTTCTGCCTCTTTCCGGCGCCGCCTGTTCGTGTTGCAGATGCTGCTCCACATCATGAATGCCTACGACAGAATCAGCAAGTAGCTTCGGCATCTCATCTTCCTTAAAATTCAGTTTACCTTTCACGACTACGACGTTATCCTCCAGAATCGCTGCGCTGCACCGTTCGTATACATTCGGAAATACTACGACCTCTACTTCGCCGAAAAGATCCTCCAGATTGACAAATGCCATCATCTTGTTGTTCTTTGTAATTTGATTTTTCTTGCCGGCAATCATACCAGCTAGCGTTACGGTCATGCCGTCCTGAATGCGGCTATCGTGATGCCCCTCTTCAGAAGCCGCTGCCAGTTCCTCACTGGTCACGCTTGCATACTTCTGTATTTTATCCGCGTATTCGTTCAGTGGATGGTCGGTAATATATACGCCCAGCATTTCTTTTTCCATGGCAAGGAGAATATCCTTGCTGAAATTATTCACATCAGGCAGCGTCCCCGACGTATCGCCGCTGTTCATCTCTTCACTGCTGATGGCAAAGAGAGAAAGCTGACCGGCGATATTCTTCTTAGCACTGTTCTGCGCTGATTCGACTAGTCCCTCGTAGACTGCTAGGTGCGCCGCCCGGTTTTGGTTCAGGCAGTCAAGGGCGCCCGCCTTAATCAGACTCTCTACCGCTTTCTTGTTGACTTCGCTGATTTCCACGTTATTGATAAACTGGAAAATATCCTGCGGTCGTCCTTTTTCTTCTCTCGCCTTGATGATAGCGTCGATGGCACCTTCACCAACGTTCTTGACACCCAAAAGCCCAAAGCGAATCTTTCCATCTACCACGGAAAACTTTTTCTGACTTTCATTGATGCAAGGCGGCAGTACCTCGATACCCATTTCCTTACAGTTTCTAATATATTTGGCAATGGACTTGGCATCTCCCATGACACTGGTCATCAGCGCTGCCATAAATTCCACCGGATAGTATTTCTTTAAATATCCCGTCTCGTAAGCTACTACCGCATATACCGCTGCGTGAGATTTGTTGAACGCATACTGGGCAAAAGTTTCCATGTCCGAAAAGATAGACTCCGCTGCTGCTTCACTGATACCGTGACGCACACAACCTTCAATCTCAATATTGCCGTTTTCATCCGTCTTCCCATGAATGAAGTACTCTTTTTCCTGCAGCATCACATCTTTCTTCTTTTTACTCATGGCACGGCGCACGATGTCAGAGCGACCAAAGCTATAGCCTGCAAGCTCCCGCACAATCTGCATAACCTGCTCCTGATAAACAAGGCAGCCATAAGTTACATCCAGAATCGGAGCAAGCTGCGGCGTCACATATTTGATATGATCCGGATTCTTCTTATTTTCAATGTACTTTGGAATAGAATCCATTGGTCCCGGACGGTATAGAGAAATACCCGCTACTACATCTTCAAAACAAGAAGGTCTCAGGTTTTTCATAAACTGCGTCATGCCGCCACTTTCCAGCTGAAATACGCCTAAAGTATTGCCGCTGGCGATCATATCGTAGACGGCTTTGTCATCGTAGCCCATTTTGGCAAAGTCGATGGTCACGCCATAATTTTTCTCAATAAGTTCTAATGCGTCCCGAATGACGGTCAGGTTCCGAAGACCCAGAAAGTCCATTTTCAAAAGTCCCAGTTCCTCGATGGTTGTCATATTGAACTGGGTAGCAACACCTTTATCGGACATATAAAGCGGCACGTATTCGTCCAAAGGCAGCTTTGAAATTACAACGCCTGCCGCATGGGTTGACGCATGGCGCGGCATGCCCTCAATAGCGCGAGACATGTCAATCACCTTTGCAATCCGGGCGTCGCTTTCATACATGGCTTTCAGCTCCGGATTCATGGAAAGCGCCTTATCGATAGTCATTTTCAAATCAAAAGGAATCGCCTTAGCGACTCTATCTGCTTCCGCATAACTGAGATTCAACGCTCTTCCCACATCCCTGACCGCAGCTTTTGCTTTCATGGTTCCAAAGGTGATAATCTGCGAAACGTTTTCTTTTCCATATTTCTTGATTACATAATCAATAACTTCTCCGCGGCGTTCGATGCAGAAGTCGATATCGATATCGGGCATACTGACACGCTCTGGGTTCAGAAAACGCTCGAAAATCAAGCTGTACCTAATGGGATCAAGGTCGGTAATTCTAAGAGTATACGCAACCAGACTTCCTGCAGCGGAGCCTCTTCCCGGTCCTACCATAATGCCGTTTCTCTTGGCAAAATCGATGAAGTCCCATACGATCAAAAAGTATTCCACATAGCCCATGTCCTCGATGACGCCAAGTTCATAATCGAGTCTCTCCTGAAGCTTTGGCGTAATTTCATCATAGCGCTCTTCCAGTCCCTTCTGGCAAAGTTCCCGCAAATACTGCTGATTGGTCTTGCCTGCGGGCGGAATAAATTCCGGCAGATGATAATCTCCAAAAACAAATTCTACGTTGCATTCCATGGCGATTTTATGTGTATTTTCAATGGCCTCCGGAGCATAAGCGAAGATTTTCCTCATCTCATCTTCACTCTTTAAGTAGAACTGATCGTTAGGAAAGCGCATGCGCTTTTCATCGTCAATGGTAGTTGCTGTCTGAATGGCCAGCAGCACATCATGAGCCTCCGCATCTTCCTGCTTTACGTAATGTACATCGTTGGTTGCAACCAGTGGAATGTCCAACTCTTTGGACAGCTTAACAAGCTGCGGGTTAATCATAGCCTCTTCATCAAGTCCCTGATCCTGCAATTCCAAATAGAAGTTTCCGTGACCAAAAATCTCATCCAGCGCCTGCGCTTCTGCCTTTGCTCCCTCGTAGTCCCTGTTTAAAAGACAGCTCTGCACCTTCCCTGCAAGGCAGGCAGACAATGCGATAATACCTTCGCTGTGAGCGCGCAGTACATCCTTATCGATTCTCGGTTTATAGTAGTATCCTTCGGTAAAGCCTTTAGATACGATTTTAATCAGGTTCTTGTAGCCATCGTTGGTCTTTGCCAAAAGAACCAGATGTCCCTGATACTTGTCCTTATCAGCATCTTTGTCATACATGGTCCTTGCCGCCGTATAGACCTCACAGCCGATCACCGGTTTAATGCCCTGTTTTTTGCACTCTTTGTAAAAATCGATGACGCCGAACATGACGCCATGGTCGGTGATAGCAAGGGAATCCATGCCCAGTTCTTTAGCACGGGCTACTACGTCGGTAATTCTCGCCGCACCGTCCAGCAGGCTGTATTCTGTATGAACATGTAAATGTGTAAATGCCATGTGTGTTACCTCTCCACTATATATGCTGACTCACTTTCTTTTAGGAGTCTGTCAAAATCGCTTTCGTATGTTCTATGCAGTTACTTTTCCTTTATCCGCTAAAATTTCTGCATCTACTTCTTCTGATGTTTCTCTATGATTTCTGCCAGAACTGTCAACGCTCGTGCCAAGTCATCCGGATCTGCATAAGCATAGGAAAGCCTGATGGCGTGATTTTCTGCGTAGTCGTACACATTGCCGGGATTCAGCAAAATACCAGCCTTCAAAGCCTCTGTAAAAATTTTGTCCATTGGCAGCCGCTTATCGAAACGAAGCCAAATATAAAATCCGCCTTTTGGTTTGTTCCATGTAGCTAAGTCTTTAAAATATTTATCCAGCGTTGCCAGCGCATTATCTCTGCGCGCCCGAAGTTCCCTGCGAAGTTGTTCCAGATAGATATCGTAATCGCCGCTTGTGATTAATTCCGTCATCATCCACTGTGAAACAGAACTAGCGCCGTAATCGGTCTGCATTTTTACATCGCCCAGTCTATAAACCACCGCCTCGGGTCCGACAACCCATCCGATTCTAAGTCCTGGCGCCATGGTCTTTGAAATCGTTCCCATGTAAATGACAGAGCCAGTTTTATCTCTGGATTTGAGAGAAGCTGGCGGCTTTTCGTCCAACCACAGCTGACCGTATGCGTCATCCTCCAAAATCGGCATAGGCTGTTTCTGGCAAAATGCCATAACCTCTTTTCGACGCTTTTCGCTCATGACCGTGCCTGTCGGATTGTGGAATGTAGGAATCGTATAAAGGAGCGACTCATTAGAAGCATCCTTGATATTCCAGTACTGCAGTCCTTCCTCATCCAGCGGTACACCATGAAGGTTCATCCCTGCCGACTGAAAAATCTGCAGAGACTTCAAATAAGACGGCGCTTCTGTATAAACGTCGCTTCCCCGCTTCAGCATACACACAGAAACCAGCTGCAGAGCCTGCAGGGAGCCGCTTGCAATCATAATATTAGATGCTTTAGCATCGATTCCCTGACTTTCTTTTAGCCATGCAGAAAGCGCCTGTCCCAGCTCTGGAAGACCTAAAGTACCTAAATAGCCCAGATTAGGAATCCGCTCCGGCATTCTGCGAAAAATCTTGCTAATCAGCTTGCCCGGATACAGCTCTGGCGATAATTCGCCTGTGCCGATACGAATATATCCTGGTTCAAATTCCATCTTGTTGATGGTCTGAATGGTAGATAGATTGGCGCCAAAAGGTCCGCTTGCAATGTATTTGTTCCAGTCCGGGGGCTGGCTCATACGTAGAGACCAAGTGTTGCTGGCAACTCTCGTGCCACCTCCGAAATCACTTTCTAAAATGCCATAAGAAATCAGTTCTTCCATAGCACTGACAATAGTGCTTCTGTTGACTTCAAAGGCCTTTGCCATAGCTCTTTGGCTGGGCAAACGACTGCCGATTACCCAGTCCCCCGCAGCTATTTTATCACTGATATATTTCACAATTTGTCTGTAAATCGGCGTTTTATTCTGTTTGTCAGGTTTCCAGTCCAGTGTAATCATTTGGTTGGTTTCTTTCCTTTTCTTTGGTCGACAACAAAGATGATACTCTATGCTATTATTTTACCATACCTGATCAAAAAATAAAATAATATTGGAGGATTACTATGCCACTTTTCTTACGAGGATTCAACAGCAGATGATTGTGTAATTGCATAAAAGAAGAGCGAGTCCCGCTGGCTATCGGAAGACCCGCTCTTTTTTAGTATATTTCATGCACTATCTTATAGGCTTTCTGCAGAAAATCCGCATATTTATTACGACATTTATTACGACATCAGCGCACAATCCAGCTACCATTTTTGTTGGAACCACTACGTGTAATACTACCTTCATCCTTTAGCTTCTTCAAAATGCGCTGCGCTTGCCGTTCAGAAATGTTAAGCTGCTCAGCCAATCCTTTTGCTGAATATTTTCCCCTCTGTTGCAGAAGCTTAAGCATCTGTCTTTCTATTGTAGCTCTGTCATCTACCAATCTTTTCCCTTCTGCTAAATCCAGTAACAAATCACGAATGACTTCTAAGATATAGCAAACAAAGATTGTAGATTCTCCGCTGACATTTGCATCATTTAACGCTTTATAATAAGCTTCCTGCTTTTCATGTATCATCATTTCGATGGGCAACCATAAAAAGAAGTCTTTCCACTTTGCTAATATCAAAGTATGCCACAGGCGTCCAGTTCTCCCATTCCCATCAGCAAAGGGATGAATAAATTCAAACTCATAATGGAAGATGCACGATTTTATTAAAGGATGCAGCGCTGAATTTCTTAGCCAGCTGAATAGCTCGTCAATTAATTCAGGCACGTATTGAGGTGGTCTACCTGCATGAATTAGTGCAGTGCCTGCGTACACACCAACTCCTTTGCTTCGAAAGCGCCCCGCTTCCCCCACTAAATCAGCCATCATAATTTTATGCGCTTTGAGCAAATCTTCTATGGAATACGGATTCAATTCCGTCAGCAAATCGTATGCCTCATATGCATTCTTTACTTCGCGAATGTCCTTCGGAGGTCCCAGTACTCGTTTGCCTGCAATGATATCGCTTACTTGCTCAATCGTCAGTGTATTCTGTTCTATTGCCAGCGATGAATAGATTGAAAGAATTCGGTTTTCTCTGCGAAGCTTTGGATTTCTCGATAATCCATTCGCAGTGGAAATTTGTCCCGCTAAGTCGCCAATCTGAATCACTAAATTGGTAATTTCTTCTGTCATCGTGAACGGCGGTTCATAATAATCCATCAATATTTTCACCTCCCAGCATATCATTTCTCCTATAGTATTCCCACTACCCGTAGATATAAAAATTATATCTTGACCTATCTACCGAATCAATGAAATGATTTTGTGTTTCAGACTGCTTCTATGCACATTTTTCTATATACTTTTATTTTGGGACGGAATCTGCGCAATCACCACTGCCGCAAAGATAACAGCACATCCTATCCCCTCTATGATAGTAAGGTGCTCTTTCAGTATCAGCACTCCAAATATTACAGAAAATACTGCCTCCAAACTCAAAATCAGTGATGCAACCGCCGGCTCCGTATCTTTTTGACCCAGAACCTGTCCGGTATATCCGACACCAGTAGAAATCACACCGCAGTACAGGATCGGAAGCCAGCAATTCAAAATGTCTGAAAGCACCGGCGTTTCAAAAATCAGCATACAGGCGATTCCTATGACACCGCTTGTAAGAAACTGCACACATGAAAGTCTGATTCCATCGCACTTCGGCGAAAAACAATCTACTGCCAAAATGTGAACAGAAAACGCAACTACACATAGCAGGATATACAGTTCTCCTGTACTGAGTCGAAATCCCTCTCTCTTTCCTGCCATAGTAAGCAGGTAAAAGCCAAATGCCCCTAACAATATACTGACCCATATCAGCGTTCTTACATGCTTGCCAAGAAAAAGCCCAAGCAGCGGAACGATTACTATGTACAGAGAGGTGATAAAACCAGTCTTCCCAGCACTTGTTTCAAAATAGAACCCAAACTGCTGCAGTGATGTTGCCAAGCATAAAAAACATCCGCAGCATATGCCTCCAATCAGCAGGTTTTTCTTGTCTTCTTTCTCATCTCGCTTCACTTCCCTGGAGCTTCCTGCACTCTTGTCTTTTCCTGCTACCTTAAGTAAATAAATTACCGGTATTAGCGCCAGACCTCCAATAAACATGCGAATTCCATTATATGTAAACGGTTGTAATACTGCTCCCGCTTTCTGTGCTACAAGTCCGCCGCCCCAAATGACTGCTGTCATAAGCAGTACTAAATTGCTTTTAAAGCTATTTTTCATGTCCTCATCCTTTCCTGTTTTTAATCATTATAACACCGCCTGTTTTTTCTGAAACAACCATGTTAGAAAAATAAGACCAACCAAACAGAAACTTGGTTGGTCTCTTTTTTCCCGTCTTGGTGGGTTACAAAGGCAGTTTTCTGTGGTATGATTTTATTGATATTAACTTAGAAGGAGTTTTTTTATGCCACTTTTTTTACAAGGATTTACCATCGGACTTGCCTATGTAGCACCCATTGGTCTACAGAATCTCTTTGTTATCAACACTGCACTGACACAAAAAAAGAGCCGTGTCTATCTGACTGCTCTGATTGTCACGTTTTTTGATGTTACGCTGGCATTAGCCTGCTTTTTCGGCATCGGCGCCATTATGTCAGCTTTTGAGTGGTTGCAGATGATTGTCCTCGGCGCAGGCAGTCTAATTGTCATGTGGATTGGAATCGGTCTTCTACGAGCAAAGGACAGTATGGATACCTCCACCAAAGTCGATATTCCGATTTTGAAGGTGATTTCCAGCGCATGCGTTGTTACCTGGTTCAATCCCCAGGCAATCATCGACGGCACCATGCTACTCGGCGCATTTCGAACTACCCTGCCGAAAGAGCATGTAGCGGAGTTTATTCTGGGTGTCAATTTATCATCCTTTGTGTGGTTTTTCGGCATCTCTACAATCTTAGCTCTGTTCAGCGCCAAATTCAACGACAAAGTGCTTCGCATTATCAATATCATCTGCGGCGCAATCATCGTATTCTACGGTGCAAAACTATTCATCAATTTTGTGCAGATGGTTGTGTAATTACATTAAAAGAGCGAGTCCCTCTAGTTACCAGACGACTCGCTCTTTTTATTGCATTTTAGGAGAATTAGTCATTGCGCCTATGTTTGTTAATTCCTGTAATACTGCTGGGTAAATCTTTACTAACGCCTATAAGAGGAATTGATATTTTCTCTCCTCATATAATTCCCAGCACGATACCCACATAATCCACAATCAGCCCTAATACTTCCATCTTAGTTCCTCCAATCCAATGTGCTTCATTTCGGTATCTTACTATTTATTCATAGTTTACCATTTTTCGACGCAACATTCAATTTTATCTTACCTACAGACGCAGCAAAAGAGCGATTTAACCTAAATTGCCATTTTTTTAAAAAAGTGTATAAAAGATTCGCCTTGCCATTTTATATGCCTTGCAATTTATGCAAGATGTGGAATAGTTTTATAAAATTCTTACAAAAAACGCAAGATTTCAGTAATATAGCAAGAATAAATCCTCGCAAGAACAACTGCTAATTAAATCGTCTCAAATATGTTTATACATTTTTTTAGCATTTTTTGATTTTCGGTTAAGAATCCCACCTCCTTCTTATACACTTTTTTCTAAAAACACCTGTTTTAGGTTAAATCATTGCGGCGATAGCGCCTTGCCGTGCCCCCTGCAAACCACCTGCTATTTTCTAAAATATGTTATAATCCCTAAAACCAGGTGGAATACTGTTATAAGCGAAACACATCAGGAGGTATAAAATGCTGAAAGAAAATGTTATGATACAGTTTTTAAAGAAGTTTGATGCTTGTCCTTTCACCATAAAAATGGGAAAAAAAGAGTATCAGATTGGAGATGGGATTCCTGCCTTTGCTGTTAAATTCCATAAAATGATTCCATTAGGCGATCTGTCCACCAGTACTTCTTTGGCACTAGGTGAAGCATACATGGACGGCAATCTGGAAGTTGAGGGCAGTCTTTATGAAGCGCTTGATCTTTTCCTTGGACAAATCGGAAAGTTTTCCACCGATCACAACGCACTGAAAAAGCTAATCTTCCCATCCAGATCAAAAAAGAATCAGGAAAAAGAGGTCAAAAGTCATTACGATATCGGCAATGATTTTTATAAATTATGGCTTGACGAAACGATGAGTTATTCCTGCGGCTATTTTCGATGCGCTAACGACAGTCTCTATCAGGCACAGGTCAACAAAGTCGATTACATTCTGGAAAAACTATGCCTGAAGGAAGGCATGCGACTTCTGGATATCGGCTGCGGCTGGGGATTTCTTTTGATCAGGGCGGCAAAGAAATACGGTGTACGCGGCATGGGGATTACACTCAGTCAGGAACAGTATGACGAATTTAAGCGGCGAATTGAGGCAGAAGGACTTTCGGACCTGCTGGATGTCAGACTGATGGACTATCGGGATCTTGAGAAGTCCAATCTGCAGTTTGACCGCATTGTCAGCGTCGGTATGGTAGAACACGTGGGGCGCGGTAATTATCAACAGTTTATCGATTGTGCCGCACATGTGCTGAAACCAGGCGGATTATTTCTGCTTCACTTTATCAGTGCGCTGAAAGAATTTCCTGGCGATCCGTGGATAAAAAAATACATCTTTCCCGGCGGTGTCGTGCCAAGTCTCCGAGAAATGCTGACCTGTATGGCGGAAGATGATTTTCATACGCTGGATATAGAAAATCTGCGCAATCACTACAACCGCACTCTGTTATGCTGGGAAAAGAATTTTCGCGACCATATAGAAGAAGTTCAGAAGATGTTCGGAGAACGGTTCGTCCGCATGTGGGAGATGTATCTGTCCTCCTGTGCAGCCACATTTCACAACGGAATCACTGATCTTCACCAGATTCTTATGTCTAAAGGCGTAAACAACGATCTGCCTATGGTAAGATGGTATTAGAAAAGAGCCAGGTCTGTCTCAAAATCAACTTTGCCTTAAATGGTGCATACGCAAAGAGGATGTCTCATTTTATTTGAGACATCCTCTTCATCTCAGCTATTTCTTTGTCCAAAGTCTGTTTGCGTATCTGCACTGTTTCAGCGCTGTCTTTGCAACCAGCTTCCCATCTTTATCATAGACTCTGAGCTGGACTTTGTAGTAGTACATCTGCCCTTTCTTTCCGGTAGTATTGGTATAAGTTTTTGCTTTCTTTGTTAACGCTGCCTTATAGCCGGACGCTTTCTTTGTAGAACGGTAATATCTGTATTTTACAGTATAGCCCATCTCTTCCAGTTCTTTAACAGCTGTCTCCGTAGCCTTATCTGCTTTTACAGTGACTTTCACATTCTTCTTGCTGGTTCTTTCTGAGCGAGCGGTTAGTTTCATCGCACCAACCTTTCCCTTTACTGCTTCAGGGCCTGGAGAAAGCGGCGTGTTCGGATCGTCAATATCCGTTCCCGGCTCATCATCTGCAGGCGGCTCAATCCATCCTGCGGAAGCCCTTTCCTTTGTATAGTCATCTGTATAATGGAATAGGATTACATCGCCGTCTTTGATGACCTGCTCTGCAACACCGTTTTTTACATATACACCATTAACCGTATACATCCAGCCAGAGTTCGGTCCGTTGTCAAACTCGGCAAGACCGTTGATGGCACTGATGTAGTTGCCTGTGCTGTTGGAAAATCCCATTCCCTTGATACTCAAGGCTTTTTCAATCACATCCAGAACCGTTGCGTCCTTATCCACAGTCACTTCCAGAGCAGAAATCCATTCCCGGTCGATTGTACCCTTTTTATAAGTATGTGAAACGCCGTCCTCGCCGTGCTTCTCATCACCGAGCAGAGTAAAGGTGACTTTTATCTTGTTATCCTCAGGCGCAGAAATTTGCTGTTCAGCTACAGTAATCTGCTGTTCCACAGTCTTTTCCTGATAAGAAATTGTCACACCGGTTACATCTTTTGTAAGAGGTGCAGCTTCATAAGTATAGTCTGTAATTTCTTCTTTCTTTCCACTGTTATATACTGCACTTACAACCATACCAGACGGGTTAAAATATTCTCCTGCGATATACGCCGTCTTTGAAGGCGCTTTTGTAATTTCAATCTTTGTCACTTCCAAAGGTGTTACAGTTACCGGTACTTCTGCGATTTTTCCTCCCAGGCTGACCATTACTTTCTGTGTATCCTTCTCCATAACAGAAGGCGTCACGCTGTAACCGCCTGTTACAGTTCTCTCTGTGCCGTCTGCATAAGTGACTTTCAGACTCATACCTTCCCCATCAAAGGACTCGCCCTCAAAGTATGCTGTTTTTTTCGGCTGCGTAACCACTTCAACGATTTCGATGTCGCCGGCAGCGTCAGCTTTTTCGACCTGCAAGGTAATATCCGGCAAAATTCCAAAATATGCTGTCTGACTGACTGCGGTAAAGTTTGGAGAAGCGCCTACTTCATAGGTAATTTCTCTGTGTGCGCCGTAACTGCTTCCAAATCCAAAAGTGAAAAGACCCCCTTGGGATACAGTCAGTGTGTCTTTTGTATAATCCGCCGGAATAGCTGCTGCATCACCCTTTTTCAGGCTATAGTTAGTGCTGCCAAAGAACATAGTCTTTGTAATGCTAACCTGATTTTCCATAGTCTGCGCTTTGGCATTAGCTGCAAAATTGTACTGTGCTGCGGTTCCTCCAACGGTTTTACCTTCCATTCCTTCTACCGTCTGATAGATTACCGCTGCTGACATATTATAAATTCCCGCTAGCTTATTGACAGGATGATACAATGTATCGAAACTGATTGCAAACTGGTCGCCTGCCACTAACGCCTTGCCCGGCGTAGTCTTGTTGGTAACCGCTGCTTTGACACCTTTCGCAGAAACCACCTGATAATCACAGGCAGTTCCGTCGCTGACCTTCACAATATTTCTGCCTTCGACCAACTTTACAGTATAACTGCCGTCTGCATTTCTTTCAGCTGGCACAAACCCACCATAGTTCAGCTTTCCGCCAGCATAATTAGGATTTGCCACCTCTACAGAAGCAACTTCACCTGTCGGTGTAAATGTATAGCTTCCATGGGCATCATCATAAACTGTTTTTTCCCCGGCAGCATCAGTCATCTCTGTCAGATAGTAAATGATATCCAGCTCCGCATCCAAGTCATCCCCTGCGAGTTTTCCATTGCTGACGGTTGCGTTCGTCTCGGTATTTACCTTAGCGTTGACACTGACCGTACTATCAGATGATCCTACAGATACTACAAACACACCTGTATTTTCCGGCCAGATTGCACCAAAGAACGGACCGCCAACCGCAGAAATATTATTAAAAGCGTCATAGGTTACAAGTACCACTGCAGTACCTTCCTTCTGCGCAGTCACTTTTCCACTTTCTGATACGGATACCACATCACTTGGTGTTCCGTCAAAGTTGACAGCCTCATAGTGATAGTCCGGCTCAATAAAGTAATTATTTGTAAGGGTGTCTACTGCCTCCCAGTTTCTCAGAGATACGATCTGGTATTCATCGTTTTTCTTCAACTTCAGATAGCCTGCGGGATTGATGTTCAGATAAATGTCTGCCATGTTGTAATTCTTATTTGAAGTTGAAGCTTTATCGACGGTTTTAGCGTTTTTTCCTTCCGGCTTCAAATCGCTTTCAGAAACATTTAAGATATACGGATCTTTGGACGCTGCCGGTGACTTGAATTTTCCGGTATAAGTCACATAGCCTTTCCCACTGATTCTGAAATTGTAATCCTTGTTTGCCGGCAGATTATAGGATACCGTCTTCAGCCCTTCCGCAGCCGGCACTTCACCAATAGTCTCCTGCTCTATAAACGGCTTGAAGTGTTTTTCCTTCGTGCCGACAAATACTTTTGCATCCGCCGGCACAGTAATCTGTACATTTCCTGTCTGCACATCTGCTTCCGCAGCAAATGCCATAGACGGCATCATGCAAAGTACCATGACGATACTTAGAAGAATGGCAGAAAATTTCTTTACTGTTTCGTTTTTCTTCATGTGTTCTTCCTTTCTACATTTCTGCCCACAAAAAAACTGCAGGCTCTTTGCCTACAGTCCGCATTTACTGTATCTAAACTCTGGATTCTTACGGTTACCTCGCCGCGGGATCCTCATCTCATGCAGGTCTCCTGGCTCATGGATTATCGTTTTTCTTTCCCTTCCCAGGTCTCCCCAGTGGGTGGCTCTTCACCAGTGGTAAAAACAATCCAATTACAGTGGCGGGTCCGCGCAAGGCTCTCACTTGCTTCCCTCTTAGCTCCCCTGTGGTACGCACAAGGAAGAACACAAAATGGTTTCTTTATATTTTGTTTTTAATTATAATCTGGAGAGACTTTGGATTTCCTTTTCGCAAAGCTAACTCCTATTTCATTATATCCTTGTGATTATTTTTTTGCAATACAATATTTTCAAATATATGCTATACATAAATGGCAATAGGTCAAAACGAGACAATTTGGTCAATTGCCAAGGTGAATTCCAGTTTGCCTAAGTAAATGTCAGGTACGCAAGAGTGGAGGATGTAAAAAGCTATG
>NZ_QWEQ01000110.1 GCF_009936045.1 Emergencia sp. 1XD21-10 | reverse complement strand
GTCAACAGCTAATTAACTAATTAAGCAGTAAGCTCTTCCTCCTTGTGGGTCTCAATGACAACATCACTAGTGGGATAAGCCACACAAGTGAGCACCCAACCATCTGCAATCTGGTCATCATCAAGAAAGCTTTGATCTGACTGGTCAACGGTGCCTGATATTACTTTACCGACACACGAAGAGCATGAACCAGCCCTGCATGAGTATGGCAAGTCACTACCTTCTTCCTCACAATGGTCAAGAATGTAGGTATCAAATGGGACTTTATGTTCTATCTTCCCATCTGGGGTTATGAGGGTCACGTTGTGATGAGTGGCCATAATGGTCACTCGACGGTTTTTGGAGCTGCTGGAGCTGGACTTGTTAAGCCCAAAAAGCAGGGTTGATGTTTTGTTTGAGTTTAAGATGGTTGGCTGTTGGGGGCGGAGGAAGGTGGTGCTGGCCATGGTGCCGGTGAGGGAGGCGGTTGTTGTTGCCATTAAATGTTTATGGACTGGTGGACTGTGGCAGGGGAAAGAAGGAAA
>NZ_QWEQ01000109.1 GCF_009936045.1 Emergencia sp. 1XD21-10 | reverse complement strand
AAGCTTGGGTTGCCCAAGTAGTCCAAACCGCCCTCGCTGAAGATCTGTGAACCGGCCTTGAACCAGACCGCCTCGCCAAATTTCACGCCGTTCCGGGCCAAGAGCTCCGGGAAGACGCAGCCGAGGGCTCCGAGCATGGCCCATCTGCTGTGGATCACCTCCAGTTCACGGTTCTTGGCGAATGTCTCGGGGTCGGCGGAGAGTCCGGCGGTGTCCCAGCCGTAGTCTCCGGGGAATTCA
>NZ_QWEQ01000108.1 GCF_009936045.1 Emergencia sp. 1XD21-10 | reverse complement strand
CCGGTGAGGTAGCTCGGGGGCTCGCCGGAGAATGGGCCCAAGTACTTGACGCGGTCGGGGCCGTACCAGGGGCTGCCGGAGGAGACGGGCTTGGCGACGGTCTTCCTCATGGAGACGCGGCCGTTGCCGGAGATTTGGGAGGTGGAGGGGGAGAGCTTGACCGCCTGGCCGGCGAAGGAGGGGGAGGAGAGAGCCATTGAGGAAGCAGCCATTAGGATGGAAGGAATTGAAGGGTAGTAGATAGGTTGATG
>NZ_QWEQ01000107.1 GCF_009936045.1 Emergencia sp. 1XD21-10 | reverse complement strand
AAGAAACGTTCTTTATCTCTAACAAGTTTCGAGCTTTAAGAAAATGTCGAGTGGAGGCTGCAAATGTGGTTCCAGCTGCAGCTGTGGCAGCAATTGCAGCTGTGAGATGTATGCAGATGTGGAGAAGATCGCAAGTGTTATCTCCGTTGAAGGGGTTGCGCCTGCAGTGAAGATGCACGGTGAAGGATCTGAGAAAAGCTCGGGTGCTGAAGGAGGGAACGGCTGCAGCTGCGGTTCCAGCTGCTCCTGCAATCCTTGCAAATGCTGATCAGATATACTGCCTTAACTAGGCCCTGCTGAAACAAGACTGTTTTATAATGCAAAAGTGTGTACGTAATGAAATGTAGAATAAGATAGCCGGTGTATGCAGATTCCTCTGCTGAGTGTCTGGATCATGGCTAATCTCTGTGTGTATTTGTGAACTTTGTTGATCGCATCTATGGCTATGTTTACCGGGGCTTAGTTCGTGTTTATGCGTCTAAGGATCTAGTCTTGGAGTGTATGGAACCATTCATATTAATACAGA
>NZ_QWEQ01000106.1 GCF_009936045.1 Emergencia sp. 1XD21-10 | reverse complement strand
GAAACACGTACATAGGAATAGAAATAGGAATAGGAATAGATATAGATACATAATGATTTGATGAAATTCAAAAGAAGTTGGGATCATAACCATTGCTAGATGTGGCCAAAATATAGTAAGCCACAATATGTCCAATAGAACCCCATGCAAGAACATCAACTATGTTGAATCCTACTGGATCATTTGACTTCAAAAGACTAACATACTCCTTAGCCCGGGTATCTCCTGCCTCGAAATGGGTTACTCCATTTTGTTCAGGCAATCCTTGTTTAGCAACATTCTCTCTTTGGAAGTTAAAGAAGACGAATCTTCCCAAGAAAAGAGACAGACCAGTGCTGAGACTGATCACCAAAGACGGGTTCAGCTCCGCCTTGATACGGGATGACCTCTTAAGGAGGAGCTTCTTTGGGGTACTACTGACCGAAAGGGTGTTGGGTTTTAGGAAGACGCCGGAGTCGGTGACTTTGTTGAGTGGTCGGAGACCTTGGAAACTTGGTGCTGATAACAAACTGGTGGCCATGGCTTTACT
>NZ_QWEQ01000105.1 GCF_009936045.1 Emergencia sp. 1XD21-10 | reverse complement strand
GAGCTCGTCAAAACCGCGAAAACTGTTGCGTCGCCGGGACGCGGAATTCTGGCGATGGACGAGTCCAATGCGACCTGCGGGAAGCGTCTCGCGTCGATCGGACTTGAAAACACCGAGGCCAACCGCCAAGCATACCGCACGCTGCTCGTCACCGCCCCCGGCCTCGGCCAGTACATCTCCGGCGCCATCCTCTTCGAAGAGACCCTTTACCAATCCACCGTCGACGGCAAGAAGATTGTCGACGTTCTCATAGAGCAGGGCATCGTGCCCGGTATCAAAGTCGACAAGGGTTTGGTTCCCCTAGCTGGATCAAATGATGAGTCGTGGTGCCAAGGTCTCGATGGCCTTGCTTCCCGCTCTGCTGCTTACTACCAACAGGGTGCTCGTTTTGCCAAATGGCGTACCGTTGTGAGCATTCCCAATGGGCCCTCTGCCTTGGCCGTGAAGGAGGCCGCTTGGGGGTTGGCTCGTTACGCCGCCATTTCTCAGGACAATGGTTTGGTCCCAATTGTGGAACCAGAAATATTGTTGGATGGAGAGCATGGGAT
>NZ_QWEQ01000104.1 GCF_009936045.1 Emergencia sp. 1XD21-10 | reverse complement strand
GGCTTGCTTGAGGTGACACTCAAGGTGATTTTCCCGGTTGATGCTGCAACATTTTTTACATTCTCTTTTGAAAGCTCCTCTTCATCTCCTCTGCCTCCTGCTGGTAGAGCAACGGCGTTGTCATAACCGGTGGAACCACCTCTACCCTTTGGGTCAAGGAAAGAAGAACCTCTGTAAGATGGCACTAGAAATTCCCCACCAAAGCTCTCGGGTTTACCCGATGCTACAAGTTGTTTGATGGTAAACAAGAATGGCACACGTTCGCCTCCTGGAAGTTGAACTGTCACTGCAGCGTAATCGATACCATCTTTTTCTTCGAACTTGATGGTGCCATCAGATGAAACTTCCAAAGGGCCCTCAATTTCATCGAGAGTGTAGGTCAAACGGGTCATGAGTTTGGTCTTTTGGAAGTCTGGTGCAGAGTTCTTGCTCACACCCTCAGCTTTGACTGTGAATGATGTGGGTTCTAAGCAGAACTTCTTGGCATTGTATTTTCCGGGTTTGACTGCAAAGCCATTAACTCCACCTTCGATGGTTGGGCACTGGTTAGCTGTA
>NZ_QWEQ01000103.1 GCF_009936045.1 Emergencia sp. 1XD21-10 | reverse complement strand
GGATGCATCACACCAGAAGTTCTTGGAAAATGGTTGAGTGTGGAGTTCAAGGAGCCAGTGTGGTTCAAGGCTGGTTCCCAGATCTTCTCCGAAGGGGGGCTCGACTACTTGGGCAACCCGAACTTGGTCCATGCTCAGAGCATTCTAGCAGTTCTTGGATTCCAAGTTGTGCTCATGGGACTTGTTGAAGGATTCAGAATCAACGGCCTCGATGGAGTCGGAGAGGGCAATGACCTCTACCCGGGCGGGCAGTACTTTGACCCTCTTGGCCTGGCCGATGACCCAGTCACCTTTGCTGAGCTCAAGGTGAAGGAGATCAAGAATGGAAGATTGGCCATGTTTTCTATGTTCGGGTTCTTCGTTCAGGCGATCGTCACCGGAAAAGGCCCCCTCGAGAACCTCTTGGATCACCTTGACAACCCTGTTGCTAACAATGCCTGGGTTTACGCCACCAAGTTTGCCCCTGGATCATAAGCTCATGCCCTAATTTAGTGATGTGTGGATGCAAGAAGAGTGGATATATCGTGTAGATTTTGTATTGATATTGCATCAACGTTGCTAATATGCCCAA
>NZ_QWEQ01000102.1 GCF_009936045.1 Emergencia sp. 1XD21-10 | reverse complement strand
GGGGGCTTGCTAGATATGCTGCTATCTCACAGGAGAACGGCTTGGTCCCGATTGTTGAGCCGGAGATCTTGCTAGACGGTGAACACGGAATCGACAGAACATTCGAGGTTGCTTTGAAGGTGTGGGCTGAGGTTTTCTTCTACTTAGCTGAGAACAATGTGTTGTTTGAAGGAATTCTGTTGAAACCTAGCATGGTCACACCTGGAGCAGAGTGCAAAGACAGAGCAACACCAGAACAAGTTTCTGACTACACTCTCAAGCTTCTCAAGAGAAGAATCCCTCCGGCTGTCCCGGGGATCATGTTCTTGTCTGGAGGGCAATCCGAAGTGGAGGCCACCCTCAACTTGAACGCGATGAACCAAGCCCCGAACCCATGGCACGTGTCCTTCTCGTATGCACGAGCCCTCCAGAACACATGCCTCAAGACATGGGGAGGAAGGCCGGAGAATGTGAAGGCGGCTCAGGACGCCCTCCTCATCAGAGCAAAAGCTAACTCCCTTGCTCAGCTCGGAAAATACACGGGCGAGGGCGAATCCGAGGAGGCCAAGAAAGGCATGTTTGTTAAGGGATACAGTTACTAAACTGTATATGTCTGGC
>NZ_QWEQ01000101.1 GCF_009936045.1 Emergencia sp. 1XD21-10 | reverse complement strand
CTCGGTTGTCAGGAGTAACAAAGCACAGATACGTTGACCCTAAAATCCGATTATCTATTACTCCAATTGTGCATACCAAACACCTTGGATTTTCACATCCTTGGGAACCTTGGCTCCAAGATCAGTATCTGAAGGCTGAATACTCTCAAACACCCCGATCAACTCACCAGTATCGGGCTTGCTTGAGGTAACACTCAAGGTGATCTTTCCGGTTGACGCTGCCACATTCTTTACATTCTCTTTAGAAAGTTCCTCCTCGTCTCCTCTCCCACCAGCTGGCAGGGCCACAGCATTGTCGTATCCAGTGGATCCACCTCTGCCCTTTGGGTCAAGGAAAGATGAGCCTCTGTATGATGGCACTAGAAATTCTCCACCA
>NZ_QWEQ01000100.1 GCF_009936045.1 Emergencia sp. 1XD21-10 | reverse complement strand
GGGTTTACCAGATGCTACAAGTTGTTTGATCGTAAGAGGAATGGCACACGTTCGCCCCCTGGAAGCTGAACAGTCACGGCAGCATAATCAATCCCGTCTTTTTCCTCAAACTTGATGGTTCCATCTGAAGATACTTCCAAAGGTCCCTCGATCTCATCAAGGGTATAGGTCAAACGGGTCATAAGCTTAGTCTTTTGGAAATCAGGTGCAGAGTTCTTGCTTACACCCTCGGCTTTC
>NZ_QWEQ01000011.1 GCF_009936045.1 Emergencia sp. 1XD21-10 | reverse complement strand
ATAAATCGCTGATATTCGATAAACTGGGAATCAACCAGGGCATGATTATGGAAAACATGGCAGCGCAGATGCTGCGTGCAAGCGGCAATGCGCTGTATTTTCATGAGTTTAAGTATCAAGGGGCAGATGCAGCAAAAGAAAGTAAATATGAGATAGATTTCCTGACAGTGAGAAAGAGAAAAATCGTGCCTATAGAAGTTAAATCTTCAGGATATAAGCAGCACAAGTCCTTCGATTATTTGCTGAAAAAGTATGACTTAAAAGTAAAGGATAAATATATCCTGTACACAAAGGATTTGCTGTATGAGGACGGAATCACATATCTTCCGATTTATATGGCGGGATTAATCTGAGAACGACAAGAAGAAAGCTCCAATCAATGGTGAAAGTTGATTGGAGCTTTAAGAAAACATTTAATCTAATTCTGTGATAAAAATAGTAATTCCGTCTTTTGAAAGTGATACAGCAAGACCCATGCTGTCATAATTCCGAATATAAAGGTAGTCATATGAGTCAAATTCATAGCTATAGTCTTCATCTACAAGATCAAACCCATATAAATCAAGCCATATCGAATATAAGTCGGCAGCGTCAGTTAATGAAATGTCGTTAGCAAGTATATCTTCTAAATCGTACATATAATTGACTCCGAAATCGTTGCGATATATATCATATGGCTCGCAATAAAACCAATAACCGAAATCAGGAACACCAAAACAGTCGTCATAGGTCAGATCATCGCACTCTATAAGACCTGATTTTATGTTGCTAAACGAGCTCTTTTTTCCATTTTTTCCGATAGCACATACTTTATAGGAGTATTTTCTGTTGTATGACACCGATTTATCTGTAAAGGAGGTGCTGCTCGTTACTTTAATACGTCTATACTTTTTTCCTTTTTCGGCTCGATAAACCCAGTATTTTTGTGCACCTGAACATTTTTTCCAAGAAATTTTAATATCGGAATAATTGTTCACATATTTCAGCGAAATCTTTGGCTTTGAAATTTTAGTGGCAGCATATGCGGCAGAAGAAGACACATTGAAACCAGTGCCCAGTTCCACAAGAGGGGTTCCTGCTACGAATGTCAGTGCCAGTACGACACAGCAGATTATCTTTAAAAATTTCTTCATTATAGGTGTCCTTTCTATTTTGTTGCAGAGATTATAATGTGTTAAATTCATTATAATTAATTCCTTTCTAAAATTCAACCCACCAAAAATGTTTGTTTTCTCCGCCGATAAACATGGTATAAAACAAAATATAAAACACAAAGTAAAACTGAGCCCGTATATAATGCAAAAAAAGAAAGAAAGGAGAGCGGTTGTAAAGTATAACAACCCAAAAGGAAAATGAACGAAAAAACATTAAAAAAACCGTCGTTCGGTATTTCCGTCGTTATTATTGCATTTTTGTTTGTGGTGATTATTGCACAGCTGGTACTGGGATATTCTCCGGAGATTCATCTGACTCTGGTATTTTCCATTGCCTTTGCAGTAATCCTGTTGATGGCCACTGGCACAAAGTGGGCACAGATTGAGGAGGGTATTCTTCACGGCTGCAAAATCGCTACCGTACCGATGCTCATTCTGATGTTCATCGGTCTGTTGATTCCAATGCTGATTGCTTGTGGAACCATTCCGTCCCTCATTTATTATGGACTTAAAATTATCAGCCCGTCTGTTTTCCTGGTAACCGCTTGTGTGGTATGTTCCGTATCCGCAATCTGTATCGGTTCCAGCTGGACTACAGCGGCTACCTTTGGTGTTGCGTTCATGGGTATCAGCGTAGGTCTTGGTATTCCAGCTCCTATTACTGCCGGTGCAGTAATTTCCGGTGCAGTACTTGGTGACAAACTGTCTCCGATGTCCGACTCCACCAACCTGGCTGCAGGTGTTTGTGAAGCAAACCTGTTTGACCATGTTAGAGCAATGGTTTACACTACTGTTCCTGCATACGTAATCAGCTTAGTATTATATGCTATTATCGGAAGCAAATACTCTGCATCCAACATGGATATGGAGAGTGTAAATGAAATTTTAGGCGCAATTGAGGCAAACTTCGATATTGATGCACTGCATGTCATCATCAGTCTGCTGCCGCTGGTTCTGATCGTTGTACTTGCTGCTAAGCAGGTCAGTGCACTGGCAATTATGGTTGTAGGATCGCTGTTTGCAATGTTGATTGCAGTAATTACACAGGGTTATAACCTGTATGACTTGATGGTATACATGAATAATGGCTTCTCCATGGAAACTGGTTCTGATATCGTAGACTCTTTGGTAAACCGCGGTGGTATTCAGTCCATGATGTGGACGCTGTCCCTTGGTTACTTGGGTCTGTCCTATGGCGGTATCTTAGAAAAATGTCTGGTAATGGAAGCAATCCTGGACAAGATGGAAAGACTGACCCGTACACCGAGAGGTCTGGTTATCACTCACAATATTACTTCCGTTGTCGTTAACTTCTTATCCGGTTCTCAGTATGTAGCAATCATCATTCCAGGAAGAATGTACCTGCCTGCATACGACAAGCTGAACCTGCAGAGAAGACTGGCATCCAGAACTTGTGAAGACTCTGGTACAGTAACTTCTCAGTTAGTACCTTGGGGACTTTGCGGTGTATTTTACTTAGGCGCACTGGGCGTATCTGCATGGGATTATGCACCATACACATTCCTGTGCTACCTGACACCGATTATTGCAATCCTTTGCACCTGCTTCAAAATGTTCTTGTGGGAAAAGACACCTGAAGAAGCTGCAGCAGTTGCAAAAGAAAACGAGGCTAATGCGTAAGAAAAATGTGTAATGAAGTAATCAAGCTTCTGGAAAATCTGGTTGCAATTGACAGTCCTTACTTTGAAGAAGAGGATGTCATGGAATATGTCTGCCAGATATTCGAAGAACAAAATATACCTGTTAAGGTGCATGCTTATTACGAAGAAAAAATCACCGGATTTCATGGGAAGAATTTACTCATTGAAGCAAGCTGCGGAAAGGAAGGTCCGACCATTCATATCAATGGACATCTGGATACCGTTAAGCTCTGCGACGGATGGAGTAAAAACCCCTGCGGTGAGATGATTGAAGACCGCTTTTATGGCGTAGGCGCACTGGACATGAAGTCCGGATGCGCCGCCGCAATAGCGGCAGTGCAAAAATTTTTGAAAACCTATAAAGCATTTAAAGGAAGATTGCTGCTATCCTTAGTATCTGTGGAAGAAGGTCCTTATGGCATGGGGACAAATGCTATGATAGAAGACGGACTGCTTGCGGATATTGACTATTCCATTATTACAGAACCTAGTGCAGGATTTACAGGAAACGCTTTCCCAACCATGTGCCTGGGTGCGCGAGGCGGCTACGGTCTTACAGTCGAGTTTTACGGAAAGTCTGCCCATGCGGCAGATCCGCAGAAAGGAATTAGTGCGGCTTTAGATGCTTCAAAGTTTGTTGCAGAACTGGAAAACATTAACTATGTGGAAGATGATAAGCTTGGGAAAGGGGCAGCTTGTGTTGTTGCAATAGATTGCGACGGTGGTGCCTGCAGTGTGCCTGATAAAGCTGTAGTGAAACTGTTTTGGCATATTGTCAGAGGAGAATCTCCGCAAACCATCGAAGCAGAAATTAAGAAAGCCCTTGATAGAGCAGCGGTTAAGTGCAGATACGAAATTTGTTTTCGGGAAGCGCCATCAGAGGGCTCAAAAGGATTCATGCCATATGTGACAGAAGAAAATAACCTGTATACCCGTGATTTTGCACAGGCAGTACGCGATGTGACGGGAAAGGAGGCAAATATATCCTATTTTCAGAGCATTGGAGATTTTAACTATCTGGGAACCAGACTGGGCGCACCGGCGCTAATCTTTGGACCAGATGGAGAAAATTACCACAGCGCTGATGAATATGTACAGATGGATACTGTAGTGCAAACTGCAGAGATTTTATATCGTTTTCTTGAAAAAACTATGGTAAACTAAAGGGAGGAATCGCTTTGCGTATGGAAAACTTAGATACACTGTTATATAACGGCAGAATTTACACCATGGAGGCTGCCGGAGATACAGTAGAAGCAATTGGAATACAAGACGGCAAGATCGTATTTGCAGGAAGCAGCGAAGATGCAAAAGCATACGACAGCCGCATAAAATATGACCTGAAAGGTGCAACCGTGATTCCAGGACTATCTGATGCGCATATGCATATGTATGCTTATTGTCAGAATCAGACCTTTGTAAATCTGGAACATGCGAAAACCATGGATGAACTATGCAGCCTCATGAGAGAGAAAGCAGAAAAAACGCCGGAAGGAACCTGGATTAAGGGCGTAGCTTTTGACCAGAATAAGCTGGCAGAAAATAGAATGCCGACCAGAGAGGATCTCGATAAGATCAGCACCAAACATCCGATTTTAATCCGCAGGGTTTGTCTGCATGCTGCAGTTGTCAACAGCAAGGCGCTGGAACTTGCAGGGGTGGATGAGAACTATCCGCAGCCAACAGGCGGTATTGTGGAAAAGGATGGAAGCGGGATGCCAAATGGCGTTTTCCGTGAACAGGCTACAAAGATCTTTGACTTTATCATTCCAGATCCGCTGTCTGATAAAAGTGTAAAGGATGAGGTATATCAGACTGTACTGCAGGATATGCATGCAAAAGGAATTACCAATATACATACCTATGCTGCACAGATTTGGAACTATGCAGAGGACATAGACTACTACAAAGAATTAGCTGAAAAAGAAGGGCTTGGCGTCAGAATTACAGTTTATCTGGATGAGTTGTTTGACAAAGAGCCTGTGACTGAAGAAGAATACAACAATCCGTATCGTTTAGTTCAGCAGGGAGGATACAAGCTGTTTACCGATGGATCACTGGGTTCTCGCTCTGCAGCATTGAAAGAGCCTTATGCAGATGATCCGGGAAACAGCGGGTTTATGACCTGCAGTCAGGAAGACCTGAACGAAAAGATTTTTACAGCATATCACAAAGGTTTGCAGCCTGCCATTCACGCAATTGGTGATGTAGCGCTTGATGCAACTTTGACAGCAATAGAAACTGCCATGGCAAAGGAAAAGGAATGCGGTGCAACCGAAGAAGAACTGGCAAAACGTTTGCCTTTCAGAATTATTCATGTGCAGATAATCAACGAAGAACTTCTTACACGGATGAAGGCACTGCCAGTGGTGCTGGACATTCAGCCGATTTTCCTTGCTACTGACTGGAACTGGATTGAGGATAGATTGGGTCCTGACAGAATGGATGGCGCTTATGCATGGAATACACTACAGCAGGCAGGGCTGCGTCTGACAGGAAGTTCGGATTGCCCAGTAGAAAGCTACAGCCCGATGCCGGGTATTTATGCTGCGGTTTCACGCTGCGGACTGGACGGGGCGCCTAAGGGCGGATACCACCCAGAGCAGAAACTGAGCCGTTTTGATGCTGTAGCATTATATACAAGAAACCCGCATTATGCAACTGGACAGGAAGATGTTCTGGGACTTTTACAGGAAGGATATTTTGCTGACCTTGCGGTACTTGATAAAGATATTTTTGAAATCCCGGAAGAGGAAATTCTGACGACAAAGGTAACCCATACTTTTGTTGCAGGCAACCTCGTCTATGGGGATTTGAAATAAGAAAAATCAAATCAGCATGGAGGATATTATGCTAGCGGACGTTATCATTAAAAACGGAAAATGTGTGACTATGGAGGAGGCAGGTCAGTGCTTCGACTGGGTTGCTGTTAGGAATCAGCGTATTCTAGATTTAGGATATGGAGAAGATTTTGAAAGCTATTTGTCGGAAGATACTGTCATTGTAGACGCAGAAGGACACACCGTTTTGCCGGGCTTCATCGACAGTCATTTCCACGTCATTCAAACTGCCTTTAATGCAGTGAGTTTGAATTTGAGCGATGTGAAAAGTCTTGCAGAAATCAGTACCCGGATAAAAGAAGCAGCGATTGCCCATCCCGGCGAGATGATTCGAGGCTATGGATTGTCGCTTGATGGCCTTAGGGAAGATAAACAGCTGACTCGCAATATGCTGGATCAATGCTGTGATGACGTTCCTGTCTGGATTAATTCTAAAGAATACCAGGTAAGCATTTTAAACACCTATGCGCTTCTTTACTTTAAAATTCCATTTACAACTGTAGGCATTGAACTGGATGAAAGGTCAATGCCTACCGGTGTTTTTAGAAGAAATGCCAATTCGCTGCTTAGAACTAATATTTTGGACAGTTTTTCCGATGAATTTAGATTTGATACAGTCAATCAGCTGATGCCGACACTGCTGGAAAAAGGAATTACTACGATTAATGCCATGGAGGGCGGGACTTGTTACAGTGATAAGGATGCCGAGTTTATTTACCACCATGGGAAGGATTTTCCCATTGATATGGTGCTGTTTTATCAAACCATGGATATCGAGAAGGTAAAAAAGAAGGGGCTGAAGCGAATCGGCGGGAGCCTTTATATCGATGGAACCATTGAAAACAGAACGGCAGCACTTTCTTTTGAATATGAGGACTGCCCAGGTACTATGGGAACGCTGTGTCTAAGCCAGCAACAGCTCAACGATTTTGTGCTGGAATGCTACGAAAATGAAATTCAGCTGGCGCTTTATACCATCGGTGACAGAGCCATCGAAGCGGCGCTTACTGCGCATGTGCAGGCGATGTATCAGGTGGGGACAACTGCACTGCGTCATCGTCTTGAACATGTGGAACTGGCAACGGAGGAGCAGGTTGAGCGGGCGAAAAGGCTGAATCTCATCTTCTCCATGCAGCCGTCTTACGAGCTGGATTGCGGCGGAAAGGGCGGGATTTATGAGAGAAGACTGGGAAGCAGATACAGACTGACAAACGCATTTCGTGAAATCATGGAAAAAGGAGTCAGGATTTGCGGTGGTTCAGATAGTGACGTTACGGAAGCAAATCCTTTGCTGGGTATTAGCGCGGCTGTGAATCATCCGGTGGAAGAGCATCGTATTGACGTGTACGATGCCCTCAGAATGTTTACCTGCGAAGGAGCCTACGCTATTTTTGAGGAAGAGAATAAAGGAACATTGAAAAAAGGAAAACTGGCGGATATCATCGTGCTGGACTGCGATATCTTTGAGGTAGAAAAAGAGAGACTGAAAGATATCAAAGTGACGATGACGATGAAGTCGGGGGATATTATTTACGAACGTTTTTAACTGCGGCACATCGGGGAGTAAAGAAATGTTGGAATTGTTCTTTTTGGGAAATTTAAAAATTTTATATCGTGGAAAGGATATTACGACGCAGCTGGGAAGCAAGGCATGCGCACTAATTTTTCTGCTCATGGAAAGTAAGGGGAAAGGTCTTTCCCGGGAAAAAATCATCGCTTATTTGTGGCCGGACAGCAAGGAGGAGGCAGCCAGATATAATCTTCGCTATAACTTGTGGGAAATCAAGAAAATCATCAAAGAAGATGCAGATGGGAATTTGTTTTTGCTGTCGGATAACAATGCCTGCAAAATCAATGAGAACTATGCATATGGATGCGATTTTATAGAGGCGGCTTGCTTTGACCGGAAGAAAGAGTACACTATGGCAGAGCTTTTGCACTTTCGCAGTCTGTTTTCCGGGGAACTCTATGAGGGTGCTTTCTTCAAGGGGTGTGAGGAACTCAACAATCTGATTCTATATCGCAGAATTGAGTTTGAAAAGCTGAAAGTACAGGTCATGGAGTCGATGGCTGAACTGCTTGCGCAGGAAGAAAACTATGAGGGTGAGATTGAAGTGTTGCAGGAGATTCTCAAGATTGACCCTTATAATGAAGAAATTGCTGGTCTGGTGATGGACGCTTACTGTAAAATTGGAAAAAGAGCGGAAGCAGTCAATTTTTACAGAACCTTTAGTAATACGCTGGCATTCAGTATTAATATTGCACCCGGAGAAGTATTGACTGAGAAATACAGGCAGATACAGGATGGTGCTCAGTATGAGGCATTTGTTCGAAGAGAGCGGAAAGTAAAAGATTCTGCAGCGGTTTCTACAGAGGAGAGAGTTTGTATTACCTGCATGGAGGGTATTCCATACTTTTGGCTGTCTGCACTTTTGAAAGATCTTAAAGAACTGCACGGAGATTTGCTCTATAAAGCTTTGAACGAGCGTGATGTATTCTGCCTTGGCAGCATCCAGCAGGAGTTTTGGAAGAGTGAACTGGCTGGTCGTGACAGCAGCACACTGAAAGATGTAAATATTATGAATGCCTGTGTGAAAGCACTGAGTGCGGTAGCAAGCCACCGCAGTTTGATTATAGAAACCAGGCAGGGTGAATATATGGACCAAGTTTCCAGAGCTTTTGTGCGATATATGAAAGCAACCGCTGAAGAGCAGGGACTGAAAATTGTATTTTTTGAGAAATAATGACAGGAAATGATGGGCATAATAGAATAGAAAAGTGTTAAAGGTTGCAAAAATCTATTCTAAATGCGGTTAATATATTGATTTCCGTAGGTTTAATTGCTACAATAGAATAGAAAAGTGTTAAAAGTTGCAAAAATCTATTCCAAAGGAGGATTTGCTATGGAAATCCGAAGAGATTTTTATCTGGATAAATTGATAAAAAGAAAAAATAATGGACTGATTAAAGTCATCACAGGTATTCGCAGATGCGGAAAGTCTTATTTGCTGAATACTATCTTTTATCATCATCTTTTGGAGAGCGGTGTGGACAAGAGTCATATTATCCGTTTTGCCTTTGACTCTGCAGATGATTTGTTCCTGATTGGCGAAAGCCTAATTCAAATTGAAAAAGAAAAAAGAGGCGTGAATCCTGAAAAATTCATGGCATATATTAGAACGCAGATTGTAGACGATGAAATGTATTATCTGCTTCTGGATGAAGTGCAGCTGATGGATTGCTTTGAGGCTGTACTGAACAGCTATCTAAGAAAAGAAAATATAGATGTGTTTGTAACCGGAAGCAATGCAAAATTTCTCTCTAAAGATATTATCACTGAGTTTGCAGGCAGAGGTGATGAAATCCATATGTATCCTTTGAGCTTTGCGGAGTTTATGACTGTTTATCAGGGAGACAAGTATCAGGGACTGTCTGAATATATGCTTTATGGCGGTATTCCATTGGTGGTTCTTCGGGACGGAGCTGGAGATAAAGCGGCAGTCTTGCAGAATTTGTTTAACGAAATCTATATGCAGGATATTTATAAACGCAACCGTATTCGTAATCACGGGGAACTGGAGGATCTGCTGAATATTCTTTCCTCCGCTATCGGCTCTCTGACCAATCCGGAGAAGCTTAGGAATACTTTCAAAACTGTAAAAAAATCCCGAATCACTTCCGCGACGATTAAAAAATATCTTGCGTGTTTTGAGGATTCTTTTCTAATTGAATCCGCGCAGCGGTATGACATTAAAGGCAAATCATATATCGAAACGCCAAAGAAATACTATTTTTCAGATTTGGGACTGCGTAATGCGAGAATCAACTTCCGGCAGTTTGAACAAACGCATTCCATGGAAAATGTGATTTATAATGAACTTCGCATGCGAGGTTACAGCGTAGATGTGGGAGTGATTCCGATTGCAGAAAAGAACAAGGACGGAAAGGTAGTTCGAAAGCAGCTGGAGGTGGATTTTGTCTGCAATCTTGGCTCCGCTCGGTACTATATTCAGTCGGCATATTCTCTGCCTGATGAAGAAAAACGAAATCAAGAGATCAGACCATTCCGCAGGATTGATGATTCTTTCAAGAAAATTGTCATTACTGGGGACGTCGTACCTGCCCATTATGATGAATTCGGTATTCTGACTGTAAATATCTATGATTTTCTGATGGATCCTACTTGTATTGAAAAATAGACGAAAAAAGACGAAGTAAGTATACCTTTTCTTCGTCTTGCATCTATAGTTATTGTCTGCTGACAAGCAGGCTCCTGGGACCCACCCGAAGCTGTGCTTCGAGGAAGGGTGGGGTTGTTATTTCGTTAATTCCCCACGCAAATCTTCTTCCATCTTTGCCTTGATTTCTTCTTTTGGAAGATTGAGACTGAACAGGTAATATAGCTTGGCAACAGCAGCTTCTGTAGTCATGTTGTAGCCGCTGACGGCGCCGGCTCTTGTCAGTGCAGAACTGGTTTCATAGGCGCCCAGCTTGACGGTGCCCTGCTGGCACTGGGAGCAGACGGTGATGATGGTGCCGTGTTCAAAAGCTTTTTTGATAATCGGCAGCAGCGCATTATCGTAGCTTGGAATATTGCCTGCGCCGAAGGTTTCCAGCACGATGCCTTTCAGACTCTCCGTCATAATGGATTCAAAGAGACTGAACTGAATGCCTGGAAATACTTTTAATACACCGATGGAGGTCTGCGTAAACTCAGTGAGTGAAAAAGCAGCGTCTGGATTCGGTTCAAAGAGTTCCGCCGTATTGTATTTGATGTCGATTCCGGCTTCCGCCAGCGGGTGATAGTTGGGAGAATCGAAAGCGATGAGCCCGTCAGCGGAGGCTTTGGTTGAGCGATTTCCGCGCAGAAGTCTGCCGCCGAAATAAAGACTGACCTCACGTACGATACCTTGTCCGGCGATGAAAACGGAGGTAATCAGATTGTCTCTAGCGTCACTTCTGAGCTGACAGAGTGGAATCTGTGAGCCGGTGACAACTACAGGTTTGTTCAACCCTTCCAGCATAAAGGACAGGGCTGAAGCGGTGTATGCCATAGTGTCGGTGCCGTGAAGCACGACAAATCCATCATAGGCGTCGTAGTTGTCACGAATTGCCCTGCCAATCTGATTCCACTGCTCTACTGCGATATTAGAAGAGTCCAGCAGCGGTTCAAATTCGATCATGTCCCACTCCGGCATGCCCTCTCCTTTTAAATCGTCGATAGACGATATTGCATCGTGAAAATAACCCCTCTTTGGCGCATAGCCTTTGTCTGTGGGAACCATGCCGATGGTGCCGCCTGTATATAAAATGCAGATTTTTTTCTTCATATTAAAACCTCCGGTTATGTTGCTTACTCTATTTTAGCATAAAGGCAGATAAAATAAATAAAAAATTTCCGATGAGAAACTTTAGAAATGAAAGTCTGAAAAAAGTAAAAATCCAACTTGCCTTTTCCAAGCTTTTATTCATAATAAAAAGAGAATCGGATGAAGGGGGAAATTATTTTGCAAATTGCGCTGGTATAAGGGGGACTATATTGATATAATAAAATAAACGAAATAGAAATGAAAAGGAGATGATTGATATGTCTAATATACCTACCCCACATATTTCAGCGAAGCTGGGCGATTTTGCAGAAACCGTACTTATGCCGGGCGATCCGCTGCGCTCTAAGTTTATTGCGGAGAATTTTCTGGAAGGCGCTGAACTTGTCAACAATGTAAGAGGTGTACAAGGATACACTGGTACATATAAGGGCAGGAAAGTATCCGTCATGGCTTCCGGTATGGGAATGCCTGCTATCGGGATTTATTCTTATGAGCTGTTCAACTTTTATGATGTAAAGAATATCATCAGAGTCGGCACTGCCGGCGGACTTCGCGAGGAAGTTAAAGTCAAAGATATCATCATGGGTATGGCTTGCATGACCAACTCCAACTGGGCTGCTCAGTATGAAATCAATGCGGTGCTTCCTGCTGTGTGCTCCTATGATCTTTTGAAAAAGGCTGAGCAAGCGGCTGCTGATTTAGGCGTTAAACCGCATATTGGCACGATTTTTTCATCAGATGTATTCTATGACAGCACCAGAGATTACGACAAGTGGAGAAGCATGGGCGTGTTGGGCGTAGAGATGGAAGCGGCAGCGCTGTACATGCAGGCTGCAAAAGCCGGAAAAAATGCGCTGTGCATCTGCACCGTATCCGATCACATGGTTACAGGGGAATCCTGCAGCTCAGACGAAAGGCAGACCGCATTTACTACGATGATGGAAATTGCGCTGGAAACAGCAATTAGATAAGATCAAATTTAATAGAACAGAGAAAACAGGGTGAACCGATGATGGTCAGCCCTGTTTTTTGTCTGTTATGGTCTCTTTTCCAGAGAAAAAGTTTCCTGCCGGTTGATTTATCTTCGCGAAATATCGTGCATCTCTATTGAGCAGAGTGAGCGGGCTGGATATAATAACTGTAGGAGGTGTAAGGATGAATATTTTGAGTTTTTCAGAGAACATCACTTGTTTGCGCAGGGGACGGGGAATGACCCAGGAACAGCTGGCGGATTTTCTTGGCGTAACTAAGGCGTCTATATCTAAGTGGGAGACGAAACAGTCGCTGCCGGATATATTGATGCTGCCTAAACTTGCTGCTTTCTTTGATGTAACAATCGATCAACTGGTGGGATATGAGCCGCAGTTGAGTAAAGAACAGATACAGGGGATTTATGAGGAATTGTCGGAGGAATTTGCGATACGGGAACGGTTTGAACAGACCATGAGTCGGAGCAGGAAGCTAGTGAAGCAATACTACAGCTGTTATCGTTTTTTGTTCTATATAGGTTCGCTGTGGATCAATCATTTTATGCTGGCGGAGAGCAGGAAGCAGCAGGAAACGATTTTGGAAGATGCGATAGCCCTCTTTGATCATATCAGTTCTCAGAGTGGGGATGTAGGTCTTTGCGGTGATGCGCAGATGATGCGTGCTACAGCACTGTTACAGTTGGGAAAAGCTGCGGACGTTGTAGAGTGTTTGGAAGAAACATTGAGTCCATATCGTTTAGCGGTACAGAGCGACGGGCTTTTGATTCAGGCATATCAGATGCTAGGAGAAAATGAGCAGGCGGATAGCTTTGCGCAGGTAAGCATGTATATACATCTAATCATATTGATGTCTGATGCAGTTTGGCGCATGTCGTTAAGGAAGGATGACCGGAATTTTTGCATGGAAACCATCAGGCGCGTGGATAGCCTTTTGGAAGACTGGAATAAGGAGATGACGCATCCCAACGAGGCCATATATCATATGCAGGCAGCCGTTGTTTATATGTGTTATTCCATGCATGAAGAGGCTTTGAACCGTTTGGAACGCTACGTAAAATGTATCGGAAGCTGTGAAGAAAACGGATTTCGGCTTTGCGGCGACAGCTATTTTGATAAAATGGGGGATTGGTTTGAGACGCTGGTGCAGGGCGGAGGAGCGCCGCGCAGTAAGAAAGTGATTTTGGAAAGTGCTGCGCAGATTTTTCAGCATCCGGCGTTTGCGCCTATACAGAAAGAACCGCGTTTTTTAGCAATAAAGCGTTTATTAGAGACCATAGGAGGGCAGGAAAGATGAGTTTGCGAGAATTAATGCCGTTTCTCATTCCACTGGCAATTGCGGAGATTGCGCTGCTGGCGTTTACCATGTGGCATATATTGACCCATGACAGGTATAAAAGGGGAAACCGGACGATTTGGATCATTGTAGCCATTGCTGGTATGCAGTTTATTGGCCCGGTGCTATATTTTTTACTGGGGAAGGAGGATAACTGATGAATGTACTGGAGCTTCGCAATGTTTCAAAGCGCTTTGGCGCAAACAGTGTGTTGAATGATTTGAATTTTTCTGTTCCAGAGAATAGTATTTTCGGATTTATTGGAGAGAATGGTGCAGGGAAGACCACTACCATGAAGCTTATTTTAGGTCTGATGCAGCCTGATAGTGGGGAAATTCGTGTGCAGGGGGAAAAAGTCCTGTTTGGCAGCAGCCGGACCAATCGAAACATAGGGTATCTGCCTGATGTACCAGAGTTTTATGATTTTTTAACACCAATGGAATATCTGAACTTATGCGGAAAAATATCCAAAATACCGAAGGCGGAATGTGAACATAGAGTTAAAGACCTGCTGGTGATGGTAGGGCTGGCGGGAAAGAATAAACGTATTCATGGCTTTTCTAGGGGAATGAAACAACGACTTGGTATTGCACAGGCACTGCTTACACAGCCGAAGCTTTTGATTTGTGATGAGCCTACTTCAGCCCTTGATCCGGCGGGCAGACGTGAAATTCTGGACATTTTATCGGAGGTGAAATCTCAGACGACGGTTCTGTTCTCGACGCACATCCTGTCTGATGTAGAGCGAATCTGTGATGAATTTGCGTTTCTTCACGGTGGAAAGCTTGCTGCCTGGGGAACTATGGAGCAGATGAGAAAGCTGCGTGGCAGTAATGGGATAGAAGTCGAATTTGACACTGCGGCAGACGCTGCGTTATTTGCGGAGCGATATCCGCAGGTCAGAAGGACAGGAAGCTGCAGACTGCATTTTGATGATAAAGGAGTGGACGATATGCCCGCTATTTTAGAGGATTTATCGCACAGCGGTCTTGCAGTTCAGCGAGTAGAACAGAAGGAGCCAGCGCTGGAAGATTTATTTATGGAGGTGATGGGAAAATGATGGAACTGCGAGCATTTACATGGAAAGAATTTTTGTGGGCAGCGCGGACGGGAAAGCTGATGTTTTTGATGATTCTCTTTGTCCTCTTTGGCGTCATGAATCCTGCAATCGCTAAAATGACACCGTGGCTGATGGAGACATTAGCGGGAGATTTGGCAGACAGCGGTTTTCATATAGTGGCGACTACTGTTAATGGACTGACTTCGTGGAATCAGTTTTGCAAAAATATCCCTCTGGCTATGATTGTGTTTCTCTTACTTTTTTCTGGTATATTGACCAGCGAATACGAAAAGGGAACACTAACTATGATGCTGGCAAAAGGTTTGGCGCGCTGGAAAATCCTTGCGGCAAAGGGGCTGGTTACGGGAATCCTTTGGACCGCAGGCTATTGGATGAGTTTTGCCATTACATGGGGTTATAACCGCTTTTTCTGGAATGACGATAGTGCAGCGTACGTTTTTGCTGCTGGTGGGTGCTACTATTTGCTGGGATTATGGCTGATTACATTGGTTTTACTTATGTCGGCAATTTTCAAAACCGGCGGAGCCGCCCTTGCCGCTGTAGTTTGCAGTTTTGCTGCGGTATATTTGCTAGGATTTCTCCCCACAATTAAAGAATATCTGCCGGGCTTTTTGTTCAATGCCCAGACGTTACTTGCTTCCGCAGCAGAGCCGGCGGATTTTGTGCCTGTGATTTTGATAACCATTGCCATAAGTGTTGCAAGTTTGGTAAGTGCTTTTATCCTGTTTGCACGGCGGACGGTTTAGAAAATATGGAAGGTTCGTATCAAATTGAGTTGGGATCAATGAAATATTCGTGTAATTTAACGCGAATCATTCGATAAAAATTGTTGAAATGAACATGAATATCTGATATGCTATAGGTAACACTCTAAGGGAGGGTTATTCTATGGATAGAAAGATTACGAAATTTTTGGAGGAGTGGAAGGAAAGCCAACACCGCAAACCTCTTATTTTACAGGGGGCAAGGCAGGTTGGTAAGACCTATTCGATTTTAGAGTTTGGTCGTACTTACTATGAGAATGTGGTGTATTTTAACTTTGAAACGAATCCTGCGTTGAATAAGACTTTTGAAGAGAATATCAGTCCTGATTATCTTATACCGATATTATCTCATATTGCAGGTCAGACGATTATCAGAGAGAAAACGCTGATTGTTTTTGATGAGGTGCAGCTTTGCGAAAGGGCGTTGACTTCACTGAAGTACTTTTGCGAGGATGCACCAGATTATCATATCATTGTGGCAGGTAGTCTGCTGGGCGTAGCGGTCAATAGAGCCAGCTTTTCTTTTCCTGTTGGCAAGGTGGATATGAAAACCTTGTATCCGATGGATATGGAGGAATTTATGCTTGCTATGGGCGAGGATTCACTTGTAGAGCAAATTAAGAAGTCCTTTGCTTCTGATACGCCACTGCCGTCAGCATTTCATGATACGGCGATGAAACTCTATCGCCAGTATCTGGTTGTAGGTGGTATGCCAGAATGTGTGATGCAGTTTGCAAACACAAGGGACTATGTCCTTGTTCGTCATATACAGGATACAATTCTTGCAAGTTATCTGAATGACATGAGCAAATATAACAATCTAAATGAAATAAAAAAAACGAGGCTTGCCTATGACAATATTACTGTGCAGCTTTCAAAGAAAAATACTCGTTTTCAGTATAAGCTCGTAAAAAAAGGCGGGCGCGCTTCAGAGTTTGAAAATGCTATTGAGTGGCTTTGTCTGTCAGGTATCGTGTCACGGATTTACAAGGTAGAGCAGATTAAAAAGCCCCTTGAGAATTATCGCGACATTGACTCGTTCAAAATATATGTGTCGGACTTGGGACTGCTTTGTGCGAAAAAAGATTTAACCGCGGATGATATTCTCTACATGACATCAGAAATTAATGACTTTAAAGGCGGCATGACCGAAAATTATGTCAATGTACAGCTTGCAATAAATGGATATAATACGTATTATTGGATGTCCGAAAGAGGCGCAGAAATTGACTTTGTCATTCAGCGTGATGGCAAGCTGATTCCTGTTGAGGTCAAGTCTGCTGATAATACGAAAGCGAAAAGTTTAAAGGTCTACATGGAGACTTATAAGCCGGCTTATGCAATCAAGCTTTCTGCGAAGAATTTTGGCTTTGAGGATGGAAAAAAGACGGTGCCGCTTTATGCAGCATTTTGCATTTGATTTAAAATAGGATGTGCTAGGTGAAAAAACAGCAGCCAGGGAAATTCTTTTGGCTGCTGTTTTGGTTTGCGCGCCATGGGCGCGCTCTAACGGGTGAAAGACCCGAACACGCCTAGGCAACGAGGAAGTGTATAGCTGAACAGCAAGGGTGTCCATCGTGAGATGGAATCTGAAGGAAGCTGTAGGCAAACCCTTGGTCCGACGGACAAGAAAATATAAACCGCCGCCAGTCCGCAGGGTGGAGATACCAAAACCTGAGGGTGCCATAACAGCTAGATACAAAAGGCAATAAGCAACAAGAGATTAGCCGAATATGGGCTAATCTCTATGCTGGACTATTACACCGCAAGGTGTGTTACACGTTAAGTTGGTTGAACCGACGTGTACCGAATGGTACGCACGGTGGTGTGAAAGGCCGGAAATTTCTCAATTAGAGAAATTTTCTCCTACTCAATCTATAATTTTTGGTTATTTACTTTCTGCATCGCAGTATACGCATCTGTAAACCTGCTTTTCTTTGTCGACCAGTTTAAATTTATGTACGATTTCCTGCTCAATGGAAGTGATACATCTAGGGTTTTTACACTTGATTACATCGGTCAGAGTTTCCGGCAGTTCCAGATGTTTCTTCTCGAACAGTTTACCGTCTTTTACGATGTTGACGGTGATGTTGTCGTCAACATAACCCAGAACATCAAAATCCAGATCGATTAGCTGGTCGATTTTGATGATGTCCTTTTTGCCGTATTTGGAGCTGTCTGCATTCTGAATGATTGCAACACAGTTATTAATTTTGTCCAGTCTGAGCAGCTCGTAAATCTGCATGCTCTTTCCTGCTTTGATATGGTCCAGTACGATACCAGTGCTTACGCCATCTATATTCATAAGTAATTCCTCTCTTTCTTTATTGCTTTAATTATGCTTCTCTCTTAATTCCCAGTAAGTAAAGAATCAGAGCCATTCTAATGTGCTTGCCGCACAGTGCCTGGAAGAAGTAAGCGGCTCTCGGGTCGTCATCCACTTCTACAGAGATTTCATTGACCCTTGGCAGTGGGTGCATGATGGTCAAATCTTCTTTTGCAGCCTGCAGTTTTTCTAAATCCAGAATGTAGCTGTCCTTCAATCTGATATAGTCTTCTTCGTTGAAGAAACGTTCTCTCTGTACACGGGTCATGTACAGAATGTCTAGCTCTTCCATAGCGTCTTCCAGTCTTTCAACTTCTTTCCATTTTGCGCCGGCTTTGTCCATGGATTCCTTCACGTAGTCAGGTACCTGCAGTTCCTGCGGGGAGATGAGAACGAAGCTGACGTTTTCGTATCTCAGCATTGCTTCGATGAGGGAGTGTACGGTTCTTCCGAATTTTAAGTCGCCGCAAAGACCTACCGTCATGTTGCCCAGTCTGCCTTTTTTTCTCTTGATGGTCAAAAGGTCGGTCAGGGTCTGGGTCGGATGGAAGTGACCACCGTCGCCGCCGTTGATGATAGGTACGGTAGTTCTCTGTGCAGCTACAATCGGCGCACCTTCTTTTGGATGGCGCATTGCGATGATGTCTGCATAGCAGCCGACAGTTCTGATAGTGTCGCTTACGCTTTCGCCCTTTGCTGCGGAGCTGGAGCTTGCTTCAGAGAATCCTAGCACGCTGCCGCCCAGTTCAAGCATTGCAGCTTCAAAGCTGAGCCTGGTTCTGGTGCTCGGTTCAAAGAACAAGGTCGCCAGTTTCTTGTGTGCGCAGATGTCTTCGTATGCAGCATGGTTTTCCACAATGTCATCAGCCACACGAATTAGCTCATCGATTTCTTCGATGGTGAAGTCGGTAATGTTGATAAGATTTTTAATTTTGTTCATTTATTTGTCTCCCTTCATCCAACCTTCATCAGAAGGATTGTCTCTAAACTTTAAGATTCTCTCTTTATCAGAAGCCTTGATATAGCCTGTGTCAGCAGCGACTTCTACCAAAGCGTCAAGGTCACATAAGCTTACGTTTTTTACGTTGTGCTCCGCAAATCTGTCCAGACCCTTTTTCATGCCGTAGGTGAAAATGCTGGCAATACCCAGAACATCAGCGCCTGCAGCACGAAGGACTTCTACAGTATCTATTGCAGAGCCGCCTGTGGAGACCAGATCTTCCACGACAACAACTTTCTGACCCGGAAGGAGTTTTCCTTCAATCTGGTTGGTTCTTCCGTGGTCCTTGGCGGAACCTCTGACATAGCCCATAGGAATGTTCATCAGGTGACCGACGATTGCAGCGTGGGCAATGCCTGCGGTGCTGGTGCCCATGACAACTTCGCACTCGGAAAAGTGCTCTTTGATGGTGGCAACCAGTCCTTCTTCTACCTTAATTCTTACCTCTGGTGCGGTCAGGGTCAGTCTGTTGTCACAGTAAATCGGACTCTTAATGCCGCTTGCCCAGGTGAAAGGTTCTTCTGGTCTTAGGAAAACTGCCTCGATGGACAGAAGCCCTTTTGCGATATCTGTTTTCATAAAAAGTTCCTCCAATCTATATATAAAAAATGTATTAGCCTATAAATTCTCTGCATACGCGTTCGTAAGCCGCTACTGGATCATCTGCCTTGGTAATGGGTCTTCCTACGACGATATAGTCGCTTCCCAGTTCCTTTGCCTTTTCCGGTGTGGTGACTCTGACCTGATCGCCTTTGTCGCCGTCGGCAAAGCGCACGCCCGGGGTTACGGTGAGAAAAGATTCCCTGCAAGCCTGATGAATTTTGCCGGATTCCAAAGGGGAGCAGACAACGCCGTCAAGACCAGCTTCTTTTGCGTTTTGTGCATATTTGGTTACCACTTCGTCAAGGGGCGCATCGATGAGCAGCTCCTTTTGCATTCTTTCCTGACTGGTGGAAGTCAGCTGCGTCACTGCGATGAGCAGCGGGCGACTGCCGTCTTCTCTGGTTAAGCCACGGAGCGCAGCTTCCATCATGTCTTTGGTACCGGCAGCGTGCAGGTTACACATGTCTACATCCAGCTTGGATAAAGCTGCCATAGCTTTCTCCACAGTATTTGGAATGTCGTGCAGCTTCAGATCCAGAAAAATCTGATGCCCTCTATCCTTGATTTCCTTTACGATGGCAGGCCCTTCGCTGTAGAAAAGTTCCATGCCGATCTTTACATAAGGCTTTCTGCCTGTGAACTTGTCTAAAAATGACAGCGTATCTTCCTTTGACGGAAAATCGCAAGCGATGATTACATCTTTACCCATAATATTCCTCCTATCTTAACCGAAATCTGAAAAAAGTTGATTTTATGTATAAATTCTCGTCTGTTTTAGTCCCGTTTCAGCTGAATTTTATACATTTTTTTGAGAAAATCTTGATTTCGGTTAACTTTTCGCGTTTTTGTTATACTTAAATTCAAGTTATTTGCGATATAAGTTAAAATTCTATATTCGTCTTATTTGACACAGCCTATAATATCTGCCAGCTTTTCAATGCCCAGTTCTTCGCAGACAGAAGGCAGCTCTTCGATGATTTCTTTGCAGGCAAACGGATTGACAAGGTTTGCCGCGCCGACCTGAACTGCCGTCGCTCCAGCCATCATCATTTCGATGACATCACGGGCAGAGCTTACGCCGCCCATGCCGATGACCGGAATATTGACTGCATTTGCAACCTGATAGACCATGCGAACTGCAACCGGAAAGATTGCCGGACCGGAAAAACCGCCCATTTTGTTGGCGATAACAGGTTTTCTTCTATTGATATCGATACGCATGCCAAGCAGCGTGTTGATCAGGCTGATGCCGTCTGCTCCTGCGTCTTCGCACGCCTTTGCGATGGATACGATGTCGGTTACATTTGGACTCAATTTAATGTAGACCGGTTTGGTTGTGACAGCTTTCACGGCTCGGGTTACTTCCGCAGCGCTTTCAGGCAAAACTCCGTATGCCATGCCGCCGTTGTGGACATTAGGGCAGCTGACGTTGACTTCGATGATGCCAACCTGCGGCTGTTTGTCCATGGCTTTAGCACATGCTACATATTCGTCCAGAGAAAATCCGCTGATGTTGGCGATTAGGGGTTTGTGATAGAGTTTGGCAAGCTCCGGCAATTCCTTTTCGCACACCGCATCAAGTCCCGGATTTTGCAGACCAACTGAGTTGATCAGACCGGAAGGACACTCCGCAATGCGGGGCAGGGGATTGCCGAGGCGGGCGTCTTTGGTGGTGCCTTTAAAGGAAATAGAGCCAAGGATATCAAGGTCGTAAAGCTCCGCAAACTCCTTGCCGTAGCCGAAGGTACCGCTGGCAGGAATGACAGGATTATCAAGGGTGATACCGCTTAAGGTTACTTTTAAGTCTACCATTTGATTTCCTCCTTATATAAAATCGGTCCGTCTTTGCAAATGCGCTTGTAGCCGTACTTTGTTTCGCAGGTACAGCCCATGCAGGCACCGAATCCGCAAGCCATTCTCGCTTCAAAGCTGAATTGTCCGTCTGGCGCCTGGTCGTAAACCGCCTTTAACATCGGCTCAGGACCGCAGGTATATACATAATCAAACTCCAGATTTTTCATGGCATCTGTGACAAAGCCTTTGATGCCGAAAGAGCCGTCTGCTGTGGTGATGATAGGCTCGATTCCCAGTTTGCGGAACTCTTCTGTCAGGATGATATCGCTCTCTGTGTTGAAACCAATCACAACCTTTGGGGTAACACCTTGTTTTGCCAGGCTTGCGGCAAGTCCGTAAAGAGGCGGCACGCCGATACCACCGCCCACCAGAAGGGGTTGTTGTTTGCAGTAGGAAGTGTCAAATCCGTTGCCAAGAGGCAGCAGCACGTCAAATTCGTCACCTGCTGCAGACTGGGCCAAAGCTTTGGTTCCCTGACCGACCACCTTGAAAATGATGGTGACAGAAGTTTTATCCCAGCAGCAGATAGAAATTGGTCTCCGAAGATAAAAGCCGTCCAGCTTGATATTGAGAAATTGCCCCGGCATAGTGATTTTACTGCAGTCACCGGTTAAGGTCATAACATAAATGTCGTTTTGAATTTGGCTGATACTGCTTACTTTAAGCGTTTGTCTCATCATATACGATTTCTCCTTCCACCAGGGTCATCACTACTTTTCCATAGACCTTCCAGTCCGTAAACGGGGTTGCTTTGCCCATGCTGACGAAGTCGCTCGGATCGATGGAAAAGTGTCTGTTTAAATCTATTACGGTAAGGTCGGCAGGTGCGCCGTCTTCGATTACTCCGCCTTCAAAGCCGAAGCGTCTTCTTGGATTTATGCTCATCACCTCGATGAGTTTTTCCAGGGAAATGATGCCTTTCTTTACCAGATGTGTATATAAAATCGGAAAGCTGGTTTCAAGACCTACGATACCGAAGGCGCTGCCTGCCAGTCCCTTAGATTTTTCTTCTTCGCTGTGGGGTGCATGGTCGGTGGCAATCATGTCAATCGTACCGTCGCAAAGGCCTTCAATCAGAGCGTCCCGATCGGCCGCAGCGCGCAGAGGCGGATTCATCTTGAAGCGTCCATCCTCCTGTAAGTCTGCGTCACAAAGGACCAGATAGTGGGGACCTGTTTCACAGGTCACATCCACGCCGCGGGCCTTTGCCTGCCTGATGATGTCAACGGTTTCCTTTGTGGAAATATGGCAGACGTGATAAGATGCGCCGGTCTTTTCTGCCAGCTGCACGTCGCGTTTCACCTGACCCCATTCGCTTTCGGAGCAGATCCCCTTGTGATTGTGAGCCTTGGCATATTCGCCGTCGTGAATGTAGCCGCCGTGGAGCAGGCTTTCATCTTCGCAGTGGGCGACAATCAGCTTGCCCAGCTCTTTGGCTTTTTCCATGGCTTCTTCCATCAAATCACCGGTCTGCACGCCTTTGCCGTCATCGGAAAAAGCGCAGACATAAGGCGCCATGGCTTCCATATCAGAAAGAGCGCTGCGCCCGTCCTGATTCTGGGTAATGGTTCCGTAAGGAATGGTTTTCACTTTTGCGTCTTTTTCGATAATAGAAAGCTGCGTCTGCAGAGACTCCATATCAGAGGGAACCGGCTTTAGGTTCGGCATTGGGCAAACACAGGTATAGCCGCCTTTTGCAGCCGCCGCCGTACCGCTTGCAATCGTTTCCTTATAAAAAAATCCGGGTTCGCGTAAATGTACATGTACATCGGTGAAACCCGGAATGATAATACGGTCTGTGCAGTCAATGATACTACTTGCGTGGTCTGTATCGAAAGTATCTGTGGAGCTGACAAAAACTTTTCCATTGGAAACAAAAACGTCTTTTTTCTCAAACCCGAGGGGTGTCAAAACCATACCATTTTTTAACAAAGTCGTCATGTATTTGCTCCTTTTCTCAATATTAATCCTTATTTTTGCTCAAATCTTCAATATATTAGCATAGAATCAGAATACTGTCAATGGGCTAAGAGAAAAAATCTCGCACTAAAATCAGCAGCATATTATCGTCGTAGAGTATGCTCGCTGCATAGGAATTTTCCATGGCTTTTGTGATGGTCTCTGAAAGGTCGGGGACTATCAGACTCAGCACCGGCACTAGTACTGCAAAACCTAGAAGCAGCAGAATCAGTCCTCTTGCGATACCGAAGAGAAAGCCGAGAAATCCATCAAGAAATCCAGTGATTCCTTCGTTGTATCTGCGGGACAAAAGCCGTACCAGCCCAAAGCAGATTAGCTTGATGAGGAATACCACAGAGAGGAAGCCGATGACCGTCATCAGCGATGAAGTGATAGATGCGGCGGTATCCTCTGCAAGAGCCGCAGTACCGTCATCAATCCAGTCATGGAATAAATCCGGCAGCGCCAGGTAAGCGCTGCTTTCATTGACCGTAGTTTGGATATGGGAAAGAATACCGTTGTGAATGATATCATCCAGCTCTGTGTAATCCATGAGAAAGTTTTTTGCTGTGCCGCACAGAATAAATCCGAGAATCACGCATACAAACCACTGCATAAAGCTGACCACGGTCAGTGCAAAACCCTTGCGGGCGCCAAGCGCTGTTGAGAGTACGATAATTCCCAGTGCGATAATATCTATAATAAGTCCTGAACCTGTTGACATAATATCCTTTTCCCCGTGAAAGTTTTATCTTGTTTTTTGTGCTCACCGTGGGAGCGTAAATTTGCCTATTGCATAATCTCTTGTTTCGTGGTATATTGATGTCAAGAGGAAACCGTTGAAAACGGTTGACCGGGGTTAAAAGATAACCGCTTGAGTCTGCGAAACTATCGGCGGTTATTTTTTATTTCCTCGAATCATTTCTATCAATGTAATTACCATTAAGATGATTACTAGAATTTCATAGGATGAAATAGTATCACCTCCCATTTGTACAATTCGGATTTTTCACCGTATATGTAGTAGCAACGGAAGGTCAACCGCTTTCTTAGTTCGTCCTCTTGACTATTTGATTATACCATGCCTTGTCCCTACGGACAAGGTTCTTTGTTTTTTTGGTTACCGTGGAAACTCAGTAATTAAGATATCGTAAAAGCCGTTGCTCTATCCCATAGAATTTGTCTTTTCGCAGTTGGTAGTAAACGTATTTCCTAACCTTTTGTGTTGTGACAAAACCACCTTCTTTCAGCTGTTTCAGATGAAGTGAAACCGTAGTTGGAGACAGAGAAAGTATTTCTGCCAGTTCCTTGGTCGCTGCTTCTAATCAGTATTGGATATTTCATGTGGAATTTAAAGAAAATAGAAAACTTGGACTGGGCGTGCATATTTGTGCAGCCCTTTTCAAGTTTCATGCATTATGCGTTGATTATGCGCATATATTTAGTGGTAAGAAAGTCGAAGCATGGGAGTGATGTTATGTCGGATTATAGAAAATTCATCATAGAAGTGAAGCGGGTACATACAGGATATAGATTGTGGAAAAGAGGGATGGATGCTGCTAACTGCATCGTAGAAACTTACAAAAACAAGCGGTCTGTTTATTTTGCGGTTTCTAACCTGCTTCCGTCGGATGTGCTCATGCGAGAGTACAATAAGGAATATCATTTGCTTCTGATCGGTGTAGATGAGGGCGAGCTGATCCATAAAGACTTTGGGGTATTTCATGTAAATTCTGCGGGAGAGGGAAGCCTTTTTAAGAAGTTTACGGGACCCTCCATTGAGTGCTACACCCATTGCCTTCTTGTAACCCTATCTAAAGAGGACGGCTCCACAGAGACGATTTTCAGCGGAACTATGCCATTTTATCAGCCGGCAGCAGATGTGAGCACAGAAGCACCTATAGAGGATTGTGATGGGAGCGAACAAGGCTGGGAAAGTATTTTTTCTTGTTTTTGTGAAGAGGATGCTGTGGAAATCTTCGACAGACAGAGAGATGAAACAGGCGCAAGGTGGTGCAGAATCAGTAAAATTGACCAGCTGCCTCAGTCGCTTGCTGCCTGCAGCGACTGCATTGAGCGCTATGGACACTATACAATTGGAAAATATGAAGACCGCTGGTTTGTTGGCGTGCCGGGCAGATTCTTGCAAAAAGAGCAGCCTTGCAGAGAGCAGGGATGTTTTCTGTTGTGGCAGCCTATTCGCGGCGGCGAAAAGTACTTTAGCGACTTATCAGAACTGACAGGAAAGCTGCAGGAGGAAATCTTCGGATACTGGATTGGAGGTATTGATAAAGAGAGCGGCGAGGTTTTGCCGCTGTGATTTTGAAAAAGGAATGCGCTTTTTGCCGATATAACCTGTTTGGCAGAGGCGCTTTTTAATATACATTCATACATGCACGCAAATCAATACAAAAAACTGTTGAATACTGTATGGAATTGTGGTAACATTGAAAGGTATATGAATAAGTTTATGAGAGAGGCCCTAAAGGAGGCGCAGAAAGCCTTTGAGCTGGGGGAAGTGCCCATCGGGGCGGTCATTGTAAAAGATGAGCAGGTTATTGCAAGAGGTCACAATTTAACGGAAACCAGCAAGGATCCTACAGCCCATGCGGAGATGATTGCAATTCGCCGGGCGGCAGAGGCGCTGGGCGGCTGGAGGCTTCTTGGCTGCAGCCTTTACGTTACAGCTGAGCCTTGTACTATGTGTGCGGGCGCCATGATTTGGGCGCGTATAGAGAATCTGTACATCGGTACCATGGATCCAAAGGCGGGAGCTTGCGGTTCGGTTTTCAATGTACCGGCAGAAACGCGGCTGAATCACAGAATTCATGTAGAAACAGGCATTATGGAAGACCAGTGCGCACAGCTTTTGCGACAGTTTTTCAGCCAGCTTAGACATAGAAAGAAAAAGAACAAATCGGAGGAACAAACATGAAAAGAATAGGCGCAATTGTATGCCTTGCAGCATTGACGATAATGATGACTGCTTCCGTATGCTTCGGAGCACAGTCCCAGAAGCTGGAGATTGTGGACATGTATCCGGAAGACGGGCAGAAGAACACCAGTATTGAGAATATGAGTGTGAAGCTGCACTTTAATAACGAGATGGGTAATGAAGCCTCTGCAAAGGCTAACGCAAAAGCTTTCAGCATTACAGATGATGAGGGAAAACAGATTCCAATCAGAATCTTTTATAACCCAAAAGATTCCAAAGAAGTTATGGTATTGGCAGATACAGTAAAACTGAACGATAACGGACAGAGACTGAAGGACAATACCAAATACACTTTGCATATTTCAGGAGATGTAACAGATAACGATGGAAATGCGCTCGGAACAGATCAGACGGTGTCTTTCACCACACTGAATCAGGGTCAGAACACGAAAGTTTACATGATAATGATGGTTATCATGTTCGGGGGCATGTTCTTCTTTACGTCCAGACAGGCGAAGAGACAGATGGCAAAACAGGAAGAAGAGGTCGGAAGAGAAGAACCGTTTAACCCATACAAGGAAGCAAAGAAGACCGGTAAATCCGTACAGGAAGTTATCGCTGCTCACGAGAAAGAGGTAGCAAAGAGAGAAGCTAAGGCAGCAAAGAAAGCGAAGAGAGCCGCAAGTGACGAAGACGAAGATGACTACTACGAAGAAGAGAGCGGCAACTATAAGGTAAAAGGGCCTAGACCGATTTCCGCAGGCGGCAGTAGCTATGTTACCGGAAGGAAAGCTTTGGCAGAGGAAAGACTTGCAGAAGAAGAGAGACTTGCAAAGAGAAGAGCTGCCAACAGCAAAAAGAAGAAAAAGAAATAACTGCGAATACGAAATGAGCGGAATTCCGCTCATTTTGCGCATTGGAAATAGATATGAGAGAAATAAAGATACGTTCTTTTGCAAAAATCAATCTGTCCATTGATATTACTGGTGTTTTGGAAAGCGGTATGCATCAGGTGGACATGATTATGCACCAGCTTTCTTTTCACGACGATGTAGTAGTTAAGTATGCGCCGATGAAGAAAAAGCGGCGTGGAGAGTTTGACATTCGTGTTTCGACTAACCGCTACTATATCCCCACCGACGAAAGAAATCTGGCATATAAAGCGGTACAGGCGATGATGGAGGCCTATGGCAGGCGGGTGCCTGGCGGGAGAGTGGAAGTCCATATTTTTAAGCGAATTCCGGTAGCTGCAGGGCTTGCAGGAGGCAGCGGAAATGGAGCTGCTGTTTTACATGGTCTGAACCAGCTTTGGAAGCTGGGGCTTTCTCTGGAAAGGCTTTGTGAACTTGGAGCAACGCTGGGCTCGGATGTGCCATTTTGTGTCATGGGGCAGGCGGCAATGAACTTCGATATACCGAAGAAAGTTAGGAGAAGTCCTTTGGCGGCAACCTGCGGCAGGGCAACGGGAACCGGAACAGAGATTGTACCGCTGCCAGGAATTCGGAAAGCCCTGGTTATTGCAAAACCACCTATCGGTGTTTCAACAAAGGAAGTGTATGGCGGCATTGACGGCTGCAGGATTGAGAAAAGACCCGATAACGATGCACTGACGACAGCTCTTAAGCAGAAAGACTGCGGACAGATTTATGCCAACTGTATCAACGTTTTGGAAAACTACACACTGCGGGCTTATCCCAAGGTGCAGGAGTTAAAGGATATATTGCAGGCAGATTCCCGTGTTGAATTGGCGCTGATGAGCGGCAGCGGGCCGACCGTGTTTGCTATGTGCAGAACCATTGCGGATGCCAAGGTGGTGTGTGAGAATTTGCGGCAAGAGGGTTATGAGGCTTACTGGACAAAGACAATCAAGTGAAGTAGGAGAAAGATATGTTAAATTTTGATTTACAGAACCATAGACCATTAAGAGAAATCGTTTATGAGCAGCTGAAAATGCAGATTTTGCGCGGTAAAATTGTACCGGGAACCCGGATGATGGAGGTTGAGCTGGCTGACGAAATGGGTGTCAGCAGAACGCCGGTAAGAGAAGCTATCCGGAAACTGGAAAAGGAAGGGCTGGTAACGATTGAACCCAGAAAGGGTGCCTATGCCTCGGATATTTCCCTAAGAGATATGGTAGACACACTGGAAGTTCGTGAGGATTTGGAAGGATTAGCTGCGGCGCTGGCGGCAGAGCGGATGACTGACGAACAGATTCAGGAGCTGACAGAGATTTCTAAGAAATACAGAGAAGCGGTTAAGAACAGTGAAACCGAAAAGATGATTAGCTATGATGAACAGTTTCATAGATACATTGTAGCCTGCAGTGGAAACAAAACTCTGCTGCAGATAAGCGGAACGGTGCAGGAATTGGCGCTGCGTTTCAGATATCTTTACTATGATGATTTTTCCAGATATGAATTTATGCCGGTAGAACACCAGCGCATTATCGACGCAATTTCCAGCCATAATGTGGAAGACGCAAGAAGCATGGCTGATGTTCATGTAAAGAAATTGAAAGAATTCGTCATTCGCGAGGGCGAAGAGGAATTCAAATAATGACGGCTCTCAGAGCCTTTATACTTGAGAGACCAGAAGAGTCGGAGTAATCCGGCTCTTTTTCGCTGGAGTAATTCTTCTAATCGGGCAGTTCTTTTTTTCTTCCGGTCAGCATAGAGTTTTAGCAGGAATCATTTTGAAGGGAGAAGAACTATGACTTACGAAAAGGATATACCGGAATACGCCCTGCAGCCGGCAAAAGCGCCGAAAACCGTTCCGGCAGAAGCCATCTATCATACACAGAAAATTACCTATCCGGCGGAGGAGCAAACGGTTACTTATGAGTTTGAAGAGGACATTTTAGTGCCGGATACGAAACCGGATATGCGGGAAATACTTTTGATGGACGCAGGATGTGACATTATGCCTACTGAGAAAAAAGTATCTCCCAAGACCGATGACCTTCTGAATATTACAGGAACGCTTACAATTCAGACCATATATGCTGCAGAGTCAGAGGAAAAAGAACCCATTTCTATTACCTCAAAAGTACCGTACAAATACCAGTGGAGCCTGAACCCGATGGCGCAGGCAGAAGGTGTGTTTGGATGTCAGGTAAAAAATCTGGATTACATGATTGTCAACGAGAGAAAGTTTCGTGTAAAAATTACGCTGGAATTTACTGGGCAGCTGTTTTGTCAGAGAGAGTTTCAGTTTTTTGACGGACTGAAGGATGAATCGCTGGAAACAAAACGGACTCAGGTTTCCATGACCTGTCTGGAACTGACAAAGAAAGATGAAGTCACCATTGATGAAACCTTTAAGGGAAAAGACAGTTCACTGCGTCCGGAATATATCTTAAAGCAGGACTTTGCTATTACGGAAAACTACCGCCAGGTAACGACAGAGAAAGTTGTTATCAATGGATTTATTTTCTGCAGTCTGTTGTACTGCGCGCAAAGCGAAGAAGAGGGCAGCGGTTCTGTGATTTGTCAGCATAATCAGCGAATTGAATTCACACAGTTTGTGGCAATTGATAAAGAGCAAAGAGGAAAGAACTGGACTGCGGTAAAGACTTCTTTTTCAGGTAAGAACCTGACTGTTTCCATTGACCGTGGAGAAGAGGGAGAAGATGAGGCACAGTTTAGAATCAAGGGAGATGTACAGACACGAGTAGAACTTTATGAAATGCGGCAAAAGGATATCATTGTAGATGCCTATCATTTGGATAAAAATTTCCAGTTTCAAAAGGCTAAGGAGCAGGTGTCTAATCTTGCCGGAGAAGCGATGGCGGAAACAGAAGTCCGGGAGATTATCAGCCTGCCAGAAGGAATAAAAGCTGCGGAGACAGTATACTGCACCGGCACTGTGCAGGAGTGCAGCTGCAGTCTGGAACGGGGCAGAATTATAGCGACAGGAAGTATCGCCTGCTGTGCGCTATGGAAAGATCAGGACGGAGATTACCGCAGTACGAAAGTTATCGCAGACTTTCGCGGTACAATGGATATGGAAAAAGCGCAGGTTACGCAAAAAGCCAGCTGCAGACCGGTGGTAAAAAGCGCATGGGTGGAACTGATTAATGAAAAGCAGATTGAAATCAATTGTACTGTTTCTCTTTGCGCAGCCCTCTATGACGATGATGAAATGGCACTTCTCAATCAGCCATGTTTTATGGAGAAGTCAACAGAAAAGCAATATCCGATGGTCATTGTAACATTAAAAAAAGATGAAACTCTGTGGGATTTAGCAAAACGTTACAAAACTACGCAGGCTCATATCAGAGACGCAAATCAGCTGGAAGAAGAGCCGACAGAAGGAAAAAGGCTGTTAATTATCAAATAAATGTTTAGATTTCAGATTTCTGTCCATACTCGAAGATAGAACGGAGGTAAATAGGATGGAAAGAATGAAATCAATACTGAATTTAAGGTTGACACGACTGCAGCAGGAGATTTTGCTTTTGCTGGCGCTGCTTTTAATCTGTACTGGGGTGGGGATTTACTACATAAATCATACGCCCAATGAACACCCGGGGATGATTCGCCTTCACGTGGTAGCCAATAGCGATTCAAAAGCGGATCAGGCGCTGAAGCTAAAAGTAAGAAATGAAATCCTGAAATTTATGGACGGTCAGGAGACTCTTGATGACGCCAGAGCGTATCTGAATGCAAATCTGGATACCATTGAAGAGATTGCTGAGGAGGTTATTGCAGCAAATGGGTTTGATTACCCTGCACGCGCAAACTTAAAAGTAACTTTTATTCCAGAAAAAAGCTATGAGGATTTGACTTTGCCTGCAGGAAATTATGAAGCACTGAAGGTAACTCTTGGCAGAGGAGACGGTCAGAACTGGTGGTGTGTGATCTTTCCGCAGCTATGTCTGGTTGGTGAGGAAAATGGGACTGAAAAGCTAGTTCTGAAATCAAAAGTAAAAGAGATTATGAAAGCTACTGAAACCGAAAGGTGAGGTAGCTTTTGCTTTAACGGAGAAGAGGATAGAATGCTGATAGACTTGTTTCCGTTTTTGTGCTAAAATAAAATCAGTATAGGAGATATCGGAGGTACGAACTTATGTTAGTATTAAAAAATGCGCGTCTGATTCCTGAACTGACAGAGGGGTATGACGACAAATGTGCAGACGTTGTCATTGACGGCACTGAAATTTTAGACATCAAGCCGGCAGGCAGCGTCAGTGCAGCAGAGGACAAAGTCATTGACCTGAAAGGAAAGACTCTGATGCCTGGTCTCATTGAAGGACATCTGCACCTTGACCTTTGCGGGAAGAATACTTTTGAAGAAAACGTAGAACCGGATTCTTACCGCGTTATGCGCTGTTTGCAGCTGGCACAGGACAACTTAAGAAAAGGGTACACCACAGTGCGCGATGTAGGCGATAGAAATAATATTACAATCGGTCTTGCAAGAGCTGTAAACGAAGGCATGGTGGTAGGTCCGGATATTTTGACCAGCGGTGTGATAATTTCCCCAACAGAAAGAGGCAATGAATTTTTCGGCACCATGTATGCCGAATGTGATTCTCCTGCGGAATTTACAAAGGCAGTTCGCCGCCAGTATCAGCTTGGCGCTGACTGGATTAAGATTATGGGTACCGGGGCAGTAATGAATCCGGGAGGGGAACCTGGCATGCCGATTATTTACGAGGAAGAACTTGCAGCAGCCTGCAGAGCAGCTGACTATGTGGGTCTTCCTGTTGCAGTACACTGTCACGGAACTGAAGCCATCAAGATGTGCATTCGCTGTGGCGTAAGAACTGTAGAACATTCCTCTATCATGGACGATGAATGTATCGAAATGTACACGAAGACTAATCGCTCTTTCCCGATGCCGACCTTGTCACCGATGGTAAACTTCCTGGAGTTTCCGGAAGGAAAGCCAAAGCACTACGTCGAGAAAGCTGAAAGATTGCTCGAAACCCTGCTGCATGGTGCCAACGCATATAAGAAGAATAACATTAAGATCGGCTGGGCGACTGATGCAGGTGTTTATACAGGCAGCCACGGCAATGGTCTTTATGAGTTCCGCGTCAGAGTCAATATGGCAGGTTTTACACCGCTTGAGACCTTGATTCAGGCGACTAAGAATAACGCTGAGATTTTGATGATTGACGATAAAGTCGGCACAATTAAGTGCGGAAAGCGTGCAAATCTGGTTGTCTTCGATGGAAATCCTGATGAGGATATCGAAGTCCTCGATAAAGTGTCAATGGTAATCAAGGCAGGAGAAATTGTAAATTTATAAAGCAAAGAAAAAGGCGGTTTCAAAGTAAAACGAAACCGCCTGCTTTTTTTGAAGTGTTATAAAGTTTCGATTGCGTCTACCGCGTCAATAACTGCGCTGCGAAGTCCCCTGCGCTCCAAAGCAGTAACGCCGACGATGGTGGTGCCACCCGGAGAGCAAACGCCGTCTTTCAGTACGCCAGGGTGCATGCTGGAGGAAACCAGCATTTTTCCGGTTCCGACAATCATCTGACTTGCCAGCTGATAAGCAAGATCGCGGGACAGTCCATGAAGCACACCTGCGTCCCCAAGAGCCTCAACAAACAAGGCGGTTAGCGCAGGGCCACAGCCCGCAATGGTACCTGCAATACTGAACTGAGATGGCGCAACGGATTTTACCAGACTGATGGTTTCTAAAAGTGTCTTGACAAAAGCAAATTCATCTTCGGTTAAAGTGTGGGCATTTTCTGCGATAAAAATGCCTTCGCCGGTGGAAACCGGTGTATTTGGAATGGTACTCAGATGATGAGTACCCGGCAGAAATTTTTCATAATCTTCACTGAGCATACCTGCGGCAACTGAAATCAGAATTTTGCCCTGCAGCTTTTTGCAAATGGGAGCAGTGACTGGTTCAACCATATTTGGCTTTACTGCAATAAAAATGATATCACTTTTTTCAGCTACTTCCTCTGCACTGTGGCAAGGGGAAATGCCTCTTTTTCTAGCGTTGCAGCACAGCTTTTCGTAGCTGCCGCCGCAGGCACAAATCTGGTCTGGCCGCAGCGCTCCTTTATATAAAAATCCGTCGGTGATGGCTTGCGCCATATTCCCAAAACCGATAAAACCTAAGTTGATTTTGTTCTGTGTTAGCATACTCTATTGTCTCCTTTGTCAAATCAAGCCATGATGGGAAACATCTGCAGTGTTGAGCCAGTCAATCAGGGTTTGCTTATTTGTATTGTCGATTATTTTCAGGTCATTATCTTTCATAAAGTCTACCATCTTTGGATAACGGGCTACAGAATCATTATACTTCCCTTGTGTTAGATAATACTTTATCATAGAACCAGAGAAAAAACAAGCTTTGCGGCAGAATGGAAGCTCATGTGTGTAGTGCATAAATTTAGAAAAAACCCTGAAAATATGCACAGCATCTTGAAAAAATGTGCATATTTTTAGAGCTTTTTCGCAAAATATGTAGATTTAGTCTGAAAAAGGCAGTTAAATCGAAGAGAAAAGTCGATTATAACTGCCTTTTCTGCATATAATTAGAGATTTCCTGGAAAATATGCACGACATTGTGCATATTTGTGGCATTCTCATGAAAAATATGCACATCGCACCGAAGCCGCCAATCGAAAGGGCGCCTACTCCCATACAGTCATGATACAACCATCCACATTGTTTCCAGAAATTTCGGTAATGATGCCGGCGGTCTCATGGCTAGCCTCGTTTGTCTCACTAAAGAAAACTGATATTTCTTTGTCTCCGCGTCGCAGAAGCATAGGATGACAATAAGTGAATCGGTGCAGATAATCGATATATTCTTCCAGACAGAAATTCATTTCCTCCATGATTTCTGAGTGAGGATATCCCACGTAGCGGAAATGCCAAGGCTCGCAGGCAATACCGGTGATATGCTCTTTTTCGGCGGTGTACCGCTGGATAAAGCCGTATCGGCTGGCAGCCTTGCGGAATTCAGCGCAGATTCCGATGTCAGGAAAATCCGGACAAATAAAATCAATTTTCGGCGCTTTTTTTGCGAGGTCGATGGCAAGACCGCTCTGGTGCTCACTGCAGCCCGGCTTTGCTACGTACTTTGCGGTGAAGGCAGCGCCGTTTTCTGCAAGGGAATCTTGGTAAATCTGCATTTGCTCAGAATAGGGTCTGTAGCCGCTGACCGGGACGATTTCATCACCTGCGCCGATTGCCCGAAGCAGCTGTAAAAGGCAGGCAGCAGCGCGGCGCTCCATGGTAACGGCAGGATAATTTTCCAGAATTGGAACGCAGCAGGGCTGCGCGCTTTGCTGCAGCGGGTGGTCGTGATTGACTAAAATCAGGTTGCCGCCAAAGGCTTGCATTCTTTCTGTCATAATAAACACCTCCTGCTTTTACACCTGCAGCGCCAGTGAAATCAGCTGCTGCACGATATCGGTATAGGAAAGCCCCACGCCTTTTAGCATATTTGGATAGCGACTCATTGCGGTGAAGCCGGGAATGGTGTTAACTTCATTGAATACAATTTCACCCTCCGGTGTGAGGAACATATCCACTCTGGCAAAGCCGCTGCAGCCTAAAGCTCTGTAGACGGCAGCGGCAGCCTCCTGAATTCGCAGTTCTGTAGCAGAATCAATGCGAGCAGGCATATAGATAGTGGAAGTTTGCTGGGTGTATTTTTCGGTGTAATCAAAGAATCCGCCGGAAAGTTCAATTTCATCGACCCGCCCTAAGGTCAGGTGGGAATCGCCCAGCACCGCGCAGCCTACTTCAAAACCATCGATATTTTCTTCGATGATGATTTCACTGTCATAGGAAAATGCCAGTTCCGCAGCGTCAGCCAGAGCGGACGGCGATTCGACCTTGGTGATACCGAAGGAAGAACCGGCACGCAGCGGTTTTACGAAGAGGGGATAGGTTAGAGTCGAAACGGCTGCGGCAAGTTCTGCTGTAGATGGTTTTTCGTAGAAATAGGCGGCCTTTGGAACTTTTACGCCGGCAGCCTCAGCAAGCAGATGGGCACGGTGTTTATCCATGCAGAGCGCAGAGGACATGATATCGCAGCCAACTACAGGAATCCCGGCGAGCTGCGCTAGACCCTGCACGCTGCCGTCTTCTCCGTTACGACCATGAAGTACAGGAAACACTGCGTCAAGATAAATCGTAGAAATGCCATCTTTGTCCACTTCGCAAAGACCGTGGACTTTCCGGTCCGGTGAAATAAAAGCGCTTCGGCACTGGCTTTCGTGTTCATACCAGGTATCGTTCAAAATGGCTTCGTATTCCCCAAGATAGCGAAGCCATTTGCCGTCCTTTGTGATTCCCACGGCGATGACCTGATACTGATTGATATTGATGTGATTCAAAACAGCATAAGCGGATTTCAGCGATACTGGATACTCCGGAGAACAGCCTCCGAATAAAACTGCAATATTCTTTTTCATATATTAAACCCCTTCCTTGATTTCGATGTGCTGCGGCAGCGGATAGCCGATGACGCAGTGATTATGGTAAAGAATTTCCTCTGACTCGCACCCCGTAAAGCAGCTGCGTTTTTTTCTCGCTACATCCGCTTCCTGATAGAGAACACCGCCTTTTCGGATATAGTCGCAGGAAGTGTTGTAGACCTTGTAGTCGTAGCACTTTTCACTTTCGCTTCGCACTGCGCCTATGATGTCGTCACCTTCAAAGGTAACGGAGATTTGAAAAGCATGGCAGGTATCATTTTTTACCTTTAAGTCCAGCCAGCCTTCGGCGATGGTAGCGTCGATTCCGGCAAGTTCATTTGGATCAGCCGGTGGAATGGACTCGGTGCCGTGGCCGTGCCGCTCCGTTACGGTCAGAGGCGTGTGAAGAAAGACCCAATAGAGCAGGTTGCTCAGCTGACAAAGACCGCCGCCGTACTCACCGGTGGTTTTTCCGTTGGACAGGCTGAGACCCTCCAGATAAGGCTCGTCTTTGTCGGCATCTTTGATAGCGTAGCAGAGGGAAAAGCATTCTCCTGGCTTAATGACAATACCGTCTACCTTGGCTGCAGCTAACTTCAGGTTGTGCACCTTATTGTATTGGTACTGAATGTCGTAGCCGCTGTGCGTGTTGATCATCATTGCACGGCTTTTAAAAATTTCATAGGGCAGCTGCTTTTTCTGCTGCGTTCTTGTATAGATATTTCTTGATAGACGCATTCCCGTGTAAAAAAACAGCTTTCGCTGATACTGACGCAAGGGCAGCAGCCACGGAAAAGCTTCTGTCAGTCGTTTTCTTGCCATGGTAACCTCCTCATAAAAACTCATGAAAAAACCACAATCCTTTGTTACGATTCAATCATAACAGGATTGTGGTTTTGAATCTTATAGACCTTCTGATGAGTGACTAACCATTTTTAAACGATTTTCTTACAAATTTCTCACAGGGGTAGGGCTACCTCAAAGCGAATGATATCGTTTTCGCTGAACGCGGTGATGGTGCCGCCGTGAAGCTCTACGATTTCTTTTGCGATAGCAAGACCCAGACCGGCGCCGCCGCTTCTTGTTGAACGAGAGGTATCCAGCCGGTAGAACTGCTCGAAAAGTCGCGTCAGCTTTTCTTCGGAAATCGTGTCGCCATAATTCTCAAAGGTGAGAAGCACATGGGGAGCCGGTAGTTTTTCTACCTTTGCAGTAATGCGGATTGGGCTGTTCTCAAAGCTGTAGTTGACTGCGTTTCTTAGCAGATTATCGAAAACCCGCTGCAGCTTGTCAGGGTCGCAGCGAAGCATGATACTGTCTTCTGACTGCAGCTGCGTTGTCAGATGTTTGGCATCCAGCATAGGCTGAAACTCATAAATCAACTGATTCAGCATGAGGGACAGGTTAATCTGTCTTTTTTCTAAAGAGATATGAGACAGATTAAATCTGGTAATATCAAAAAATTCGTTAATTAAGTCGTCCAGTCGTTCCGCTTTATTCAGTGCGATATCCATGTAGCGCTCTCTCATTTCCTCGGAAATCTGCGGCTCATCTCGAAGCAGGGTTAGGTAGCCGATGACAGATGTAATGGGTGTCTTCAAATCGTGAGCCAGATAGGTGACCAGATCGTTCTTTCTCTGCTCGGCCTCTCTGGCGGCTCGCTGATTGTTCATGGAAGAGAGTTTCAGTTGGTTCAGCTGACCTTCAAGTTCGGAAAGCTGGGGTGAAAGCTCCACCAGACTATCGTCCTGCCGGTTGACCGTCTCAGCTGCATCGACCAGTTCCTGAAAAAATCGGAAAGGCTTAAACCAGTAGTGGAAGAATATCACGACAAGCCCAATGCCATAGTAGGCAAACGCAACGAGAAGCAGATGCTGCTGCAGGTTCATAGCCAGTCTGTAAAGAGGCTCATCTCCCTGCCATGTAAACATAGCAAAGGCAAAGGTGGACAGAATGTAAATGCCGATTCCGCTGAAAAGCAGAAGGATTGCGGCAGCAATCATTTTTGCAAACAAGGTCCATGCCAGTTTGCGGCTCAGTGAATTAGTTTTCAATTTTGTACCCCACTCCCCACACTGTCTTGATGAATTTCGGATGCTTTGCAGGTTCCTTTAGTTTTTCCCGCAGGCGTCCGATGTGTGCCATCACAGTGTTATTGCTGTTGTCCAGATATTTTTCTCCCCAGACCTTTTCAAAAAGCTCCTCGGAGGAGACCACTTTGCCCTTTTGCTCGCAGAGATACCATAAAATGGAGAACTCCAGCGGCGTCAGACTGACCTCCTTGCCGTAAAGGGTACAGGTGTGAGTATCTTTGCTGATGACAAGCCCTCTAATGTCGTGCATGTTGGCAGCAGGTTGGCTGACAGCCTGATTATAGCTTGTGTATCTGCGCAGCTGCGTCTTAACACGCGCTGCCACCTCCAGCGGATTAAAAGGTTTGGTAATGTAATCGTCAGCGCCTAGAGTTAGTCCCATGATTTTGTCCATATCCTCTACCTTTGCAGTCAGCATGATAACTGGAAAAAAGTGGTTTTCACGAATTGTCTGCAGGATTTTAAAGCCGTCAATATCCGGCAGCATAACGTCCAGAACAGCCATATCAAGGGGCTGTGAGGCGATACAGGAAAGAGCGTCCTGTCCATTGTAAAATTTATGTACATTGTAGCCGTCGCTTTTCAGATAGAGTTCGATTAAGTCGGCAATCTCCTTTTCGTCGTCTACAACGAGAATGTGTTCGTTCATAGCAATCTCTCCTTTTCCCATTTTGTAAGTCTTGTTTTCACTTTACCATATTGGGGGAAAATTGGCAAGACACAGACTGCTTGCAGGCACGGCAAACCCATGAAACACATCATTAGTACTTTTAAGAGTATTTGGCAAAAAAGGTACTAAAATATCCAAAACGTTTTATCCATTATATGGAAAACAAGGAATAAACTTTTGTATAATGGAAGACTTGTATGAAAATAGACCCTTAGAAAACAAAAAAGAACGAAGAATTTCATTTCTATTTCGTAAAACCTTTTAGTTAGTATAAAGTAACTCCTAATTTTTGATACCTTTTTTGTAAAAATACGGATTAGGTACTAAACTTTAATGTTCGCAACTTTTCATGGGTTTGTCGTGTGCTCGCAGGTAGTGGTTCGACCAGATGCCAATCTGAAAAAATCGACTAGAATAGCGTAATTTCTTGACAAATTCGACATATAAATTTATAATGTTAAACAAATAACGAAATCTGGTATGACCAGATGAGGTTGAACGAAAAACAAGTTTGCGCAGGGAGAAAGAACAGAAAGGAGATTTCCTATGGCAGATCATTTGGCGGGATATGTACCGGAGTACATAGAGAACGAAGTTGAGCGGGAGCCAATTGTTAAGCTGGCGAAAATGATTACAGATCGTGTTCCTCAGAAATTGGGCATCAAGAAGATTACAAAATACGACCCGGAATATTGGGGACTGGCGGCGATGTGCACCGACGAAATGGCAGAGGTAGCGCTGAAAATGGGCGTGCGAAAGCCGAAAACGCTGGATCAGATGGTGGAACTTACCAAAATGGATAGAGACCATTTGGAAGAATTGCTGGAGCAGATGGCTGTAAACGGAGTGCTGGAATATAACTGGGAAAATCCGGAGCATGTGAAGCAGTATGTGCTGCCGATGTTCGTGCCGGGCAATGCAGAGTTCAGCAATATGAACCTTCAGATGCTGCAGGCACATCCAGAGGTCGGAAGATTTTTTGAGAGAATGAGCAGGCTGCCTTTGGAGAAGATTACACCTATGGTGCCGCCGGGAGGAGCAGGCATCGGCATGCATGTCATTCCTGTAGAAAAAGCCATCGAGATGGAGAATGAATCTATATCTTTAGAGCATATTTCCTATTGGCTGGATAAGTATGAAGGTAAATATGCGGCAAGCCCTTGTTCCTGCAGATATTCCAGACAGACCTATGACGAAGGCTGTGCTGATGATCCGGAAGGTTGGTGCGTGGCCATGGGAGATATGGCTGATTATGTAGTAGAAACCAACAAAGGCGGCAGATATGTAACCAAAGAAGAGGCGCTGGATATCTTCAGACAGGCTGAAGAAAACGGCTTTGTCCATCAGATTACTAATATTGATGGTGAAGACAAAATTTTTGCAATCTGTAACTGCAATGTTAACGTTTGCTATGCCCTTAGGACGTCGCAGCTGTTCAATACACCGAATATGTCGGCTTCTGCATACCGCGCTCGTGTCAAAACAGACAACTGCGTGGCCTGTGGCAGATGTGTGGAGTATTGCCCGGCGGGTGCTGTAAAGCTGGGGCAGAAGCTTTGTCAGAAAGACGGAAGCAAAGTGGAATATCCAAAGATTCCGCTTCCAAGCCAGCAGCCTTGGGGACCGCACATGTGGGACGAAGATTACAGGGACAACAACAGAATCAACTGCTACGATACGGGAACAGCACCTTGCAAGACGGCTTGTCCTGCACATATCGCAGTGCAGGGATATTTGAAAATGGCGGCGCAGGGCAGATACACCGAAGCATTAGCGCTGATTAAGAAAGAAAATCCTCTTCCAGCTATTTGCGGTCGTATTTGCAACAGGCGGTGTGAAGATGCCTGTACCAGAGGCAGCATTGATGAGGCGATTGCTATCGATGAAGTAAAGAGATTCATTGCAGAGCAAGACCTGAGAGCAGAGACCAGGTTTATTCCGAAGAAAGTAGTGCCTGCCCTGAAAGGCTTTTTCCCGGAAAAAATCGCCATCATCGGCGGAGGTCCGGCAGGTCTTTCCTGTGCGTTTTATCTGGCAGAAAAAGGTTATGCACCGACCATCTTTGAAAAGAATCCAAAGACCGGCGGCATGCTGGTATACGGAATTCCTTCGTTTAAGCTGGAGAAAGACGTGGTTCAGGCGGAAATTGATATTATCGAGGCTATGGGCGTTGAAATTCGTACCGGTGTGGAGGTAGGAAGAGATATCACCATAGAAGATTTGAGAAAAGAAGGCTATAAGGCATTCTATATTGCAATAGGCTGTCAGGGCGGCAGGCTGGCAGGTGTGCCCGGAGAGGATGCAGAGGGCGTTATGACTGCGGTAGATTTGCTGCGAATCGTCAGTGAGGATTCGTCCTATAACGTTGACGGCAAAGCGGTAGTCATCGGCGGCGGCAATGTTGCCATCGACGCAGCAAGAACCGCCGGCAGATGCGGCGCATCAGAAGTTTCCATGTACTGTCTGGAAAGTCGGGATATCATGCCGGCGTCAGAAGAGGAAATCGCAGAAGCAGAGGAAGAAGATGTAACGATTAGCTGCGGATGGGGTCCGAAGGAGATTCTCACAGAAAATGGAAAGGTCACCGGCATTGTCCTGAAAAAGTGCCTGTCTGTCTTTGATGAGGAAAAACGTTTTGCGCCGGTTTACGATGAAAATGAAACCATCACAGTGCCGTGCAGCCGGATTTTCATGAGTATCGGTCAGAGTATTCAGTGGGGCGACCTGCTGAAAGACAGCAAAGTGGAACTGGGAAGAGGGCAGGCGGCTGTGGCAGACAGCCTGACCTATCAGACTGCAGAGCCGGATATCTTTGTAGGAGGAGACGTTTATACCGGACCGAAATTTGCCATTGACGCTATCGCAGCCGGAAAGGAAGGCGCTATCTCTATTCATCGTTTCGTACAGCCTCATTCCAGCATGACCATTGGCAGAAATCGCCGCCAGTTCATAGAGCTGGATAAGGAAAATATTTACATAGAAAGCTACGACAATTCCAGTCGTCAGGTTCCCGGCAGAGATTCTGTAGTGAATCACAAGAGGTCTTTCCGCGACCCTTCTCTGCCGCTGACAGAAGAACAGGTGAAAGTCGAGACGGCGAGATGTTTAGGCTGTGGCGCATCTGTCGTGGATGAGAATAAGTGTATTGGCTGCGGCGTTTGTACAACCAAATGCGAATTTGATGCAATCCATCTGTACCGTGACTTCCCAGAGGCCAGCAAAATGGTGCCAAGCGAAGACAAGTTGAAATACATTTTGCCATATGGTGCAAAGCAGGCGATTAAAGTGAAGTTCTCAAAAAAGGGGAAGAAGTAAAATGCACGAGCTTGGGATTGTATTTCACATCATCAAAGGCGTGGAGAAAACAGCAGAAGAAAACGGACTGACGAAGGTTGCTTCTGTTACGGTGGAGCTGGGGGAGGTATCTTCGGTGATACCTCACTATCTGACCGACTGCTGGAGATGGGCGGCAGACAAAAATGACCTGACTCGGGAAGCGGAGCTTTTGATTGAGGAGATTCCTGCGGTGACCTACTGCGAAAACTGTGAGAAAACCTATGGCACAGTGGAGTACGGGAAAATTTGTCCCCATTGCGGCAGCGAGAAAACCTGGCTGCTGCAGGGAAATCAAGTCATGATTAAAGAGATAGAAGGCTGTTAGGCTAATTTAAGAAAGAAGAAAAGGAGTTGATTGTTTATGTTATTTCATGTTTATGGAGCAGGCGCGGCAGCGAAATGGATTGCAATGCTTGCGGTTCTTGTTGGACTGATTTTGCTCAATGAATTTGCCAGAAGAACCAAGACTGGAGGTCTTCTGATGTTCGGCGTATTACCAGCAGCGCTGACGGTATACTTTGTAGTTATCGCTGTAGCAGCGGGTTCAGGTGCTGAGTGGGCGCTGAATAACCAGACTTATCTGTATATGAACGGCTGGTTCCACTACGCGAAGTTATACGCATCTTTGGCAGGCTGTATCGGATTTATGATGATTAAATATGAATGGGGAATTGGTAAAAAGCACTGGTTCAAGGCTTTTCCATTTGCCATCGTAGCCATCAATATTCTGATCGCCGTGGCCAGCGATTTTGAGTCCGCTATCAACGGATGGGGCTCCTGGTGGTTGTCTTCTGAGGGCGTATGGCTTTATGGAGGCTGGCACAATGTGATGAACGGTATTGCAGGTATTCTGAACATCTTCTGTATGACCGGCTGGTGGGCAGTTTATTCTTCCAAAGATGGAAAGGATATGATTTGGCCTGATATGATTTGGGTGTATATCATCGTGTACGATATCTGGAATTTTGCTTATACCTACAACTGTTTGCCGACCCATTCCTGGTTCTGCGGCGTGGCACTGCTGCTGGCACCGACCATCGCAGCGCTTCTGTGGAACAAAGGCGGCTGGATTATGAACCGTGCAAATACTCTCTGTATTTGGTGCATGTTTGCACAGGTATTCCCATTGTTCCAGGAGACTTTTGCAGACGGAAGCAGCAGATTTGCGTGGGCGACCATCTCAACCCAGTATGCTGACGGAACGATGAACGGTATCATGGCAGGAAATGCAGTCAATGCAGACCCGACAGCAATGACCGTTGTCAGTGCGCTGGCATTGATTACCAATATTATTGCACTGCTTTACATCGTGAGAAAATCCATGAGGACAAAGACCAATCCGTATAAGGGCGAAGTCTTCACTGACTTTAAATATTACAAGGATGCGGCTGCAAGAGCTGTGATCAAATAGGTGAAAATATGGATAAGTATAAGGTGATAGAAGTAAAGGAAAGTGTTTTTGCCAGTAATGATGCTGATGCTAAGACGCTGCGAGAGGAACTGAAGGCGCAGGGGACTTTTCTGCTGAACCTGATGTCTTCGCCGGGAGCAGGAAAGACTACCCTGCTGAAGCAGACTGTCAAAGCACTGCAAAGTGGGATGGCGATAGGCGTCATGGAAGCCGACATTGATTCTGATGTGGATGCTGCTGCCATTGCAGAGACCGGTGTAAAGTCTATTCAGCTGCACACAGGAGGCATGTGCCATTTGGACGCAGATATGACTCGGCAGGGACTGCGTGAGCTGGAAACGGGCGAACTTGATCTGGTGATTCTGGAAAATGTAGGAAATCTGGTATGCCCTGCAGAATTTGACACCGGAGCGGTAAAGAACGCTATGATTCTCTCTGTTCCTGAGGGTCACGATAAGCCGCTGAAGTATCCGCTGATTTTTCGGGTCTGTGACGTGCTCATCATCAATAAAACAGATGTGCTGCCGTACTTTGACTTCGACATGGAGAAGGTGGAGGAGTATGCGCACATGAGAAACCCTGATTTGAAAATCTTCCCGGTTTCTGCAAAGACAGGGGAAGGCGTGGAAACATGGTGTCAGTGGCTGCGAGATGAAGTAGCGACGTGGAAACAGGCGTAAGCTCATAAGGAAAACTGCTATGCAAAAAGTTCATCTGATTGCATAGCAGTTTTTTTGACATTCTATTTGATTTTATGATAGGTATGCGGCAGCTTATGCTGCTGAGAAAACGGCGCGCCATAATCTCAAGATTTTTTTGGATATCTGGCGCTCACCTCCTGGAAAACGCCATATTCAAAGCGTTTTTTTGTATACATGGCGCCAGCCATCTGCCAAACGCCATATTTGGATTCATTTTCTAAAAAGCTGGCGCGCGCCTGCTGCCTGATACCCACTTTTTTGATATTTTACTGTAGGATGCTAAAGTTTCTCCGACTTTCTGTCGGTATTTCTTTCTGCAGCCGCCATTTTTTCTTAAAACACTTTTATATGTGGCGCTTTTTCACAGGTCTCCGCCATGTATACAGAAATCAATCCCAAACGTGGCACGGGGCAAATCACAGGTACGGCATGTCTTCATTCTCTTGCTGTTAATCTTACTCCCGTACACGAACCTGCCAGACTAACTGTTTCAAGCGGGCGCGTTGGTCGAAAGTCGAAAAAAAGCTGTCTCATTTCATTTTGAGACAGCTCTATTGCAGTTATTCAAAGTAAATTTCTCTACTTCCGTGGATGCTTTCGCCGATGGAAGTATTAATCCAGGCGACAGCGCCTTCTTTGTCGCGATTCTTGATGTGTTCCCAAAGACCGAAGTTGTTTTCATAAAGGGCATGGATACCGTAGAGCATGCAAAAACGCTCCCACATGGTGGAAACCGGTGCCCGAAAGGAATGAAATATCAACGGAATCAAGGTGTTCCCTGAGAAAAACGCAAGGGCATTCTGAAAGGCATAAGCGCCATTCACTGCTTCTTCTATGGAGGAGGCGGTACGAATTTTTTCTACGTGATTGTGAAGCTGCAGAATTTCTTCCTCGGTGATTCGGTCGATGCACAGGTTAACAGCCAACGTATCCAGCGCGATGCGGACTTCCAGAATAGAGCGGACTTCATCACGACGCAGTTTTCCGCCGTTATAGTTCATGATGGAGATTAGAGTTTCCAGCGTACCTTTGTTGCGATAGTCAGAGACATAAGTGCCGCTTCGAGGGTGAACTTCCAGAAAACCCTTCTTTTCCAGTTCGGCAAGACCGCTGTTGACTACGCCGCGGCTCACCTGCATGGTTTCTGCAAGCTGACGCTCGGAAGGAAGTTTCTCTCCAATGGAAAGACTACCGGAAAGAATCATGTGCTCCAGCTGTTCTATGAAAAGTTCCTTTAACGAAGGTGATGCGATTTTTTTAAATTCCATAAAGGTCTCCTGATTGGAAATTGCGTGTGTCATTTCAATTTGATTTGGTATTGGTATAACCAAAGTAATTATAACACGCCTTTGCCGGTAAGTAAATCAAAACTGGCTTACAGGCAACAGTTCAGGCGTCTTTGCTGAGCCCTTTGAAGATTTTTCTTGTAGAAATTGCAATCAGCAGAGACACCGTGGCGGCAAAGAATATGACAATGTACTCCCGACCGCTGCAGAAGTCAAAGAACAGTCCATAAAGGGAAGTGCCCAAAGGCTGTGCGCAGGTGCAGAGGGTCATAATGACAGAAAGCACTTTGCCGATTAAATGTTGTGGAGTTTCCTCTTGCACAAAGGCGAGCATCTGCACGGAAAACAGGGTCGAAAAAATCATGAGGCAGAAGAAGCAGCCAGTGATGATGAAGTAATTAATCCATGGTGAGGAGATTAGCATAAGTCCAAATGCCATAGGATAAATCATAAGGGAAGAAGCAATCAGGAAATTGCCTGCTTTGGACAGTGTAAGCTTTTTGGCAAAAAGTCCTGCGCTGATACCTCCTGCAAGTCCGCCCAGCGCAAAAGCGCCTTCTGAAAAACCGAAGAGTCTGTTGCCCAGCGCCGGTTCAAAGTCCAGCACCTCCGTAATCAGATATGGCGTGGCAACTACAATCATAGCGGACAAAAATAGGTTGATTCCGCAGATTACCAACAGAACTTTTATAATAATCGGCTTATCCCTGCGAATGAAGTGAAAGCTTTCACCAAAGTCACATTTTACGATATGCCATATGCTGCCGCCAGCAGACTGTTTGGCATGAGGTATGTGAATAAAGATTTCCATTACTGCTGACAGGAAGAAACACGCAGTGGAAATCCAAAGCAGCGGCATTAGTCCGTAAAAGCTGTAGAGAATGCCGCCAAGTATCGGTCCGATTAGGGAAGAAAAGGAATTGATCGTGTTGATGACAGAGTTAGCCTGCACATAGTAATCCGGCTTTACCAGCGCAGGAATGCTTGCGGATACCGATGGCTGATATGCACTGGCAATGCCGTACAGCAGCATTAAAGTGACTGTAATCAGTGTGACAAAATCCACAGAACTAAGAAGCAGCGCAAATGCTGCGATAATCAATGCCGTGAAAAAGTCCAGCACTACCATAATGGTACGCTTATTGATTCTGTCAGCAATGATACCTCCAACAGGAGAAAGCAGAATGGACGGAATAAAAGCAAGAGCTGTTACTGTTCCAAACAGCGCAGAAGATCCGGTCTGATTCAGAAGGTATAAAGGCAGCGCAAATCTAATAATAGCGTTACCGAATAGTGAAATAATCTGTCCAGTTACAACCAGCGTAAAATCCCTGGTAAATAGTGTATTGCTCATGTGAATTTATCCTTTCTTGCTGTCGTTATAAATTGTAGCTAGTTCATGGAGCCGCTGCAGCATGTCGTCGTCCAGAATATCCAGTCCGAAGCCCTGCAGCATTTGATTGAGAATCATAAATTTGCTGCATGTTTCCTCTGGAGTGTTGTTAAATATCATTGGATTCGTCCAAACGTTGGCAGCAAGAATGATCAGCTCAGCAAGCTGGGCAGGGTGGCTCGTCTTGATGGTGCCGTCAGAAATCCCCTGCTGGATAATGGGCAGAATGTAATCGGGTGCAACCGTGTTAATTGTATCATCGATTAGCAGAAACAGGAGTTTATGATTTTTCTTAAAATCCGGCGCGATTCTAAAAATATCGCTTTGTACCGGACGGCAGATGGACGATTTAAAAATAGTTTTCAGTTTATCTTTGCCGCTGAGATCTGTGCGGTCACGGATTTCATCCAGCATTTTGTTGGAGTCATATGTTAGGCGGTCAATCGCTGCAACCAGAATATCCTCCTTTGATGCAAAGTGGTGATAGATAGCGCCCTTGCTGAGCCCTTTCAGTTCATTGATGATATCCTGAATCGAGGTGTTTTCGTATCCTCTTTCCATAAATAGCCGAGTGGATGCGTCCAGGATTTTTTGAACTGTTTCCTCAGGGTGTTTATTTCTGCTCATGATAGCAGCCTCCTTTTTGTATGGTGTACGTGTATGAAAATGAAACATACCGTTGGTATGTATATAAAGATAACATACCAACGGTATGTTTGTCAAGGGCATACAGCGAGCGTATATGCGGCGAAAAAGGAATGTTGAAAACGGAGTGGAACTTAACCTAAATGGGGATTTTTTCAAAAAAATGTATAACCTATTTGGTCTAGGTCTGCCTAAGGTCTGGTCAGCAATCTGTTTTGGCTTGCATATTGTGCAAGATGTCAGCAAAAACTCTAAAAAAATACGTAAAATGCAAGTTTTATACTTAAATTGGTCTGCCAGTCGGCTGCAGATGGGTAGAGTGGATTAATTGGGAAGGCTGCAGCCCGATCTCAGTTCGATGTTCTTATACATTTTTTGTCGATTTGTTGATTTTCGGTTAAGATTTAGAGAGTTGCTTATACATTTTTTTGAAAAAAACCTTATTTGGGTTAAGCTGCAGCCGCAACCATGACTGCAACAAAAAAGCACCGCTGACAATTTTGACAGCGGTGCATCAATATAGATGAAACGTTTATTCGGTTGCTTCTATCAGGGTAGTAGTGATTTCAACGGTCTGGTTGTCACGAATGACGGTGACCTTGATTTTATCGCCAGGCTTGTGTTTGTTCAGTGCGCTGACCAAACTTGCCTGATTTTCAATCTTGGTGTCCTCTACGTAGTAAATCATGTCGCCTGCTTTAAATCCGGCCTTCTGTGCTTCGCTGCCGGTGACTTCCTGAATGTAAACACCTGTCATGCGCAGACCATACTGCATTGCAACTTCTGCACTGGAAGCATCCAGAACGGAGATGCCGATTGCTGCACGATTGGTAACGTGACCGTTTTCGATGAGGTCTTTGGCGATTTCAGCAGCTTTTGCGATTGGGATGGCAAAGCCCAGACCTTCTACATCGGAGCCGGAAGATTTAGCTACGACAATACCGATTAAGTTGCCATACTGGTCGAAGAGTCCGCCGCCGGAGTTGCCCGGATTGATGGAAGTATCGGTCTGCAGCAGGGTCATTTCTCTGCCCTCTACGGTGATCGTTCTGTCCAGTGCACTGATGATACCGCTGGAAGCGCTTCCTCCCAGCTGACCCAGAGGATTTCCGATAGCCACAACCATATCACCTACCGACAGCTGGGAACTGTCTCCGTAAGAAGCAGCGGTCAGATTCTTTGCATTGACTTTCAACACTGCGATATCGTTCTGTGCATCGCTACCGACTACTTTTGCATCCAGTTCTGTACCGTCTTTCAATGTGACCGTAATTTTGGAAGCGCCGTCGATAACGTGGTTGCAGGTTAGGATGTAGCCTTTGGTATCTACGATGACGCCACTGCCTGCACCTTGGGTTACGTAGTTTTGCAGCCAGTTATCCATAGCGACGGATTCTGTTCTGATTTCAACTACTGCGTTTTCGTTCTGGGCAATGATTTCCTGTACGGACTTCTCACTTCCAGTAGCTTTTGCCAGAGTGTAGTTGGTTGCAGAAACGGTTTTTCCGCCGCCGCTTACCAGTCCGGAGTCAGCCAGCAGTGTATAGCCGCCAATGGTCAGCCCTGAGGTTGCCAGCATACAGCAGATTAGCGTGATGACAAAAGCCCTGCGGGTAATGTATTTTGGATCCTTTTTTTTCTTTTTCGGAGGGGCAGGCGGTGTTTGCTGATAGTAAGTATAACCCGTCTGTCCCGCATACTCGCTCTGCGGCTGATCGTACAGGGGCTTCTGTACAGGTTCTGGATCAGGCGAATATTCAGTTTCAGTCTTAGGTGAACAGTCGCCTACCATGACGAAATTTGGTTCTCTATGTTCATTATTGTTATCCCAGTTATCCATTTGAATTCCTGCCTTTCTGATGTAAAAAATCTTTTTCTCTTAATATACCCAAATTATAGCTGAAAAATGTGGTTTTTTTGTGTTAAAATTGTCAAGAGTATGATAAAATATATGATTGAATGTGTGAATTAATAAACGAGAGGTTAAACATAGAATATGAGCAAAGTAATTACAGCAATCGACAAAAGCGGCTCTTACAGTGTCAGCCTGACTATCACCACCGACATGGTAGAAGAAGCCCGAAAAATCCATAATACCACGCCCCTTGCTACAGCGGCGCTGGGTAGAGTTCTTACCGGTGCGGGACTGATGAGCCTGGATCTTAAGAGCGAAGAAAATAAGCTGACTGTACAGTTTAAAGGAGACGGACCTGCCAGACAGATTTTGGCAACTGCCTATGGAGACGGCAGAGTTAAGGGGTATATCTCTAATCCCGATGTAGAGCTGCCTCTTCGCGCAGACGGACATCTGGATGTAGGCGCAAGCCTTGGTGTTGGAGATCTGACAGTGATTAAAGACTTGGGCATGAAGGAGCCATATGTAGGAACGATCGCTTTGGTTTCCGGTGAAATCGCAGATGACCTGACTGCCTACCACTATATTTCCGAACAGCAGAACGCTTCCGTAGCGCTGGGGGTTAAAATTTCCAGAGAGCGAAAGGTGCTCTGCGCTGGCGGTATGATTATCAAGATGCTGCCGGGTGCTTTGGAGGAATCGGTGACAGCGCTGGAAGACATGATTGGTAAAATGCCGCCGATGACAACCAGCATTGAGAAAGTCATGGTTCGCTCCGCCGGAAAAACCGAAGAAGGTATTGTACTTGACTTGCTGGAGGAGATTTTTAAAGATATGCCGGAAGAATTTATGCCGGACAAGACAGAAACCAGAGAAATCAGGTGGGAGTGTGACTGCAGTGAAGAAAGGCTGGAACAGATCCTTATGACCATCGGCAGAAAGGATTTGCGTGAGATTATCGATGAAGACGGGCAGGCTGAGCTTGTGTGCCAGTTCTGCGAGAAGAAATATTTCTTTGACAAAGCGCATCTTGAGCGTATTTATGAGCAAATGTAAGGTAGGGGGATTATTATGAAAAGAATAGGAGTAATCTTTGGCGGCCGTTCAGGCGAGCACGAGGTATCACTGCTGTCCGCAGCTTCAGTCATCGAAGCCATCGACAGAAATAAGTATCAGGTGGTCATGATTGGAATTACGAGAGAAGGTCAGTGGAAGCTGTACCTGGGCGAGCTTTCGGAGATTCCTTCCGGAGCATGGGAGGAAACAGCTGAGGACATTACAGTATCTCAGCTAAAGGACCTTGCAGATTTTATCTTTCCGGTGCTTCACGGACCTTATGGCGAGGACGGCACGATTCAGGGACTTTTTGAAATGCTGGATATGCCTTATGCCGGCTGCGGGGTGCTGGCATCGGCGCTGTGTATGGATAAAGTTTCCGCAAAGAAAATCTTTGAAGAGGCGGGGCTTCCGACCAGCAGATACAAGCTGGTGTACAGCGAAGACCTTGCAGAACACATGGAGGAAATCATAGCGGACATTGAAGCAGAATTGCCGTATGTCATGTTTGTCAAGCCTTCCAATATGGGTTCCAGCGTGGGCATTTCCAAGGTAAGAAATGCAGATGAGCTGAGGCAGGCGCTTCTCCTTGCTGCAAAATATGACAGGCGTATTATTATTGAAGAGGGGATCGACTGCAGAGAGGTAGAAACCGGTGTTATCGGAAATCACAAGCCGCAGGTTGCCGCAGTGGGAGAAATCGTTGCAAAGCTTGATTTCTACGATTATGCCGCCAAGTACACCGACGATTCGGGTACGGAGATTTCCATTCCGGCGCAGCTTCCTAAACTGACCTATGAAAGAATTCGCACTCTGGCGAAAGAAGCTTATAGGGCTTGTGACTGCAGCGGATTTTCCAGAATTGATTTCTTTGTAGATAAAAAAACTGGAGAAGTTTACATAAACGAGATTAACACGATACCCGGCTTTACCAAATACAGCATGTTTCCGAAGATGTGGGAAGAAATGGGCGTCGGATTTACAGAATTGATTGAAAGGATTGTGGAGTTTGGTTATGAGAGATATTATGCTAAAAATAACAGGCAGACAGTTCTCTGAGAATGACGAAGACCGCATGGAGTTCATTACTGAGGGGAAACTGTACGAGCGCGACGGCGCAAGATATTTGATGTATGACGAGAGCGAATTTTCCGGCTTTCCGGGCTGCAAGACGACCCTGAAGCTGACCGATGACTGCATTCGTATGCGCAGAATTGGCAGCGGCGCAGGGGCTGGCACGGAACTGGTATTTGAAAAAGGAAAGCGTTTTAGCAGCAGCTATCACACGCCCTATGGAAATTTGGAGATGGAGCTTTTGACCAATGAGGTTGAAAATAACCTGTCGGAAGACGGATTCGGAGATATCTGCATTGACTATCAGGTGAATCTTGGAGGTATTGCGGAAGGGCGCAACAAACTGAAAATCGAAGTAACTCAGTGAAACAGCAGGAAAGGGGATTTACAAGATGGATAAGAAAAGAAGACGAATCGCACAGGTGCTGGTGGTGCTCATCATCGCTGCGATGATAGTTACAACCGTGCTTTGGGCAGTGCAGTTGTCAATATAAAATTTTCATAAAGTAACACAAATAGATAAAGAACGGAGGAATTCATGTTAAAAAAAGGTTTTGATCCAGAAAAGTACATTGAAGAGCAGTCGAAGTATATTTTAGAGCGAATTAATCACGGTAATGCAGAAAGGCTTTATTTGGAGTTCGGCGGCAAGCTGGTTCACGATAAGCATGCGATGCGCGTGCTGCCGGGATTTGATGAAAATGCGAAGATTAAGCTTCTGCAGCATATGAAAGATCAGGCGGAGATTATTATCTGCATTTATGCAGGCGATATTATGACCAGCAAGACTCGTCAGGATTTCGGTATTACATATGACCTGGAGGTTCTGCGTCTCATCGACACCTTCAGAAAGTACGATCTTGCCATCAACAGCGTCGTTGTAACCAGATACGAGGATGCGCCGGCTGTCAATACGTTCATTAACAAACTGGAACGCCGCAATATCAAAACCTACAAACACAGATTCACAAAAGGATATCCGACCGATGTGGACACCATCGTAAGCCCGGAGGGCTACGGTGCAAATCCATATATTGAGGTTTCTAAACCGCTGGTTGTGATTACAGGACCTGGAGGCGGCAGCGGTAAGCTGGCGACCAGTCTTTCCCAGCTTTATCATGATTTTATCAGAGGAACTAAGGCGAGATATGCTAAGTTTGAAACCTTTCCGATTTGGAATCTGCCGCTGAAGCATCCTCTAAATATTGCTTACGAGGCAGCAACAGTGGATTTAAAGGACGTTAACATGATCGACTCTTTCCATTTGGAAGCCTATGGGGAAACGGCAGTCAACTATAACCGCGATCTAGAGGTCTTTCCGGTTGTAAAGCGAATCATCGAAAAGATTACAGGCGAGGAAGCCGAGTATAAATCTCCGACCGATATGGGTGTAAATAGAATCGGTTTTGTCATCAATGATGATGAAGTCTGTCGTGAAGCCGCTTGTCAGGAGATCATCAGAAGATATCTTTTGGCAGAGGTTGATTACAAGAAAGGGATTATTTCTGAGGGCTGTCTGGAACGGGCGAAGCTTTTGATGAAAGAAGTGGGCAAAGATGTGTCCGACCGTAAGGTGGTGCAGCCTGCCAGAGATTACGCTGAGAAAAAGAGAAACTGCGACAAGCGCTACGAAAATGTGGTCGTTATGGCAATCGAGATGCCGGACGGTTCTATTGTAACAGGAAGAAGCTCCCGCCGTATGGTTGCGGCAGCAGCGGCAATCCTCAACGCGATTAAGAAATTATCCGGTCTTGCCGATGACATGCTGATTATCACACCGCAGGTGTTAGAAACTACCCAGAAGCTGAAGACAGATATTCTGGACTATGATAGGACAAGCCTGAACTGCGAAGAGGTTCTCATGGCATTGACCGTATCCGGCACACAGAATCCATTTGCATCCGTTGCAGTCAGCAAGCTGCCGCTTTTGAAAGGCTGCCGTGCCCACTGCACTGCGATTTTGAGTGACCGTGACGAGCAGACACTGCGCGCTCTGGGCATTGATGTAACCTGCGACCCGGAATACGTTACCACTAACTTATATACGAATTAAGATGAAGAACAAGACGAAAATTACGTTAGAACGATTTGAAACTTCAAAATACAGGCTCATTGTAGAGGGGATTGGGGTCGGTCTTTTGACCGGGCTATTGGTATCTTCTTTCCGCATGGGTCTTGAACAGGCAGAGTCTCTCAGAGGCTCTGTTCTTCTTGCAGTGAAAACTGGTGGGGTGAGCAGCCTTATTTGCGCATTGGCAGCGCTGATCTGCGCTTATATAGTGGTCTGGTACGCAAGCCGCAGGGTGCCTCTGTGCACCGGTTCCGGCATTCCCCAGGTCAAAGGGGAGCTGCTGGGACAGATGGAACAAAACTGGTGGCAAGTCATCTGTGCCAAGTTTATCGGCGGCGTCTGTGCAATCGGCGCAGGACTTTCTCTCGGTCGTGAAGGCCCGAGCATTCAGCTGGGGGCTATGGTTGGAAAGGGCTTTTCACGTCTGTCGGGCAGACTTCGCACTGAGGAGAAAATGCTCATGACCTGCGGCGCTGGTGCAGGTCTTGCCGGCGCTTTCGGTGCACCTCTTGCCGGCGTGGTCTTTTCTCTGGAAGAACTGCATAAAAATTTTTCCACGGAAATACTGCTGTCCACCATGGCGGCGTCCATTGCCAGCGATTTTGTTTCTTCCTATATCTTTGGGCTTAGCCCGGTATTCGGCTTGTCTGTAGAGGGAAAACTGCCGCTGTCCCGGTACTGGATGATTATTCTTCTGGGGATTGCGCTGGGCGTCTTCGGCGTATTTTATAACTGGGTCACTGCAAAGGTGCAGGATGCTTATGACAGATTGCCGCGGCGCTCTATGCGCATTGCAGTGCCTTTCGTCTGCGTTATAGGACTGGCGGCATTTTTTCCTTACGCCCTTGGCAGCGGTCATGGGCTGGTAACGGAAGTTGCTGCCGGAAACTTTGGACTGTCTATGCTGGCGGTGCTTTTGATACTGAAATTCTGTTTTTCCATGATGAGCTTCGGCTCCGGCGTGCCGGGCGGTATATTTCTGCCTCTTTTGGTACTGGGCGCAATCAGTGGCGGGCTCTTTACAGTGGGAGCCGGAAATATTTTCGGATTCGAGGATATTTACCTTGCCAATTTTGTAATCCTGGGCATGGCGGGACTGTTTTCTGCAATTGTGCGTGCGCCGGTTACCGGTATCATTCTGATTACGGAGATGTCAGGTGACTTTAAAAATTTCCTTTCTGTTGCGACAGTGGCGCTGGCTGCTTATATTACAGCGGACCTGCTCCATGGAAAGCCTATTTACGATCAGCTTCTTTCTCGCATGCTTTCAAAGCAGACAGCTTACGGGACTACAGAGGAAACCCGCGGACACAAGGTGCTGATGGAAGCGCAGGTTTATATCGGCAGCCGTATGGACGGTGAAAAGATCGAAAAAATGCTGCTGCCGCCGGGCTGTCTGGTAGTCTCTGTGGAACGAGAGAGTAGGGAAATCGTGCCCAGCGGCAGTACCGTGCTGCGGGGCGGCGATAAGCTGATTTTGCTGTGTTCCCAGGGAGATGTGCAGAAAGTAGAGGAGAAGCTGGATAATATTTGTAGGAAGATTAAGATGTAGTTTTGCGTACCGGTGAGGTTTTATGGAGAGAATACGCTATATCGACAACCTGAGAAGCAGCCTTATTCTGTTTTTGATTCCCTATCATGGGGCAATGGCTTGCAATTGCTGGGGTGAGGGTAACTACGTGCTGGCTTATGTATTTGCTGTGATACTGAGCAGTCACAGAGTTTGCCAATGTACAGGAAATGGAGAAGTGTGTAGAACTGATTTTGCGCTTTGTGAAAAGGTTTGCAGAAACAGCATAGGCAGTTTGAATTGTGAAATAGTAAAACCCCTGGGGCAGCGGCAATGATGATAATGCTGTACCGTCAGGGGTTTTAATTATTGAAAAAACTGCTGCTCGCTCATAAAGCGTTTTAGCATAAACAGACAGAAGTACGGAAAGGTGTAAATTGGATCGTTATGACCGATATTTCCAGCTGTAAATTTGATTCCATGGCAAATATCGGGATAGTGTTCGCTTGTAATCAACTGCTGCAAAGATTTAGAGCGGTTGTGATTTGATTTGATTTCGACGGGAATCAGTTCGTTTGCTGAACGAATAAAGAAATCTTCTTCTAATGTCGAGTTTTCCTTCTTATAGTAATACAGACTGTATCCCTGCTTGATCAAAGCTTCCGCAGCAAAGTTCTCATATAATGCACCTTTGTAAACACCGAGGTTTCTATTGGCACGCAAATCTTCTTGTGCTTCATCGTCAAGGGAGGCAACGAGAAGCCCTGTATCGGAAACATATACTTTGAATTTATTTTCATCAATGTTTCCTTTTAAAGGAAGTTCTGGAAAACTCATGCAGTAGCAAATGTTAATGAGCCCTGCGTCGCTGAGCCAGTCGATACACCCTATGTATTCCTTTGACCGGGCGCCTTTTACCACTTTGGAATACTGAAATTTCTTGTTTTCTTTTGCAAGCTGCGCAGGGATAGAGCGATAGACGTTAATGATTTTAGTTTGGTCAAGGCCCTCTGCATATTTTCTGACATCGCTTTCATAGTCAATCAGCAGCTGCCTCTGCAGGGCGAGGGAGTCCTGAAAATGATTTTGCTCAATGTATTTTGATACAATATTGGGCATGCCGCCGAGAATACAAAATTCCAAAAATAGTTTTGAGTAGATATCGTATTCTAATGATGAAAAGGCTTTTCCATTCAGCATGTGGGAAAGGATGTCATCTGTGGTATCAGAGCAATATCCCTTTGCCCAGAGGAACTCCTCAAAATCCAAAGAGTGCATCTGATAATCCATTTTATAGCCGACACTGATACTGGCAATGTGCTTGTATTGGATGCCTAAAAGAGAGCCAGAGCAGATAACATCGAATCGACCATCTTCTTTGAAAAATTTTAAAGATGTTGCTATTTCAGGAAAATCTTGAATTTCATCAAAAAAGAGAAGGGTTTTTCCGGCATAAAATTTCTTGCTTGGATCAATTAGGGTAATAAGTTTGACAATTTCATCAGCAGAAAATCCATTTTCGATGATGGTTTTATACTTTGGTTCTGTAACAAAATTGATTTCTACAACATGATCGTAGTTTTCAAAAGCAAATTTGCGAATTGTTTCTGTTTTTCCAATTTGCCTTGCACCTTTTATGATAAGGGGAAGGCGGCTTGGCTGAGCTTTCCAGGAAAGCAGATATTTGTCAGCTTTTCGTTCTAAGTATTTCATGATAATTTTCCTTTCAGGTATAGTGTAACACGATGTTAAGAAAAGAACAACACTTTCATGAGCGTATTTTTTATGAAAATCACATTTTCATGAGCGTATTTTCGACATTTTTCGCATTTTTATGAGCGTATTACCACTTAAGGCGGATTTTCTACAGCTTATTGCTGCGTTGTTTACTTCTTTTTAGGGATGTGATAGGATTGGTGCAGGAGGTGGAATGTGAGAATCAGGGTAGAACAAATAGCAAAAGGGCAGGAAGAAGAAATTATCCTCCGATGTTATGAGGTCAGCGATGATTTGCAGAGACTGGTGCATCAGATAGAAAATTTACAGTCCGGTCTTACAGCTTATCGCAATGGGGAAATTCATCGCCTTTCTTTTGATGAGGTATACTATTTTGAAGTTGTGGACGGAAAGTCCTTTCTATATTGTAAAGACTGCGTCTTTGAAAGTAAATTAAGGCTTTATGAGTTCGAAAGGCTGAGCGCTGAAACTAAATTTTTGAGAACATCCAAATCCATGGTACTCAATGGGGATAAAATTGACTTTATTAAGCCGTCCCTTTCGGGACGGTTTGAAGTGACACTGCTGAACGGCGAAAAGGTTATCGTTTCAAGGCAGTATGTCAATGCTTTGAAAAAGAAAATGGGACTATAGGAGGACGATAGATATGAATATGCGAGAATTAGTGCGAATGATGCTGCTGCAATTTTTCATATGTTATACATGCACCATGGCGGCGACCTTATTTTTCTGTAAATTTGTTAATACGCCGCCGATTATGATGCTGGAAATTGATTATCTTTGGCATTGTGGAATTTTTTCCATTTTTGCAATTTTGCCGGGCGCTGTTTACTACAGCGGAGAAGAACTGAGCACGAAACAATGGAAGAATCGCACTATTGCACATACGATTTTGCTTTTAGCGGTTTTGATGACGGCGGGCAGAATCATTAATATGTATGAGGATTTGATTGGAGGGGTTCTCTTTTTTATCACAGTGTTAGTTATTGATGGTTTGGTACGGTGGCTGACCTATTTGGGCGATCAAAAAATTGCAGATACAATCAATAAAGAATTAAAGGAAACGAGGGAAAGAGATGAAGCATATCATTGAGATCGAACATCTGAGCAAAAGCTTTGGTGATGTGAAGGCGGTACAGGATTTGAGCTTTCACGTGAAAGAGGGAGAGTTGTTCGCTTTTCTGGGTGTCAACGGTGCAGGCAAGAGCACGACGATTTCCATTATTTGCGGTCAGCTTTCGAAAGACGCCGGAACGGTACTTGTCGATGGCAAAAATACCGATGAAAGTATGAGTGCTGTAAAGCGGGAGCTGGGCGTAGTGTTTCAGAATTCGGTGCTGGATAAAGCGCTTTCTGTGCGCGACAATCTGAAAAGCAGAGCAGCGCTTTACGGTATTTGCGGAAAAGCCTTTGAGGAAAGACTCGCAGAGCTTGCAGAGCTGCTGGATTTCGGCGATCTGCTGAAGAGAACCGTGGGAAAGCTTTCGGGTGGTCAGAGACGGCGCATTGATATCGCCAGGGCGCTTTTACATAAGCCTGGCATTCTGGTGCTGGATGAGCCGACGACGGGTCTTGATCCACAGACGAGAAGGCTTCTTTGGGATGTGGTGCGCGAACTTCGCCGCAAAGAGAACATGACGGTATTTCTGACAACCCACTACATGGAGGAAGCGGCAGAGGCGGATTATGTGGTGATTTTGGACAGCGGAAAAATTGCTGCGGAGGGAACGCCACTTGCACTGAAGAACGCTTATACAGGTGACTTTATTATCATGTATGGTATCTCAGAGGAGCAAGCAGCAGGTTTTGGTGTGCCGTATGAAAAAGTACCTGGTGGCTACCGGCTGACGGTTGCGGATACAGCGGCGGCAACGAGTTTTATTGTAGCGAAGCCGAAGCTTTTTACGGATTATGAGATTACGAAGGGAAAAATGGATGATGTATTTCTTGCGGTAACGGGCAAGGCTCTACAAGGAGGGGAAGAAAAATGAAGGGATTAAATGCGCTAGTGTGGCGAAACACAAAGTTGTTTTTTAAGGATAAGGGAATGTTCTTCACATCGCTGATTACACCGCTGATTTTGCTGGTGCTATTTGTAACGTTTTTGGGCAATGTGTACCGGGATAGTCTGGATGCGACTGTTGCTGATATTCCTGGAGTTACAGAGCTGGATAGCAGTTTGGTCGAGGGATTTGTTGGCGGCTGGCTTTTTTCCTCCCTTCTAGCGGTTTGCTGTGTGACTGTGGCTTTTTGTGCTAACATGCTGATGGTACAGGATAAGGTGACGGGTGCAAGGATCGATTTGACCATGGCGCCGGTTGGTCACGGCACTCTTGCTATGGGATATTATATTTCCACGGCAATCTCTACGCTGATCATATGCGTTGTGGCGCTGGGCGCGTGCCTTGTTTATCTGAGGAGTTTGGGATGGTATTTGTCAGGGGAAGATGTGCTTTTGACTTGTCTGGATGTGGTGCTGTTGACCATGTTTGGCACGGCGCTTTCGTCAGTGATTAACCACTTTCTTTCAACGCAGGGTCAGATGTCTGCGGTCGGCACAATCGTCAGTGCAGGATACGGATTTATTTGTGGCGCCTATATGCCGGTTTCTCAGTTTTCAGAAGGCATTCAAAAATTTATTTCATTTCTGCCCGGCACTTATGGCACTGCGCTTTTGCACAGCCACCTGATGCGCGGCACATATGAAGCCATGGAGGAGGTGCTGCCCTCTCAGGCGGTGGACGGTTTGCGCGGCGCTTTTGACAGTAATCTTGAATTTTGCGGACACGAGGTCACAGAGCCTGCGATGTATCTGGTGCTTGGCGGCGCTGTGGTGATTCTCATTGGCGTATATGTGGTGCTGGGGAGAGTGCGGAAAGCGTAAGCGAAAAGTCTCAAAAAGAAGAATATGTTTCAGGAAAATCGCATATAATAAAATTAACTCTCGAAAATATTGATTTTTTGATAGTTAGATGATAAAATATAGTAAAAACTATCTGAAAGGACGTATTTTTATGGGTTATGAACTTCTGAGTAAGATTTATTATAAAAATAAAGATATTTTTGAGACTGAATTTGCTGCACGAAAAAATCGAGCGGATACGATTTCTCTGGGTTTTCAGATTGGTGACTATGAGGCCTTTTATGTGAATCACCCGGAATTTGCGTTGCAGATGGCACGCCTTTATAAAAAATTTGCGCAGCTTGAAAAGCTCTGCGCTGTGCTTCCTGGGGTCGCATATAAGTTTTACGAGAGAAACTGCCTGATCGATGAAATTATCATTACTAACGATATCGAAGGAATAAGAAGTACGCGCAAAGAAATTATCAGCGTCATGGAGACAGATGAGCATGCACCCAAGAAAGGACGGTTCGCCGGACTCGTTGAAAAATACATGTTCCTGGAGAATGGGAGTGCACCTTATGAAATTGCCCTGGAGACGAGTCAGGATGTTCGGAATCTGTATGACGAAATTGTTCTTGCTGAGATTGAGAAGCCAAACTGGCCGGACGGAGAGATTTTCAGAAAAGATTTGGCGGAAGTTATCTCTGGTACGCAGCAGGTAAAACACAAAGGCGTCTATCCAGAACAGAAAATCATCGAATATATAGATCAGACGCTGGCGCTTTTTAAGCGGCAGGACATTCTGAACCTTCATAAGGTTGCTATTTTGCATTACATGATTGGCTACGTGCATCCATTTTATGACGGAAACGGAAGATTGAGCAGATTCCTGAGCAGTTATCTTTTGAAAAAAGAGTTCAACACGCTGACTGCTCTTCGCCTTGCCTACACTATTAAGGAGAACAAAAGCGAGTATTATAAAGCTTTTGATATTTGTAACAATGGGCTGAACAGAGGAGAACTGACCTATTTTCTCATCTATTTTTCTGAAGTTGTAGAAAGGTCAATTGATTCGCTCATAGAGAAGCTGGAAGAGGGAAGAGATATGCTGAATGCATATAGGAAAGCGCTGAAAATAAAATATGACGGATGTAATGAAAACGAGCGCAGAAGAACCATTGATGTTTTATGGTTTTTGATACAGAATGCAATCTTTTCCAACGAGCCTTTAGGTAAAAGCCAGCTTGCCGGACTTTTGCGGGTTGGGGTATCTGCTGCGCACTCATATGTTATGGATTTGATCAACTCTGGTGTACCTATCGCTATCGAAAAAGAGGGACGCAAGCTGGTTTATAAATTAGAACCTGCGTCACTTTTAGAATTTCTGCGCAGCTAAAGTAATAGAAAGGGACTGACTCATCTTGAGCCGGTCCCTTTTAATGTTGTCATTCATATGTTTATGCGGCGAGTTCGCCTTCATTTTCGAAGAAGTAAACAGTAACGATTTTCTTATAAAGACGTTCGTGCTTTTCAAAGTAGAGTTCGATTTCTGTTTCCTCTCCGGAATAATAATCCTCTGGCGCAAGCAGACAGGTTACGGTGATCGGATACCAGCCTGTGTCATTGGCATCCTCAATTTCTAGTTCGATATAGTAATCGTCATAAGCTAAGGTTAAATCGTCCTCAGTATTAATTCCTTTGACATAAATCTTAAAGGACGGATTTTCCGGCGTCAGGTTAAAGTATTCTTTCGATACCCGGATTTCTCCAGCGAAACTGATTTTGCCGGACTTAGGGATGCTCATTTTGCTGTTATATTTGGAAGACTTACCGAGTGCTTTAACCTTATAGTAGTAGGTCTTGTTATTATCAACGGTTTTGTCGTTGTAGTAGGTTCTGGTAGTAGTAGCGATTTTTTTATAAGTGCCGCTCTTGGACGTGGCGCGGTAAACATTGTATTTGACTGCCTTGGTGCGTTTGCTCCATGAAACTTTCAGGTAATTGTCGTCTATGTTCTTTACGGTGACGGTAGGCTTGGTGATTGGAGTCTGCTTGGACGTGGCGGCAAAGGACAGTGATGTGGTTGCCATCATAACGATTAAAAGCAGTCCAATTAAACGAAATACTTTCTTTTTCATTGCAATCTTGTCCTTTCTTTAATTTTACATGATTTTCTAAATTTTACCATAGACAGGGCGGTTTGTCCAGTAGGAGAAGATAAAAACGGTTAGAAATTTTATGGAAATATGAAATAGTTATCGTTGAAAAATAATGGGTCAAATTGGTTTTTATAAAAAAATGTAAAATTTTTTTGAGAAAATATAACCAAAACTACTGGAAACTTCGTCAAGATGTGCTAATCGTATGATTGTAATTTAAAAGGCAAAATCGTTGTGAGGCGATGCTGGCAAGCATTGGTATTATACGTGCTTTGTAGAAATGCGGCGATTTATTACAAGCAATGCTTATTTATTTGAGGAAATTAGCAACGTGGAGCTACAGCAAAATGTTTTGATATCAATTTTATTCAGGACGAAGGCATTATTAGAGATATTTTACAGCGCCTGAATTTAGAGATGGAAGAATAAGTATCCAGCAAAATTCCTTATTGGAAATAGGCTTCTACTCATGGTATACTAATATCAACGTTAGGTACGTAAATCGCTGAAAAAGAAGATTTCTTCATGGGCGGACTTATTAACAAACTGAATCAAATTATGCAGATTGATAACACCAAATATGATGGTATTCTAATTGTCAATAAGAATGGGATTGTGGAATACAGCACATGGTTTGGAAGAATGTCTAATTCTGTCATTCCGGAGTGGGAGAGGTCGATTATAGGCGAACACCTGACGGATTTTTATGAAGAATTATCTGAAGAGACAAGCACTGTATTGCAGACTCTTAAGACGGGAAAAATGTCCATAGACGAGCCTCAGGTCTTAACGTGGAAGCATTGATGGTACTTCGAGGCAGTACCTATCCGATTGTGGAAAATGGCTTGATTGTAGGCGCTGCTAATGTGGCGCAGCTTCTCTATTTGCAGAATTTAAAGACTTCGGAGTATATTAAGCAGAAGCTGTATGTAACAGACGATATTATTACGCAGAATAAAAAAATGGAAGAAATCAAGGCGTTGATTTTAGAAGTCAGCAACAGCGATTCTCCGGTGATGATTTACGGGGAAACAGGCACCGGGAAAGAGATGATTGCTGAATCAATCCATTCAGAGGGAAAGAGAAGAGCCAAGAATTTCATTGCACAAAACTGTGCAGCGATTCCCCCACATCTTTTGGAAAGTATGTTTTTCGGAACGGAAAAGGGCGGCTTTACCGGGGCAGAGTCCAGAGAAGGGCTTTTTGAAATGGCAAGCGGCGGCACACTGTTTCTTGATGAAATCAATTCCCTCGACTTAGGGATGCAGGCAAAACTTTTGAAAGCAATTGAAGAACAAAAAGTGAGACGAATCGGGGGCAGCAAAGATATTCCGTTTAATGTGAGGCTGATTTGTGCTACCAACGAGCCTTTGGAAAAACTTTTGAGAGAAAAGCGGATTCGTGAGGACTTGTATTATCGCATTTGCGTTCTCCAGATTGAAATTCCGCCTTTGCGACAGCGACCAGAGGATATTCTTCTTTTGGCGGAGCATTTTATCGCTTATTATAATGAAAAGATGAATCGGAGCATTAAGGGTATCAGTTCTTTAACTGAGCAGGTTTTTGTTCAATGGGATTGGCCGGGTAATGTGCGGGAACTGAAAAACATCATCGAAAGCGCATTTAATCTTGAGAAGAAGGCGCAAATTAGTTTGGAAAGTGTAAATCCTTTGTTTCGAAGAATGCAGCTTGTAAAAACAATCAGTGATGAACAGAAGGTAAAAATACCGGAGCATAAACCTGCACCGCTGGGAATTCAAAAAATAGAGCCGGGCAGTCAGCACAGCTTAGAGGATATGCTTAAAGCCTATGAGAAAGAAATTATAGAGATGATAATGGAGCAGGAAGAAAAACTGAGTGATGTGGCAGCACGCCTTGATATCTCGCCGCAAAAGCTGCAGTATCGCTTAAAAAAGCTGGGCATATCCCATAAAAAATATTTATTTATAAAAATATTTTTATAAATAAATATTTTTTTACAGATATTCCAGGATGGAACCAAGCTGCAATAAATATGTAAAATCAATGAAACGCTTGAAATTCAAGCGTTTTTTGTTGTGCTTTTTTTAGAATTCTCGGTTGGCATACCCTTTGCGATAGGTAATCGTAAAAAGGAATTGAAGGAGATGAAAGTGTGAAGAAGAATTTACCAAAACAGATTGATGTAATTGATGTAACTCTTCGAGACGGATTTCAGCATGAAGAGCTGTTTGTGCCAACTGAGGCGAAGCTTTGGATTGCGGAAAGACTGATGAATGCCGGCTTTAAGCGGATTGAAATCGGCACGTTCAGTCATATTAAGTACGTGCCCCAATTCAAAGACATTTTAGAAGTTCTGAAATGTCTTCCTCACCGTGAGGATGTGGAGTACACGGTTCTTGCGCTGAATACAAAGGCTTGCGAGCGAGTTGCGCAGGCTCTTGAAGAAGGTGTTCAGATAGATAGAGTTCTCTGCGGACAGCTGGCGACCAGCGAGGCTTATGCCAGAAAGAATATGAACAGAACCCATGAAGAGCTTTTCCTTGAGGCGGAGAAGAACGTAAAATTTCTCCATTCCCTGGGAATTAAAAAAGTCTTTGCGAATATCGGAACCATTTTCGGCTGTCCGATTCAGGGAGAAGTCCCTATAGAAAGGGCATATGAATTTGTAGACAGAGCCTTTGATATCGGATTTGACGAGATTGAACACTCCGATCCTGACGGCATTGCAGATCCGGAGAGGGTTTATAACTACTTTTCACATGTGATGAAAGCCTATCCGGATACGTCCATGCATTCTTTCCATGTGCACGATGTGAGAGGAATGGGAATGGCGTCCTACTATGCGGCGATGGAAGCAGGCGTTGAAACCTTTGACTGCACCCTGGGCGGAATCGGCGGTCAGGTAGCAAATATTGTAGACCGTGTGCCGGTGAAAGGGATTGGCTCATATTACTTTGATACAAAGCGTACAGGCCTTGTGGAAACATGCGACTTCGTATCTATGTTAAATACAATGGGTATTGAAACAGGGATTGATGAAAAGAAGTGTTACCAAATTGAGCAGATGGTGGAAAGAATTCTGGGAAGAACCCTGGACTCCTTTACCGCCTCAATGAAAGAGTTAGGAGAGTAAAGAAATGAAAACAAGCAGTTATTCAGGATTTTTCAAATTATCCGTAGAAGAAAGAATGAAAGAAGTTGCGGAGTTCGCAGCGCTTTCCGCCAAGGAGCAGGAGATTCTTAAGAATGCAGACGCTTTAGATATGGATAAAGCAGATCATATGGTGGAAAATGTAATCGGAAAATTTGCTTTGCCTATGGGCGTTGGAATCAACTTTGTCATCAACGGTAAGGATGTGGTGATTCCTATGGTTACAGAAGAGCCCTCTGTTATTGCAGCCTGCAGTAATGCCGCAAAAATGGCAAGAGGCGCAGGCGGCTTTGTTGCAAGCACTTCTGGAAATATTATGATTGCGCAGATTCAAATCCTTGACATGGCGACGCCCTTTTGCTGCAAAGAGCGCTATTTTGGAAAACAAGGAAGAGATTATCAAAATCTGTAATGAAAAGGATCCGGTTTTAGTTAAGTTCGGCGGCGCAAAGGATGTAGAGGTTAGAGTCATCGACTCAATCGTAGGACCGATGGTCATTGTACACCTTTTAGTTGACACTTTAGATGCAATGGGTGCAAATGCCGTAAATACCATGGCTGAAGCGGTATCTCCATATATTGAAAAATTAACAGGCGGCGTTGCAGAGCTGCGAATTTTATCCAACCTGGCTGACCACAGAATCGTCAGATCCAGAGCAGTATGGAAGAAAGAAGCTATCGGCGGTGAGGAAGTTGCAGATAAGATTATCAACGCATATGCCTTTGCCGCGGCAGACCCATATAGAGCGGCTACCCACAACAAAGGCATCATGAACGGCATTATTCCGGTAGTAATGGCAACAGGAAACGATACTAGAGCCATCGAATCAGGTGCCCATTCCTATGCAGCAAGAAATGGAAAATACACTTCTTTGACCACATGGGAGAAAAATGAAAACGGTGATTTGGTTGGTTGTATTGAAATGCCAATGGCAGTAGGTCTTGTAGGCGGAGCGACAAAGATTCACCCTGCGGCACAGACAGCTGTAAAAATCTTGGGCGTTAAGACAGCGGCAGAGCTGGGACAGATTATCGCCTCAGCAGGTCTTGCAAATAATCTGGCTGCGATGAAGGCTCTGGCAACAGAAGGTATTCAGAGAGGCCATATGTCTCTGCACGCTAGAAATCTGGCAAATACAGTAGGCGCAAAGGGCGAGATCTTAGAGAAGATCGTAGCGAAAATGGTGACGGAGAAAAACGTCAGATTAGAGTACGCACAGGAATTATTTGACCGCTATCAAAAGGCATAATAAAAAGGAGCGAACAAAGTGAGTAATCAAGTTTTCATAAACGGTAAGGTATTTACCGCAGATACAAAGGAGCCTTTTGAAGAATGCTTTGTGGTAGAGGACGGCGTTATTTCATGGATTGGAAAACAGGAGGACTTGCCGGAAACAGGATATCCCGTTACGGATTTAGGCGGGAAGCGGGTGATACCGGGCCTAGTGGACAGCCATATGCACCCCGTCATTTTGGCGGACTGTGCCGCTAAAATTTCCTGTCTGCCTCCAAAGGTACATTCTATAGAAGAACTTACGGAGGTTATCAGAGAGAAAAGCAGCGATAGCAAACCAAATCAATGGATTCAGGGCTGGGGCTATGACGAAGAAAAATTTGCAGAGCACCGCAGCCCAAACAGATGGGATTTGGACAAAGCGACGACAGAATATCCTGTGGAGCTGCTTCGTTCCTGCTCCCATATTCGCAGTGTGAACAGTAAAGCGCTGGAACTTGCCGGAATTACAAAGGATACACCTGACCCGCCGGGCGGGGAAATCGACAGAGATGAAAACGGCGAGCCTACAGGCATTTTAAAAGAAAATGCAAGACATCTGGTTGGGGAGATTTTGCCGGAAAAATCCAAAGAGCAGGTCATCGAAAGTCTTGTTTCTTTGGGAGAACTACTGCTTTCACAGGGCATTGTAGCTGTGACGGATATGGGAAATCTGGACTCTGTGGACTATTTTGAGTACTATGAGGAAGCCGCAAAGAGAGGCTTTAAGCAAGATGTAGCCATGTATTATATTTGGGATTTAATTCGTAAAAATCCTGAGTTTAAATGGAGCGAGGAAATTGCAGAGCCAAAGCGGCAAATCCGCAAAGCCGGAATCAAATTGATCGGTGATGGAAGCGTAGGCGGCAGGACTGCCTGGATGGATAGACCTTATTTGGGCAGCGATACGGAGTACGGCATTTCAGTCTGCAGCGATGAGGAAGTAGAAAGTGCGATAGCCTTTTGTAAGAAGAATCATTGCCAGCTTTCGGTACACACGATGGGAAAACGTGCCATCGACCGTATGACTGAAATTACATGCAGAGAGGGTCAGTGGCTTTCAGATAAGCCGTCTATAAGGCTGGAACATATCACTGATCCGTCAGAGCAGGCCATCGACAGGGCGGCGAGGGAAAACATCGCATTTTCCACCCAAAGTATTTTCATGTATGCGGAGATTGAAAGCTATCGGAACAATCTGGGAATGGAGTGGATAAAGGAAATTTATCCGATTAAGCATTTGCTTGCCCGTGGGGTTAAAGTAGCCTTGTCCACAGACGCACCGGCCACATCCTGGGCAGAACCGTCAAATCCGTTTCCAAACATAAAATGTGCAGTAACAAGAACTGCCTATGACGGAACGGACTGCGGCAGAGAAAACTGCATAGATGTAGAAACTGCTCTTCGCATGTATACCAAAGAGGGTGCGGAGATTGCAGGTTTTAGAAATCTGGGACAGCTGACCGCCGGCTATCGTGCCAGCTTTGCAGTTATATCTGAGGATATTTTTACAATAGATCCACAACGCATCGATGAAATCGTTGTAGAAAAAACCTATTTAGACGGTGATTGTGTATATGATAAAATGAAAAAACAATAGATATAAGGATCGAGATTTAAATTTACAGGATATATTTTTTGATACATAGAAAGGATTTACTATGCAAGGTATTATAAATTTTTGTGTCGCATGTGCGAACTGGTTTTGGGGGCTCCCCATTTTGATTTTAATCGTTGGCGGTGGACTGTATATGAGTTTTCGCTTAGGTTTTCCTCAGATTACAAAACTCCGTTACATCTGTTCACAGACTTTTGGAAAGATGTTTGCCAAAGGGGAAGATGATAAAATTTCTTCTTTTGCAGCAGCATGCTCTGCTTTGCTTTGGCTTCCTCCATCGGAGCCTCCAACATTGTAGGTGTGCCGGTAGCCATCGCTTTAGGCGGTCCCGGAGCGATTTTCTGGATGTGGATTATTGCGATTGTAGGCGGCTGTACAAAGTATGTTGAAATTGCGCTTTGTATGAAGTACAGGACTAAAAACGAAAAAGGTGAATGGGTCGGCGGCGCTTTCAGCTATGTAAAGGAGTTATGCGGAGGGAAAAAGGCAGGACATGCAATCGCTATTTTCTGTGCATTTTTCACCATGATTGCAGGTATTCCGTCTGTAGCGTCTCAGACTTTGTCTGCCAGTGCGCAGGTTTCTGTTTTTGGTATTAACGGAACAGTATTCGGTATTATCGTTGCAGTAATTGTTGCAGTTATTGTTTTCGGCGGAATTAAAAGAATTGCCAAGGTTATGGAAAAAGCAGTGCCGATTATGGCAGCGTTGTACCTGTTAGGTGTAATTATCATTCTGGTACTTAATGCTGGTGAAATTCTTCCATCACTGGGAAGCATCTTTGTGTATGCTTTTGCACCGCATGCGGCCGTTGGCGGCTTTGCAGGATCCACTGTAGCGCTGGCGCTGCGTTGGGGTTCTGCAAGGGGTGTGTACTCCAATGAAGCGGGATTTGGTTCAGCTCCGTCAGCTCATGCGGCTGCAGATGTTGATCACCCGATTAGACAGGCAATGTGGGGTGTTTTTGAAGTAGGCGTAGATACGATTTTAGTTTGTACGGCTACAGCGCTTGCAGTGCTGACTACAGGCGTTTGGAAGATGCCCGGTATTGATGCCGGCGCTTTAGGACAGGCGGCATTTCACACTGTCTTTGGTGTGGCTGGAGATTACTTTGTAGCGATTTGCGTGTTACTGTTTGTAATTACGACGATTACTGTGGTTATTTTCTACGATGAAAGACAGGCAGAGTTCCTGTTTAAAACACCAAAAGCCGGTGTTGCATGGAGATTTATTGCAATTGCAACGATGATTATTGTAACCTTCGGTATGGAATTGACCGTGGTATATCAGCTCAATGACTTCTTTAATGCGTTGTTTATCATACCGAATATGGTTGCTGTTATCTGGCTGGTGCCGCAGGTTGTTAAGCTGCAGGATGAATTCTTCCATACACCGGGCAAATACTATCTTGCCGACATGGAAGAAAAGAGAGCGAAGAAATAGAAAGTATGTTGTTAAACAAAAAATATATTCTGTAAAGTAATGAATCTTATTTTGGGTAGGTACCGGAAAATCGAAGAAATTACGGTTTTTCGGTACGAATTCATGGAGGAAATAGGTATGAAACCATTAGAAGGTGTAACAGTACTGGATTTAACAAGAGTAGTAGCAGGCCCTTATGCGACTATGATTTTATCAGATTTAGGCGCACGGGTCATTAAAATCGAGAATCCGAAGGACCCGGATTATACCCGCGACTTTGAGCCGTATCTTGTAGACGGCGAGAAAAAACAGAGCGCCTTTTTTGCACAGTATAATCGAAATAAGCAGGCCATTACCTTAAATCTCAAAGAGGAGAAGGGGAAGGAGCTTTTTAGAGAGCTGGTTGAAAAGGCAGATATTGTCATTGAAAATTATCGAGCAGGCGTGATGGATAAACTGGGCGTCGGCTATGAAGATTTAAAGAAATATAACCCTAAAATTGTATATACTGCGATTTCAGGATTTGGACAGACGGGACCGTACTCCTCATGGCCTGCTTATGATAACAGCGGTCAGGCTCTCAGCGGTCTTTGGTCTATGAACGGTATGCCAGGGGAACCGACTAGAATTGGAACGATCATCGGCGATTTGGCAGCCACCTTTTTCGGCGCCATTGGAACACTGTCAGCGTATATTCATGCCCAAAAAACCGGAGAGGGGCAGCTTGTCGATGTAGCCCAGCTGGACTCCTCTTTGGCGCTGACGGAAAATGCAGTGTCCAATTATACTGTTGGAGGCAAGGTGCAGACGCCTCTCGGCAATGATCATCCCCTTTGCAGACCTTACGGAAAATTTAAAGCCAAGGACGGGGAAGTTTTCTTCGGTGGCTATACAGACAGATTTTGGAAAACTACCTGCGAATTCTTCGGCGAGCCGGAGCTTTTATCCGACCCTGAAATTGACACCATGCCGAAACGTTTTGACGAAGAGGTGTACGAGAGAAGAGTTTTGCCTAAAATAAATGAATGGTTTTCTAATTATACATGTCAGGAGCTGCAGGACGCCCTTGCCGACAAGTTACCACTTACAGCAATTCATGCAATTGATCAGGTGCTGGAGGATCCGCAGCTCAATGCCAGAGAGATGTTTATCGATTATACATACGGCAGTGCGCAGGGGAAATTATTCGGAACGCCGATTAAACTGAGCAAAACGCCGTGCGATACATCGGGAAAAGCACCGGAAATCGGACAGCACAATCAGGAGGTTTATAAAGAATTCCTTGGGCTTTCTGGATCGGAGATTGAGAGATTGCGTGAGAAAGGAGTTCTGTAATGAAAAATATCTCTTATGAAGTGAAAGACGGGATTGCCGTTATAAAATTTAACAGACCGGAGAAATTGAACTCTCTCACCCTGCAGATGTATGAGGATTTAGGAGAAGCCTTTAAAAAGGCGCAGGCAGATAATCAAGTTGCGGCGTGTATTTTAACCGGCGCAGGAGAGAAAGCCTTTTGTGTTGGTGCGGATTTGACAGAATCCATTCCTTATTTAGGACAGGGTCATTATATTGACGAATGGGATCCAGCCCATCTCAAGCATGTGGATATGTATAAACCTGTAATTTGTGCAGTCAATGGACACTGTATGGGCGGAGGCTTTGAAATTATGCTGGCGTCAGACATCCGAGTAGCGTCCAGCGAAGCCACATTTGCTCTTCCGGAGGTTTCTTTAGGCATTGTACCGGCAGGAGGAACTCTGGCGAGATTGGCAAGACAGATTCCTTACATCAGAGCGATGGAACTGATTTTGATGGGTGAGAAAATCAGCGCCAAAACAGCTCTTGACTACGGGGTGCTGAACCATGTTGTTGCACCGAAGGACGTGATGGATAAGGCAATGGAAATTGCAAAGAAATTTTGCACTCTAAGTACGACGGCAGTGCAGACTGCGAAAGAATCAGTACTGAAGCTGCGGGAAATCCCGCTGGAGCAGGCTTTTGAGACGGAAGCACTGCTTGGATACAAAGCTTTCACCAGTGAAGACGCAAAAGAAGGCCTTGCTGCATTTTATGACAAGAGAAAACCGGAGTTTCCTTCTCGGAAATGGTAAAAGAGGGGGGTTCTGCTACAATGATTTGAGGAATTGAGCGGAGCCCTTATGTTAATTTTTGATACTTCTACCGCAGAGATTTCTGTGGTATACTGTGAAAAATGGAAAGAAAGGTAGGCAGGAAGGTTATGTTGTGCACAATAGAACTGATTTTAAAGCAGCCGTTATTTGAAAATGCGAAGGTTCTTGCAGGAAAAAAGTATCTTGATAATGTAGTCAATCGAACCTCTGTCTATGACTGTTCGGTGAAATCCGGCATCTTTGACAAAAGTATTGTGAAAAAGGGAGATTTGTATATCTCCGGTCTCGATCAATTTGCAACACAGCCGCAGGAGTTTACGAAATTTATTCAGGTCTTGGTTAATTTTCAATGCAGTGCGCTGATTATCACAGATGAGAATGCGCACCTGATTACCGAAGAAATAAAAGAGCAGTGTAATAGAGGAAAGCTGCCATTGATTATGGTGAGCTGGACAGTTTCTTATGCGTCTATTATGGAGACAATTAATAATATAATCATTCAGAAGTATTACCATATTTTTAATGGGAATAAATTAAATGAAATTCATACAGGAAAGCTTAACGATGCAGAGAAAAAACGGGTGTTAGAGAGTATTAATCCTAAATTTAAAAAACTGTTGCAAATAGTTATTGTTCGCGGAAATCTACATTCACCTATGATGGAGAATGATTTGATGGCGTATTTTTTAAAAAGGCAGAAGGACGTCTATATTTTCCACGATAATCTGCATTATTTTTTAATCAGTCATGACAGTGAAGAGGAGCTTAATCAAATCCAAACAATTTTTTGTAACTATTTGGAACAGTATTTTTCCAATTATACGGCAGGGGTCAGTGCAGTACACCCCAAGAAGGAAGTGAATCTTTGCCTCGATGAGGGACTTCTTGCCCTGGATACCGCCTATTATCTCCAGGAAAAGAGAATTGTCTATGACAACAAATCCATTTTGACGTTGATTATGAAGTTGAAGGATAGCAGTGAATTATACAGTTACTATGACAGCCTGAAATCTTTGATTTCTATCTATCGAAGTGAAAATGACTCGACCTTGTTTAATACATGCAAAATGTTTGTACAATGCAAAGGCTCTTACCGTGAGACGGCGAATCTTATGGGGCAGAGTGAAGCAACAATTCGGTATCGTATTAACAAATTGCGCCAGATTTTAGGATTTGAAGATGATATTGTCCAGTTTCATACCTGTATTACCATGCTTACGATGATAGATCGAATGTTATAATAGCTTTATCCCAAAAGGGCTTCGGAGGATTATCCGAAGCCCTTTTGGCAGAAGTATCATACAAAAGGATACTATGCAAGGTATGGGTTTCTTAGTTGTGTGGATACATTGCTTCCAGCTCAGGGTCAACCATTTTACCCTTATCCATAATCTGAACGCCGTCAATCCATACGGAAGTATCGATACAAATACCGTCAGTATGAGAAATCGCCTGCTGACCATCAGGTGGAGCAATAATCGGGCTTACATAACCGATTCCCCACTCCGTAACGCCCCAAACTCTTTCGTCTTCAACAACGTTACCTGAAAGCTGCGCGCCAGGATTGAAGCCGTATGCGACATGAGCCATCTTCAGCATGCCCGGATCGTCAAAGCTCTTTAACCATTTTTCGTATGCTTTTGCGTCTGCGCCGCCTTCAACTTTTACGATTTCGCTGTTCTTTACAGTTAATCTGATAGGAACATCAGGATTTCTTCCAAAAGGAGGAGTAACGGTGCCGTCGAAGACGATGGTTCCGTTTACAGAACCAAACTTAGGTACTACGTTGAGCTGACCTGCCATCATGTAGATACCGCTCTTTGAAGCAAGACCTGCATCTACTAAAATTGTGTGTTCCGGATTGGTTTCAAAGGTAACGTCAGTCCCTGCAGGGGTCGTCATGCGAGTCACCTTTGCAGCTCTGTTTAAATCAGCAACCTTATTCATAAATGCTGCCAGCTTTTCGCTGTTAAGATCTTTTAAAGTACGGATCAAAACATCTTCGGTATATTCTACCAAGCACATGTAGCGCATTTTTTTGTTTGCTTCAATTGCACGCAGGTATGGGGTAGAATAGAGCAGCCATTTCTGGTTGAATTCAATCCATACGTCGCAGTTGGATACGGCGGCAGTTAACGGCTCAATTGGCAGTTTTGGGTCTGCGGCCTGTCCAATGCCGTCCGGTGCAGGAAACTTAATCATCATAGGAAGAGCTCCTGCAGCGTGAGCGCTGGACATAACAGCGTTTACCACATTCATACATGAAAGGGAATCGCAAGTGATAACAACAGTTTCGCCCGGCTTTACCTTAAAAAGATCGCCAATTAAAGTGTCCGCAGCTTTTTGTAATTCGTAATCGTACATTTTATAACCTCCTTGTTTACAGTGAGTGTTTTAGTGCATTCTTCGAGGAAAAGTATAGTGGACAGAGGAAAAATTGTCATTGAGAATATTTGAATATTTTTAAGTTTTCATTCAAAATATTTTAATGCGGAAAAGACAGATATTATATAAAATGAAAGCACCGTAACAGGTGCACGCATTTCGCTGCTAAAAGGTGCATTCTTTGAAATCTAATCAGTCGCCAAGGGGCGGGGCGGAATTGCGGAAGGTATTCATTAAAGTATATTTGTTATCGAGAAAAGAGGATGAGTTATGAACGAAAACGAAAAGAAACGTAGTGGCGTTGAAACCACCACACTAACTCAAGTTGCACCGGAAGAGAAAAAGGGCTGGATTGAAATGGCTTTTTTACATGCCGGCGTTATGATTAGCGTTCCGAGCATGCTGATTGGAGGATTACTTGCTTCTGCAATGCCGCTGACACAGGCTCTTTTGGCAGGCTGCATCGGATATGCTTTAGTTATTGTTTTTACTTGCTTGGGAGGTATGGAGGGAAGCGACCTCAGCGTACCGGCATGTGTGATACTACAGTCCAGCTATGGTAAAGCGGGCTCAAGATATTTAAACAGCCTCTTCTTTACCATTTCAATGCTCGGATGGTTTGGCGTTAATACCGCAGTTTGCGGCAGTGCATTTACAAATCTGATGGCAAACTCTTTTGGAATTCACGTTCCGGAGGTTGTATCCATTTTAATCTGGGGAACAATCATGCTGGTTACAGCAGTATACGGCATTAACGCCATTGGAAAAATCAACACACTGGCTGTACCGGCACTGTTGATTGTTTGTGTAGTAGGCTGTTATTTGGCGCTGCGCAATAACGGTACTGCAAATCTCAATGCGCAGACAGAAACGACGATGACTTTAGTACAAGGAATTACATTGACGACAGGATTTATGAGTATGCAGACTATGACAGTTGCAGACTTCTCCCGTTATCAGAAAAACCGTGGAGATACACTGAAATCAACCGTATTTGGCGTACTTCCTGCGGGAATTCTCATGCTGGTAATCGGAATTCTGATGGCTAAGGCTGTGGGTCAGTATGATGTCAGTCAGGTTTTATGCGATGTAGGTCTTCCGATTTTAGGTATGGTTGTACTGATTTTAGCGGCATGGACTACAAATACAAGCAATGCTTACCTTGCAGGTATCAACCTTGTAAATATTTTGAAACTGAAAGATGAAAAGAGAGCTATGGTTACGCTGATTGCCGGTGCAATCGGAACTATTTTAGCAGTTCTTGGAATTATGAACCAGTTTGAGGGATTCATTACATGGCTGGGTGCTGCGTTTGCTCCGATGGGCGGCGTAATGTTGTCAGACTACTGGCTGCTGAGAAAAGGTACTGCTTCAAAATGGGAGCCGGTCGAAGGCTTTGTATGGTATGGAATTATTTCCTGGTTAGCAGGATTTGTGATGAACATTTTCGTAACAGACGGACTGGTTCTGGTACAGAGCATCGCTTTATCCGGATTACTGTACTATGTTCTTTGTAAAGCCCTTAAAAAAGACGCTTCTCTGCTGAGCTAAGAAACAGGAGGCTGTGATGAAACGAGAATTTGAAAAATTTTACGAAGAAAATAGAGGGGCTTTGCTTGGAGATATTTCTGCACTTATAGAGATTCCCAGCATTGCAACCCAAAGTGATGATTGCAGTGCACCTTTTGGAAAAGATGTTGCAGATTGCCTTGCAAAGATTTTGCAGCGTGGTGAAGAAATGGGACTTCACACTGAAAATATCGGCAACTATATCGGGGAGATTACGCTGGGAGAGGGGAATCATTTGATTGGAATTCTCTGTCATGCCGATGTAGTGGACGCCGGTGAAGGCTGGGAAACTGAGCCTTTTAAGGGAATCATCAAGGATGGAGAAATGTACGGACGAGGCTCCATTGACGACAAAGGCCCAATGGTTTGCTGTATGTACGCAATGAAGTATATCAAGGAGAACAATTTGCTTCCGCCTGATTTCAGACTGAAAATGGTAATTGGTACAGATGAGGAAGTAGAGTGGAACAGCATCGCCAGATATCTGGAAGGGAAACCGGAGCTGCCGGAAATATCCATTGTTCCGGATGCTAACTTTCCTGTGATTTTCTGTGAGAAAGGGCTGATCAATGCGGATTTATCTTACCCGGTTATAAATGAAGGCGGTGCGGCTAAAGCCTTGCTTTCTCTGCAGGAGCTCTGCGGCGGTGAACGTGCAAACGTAGTGCCTACTGGCGCAAGATGTAAAATCTCATGGACAGATGAGAGCATCCGGGCAGAAAAATTGATAGAAGAAATCAGCGCACATGCAGAAAAGCTTGGGGCGGAAACCGGTGTTTGTTTGACGAAAGAGGGCGAAGTTTTTGTTGAAGTAAAGGGCAGAGCTGCCCATGCGATGACACCGGAAAAGGGTGTCAATGCGATTTCTGCTTTGATGGAAATTTTGTATCTTCTGAGTGAGGGAGAGCGTTACATTTTTGTGCAGCAGAATTTGATTGAGAAGTATCATACTTATATAGGTCTTGACTATAACGGAGAAAAGATGGGAATTGGGTGGGAAGATGAGGCTTCCGGCTTGATGACTGTCAATGTAGGTTTGATGAAAATGGAAAAAGATGCGTTGACGTTGACGATGAACATCCGTTATCCGGTAACCAAAACCTTTGAAGATGTTGATGCGAAACTGAAGCCGCTTACCAGAGCGTTGAACGGAAAATTGGAATATGGCGTCTGCATGGATCCAATCTATTTTGAAAAGGACAGCGAGATTGTAAAAACGCTCATGAAGGTATATCAGGACGCGACCGGAGATATGCAGTCTCAGCCGATTTCTCTGGGCGGAGCAACCTATGCGCGGGCAATTCCTAACGCCATTGCTTTTGGACCGGTGTTTCCGGATCAGGAGGAGCTTGCTCACGAAGCCAATGAGCACTACAGTGTTGCTGATTACGAGAGAATTACGGAAATCTATGCAAATGCTTTGCTTGAGCTTTGTAAGACAATAAAATAATCTGCGATTTCCTGAGAAATTTTCTGCAAAAATTACTTGTATCCTGCAAACAAGTGTGATATAGTATAAAAGCTGTAGTAGATACAGATAAATTATGCACGGGCATTGCCTGAGCAGGAAAGAGGTAAGAAGCATGAAGGAAGGAATCCATCCTGATTATAAGGAATGTAAAGTAACTTGCGCATGTGGTAATTCTTTTGTTACGAAATCCGTAAAAGAAGAAATGAGACTTGACGTTTGCTCAGCATGTCATCCGTTCTTTACAGGACAGCAGAAGTTCATCAACCGTGGTGGACGTGTTGAAAAGTTCAAGAACAAGTACAACCTGTAAATATAATCAGAAAAACCAGAAGCCGGAGATTTGTCTCCGGCTTTTTAGTTTTATGCATTAGAATGTCTGTGTTAGCATCAAATAGAACACATAAAAAGAATTTCTTCATTGCAGAACTATACCCTTTCTTCTTTCAAAAAAAGGAAAACTTTCAGGCGGCAAGGCATGTGACAAGCCAACAAGAGGAACATTTCACCTAAATCTTAAACTTCTCTTTGCATATTATCCGTTTTAAGTCGTATTTTTGCTCCAAAAACAAAAGGTACTGCACTACAGGCGTTCGTCAAAACGCTTGGAGTGCTTTTTTGGGGAGATTTTTTGCTTTTTTCTGCAAAGCGGATTTGGGTTTCGTTTGGTTCCTATATAGAACAGCACATTCAGCAGGACCTCGTTCCGGCTTTATTTTCTTACAGCTTTTCCTAATCGGTTATTTACGATTTTATCATTCTGCAGAGCAATTTCGCCGCCGATGAGGACATAGCTGAATCCTTTGGATGGGATTTGTCCGTTTTCGTAAGTAGCGCAGTCCTGCACCTTTTCCAGGTCAAAAATGGTAATATCAGCATCGCTGCCCGGCAAGAAATTCCCCTTGTTCGGCAGATGCAGACGATTTGCTGCCATAGTGGTCATTTTGCTGATTCCCTCAGAAAGACTGATTTTTCCCGGACGGATGTAATTTGCAATGAAACGTGCGAAGGAGCCGGAAGCGCGAGGATGTCCCATGCCGTCGGTTCTGATTCCGTCGCTGCCCAGCATAATCAGCGGTGAAGTCAGCGCCATTTCGATATCTTCTTCTCGCATAAAATAGCCGACTGTAGCTGTGTCCGGTGCAGTTGCCCTCAGCTCATCAAAGATTTCTTTGGTACAGCGCTTGCCTGCATATTTTCCGCTGGCAATGAGAATACTGTCGTAGTCAGCGTGGTAACGTTCCAGAAATCCGTCGTCATAGGTAGTTTCGCCGATTCCAGTACTAAAAGCGCTGTAAGGGTAACAGTCGCAAAGCATGTCGATTCCCTTTGCACGGTAATTTCTGATATTTTCAAGAAGCTGCGGCATTTGCCCGTAGCCACCCATACTGCCTATGTGAGAAAATTGTACGCGAATCCCGCAGCTTTCGCCTATGGCAGCTAGCTCATCTGCTGCAGCAAATACTTCGTTGACGTCTTGACGAACATGGGAAGCTGCGATTTTATCTCCCTTGCGGCAGAGTTTTGCAAGAGCAGCGATTTCTTCTGGTGTTGTACCTGGCACGTATTTTACTCCGAAAGAAATACCGAGGCAGCCTTTATCCAGAAAATCCTCGCATACAGCAGTCATTTCCTTTAAGATGGTTTCGTCAATGGGGCGGTACTTATCCTGCTTTCCGCTGCGTCCCCTTAAATAAGTATGACCGGCTAAAAGACCGAGATTTACCGGCGCACCGTCTCGATCGGTAATATCCAGATAGTGGTCCGGATCGCAGGCGTTGTTGCCGCAGTTGCCACCGATATCCAGTGTTACTCCCATATGAAGTGCTGATTCTGCCATGCTTACGGCAGTGGTGTCTGTCTTTGGATCGTAGTCGTCTTCGTGCATATGAATGTCGATAAACCCGGGGCAGACGATTTTACCAGCAGCGTCGATGACTAAATCGGCATTTGGCGATTCATCTGTAAGTTCGACGATTTTTCCATCTTCGATATATATATTGGTGATTTTTTCGATTGCTTGCGCAGGGTCGACCACCGTTCCGTTTTTTATTAGTGTTCGTTTCATAAAAAGTCAAACCTCCTATTTTACGATAAAATATTTTACGCTTATAACGGTGGCAAGTCAATGGGGAAATAGCTTGCATCATGGCAAAGACATCGACAAAGGCTGCACAGAAATAATTGGCAGCTTTGGGTATTTTTCAATTGTAGGAAATTGCAGTTTGTGGTACAATATATGTTTAGATAGATATGGAAATTTTTATTTTGAGGAGATAGATATGTTTGATAAGTTAGACTTTATTGTTGAGAAATATCAGGAATTGTCCCTGAAGGTTTCTGATCCGGAGGTCATAAATGATCAGCCGGTCTGGCAGAAATACATCAAGGAAATGGGCGAGATGGAGCCGATTGTTAAGAAGTACGAAGAGTACAAGAAAGCAAAAGAAGGTCTCCGCGATGCCAAGGATCTCGTTGAAAACGAGACAGATGAAGAGATGCGTGATTTGGCAAAGATGGAAATCAACGATTTAGAGGAACAGATTGAAAAGGACGAAGAAGAACTGAAAGTTCTGTTGCTGCCAAAAGACCCTAACGACGAAAAGAACGTAATTCTGGAAGTCAGGGCAGGCACTGGCGGTGACGAAGCCGCATTATTTGCACAGGATCTTCTTAGAATGTATATGCGATATGCAGAACGCCACAGATGGAAGACAGAACTGATGGATGTCAACGACACTGGAATCGGCGGTATTAAGGAAGCCGTAGTTCTGATTAAGGGTAAGGGTGCATATTCCAGACTGAAATACGAGAGCGGCGTACACAGAGTGCAGCGCGTGCCAGAAACGGAGTCTGCAGGTCGTGTTCATACTTCTGCAGCAACGGTAGCTGTTCTGCCTGAAGTCGACGATGTGGAAGTGGATCTGAATCCAAACGATGTCAGAGTGGATGTGTACCGCGCTTCCGGTAACGGCGGTCAGTGCGTAAATACCACAGATTCTGCAGTCAGACTGACCCATGAGCCGACTGGACTTGTAGTAACCTGTCAGGATGAAAAGTCCCAGATTAAGAACAAAGAAAAAGCCTTCAAGGTTTTGAAAGCAAGACTCTATGACCTGAAACTACAGGAACAGAACAAAGAGATTTCTGAGGCCAGAAAGAGCCAGGTTGGTTCCGGCGACAGAAGTGAGCGAATCAGAACCTTTAACTTCCAGCAGGGCAGAGTATCCGAGCATAGAATTGGTTTGACTCTGTACAGACTGGATGCAATTTTAGATGGTGATTTAGATGAAATCATCGATGGCTTGATTACTAGTGATCAGGCAGAGAAAATGAAGAACTTCTAATCAGACTTGCTAAATCCGCCCGCAGCGTTGTCAGCTATGCGGGCATGAAACTATGATGAATACAAAATTACTAAAAGATACAACTGAAGATATTGCAGCGGCAGCGGATATTTTGGCAGCGGGAGGGCTGGTTGCATTTCCTACAGAAACGGTCTATGGACTGGGTGCCAATGCCCTCGATGCAGAAGCTGTGGGTAAGGTGTATGCGGCAAAGGGTAGACCTTCTGACAATCCTATGATTGTCCACATATCGTCAAAGGACGATTTGCTTGCACTGACCCCTGAAGTCACCGCTGATATGCAGCTTTTGATGGAGCATTTCTGGCCGGGTCCCATGACCATGATTGTGCCAAGGCTTTCCCTGATACCTGATACGACTACAGGCGGGCTTGATACGGTAGGGGTTCGTATGCCGGATCATCCCGTGGCGCTTTCTTTGATTAGCGCAGCGCAGTGTCCTGTTGCAGCGCCCAGCGCAAATCTCTCCGGAAAGCCCAGTCCAACGACGGCAAAAGATGTCAAAGAGGATCTCTATGGAAGAGTGGATGCGATTATAGAAAGCACCGACTGCCAGGTGGGAATTGAATCCACTGTCATCGATATGATGGGTGAACAGCCTATGATTCTAAGACCTGGCATTATTACCAGAGAGGATTTTGAAGAGGCGCTGAAAAAGCCGGTAGCACTTGATCCAACTTTGAATCAGCGACCGGATGTATTTAATAATGAAGATTTTAAGCCCAGAGCACCGGGCATGAAATATAAGCACTATGCTCCGAAAGCACAGATGACGGTCTTTGAAGGAAGCCCGCAGGCTGTGCAGGAGGTCATTTGCAGGGAGGCTGCAAAATACAGAGCGGAGGGCAAGAAGGTCTGCGTCATTTCCTTTGACGAAAAAGACCAGAAAGCTGCGGCGCACCAGTTTTTTGCACGGCTAAGAGAAGCGGACAGAGAAGGCGCTGATATGATTTTGGCATCGGCGCTGCCGGAAGAGGGCATTGGCTTTTCTGTCATGAATAGAATGCTGAAGTCCGCAGGATATAATATCAGAAAGGTTTAATACATATGATTATTGCAGTTGCCAGCGACCATGGCGGGTTCGCGTTGAAAGATATTGTAAAGAAACATTTATTAGAAAGGGGATATAAAGTAGTGGACCTCGGAACTGATTCCGAAGCGTCCGTGGATTATCCTGTGTATGGAAAGGCATGTGGGGAAGCGGTGGCTTCCGGAAAGGCGGACCTTGGAATTGTTGTTTGCGGGACAGGCATAGGCATTTCCATCGCTGCCAATAAAGTGAAGGGCATTCGCTGCGGGCTTTGCACTTCTGTAGAGATGGCAAAGCTGACCAGACAGCACAACAATGCCAACATCCTTGCGCTGGGCGGAAGAACCACTGCACCGGAGCTTGCTGTTGAGATTGTTGACGCATGGATGGATACTGAATTTGAAGGCGGTCGTCACGAGAGAAGAACAGCGATGCTGGACGAGATGTAGCCGCAAAGCAGCAGAAAGAGAGGTAAGAGAATGAGCAAAGTATACATTTTTGATCACCCATTGATTCAGCACAAGGTTGCGCTGATGAGAAAGACAGATACCAGCACCAAAGATTTCAGAGAATTGGCAAAGGAAATCGCCATGCTGATGGGTTTTGAGGCGACCAGAAATTTGCCGCTAAAAGAAGTAGAAATAGAAACACCGCTTTGCAGCACTAAGGTAAATATGCTGGAAGGGGAAGATATTGCTATCGTACCGATCCTTCGCGCAGGTCTTGGCTTTGTAGACGGTATGCTGGCACTTGTTCCAAATGCGAAAGTTGGACATGTGGGTCTTTATCGTGATCCTGATACCCATGAGCCGGTGGAATACTATTGCAAGTTGCCGACAGACATCGATAAAAGGCAGATTTTTGTCGTAGACCCTATGCTGGCAACTGGTGGAAGTGCGTCAGCAGCCATTGATTTTATCAAGCAGAGAGGCGGGAAGAATATCACATTCATGTGTTTGATCGCAGCACCGGAGGGCATTGAGGTACTGCAAAAGGCACATCCGGATGTGGATATCTACATCGCAGCGAAAGACGAGAGACTCAACGAACACGCTTACATTATTCCGGGGCTAGGGGATGCAGGCGACAGACTGTTCGGCACAAAATAAAGGGCGATTATTAATGAAATTCCAGGGCAAAATTCTAAGAAGAGAGGATATTTACCATGAAAAATTTTATTCCTGATTCCGTAAGCAAGTTTGATAATGTTTACGATGTACTGAAAGAAAGAGGCTTCATTGAGCAGGTAACCGATGAAGAGGCAGTTAGAGAGTTACTGGGCAAAGAAAAGATCAAATTCTATATCGGTTTTGACCCGACTGCAGACTGTCTGCATATCGGACACTTTATGCAGGTTATCATTTTGATGTACATGCAGAAATATGGACATACACCGGTTGTACTGCTGGGCGGCGGGACTGGTATGGTAGGCGACCCGTCGGGCAGACAGGACATGCGTCAGATGATGACTGTAAATACTATTGATGATAACTGCGCAGCTTTTAAAAAGCTGTTTGATCAGTTCCTTGATTTTGACGATGAATGGAAATACGAGGGCAACAACGGTGTATATGCGCCGGGTCATCAGAACAGAGAACCGCTTCCGGGCAAGGCAATCAGCATTAACAATGCAGATTGGCTGAGACCGCTCAACTATGTTGAGTTCGTAAGAGAAGTAGGAACACACTTTAATGTGAATAATATGCTACGAGCAGACTGTTATAAGCAGAGAATCGGCGACGGTTTGACTTTCTTTGAACTGAACTACATGCTCATGCAGGCTTATGACTTTACCGTTATGGCAAGAGACTTCGGACTGAAAATGCAGTTCGGCGGCAACGACCAGTGGTCAAACATTCTGGCAGGTAAGGACTTGTCCAGAAAATGGTGCGGTGTTGATGTAGAAGGTATGGTATTTGCACTGCTGACTAACAGTGAGGGTAAGAAAATGGGCAAAACCCAGAAAGGTGCGCTGTGGCTGTCACCGGAGAGAACTTCCCCATATGAGTTCTATCAGTACTGGAGAAATGTCGGCGATGCTGATGTGAACAAGTGTCTGCGTTTCCTGACCTTCCTGCCGATGGAAGAGGTAAACAGGCTGTCAGCTTTGGAAGGCGCGGAAATCAACAAGGCGAAGGAAGTGCTGGCTTACGAGGTTACCAAGCTGGTACACGGCGAAGAGGAAGCCAGAAAAGCCCAGGAAGGCGCTAGAGCTGCCTTTGGAGGCGGCGGTGATGCTGCTAACATCCCGACCACAGAAATGGCTGCTGCTGATTTTGACGGTGATGGTAAAGGTCTGGTTTCTCTGATTAAAGAGCTGGGTCTTGTGCCGAGCAATGGTGAAGGCTTCAGAACCATCGAACAGGGTGGACTTTCCGTAAACGGTGAAAAAGTAACCAATCCAAAGATGAACGTAACGGCTGATCTGTTTAAGGACGGCGAACTGCTGATTCAGAAGGGCAAGAAGAAATTCCATAAGGTTGTAATTAAATAAATAGAGGATGATGTGCGGTGAGCCGCCTGCGTGAACGAAAGGATTCGTTTATGCGGGCGGCTCCTTGTGTTTCATGGGTGCTGTTACTTAAGATGGATGGAAAAGTATGGATGGCTTAGTTCGCGGCCTTTTTGACAGCTTCTTCGATTTCTGCTACCAACGCGCTGGGCGAAACTTTTAACGCTTCCGCAATGCGAAAAAGTGTTTCCAACGTAGGTTTTCTGATACCTCTTTCAATTGCGGATAGATGCGTTCTTCCGATATCCGCAAAACCGCTGACAACTTCCTGCGATAATTGCTTTTCTTCACGAACTCTTTGGATGGTTTTCCCGACAATAATTGGATCTAGCATATGTATGATTCCTCCTTTACCAAAGAGTTTACATAATTTGGGCGATGGATATGAATACATATGTTGTTGTTCGGGGACAAACGTGGTATATTTTAAGTATGAAGAATTGTAAAAAAGGACAAATATAGGAGACTCGTTTACATGCTGTCAAAACTTGAAATTTCGTTTAAAAGAACGAACGACTTGAACTTTAATATGGGATCCATTTTTCAGAGCATCTTAATGGAACAAGTAAAGCCTGACTATGCAGAGAAGCTGCACTGTCAAGGAATTAAACCTTATGCGCAGCACTGCATTGCGGAAAGAGATTCTTTCAAATGGACAGTTGCAGCGATTAGTGAAGAAGCAGACCGAGAAATTTTGCAGCCACTTTTGAGTGATAATAAAGATGAAATATATCTGCGCTATAAAGACTTGAATTTAAAGATTATCGAGAAGAGATATTCGTCGAAGTCCTATAACCAGCTGATGTAGGAAACCTATTTTTCTGTATGTAAGCCATATATTAACCTTGCATTTCGTACTCCAACAGCATTTAAAGAAATGGAAGATACCAATTCTTTCCGACAGTGCAGAATATTTTCTACAGCTTGATTCAGAAATATGATGCAGTATCAGGAGAACCTCCAATTTTTTCTGAAAAAATAATGGAGGATATATCAAAATATGTAGAGATTAGTCGTTATGACTTGAGGAGTACACGAGTTCATTTAGAAGGAGCAAAAATACCTTCTTTTTTTGGAACGTTATCCATGCATAGTTATGGACCGCTGCTTTTTAGAAATTTGTTACATATGCTGGTTTCTTTTGGTGAGTATTCTGGAATAGGGATTAAGGCCGCTATGGGGATATGCGCAAATTGTGCAGCAGGTGAGGGATTCAGAATTCAATGCTGAACTGCATCGCAGGGAAAGAGAATTGTCGGAGAAGAGCGAGACGGAGAAGAGTCTTGCCATCAGTGAGGCTATTCAGAAAAAAGAAAAAGAAAGCGATCAGGCTTTAAATGAGATGAATAACCGATTAGCAGAAAAGGAACAGCTGATTTCTGCATTGAAGGCGCAGATTTCTGGCGCAGAGACGGAAAAGAAACTTGCAGTGGCTGAGGCCTTGCAGGAGAAAGAAAAGGAACTGTCTGAAAAGGTAAATCAGATTACCGTGCTGGAAGGAAAGCTTTCCAATGTAGAAAACGAAAGCGAGCTGAAAGAAAAGAATTTAAAGGAACAGTACGAGTTTAAACTGAAGGAAAAAGAAGAACAGATTGAGTACTATAAAGATTTCAAAGCGCGCCAATCAACCAAAATGATTGGAGAAAGCCTGGAACAGCACTGCTTAACGCAGTTTAATTCCATCAGAATGACAGCGTTTCCAAATGCTTACTTTGAAAAGGATAACGATGCGAAATCCGGAAGCAAGGGAGACTTTATCTTTAGGGAAGCTGATGAGGACAGCATCGAATATATTTCGATTATGTTTGAGATGAAAAATGAGGCTGATGAAACTGCAACGAAGCACAAGAATGAAGATTTTTTCAAAGAATTGGACAAGGACCGCAGGGAGAAACATTGTGAATATGCAGTGCTTGTGTCAATGCTGGAAAGTGATAGCGATCTTTATAATCAGGGCATTGTGGACGTTTCTTACCGCTATCCCAAAATGTATGTCATCAGACCGCAGTATTTTATTCCGATGATTACTTTGCTTCGAAATGCAGCAAGGAACTCTTTGCAATATCAGAAAGAACTGGCAATCGTTCGGAATCAGCAAGTCGATATCATGAATTTTGAAGAAAATATGAACGCTTTTAAAGAAGGCTTTTCCAGAAATTACAGACTTGCCAGCGACAAATTCCAGACGGCAATTGAGGAGATTGACAAGTCAATCGACCATCTGGAAAAAATAAAGAAAGCATTAACCTCATCAGAAAGAAATCTCCGCCTGGCAAACGATAAAGCGGAGGATTTGACGATTAAGAAACTGACGAAAAACGCACCGGCGGTGAAAGCTATGTTTGATCAGATAGGAAAGGATAGCGAATAACAGTGTTTTGAAGGAGACTGTGAAAAAAATCGTGTGCGGATAATTTTCTAGAAGTTGCCCTTAATAGGGACTTGTTTTTGTGGGTGCATGATATATACTGAATCTGTATTTACTGGGAATAAATTACAAAAATCACGAAAATGAAAGGAAGGTATCGTGCAATCGGAAATCAGGACAAATCAAACAAAACGGATTCAGTATCCCTTCAGTAACAGACTGGTATTCGCCATCATCATGCAGCAGGAGACCCTGTGCAAAGAACTGCTTCGGCGCATTTTCTCGAACAAAGAAATCTTACAAATCAAATTTCAGGAGGAGACGGAAGCGGAAACCAGCGATAATGGCGTGCAGGTGGAGAAGACGATTCTCAACGGGATTTCTGCCAAGAGCATTCGGCTGGATGTGCTTTTCAGCCATGAAATCGGATGGGCGGACATAGAACTGCAGGTGCAGAGAGAAAAACATCTGCCGAAGAGAAGCAGGTATTACCATGCCAGCACGGATTTACATATTTTACCGGCAGGGGAGAATTACGAAAGGTTAAAGTCGGTCTATGTCATTTTTATCTGTTTCTTTGACTTTTTCGGACTGGGAGAACCCGTGTATGAATTCGAGATGTATAATGTGAAAACCAGCTTGCCATTAGGAGATGAATCGTATACACTGATATTAAACATCATGTATGAAGAAGAGAAAGTGCCAAAGCAGCTGAAAACACTATACGCGTATTTGAAAAGCGGTGAGGCAGACGAGAAAGACACTTTCATCCAGAAAATACATGGAGAAGTTGCGGAGCTAAATCAGAGAGAGGAGCTGAAGCAAGTCATGACTTTGGAAGAAGAATATCGCATGGAGAAGCAGAGAAGCCTGGAAGAGGGTATTGAGATTGGACTGCAGGAAGGACGCCGGGAAAAGGAAGAAATGCAGAAATCCATTGCCTTAAAATTGAAAGAAAGCGGCATGGAGATTCAGCAGATTGTCGAAATGACGGATTTGTCCGTGGAAGAAATTGAAAAACTATAAATGGAAAATTAAACTATAGAGAACCGTGCGGCGGAGATTTTCGCAGTGCGGCTCTTTTTGCTTTTAGGAGTCGTATAAAATTTTACCAGGTAATTCAACAGCTTGAGTGACAGTATGGACGGCAACTTCAGCATCGATTTCAGACCGAGGAACCGAAATGTGAATTTTATGTTTTGAAATAATCATTACATTATATATAGATATAATGAAAATCATACATTGAATTTCGCGCGCGGCGAGGGCATGACTACTGTGTCTCAGAGCACAGACTGGGTGATGTGCATATAATTTAAATTTTTCTTCAAAATATGTACGTTTTCATGGAAAGCTGTGCATATTTTTAAAGAAATCGGCGAAAATACGTAAAATTTATATCACGTAGAACGATTTTCTAGACTAAGTTCGATGTTTTTGTGCATATTTTAATGATTTTTTGCGAACTTACGTACGGAGGTGTGCATATTTTGGGGATTTTTTTAGAATTTCTGCACTGATGGTTTTGTGGAGCTTATAAATCGAAAGGATTGCGCGGCGGCAGCAGACAGCGTGAGCCGTCAAGAGTAGCTGTGAGGATCTGTTTGGCGTTGCGGTTTCGCGATTGTCTTGGATTTTCAGCTGGCGTTTGAAGTTTTTGTGAAGGTTATTTTCTCCTGCGCCTTTTTGTGTTACAATAAAATGTATGTAAAAAAGGAGAGCAAGAAGACATGTTGGGATTAACAGCAAGAGAAGCAGAAGAGAGAGCGGCGCAGGGGCTTTCCAACGAGCAGGTGGACTCCTCGACGCGAACAGTAGAAGAAATTATAAAGAGCAACGTATTCACTTATTTTAACTTGATTTTTACGGTACTTGCGGTGCTTTTGATTGTAGTAGGTTCTTTTAAGGACTTGACTTTTATGCTTGTGGTATTTGCTAATACAGCAATCGGTATTGCCCAGGAAATCAAATCGAAGAAAACTTTGGACAACCTGAAACTTTTGAAAATGCCAAAGGCTCATGTTTTTCGAGATGGAAAGGAAGTCGAGCGGCCGGTGGAAGAGCTGGTGCTGGACGATGTGATTGTTCTTCGGGCGGGAAGCCAGATACCGGCGGATGCCATAGTGGTTGATGGCAGCGTACAGGTCAACGAGGCGCTGATTACCGGTGAGTCTGATGAGATTACTAAGACGGCGGATTCTCAGCTTTTGTCCGGCAGCTTTGTGGTATCCGGCACGTGTGCAGCGAAACTGACGGCGGTAGGCAGAAATTCTTACATTTCTAAGTTGACCATTGAAGCGACCAAGGACAAGCATGGCGAGCAGTCGGAGATGATTAAATCGCTGGATAAATTGGTCAAGGTGGTCGGTATTATTATCATTCCGGTAGGACTGATTCTTCTGACACAGCAGTACTTCATTTTAGAAGATGGATTTAGACATAGCGTGACCTCTATGGTTGCAGCGATTTTGGGTATGATTCCTGAAGGGCTTTATATGACGGCAAGTATCGCTATGGTGGTCAGCGCCATGCGCCTTGCCAGACAGGACGTGCTGGTTCAGAATATGCGATGCATCGAGACCTTGGCGAGGGTCAACGTGCTTTGCGTGGACAAAACCGGCACGATTACAGAAAACGAGATGAAAGTCGCGCAGATGCAGCGGATTTACGATGGGCTGACAGACGATGAACTGTCCCGCTTAATCGGTGATTTGGCATTTGCCCAGAATCCGGACAATATCACCATGGCGGCGATGCAGGCGTACTTTACAGAAAGGTCGGGAAGAGCCACCCTCAGCGTGTGCGGTTTTTCTTCGAAATATAAATATTGCGGCGCAAGCTACGAGGATGGTAATTTTGTGCTGGGCGCGCCGGAGTTTGTGCTGCGGGAAGCCTTTTCTCAGTATGAAGAAGAAATTACAAAAGTCAGTGAACAGGGATACCGCGTGCTGGCCTTTGCCCGGACAGAAGACGTGCCGGACGGACAGCCGCTTACAGGGCGAACCCGTCTTTTAGGACTTGTCTATCTGACGAATCCGATTCGAAAATCGGCAAGAGAGACATTTGCGTATTTTGCTGAAAACGGCGTAGAGGTCAAGGTTATCTCCGGGGATAATCCGGTGACGGTTTCCAATGTCGCCATGGAAGCAGGCATTGAGAACGCGGACAGATATATCGACGCAAGGCAGCTTGTGACAGAGCGAGCCGTTTATGAAGCGGTAGAGCGGTATACTGTGTTTGGCAGAGTGACGCCGGAGCAGAAGCGCATGTTTGTGAAGGCGCTGAAAAAGCAGGGCAAGATTGTGGGCATGACAGGAGACGGGGTCAATGATATTCTGGCTCTTCGGGATGCGGACTGCTCCATCGCCATGGCGTCGGGAAGCGAGGCAGCGTCCAATGCGGCGCAGCTGGTGCTGATGGACTCCGATTTTTCAAAGATGCCGTCGGTGGTGGCGGAAGGCCGCAGAGTCGTAAACAACATCGAGAAGACAGCGAGCCTGTTTTTGACAAAGAATATTTTTTCGTTGCTGCTGGCGCTCTTTTCCATCGTCAACGTGCTGTCATACCCGCTGACGCCGTCACAGCTTACCCTGATTACCATGTTCACCATCGGCGCGCCGTCCTTTGTGCTGTCGCTGGAGCCGAATCACGATAAAATTACGGGAACCTTCTTCGGAAAGGTCTTTAAAATGGCAACCCCTGCAGGGCTTACTACTTTTGTCAGCGTCAGCTCTCTGGTCATATTCGGAAAAGTCTTTGACGTTGATCCAGATTGTATTTCTACAGCCTGCACGATTTTAGTTGGACTGGTTGGCTTTATGATTCTGGGAAAAGTGGCAAAACCGACTAATAGCTTCCATGTAGGGCTGATTGCAGTCATGCTACTGGGCATGGCGTATTGCTTCTTTTTCCAGAAGAGCTTCTTTGGCATCAATCAGATTTCCACGCAGGCTATGATGCTTCTGGTGGTATTCCTCATTGCTACGGAAGGGCTGTTCCGCTATGTGTACAAGTTTACCAGCCTGTGCGGACGGATTCTCGATCGCGGCGGAAAAAGCCGCAAGACAAAGGAAAAGAAGCACAGAAAAAAGATAAAAATCAGCTGGCAGTAACCATTACCGGACACGGCAGGATGTGGATCACATGTAGTATAGGAGCAAATGAAAAGTGAAAGCTGAAATAAGGAATGTAGGAAAGACTTTTTTTGAGAATCTATATGATGGCGTACTGATGGTCGATGCAGAGTATGTGGTTCAGTACATCAATCCCGCTTACACCCGGATTACAGGGATTACGGCGGAAGACATTGTCGGAAAGCCGCTGAAAGATATCTGCCCCCGGCGCACGTCTTTTGGAAGTAGTCAATTCAGGTAAACCCATCGTTGGAGCGCTTAGAAGCGAACAGGGAATAGACTACACGGTAAATATGTCACCGCTCATAGAAAATCAAAAAATTGTAGGCGGTATTTCTATCGTCAGCAATATTGAAGACGTGAGGACGTTGTCTAATACGATAAATAAATACGAAACAAAATTCGGCGACTGGAGAATCGGATGCGGTCTATCCATCGGACTAAATATACGCTGGACAATATCATGGCGCAGGATCCGTTGTCAAAGAAGTTGAAAGAGGATATTAGAAGGCGGGCGCAGGAATGCTTTGAACGGCTCATAGAGGGCATGAAGCAGGCACAGGGTATTACGGAACAGCTAAAGGCGGATAAGCCACTTGAGTGGGTGCAGAAAATGAACAATATCCGAAATACAGTGGAGGAAGTTATCAATGCGGAATTGATTTACGCATTGAGTTGGCGGTAATGCAAAATAAGGGACAAAGTAGCAACCCTACCTTGTCCCTCTTAGTTTTTTATAGGCAAAAGCTTAAACAGGGTCGTTACAATTTGATAACGGTACAACCATTACGGATTTTACCGTCCTCGCCCATGATTTCATTTTTGGTGCGTACTCGTTTGCCTGTCTCGTCAAAAAATACACTTCGTGCGGCAATCTTGATTTCGGGTAGCAGTGTCCTTTCACTGAAAATCAGATGTCAGAGGATTTGATATATAAACTGGGAGTTATCTCACTCCCGTCAAGATAAAATTCATTAACTGCTCTACATCATCAAAATCATCATAATCTCCGTTTATGCCATTTCGATGATACACAACTCCATTTTTCTCATTTCTCTCTAAACAGTCCAAAAGTTTTTCTTCTCCATATTTTTTAGCAAATAAAGTAAATGTGTAGGGTTTGATTTTACCTAATAATCCTTTCTTGCAATTTTCTTCGCACTTATAACAATGTGTCAGTCCTTTTGCAATCGAACATTTTTTATTCTCACAAACATCATTATCTGGACAACCGTTTGAGCCACATCCATTACAATCAGCATTTTCTGTGCATAAGCAACACGCAAGACCACATCTGGCAATTCCTAATTCTCGTTTCATAAGACACCTCCGCAACTTCTAATTTGTTCCTGTATAAAAAGTATATCACGAAGGCGTGAAGATTTCTATACTGTTGTTCATTTGCATAAGCAGTAGCGTGTCAATGTAACGCTATTGCCTAATGAGAAGCCTTGTTTTGTTACTATCTGCAAGCCCAAAATACAGTAGGGGAAGTATTATCCTCCACCCACTGTATTTTAAGGCAATAAGCGTTACGCTCATTAGTTATAAATCAGTTTGCTATATACAATTTCTCTCGCCCTCGCTTGTATTTCATTCATTCTTCCAATCCACAATATCATGCTTTCTGCTTTTAGTTGTTCAGTCACGCCCTCCTTGTCAGCCATTTGTTCGACCAATCGAAACATCATCTTCGTTGCTTGTTCGTCAATATCAGCAAGATAACAGTTCAATTTTCCGCTTGTGAGAAGCGTGGTGTAAACTGCCCGTTTATGTTCCTGCAAATAGTGTTTGTGTCGCTGCCCCCATAAGCCGATAGGCTTGTGTCCTTTTTCGGCTGGTAAAGTAAGGCAAGGAATATAATAATCTCCTTGCAGTTCATACCAAAGACCGTTGCTTTCATATAAATATACTTATCCATTAAAAAGTCCTCCGTTATAATATATTCGCACATATATCACAGTTCTCCGATTACCACACTCTGTTATAACTTGTTATGAGATTTTCTTGCCCTTGATTTTGCCCTTATGATTGTGCAGAACAAGGGTAACATGGTGTGAAATCATATAAAGAAATAAGGGGTGATGATTGCGATAAATCCTTTGTTTTCAAGGCTTTCGGAGGATTTTATTAAAACCCTATGAGGTGTGATAAACACCTGTAAAATTATGAGTTTCTAATTACGATGTATCAGTTTGTACTAGGGAGAATTATACCATACCCGATTACGAGAAACAATCCTCGCGCTATGTCCGTTCCGACTATCCAGACCGTCAAGGAGCGAGTAGTATTTTTCCACAAAGTGCGCGAAAAAATCTCCACCCTTAAACCCCTGACCGTCTGGAATTTTGCCGTTGCCATTGCGCCGCTGAAAACGGGGAACAGGATTTAACAATCTTGTCCCGTTTCACGCCGCACTAGCAAGGGCCTGCGTCAATAACGCAAAAAAGCATTTGACAAAACGCTTCATGACATGCTATGTATGAATTGACCTTGTTTTGTATGAGCAGATAGAATACTGCTAAACTTTAAAACAAGCTTGAAGAGTATCTGTTAAGTCTTTCGGGCGTAGCAACTCTCCCCCCCCACCATACACCGTTTTTTATTTGGTGGGCGTTTGCTTTAAAATCTTATGAAATGAAACAGAAGCGATAAATATATCAATTAGTTACTTCTTTCAATTTAATTTCTACTTTGTAATATTTTAAAAAATATGGTACAAACAAAAGAGCCCCTATTGTCAAAATCAACCAACCAATATATGTTCCTTGATTTTCAGGATAAAAATAATTTATAGCTAAATGAACTGGACATAGAATAATTGTAATCACTCCCCATAATATTTCCAATTTTCTTTTCATCTTGTTTGCTTGCGCTTTTTGTTTCTGTAATTCCACCAAATTTTGTTCTGCCTTTTTTTGATAATTTTCCACTATAATCCTTTCTCCTGATAACAATTCATTTACATTTATGCCAAGAATGTCACATAGATCCATCATTATCGCTACATCTGGACAGCTTTTTCCTGTTTCCCATTTTGAAACCGCCCTATTACTAATGTTAAGCTTTTCTGCCAGCTGTAGCTGAGTAAGATTTTTTTCTTTACGACATTCAGCAATAAATTTTCCAATTTTTTCTTGATTCATTTCTTACCTCCTAGTTTTATCATACATAATAAGCATTTTTTTTGGAAGGAACTATTGGTTGATTCTCTAATTCAGCCATCAGTTGACTACTAGTACATCGAATAATGAATGCCGGCTATTAATAGCTACTTGCAACTTTACTTTTATATTGGCGGTGGACTTTATGTTCCTTCGTTTCACACATCGGGATATGACTTCACTGACAGTATCATGGAAAATGCTGTGGAAATGTTTAAAAGTCTCATTGAAGAATAACGCTGGCTTGAGAGAGGAGGACGAAAGATGCAGATCGATTATAATGAAATCGAGATGGCAGCGATGGAAGCATATAAACGCGGAGATGAAAAGGAATCCGTTCGGCTGGGGATTGAATTTTCGAAACAGCTGCGGGAGGCTGTCGCCCGTGGGGAAGATTATTGCTCTTGCACCAGACCGTGTAGAATGCATGGAAACTGTGTTGAATGCGTAGCAGCGCATCAAGCGCATAGAGACCACCTTCCGGTTTGTTTCCACGATATGATGAATGAAAGATTATATGGTCTTTCGGAATTGACAGAGCAGACTATTACAGAAAAAATAGAGGCAGAATCTCAAGGTGTGTGAACACAAGAAAAAACGGCGAGGTAATTCTCGTCGTTTCTTCTTTGGATTAGGACTTTATTATAATTTATTATAGGTATTTGCGAATTGTATAAAATATATTATCCACATCAAATCTGTGAATCATGCTGTAAATATAATACCGTTTTTTGCGGGTTTGTCAAGGGGTTTGGGAATATTTTTTTGTCCATAATGCAAATGCACGATTTATAATAATATATTGCATGTAATCTATGCGTATGAGTCAGGGCTGCGTTTATGACAGCTCTGAAATTTGATTTTTATTTTTCAGTTTGCGAGCCAGATACACTGCAGGGGTGTCCAAAACGCTGGTGAAAATGAAGATGACGTAGCTGGACATGCAGATGTGAATCAGTGTAGAAAAACTGTGTACTCCTACAAAAGCACCGAAGGTGAATAGTACGGTATTCATAAGCTGAGACAGCAAGGTGGAGCCGTTATTGCGGATCCAAAGTCCTTTCTGGCTGTCACCGAGTACCTTTTCCGTGCGTTTCCAAATCAGATGGTAAGCGCAGACATCAAACATCTGTACGATACCATAGACTGCAATGCTGACCAGCATAAGCCGCGGTGTGTTGGAAAATACCGACTGAATGGAAGGCATTGCCCAGTCGTTTGCATTTGGCGTGTATAAGAACCAGGACTGGGAAATCAGAATGAAAGCTATGCTGACACAAATGCCGATTTTTACAGCAGTGTTTGCGTATTTTCTGCCTTCTGTTTCACTTAAAATGTCAGTGACCAGGAAAGTAGAGGCAAACAGGATATTGCCCAAAGTCTGTTCCATGCCGAAAGCATCTACCAGAATCAGCGCTTCAATATTAGCTGCGATAGTGGCGACCACAGTCCACATATAAAGACCGGTCTTACCGAAAAATTTATAAAAAAGAACAACTGCTGCATAAATGCAGACTAGACTCACGATTAAAACTAATTCATTACTCATTAGATTTACCTCCTACTCCGAAATCTGTATTATTCATTAAAATATCTACCCGCTCATTATGCAGGTATTTTGGCATGATGGTGTTTTTAAAAAGCTCGATAACGCGGGGATCAGGCCGCACCGGGGTAGAGTTTTCTACCATAATATTGACACAAACCCGCTCAAAGTATGCCAGCCCTGTTTCGATGTCGGATCTCATAGAATCCGCCGTTTGTCCTGGAATACCGAAGAGCAGACAGCATTCGTTGAAGTCCTCAGCGATTTTCTCAGGGTCTGTTTCGTCGATGCCCTTTAATAGATAGGATTCTCTAAAGAGAGAATCAAAGGTTTCCACTCCGATTTTAAATTTTAGAAGAATGCCGGCAGCAGCAAATTCTTCCCGGAGGTGGCTGATACAACTTCTGTCTGTCCAGTGACATTCAAAGTGAACCTGCTTGATGTTTTTCGTCTTGCAGACTGTTTTAATCTGTGCCATGGTAGCCTTGTCCAAATCACAGATGCTGCCGGAATTGATTACCTCCAGCTTGTGGTAAAGCCCTGTAATTTTGCCAAGCACTTCCCGGTTTAGATTGAAGTTTGCGGTTTCGTCTTTGGAAAAATCCAGATGATAATCGCAGAATCTGCATCTGCGCCATTTACATCCGCTGCCGCGCAGGAGGACGATCTCCCGCGGATTCTTGTCAGAAATGATGGAATAACGTTCCATTTTTTGTCCTTTCCCGGAACAAAAAATGCGCCTACAGAATCTGCAGGCACATTAAAATAATAATCAAAAATAATGTTGACTTTAGTTCCGTAGTTTTGTTTATAGACAGGATGGTCACGAACTGTCTTATTTTATTTTCGTAAGTACTATAGCACAAATTAGCGGCGTTGTCAAAGAAAAGTGACAAATTAAAATCTTTATGATATACTGAGTAAATAGTTTTTAAGTAGGAGTTAAACGATGATATATAAAAATGTGTTAGACGCCATGGGTGAAACGCCGATGATTCAGCTGAATAAAATGGTTAGTCCTGAAAGTGCGAGGGTGCTTGTAAAATTTGAGGGGCTTAACGTAGGCGGTTCTGTAAAGACGAGAACTGCTTACAATATGATTACAAAGGCGGAGGAAGACGGAATTTTGCGGCCGGATTCTGTGATTGTTGAACCGACCAGCGGGAATCAGGGAATTGGGCTTGCCCTTGTAGGCGCAGTAAAAGGCTATGAGACTGTTATTATCATGCCGGATTCTGTCAGTCAGGAACGTCGTTTCCTTGTGGAGCATTACGGCGCAAAGGTGCTGCTGGTACATGACGAGGGCAATATTGGCGACTGTATCGAAGAGTGTGTACAGATGGCGAACCGCATGGCTGCCGAGAATCCGAAAGTTTTTGTACCGCAGCAGTTTGAAAATGAAGCAAATCCAATGGTGCATCGTCACCATACCGGGCTTGAGATTTTGGAACAGGTGGCAGGACCTATTGACGGATTTTGTTCTGGTATTGGCACCGGCGGAACCATTACAGGTATCGGAGAAACGCTGAAAGCTTTGAATCCGCAGATTGAAATCTGGGCAGTGGAGCCGCAGAATGCTGCGATTTTAGCAGGAGGTACGGTGGGAACACATATACAGATGGGAATTGGAGATGGTATTATCCCAAAGGTTTTGAATCAGCAGATTTACGATGATATCTATATCGTCAGCGATGAAGAGGCGCTGCAGACGGCCAAGGACTTGGCACGCAAGGAAGGGCTCATGTGCGGTATCTCCAGCGGTACCAATGTGGCAGCGGCGCTTAGGCTGGCAGAAAAACTGGGAAAAGGCAAGACCGTCGTAACGATATTGCCTGACACTGCAGAGAGGTATTTTTCTACGCCGCTGTTTGAGTAGGGAGATAGTAGAGCAGTATTCTTAACCTAAAATCCAAAAAAATGAATTTTGTGTATAACGAAATTACAAAAACTTAACCGAAATCCAGAGAAACATCAAGAAATGTATAAGTTTTATGATGAATGTCAACTGCCTCGCTTTCAAAATTGCAGAAATCCTGGGATTTCGGTTATTTTATCGTGTAAATTCCGATTCAGTCTAAACCTAGACGATGATATTTATACATTTTTTGCAAAAATTTTAGATTTAGGTTAAGCTTTTCTAAAGAGAGGGAGAAGTTGTCCTTTGATGATTCGATCAATAGCAGCAACATCCAGTGTGCCATCGGGGTTGTCCATTGTGACAATCAGATTCTTCGGCATTACAATATTGTTGTGATGATATGTAGTAATTTTATTGAAAAAGCTTTCCCTGTATCTTTCGTTGTGCAAAAGTCCTGCATGCTCCCAGAAAATGTCTTCATATAAAGGTGGTGTGATCTCAAAATCTGGTCTGTAGGTAATCCAGTGCCCGTCAGGTGTTTGCAGACGAACCTTTGGCTCATATCTAAAATCAATATTCGCAGCGTGCATTAGCTCTGCAATAATGACTTCGGATTTCGAACGCAAATATAAACCAAAAGAAGTCGAGTAGGTTAAGCCTTCCGGACGGTAACTCGGCTCTGCACCGTCATGATGTGGAGATTTGCTCTTGAGGTTAGAGGGGAGAACGAGGTCAGAATAGGCCTTCGGCAGACGCTTTTGAATAGAGAACGGATCGTAGGGACCATAACGCGTTAGAACTTTTTCCTGTATATGAAGATTTTGTTCAATCTGGCAGGTGGCCTCCTCTAAAAATCTTCGATACTTTAAGTCATAAATCAGGTCGGAATTTTTACTATGAATGTAATGTTGCTTTTTGGCAGAGTCAATCCAATAATAATAAAGTCTGCCGTTGATTGTTTTATAAGTGAGTTTACCCTGCGGCAATTTTTGAAGCGCTGTGTGATATTGATGTAGAAGTTTCTTTTGCAGTGCGATATCTTGCTGTGTTAATTCGATGTATCCCATGATAACCTCCTTCGATGAATGTATTTTATAGGAATATTTTACAATAAATGTAAATAAAATGCAACTAAAAAATCGAATTTACCAGGGCGAGCAGAGGCAAATAGTTATTATGACAGTTTAACGGGGAAGGGATTTAACCTAAAACGAGAAATTTTTAAAAAAGTGTATAAGAGAAGAGAGCAAATCTTAACCCAAAATAAGAAACCGCTTAAAAAATGTATAAAACTGTTGACATTATTTAGGTAGCGGCGCTTGAATTTCTATTCATATACAGTTTTCTGAGACTTCATGCAATATTCTTGTTAATTTATCTATCAGCTGGCATAAAATCCAAACAGATTGCCGATACAGAGGATGACTCTTATACACTTTTTGGAGAAAATCAAAATTTAGGTTAAGGTTCGTGTTAAAGGTAAGGAACACCGCTCTGATTTGATTGCAGTTATAAAATTTCCCGCATTTGTTGAGGATTTCATGCAAAAAGATGTTGCAATCTCAAGGGTTTTGCTATATAATAGTCGTGCACTGTGCTTTCACAGGCGATTTGCATGCGTAGAACCGCCAGGGTTCGGCAGCGCTGCAAGCTAAAAGTTAGTTTTAGTCATGCCGAAACAAATTCCTTGTGGAATTTCAGTAGGCAGAACCGAAAACGATACCGGCGAAGGTATCTTAGTAGGTAGAAAGGAAGAGACAATGAAATCTTACATTGCAAAACCTGCAGAAGTAGAACGTAAATGGTACGTTGTTGATGCAGAAGGTAAGACTCTCGGCAGACTGGCATCTGAAGTTGCTTCTGTTCTGAGAGGAAAGAACAAGCCAATCTACACTCCGCACGTTGACTGTGGCGATTATGTAATCGTAATCAACGCTGAGAAAGTAGAAGTAACCGGCAAGAAGAGAAAAGAAAAGATTTACAAGAGACATACTGGATATCCAGGTGGTCTGAGAGAAATCACTTTCGAAAAGTTACAGGCAAAGAAACCAGAAGAAATCATTAAGCACGCAGTGAAAGGCATGCTTCCTGATGGAAAACTGGGCAGACAGATGTTTAAGAAGTTAAAAGTTTACGCAGGTCCTGAGCATGCACATGCTGCACAGAAGCCGGAAACTTTGGAAATCTAAGGAAAGGGAGGAATAGACAATGGCAAAATTACAATATCAGGGAACTGGTAGAAGAAAACATTCAGTTGCTAGAGTTAGATTAATCCCTGGAACTGGAAAAATCACTGTAAACAAGAAAGATTTAGAAGATTACTTCGGAATGGAAATCGTTAAGAGAGAAGTAAGAAGACCTTTTGAAGTTGCAGGCTGCGAAGGCAAATTCGATGTAATTGCTACAGTAGCAGGCGGCGGATTTACAGGTCAGGCTGGTGCGCTGAGACACGGTATCTCAAGAGCACTTTGCCAAGCTGACAAGGAAAGCTACAGAGCGCCTTTAAAAGCTGCTGGATTCTTAACAAGAGACCCAAGAATGAAGGAAAGAAAGAAGTACGGTCTGAAAAAGGCAAGAAGAGCTTCTCAGTTCTCCAAGCGTTAATCAGAACTATATTTGGACTTTCGAAATCGAAACAAGCAAACCCCATCGCAAGGTGGGGTTTTGTGTTGCTTTGAAAAAGTAATGCCAGAAAATCCGCCCCTTTGTTCCTAAAAAAGTAGAAAAAGGGGCAGTTTAACAGATTATAAAGGCTAGGCGAAAATGAAATTTACATTGCAGACTTTACATCTCGGCGGAATCCGTCCATCGTGTAGTCTGTACCAAGTCCTTGCCAGAAATGCTCTGGATCTTCGTGGTCAGAGGCAGTGCCACGAAGATAACCTTCGTAGTGTGAAACGATGACGCCGTCTGCCAGCGGATCTAACCCGTATTTATGGCAAAGCCATGCGAAAAGTTCCACCGCAGTATCGTAAGTCAGCTTTGCACAGGCGAGGGCTTCTTCCCTGTTATCACAGGTAAACCCAAATTGACTGGTATAGGAAAGGGAGGCGGGTTCACACATTTCTACGCCGATGTGGGTGCTGTTGTAAGTGCCGCCGCAGTGCCAGGCACGGTGATTCCACGGCAGTGTCTGATAAATTTTTCCGTCTGTGCCGTCGATAAATGCGTGAACGCAGGCTTCCTGACAGTCGGGATTGTTCCACTTTTCCATAAAGTAAAAAGGCTGCTGATAGGCGCAGCCTACTGAGTGCAGCATGAGTCCTTTCACCTCAATGGTATCGCCTTCTAAAAAGCAGGCACTTTTTGTTAGATAAGATTCTATAATTTCCATGATAAATTCCTCCGGGGATTAATGTAGTTTCATTATATCCTATGGCAAGAAATTTTACAAAATGATATTTCTATGGTTGTATTTTTGCCATTACCATGTTATGGTCATACCTAAATATCATGTGGTTGCGAGGAAAATATAAATTATGCTATACTGTTATAAAAGTTCATGAAAGGAACGATGTAAAAATGACGAATTTCTATGTAACATACACACTAAAGGATAAAGCGGCGCGAGACGCTTTTTACGGGGAAGTGAAAACCTGCGGCGTGATAGAAAAATCGTTGGCGGAGGATGGGTGCATCAGGTATGCCTATTATTATCCGGCAGATTCGGAGAACCAGATTTTGCTGTGGGAACAGTGGGAGAGCAGGCAGGCACAGAAAAACCATACAAAGCAGCCGCATTTTAAGAAGCTGGGAGAGATTAAGGCAAAGTATCCAATGGAAACGGAAATTCTTATCGAAGATGTTCAGGTCTAACTTTACTATTTCGTAACGCAAAAGACATGGAAGCGATACGATTCCTTGACAAAATCATCACATTTCCTTGCTATACTAAACTTGTCAAAAGGAGATAGGGTTACACGAGATAATTTCTTTTTGAACGTTCTTTCTTAATTAGATATCGCAGTCAGAAGACTCCATCGGATGATGGAGTCTTTTGACATGTGGGGAAGAAATTGTTTTCAGCGGCGGAAAGTAAGCTGGGATTTCTTGAAACCCCACTGGATTCGTGATAAAATGAGAAAAAGAAGCCTGACAGACAGAAAGGACGGAAAGCTATGGAAAAACAACTTTTCACCAACGAAATTATTTTATCGTGGCTGCAGTATTTTGCAGATAATACACCGATTGACTTGGAACAGATTAAGATGATGGATATCACCAAGAGAAATAAGAATCTGATTCCGACAGTAGAGGCGCATAAGGCAGTGCTTGCTTTTATGGAAGCAGGAGACGCTGAAATTTTTTATCATATGTGGAATGCAGGGCTTGGTGACTGCGAGGTCTGGTACAACGAGGGTTCCGCGCCGGAAGGTCCGATTAAGCACGATAAAGTCAGCGATATGATTAACCGCGGCATTAACGCTTCTGCGGGTATGCTGGTGGTAAATCCGAGCTCTCGCAATACCTATAAGATGGGCATGGACAATTTGAATTTCCGCAAAGATTCCGGAAGAGGCGTGGGAAGCGAAGTTCGTTCCATTATTTTGAACAAAATGGAAATCGGAAGAGAAGATACGGTCTGTGTGATTGGAGGCGAAAGCCTTGCCATTGAGGCTGCTTTTATGGCAAATGAAGGTACTGTTATTGCAGTGGAATACAATCATCGCAATAGAGATGCCATGATGGATAATATGGCATATTTTGATTTGCGCAATATGAAAATCACAGATCATGTGGATGAAGAAACCTTTGAGAATTACCCGACTCCTTCGGTGGCATTTATGGTCGCTTCTGCCAGCATGGAGCAGGAAATCAAGTTTCTTCTCTCCATGAATCCACAGATGAATCTAGTAATCTATACTTTGGATTTGAGTGTGGCAGGGGCTATGAGAGGCATTTTGGAGGCTAACGGCATCAAGGAAGCAGAGGTGATTCAAGTAGCGGTGTCCAGACTGAACGCAAAGAACGCTTTTGAAGTGCAGCCCGCTCCATGGATTATCACGGGAAAAGCGGAAGCGTAATCATGAGCACTGTATTAATCACCTGCAGCAATATGAGCGATCATGTGAGGGCAGCGCAGGAGAAAGAGGGAACGGACTATCCGGTCATTGAACTGGACAGCAAACTTCACGCAGAGCCGAGGGATATGCGTGCAAGGCTCTTTGAGACGCTGGAAAAACTGGTGGGCGGCAGATGGGACCATCAGTTTATCATAGCCGAAAAAGGCAGAGTTTTGCGAGAGGAAGATTTTTTAAGATGAAAAAGGTAACAGCGATTTATTTCAGCCCGACCCGGGGCACGAAGAAATATGTGGAAGCGGTGGCAAAGGCACTGGATCCGGATTTTACCGTGATTGACCTGACTAGTGCGAAGGCGCGCGCTGGCAAATACCACTTTGGCGCTGATGATTTGGTCATCTTTGGGGCGCCGGTGTATGCCGGAAGGCTTCCCCTTTATCCGGAAAAACTGTATGGGAACATTACAGGTGATGGAACGCCGGCGATTTTTACGGTGACCTACGGAAACAGAGAGTTTGATGATGCGCTTTTGGAAACCAAGGACATGTGCGAGGCGAACGGATTTGTAGGAATTGCAGCGGCCGCATGGCTTGCGGAACACACCTATTCTGCGAAGCTGGCGGGAGGGCGTCCGAGTCAGGAGGATCTGGCGAAAGTGGAAGACTTTGCCGAAAAGATTACCCAGGCAAGTTTGTTTGAGCCTTTGGATGTACCGGGAAACCGCCCGTATAGAGAAGGCAGCCGGCATCCGATGAACACTGTTGCTGCAGAGCGGTGCAGTGAGTGTGGTCTTTGTGCGCGTATATGTCCGGTAGGTGCTATTCATGATGGAGCAGGCTTTGAAGCGGACCAGTCCAAATGTATCGGCTGTCTTGCCTGTGTAAAGCGCTGCATGCGCAGCGCGCGGATTGTAGACGACCCGGGACTTGCAGCGATAAGACAAAAATTGGAACCGGCATTTGGCGGTGTACATAAGGAGAATCAGTATTTTCTGAATACAAAATAAAACAAATTTAATGCAACTTCTCTATTGCTTTTTATACAGAAAGGCATATAATTTAATATTAGCGATAGGAGAAGAAGTATGACAGAGAAGAAAAATTTTGAAATGGATATGGTGAGAGGACCAGTGCTAAAAAAGATGCTCAGGTTCTCTCTTCCTTTAATGTTTTCTAGTATTTTGCAGATTCTGTTTAATGCTGCAGATATTATTGTGGTGGGACGTTTTGCAGGGGACCATTCGCTGGCGGCGGTGGGTTCTACCACGGCGCTGATTAATCTTTTAGTAAATCTTTTTATCGGGCTTTCCATCGGCGCCAATGTAATGGCAGCTAAATACTACGGTGCGCGGCGCAGTGAGGCCTTAAAAGAGACCGTACATACAGCCATTGCGCTTAGCTTTGTCAGTGGAGTACTGCTGACGATTATGGGGATTTTGGGTTCGAGACAAATTCTAATCTGGATGAAAACGCCGGAGGAGGTTGTGGATCTTGCAGCGCTTTATTTGCGCGTATATTTTCTTGGCATGACCGGAGTTATGGTCTATAACTTTGGCGCATCTATTCTCAGAGCGGTCGGTGATACCAAAAGACCGATGTACTATCTGGGATTTTCCGGTGTTATTAATGTGGTGCTTAATTTGATTTTTGTAATTCCGCTGCGGATGGATGTGGCGGGTGTTGGTGCTGCAACCGCAATTTCTCAGTGGGTTTCGGCGATTTTGATTATCCAGTGCATGAGAAAAGAAGAAGGCACCATGAAATTAGTTCTGCGGGAGCTGCGCATTCATGGAGACAAGCTGATTGCTATTGTAAAAATTGGACTTCCTGCGGGCGTACAGGGGATGATTTTCTCCCTGACCAACGTGATGATTCAGTCCTCCATAAATTCTTTTGGCGCGACTATCGTGGCAGGAAACTCGGCGTCCAGCAACGTGGAGAATTTTATTTATTTCCCTATGAATGCTTTTTATCAGGCGACGATTTCTTTTACCAGTCAGAATGTGGGAGCAAGGAGAATCAGCAGAATCGACAAGATTTTGACAAGAGGCGAGATGTGCGCCATCGGAATAGGTTTGATTACAGGCCTTTTGGAACTGGCATTTGCACCGTTTCTTCTGGGGATATACTCTTCCAGCGGCGCGGTGGTTGCAGCAGGTATGCGCAGGATGCGAATTATAGCGCCGACCTATGCGCTTTGTGGCGCTATGGATGTTATGGTAGGCGCACTGCGCGGCATGGGCTATTCTGTTATGCCAATGCTGGTTTCGCTGGTTGGTGTTTGCGGTCTTAGAATTTTGTGGATTACGACACTGTTTCAAATGCCGCAGTTCCATACGCTGGAGATGCTTTACATCACTTATCCGGTGACTTGGGGTGTTACAGCGACAGCACATTTGATTACTTTCTTGGTACTGCGTAAAAAGCTTCGCGAAAAGGCGGTAGCGAGACGGCTGTAATGAGGCGGGTGCTGCGAATTACATATATTCAAGAAAAAGTCCTAAAATATGCACGACGTTGTGCATATTTTCTTGGGAAATTCTTAAAATATGCACAAACAAAGCTGCTTATGAAGAATTTTACTGTTCTTTCGGCAGCTTTTTCAATGTGAACAGTACCAATGTGCATATTAAAGATGTTTTTTTTAAAAAATATGCATACCGATGTGCATATAATCGACATAATCGCTGAAAATATTCACAACGAAGCTTGGGTAGTCTGAAAAGCTGCCATACGGTTAAATCTAATAGGATTCAGCCGTATGGCAGCTTTCCTGTTTTTGTAAGGGGAAAATCTAACCAAAATCTAACGAAAGTGTTGAAAAATCAACGATTGACAGCGATAGAAAAAGCGAATATAATAATATTGGAAATAATGAGAAGAAAGAGTAATGAAGGAGGGGAACCTGTGAGAAAAAGGCAAAAACCACAATCACAGAATAGAAAACGAATCATTGCAATTGGACTCTCAGTGGCAATGCTTCTTTCGGTACCTACGATGCAGGCGGCTGCTTTTGAATCGGAGGATTCAGAACATGCAGCTCTACTAGCAGAAGAAACGTCTGACGGCAGTGGAACTTTGACAGAAGAAAATTCTGAAGGAGAAAATTCCGCAGAAGAGGAAAAAAACGTAGTGCTTGCAGAAGAAGACAGTGAAACGGGTATGGACACTGCAGTACAGGACAGGAGCGAGGCTACGGAAACATCAGAAGCAGCAGAAACGGCAGAGGCTTCTATCGGCGAAAATGCGTATGATACGCTGCAGGAAGCTTTGAATGCGGCCAAAGAAGGGGATACAGTCTGTCTGCACAAAGATATAAACAAATCTGTCGTAATACGCAAGGCGATTACATTGGATTTGCAGGGACGTAGTATTTCAGGAAATGGTTCCTGCGCGGTCTATATCAATGGTGTGGACGCAAAGATTATAAACGGAACGATTAAGGATACGACTGCAACCAATGGCGCAGGCATTTATATCAGTAAAGCAGATGTCTTGCTGGAAAATATAAATGTGATAGGAAATACAGCGACCGGAGGATGGGGCGGCGGTATTTATGCCGCTTACAGCAGTGTTACTATGAACAACTGTGAAGTTTGTGATAATGTCAATACTTATTACGGCGGTGGCATTGCGCTGGTTGGAAGCAGTCTGAATGCGGATAAGACAACGATTGAGAATAATGAGATTCGGGAAAAAGTCTATAGCACCCAGGTTGGAGGCGGAATCTATCTTCATGATGAAGACAGTACCCTGAACCTGAAGAACTGCAATCTGAACGAAAATAAAGCCTGTCAGGGCGGCGCGATTTATGCAAAAGGCGCTGTCACATTGGAAAATTGTTCTATAATAGGTAATGAAACAAGCTATCAGGGTGGCGGCATTTACGCCAACGCGTCAGTCACTTTGAAAGAGTGCACAGTAACAGAAAACAAATCAGATAGTCACGGCGGCGGTATCTTTGCAAACGGTATTAAGCTCAGCCTGAAAAGCACTACGTTCAGCGGCAACTATGCGAACGGCAATGGTGGCGGCATAATGCTCAGCGGCGGAAGTAGCAGCGCGGAAATTGCTGATAGTACCTTTTCACAAAACAGTGCAGGCAGCAGTGGCGGCGGGATTGGTAGCTATGGAACAATTGTGCTGGAAAACTGCAGCCTGACAGAAAATACTGCTGACAGCAATGGTGGTGGTATTTTTTCCAGTAGTAGTTACGGTGGCGGCAATGTGACCATGACTGGGGGCAAACTTGCAGGCAACGAGACGGTTCTCCGGGGAGGAGGTCTTTATCTGACTGGCGATGGCGCGGAGATAAGAGATCTGGAAGTATCAGGAAATCAGGCGGCCTCTGGTGGCGGTATGCATATCAGCACAGATGAAAATACTATCATTGAAAATGTTGTGTTTACCGGAAACAGCGCCAGAGAAGCGGCGGCGGTTTCTTCCAGAGGCATCAGTGGTAGTGGGGATAAGCCGATCGTATTGAAAGCCTGCACTTTTACTAAGAATGCCGGTGAAAATACCGAAAGTATTTTCGTCGGAGGTTTAAAGAATATCTTAAAGAACTGTATTTTCTCTGAAAACAACAGTCCGCAAGGATGTATTGTAAATGTTTATGGGAACAGTTCGGAACTGTTCTTAGAAGATTGTCTTTTAGAAAAGAACACTTCAAAGTACGCGACGGTGTATAGCAACTGTAGTAAGCCAAGGGATGGTATAGAATTGAAGAACACCGTAATCAGGTATAACGAGGCAACCGGAACCGAAACAAATGCGACTGGAGGTGTTGCTGCGGACGGTAAAGGCTATCTGCGCATGATTTCCGGTGCGATTTATGAAAACACCAGCGGTGCGGACAGCGGCGCCAATGATTTGTTCCTCAGTGCAAACAGTTCGGTAGACGTTATTAAGGCTGAAGCTATGGAAGACGGCGAAACGTCTTTTGAGGGCTACACTTGGCATGATGAGACGAACTATATCAATGAAAAAGAAGGGCTGAGCACAGACAGCACCAGTGACAGATATTTTACCGCGGGTAAATACGATGATAGAATTGTTGCCCGCATTGGTGATGAAACTTTTAGAAGTCTGCAGGCGGCTGTAGACGCTGCAAAGACAGGAGATAAGATCGTTTTAATCGCAGGGGAATCTGACGGAAGCGCTGCTTTAACGACAAAATCCATTCGCGTTGAGAAGGATTTAACTATTGACCTAAACGGTCATACTGTGTGGATTAGAGGCAGCAGCGGGATTTCAACAGCAGCGGGAAAACTGAAGCTGGAAGGAACGGGAACTATTCACGGCACATTGAGAGCCGTTGAAGAGGGACAGCTTTCCGTAGCAGAAGGTGTTGTTGCAGAAAATCTGGTGATGAATGGTCAGAAAGCGTATCTCGATATGAGGCAGGATACTTTAAACCTGACTCTCGGCGCAGGCAAATCTGTGGCACTAGGTCAAAACTTCGAGGTGGAAAATATTTCCATAGAACTTGATAGTACAGTACTGGCGCAGCTTAACGGAGACGGATTTTTAGAACAGAATATTACGCTGATGACCGGTGCCCTCGATAAAAATCTTTCGGATAAAATTAATGTAAAAGGTTTGAAAAATCCTTTAGTAAGACTTGTGCAGAAGGATGATAAAATTGAACTTGAGAAGAAAATGCTTCAGGGTGTGTATCTGGATGGAAACAAAGGCAGCGACAGCGCCGATGGTCTTTCCAAGACGGCGCCTGTAAAGACTTTTGAAAAGGCAAAAGAAATCCTGACTGCTCACGAAGAATTAGATACTATCTATATCATGGGAACGGTTAGGATAAGCGGCAGCGCGTCTTGGACTTTGGAAAAAGGACAGATTATGCGCTATCCGGAATATAACGGAAATTTAATTTCCGTACCGAGCGGAAGCAATTTTGCACTTTCCCATATCACCATCGACGGTGCGGCGTCCTACGGTCTGACTAATACGAAAGCGTTAATCAGTCTCGGCGGTACTATGGAAATTGGCGAAGATGCGATTTTGCGAAGCAACAACGTTTCAGCAGCTTCTGGCGTGGAGTCACGGGGCGGCGCAATTATGTGCAGCGGAAAACTTACTATGAACGGCGGCGTAATTTGCAACTGCAGTGCAGAATTCGGCGGTGGAGTGTTCCTTTATGGAGACGGCGTATTTACCATGAATGACGGCGTAATGGAATCTAATATTGCCACTGGAAAGAGCAAAGCAGGTCAGGGCGGCGCTGTGATGATTACACATGATTCACAAATGATTATGAATGGCGGTGTGCTGCGTGGAAATCGTTCAGAAAGCAGCAACGGCGGCGCAATCTCTGTCGGTGGCTTGGCAGAAACAAATGCTTATCCACTTTTAAAAATCAATGGCGGCTATATTGCAGAAAACTATGCGAAGAGCTGTGGCGGCGGTATCTATGTAGAATGTAACGGTAAGGCGATTGTCAATGAAGAGATGAAGACCGGAGAAGTCGTTGGTATTCTCAACAATCGCTGTGACGGTGAACGCGGCTGGTTTGGCGGCGGCGGTATCTATGTCAACGGTGGTTTGCAGGATCTCGGTTATAAAAATGGCGTATTATATGTTTACAATGTGGCAGTATACAACAACGCCGCAAAAGGCATGCTGGGTGAGTACGGTGCAGGTCTTGCGGGCTGTGGTACTTCCAATACAACGATTTACGTGACCGATGGAGGCGTGTTCTATCAGAATCACAGCACAGAAGGAATTGCAGAGGATATTCTTTGCTCCAATGTAGATCATGGAACCGGCGTATCTTCTGTGCATGTGACTCCGGGCAGCCATATTTCCGAATATATGCTGGGCGGCGGCGCTTACCACTGGAAAAGTGTGAGTGGTGAAGAAATTACGCTCAGCGGCGTGCACAAAAGCGGTATTCACGCAATGCATACGGATTTAACGGCAGAGGCACCGGAAATTGAGAAAGCTATGGGTCTTGCTGGTGTGTTTATTGCTGGCAATACTTCCGGTACTCGCGGCGGCGGTATTGGAAGCAATGGTGATGTGATTATTGGTCATCCTGATGACGAGAAAGATTTGAGGGACATCAAGGCTACTAAGGTTTGGGACGATAATGACGACCAGCACAAGTTAAGGCCCGAATATATCAAAATCTGGCTGGTAAGAAACGGAGAGAAGGTCGCATATGAAATCTGCAGACCTGACGAGAATGACGTATGGCAAGAAGTAACTTTTAAAAATCAGCCGATTGCTGACGAAAATGGAACTCCATATGCATATACAGTTGTCGAGGACAGAGTCGGACTGGATTACCGCTATGTCAGCAGCGTGGAGGAAGTCGAGGAAGTGCTGGTAATTACCAACACCTTTAAGCCAAATATACCGGTGATACCGACTACGCCTGATGATTCGACTCCGGATCCTGACGATCCGAACCCACCAATCGATATTGAGGATCCGGATGTGCCGTTGGGACCGGGACCTGGATCTGATGATCCTGAGCCACCAATAGATATCGATGATCCGGATGTACCGTTGGGGCCGGGACCTGGACCTGATGACGATACATCCAGTAAATTCTCGCCGGAAACAGGAGACGATACGTCGCTTATGCTGCTTTTAGGCATCCTCGGTGTTTCAGTTCTGACACTGGGTATGGCAGTATACAGCAGGAAAAAACGGATGCAATAAAGGATTACCGGCAGAGGGGAGTAATTTAGCGAATTAATTAGGAAAACAAAATACAAAAAAAGAACATTTTATTGAAAGTGTTCTTTTTTTGTGATAAAATACTATCATGTATTATAGCATATAGGATAATAAATATAATTACTATTATTTACTAAAGGAGAGAACGAACAATGCAAAAAATCATGGGATCACTGGTTACGATTTCAGACGCTATTGACGGCTGGATGTACAGTAACTTGTTATTTTGGGCACTGATTGTAGCAGGCCTTTTCTTTACAATCAGAACCAAGTTTGTTCAAATCAGACTGTTTCCGGAGGGCATCAGGGTTTTAATGGAAAAAAGTCATGATGGAGGAATCTCCTCCTTTCAGGCGTTGATGATTGCAACCGCCTCTCGTGTAGGAACTGGTAATATTGCGGGGATTGCAACGGCAATCGTAGCGGGCGGTCCTGGAGCAGTATTCTGGATGTGGATTATGGCGATAGTCGGAGCAGCATCAGCTTTTATCGAATCTACCCTGGCGCAGATTTATAAGCAGAAGGACGGAGAGATTTTTAAAGGCGGTCCGGCTTACTATATAGAAAGAGCAATGAAAGCAAGATGGCTGGGTGTAATCTTTGCGATTCTTTTGATTTTGACTTTTGCTTTTGGATTTAACGGACTGCAAGCATATAATATCGCTTCTTCTTTGGAGCATTATGCCGGGGACAACTATGCTGCAGCAGCGCTGATTGTTGGCGTAATTCTGGCGGGAGTTTCTGCAATTCTGTTTTTTGGCGGCGCACAAAAAATTAGTACGGTATCTTCTGTACTGGTACCGATTATGGCTTCAGTCTATATTTTAATCGGCATTATCATTACCCTCTCTCACGTAAAAGACTTGCCAGCAATTTTCAGCATGATATTTGAGGAGGCTTTTGACTTTGAGGCAATCTTTGGCGGTTTTGCGGGTTCTTGCATGGTATGGGGCGTAAAGAGAGGTCTGTTCAGTAATGAGGCAGGTATGGGGTCTGCGCCGAATGCGGCTGCTGCAGCTGATGTCAGTCACCCGGTAAAACAGGGTCTGGTACAGGTTATTTCCGTATTTATTGATACACTGATTATCTGTACGACCACAGTATTTATCGTACTTTGCACGGGAAAGTACACTGTAGGCGGTGAGCTCAACGGTATTCCACTGGTGCAGGAGTCTGTGAAATCCATGTTCGGCGAGATTGGTGTAGGGATTATCACTGTGTCTGTTGCACTCTTTGCTTTTACATCTCTCATCGGCAATTACTTCTATGCAGAAGCTAATATTAAGTTTATCAGCGAAAGCAAGGCTTTTATGACCATCTTCCGGCTGCTGGCAGTAGTCATGGTATTTATCGGTGCCAACTCCAATCTGCAGCTGGCGTGGAATCTGGCGGATATCATCATGGGCGGTATGGCTATTGTGAACATTATTGCCATGTTCTGCTTAGGCGGTATCGCAATCCGTGCGCTGAATAATTATGTTAAACAGAGAGAAGAAGGGATAAACCCTGTATTTAAGGCGAAAGATATCGGACTGGACAATACAGACCTTTGGAAATAAACAGAAAGAATCTAAGGAGCTGCTGAGACAGCTCCTTATTTTTGCATCTGCATTCTATTGATTTTCACGCTTCGCAGGACTATAATGGTTCGGGAAGAACATTTTTGCAGGTGAGGGAGGAACCCATGGATAAGAAAAAAGGATATATTTGCATTTTTATAGCGACGATTCTATTCAGCTCTATGGAAATTGTGCTGAAAATGTCAGCGGGAGAGTTTCATCCCATTCAGATTACGATGGGAAGATTTTTTGTCGGCGGCATTGTGCTGCTGCCTTTTGCCATATCAGGACTTCGCAAGAGAAATCAGCGCATTACGGGAGCTGATATCAAATGGTTTGCAGTGCTGGGACTCATCGGTGTGCTAATCAGTATGACATGCTATCAGTTGTCGATTTTACATATTGAAGCCTCAAAGGTAGCGGTGCTGTTTAGCAGCAATCCACTTTTTGTTACTATTTTTGCAGTGATTATTTTAAAAGAAGCATTGCCAGGGCATAAGCTGATTTCAGTCATCGGGGACTTGCTGGGCGTCATCTGTATCGTGCAGCCGTGGCACCCGGGACTCAATGTGGCAGGAGTAATATTTGTTCTGCTTTCTGGGATGACCTTTGCACTTTACGGTGTGCTGGGAAAGAGTGAAAGCAGAAAGCTGGGCGGTATCGCTCTGACCTGCGGCAGTTTTTTCTTTGGAAGCATTGAGATGATGACATTTGCGGCGCTCAGTCATATTGGAGGTGTCGGCGCATTTTTGGAAGGTCACGGACTTGGCAGCTTTGTCAATATTCCATTTCTGGAAGGATATAACATGGGAAACCTGCCGTATTTTCTGTACGTGGCGCTCTTTGTTACCGGCATGGGTTACGCCTCCTATTTCATGGCAATGGAATACGTGTCTGCCCAGGAAGCATCTATGGTATTTTTCTTTAAACCGGTGCTGGCGGCTGCGGCTGCGGCTGTAGTGCTGGGAGATGAAATCCCTCCTACTATGATGGCTGGTATTGGACTAATTCTGGCAAGCTCACTGGTTTCCATGTACGGGGATCACAAAATGCAGCAGAGACAGGAACGTGAAAAATTGGAGGACGAAGGTCATGAGTATATTTCATAAAAAAGCGGCGCTGATTGTCATCGACATGCAGAAGGCATTTGTAGAGCCGGGTGCGGCGCATTGTATTGCCGGCGCAAAAGCAACAGTGCCAGCGTGCGCAAAAGTTATCGCAGAAGCAAGAGCGGCGGGCTCGCCGGTATTTTGGGTGAGACGGCAGTATCGCCCTGACGGAAGCGATGTGGAATTTACCAGAAAAGCAGCGTGGAAAGCCGGCGGCGGTACCATGGCACCAGGCTCAACGGGCATAAATAGTGAAGAATTGGCGGAAGGGCTTATGGCAGAGCCTTCGGATTATCAGATTATTAAACCACGATGGAGCGGATTTTTTCAGACAGAGCTGGATTTAATTCTGCGTCGTCTGCAGATAGAAACAGTGGTGCTCATTGGAACCACCACGCCAAACTGCGTCAGAACCACCTGCTACGACGCTATCGCGCTAGACTACGAAACTATCATTATAGAACAATGCTGTTCTTCCCAGACGGAAGAAATTCAGAGAGCAAATATGGAAGATATGGAGCACATTGGCGCAAAGATTATTTGGTAGTATGGATAATCACATTGACCGGTTTGCTAAAATTGACAAAATCCTGAGAATTTGTCAATGTCCGCCGTGGATTGACTTAGTTATTTGCGAAACACTATACTAGCAAAGAAAGGAACAGATTATGAAACTGACCCGTGAGAACCTGCTGCTGTATGCAGTGACAGACAGATCCTGGCTAGGGGAAGAAAGCCTGTATGAGCAGGTAGAGAAAGCGTTGAAGGGCGGCTCCACTTTTATTCAGCTGCGAGAGAAGAATTTGGAGAGAGATGTTCTCGTCAGTGAGGCGAAAGAAATACAGACCCTTTGCAGAATTTACGGCGTGCCCTTTGTCATCAACGATTATGCGGACATTGCAGCTGAGATTGACGCTGACGGTGTTCACGTAGGTCAGAAGGATTTGGAAGGACAGAATGTGAGAGAAATCATCGGACCTGACAAAATCCTCGGCGTTTCTGCAAAGACAGTGGAACAGGCGAAAGCGGCAGAGGCGATGGGCGCAGATTATTTGGGTGTCGGGGCGGTCTTTCAGACTGGATCAAAAGAAGACGCTGCGGAAATCAGCCACGAAACGGTGGCAGAAATCTGCAAGGCGGTGAATATTCCGGTCATTGGAATCGGCGGCATTACCCGGGAAAATGTAGGAAAGCTTTCCGGCAGGGGTCTTTGCGGGGTGGCAGTCATCAGCGCCATTTTTGGGCAGAAAAATATCGAGGAAGCAGCTAGGGACTTGAAAGAAGAAGTGAAAGTGATGGTGGAAGGAAGATGAGTCTAAAAGGTGTCATTTTTGATGTGGACGGCGTACTTCTTGATACTATGCACGTGTGGACCGACGCAGGGGCAAGGTATTTGCAGTCTTTGGGCGTGAAAGCGGAAGCAGGTCTTGGTGACAAACTGTTTACGATGACCGTGGATATGGGTGCAGTCTACGTAAAGGAGCGGTATGCACTGGCGCAGTCTACGGAGGAAATTACGAGAGGCATTAACGGCGTAGTAGCGGGATATTATGCAGATGAAGCGGCATTTAAGCCGGGCGCGAGGCAGCTTTTGGAGAGGCTGAAGACAGAGGGAATACCCATGACGATTGCCAGCTCTACTACAGAAGAGTATATCCGCACGGCATTTGACAGACTGGGCTATACGGGTTACTTTGCAGAAATTCTCAGCTGCGTCCAGTGGAAAACCAGCAAAGCGGAGCCGAAGATTTTCTTTGAAGCCATGAAAATTATGGGCACAAAGCCATCTGAAACATGGCTTTTCGAAGATGGGCTGTACTCCGTAAAAACCGCTAAAACGGCAGGGCTGAAAACCGTCGGTGTTTATGACCCGGTAAGCGAAAAAGAGCAGGCGGAGCTGTCGCAGAAGGTGGATATTTATGTAAGAACTTTGGAAGAACTTGACTTTGATAGACTTTTGGGAGTGCCTTCCCTAGAGAGGTAGCAGATGAAGAAATTTACAGCATTAACGATTGCAGGAAGCGACTGCAGCGGCGGTGCAGGCATTCAGGCAGACATTAAAACCATGACCATGAACGGGGTTTATGCCATGAGCGCTGTTACCGCGCTGACAGCACAAAATACCACCGGTGTGAGGGATGTCATGGACATAACGCCGGCGTTTTTGGCAGCGCAGCTTGACGCCATTTTCACCGATATTTATCCCGATGGGATAAAAATCGGCATGGTTTCATCAGCCGCGCTGGTGGATGTTATCGCTGAGAAGCTAACCTTATACAAGGCAAAGCATATTGTTTTGGATCCGGTGATGGTTGCGTCCAGTGGTGCAAAACTATTGTCAGACGAGGGGATTAAAGCTCTTTGCGAACAGCTGATGCCCTTGGCGGAACTGGTTACACCCAATATTCCGGAAGCAGAGTTTTTGTGCGGAAGAAAGATCAAGACGCAGAAAGATATGGAAGCAGCAGCTCAGACAATAAAGGAAAAGTTTGGATGCAGCGTTTTATTAAAGGGTGGACATCAGACGGGCGAACCCAATGATTTTCTTTTAGATAAAGATGGCAGCAGGTGGTTTTACGGGGAGCGGATAGACAACCCCAACACCCATGGTACAGGCTGCACTCTGTCCAGCGCCATTGCGGCGGGGCTGGCAAAAGGGCTGGAACTTGAAGTCGCAGTTGAACAGGCAAAAAAATACATTTCCGAAGCGCTTTCCGCTATGCTGGATTTAGGGGCAGGAAGCGGACCGATGGATCACGCCTATTGGGTTTGACAAGGAGCATTAGAAAATGAAATTTAGATTGAATTTTAGTTACGGGTGCATACACGGCACTTACTGGATGATTTACGGAATCGTCAGCAGCTTTGCGTCTGTGTTTTTGCTGGGAAGAGGCTATCTAAACACAGAAATCGGTATTATTTTAGCGGTCGCCAATGTGGTAGCGGTGGTGATTCAGCCACTGGTTGCAGATTTAGCGGATCGATCAAAGAAAATTTCAACCATCGGAATCAGCCAGATCATGACTATTATGATGATGGTGATGACGGTAGGTCTCTTTGCGCTGCAGGGAAAATCCGTGGCGCTTTCTGTGGTCTTCGTCTTGCTCATCGCCTGGCATACGGCGGTGCAGCCTTTGATTAATTCGCTTAGCTTTAAGCTTTCAGAAAGCGGTATCCACATCAATTTCGGAATTGCAAGAAGCGTAGGTTCGCTGTCTTACTCGCTATTGTGTGCAGTGCTGGGGGTGCTGGTTGCGCGCTTTGGTATTGAGGTGCTGCCTATCAGTGCGGAAATTGTCATGGCAATGATGGCGATCAGCCTTCTTATGACCAAGAGGCAGTATGACAAAGCAAAGGCCTGCGGCAAACGGGAGACGGCTGAAGAGACAGCTGCAGAAAACCTAACAGAAATGGTAGAAGTTGCAGAAGACATCAATCTACTGGAATTTATTAGAAGAAATAAGATTTTTTTCATTGCCAATATCGGTGTCATCGGGCTGTATTTCAGTAACTCGGTTATGAACAATTATCTCATGCAGATTGTGACGGAAGTTGGGGGAAACAGTGCGGATATGGGAAGAATTTTGTCGTTGATGGCGTTTTTGGAAATCCCGACTCTGGTATTCTTTGATAAGCTTCGGGCAAAATTTACTTGTCAATTCATGTTGAAAGTTGCGGCAATTGGATTTACAATAAAGATACTGATGTGCCACATCGCTGCATCGGTATCCATGATATTAGCGGCGCAAGTTTTCCAGCTTATTGCCTTTGGATTATTCCTGCCTGCCATGGTGCACTTTATCGATGAAATTATGAGCAAGGGAGAGGCAGTCAAAGGACAGTCGGTTTTTACCATGATGGTGACCATTACTACCATGCTTTCCAGCCTTGCCGGCGGTGCGATTTTGGATATCAGTGGTGCGAAAATGCTGACGCTGGTGTCTTTGATTATTACAGCAGCAGGTGCGGTCATTATTTTAGCGACAGTTGATCGAATTAAAAAATAAAGGAGTTATAGAGATGAACCTCGAAAAAACAGCGGCTTCATTTAAAGAGAAAGGCTATAAGGCGGTCATATTTTCTACAAAGGAAGACGCAGCAGATTATCTGAACAGGGAAATTGACGGGACTTCCGTAGGAATTGGCGGTTCTATGACGATCGAAGAGATGGGGCTTTACGAAATTTTATCCTCCCATAACGATGTTTATTGGCATTGGCGGCCGGCAGGAGGGATGTCCATAGAGGAATTGACTACCCATGCGGCTGGTGCAAAAATCTATCTGACTTCCGCCAATGGAGTCAGTGAAACGGGAGAAATGGTAAATATTGACGGAAAGGGCAATCGTCTTTCAGAAAGTCTTTATGGACATAAAAAAGTATATTTTATTGTCGGCGCCAACAAGATTATGCCGGACCTGCAGCAGGCCATAGACAGAGCCAGAAATATCGCTGCGCCGAAAAATGCCAAACGTCTTTCTTGTAATACGCCATGTGCATTAAAGAGTGACAAGTGCTATGATTGCAGCAGTCCGGAGCGAATCTGCAACGGCATGGTGATTTATTTTGGAAAAATGTTCTCCTGCGAGATGGAGATCATTCTAATAAATGAAGAATTGGGATATTAATAGAAGGGAGAAAGTATGAAAACCAAACAGACGATTGGACTGGTAGTTGCAGTGATTTTGTTCATTGTAACCGGTGTTGCCAGTGTTATGACGAATACGGTTTCAGATAGGATTTTTGACCGTGCAACAGAAAAAATTTTAAACGGTGATGTGGAATTTGTGCCGCCGGCAGGAGAGTATATCGCTATTGTAGATATTGTGGGAACTATTCAGGCGCAAAGCGATGATTTGTACGGCACGGAGGGCTATCGCCATTCTACCAACCTTAATTACATTGACAGTTTAATCGACGATTCCAATAACGAAGGAATCCTGCTCTATGTGGATTCCCCAGGAGGTACTGTCTATGAATCTCAGGAAATGTATGACAAGCTGATGGGGTATAAGAAAGAGACGGGAAGACCAGTCTATGCCTACATGGCGCATACCGGGGCATCCGGTGCCTATATGATTTCCATGGCAGCGGACACTATTTATGCCAACCAGAATACAGTGACCGGCTCTATCGGTGTTATTATGAGCGGCTATGATTTGAGCGGCCTTTACAAAAAGCTGGGTATCAAAAACATCGCCATCACAAGCGGTGCTAATAAGGCGGCAACCTTTAACGATGAGCAGATGAAGATTTATCAGTCCCAGGTGGACGAATATTTCAGCGAATTTGTAAAAATCGTAGCTGATGGAAGAAATATGACAGAAAAAGAAGTGCGCAAGCTGGCTGACGGCAGAACCTATACTGCAAAACAGGCGGCCCAAAATGGTTTGATTGATAAAATCGCCAGCTATGAAGAGGCAAAGGAAATGGTTTCCAATACGCTGGGTGTAGATCAGTACTACCGTCTGGATTCAGCAACAGATTTCTGGACTGCACTCTTTGCAAAGGTTGAAAACCTGCTGCCGAAATCGGACAGTCAGGTACTGAAAGAAACCGCTGAAGAATTTGAAAGCGGGGTGTTTATGTATTATGTGCAGTAATACCAACTGTCAGGTGCAGGTGTACGCAGGATTCTGGGCGCGCCTTGCAGCCTACCTCATTGATATGGTGCTGGTATGGCTGGGTCAGCTGGTGGTGCGTCTGGTACTGTTTCTCAGCTTCGGCATGCTTTTGGAAAACAATCCGCTGGACAGCAGCTTCCTGTTCCAGTACTCCTTTAGAGATGGTATTTTGTACGCAGCAGGCGCTGTCTATTTTGTACTGTGCACCTACTATGCAGGAGCAACCCTTGGAAAAAAAGCGCTGAACTTAAAGGTGGTAAGTGCAGATGCGGAAAAGCTGAGTTTTGTAGATGTACTTTACAGAGAAACTATCGGCAGATTTCTGTCCTCCTTTATTCTCGGTATCGGATATATTCTGGTGGGAATTACTAACGAGAAAAAGGGACTCCACGATATTCTCTGCGACACCAGAGTGGTCTATGAGAAGAAGATACCGACCTATATTAACGGAGATATCAATAAGCGGTATCGGCAGGTTGACTCAGTGGATGTGCCAACGCCGTCTGTGCCTCCGGCATCTTCGATACCGCCGCGCGTGCCGCCAACGCCTCCGACAGGCGACATCTACGAGCGCTACATGCACGTAGATTCGAATCAGGGGCCGAAGGAGCGTAAAGAAGACGAAAAATAAGAAATTTAAAGAGGGCAGCTGTATTGACGGGTAATCACCGTTCATGCAGCGCCCTTTTTTGTTGTGGAAGGATTGGTGTGAGGACCCGCGGCCAATGTCCACTACCCAATAACTAGGGCTGTGCGCCGACAATCCTTGTTTTTTCTGTGTATATGGCGCACTACCTCAGTAAAACGCCATCTTTGGAATATTTTCCTGTATACATGGCGTGCCCCCCCTTTGTGGCACGCCATGTTTTATGGTTATTTAGAGTGGTGATGGCGCGCTACCTCAATAAAACGCCATCTTTGACCTAAATTTAAAAAGAACCGGCGGATTTAGCAGTAGCTGCCCTTAGCTATCGTTCAAATCTTTAGAGTGCGCGCCATTTCGCCCTCTAAAAAGCAAGGAAGATGGCGGATTTCTTCAGGTGTACGCCATGTATACAAAAAAATCCGCCAAAGATGGCGCGCAGTCGGACGAATCTGCTGTCCTCTCATTAAAATTATAAAAAAGCCTTGACAAACTGTTATAACTGTATATACTGTATATATACGGTTAATCATACACCGAATCAAAGGAGGCCACCTTGGATATTATTATTAGCAATGCAAGTCAGCAGCCGATTTATGAACAAATCTATCTGCAGATTAAGAATCAGATTATTGCCGGTATGCTCGCAGAGGGAGACGCACTGCCGTCCATTCGCTCTCTGGCGAAGGATCTTAGAATCAGCGTGATTACTACAAAAAGAGCTTATGATGAGCTGGAGCAGGAGGGGTTTATCTATACCGTAGCGGGTAAGGGCTGTTTTGTAGCAGAGCAGAACACCCAGCTGATTCGAGAAAATCATCTAAAGCAGATTGAAGCCAGGATGATGGAGATTTTAGAACTGGGAAAGGTTTGCGGTCTGACTTGTGGGCAGCTTGCTGAAATGTTGATGTTGCTGGAGGAGGAGTAAAGAGATGAGCTATGAGAATGCCATTGAACTGAAATCTGTGAGCAGAAAGCTGGACGGATTTGCCCTGGAGGATATCACTTTTAATTTGCCAAAGGGCTGTATTCTGGGTCTGATTGGGGAAAATGGCGCAGGAAAAACTACTACCATCAGGCTGATTATGAATACTTTGAAGAGAGACAGCGGAATGGTGCAGGTGCTGGGGATGAGTAACGAGGATGCCGGCTTTGACAGGCTGAAGGAAGAGATTGGCGTAGTTCTGGATGAGGCGACCTTTCCGGGTGTGCTCAATGCCAGTGATGTAAATAGGATTATGAAAGCTACTTATCGAAAGTGGGATGAGGAAACTTATTTTGGATATCTTACCAGACTGGGTCTGCCAAAAGAGAAAGCCTTCAAGGATTTTTCCAGAGGCATGAAGATGAAGCTTTCTATTGCGGCTGCGCTTTCTCACGACCCGAAGCTTTTGGTTTTGGATGAGGCAACCAGCGGATTAGACCCAATCGTGCGAGATGAAATTCTGGAGATTTTCTATGATTTTACCAGAGAGCCGGATCACTCTATTCTGATTTCTTCGCATATATTAAGCGACCTTGAGAAACTTTGCGACTATATTGGGTTTATCCATCAGGGAAAGCTTTTGTTCTGTAAGGAAAAGGATTTGCTTTTGGAGGAATACGGGATTTTGAAGTGCAGCAAAGAACAGTTTGCCGATGTGCCGGCTGAAGCCGTGGCAGGCATGCGCACCGGTCAGTATGGGATTACGTGTCTGGTGAAAAGAGAACTGGTCAGCGATGTTTTTATGCTGGAGAAGGCTACCATCGAGGATATTATGCTGTATATGACGAAAGGAGTGCGGGGGAAATGTTAAGGGGACTTTTAATTAAGGACAGTATGGTGCTTTTTAGACAGTTAAAGCTGTTTTTCATTTTAATGATTGGATTTGCAATAATTCAAAATGAGGCAACCAATGGGTTTGCGCTGATGTATATGACTATGCTACCGATTACGGCACTGGCTTTTGATGAACAGTCGAGATGGGGCACTTATGCGCAGATGATGCCTTATAAGATTAGGGATATCGTAATTTCCAAGTATCTAATCGGCATGATCGGCGCAGCATTAGTTGCTGTCATCGAAATCGTTTCCTCGGCTGTATTCATGCTGGTAAGGGAAGGCAATCTGGAACTCCTCACGGAAAAACTTTTAGTTTTGCTGCTGGTATTCTGCTGCAGTTTGGTTCTAATGTCAATCAACCTGCCGATTATTTTTAAGATGGGTGCTGAAAGGGGAAGAATTTTATATATTTTAATTACGGTGGGGCTGGCATTTTTAACTGTGCACAGCATTGACCTGGAATTCTGGAATTTTAACCCGAGAATCTATCTTGTTGCTGGTGTGTGCATCTCAGCTTTAGCAGTGATTGTTTCCATGGGGATTTCCATGAAGGTGTACAAAAGGAAATATCAATAGGTGGTTACTTACAGGGACTTGCGCTTGCGAGTCTCTTTTCCTTTTCTTAAAAATTCTTAAATTCTATGGGTTTTACTATATTTTTTTGTAATATCGGTATAAAATAGGAGGTGCAGAAGGGGAAGAGAAAGGACAGTTTATGATGCAATATAAGATTTTAGTTGTGGACGATGACCCGAATATCAGAGAGGTTTTAACCGTGCTGCTTGGCAGTGAAGGATACGTTGTCGACCAGGCCGAAAATGGAGAAATTGCACTGGAAAAGATAAAAGAACATAAGCAGGTAGACCTGGTAATATTAGACATCATGATGCCGGGTATGTCCGGTGTGGAAGTATGTGCCAAAATCAGAGAAACCTCATCGGTGCCGGTTCTATTCTTGACGGCAAAGTCTCAGGAGCAGGACAAGGTGGAGGCTTATTCTGAGGGTGGTGACGACTATCTGGTGAAACCGTTCTCTCAGACGGAGCTTTTGATGAAAGTAAAATCCCTGCTTCGCAGATATAAGGAGTATTACAGCAGGTTTCCTCTTACAACGGAAGAAACCCTCGTCGGTGGAATTTCCATTGACAGCAAATCGAGAGCGGCGGTTCGAGGCGACAAAAAGATTCCGCTAACAGATAAAGAATATGATATTTTGCGCTATTTCATAGAGCACCGTGGCGAAATCGTAGAGAACAAAGACCTTTACGAAGGTGTATGGGGAGAAAAGTATCTGCCGTCTGCGGGCAATACTATTATGGTGCATGTTTTGAATCTGCGTAAAAAACTGGAAGAAGACGTAAATAAACCGAAAATCATCAAGACAGTGTGGGGAAAGGGGTACAAGGTTGAGTAAACAGAAAAAATTTGTTTCCCTTAACCTGAAAATGGCAATCGTCACTCTGATGGGGATTTTTCTGGCAATATGTATGTATTTGGTCAGCACTTGGTTTTCAAACTATATGATAAGTGTCAACTTTACCAGCGAACCGGCAATTGAGCGTAATGTCAATGCTGCTTTTGAGGATTTAGAGCAGTATATTGAGGAGCACCACGTGAAGGCGACGGATACGGATGTGCTCCGGGAGTGGGTATCTGATCAGGATTACACCTATCTTTACATATGGGACAACGAAAATGTAATGCTAGATGCAGGCTGGGCAGTGACGTCTAACGAGGATACGGTAGACGAAGGAATTACAGAGGACAGCAATACACAGCTTGAGAATTATCTGCCGCAGCAGAAGGTGGCGCGAATTGAGCCGGAGTCTTTTCAGGAAGATGTAAGAAATCGAATTATTCAGTACGCAGATAAAAAGTATTATACCTATATCGATATATACAAAGAAGAAGGCTGGAGACAAATTACCGAGACTGTCAGTCTGGTTTTGAGTTTTTTGACTTTATTTCTGGTGCTGCTTTTATACCACGGGTATATAGCAAAGCGTATTATGACTCTGGCAACGGAGGTAAATATTGTCAGTGATGGAAAACTGGATCATGAAATCAAAGGTACGCGTAATGATGAAATCGGCATGCTGGCTGACGGTGTGAATGTCATGAGGGACTCCATTTTACAAAAACATCAGAGTGAAAAAGATGCGTGGGAGGCTAATAATCAGCTGATTACTTCCATGTCTCACGATATCAGAACGCCGCTGACATCCATGATAGGATATCTGGATATCATTGAAGGAAGAAAATACGAAAGCCAGGAGGACTTGGAACGATATATTGCTTCTTGCAGGGATAAGGCTTTCCAATTAAAGGATTTATCTGACAAGCTGTTTCAGTATTTTCTGGTCTTCGGAAATAAGGGAACTGACAGGGAATTGGAAGTATTCGATGCGAGTATTTTGTTTCAGCAGCTTTTATCTGAGCACAGTGCGGAGATTATCAGCTATGGATATCAGGTAGAATTCTACTTTAATATACCGGAAGTGCAGATTAGAGCGGATATTTCTGGTTTACGCAGACTATTTGATAATATTTTTTCTAACATTATGAAGTATGCAGACAAGAATGAAGTAGTCTGCATTTATGCAGAGACGGAAGCTGAGAATGTCAAGATTTTGGCGATTAACGGCATGCCTGAGGAAGCGAAGAAAGTGGAAAGCACGCGAATCGGGCTGAAGACCTGCGAAAAAATCTGCAGCGACCTTGGCGGCGATTTTTCTTACGATGAACAGGAACGTATCTTTACGGTGAGAATTCTGATTCCGACTTTGCCGGCAGAAGAGCTGGAGCAGGAAGAAAATACGCAGGCAGACATGGAAAAAGAACAGCAACCTTCAAAAGAAGTGCTGATTGGAGAGTAAAACTGTAACGAAAAAGAGACTGAACTCAGGTACATATCAGGGCGCATGCCTTGTGAGTCAGTCTCTTTTATTGTACTTTATATTGCTACACTTGATTTACATAGTTCTTATCAAAGTTGATGACGACAAAATAGTTTTCGTCGATGGCTTTGATCGCATCTGTAAATGCCTGGTGTATTTCTTTGTTGGAAAGCTTGCAGCTTGGATTTACAACGATATCAAAGATGATGTTGGTGTGAGTCGGTCCAGGAACTACGCGCAGGTCGTGGACGTTGGATACGCCGTCCAGGCTGGCTGTTACTTTTGTTGTCACTTCGTGCATCAAGGTTACGATCGGATCATCGACTTTGATTGGATCCATGTGGGCAGTAAGTACGATGTGAAGCTTTTTAGATAGCTGCCGCTCGATATTGTCCACCATGTCATGGCTTTCCATCAAATCGCCGTTTGCGTCCACCTCAATATGGATGGAGGCAAAAACTTTACCGGGACCGTAATTGTGAACGACCAAATCGTGAATGCCCAGTACGCCGTCAAAGTCTGAAGCCATTTCGCTGATAGCGGCAACCAGATCTGGGTCAGGGGCTTCCCCTAAGAGCGGGCTGGATGTTTCTTTTATGAGTCCAATACCGGACCAGATGATGAACAACGCCACAAGGACGCCCATGTATCCATCAATTTGGATATTTGCCATCTTGCCGATGATGATGCTGAAAAGCACTGCAGTGGTCGAAATTACATCGTTGCGGCTGTCTGTTCCGGTAGCAGTTAAAGCGACAGAATTGATTTTCTTACCGATTTTGATGTTGAACATTGCCTGCCAGACCTTCAAAAGAATTGCAAGGAGCAGCACGATGACCATAGACCAGCTGAACTCCAGCGGCTCCGGGTGCAGAATTTTATCTATGGAGGATTTAATCAGTTCCACACCGACTACAACGATGAGAACTGAAACAATCATACCGGTGATATATTCAATGCGGGCATGACCATAAGGATGTTCCTCATCCTCGGGCAAAGCAGAGAGTTTGAACCCCGCCAAAGTGATGACGGAGGAAGAGGCATCTGCCAGATTGTTGATACCGTCTGCGATGATGGCGATACTTCCGGAAATCAGCCCTACCAGAATTTTTGCAATGCAGAGGATGGCATTGGAAATAATGCCGACTACGCTGGCAAGCTTGCCATACCCTTCTCGAACTTGCGGCTCTTTCGTATTTTCGTGATTTTTCACGAAACGTTTGCACATAAAATCGGTCATATTTAGTTGGCTTCCTCCTGGGCAATAGCGGCTTCCACTGCTTTTACCAGCTGGTCAGGACAGGACGTTGCTTTAAATCCGCAGCGAATGCCAGAAAGTGTTTCTTTCAGTTGGTCGACGGACATGCCGGAAACCAGCTTGCTGATTCCCTGTAGATTACCGTTACAGCCGCCGTGAAAAACGGCCTGTTTCAGAACTCCGTTTTCGACCTCCACATCGATATAACCGGCGCAGGTGCCTTGAGTTTTGTATCTGTAAACCATAGTAAAAAATCTCCTTTCTATATTTTATCGCAAGTATCACCAGTATAACACAATTAGGAAAAAATATGAAGAAAAAATAATTGAACATTGACGTCCTGCTGGTGTATAATTGACGTATCATTCAAGGAGGAGGTTCAGCATGGGAGAAAAAGAAATACCTAGAATTAGTGGAACGCTTAGAGCAAAATATTTACAGATACCGGAAGTCATCTGGCAGGCCAAGGGCATTGTAATCATGGGGAGAAGACTCAAATCGGTTCTGTTTTCTACAGACATAGCTATTATCAGAAACTGTAATGCGGATGCGATTCTTGCCGTTTATCCTTTTACGCCGCAGCAGATTATCTCTGATGCAATTATCAATGCATCATCGGTGCCGGTTCTTGCCGGAATCGGCGGAGGCACAACGCAGGGCTTTCGTGCTGCTATTATGGCAAAGGACGCTGAAGCGCAGGGGGCATATGGCGTAGTTGTCAATGCACCTATGACTAATGATAATGTAGCAATGATAAAAAAAGTAATTGATATTCCAATTGTAGCAACAGTAGTCAGTGATTCAACCGACATTGATGCCAGGCTAAAAGCTGGAGTGGATATTCTCAACGTATCTGCTGCAGCGAAGACGCCGCAGCTGGTGCGCCACATTCGCAAGGATTTTCCGAAGGTGCCGATTATCGCAACAGGCGGACCGACGGATGAAACGATTCTGGAAACCATTCAGGCAGGGGCAAATACAATCAGCTATACGCCGCCGACTTCAGCGGAGATTTTTGCTGAAATGATGGTGAAATATCGCAAAATGGCAGAGGAACATCCCGAAGAGCATAAGTGCCCGGAAGGAGATTTAGAATTTTCTGAGCTGCTGGAACTGCTGTAACTGTTGCAACTGCTGCAGCTTTTGGGGGGCGAACTCGTGGGCTGTCCGGACGGGCGTTGGCTGGACGTGCGTTGGCTGGACGTGCCGGGGCTTGCTGTGCATAGAATCTGTGTTTTTCTCGAAAATATGCAGTTTTTTCCGACAGGTTGTGCATATTTTTGAAGAAAGTAAGAAATATATGCAGATTTATAGGTGGACCGCCGGAAAGTTGACCGGATATTGACTATGAATCTGCATATTTTAAATGGTTTTCACAAATATATGCACGTGCATGTACATATATTTGGAGCTTTTGGTGAATATATGCACTGGGGGAACTACGACAGCCTGAGAAAAAAGAAAAAAAGTCATTGACAAGCTATTGCAAAAGTGTTATTATATCAAATGTGCCAATGAGCACTGAACTGAATAATGTGCATCCATAGCTCAGCTGGTAGAGCACCTGACTCTTAATCAGGGTGTCCAGGGTTCGAGCCCCTGTGGGTGTACCAATACAGAAAAACAGATACCATTTGGTGTCTGTTTTTCTTTGCCTGTAATCAAATCGCAGGGGCTCGAGATGCAAAGGATTACTACAGAGGAAGGAAAAGTCAGGAAGGTATGGCATGCGTATAAATAAAAAAATGATGATTTGGCAGTGATTGTCTAGTATAATGGAAACAAAACGGCAGAATTTTGTCGGGGTATGTGCCGCCCGATATTGTGGACAAAGCGTCTAAATTGGCGTATTTTACAATAAAAGGCCCCGGGAGTATAGATGGCGGTCACTTGAAAGTAAAAGATATGTTACCACTTAAGTCAGATTTGTACTCCAAAATTCTTTGCCGAGCAAGCCGATAGGAAATTCCAGCGCATCATCGCAAGGCGTTAGACAAGATTTGCTAATTCAAAGTAAAATAACAGGAGAAATTTGCATGTTAAAAAAAGTAAACCAAATTACAACCATAGTAATTTATTCATTTCTCGGAGTCTTTGCCGGAAAGACAATCTTTACCTTTTGGCACTACAAAACCCGCCCGGAGCTTTATACTATGCGGTCAGCTCCATGGTACACAGAAATTTTACTTCACGGCGGACTTGTGGGCGTTGTGGTGATTATCGCTGTTTTGACGAAGATTTTTGTCCGATGGAAGATGAAACAGGATAGAAGTTAAGAAAAGGAGGCATACCATGTCATTTACAGAAATTTGCATTTATCAGGTGAAGCCGCAAAAGGTTGAGGAGTTTGAGGAACTCATGGCGAAGGCAGAGGACTTTCTGAAGAAGCAGGAGGGACTGCTTTTTCTTAGATTTGTAAAAAGAAATCATCGTATAGATATGGAACAAATCAGAGAAGGTTTGCCGCCCCTTGAAATCAAACGGGTTGTAAAAAGTGTAAAGTATATGCTTTACTGGGAATTTGACACCAGGGAGAACTATGGAACAGCACAGAAAAAGCTCTACGAGAGCTATTGGAAATCTATTGAGAAATGCCTGATTGCACCTCATGATAAATATTTGGGCGAGACCGTATTTTGATGTTCGGAAGGAAATGGTTACTATAGCGGTATGTATCGGACCAAGCTGAGGCGCTTGAAAAAGACGCAGGGTTTATACGGGAATAATGATTTAACGATTCTTGCACCATTTTGCGAAAAAAATAAGCAAATGGTGCAGTTTTTTCTTTGGAATTAGCTAAATCTGCACCATTTGTGTCAGAATCAAGGGCAATGGTGCGGGACAAGGGGATTGCAGAATTGATTATTTCCAGCATATTACAGGGACTTCCAAAAATGTGATTGGATAGACAGTGAACCTCAGCCGTATAGACGTGAAATTGCTTAACTATGGAGTACGGCAAGTGATTTTCGCACCATGAGAGCGGATTTTTTGAAAAATGGTGCAGCTACGACCGTTTGGCCCTGAAAAAGTGCACCAAGAGAGAAGTTTTGAGGGGAAATGATGCAGAGGCGACGGTGGACGTGACAACAGCGGCAAAATCATATATAATAGTGCTAATAGAAACTGCGCGAACAGAGAGGAAGGCTATATGATTTATTTGAACAACATCGAAAAGACGATTCACAAACCGGCGGCGAGGGATTTGGACCCAGTCAGCGACCAGCGGGCGAAGGAGCTGACGGCAAAGCTGCTTCACTGCAAAAGACCAGAAAATATATATTTGACAAACGACGGAAGTGCTGCCATGGAAACGGTTTTGCGCGCCTTTGTTCCAAGAGGTGGACATGTGATTGTCGGCGCTTTTGAGAAGGCGGATACATTGCAGGTGCTTTCCGATTTGGAGTGCAGAATCAGCAGACTGGAGGCAGACCATTGCGGCAGACTGCAGTATAGTACTCTAGGAGATTTGATTGAAGAGGATACCTGTGCGGTGGTTTGTGCCCATGGATGCAGCCTGACGGGGAATGTGGCTGACCTGGAAAAGATTTCTTCTATTGCAAGAGGGCACAAAGTCCTTGTCATTTCAGATGGCAGACTGACGGCAGGCGCAATCGATGTAAACCTTGAAAATCTAGGCGTAGATGTTTACTGCATTACCAGTGAGAAAATGCTTATGGGACCTTCTGGTGTCGGCGGAATCTGTCTTAGAGACGGAGTGGATGAAACAGCGTTGCAGGCGCTGGCGAGCCAAATAGAAGGTCCACAGCAAAGAGCGCTGAAAACCTTTGCTGAATCAATAGAATTTATTTTGGAAACGGGCATTTACGGCATCGCAATGCTGCCGCATAGACTGGCGAAGAGATTTTTTGAATCTGCTAAAGCTATGAACTCTGTCAAAGTCCACGGTGACTACGGTCCGGGAGATAGACTGCCGACTATTTGCATTACGGCAGAGGGATTCACGGCGGAGGAAATTCGTGACTATATGAAAGAAAAAGATATTTTAATCGGCGTGGAAAACGGCGTGGCGCAGTTTTCTTTCGGCTATTTCAACACGCGGCCGCAGGTCAAAGAAACTGTGCTGCGGCTTTTGGAAATGCTGGAGATTGACGATCCATACCTGCTGCCGTAAATTACGCGGAATACAACTAAAATCCAGAAAGGAGAACCTTATGATGAACCCAAGACCGATTATTTTTGATACTGATCCGGGCATTGATGATGCAGCAGCAATTGTCATTGCCATCAGAAATCCAAGTTTAGATGTACGACTTTTGAGCACTGTAGGCGCTAATGTGGAAGTCGAGAAAACTACTGCCAACGCCCTGAAACTGACCGAGTTTTTAGATGTGGATATTCCTGTTGCCAAGGGCTGCGGGCAGCCTTTAATGCGGACGCTGGAACCGTGTCCGGAAATTCATGGGCTCACCGGAATGGACGGTTTTGATTTTCCACCGTTACAGAGAAAACCGTTGGAAAAGCACGCAGTAGAAGCTATGCGCGAGATGATTATGGCAAGCGAGGAAAAGGTTACGCTGGTGGTAATCGGCACCCACACCAATATCGCCATTTTGTTCAGACTGTATCCGGAGGTAAAAACAAAGATTGCCGAAATTGTCACCATGGGCGGAGGTCTTAGCGGAGGAAATACCAATTCTACGGCTGAATTTAATATTTATAATGATCCCCATGCGGCAGCTATTGTTTTTGAATCTGGTGTGCCTATTACCATGCTGGGGCTTAATGTGACAAGACTTGCCCTGCTTCATAGACCGGCGGCAGAGCGCATTGATAAAAGCGGTCCTGCGGGGCACATGTTGTTTTCCCTCTTTGAACATTATAGAGGTGGTAGCCTTGACACGGGACTGATTGTTCACGACGCCTGCACCATTGCATATCTTTTGCACCCGGAGTTTTTCAAAACAGAAATGATGTCTATTGAAGTTGCCACAGAAGGGGTGGCGGCAGGTACGACGGTTTCTGATTTTCGTGCCGTGCGCAATGGAGAAAAAGCAGCAAATATCAACGTCTGCACTGAGGTGGACGCAGAAAAATTTGAAAACTGGTTTGTAGAGGAGTTTTGTAGATGAAAATATTGAATTTTGGCTCTTTGAATCTGGACTATGTTTATCATGTAGAACACATGGTGACTCCTGGTGAAACTCTGGCGTCTACAAGACTTGAAACCTTTTGCGGTGGCAAGGGTCTAAATCAGTCCATCGCTCTTGCAAAAGCAGGGGCAGAGGTTTATCATGCAGGGTGCATTGGAGAGGATGGGGCTATGCTCTTGCAGGCGTTGGAGGAAGCCGGTGTGGAGACTTCATATATCAAAACCCTGCCGGGCAAAACTGGTCATGCCATCATTCAGGTGGACAAAAGCGGTCAGAACTGTATTCTACTCTATGGCGGAGCAAACCGGTTATTGACCGAGCATTACATAAACCAGGTTTTGGAATCTTTTGGAGAGGGAGACGTTTTATTGCTACAAAACGAGGTCAATCTCCTACATGTTATCATTGACAAAGCCTATGAGCGGGGCATGAAAATCATACTCAATCCGTCGCCTTTCGATGATAACTTAAAGTTTTGTGATTTCAGCAAAATTTCCATGTTTTTGCTCAACGAAGTGGAGGGAGAACAGATTACAGGAAAAAAAGAGCCTGCAGCAATTTTGCAGGAACTGGCGCGGCTGTATTCACAGGCAAAGGTGGTTTTGACCTTGGGCGGAGATGGAGCATGCTATCGCGATGAAAGTGTAGAGTGTAGACAGCCTATTTATCCGGTGGAAGTGGTGGATACGACTGCAGCAGGAGATACTTTTACGGGATATTTTATTGCGGCAATGATGGAGGGCAAAAGGGTTTCAGAATGCCTCGACCTTGCATCAAAGGCGGCTTCTATTGCCGTGGGCAGAGAGGGCGCAGCGCCTTCGATTCCCCTAAGAGATGAGGTGTCAGCGCAGCTTTTATAGCAGACCTAAAGTTTTCAGGACGAAAAGCCAGCCTGTTAGGGTAAATGCAAGGAAAAAAGTAGTCAGCATAATGGTGCTGCTGGTTAGGGTACCTTCGTGACCCATGTTTTTTGCCATGATGTAGCTGCTGACCGTGGTAGAAGAACAGCACATGATGAGGATGGAAACTAGTTTATTCCCCGTAAATCCCATGAAGACGGCAATGGGCACGAAGATAAGACCTAGTCCGATTAATTTGATAAATGCGGCGAGACCCGCAGATTTAGCGCTTTTCAGCGCTTTTTTTATGTCAAAGGCGGCGCCCATGGAAAGTAGTCCCAGTGGCGTAGCAAGACGACCAATATTTTCCAGTGTTCTGTCTAAAATTTGCGGCATCGGCAGATTTAAAAGTGCCCAGAATAAACCTAGCAGCACGCCCCAAAGGATGGGATTTTTCAGAATACCGATTCCGGCGGATGCCAGCCGTTTTTTGTCTAGTGTACCGTGAGCTGGTTGGAAGAAAGACAAAAACACCACTGCCATGATATTGTAAAGGGGAACTGAGCCGATAATCATCAGCGGAGCCATGCCGCTGCTTCCGTACAGATTTTGAATGAGTGCGATGCCGAGAATTGCCGCACTGCTGCGATAGGCGGCTTGAATGAATTCGCCGCGCGTGGATTTGTCTGGCAGAAGAAAGGCAATTGCGGCGGTCAACGCGATGGAAAGAGCTGTTGCGGTAAAGCAAAAAAGCACAAACCTGCCGTCCCACAGGCTGTAAAAATCTTCCCTGCATAAATCATAGAAGACCAGCACCGGCAAAGCAATTTGAAAGACGAAGCTGTTCAGCTTTGCAACAAATACTTCATCGAATATCTTAAATTTTGTAAAAACCATGCCCAGCACCAGCAGTAGAAACAGAGGAATAGTCGCATTGAGACAAAAAAGTAAATTCGCCAGCATAGCAGTTGTCCTTTCTAAAAAGATTACTCCTCATTTTACGCCACTTATCAGCAAAGTGCAAGATTTTCCAATTATAATTTTTTTATGGGTGCGCACACTAAGCCTGACAAATAAAAGGAGGGTGAAAACCATGGAAAAGAATAACCAGAAAAACAACAAGCAGAACAACAAGAATAACCAGAAGAACCAGAAGAATTCTGATCAGAGAAACAACGCAGAAAAGAACGAATATTAATCTCTGTGCAAGCGGAAAGAGTCGGATTGATCATCTCTCAAATGAAAGAGCCTGTGAATCCGGCTCTTTTTGTATGGTTTTGTGGGGAAAAAGTTGAAAAAATCGCCTATATCGTTTGCTATCGCTGGAATTTTAGTGTATAATATTATGAAGTCTATCAGGAGGAGAAGCGATGAATGCAATCGGAAAATTCGGGAATTTTATGATGAATCATCAAGTGACAATCGAGATTTTGATGGTGCTGGGTTTGGCCGTGCTTGCCGCAGTGCTGCTGATGCGGGCGACGCTGCATGCAAAGAAGAAACGACAGCTGCTTTCCGAACTCAATGATACGGTCAGCGAGATCAGCGCGGCGGTCAGCAGTCTGAAAGAAAAGAAATCCGAAGTCATATACATAGATAACAGAACAGCAGACAAAGGCACCTGCGAGGCAATCTCTCTGACAGAGAAAGCACCTTCGACAGAGCAGATTTTGACCAGGGCAGCGGAAGCAGCAGAGATGGCTGAGACGGCTGCAACTTTTGACGAGCAACAGGCACCTAAGAAGTATTTTAGTAGAGATTGCTGTGTTTCAAAAAAAGGAAAAACGTACACCATAGAAGAATTAGAAGAACAAATCAAAGAATAAAGAATAGAGTTTGGTAGGAGGCAGCGATGTATTGTAAAGAATGTGGAAAACTGCTGGGCACTGACGACAAGTTCTGCAGCAAGTGCGGCACCAGAGTCGAAGAAGGCGAAGATGCGTTCGTGCCTGCCTTTAAGCAGACCGATGCACAGGCAGCGAAAACAGAAGAAGTGATGATCAGGAGAAGTGTTGCACCAGAACGCTTTGACTGGGATCTGGATGGGTACCCGACAGACAATAAAAAGACCGAGGATATCGACTTCAATTGGGATTCAGTATTAGAAGAAAAACAGCGTAATCTTTTTGCTAGAGAACTTGCGCAGAGTGAGCAGCGGGCGGAAGCAGCAGAGGAAGCGGCAGAAGCGCCAGAAAAAGAGACTGAAGAGACAGCAGAGCCGGAATCTGTCAAAACCACAGGTGATGAAGCCGTTGAACCGGAGCGGCTGTTTGCGGAGATGGGCACCTTTGAAGCACAGGAGCCGACCCGTGTAATGGACAGAGGCGCGGGCAAGGCAGACGGAATAGATAAGTTCTATACTTTCAATCAAAAGAATGCAGCTTTTCAAGCGCTTTTAGATCAGGAATATGAGCGGATTCAGAGTGGGCAGGATTTTGTTCCCAGCTTTATCGCAGAGCAGGAGGCAGAGACGGTACGTGAAGAGCAGCCGATAACTACCAAGGAAAGCAGACATGAGGAATTTGACTGGACACTGCCTGGCGACAAAGCGTTTACCGAAGCAGTTACCGAAAAAATAGAAGAATCAAAAGAGGAATTGTGGTGGGAGAGCGATTCTGCGGAACCGGAAGCCGAGACTGAGCAGGAGGGAACGGAAGTCTTCCCTATAGAGGATCAGTCTCAGGAGGATTCCTACATTGGAGTTGAGCTGGCGAGAACGCCGGAAGGATATCTTGAACTTGATCAGCCGCAGGTAGTACCGCAGCCGGCGGTTGAGACGGGCTTTGCAGAGGCAGAGACATTTCACACCGATGAAGTGCCGACCCTGGAAGAACTTGCGCAGGAAGAAGGTGACGCTGCATCGCAGCTTCCCCCCAGCAGGACTGCGGAAAAGAAAGCAGAAGAAGACCGATCAAGGCTTACTTTTTACGATGTCTTTGGCGCTGATGACGACGATGATGCTGCTGCGGAAGCGCCAAAAAAGAAAGGAAAGGTCCTAAAAGTAATTGGAATTTTCCTTTGCATTTTTATCGTACTGGATTTGATAGCGATAGGAGTTCTGCATTTTGCACCGGACTCGGCAGCTGGCAAGATGATTGACAACGGCTATCACCAGATTCTTGGTATTTTTGCGGGAGAAACCCAAGAAGAGGAGCCACCGCAAGAACCGGTACCAACGGCTAGTGAAATTGCACAGCTTATCGAAGCGAAGAAAGGGCTGGGGACTAATATTGCAGTTTGCGAAGAGGACCAGAATTTGTTGTTTGAAGATGGGAACGACTATGGTTTTGAGGGCTTCAGCAATGCGTATACCTTTGCCGATAAGCCATGGTACACAGATGATGAAGGAAATTCTGTAACCTATGGAGGTGAAATCATAGGCACAGTGATCCAGTTCTACTCCGCTTGGGTAGACAAAATAAATGGAAAGAACGAAGACGTTTTGGATTTTGTAGATGAGACTTCTGCACTTTATTCTGAGATACAGGAGATGAACGAAAGCGAAGATGTTTCATACGGAATCAATAAGCTGGCTATTGGAGATATCCGTGCCGGTGGAGCGGGATTTTACGTTTATGTTTCTGTAGTCAAAGTTGACAGCAGTACAAGCGAAGAATTTACAGAAAAGCAGATTGTCTACATGGAGCCGGTCAATAAGACTATGCAGATTGTAGAAATCAAAACAATTTAGGAGGACTAATTTTGAACAAGAAAAACGCAAAAGGGCAGCGACGGCTTAGCGTAATCATCATGTTTATCGTAATTATTTTAGCCTTATTCTTATTACTGATAAACTTTATTACGGACTGGCTGTGGTTTAAAGAAATGGGATATGTGAGTGTATTCCTGAAACAACTGACGACCGAACTCGAAGTGGGTATTCCGATTTTTGTGATTTTAACACTAATCATGAATTTCTATCTGAGAATGCTGAAAAAAGGCTATTTTAATAAGATTGCATCTCACGAAGCAACTGATATGAAGAAGCTGGGACGTTATACGACACTGATCTCGGCGGCGTTCGGGCTGTTCTCCGCATTCTATGCAGTAAGCAGTTTGTGGTTTGAGATTTTGCAGTTTGCTAACGCAACGGGGTTCGATATCAAAGACCCGTTATTCCATATTGACATTTCGTTCTATATTTTCCAGCTGAATTTCTTAAAACAGCTCAACGAAATGTTTATCGGCATGGTGCTTCTGATTATTGTAGTTACCGTGATTTACTACTCTATCCTGCTGTCCGTGCATACGCCGGATATGTTTAAGGAAGAGGAGACTCCGCAACAGGAGCCTGAATTTGACAGTGAAGAACGCTATGACGGCGGAGACAACCCGTTCTCCGGCATGGGCGGTAACAGTCCGTTTGACAAAATTTTTGAAGCTTTTACCGGAAAGAAGGCACAGCCGAGAGCGGCAAAACCAAAGAAACAGTTTGACGACAACAATTTTAAGCAGCTTCTGCACATTGCCTCCGGTCAGCTGACCTTCTTGGGCGTAGTATTCTTCCTGATGGTTGGAATCAACTTCTTCCTGAAGCAGTTTGACTTGCTCCACACCCATACAGGTGCAGTATACGGCGCTGGATTTACCGATGTAAATATTACCCTTTGGGTCTACAGAGCTCTTTGCGTACTGGCGGTGCTGGGTGCAATTACTGTAATCATTCACATCAAAAAGAAGCAGTTCAGAAAAATTTTCACGATTCCAGTGATTATGATTCTGATTGGTGCGCTGGGAACCGGAGCAAGCTATCTGGTGCAGAACTTCATTGTGTCGCCGGACGAGATTAACAAGGAATCCAAATATCTGGAAAGAAATATTGAGTATACTCAGTATGCTTACCAGCTTGACAATGTTTCCGTAAAATCATTCGATGCAGACAATTCTCTGACCAGCGAGGATATTGCAGGAAACTCTGAAACTATTGAAAATATTCGTATTAACGACTATGAACCTGTAAACACTTTCTATAATCAGACGCAGAGTATCAGACAGTACTACAAATTCAACGATGTTGACGTAGACAGATATATGGTAAACGGGGAATATACCCAGACCTATCTGTCCACTAGAGAAATTGACAAAGAAAAGATTCAGGATACTTGGCTCAACAGACACTTGAAATACACCCACGGTTACGGTATCGCGCTGTCCAGAGTAGACGCAGTAACCCAGAGCGGTCAGCCCGACGTTCTGATTAAGAACATTCCGCCGCAGTCCTCCATCGAGGAAATCTCTGTGGAGCGCCCTGAAATTTACTTCGGCGAAATGACCAACGACTACATTTTGGTCAACACCAGCGAAGAAGAATTTGACTATCCTGACGGAAGCGCCAACCAGTACAACAAGTACGAGGGAGAAGCCGGCATCAAGCTGAATATGCTCAACCGTGTTATGTTTGCCATCAAAGAGCAGAGCATGAAACTTTTGGTTTCTTCCAATATTAAGAGTGATTCCAGAATCATCATCAACAGAAACGTGATGGATCGCGTACGGAAAATCATGCCGTATCTGAGTTACGAGGAAGATCCGTATGCAGTGATTGCGGACGGCAAGGTTTACTGGATGCTGGATGCTTACACTACCAGCTCCTACTATCCGTATTCTGAGCCATATTCTGGTAAGAATGGAGATATCAACTATATCAGAAATTCTGTAAAAGTAGTCATCGACGCATATAACGGCGATGTAAACTTCTACATTGTAGATGACACCGATCCGATTGCAAAGACGTTCCAGAAGATTTATCCGGCGCTGTTTAAGGATTTGAATGAAATGCCGGAAAGCCTGGTAGCTCATATCAGATATCCGAACACCCTCTTTGCAATTCAGGCAGGCGTATACAGCCGTTACCACATGGAAGACGTAAAGGTATTCTACCAGAACGAAGACGTTTGGGATATCGCTGATGAAATCTATGGACAGGATCAGCAGAAGATGTCGCCGAATTACTATATCGCAAAACTGCCGGGCGAGAACAGCGCTGAGTTCTTTAACTCTCTGCCATTCACACCGAAGTCAAAGCAGAACATGACTGCTTTGATGGTGGCAAGAAACGATGGCGAACATTACGGTGAACTGGTGCTGTACAGCTTCCCGAAGAGCAAGACTGTATACGGTCCGATGCAGATTGAAGCGCAGATTAACCAGAATCCTGAAATTTCCAGTGACTTTACGCTGTGGAGTTCCAGAGGCACGACATATAAGAGAGGAAACCTCTTCGTCATTCCGATTGAGTCTTCACTGCTTTATCTGGAGCCGGTTTATCTGGAGGCTGAAAACTCCGCAATTCCGGAAGTAAAACGTGTTATTGTTGCTTATGATGACAAGATTGCTTACGAGGAAACCTTAGCGGAAGCTTTGGAAGCATTGTTTGGAGAGGGAACCGGTACAAAGGCACCTGTGGATAACAATGGCGATGACAACCAGAATGGAGGTCAGAGCAGCTCCGAAAAAACTACAGCTGACTGGATTAAACAGGCATCTGAAAGCTATGATAAAGCGCAGGATGCGCTGAAAAATGGAGACTGGGCAAAGTATGGGGAGTATATGAAGTCTCTGGAAGAAGCTTTGAACAAGTTAGCATAATTAAGAGTGAATTTGGGAGATTGGGGCATTCGCGCGCGGATGTCCCATAACCCGTTATTCTATATAATTTTTTAGATAATCTGGCTTATAAAGGAGGACGATATGCTGGACTACGATTTAGATAAAATGTTGTTTACGATTCCTGCAGCAAACCATTCAGCGCAGGAGATTACAAAGATATTAAAGGAACATCCAGAAGTCCAATTCGTTTCCCTGGTGGGAATTGATATCGGCGGTCACGATACCGACGAAAAGATTCCCGTAAATTTGTTCCTTGAAGACATAGATAAGATGCTGGCAGGCGGTGTGCAGACTGATGGATCCAGTGTAGCACTTCCGGGTATTGCAGTACTCAATAATGCAAAGATTGATATCATTCCGGATCTTTCTGTGAACTGGTATGTGGATTATAATTTCAGTCACTTAGGATACCGCACAGGACTCCCTATCGGAACTCTTAGAATTCCATCCTTTTTGGTACACAACGACAATTTTGAGGTTGGATCCAGAGTTGTGCTTCGCGATGCGCTCAATCACTTTAAGAAAAAGCTGATGGAAGAACTTGCGGCATATCCTTACGTATTTGAGTATATCAATGGCATTGACAGTGTAGATGACATTGAAGATTTGGTGCTGACCAGTGCCACTGAACTGGAATTTTGGGTAAAAACCCCAGATGACAAAGGGGATAGAGAGCAGCTGTTTACAGCGCAGGTTTTGAAAGAACAGTATTGGAAGCGTACTTACGGAGAGGTGAGAACCGCCCTGGAAGAGACGCTGATGCTATTAGATAAATATGGCTTTGAAGTAGAGATGGGACACAAGGAAGTCGGCGGCGTCAAGGCAAAAATGGGTCACAGCGGGCATTACGACCACGTCATGGAGCAGCTTGAAATCGACTGGAAGTATGCAGATGCAATGCAGGCTGCAGACAATGAGAATCAGGTGAAGTACGTGGTGAGAGACATCTTTACTAAACACGGTCTTGATGTAACCTTTATGGCGAAGCCTTTTGAGGGCGTTGCGGGAAGTGGTGAGCATACCCATCTGGGTCTTGCAGCCAAGCTGAAAAATGGTAAGATGGTCAGCATGTTTGCGCCGGCAGATTTCAGTAAGGATTTTATGAATCCACTGGGTTACGGCGCGCTGATGGGAATTTTGAAGAACTATGAGGTAATCAATCCTTTCGTAAGTTCATCAAATGACTCCCTTAACCGTCTGAAGCCAGGCTACGAAGCGCCGGTTTGTATCGTTACCTCCCTGGGCAGAGCTGTGACAGAGCCATCCAGAAACAGAACCGTTTTGGTGGGTTTAATCAGAGACCCGAAAAATCCGATGGCAACTCGATTTGAGCTTCGTGCGCCAAATCCGAAGAGCAACACCTATCTGGTGATTGCAGCTTCCTATATGGCAATCTTAGATGGTGTGCATGCGGTTCTTGCTGCAGGAAAAACGCCAAAAGAGCTGGAGGCTTCCATCTCCAAAAAACACGGGCAGGATGATTTTTATCTGGAAACAGAGCGGGAATATCGCAGTGAGTATAACGTGTTTGAAGATTTTACAGAGGAAGAACGTGACCACCTCTTTGGTCATGCGCCTGCAACGGTTTGGGAAAACCTTCGTGCATTTGATGAACACCCGGAAAGACTGGCAGTGTTTAAGGAAGGAAATGTCATGCCAGACATTGTTCTGGAGTCTTACCGTGAGCAGACCTTGTCACAGTGGAAAACAGAGCTGCATGACCGAATTATTCCGGATACGATGAATTTTATCAGGAGCTGCAAGCAGGTACATAATCTTGACGATTTTTCCGATTATGATATCAAAAACTGGATTGAAATTGATCGAATCAGACATGAGATTGCCAAGGACACTATCACAGAAAAGTGTCTGCTGACAAGAGCAAAGAATGCGCTGGACGAGGGTGACTACGATCTGGCATCAGATTTACAGCTGGAAATTCAGCAGAAAGTAAACCTGCTGAGCAGCCTGTATATTAGATATAAGAAAAATTTGCTATAGTAAATGGTAAAAGGAGTGTAACCATGTTAGATATTAAACGAATCAGAGAAGATTTTGAAGGCGTAAAAGCCAGAGTAGAGTTTAGAGGCAAAGGCGACTTCGGTATTGATAACGTAAAGAAACTCGATGAGCAGAGAAGAGAGCTTTTAGCAGAAGTGGAAGCGATGAAAAATAAGCAGAATACCGTTTCCAGAGAAATTCCAAAGCTGAAAAAAGCAGGAGAAGATACTACTGCGATCATGGCAGAGATGAAGGAACTGTCCGGTAAGATCAAGGAACTGGACGGACAGCTTTCTGTCTTGGAAGAAGAACTGAAAAATGCGCTGCTCAGCATTCCGAATACACCGTACAAAGATGTACAGTTTGGCGAAGACGACAGTGATAATGTAGAGGTTAGAAAGTTTGGCGAGCCGACAACCTTCGATTTTGAACCAAAAGCCCACTGGGATGTAGGTGAAGATCTGGACATTCTGGACTTTGAGAGAGCTGCAAAAATTTCCGGCGCTAGATTTACAGTATATAAGGGACTTGGGGCAAGACTGGAGCGAGCAGTGATCAATTTTATGTTGGATCTGCACACCATCGACCAAGATTACACCGAAATTCTGCCGCCGTTTATGGTGAACAGAGCTGCAATGACTGGAACAGGTCAGCTGCCGAAATTTGAAGAAGATATGTTCTACATTCCGCAGAAAGACTTTTTCTTGATTCCAACTGCTGAGGTTCCTGTAACCAATCTCCGGGGCGGCGAAATCATGGACGAAAAGGAACTGCCGGTCTACTATACTGCGTATACTCCTTGTTTTAGAGCAGAAGCAGGCTCTGCGGGAAGAGATACCAGAGGTCTTATCAGACAGCACCAGTTTAACAAGGTGGAGCTGGTAAAATTCGTAGACCCGGAAACTTCCTATGATGAACTGGAAAAACTCACTGCTGATGCAGAGGAGGTGCTGAAAATCCTTAACATTCCATATAGAGTGGTGAGACTCAGCTCCGGTGATTTGGGCTTCTCCAGCGCCATGACTTACGATATTGAAGTCTGGATGCCAAGCTACGGTAGATATGTAGAGATTTCTTCCTGTAGTAACTTTGAAGATTTCCAGGCTAGAAGAGCAGGCATTCGTTTCAGAAGAGAAAAAGGAAAGCCTGAGTTTGTCCACACTCTCAACGGCTCCGGTCTTGCAGTCGGCAGAACTGTAGCTGCGATTTTGGAAAACTATCAGCAGGCTGACGGCAGCGTAGTGATTCCGGAAGCGCTCAGAAAGTATATGGGCGGTGCAGAGAAAATCACAAAATAAGGAAGAAAAGAGATAAAGATGTTTAAATTACCAAAATATATTGAACCGGATTTTTCCCAGGAAAAGTTCGTAAACGCACCTAATGCCAAACTGGTGGCAGCGCCTGTGGATAAAGCTGCACCGGCGGGATTTCATGCTACATCTATTTACCCGGAATATTTTAAGGTCGGTGGTAAATGGTATTTGGCAGAGGACAGCCGTATGGACAGCGTGCCGGTCTTTGAAAATGGCAAAATTTTTGTAAGAGAATTTAGAAATCTGAAGCAGGGAGACCAGGTTGTTGTTGGGCGCAGTGAGGATTGTGAAGAGGGAATTTATGTTCACGCTGACTGTTTTGAAAGAGAAGAGGCGGGCAGAGCCCAGACCTTTGCATTCCGCCAGAGCAGAAGCAGGGAGACGGGTTTCAGCTATGACTATGAACAGCTTGTGGAACTTTTAAAATATGAAAAAGCACATAATGGCTATATCGTTTGGGTGCTGGGTCCTGCCTGCTCCTTTGATGCGAAAGCCAGAGAGTGCTATGAAAAACTCATCGAGTCTGGCTATGTGCAGGCGATTCTGGCAGGAAATGCACTGGCAACTCACGACCTTGAAGGTGCTTACCTTGGAACTGCTCTGGGTACTGATATTAAAACCCAGGCGCCGTATGTCAATGGACATTATAATCACCTGGATACAATCAACTGTATCAACACCCACGGTTCTATCCCGGCTTTTATTGAAAAAGAAGGCATTAAAAACGGAATTATTTATTCCTGTGTAAAGAACGATGTTCCGTTTGTTTTGAACGGTTCTATCCGTGATGACGGACCGCTGCCGGAAGTATATGAACATACTTATGTAGGGCAGGATACGATTCGATCCCATGTCAGAAAAGCGACTACAGTAATCGGCATGGCGACAGTTCTGCACACCATTGCTACAGGTAACATGACGCCTACCTACAGAGTGCTTGCAGATGGAACGATCAGACCAGTATATTTTTATATGGTAGATACTTCTGAATTTGCAGCAAATAAGCTGGGAGATCGAGGAAGTCTTGCAGCAAAGGGCATTGTAACCAACGTGCAGGATTTTCTGAACAATGTTTGTCAGGGTCTGAACCTGTAAAAGTGAAACGAGCTTAGAGATAAAGCGATTTTGGCGGGCGGTTATCGCCCGCTTTTTCTAGGAAATGATGTAGTAATTGGGAAAGGGAATTTAGCAATGAAAACGACTGCCGGAAAGATTTTTGGCAAAATAGTGAATCGAATGACGATTACCGGATTTTTGATTCTGATACAGCTAGTCTGGTTTGGCATAGCGCTGATGGCGCTGACGGAGTACAGCACCTGGGTTTCTTTGGGATTTAGTGTTGCTTCGATTTTGATGGCACTGTTCATTACCTGGAGAGATGATAATCCAGCATATAAGACGGCATGGATTCTCCTAATATGTCTGCTGCCTGTGCTGGGTGCGGCGATGTATGCGTTTTTTGGAAATAAGCGACCTGCCAGATGGCTAAAATGGAGAATTAATCCGCAGGAGGAGCTGCACAGAAAGGATTTGCAGCCAGAGGACGATTTGACGGATCTGGCACCCGGCAGACTTTTGGATACAGTGGATTACATAGCTGCAAAAGGCGGCTTTCCGGCATGGAAAGGAACGCAGAGCAAATATTATGCCTTAGGTGATGACGTTTACGAGGATATGCTTTTCGACCTGCGCAGTGCACAGAAGTTTATCTTTATGGAATATTTTATCATTTCACGAGGCGAAATGTGGGATGGCATTTTTGAAATCCTTAAAGAAAAAGCTGCTGCCGGGATAGACGTGCGCCTGATTTACGATGATGTAGGCAGCATGAATTTGCTCCCGAAGGGTTTTGAGAAAAAATTGCGCCTGGCAGGAATTAAGGTACTTAGTTTCAATACAATGAGACCGTTCCTGTCGCTGGTATACAACAACCGAGACCACCGAAAGATTACCGTCATTGACGGGCAGGTGGCTTATTCCGGCGGCTACAATATTGCTGATGAATATATCAATAAAATTGAGCGTTTTGGACACTGGAAAGATTCCGGAATTCGGCTTGCGGGACATGCTGTATGGAATTTTACAGTGATGTTCCTCAACATGTGGAACGCATTTTTGCCTACGGAAGAGGATTATAGCAGGTTCAGACCTCACGCCGGGCATCCGGCACCTTTTGGCGGGGAGGGTATCGTGCAGCCTTACGGCGACTCGCCGCTGGATGACGAACCAGTAGGGGAAAATGTCTACCTGGAAATTCTCAATCAAGCGGAAGATTATGTGTATATTTTCACGCCATATTTGATTATCGACAATGAAATGAAGACAGCGCTGGTGCTTGCGGCAAAGCGGGGTATCGATGTGAGGATTGTAACGCCAGCTATTCCTGACAAGAAAATTGTATTCCGGCTGACTCGATCTTACTATGAGCCGCTCATCAAAGCAGGTGTCAAAATTTATCAGTACACGCCGGGCTTTATCCATGCGAAGAGCTTTGTCAGTGATGATAAAGTCGCTGTGGTGGGAACGATTAATATGGATTACCGAAGCCTGTTTCTTCATTTTGAGTGCGGCATTTTGCTGTCAGGCTGTCAGGCCGTGCTGGACGTGAAGAGGGACTGTTTGGAGACCTTTAGGGTGTCACGCGAGATTCATCATGAGGATTGCAAGCGCAGCTTTTGGGGACTTCTCTACGACGCAGTACTACGAATGCTGAGCCCACTGATGTAATGACCTGGCAGGTCACTGGCGATGAGAGTGGCTGTATTGGTCGATGTGCATAATTTCTTGATTTTTTTCTAAAATATGCATGATTAAAGTGATAAGTGTGCATATTTTGAGGAGAAGCTTTGAAAATATGCATGTTTATCTGAATTGTAAAGGATTTATGAAGATGTTTTGGCGTCATTTATGCATAAATTCGTTGATTTTAACGAAAATATGCACGATGTTTATAGAAAATGTGCATATTTTTGATGAAAACTCCGGAAATATGCAATTCGTCTGCATGACAAAGGGAGTGTCACAATGGAAAAGATTGATAAGTTTTACGAAGTGAAAAGCCTATTCCAGTGTCCCAGATGCGGAAAGAAAATCCGCTTTCATGGGGGTGGTTTGGTATGCAAGAAAGAGCACCGTTTTGATATTTCGGCAAAGGGCTATGTGAACCTTTTGCAGGAAAATAAAGTGTTAAAAGGCTATGATAAGGAGTTTTTTGCCAGTCGCTATCGGTTTTTACAAGCAGGATATTACAGCCATATTATGGAAGAAGTTGTGGGAACAGTGGAACGCCTGGTGCAGGAAAGGGCGGCGCAGAAGCAGACGGAGGATGAAAATTTTGTCGTGCTGGATGCTGGCTGCGGAGAAGGATATTATGCCGCGCAGCTTTCTGAAAGGCTAGGGAGCAGTGGGCAGATTCTGGCATTTGATATTTCAACAGAGGCAATCAAGCAGGCGGCAAGAAGTCCGCAGCCTGTCAAATGGATGGTAGCTGATATCACCAATATCCCGATGAAGGACCAGAGTGTGGACTGTATTTTGGATGTTTTTACACCGGCTAACTACAAAGAGTTTGTGCGGATTTTGAAACCGGGCGGTGTGCTGGTGAAGGTCGTGCCAGGTGCTTCTCATATGTCGCAGCTGCGCAAGGCGGCAGCACCGCTTCTTCGAAATAAATCCTATTCCAATGAGGAAGTACTGGATTATTTTGAAAAAAATTTTGCGATGATAGGCAGAACGCTTGTCAGCAAAACTTTGGACATTGGAAAGGAACACCTTGCAGACCTTGTGCGAATGACACCGCTACTCTTCGATGTGGACAAGAGTAGACTGGACGTAAGCGGCATTAGGGAGATTACCGTGGAGGCAGAAGTATTGGTGGGAGAATCGCGTTAAAATTGTAAAGACATTGTAAAGCAAATGATTGATAAGTTGAAGGGTTTGACGTATCTAAAACAGTGACAGCTGCTGGCCGTCATCGACAGGCTGCAGGAGGTTTTGGGGCAAGCGGTGTCCCATGGTCAGATCATACTTTGCATTGATTTTTGAGAGCTTTTGATAAAAGCTCTTTTTGTATGCCTTATCTAAGCCGCCTCTGCCGTAAAAGGTCAAAAATGCGTCCATTTTTTCGGGAAACTCCGTGTGAAAAAATTCGAGGAAATGGTCTCTGGTTTTTCCTTTGAGATTCAAAAGACCAGGCAGGACGTAGTCCACCTTTGCGTCTGCGCCGCCTGCAAAAAGACTTTCCAGATTTTCATCACTGTCGCTAAGGAGCGGAATGATGGGCATGGTATGAAGACCGGTATGAACCTTTGTGGGTGCAAAAGCTTTGAGCATTGCAAAACGGCGGACAGAGGACACACCGCCCGGTTCCAGTTTTTTACGAAGCTGTTCATCAGTCGTGGTGATGGTTGCTGCTACGTTGACATAGGTGATACGGGAAAGCTGCTCGAGAAGGTCAAAGTCCCGCAAAATCAAATCTGATTTAGTGGAGATGATGCAAGGCGTTTTGTGCTGGATTAAGAGTTTCAGGATTTCTGGCATAAGCTGCATATCAGCTTCAATCGGCTGATAGCTGTCAGTAATTCCGCCGATGTTGACTACTTCGCGCTTCCACTGGGGCTTTGCAAGCTCTGCAGCAAGGCGGTCTGCTACATTTTGTTTGATATAAATGGTGTCAAAAAAACGATTGTCCTCCATATAGTCATGGGTGTATAGGGCATAACAGTATCGGCAGCGGTGCGCACATCCGCGGTAAATATTCAGGTCCCAATGAAAGGGCAGATATCTGCTGTTAATCCGGTTCATTGCAGATTTACAGGTAATGGGTTTGTAGTATGCCATGGGATTTCCTTTCTGTCTTGGTGGGCGTGTTGCAGATAAAATAAGTATAGCACAAAAGAGGTGGGTTGAACATGGAGAAGACAAAATTATAGCAGCAACAAAAGTTGGTATGATGACCTTGCGGGAAGAGCCTTGGAGCAGCTGGGAATTGAAAATGACTTGATACCATCGCAGGCACGACAAACCCATGAAAGAACAGGCTATAAGTTGTATACGCCAACTTTACGTCTTTATTTTTCTTTTCTTGCGTTGGCGTTTTTTGAGGGAAGGGCGCAATACTTGCAAAAAAATCCTCTCAAGTTGGCGGATTGAAATATCTGCTTGCATCGGCACGGATATTGTTTGTGCTTGTCGTAGAAAAATGTTTCTTAGAAGACCGCGTCGCTTTAATGGGGATGTTTCATGCCTTTGCTGTGTCTTCGCAGGGGTTGGTTCTTGCCAAGCGGTGCGGGCAATGATAAAATGAAATCAAATAGTGAAAATAAACCAAAATGAAAATAAACCAAACATACGGAGATGAACATGGACAGGAAACAGAGCATCGCAGATTTTTTGCAGGCACATGGGCAGACGGAGCCAGTGTCTTTTCACATGCCGGGGCACAAAGGTGCGGCAATTTATAGGGAAAATGGGTATGGGGAATTTCTTGACCATTTTATGGACTGGGATATTACAGAAATACCAGGGGCAGACAATCTTTTTCAGGCGGAGAGTATTATAGCGGAAACGATGAATCGGTATAAGACGATGTATGCTTCTAAAGAAAGTTATCTGCTTATCAACGGCAGCAGCGCAGGGCTGATTGCGGCTATTATGACTGTGGTACCAAGGGATGGCAAGCTGATCATGGCAAGAAACTGTCATAAATCGGTATTTAACGGTTTGATGATGGCAGGTGGGCAGCCGGTCTATGCGCATCCTGAATTGATAGAAGAATATGAGATTTCCGGAGAGATTACCCCGGAGGAGATCGAAAGGTGTTTGGTACAGCATCCTGACAGCAGCGCAGTGCTTTTGCCGAGTCCTAATTATTATGGGATCTGCAGTGATATAGCTGCCATCGCCGAAGTTGTACATCGTGCGGGAAAGATTCTGATTGTCGATCAGGCACATGGTGCGCATTTGAAGTTCTTCGATGCTTTTGCCGGTACGAAAAAAGCGGGAGAAAATCTGGGGGCAGACATCGTGATTAACAGTACCCATAAGACGCTGACGTCTTTTACCCAGAGTGCTGTGGCAAACCTTTGCTCAGACCGAATTGACAAGTATGATTTTGAGGATAAGCTGCAGCTTATTGAAAGCACCAGCCCGTCCTATCTTTTAATGGCGTCGCTGGATATTAATGCTGACCTTCTCGAAAGGAGAGGTGAAACATTGATTCGTCAGTGGAAAGAGGATTTACAGTATTTTTATGGAAGGGCTGCCGACATTAATGGGCTGCGGATCATGCGGCATCCGCTGCTTGACGATACAAAGATAAATCTGGACATGAGTGCCTACGGAATTTCCGGATTGGAACTTGAGGAACTGCTCATGGAGCAGGGGATTTTTGCAGAACTGGTTACTGGTAATATTGTGATGTGCATGACTGGAATCGGAAATAGGCGATGTGACTATGAGAGACTGCTTGATGCTCTTCGGAAAATTGCTACAGCGCATTCTTTGGTGCCGGAAAGGGCATGTGAACAGGCAGCGCGTGATGTAAACGGAGCGTGGGATTTTCAGAACCTTGCGCAGCGTCCAGTACCCAAGGAGAAGGAGCGAATTGCGCTGGAAATGGCGGCGGGCAGGGTGTGTGCATCGTCAGTGATTCCATATCCGCCGGGGATTCCGATTCTTTGTCCGGGGGAAGTGATGGACAAATCGGTAATAGACTATGTAAAAGCGCTGCGAGAGGCAGGCGAAAAGGTAATCGGTATAGATGATTTGGGCAGAGTCACAGTAGGAAAGGAGTAACGGATGACAAAGGTTACACTGATCGGAAACAGAATGGGAAACTTTGAATTTTTGAAAATTCAGTAGGAGTGGAGCAGCAATGCAGATTAACAGTTTGGAAAAATTTGCCAATCTTTACGGCAGAATTGATGCGATTTTGATTGTAAATAAAGAAAATATCATCGAATACTCTGCGATGGTGACTGAGGACAAAGAGTATCTGCGCACCGATGATATTTTAGGTAAAAATCTTTTTGCGGTATATCCTGAACTGAATGAGGGCAACAGCACCCATGCAAAGGTCATGGCGACGGGACTTCCGGTACTGAATCAGAAACAGACCCTGACGGAGCCGTCCGGCAGACGTCACACTACGATGACCAGCACATTCCCCATAGAAAATAACGGTGAACTGATTGGCAGTATCGATCTTTCTGTAGAGTTGCCTGACGATACGGACGATATTTCAAAGAAAAGGAAACTCTATACGGCGGATGATATCGTGACGCAGAATCCGGATATGGAATATATGAAGGAAAAGCTTTTGAAAATCGCGAAAAACGATTCGCCGGTCATGGTGATTGGAGAGTCAGGAACGGGAAAGGAACTCATTGTCGAGGCAATTCACAGTCATGGAAGGCGGAAAAAGAGACCGTTCATTTCCCTTAACTGCGCGGCTATTCCCGATGCACTCATCGAAAGTACGCTTTTTGGAACGGTAAAGGGTAGCTTTACCGGTGCGGAAAACAAGAAGGGGCTCTTCGAGCTTGCCGATGGCGGTACCTTGTTTCTGGATGAGGTTAATTCCATGAGTCTTGAACTGCAGGCGAAACTTTTGAAGGCGGTAGAAGAGCAGCGATATATGAAAGTGGGTGCGGAATCTTACACGGAGGTAGACACGCGACTGATTTCTGCCATGAACGTTAGTCCGAAGGAGGCAATCGGCAGTGGAAAAATGCGGCAGGATTTATTTTATCGTCTCAGTGTGGTGCAGCTTTTGGTGCCGCCGCTTCGCAAACGAAGGGAAGATATCTCGCTGCTGAGTTCTCATTTTATTGGGCAGTATAATAAGCAGATGGGAAAGTCTGTGAAGGAAGTTAGTCCTTTTGCAGAAAAGGTGCTGCAGGATTACAGCTGGCCGGGCAATGTGCGGGAACTTAGGAATGTGATGGAGTCCGCATTTAATCTGGTCGAAGGCGATGTCATCGGACTGACCGATTTGCCGGATTATTTGATTTCAGGAAGCGGCATGCTGGGCGAAAGCGGCAGTGCGGAGCCTTCCGGCAGTCTGGCAGAAATGATGAACCGTTATGAAAAAGAAATTCTGGAAAAAACTTTAAGGAATGCTTCCTCTTTGAATCAGGCGGCTACAAGCCTGCAGATTACCAGACAGGCACTGAAGTATAAAATTGAAAAGCTACAGATTGATTATCAGACGCTGCTGAACAGGGTGTGGTAAAAAATTTTACCTTTCTGTTGTAAATTTTTTTTCATAGACCGTCGGAGTAGTTGAAAAATAGTTGAAATGAAAAGGTTTCTGTTCTGGCACGGTTATTGCTAAAATTGTATGGCAGTAAATGAAAAGGAGTGAATATAATGCAAGTAAAAAATGAATTTGCAAAGAATAAAAGTTCATGGTGTGGTCTGAACCGCCCAGAGATGAAAGAGGAAAATGCCGATGTGGTAATTTTTGGTATTCCATATGACGGAGGCGTTAGTTATCGTGGCGGCGCAGCAGAGGCGCCGCAGATGCTGCGCGCAAATACCCTTCATTCTACTCCATGCACAGAGCGCCTTGCGTGGTTTGATACTCTGAATGTAGTAGACGGTGGAGACTTTGAGGGCAGCGACAGAGAGGAAGTCTTTGCAGAGGTACAGAAATACGTAGCGGATTTGGTACGTAAAGGCGTTCGCTTTACCATGGTTGGCGGTGACCATTCTGTGACCATTCCGGTGGAGAGAGGCATTAACGATGCAGTCGATGAAGAATTTGGTATTATTCACATAGATGCACATATGGATTTGTGCGAGGCGCTGGAAGGCGACTTGCTCTCTCATGGCAGCACTGAGCGCAGAGCGCTGGAACTTTCTCACGTAAAATCGCTGGAAAATTTGTACTTTATTGGAATCCGTTCTATCGAGCCAGATGAGTTTGAGCTTTACAAGGAAGGTAATATACAGGTGAAAACCGCTTATGATTGCTACCATGAGGGCATTGAAGCGGTGGCTGCTGACTGCATCGAAAAGATGAAAAAGTTCAATCAGGTTTATTTGACTTTCGATATTGATGCACTGGATCCGGCTTATGCTGCGGGTACAGGAACGCCGCAGTTTGGTGGGCTGACTTCCCGTATGGCGCTGACTCTGCTGGAAAAGCTGTTCCGTGGACTGAACATTATGGCTTTTGATGTTGTGGAGATCGCACCGGCGCTGGACCCGTCTCTTGCCGCAATGTTCGCAGGGCGGAAGCTGATTACGGAAGGCTGGGGCTACTGGGCGGAAGGGCTTGGAAAGCTGGAAAGGAAATAGAAAGAGAAACTGCTGCGTGAGGAAATTTGCGCAGCAGTTTTTTTGAGGAGGATATGCTAGTGTTGAATTTGTCAACGTTTCTGAGATTTTTGTGGCTGTACTGTACTGTGCCGTGGGTGCTACGGGGGATTAAGTACTGAACGCCAATTAGGCATGATTTTTTTGAAATTTTTGCGTTAGCACTGGCAAATCCGCCAATTTCAAGGAAAAATTATGGAATTCTTGCGGCGAAGTGAAGTGAGAACGGCTCAACCCTTCAAAATCAACAGGTTTTCGCGCTGGCATTCATTAAAAAATCCCTTGATTTGGCGTTCGCCGCCGCTTTCTTAAAATAACTTCCTTGAGTTGGCGTATTACAAGGAGCGGTCGCAAGAATTTGAAAAAATTTGTGCGAAGTTGGCGGCGCAGACGTTGCAGATAGTGCGTGGAGGGAGGGTGGCAGGCTATAACGAAGGGGAACAAAGCGATAAGCAACAAGAGATTGGCAGACTTCGGGCTAATTCCCATGCTTGACTATTGATGCGAAAGCATCTATTGAGTTTTATATGATGATTATGATATAATAAAAATGATAGAAATTGTTCGTCTGGTGTGAAGATTGCGGAGTAGAGAGGAGCAATATATAAAATGTATTATGGTGATGGATTTAGTGCATTTGGAGTTATGTTTATAGTCGTGTTTGTAATCGTAATTGGAACCTTTATTGTCACGGCAGTAAAGGGTGTCAGTACATGGAATAAGAACAATCAGTCGCCGAGGTTGACGGTGCCTGCGAAAGTGGTTTCGAGGAGGACGGCGATTTCTCGTCATAATCATGCAACAGGCGGTGAAGCCTGTGGGACTGTAACTACTTCATCTACGAGGTATTATGTGACATTTCAGGTCGAAAGCGGAGACCGTATGGAGTTATCCGTAAATGGACCGGAATACGGCATGTTGGCTGAGGGAGACGTAGGGGAACTGACTTTTCAGGGAACCAGATATCTGTCCTTTGAACGATGGAGGGAAGAAAGATAAGAACATGATATTATAGAACTGTTTTTTATTTATACATGTCCTGTAGTGTGACAAGCATAACTTCACCTTGTTTTGCAAAGTCTTGCAGCCCTTGGATGAATCCGCTCTTCGAGAAAATAGGGTAATGATATTTAGACCCTTGGCAAAGACTTTCGCGTAAAGAAAAAGATATTCACGGCACACCGGCTTAAAAATAAGACCCATGTAATCAGAAAATATTTACTGATTACAGAATCGTAAATACGGTCAATATGACCCGCACTGATGGCTGATATGTTTTGCAGTACAACAATACCAAAAACGAAAGAAGTTTCTCATATATTGCTTTCGATAAAGCTTCTAAATTTTCCTGGGAAGAAGCATTGAGAGCGGAGAAAAAGATGGCCGGTTTATCTTTGCAAAATTGGTTAATCAATGCGGTCTTGCCAACACGGCGACGCCCATAAATTATGATACATTCAAAATTGTTTTTACTATATTGTTTATTTAAATTCTGAAGTTCATAATCTCTGCAGTAAAATATGTGAAGTTCTCTTTGCTATTAAACTCTAAAGTTTTAAACTTATAAGTTTGTTCTAAACGGCTGGAAGATGAAAGTCAATAGAGGGTTGGAAAGAAGCTACGCAAGTTTTTGAACGGCGGTTTTTTCTTGTGGGAGTGGAATTAGCGGGGCTGAGGGCTTGACAAACTGATGCCACAGTATTACAATGAAGAAAACTGATACTGTGGTATTATAGATTGGAGAGGTTTATGAGTAAGGATATTACGATTTATCATGGATCACAGCAGATTGTTGAAATTCCTACGTATGGCATTGGAAAGTCATACAATGATTATGGGCAGGGATTTTATTGCACTGAGAATATGGAACTGGCAAAGGAGTGGGCATGCCCTATAAAAAGGGACGGTTATTCTAATCAGTACATCCTTCATACTGATGAGATGCAAGTGATGCATTTGACAAAGGGGAACTTTAACATATTGAATTGGCTGGCAATTCTTTTGAAGAACCGCAAGTTTGATATCAACAGTAATATAGCAAGAAGTGCGAGGGAGTATCTGCTGGAGTATTTTTTGCCCGATACCAAGGGTGTTGATATCATGGTGGGGTATCGAGCAGACGATTCTTATTTTTCTTTTGCGGAAGATTTTATTAACAATACCATTTCGGTACGAGATTTGGGTGTTGCTATGGAACTGGGAACTCTTGGCGAGCAGGTTGTGCTGCTTTCTCCTGCAGCATTTAGCAAAATTGAGTTTGTGCAATATGAAATTGCCGACTATCGGAAATACTATTACAAGCGCGCTCAAAGAGACAGCTTGGCGAGACAGAATTATCAACAGAGAAAGAAAAATCCTGCGATGCTTCGAGAAGATTTGTTTATACTTGATATTATTAGAGAGGATATGAAAAATGATGACCCCCGTTTACAATGCCACATATCTGAGTAAGGCTGCGAAATCAGTCGGAAATATGCTTCATGACGCTGTAATAGAGTTTGGTTACAAAGGAGACGAATTTCTCCATATGTTTATTCAGTCAGGAATTGCGGAAGAGATTGAAAGCGGAAATCCGAAATATATTGCGGGCAAAAGCGGCATAGAACTTTTTTCAGAAGTTATGGAACGGACTGTGGGAAAGCAGATTGACGCAGACGTTATTGAAACCTATGAAAAATCTGATGTGTATTGGATTGGCTGGGCACTGACTCATTATCAGTGGTATTCAGGACGTAGCTTCAAGGATATTTTAGAGACGGTATCCTTCGATGCCCTGCAGGGGCTTTACGACACACTACACGAGACCGATGTACGGAAATTTTATGAAGTACTGGATGCTCATTTTGCACAGACAGGCAGTAAACTGAAGATTGTTCGTAAAGATTGCGGCCTTACGCAAGAAGAACTTTCCGGGTTGTCCGGTGTTTCAATCAATACCATTCGTGCCTATGAGCGGAAAAGCAAGGACATCAATAAGGCTCAGGCGGAAATTGTCGTTCGCCTGTCCGGGGCACTGAAATGCGAGATGATGGATATTTTGGGGTAGGCGGAGCTGATTGTTTTTACTATTAAAGAAATATAGAGTAAAGAACTACAGAAAACTATTGTAGTTCTATTTTTTTTGGAAAATAGCAAAGGTGAGTGTTTGGCGAAGGGAGTACAAGAAAAATTTAGATGATTAACATTACGGATTGTTACATTTGGAAAATAAAAGCGGTCGCTTTGTGATTCCCTACAGCAGAATTTATTACTTTGAAAAACAGAAAAGGCAGGTGCTGGTACGTGGAACCGGCGGACAGGTGCTTTGCAGCTTTTACGGAAAGTTTGAAGAAATGGAAGCGCTACCGCAAAATTTTCTCCGCTGTCATAACAGCATGATTGTCAACATGGGCAGGGTCAGCGCCATAGAAAAAAGTAACTTCCTATTAATAGATGGAAGTTTTGTATCAATCAGTCGTACATATTTGCAGGAGAGCAGACTGGGTTTTGCCAGATATTGCATGCCGGATGTGCGGTGAAGTAAATATCTCGTTTTGAGTCTCAAGAATTTATTTATTACAAAATAAATTCATAAATTTATAGTGATTTTCTTAATAGAGTATTGTATAATGAACTTAAAATAGGGGGATTAGTTGGATGGAGGTAAGAAATGATTGTTAGATATTCTAAGCGTGCAATAAAATTTCTAAATAAGCTAGACAAAAAGTCTGTTCAACGTATTAGAGATGCAATTCATGGACTGACGAAAACACCGCCTGTTGGAGATATTAAGCAGATGCAGGGAAGTCAAGATGAGCAAATGAGACTAAGAGTCGGGACTTGGCGAGTTATTTATAAATATGGAATTAAAGGTGATTTGGAGATATTGTTCATACTTGATATAGGAAATCGAGGAGATATTTACAAGTAAGGAGGTAACTTATGTCTAATATAACAATAGAGGCAGCTCGTTTAATGGAGAGCTTACCTGAAAGCGAACAAAACTTTGTACTTGAGTTCATCAAGAAACTGGTTCTAGCATGGGATCCGGACTATACAAAGCTCACTGCTTCTGAAGCGGAAGCGTTAAAGGAAGCGGAGCAGAGCGGGTTTATTGATGAAACAGATATCGATTGGTCGCAGATTGGAATTTAACGATCATATATTTATTAACGTACATTTAACCCGCCTTGTGCATTTGCAGGCGGGTGTTTTTATGGTGTGTATAGCCTCCTCCATAGATGACTCATAAAGACGGCTGATAAAGTCGGTCCATGAGAATGGTCGCCGCATCACGCCTCCCCCCCATCTGGCGGAATGAACCAATCCCTTGCCGCATATGTTGTTACGTACATAATTTATCCAGAACATGTAGGAAAATTCTGTGAAATGCGGTTTTCTTGTAAAAATGTAATGATTTTTGCGAAACGTTGTAGTATAATGTACCATGTATGATTATAAGGAAGCTATTTTTAGAAAGGAAGGTTTCAAATTATGAGCGCAAATGCAAAGCATTTACACAGCATTGACGCCGGTCACTATAAGAACACTGCCGGCTGTGAAACCGAAGTTATGCCGATTCCTGACATTGTGAAGATTTCAATGTCTCAGCACATCGGCGCACCTTGTAAACCCTTGGTAGCCAAGGGAGATGCAGTCAAGGTGGGACAACTTATCGGTGATACGGATGCTTTCGTAAGTGCACCTATCCATTCCAGCGTGTCCGGAACCGTAGTGGGTATCGAGACCCAGCGTTCGGCCGTTGGCGGGAATGACACGTTAGTTGTAATTGAGACTGACAAAAAACAAGAAATGAGTGAGGACATTAAAGTTCCTGAAGTAGATGATTTGGCAGGATTTGTAAAAGCAGTCAGAGCAAGCGGCCTTGTAGGTCTTGGCGGCGCCTCTTTCCCGACTCACATCAAGTACAATCCAAAGAATATTGACGATGTACATACTTTAATTCTGAATGCGGCAGAGTGCGAACCGTTTATCACTTCTGACCACAGAGGTATGTTAGAAGATACGCAAGATATCATCGACGGTATGAAGCTGATCATGAAGTACCTGAATCTGGACGAAGCTTATGTAGGTATTGAGTCCAACAAGCCTGATGCAATTGCAAAACTCGACCAGATGTTTGCAGAGCAGGGGCTTTCCAACATGCACACCTTCACTCTTCAGGACAGATATCCAAAGGGTGCAGAACGTGTACTGGTATACGAAATTACAGGCAAAGAAATGAAAGCGGGCGTTCTGCCGGCTGACCTTGGAATTATTCTTTCCAATGTTACATCTGTTGCCTTTGTCGGACAGTATTTCAGAACTGGCGTGCCTCTCATCAACAAGAGAATGACTATTGACGGCGATGCAGTAGCGCAGCCGAAAAATATCATCGCGCCAATCGGCACACAGATTCACGATGTAATCGAATTTTGTGGCGGATATAAATCTGAGCCGAAGAAGATTATCATGGGCGGACCGATGATGGGAAGAGCTATTTTCTCCGACGAAATGCCAATCGTGAAGAATAACAATGCAATCTTGGCATTCTCCAAAGAAAAGTCATATATTCCGGAGGAAACCGCTTGTATCAATTGCGGCAGATGCCATAAGGCATGTCCGTTCAATCTTCTGCCAACTGCTTTAGCAGAAGCTTACGAGCGCAGAGATGCACAGAGACTTTCAGATCTTCAGGTAATGCAGTGCATGGAATGCGGAAGTTGTTCCTATGTATGTCCTGCGAGAAGACCTCTGGGCTTCATGAATAAGCTTGGAAAAGGCGTTGTAAAGGAGGCTGGAATTAAATAATGGATAAGACATACTATAATAATCTGGCAGTATCCTCCGCACCGCATTTAGTGAGCAAGATGGATACAAGCAAAACCATGCTGATGGTAATCCTTGCTTTAGTGCCTTCGTTTTTGGTAAGTATCTACGTATTTGGCATGCGTGTAATCCTGTTAACTCTGGTTTGCGTAGTTGCCAGCGTAGGCTTTGAATGGCTCTACAACAAAGCCATGAAAAAGAGACAGACTGCGGGAGACTTATCTGCCGCTCTGACGGGCGTTCTGATTGCATTCAACGTGCCTTCAAACTTCCCGTACTGGATGGAAATCATTGGATGCTTTGTTGCAATTATCATCGTAAAACAGCTTTACGGCGGTATTGGCAGAAACATCGTAAACCCTGCTATCACAGCAAGAATTGTGCTGTTCATTTCCTTTGCAACAGAAATGACCACATGGCCGACTCCAAGAATGGCGGAAGCAGATGCAGTAACTAGTGCAACGCCGCTTGGCGTGCTTGCGGAAGGCAGTGCTGCCGATCTTCCGTCCAACGCTGAAATGTTCCTCGGATTCATCGGTGGTTCTATGGGCGAAGTTTCCGCATTGGCGCTGCTGGCTGGCGGGCTGTTCCTGATTTGGAAAAAAGTCATCAGTCCAATTATTCCGGCATGCTTTATCGGTACTGTATTTGTTATCGCATTCCTGTACTACAGCTTTTCAGGGGATGTGGATGCAAGTGCCCTGGACATGGCAATTTTCCATGTTTGCGCAGGCGGCGTAATGCTGGGTGCGTTCTTCATGGCAACTGATTATGTGACTTCCCCGATTATGTCTCTGGGTAAAGTCATCATGGGCGTTGGCTGCGGTATCATCACCATGGTTGTAAGACTTTGGGGTGCATATCCGGAAGGCGTATCCTTCTCCATCTTACTGATGAATATTATGACGCCGCTGATTGATCAGCTGTGCATCAAATTAACATATGGAGGTGCAAAGAAAAATGAAAAATAACAATACTTTCAAAGAATATGTTGCACCTATCGTTGTTTTAGTAGCGATTTGTTTAGTAATCACTGCAGCTCTTGCTGCAACTTACGGTGTTGCGAAGCCAATCATCGATAAGAATGCAATTGAATCTGCAAACGAGGCAAGAGCAGAGCTTCTGCCGGCAGCAGATTCTTTCACTGCCTATGACGGCGAGTTGGCTGTTGCGGATCCTGACAAGGTATATGCAACGGAGTGCTACATCGCAGACAATGGAAGTGGTATGGTGATTACTGTAAATACTAAGTCCTTCGGCGGCGTGCTGACTGAGATGATTGGCATTGATGCGGACGGCAGGATTACCGGCGTTAAGGTAACTGCCCACGCGGATACACCGGGTCTTGGAACCAAAGCCCACGATCACGATGGACATCTGTATCAGTATGAAGGAAAATCTTCTGATGAGATTACTTCCACATCTGCAAAAGATGAAGCTGCCATCAATCACATTTCCGGCGCGACTATTTCTTCTAATGCGGTACACTATGGCGTATACTGCGCATTAGAACAGTATAAGATTGTAGGAGGTGCTAAATAATGGAAAAGAAACCAAGCAAGTTAAGCATCCTTACCAAAGGTATCATTAAGGAAAACCCTGTACTTGTATTGCTGCTGGGTACTTGTCCGACACTGGCAACTACTTCTTCTGCAATTAACGGTATCGGAATGGGCGTATCTGCTATGGCGGTACTGATTTGTTCCAATATCGTAATCTCTATTCTTCGAAATATCATTCCTGACAAAGTTCGTATCCCGTGCTACATTGTAGTAATTGCAGGATTTGTAACGGTTGTTCAGTTATTGCTGCAGGCATTTGTACCTTCCCTGTACGCTTCACTGGGTCTGTTTATTCCATTGATTGTAGTAAACTGTATCATTTTGGGAAGAGCAGAAATGTTTGCAAGCAAAAATAATCCGTTTGACTCCGCACTGGACGGTATCGGTATGGGTATTGGATTTACCCTGGCGCTGGGCGTTATGGGTCTGATTAGAGAATTCTTCGGTTCAGGTACACTGTTCGGACAGGAAGTTCTGACGAATATCGTTCCAGGCATGGGAATTTTCAATCTGGCTCCGGGCGGATTCTTCGTATTCGGTGTGCTCATTGCCGCTGTAAACTACTTTACAAAGGGCAAGGCGCTGAAGAAGAAAGAATTTGGCTGTGAAGGTTGCGCTATGGCTGCAATGTGCGGCGGCGCAAGAAAAGAAAAAGATTGTCAGAAAGGAGCTGAAGAAGTATGTTAGAAGCAATTACTATCATCATGAGTATGATTCTTGTAAACAACTATGTATTGGCGCAGTTCCTTGGTATTTGTCCATTCCTGGGCGTATCCAAAAAACTGGATTCCGCGGTAGGTATGGGTATCGCCGTTATCTTTGTAATGGTGCTTGCGACAATCGCGACCTGGCCAATTCAGCAGGTTTTAAACAAATTTGATATTGGATATTTGCAGACTGTAGTCTTCATCCTGGTTATCGCTGCGCTGGTACAGCTGGTTGAAATGATGCTGAAGAAATTCATCCCATCCCTGCACAAGGCGCTGGGCGTATTCCTTCCGTTAATTACCACCAACTGCGCGGTACTGGGTGTCTGCATCAACAATATCGATTCCGGTTACGGATACTTACTGTCCATCTGCAACGCATTCGGCGCCGGCGTAGGTTTCTTATTGGCAATGATTCTCTTTGCCGGTGTCAGAAGCAAGCTGGAAAACGAAGATGGCGTGCCGATGGCATTCAGAGGTGTTCCTCTTACATTAATTACTGCTGCTATGCTGTCCCTGGGCTTCATGGGCTTCAGCGGACTGTTCCAGTAAGATAGGAGGCGAATGAAATGTTAACACCAGTTTTAATTGTAGTTGCGATTGGTCTTGTCTGCGCAGTCATTCTGACCATCGCTTCCAAAGTGTTCTTCGTACCTGTTGATGAAACGTTTGCACTGCTTCGTGCGGAACTTCCGGGCGCCAACTGCGGTGCCTGCGGATATAACGGTTGCGACGATTATGCCAATGCTCTGGCTGAGGATCATTCACTCAGCTGTTCCATGTGCCCTGTAGGCGGCGCAGATGTTGCCGCAAAGCTTGCGGAAGTGTTGGGCGTTGAAGCAGGTTCTGCTGACAAACAGGTGGCAGTTGTGATGTGCAACGGTACTAAGGATGCAGCAAAGACCATCATGGAATATACAGGTGTACAGACCTGTTCTGCTGCAAAGCAGTTTTTCGGCGGACTTTCCGCTTGCCCTTATGGCTGTATCGGTCTTGGGGACTGTGCTGCAGCATGCGACTTTGACGCGATTCACGTGTGCGACGGCGTAGCGGTTGTCAACAGAGATAACTGCGTAGCTTGCGGCGCATGTGCAAAGGTTTGCCCGAACTCCGTTATCAAAATTCAGAGCGCTAAGAACCTGGTTGTGGTTCAGTGCAAATCTGAAGCAAAAGGCGCAGATACCAGAAAGGCCTGCACTAACGGATGTATCGGCTGCAAGAAGTGCGAAAAGACTTGTAAGTTCGAGGCAATCACAGTGGAAAACAACGTGGCAAGAATCGACCCTGACAAGTGCAAGAACTGCGGACTTTGCGCAAAAGAATGTCCGACAGGCGCAATCAACAATATGCGCGTAAAGAAAGCGCCGGCAAAATCAGCTGAACCGAAAGCAGAAAAGCCGGAGGCTTAAAAAAGATTTTAATTTGCGACCTCGCCCTGTGGCGAGGTCGTTTTTCAAAAGAGATGAGATGCTTAGGGACATCAGCATTCAGGATTTCAGGTGCGTTTTCATCAAGCGTCAGCGATGAAATAATGGTTGGCTTTTTGAAATAATTGTGTATAATTTATTTACAAATATGGAATTAAATGTAACTAATAGGATCGAAAGGGGACCGATGAAAAGCAGTAAAGACTATGTCCAGTGGGAATTAGAAAATCAGAAGAAATTGTGTAGTGAATACCGAAAGGCATTAAAAGGTCTGCCTGAGGGCAGAATGTTTATGTCAAATCGTGGTGATAAACAGTACTATTATGATGCCGAGAGCCATGACTATATCGGTAGAGTTGACAATAAAGAAGTAGCTGGCAAGCAGCAGCGTTATTTTCTGGAGAAATCTATTTCGATTATGGAGAATAACATCAAAGCCGCCGATAAATATCTGAAAAATTTTAAGGACTACATGCCGGAAGCTGTGATGGACAGCCTTCCAGGAGCATATAAGTTTTCCACTTTAGAAGGACTTCCTAAAATAGTAGCTTTTGCAGATGGGGAAAACTGGGGCAATCAGCATTATGATAGAAGTATGAAATATCCGGAACACTTGATTCATAAAACGATGAAAGGCGATATGGTTCGCTCGAAATCAGAACTGATTGTGGCGGATATTCTATATCAAAGAAGAATTCCATACCACTACGAGGAGCCGATGCTCCTTGGAGGTAAGGAAATCGTTCCTGATTTTAAAATTGCAGTACGAAGCGAGAATCGTTTTAAATATTTGGAGCATTGCGGCATGTTGGGTGATCCGGGTTATTGTAATAGTTTGGTCTGGAAAATGCAGCAGTATATGCGCTATGGATATGTGCCATGGAAAGACGTGATATTTACCTTTGATAACATGGACGGCAGTATAGACACCATGACAATTAACAGAATCATTGATTTCTTTTTCGTTTAGATGGCGGGGAAACAGTGGGTTATGCATATCTCCAGAAAAACAACATAAAATATGCACAAATCTTCTAGAGACTGTGCATATTTTTTATGGTTTTTCTTCTCATATGCATTTTCAACGATAAAAAAGCGTGAAATGGCGTGATAACTGATGGGTTGCAGTGCGATGCGTGCATAAATAATACAATAATCCCGAAAATATGCAGACTGGTGTGCATATTTTCGGGATTTTCTTTAAAAATATGTATTTTGTTGCGGCAACAGCCTCCATGTAAGGGTCGGCGCTAAGCTGCCTGCACCTTAATACGGACACACACACTTAGTTTTTATCAGAACATCGCTAATTTCACGGGCGGTATCTTTTAGCTGAAGGATAATCGCATCGACATTCTTTGTGAAAAGACGAGATTTTGGTGCAGTAATGCCAATATTGGCATTGATTTGTCCAGTATGATTGAAGAGAGGCACGCTGAGACAGAATAGACCGTATTCGTTTTCCTCGTCATCACAAGAAAAGCCGTTTTTTAAGATTTTAGCCTGCTCTTTTTTAAAGTCGTCGTAAGTGATAATGGTGTTATGTGTCAGTTTTTTCAAATGTGCATTTGAAAAGTACTCTGTTAGCTGTTCATCGCTCCAGGATGACAGAAACAGTTTTCCGGCAGAACAACAGTTTAGCGTAGGAAATGGAAGAAGATTGGAAGTCAGTGCTGATTCTTCTCCCCGGCAGGAAGCCAGCGACAGGCAATGCTCCTGAAAGAGCACAGTTAGACCTGCACTCTCACCGATAGAAGCGGAGAGTGATTGCAAAAAGGGCTGTGCGATAGAGGGGATAGAAAGCCGGGTCTTTACTGCTTCACTGTAATAAATAAACTTCAGTCCAAGACGGTAGTGGTCTGTCGGAGCTACCTTTTCAATCAGTCTATACTTCTCCAAAGATTGTAGGATTCTATGTAAAGTTGCTTTCGGAAGATTGAGTTTCTTTTGGATATCGATAAAAGTACCTTCTTCCTCAAAAATACAATCGATGACACTGAGCGTTTTATCAATGGAGTTAGAGAATTCCTTGTTCTTTGTGTCAGACGTAATAAGTGGTTGTTTCAAGTCCTTCACCTCAATTAATTTCTAATGGTTATACAGTGTTCATTGTAACAAGGAAACCGAGAGATGTCAAATCTGTCACGAACAAAATAAATATACGAAAATATAAATAAAAATTCACAAAAAGATATTGACAAATTTCTGAAAATGGTTTACTATTATAAAAAAGAAAAATGGAACCGAGTTCCAAAACAGGAGGAACAACTATGAAAGCAAGAACAAAAAAAGGAATTGCTCTTCTGCTGATTGCTGTGTTAGCATTGGCTTCTCTGACCGGCTGCGGCGGTGGCGGAGACGATGCTGAAGCAAGAACCGATTTAAACTGGGCATTATCAGCAGAACCGAACTCTTTGGATCCTATGGCAATCGCTATGATGAGCACATTTACCGTTACATATGCAATCTATGATAATTTGGTAGAGGCAAACGAAAACGGTGAATACGTGGAATCTCTGGCAGAGAGCTACGAGATTTCCGACGATGAGATGGAATACACTTTCAAACTCCGTCAGGGTGTAAAGTTCCACAACGGAACAGAAATGACTGCTGACGATGTAGTATATATACTCCATCAACAGAACCATCGAAAAAGGCTGGGCGGCAGACATGACCGCGGCAATCGATAAGGTTGAAAAAGTAGATGACTACACCGTTAAGTTAATCTTAAAAGAGCCTTTCGGCGCTATGATCGGAAGCCTTGCTTCCCCTTACTTCTCCATCATGAGCAAAGCTTATGCTGAAGAAAACGGCGAAGATGCAGTAGAAAGAGCTCCGATGGGAACCGGCGCTTACAAATTCGTTGAATGGGTAAACGGCGACCACATCACTGTAGAAGCAAATGAAGAATACTTCGGCGGCGCACCTGTAATTAAGACAGTAACTTTCAAACCGATCACTGATAAGAACACTGGCCTTGTTGCTCTGCAGGCAGGTGAAACTGACGCATTCTTAAACGTGAACAACTCCGATATCTCCGTAGTACAGGATGATGAAAATCTGGCATTCTACAGCACTGACCTTGCTGCTGTGCTGTCTTTGAACATGAATATCGAAGCAAAACCGCTGGACGATGTAAAAGTAAGACAGGCTATCAACTATGCAATTAACAGAGAAAACATCATTAAAGGTGCTCTGGAAGGAAACGGAACCGTTGCAAACAGTTCCATTTCTCCAACTTGTGATGGATACTCCGATAAAGTAGCAGGCTACACTTATGATTTGGACAAGGCTAAAGCACTTCTGAAGGAAGCAGGTCAGGAAAATCTGAAGCTGACTATCAAGATTAAAGAAGACGCTAAGATTCAGAAGGTTGCGCAGGTAATTCAGGCAGACCTGAAAGAAGCCGGCGTTGAAGTAGAAATCGACATCATGGAAGCCGGCGCGTATACCACTGACGTATACTCCGAAGGCGACTACGAAATGACAATTTCTTCATGGTGTGCAATGTTCACTGACGCGTACTCCCTGCTGTACAGCCAGTTCCACAAAGACTGCTACGGCGGAACCGGCAACATCACCCACGTTGTCAGCGATGAACTTTCCGGTAAACTGGAAAATGCAGCAAGACTGACAGGCGATGAAAAGCAGGCAGCTTACGAAGATGTTGCACAGGATATCAGCGATCAGGCATACGTTGCTTCTCTGGTATTCGAACCAACCACAATCACCACAAATGCAAATCTGAAGGGCGTTGCAGCAGACGCACTGGGCATTTACAAGATTAAGAGAATGTCCTGGTAATCAAAGCAGACTTTGCAGTTAGCAAGACTGCTATAATGACAAAGAGAGGGTATTCACAGTGAAATGGGGATACCCTCATATTTTCGAAGAGAGGACAGATTATGGGAAAGTACATTTTACAACGTCTGGGCATGATGGTGGTTGTTGTGCTGGGAATCTCCTTTATCGTATTTACCATCATGAATTTGACACCGGGAAATCCGGCGCAACTGATTCTGGGACAGAGTGCTTCACCGGAGCAGGTTGCGAAACTGGAAGCGGAACTGGGCTTAAACGAGCCGTTTTTCGTGCGTTATTTTGACTATATTACAGATATGTTTCAGGGAGAATTCGGAAACTCCTATCAGACGAAACTTCCAGTATTTGAAGAAATTTTGAGTCGTTTTCCGACCACGCTGACCTTGGCTGCTGTTGCAATGTTTTTTGCTACGCTGATCGGGGTGCCGGTAGGCGTTATTTCCGCAGTGCGTCAGTATTCCTTCGTGGATGCAGTCAGCACAGTGGCAGCACTCATCTTCGCATCGATTCCTTCTTTTGTATTGGGACTGGTATTGATGCTGGTATTTGCATTGAATTTACACTGGCTTCCAGCTACAGGCCTTCAGGATATTTCCGGCTACATTTTGCCGGCGGTCACCCTTTCTACAGGAACCATGGCAACCCTTGTGCGAATGACTCGTTCGACTATGCTGGAAGTGCTGAAACAGGACTATATCCGTACTGCAAGAGCAAAGGGTGCAGAGGAAAAGAGCGTTATTTTAAAGCACTCCCTGCGCAACGCGCTTCTTCCGATTATCACCGTAATCGGTGTAGACTTCGGGTACTTGCTGGCAGGTACTGTAGTAATTGAATCCGTATTTGCAATTTCTGGAATCGGATCCCTTCTGATTACCAGTATTCGTATGAAAGATACGCCGGTCGTTATGGCGGCAATCATGTTTGTTACCATCGCATACAGCCTGGTAAACTTACTTGTAGATATCATCTACGCTTATATCGACCCTCGTATCAAATCGCAGTATGAAAGGGCGTGATTACCGTGAAGAAACAAGAAAATGAAATGAAAGCACGCAGTCAGTTTACGGCAATCATGATGAGACTGCGCAAAAATAAACTTGCCATGCTGGGACTTGCAATTCTGCTTTTCATGGCGGCGCTGGCGCTTTGCGCAGACTTTATCGCTGACTATGACACCCAGGTAGTTGGGCAGGATATGGACGCAAGACTGGAAGGACCGTCGGCTGACCACTGGTTCGGTACAGACCAGTTCGGCAGAGACGTTTTCGCCCGTATTATTCACGGCGCGAGAATTTCCCTGACCTTAAGTATTATCGCTATGGCTATTGCAGTTGCAATCGGCGCTATTATCGGTGCAATCGCCGGTTATTTCGGCGGCTTCCGTGATAATATTCTCATGCGTCTGATGGATATTCTGCTGGCAATCCCGCCGATGCTGATGTCCATTTCCATCGTTGCGGCGTTGGGGCAGAGCATGTCTAACCTTTTGATCGCCCTGTCCATCGCATACATACCGGTATTTGCCAGAGTTATTCGTTCTTCGATTCTGTCCATCAAGGATCAGGAATTTATTGAAGCTTCACGTTGCTGCGGCAGTAACGACTGGCATATTATCATAAAGCATATCATTCCAAACGCAATCGGCCCGATTATCGTACAGGCAACCCTAGCAATGGGCGCAACCATTCTGATTATCGCGTCCTTGAGCTTTATGGGTCTGGGCGTAAAACCGCCTGCGTCGGAATGGGGTACAATGCTTTATGAAGGCAGAGATTTCCTGCGTCAGGCTCCGTATCTAGTACTGATTCCGGGTACTGCAATCACCCTTGCGGTAATTTCCCTGAATCTTTTAGGCGACGGACTTCGTGACGCATTGGATCCGAGAATGAAAAACTAGGAGGTGGCTGTTTTGAGCGAAAAAATATTGAGCATTGATCATATCTCGGCGGAATATCGCACAGACGACGGCGTATCCTCCGTATTAAACGATATCAGTTTTTCCCTGAACAAAGGGGAAACTCTAGGTCTTGTTGGTGAAACCGGTGCGGGAAAAACCACGACAGCTCTGGCAACCATGAGACTTTTGCCGAAGCACACAGGCTTTATCACCGGCGGAGAAATTCAGTTTGAGGGAAGCGGCAACCTGCTGGAACGCACAGAAGCAGAAATGCGTGCCATCAGAGGACACCGCATCTCCATGATTTTCCAGGATCCGATGACTAGTCTGAACCCGGTACTTCGTATCGGTGATCAGATTAAAGAATCCTTTAAGATTCATATGCCGGAGCTTTCCGACGAAGAGATGGAAAAGAAAGTGGATAACATGCTGGAAATGGTTGGTATTCCTGCCAGCAGAAAGAGAGAGTATCCGCATCAGTTTTCCGGTGGTATGAAGCAGCGTGTAGTAATCGCAATCGCCCTGTCTTTGGAACCGGAGCTGCTTATTGCCGATGAGCCAACTACTGCCCTTGATGTTACCATTCAGGCGCAGGTGCTGCATATGATGCGTCAACTGAAGAAAAACCTGGGAACTTCCATGATTCTCATCACCCACGATCTTGGTATCGTATCTCAAAACTGCGACAAGGTTGCAGTGATGTATGCGGGAACTATCGTAGAGTCGGGAACGGCAGAGGAAATTTTCCTGAGCGAGTCACACCATCCGTACACCGTTGGACTTTTCGGTTCCATCCCTGATATGAAAAAACAGACGAAGCGACTTTCACCGATTGATGGTCTGATGCCTGATCCGATGGAACTGCCGACAGGCTGTGTATTTCATCCGAGATGCCCAAAGTGCATGGAAAAGTGTAGAACTGAAGTGCCAAAGGCAGTAAATGTGGATGGCGAGCATGTCATCAGATGTCATTTGTTCGAGGAGGTGGAAAGCCATGAGTAATACACCGAAGATTGAGGTAAAACACTTAAAGAAATATTTCAAAACGCCTTCCGGCTTGCTTCACGCAGTAGATGATGTGAGCTTTTCCATCGAAAAAGGACATACCCTTGGCGTTGTAGGCGAATCCGGCTGTGGAAAAACCACTTTGGGAAGAACTGTACTTCGTCTCGTAGAACCGACTGACGGCGAAATTTACTTCGACGGAGAGAAGATTACGGACTTTAATAAAGCGAAGATGAAACAGCTGAGAAAGAAGATGCAGCTGATTTTCCAGGATCCGTATGCGTCATTGAATCCGAGACTTTCCGTGTCGGAAATCATCCGAGAACCGATGGAAGTGGGGAAAATGTTCAAAACGAAAGCGGAAGTACACCGCAGAGTAAAAGAACTGATGGATGTAGTAGGTCTGGCACCGCGTCTGATTAACGCTTATCCTCACGAGCTGGACGGCGGAAGAAGACAAAGAATCGGTATCGCAAGAGCGCTGGCGACAGATCCTGAATTTATCGTCTGCGACGAGCCGGTATCTGCACTGGACGTATCTATTCAGGCGCAGATTTTGAACCTGATGATGGATTTGCAGGAAGAGCGAGAACTTGCTTATATGTTCATCACCCATGACATGAGTGTAGTAAAGCATATTTCCACGGAAATTGCGGTTATGTATCTGGGGCAGTGCGTTGAGCTGGCAGAGACAGGGGAACTTTTCAGAAACCCGAAGCATCCGTACACGCAGGCGCTGCTTTCGGCAATACCTGAAATTGACATTACAAAGAAAGACACAGAACCGGAACTTTTGCGCGGTGAGGTTACATCGCCGATTAACCCGGCAGAGTACTGCAGATTCTATCCAAGATGCAAATATGCTTGTGAGGCTTGTAAAAACGAGAACTATAAACTGGTGGAAATATCCGATAACCATTATAGTGCTTGTATCATGAACCAAAAGGAGCACATAGATTAGATGGAAAATAAAGAACGATTATTAGAAAATTATGCGGAGCTGATTTTGAAGAGGGGAGTAGGTCTTCGTGCGGGGCAGATTCTGGTGGTAGAAGAAACATCAGTAACTGCCATTGAATTTCTTCGCATTTTAGCGAAGAAAGCGTACGAGCTGGGCGCAAAAGATGTGGTAATTCATTTTACCGACCAGCAGCTGACCAAAATTCGTCTGGAGCATGCGAAAATGGAGACCCTGTCCGAAGTACCGGACTGGTGGGTCGAAGCAAGAACGTCTTATGCTGAAAAGGACGCATGCTTTTTACGCCTGAACAACGACGCGCCGGACGGACTGCGCGACGTAGAAGATGTAAGACTCGCAACATGGAAGAATGCTACATCGGCGACTTTGAAGGATTTGAGCTTCCTGAAAAAGGACAACCGTGTGAAGTGGAGTGCTTCCGCAATCCCGGGAGAAGAATGGGCAATGAAAGTTTTCCCGGATAAAACAAAAGAAGATGCAATGGATGCTTTATGGGAAGCGATTCTCAAATGCTGTTATGTGACAGAGGAAAGCGGTGTTGATGGTTGGGATAAGCACATCAATGAAATGCTTGAGAACGTGAAAAAAATCAATAATCTGGGGGTTCGCGGGCTTCACCTGCGCAATGGTCTTGGCACAGATCTTACGATAGAATTGTGTGATGACACAGTGTTCGTAGGCGGTATCTGCCACTGTCCGGAACCGGATGGAGAGCTGTTCGCACCGAATATTCCGTCGGAGGAAATTCTTTCCACGCCTCATAAATATAAGGTTAACGGCGTAGTGTACAGTTCCATGCCGTTTGTCCATGCGGGCAATATCATCGACGGCATGCGTCTTGTATTTAAGGATGGCAAGGTTGTAGAGTACAGTGCAGAGGTGGGAGAAGACGTTTTAGCCGGCATTTTAGAAGATGAAAGTGCGCGTTATCTGGGCGAAATCGCCCTGGTTCCATTTGATTCACCGATTAACCAGATGGGGATTTTGTTCTATAATACCCTTTTTGATGAAAATGCTTCCTGTCATTTGGCGCTGGGAGCAGGTTATTCAGATATGATTTTAGGCGAAGACCGCAGCATGGAGGCACTGGAGAGGAAAGGTCTGAATATTTCAGCTCTCCACGTGGATTTTATGTTCGGCACAGAGGATCTGGCGTGCATCGCAACTTGTGAAGACGGCAGCCAGGCTGAAATTTTCCGAGATGGGAAATTCTGTATCTAAATGGAAATCTGTTCATAAGGCAAGACTGAAGAGCCCAGGTTTATAGATGCCAATGGCATTAAGTTAAGGGATTTAAAGATAAGTTAGTATTGTTCGCGATATTAACTTCTCTTTTCTTTCCCTTTGATTCAAGCTGATAAATTGTTTTTTGTAGATTTAAAAACACAACAAATAGACAAGAGCGTTCCCTTGTCAAAAAAATACTGTATATTTCAAATCTCTAAATGAAGTTTCAATTCCCCATCGCATGCCATACAGTTGTTTCAGAGTATCCGCAGGGAATTCCTCAGTATCCGGCAGCTCCAAGCCATGCAGAATACCGGATGAATATTGATTAAAATCTTTCACCCGTATTAGATAAAACCATCCTTTTTCTTGGATATGAGCCATGTTGTTATATGCCTCATATCCTCTGTCTGCAATCA
>NZ_QWEQ01000099.1 GCF_009936045.1 Emergencia sp. 1XD21-10 | reverse complement strand
GGGCCGGCGGCGAAGATGTTGGCTCCCACGACCAGACCAATCGCCAGGGGCGCGATGATGCCGATCTCTCCCTTCTTGGGGTCCACGGCGGTGGCGTACACGGTGTACACCAGCCCGAACGTCGCCACGATCTCGAAAACGAACGCTGCCCACACTGATATTCCCGCCACTCCGAATGTCGGAACAGCCAAGCCACCGGTGGTGAAGGTGAGGAGGGCGGCGGCGACGGTGGAGCCGAGCAGCTGAGCGATGATGTAGAGAATACCGCGGAAGAGGGTGATGTTTCCTCCGACGAAGAGGCCGAAAGTGACGGCGGGGTTGACGTGGCCGCCGGAGATGTTGGCGCTGATGGCGACGGCGACGAAGAGGGCGAAGGCGTGGGCGATGGCGGCGGAGATCAGCCCGGCGGGGGTAGTGGGGGCGTTGCCGGTGAGGGAGTTGTAGGCAATGCCGGCGCCGGAGCCTGCGAAGACGAAGATGAAGGTGCTGATGAACTCAGCGACGGCGGACTTGAGGGCGCCGGGTTGGCTGAACTCATCGCGGTTGCCGATGGCGATGCGGCGGAAGGGAACGTTAAAGTGGTCGTTGGGGCCCGGCATGGTCGGAAAATGAAGAGGTAGGCTGAG
>NZ_QWEQ01000098.1 GCF_009936045.1 Emergencia sp. 1XD21-10 | reverse complement strand
GAGCAGAGCAGCTGGTCATCATGATTACAGGAATATCACAAAATCCAGCAGCCATAAGGCGTACAGATAAGAAACGTGTATATACAAGAACAGATTGACGTATACAGCTAATGAAAACCCTTGAAGCACATGTCACGGTTCATATCTTAAGCAGTCGCTTCAGCTTTCTCTTCATACTCCTGTGGTGGCTGAAGGGTGCAGATGAGGTTGCGGTCACCATACACATTGTCTACACGGCATGTAGTAGGCCAGAACTTGGCAGCACGAAGCCAGGGTGCAGGGTAAGCTGCATATTCTCGAGAGTATGGTTTTGTCCACTTATCAGCCATGAGTACATGTGGAGGATGAGGAGCTCCCTTGATGACATTGTTGTTGATATCAACTTTTCCTTTCTCAATCTCTGCAATTTCTTCTCTAATGGAGATTAAAGCATCGCAAAACCTGTCCAACTCCGCCTTGCTTTCACTTTCAGTGGGTTCAATCATCAGTGTTCCTGGAACTGGCCATGACATTGTAGGACCATGAAACCCGTAATCTATAAGACGTTTAGCAACATCTTCTGGCTCTACTCCAGCAGAAGTCTTCAATGGTCTCAAATCAACAATGAATTCGTGGGCAACTGTTCC
>NZ_QWEQ01000097.1 GCF_009936045.1 Emergencia sp. 1XD21-10 | reverse complement strand
GTCAACACAAAGAATTGAATGGCTTGCACATGCATGAAAGTAGCATGAATATTGTGGATTAGCCAGTTCCACCAAGAACTGACTTGAGCTTCTTCACTGTGGCATCATCTAGGAAAGTAGTTGCCTCCACCAAAGATGATGGCAAGTCATTGGCAAACAATGCGAAATCGAGAATTTGTAGGCCAGGTGTTGCGCTGCTAAAGCTTGCGAATGCAACGGCTGTAACTCCGCCAGCATTTACTTGAAAATGCAACAACCCTTGTGGGAACACCATGATATCACCCTTCGTTAAGGTCTTCACATAAACGGTATTAGCTGAGGAGATGAAACCGGCCTTGATAAACCCTTGAGTCACCAAGAGGAGCTCAGAACCGCCCGGGTGTGTGTGCATTGGAACCACACCACCAGCGGCTATGTCCAATCGTGCAATGGAGATACCGAGCCCATTCACACCAGGGAACTGAGCTGCAAATTCTGGAGTGACAGCTGCTTTGATAATGTTGGAAGTGTTTCCTGCATAACGTAGGCCAGTAGATACGAAGTCATCAACTGTGACTAGAGTGGCTGCCTTGCAAGAATAACCCGCCGGGCCTTCCGGGGCTTTTAGGTCCGCGACGCAAAAGTCTTGCA
>NZ_QWEQ01000096.1 GCF_009936045.1 Emergencia sp. 1XD21-10 | reverse complement strand
CCGGCGTTGGTGGTGGTGGTGACTTGTATTTGTAGACTGGGGTGGGTGGTGGGGGTGATTTGTACTTGTAAACTGGGGTTGGGGGTGGTGGTGATTTGTATTTGTAAACAGGTGTAGGTGGTGGAGGAGACTTGTACTTGTAAACCGGTGTCGGCGGCGGCGGAGACTTGTATTTGTAAACTGGGGTGGGTGGTGGTGGTGATTTGTACTTGTAAACAGGTGTAGGTGGTGGAGGAGACTTGTACTTGTACACCGGCGTTGGTGGTGGCGGTGATTTGTACACGTAGTGGTGCTTAGGAGGTGGCGGAGGGGACTTGTATTTGTACACTGGTGTAGGTGGTGGTGGTGATTTGTGTACGTATGGGTCCTTGTGTGGCGGCGGTGGAGACTTGTATTTGTACACTGGTGTTGGCGGCGGCGGCGACTTATATTTGTACACCGGAGTTGGTGGTGGTGGTGACTTGTACTTGTAGACCGGAGTTGGTGGTGGTGGTGACTTGTATTTGTAGACCGGAGTTGGTGGTGGTGGTGACTTGTACTTGTAGACTGGAGTGGGTGGTGGTGGTGATTTGTATTTGTAGACCGGAGTTGGTGGTGGTGGTGACTTGTACTTGTAGACTGGAGTTGGTGGAGGAGGAG
>NZ_QWEQ01000094.1 GCF_009936045.1 Emergencia sp. 1XD21-10 | reverse complement strand
CAACACAGACGGCACCGACGACCTGAAAGACAAGACACTAAGACACCAGGCGAGCCAACATTTAGAAACCACCACGGAGACGGAGGACAAGGTGAAGGGTGGACTCCTTCTGGATGTTATAGTCGGCAAGGGTCCTTCCATCCTCCAACTGCTTTCCAGCGAAGATCAACCTCTGCTGGTCCGGTGGGATTCCCTCCTTGTCCTGGATCTTAGCCTTCACATTGTCGATCGTGTCCGAGCTCTCCACCTCCAAGGTGATGGTCTTCCCGGTCAGGGTCTTCACAAAGATCTGCATTCCTCCCCTCAGCCTCAGCACCAAGTGCAGGGTCGACTCCTTCTGAATATTGTAATCGGCCAAGGTCCGCCCATCCTCCAGCTGCTTGCCGGCAAAGATCAACCTCTGCTGGTCCGGGGGAATACCCTCCTTGTCTTGAATTTTGGCCTTGACGTTGTCAATGGTGTCGGAGCTCTCAACCTCAAGGGTGATGGTCTTTCCTGTAAGGGTCTTCACGAAAATCTGCATACCACCACGAAGACGGAGGACCAAGTGCAAGGTTGACTCCTTCTGGATGTTGTAGTCCGCCAGAGTGCGGCCATCTTCAAGCTGCTTGCCGGCGAAGATGAGTCTCTGCTGGTCCGGGGGAATTCCCTCCT
>NZ_QWEQ01000093.1 GCF_009936045.1 Emergencia sp. 1XD21-10 | reverse complement strand
ACACATTTCCATCTCATCCTTGACTAATTTCCAAACTCAAATCCCCCTCTACCTTTTTCCCTAAGAAAAAAATGGGAGTCACTACTTTTGTTCAGGAACTGAAAACCAAGGTCACTTCATCTCGTTTGTTCAAGGCTTTGGTCACAGAGGCCGGAGATGTCATCCCTAAAGCCTCCCCATCCATCAAGAGCATGGAGCTCGTCCACGGCGACACCTACGCCCCCGGCTCCATCATCCAGACCAACTTCCCCGAGGGTGCACACTTCAAGTACGTGCAGCACAGAATAGACGAGATAGACCAGGAGAAACACACCATCAAATACACGTTGGTGGAAGGCGACGTGCTGGGGGAGAAGCTGGAGAAGATCTGCTACGACATGAAGTTCGAAGACACTGCAGACGGAGGGTGCGTGGTGAAGGTCACGAGCGAGTATCACACCAAGGGCGATTTCGAGGTCAAGGAGGAAGATCTTAAGGCCGGGAAAGAACACAGCCTGGGAATGTACAAGGCTTGTGAGGAATACCTCATCGCCAACCCTCACGTCTGCGCCTAAATCCCTACCTTTTGAAATTGTTTTGCTTTTGTTTCTGGATTGCATGTTTGAATAAAGAAACAATCTAGAGTTGTTTCCAAAATGGTTTGTGCTTTTGCTTTTTTGT
>NZ_QWEQ01000092.1 GCF_009936045.1 Emergencia sp. 1XD21-10 | reverse complement strand
TCTTCATCGCTGAAGTCTATCTTTGACGCATATTCTTCTGCGCTAATCCTGTCAAGCTCCTGCTCACAGGACTCGTACAAAAGCTCTTTGTCTTCTCGCCTTTTACTTTTCCTTCCGATTCGTCCCGCTTTTCTCATGGCAATTTTATACAACCAAGAATCCATGCTCTCTATGTCCCGCAGCTGATGCAAATGTAAATAAGCCGCAACAAACACTTCCTGCACAACATCATCTCTGTCGCTGTCTGCCACACCAAAGTGATAAGTTAATCCCAGTATCTTGTCATATTTCTCACAAAGTACTGCTCTTCTTTCTGAAAGTTCTTTTTCTGTCAACTCTCCTTCTCGCTTTCTTTTTGTTTTTCGCTAAATAGCGGTTCCTTTAGTGTATCTCTTTTTTACCATTTTGAAAAGGAACTCTCAGGGTACTTTTTGAAATTTCGACAATTTTTTTGCAAAAAAGAAGTTTTATCGATAGAATATAAAAATCCGCACCACTTTAATGTAAATATAAGGCAATAGTGCAAGACAAAATCAAAGAGATTATTTCACATTGAAGTGAAAAAGAATCCAGATTAAATGCCGGGATGCAGTTCAATCTGATTTAATATGATTAATATGTAATAGCCTGTGCTGCAGAGAAACCGGCGCGCCATAATCTCAAGATTTTTTTGGA
>NZ_QWEQ01000091.1 GCF_009936045.1 Emergencia sp. 1XD21-10 | reverse complement strand
GGACAAGTGATTGATAAAAACAAAAGGAAAATTATTGGAATTACATATAAGTAGCATCTCATTGACTAAAAAACAACTGCTTACAACATTGTACACAGTAGCTTCTAACCAAGCTTGGCGAGAACATCATTGAGTGTAGACACAGTTTTAGCATAGTACTTTTCTGCTTCGGAGCTGCTCTTGATCTTCGCAGCGTGGTCCAGGTCGCTGATATCCTGGAAGAGCTTGCCAGTGAGCTCTTTGAGAGATTGCTTCTCCTCTTTGGGCTTGGCAGAAATGACGGTGTTGAGGTCATAACGGAGGTACTCTGCTTTTGAACGGAGGTCGTTTTGTACGTAGGGCCAAGCCTTCTTGTCGATGAGCGACTTCACGCCAACAATTTCCTTGGCAGATTCCTTCGCCCTCGCTGCTGCCTCTGCTGGTGCCAGTGGCTGAAGGTAGAACCTGTTCTTCAGGGGCAAGTCAAAGTCTCTTGCTTCGTCCGAGTTCAAGGTCCCAGGCAGACCGCCGGAGGGTGGTGGCGGTGGTCCAACCTTGATGGGCTTGGCTTCAGCGAGCACGGCTTGAACGAAGGAACCTGAGACGATCCCAGCCGCAACAAGCCCCAACATGGCTCGGCGGCTCGTCTCAGTCTCGCCTGAGCTCTGTTGCTGTGCGCGAACGGTGAGCCCAGCTCGAGCCACGGCGATCCTGCCGGTGTT
>NZ_QWEQ01000090.1 GCF_009936045.1 Emergencia sp. 1XD21-10 | reverse complement strand
CTCAAATTAATTTAGTTTCAATACCAAATTAAATACTCTTGTAGCTGGTAAAATTAAATGGCTTCCCTCTCCTCATCCAGTGTAGCCACTATGACCCGAGCCGTCCCAGCTCAAGCCACCATGGTGGCTCCTTTCACCGGTCTCAAGTCGAACGCTGCTTTCCCTGTCACTAGAAAGGAGAAAAATGAATTTTCTGCCCTTCCTAGTAACGGTGGAAGAGTTCAATGCATGAAGGTCTGGCCACCACTTGGATTGAAGAAATACGAGACACTTTCATACCTTCCTCCTCTAACTGACATCCAATTGGCCAAGGAAATCGACTACCTTCTACGAAAAGGGTGGGTTCCTTGTTTGGAATTTGAAGTGGAGCATGGGTTCGTATACCGTGAGAACGCCAGGTCACCAGGGTACTATGATGGAAGATACTGGACGATGTGGAAGTTGCCCATGTTCGGGTGCACCGACGCAATCCAAGTGATTAAGGAGCTTGAGGAAGCCAAGGCGGAGTACCCCAACGCCTGGATCCGTATCATCGGATTTGACAATGTTCGTCAAGTCCAGTGTATCAGTTTCATCGCATACAAGCCACCAGGCTACTAAGCAAGCGAGAAATCAATTGTACCTTTTCAATTCGGCCATTGTTTTCTAGCATTTCATTTTCAATTTGTAATGGTTTGTGTTAATTATCTCAAATAAATGGCAT
>NZ_QWEQ01000010.1 GCF_009936045.1 Emergencia sp. 1XD21-10 | reverse complement strand
ATTAAAGTGGCTTTCTCCTAAAGATACTTTATTTAATTTTTTGCATGACGGTGTAACATATGTTTGACAAACCTTCATCCGCCATATGTAGCATTAGAACAAACTCTTGAAAATTCAACGATTCGATGATAAAATATTATGTTAGATTATAGAAAGAATGCAAGGAGAATTTATGGACAAGAGGAACTATAGAATCGGCTTAACCAGCGCTATCGGCTGCGCCATTGTTTGGGGACTTCTTCCCATTTACTGGAACAGTCTGAAACCTATTCCATCAGGGGTGATTATTTTTTACAGAATTGTACTGATGGCGGTGGTATGCTTTATTGCATGTGCATTTCAGTATGGGCCAAAGAATGTGTTTAAACCCATGTTTGAGAGTAAAAAAAGTTTGTTGACTTATATTATAGCGGGCATTATTATCACGATTAACTGGAGCATCTATATCTGGGCAGTTAATGCAGGGCAGGTCATTCAGACCAGCATGGGATATTTTTTGGAACCGCTGGTGGTTTGCCTTTTTGGTGTGGTGATTTATAAAGAGAAGATTAACAATTGGAAGAAAATATCGGTATGTCTTGCTGTCTGCGGGCTTTTGGTCATGATTATTGGATATAAGCAGGTGCCTCTGATTGCAGTAGGTCTGGGCCTTTCCTTTGCGATTTATGCAGCAATTAAAAAGAGCGTCAGCGCTGCTCCGCTGCAGTCGCTCCTTTATGAGACGATTTTTCTGGCACCGGTTGCGCTGGGCTTTGTCTGCTACTATGAGAATGCAGGAGTCGGCGCGCTGACAGCAGGAAGCGGCAAGTTTATCCTGCTAATGTTTGCAGGAATTGCAACGGCAGTTCCTCTGGCACTGTTTTCCTTTGCGGCAAGTAAGCTGCCGCTGATTACAGTGGGGCTGACCGAGTACATATCTCCATCCATTTCATTGATTTTAGGAATTTTCCTCTTCAAAGAGCCATTTGATACAATTCAGTTTAGTGCGTTTGCTATCATCTGGATTGGACTGATTTTCTTTACCTATGGTGAAATCAGCGATAACAAAAATAAAGCGGAGGAATAGATTATGGAAGATAAAAAGCTAAATCTTTTTAATGTGGCTGCTCTTTATGTAGGAACCATCATGGGCGCAGGCTTTGCGTCAGGGCGAGAAGGCTGGCAGTTTTTCGGTGTGTTTGGTGCAAAGGGATACATCGGAATAACCATTGCAGGAATTCTGTTTATGGGGATTGGTATGATGGTGGCATACATCGCTCGTTCGCTGGATACTGCGGATATGGGGCGTATTATCGTGTTTTCAGATAATCCGAAGCTGACAGGTGCTGTAGGTTATTTCATGGCGGCGATTTTATATACTATTATCGTGTCCATGTCGGCAGCCGGCGGTTCTTTCCTTGCACAGCAGTTTGGCATTCATCAGGCAGTGGGTGGTATCATTATCGTCATCATGGTAATATTTACCGTACTGGGAAGTTTTGAAAGAGTATCTAAAATCTTCAAATACACTGCGCCGGTGCTCTTTGCCATTGATATCGTGCTGTGCATTACAGTGATTTTATCAGATATAGAGCAGAGCGGCGCGACGGGTGGATTTCCGGTCAGTGCTATGGCGCCTAACTGGTTTTTGGCGGCATTTCTGTTTATTTCATATAATATGCTAGGCATGATTCCAATTGTGGCGTCTTCTTCTGTTAACGCCAAAGATAAGAAGAGCGGCGTTCTTGGAGCTGGTGCTGGCGGTTTCATGCTGGCGCTTTTGACTGTGCTTCTGATTACGGCACTTCGCAAGGATATGGCGTTCACGCAGAATATGGATTTGCCAATGCTGGCATACTCTGCCAGACTGCATCCGGCAGCTAACATTGCATTCGGTGCAGTGTTGTTTCTTGCAATTTATTCTGCAGCAACCAGTACATATTATGGTTTTTCAACTAAGATTAAGGAAACCCCTGCAAAAAAATACATTCTCATTGGCGGCGCTTTTATTGGCTTTGGCTGCGGTCTCAGCGGATTTAAAACCATCGTTGCGTACCTTTATCCAATAGAAGGCTATATTGGATTTTTAATTATCCTGATGATCTGCATAAATTTCATCAAGGTTTACATAGAAAATCACAGAAAGAAGGGAATTTCAAGTGATGGAGATACTGAAAAAGAAGAGTGATCAGATTGTGGAATTTCCCGGTCATGACAGATTTAATTATCCGGAAAATATTGTACGTGTGACATCCGGTCATGGCGGTGAAAGCCTTCTGATTTTTGGGCCTCAAAAAACAGTTCTATATGACTGTGGTATGGCATACTGCCACGAGGGGCTTATCACGAATATTGAGGAGGCGCTTTTAGCACGAGGCAGAGAAACTGTGGATTATGTACTGGTGTCTCATTCTCATTATGACCATATCGGTGCGCTCCCTTATATTATAAAAAGGTGGATGGAGGTAACGGTTTGCGGCGCAGCAAAGGCAAAGTCGGTCTTTGAAAGCGATGGTGCAAAAAAGACGATGCTTCGCCTTGGAAATGCTGCCAGAGATGTCTTTGCGCCGGGTACAGAATCGGTGCTGGTTGAGCCTTTGCGCATTGATAGGATTCTTTGCGAAGGAGATAAAATCGACCTCGGAGATGACGAATATTTCTACGTACTGGAAACAAAGGGACATACAGACTGTTCCTTGACCTATGTGCTGGAACCCCAAGGCTTGATGTTCGCTTCTGAAAGCACAGGCGTTTTCATCAATCCGGACAACATGCATACGGCTATTTTAAAAAGCTATGAGGATACCATAGAAGCAGCGAAAAAGTGTGAAAAATACGAACCGAAACAAGTGATTTCACCTCACTATGGTATCACGCCGGACTTCTTTGCAAAGGATTATTTTTCCATGTATATTGCTTCTGCAGAGAGCGAGAGAGATTTTATCCTTTATTGGGCAGATCAGGGTTTTTCAAAAGAACAGATTATGGATAAATTTGAAGCACAATTTTGGAGTGAAGATAGAGGAAAAGAACAGCCGAAGTCGGCATTTTTTGAAAACGCCAAATATACAATCAAACATATATTAACAGTGTTCAGAGGAATCTGAAAGGAAGGAGAGCGAGATGAATTACATCGAACTAAAAGAAAGAATCTTCAAGGCAATAGAAGCGTATTATGCAGAACTTGTACATTTAAACGATGATATTGCTGATCATCCAGAGGTTTCCGGAGAGGAATATGAGACTTCCTGCAAAATTGTAGAACTTTTGCGGTCTCATGGCTATGAAACGGAGTATCCATTTTCTGGGCTGCCTACAGCGTTTAAGGGGATTTACGGTGCCAACAATCATAAGTATAAGATTGCTATTTTGACAGAATATGACGCACTGCCAGAAATTGGTCATGCATGCGGGCACTGTTTAAGTGGCTCAATCAGCGTTTTAGCTGCACTTGCAGCTAAAGATTTACAGGATGAGCTGAATGCAGATATTCATGTGATTGGAACACCAATTGAAGAGACTGACGGTGCGAAATGCGCCATGGCAGAGAGAGGTGCTTTTGACGGTTATGATATGGCAATCATGGTACATCTATATAATGGGAATCTGCTGGCTCCGAAACTGCAGTGTCTTGCCTCTTATCTGTATGAATTCCACGGCACAGCGGCACATGCTTCGGCGGCTCCCTGGGAGGGCAGAAATGCGTTCAATGCGGCACAGCTGATGTTTCATGCTGTAGATATGTTGAGACAGCATGTAAAGCCGGATGCACAGTTTCATGGAATCATTAGAAATGGAGGAGAAGCCCCGAATATTGTACCGGAAAAGGTATCTGCTGAGTTTTATATTCGGGCGCTGGATAAAAAGTATCTTCAGAAATTAATTGACCAGGTGGATTTATGTGCGGAAGGTGCAGCAATAGCCACACAGACAGCTTGGTGCAAAACTCCAACGGCTGCTACTTATGACAATATGAAAGCAAATTCAACAGGTATCGCAGCATTGGCAGAAATCTATCAGGAGCTTGGACTTGAACTGAATGGAGACAGTGAAAAAATATTTGGTTCTTCCGATGCAGGTAATGTCAGCTATGTTTGTCCGGGATTCCATCCTTGTCTGCAGGTAACTGAACCTAATGTGCCAATTCACACAAGAGGGTTTGCTGAAGCTATGAAGACAGACAGGGCTCATCAGGCACTCCGTGATGGAGCAAAAATTATTGCACTGCAGATTGCAAAGATATTCAGTGATGAAGAAAAAATAAAGGCTATGAAGGAAGATTTCGATAGAAACTAAGATGATGAAACAGAAAGTAACAATCCTGCTTCTAATGCTTTTTTTAACAGGCTCTCTATGGGCTTTGACAGGCTGTGAGTCTAAGAATCAGGGCATTTGTACTCTTGACGTGATGATTAAAAATGAGGAAGAAACTTACACTAAGGCGCAGATTGTCATACCGGAAAACTGGGAGGAGGAGAAACTGCCGCTGGTATTTTTGAGCCACGGTTTTCATGGCAATATGAACAGCGCCGGTGGAAAGTATCTGGCACAGCACCTTGCTGAAAATGGTATTGCGACGATTCGTATGGACTTTGGTCACTATGAAAAAGCGGATACTGAGACAGAGCAGACGAATCAGTATACGGTGGACACTATGGTCGCAGATCAGGTGCTCTGCACCGATTATATGGTAGCGCATTATAACGTCGACCCGGACAGAATTGGTATCTTTGGAAGAAGTCTGGGTGGCAGAGCAGCGATGTACTGTGGAAATGAACATGCAGGCGGATATGCTTACAAGGCAATGGTGCTGGTTGCGCCGGCAGGAAACGGAGACTCCTTTCAGCGTTATATGGGCGGCGCAAAGAACTGGGAGAAGTTCAAAAGAGAAGCGAGGGAGAAAGGCAGCGTGACTCATCAGAAAGTGATACTGACACCGGAGTTTTTTCGCTCTATTGAAGATTACGTGCCATCGGAAAGCGGATATAAATTTCAAGCGCCGGTTTTAGTTATCTATAATACAGAGGATTATGTGGTGCTGCCAGAGGTATCGCTGGAATGTGCCAGATCATATGAAGATGTGAAAACTATTGAAATCACATCGGCAAAAAGCCCTCATGGTTATGAAATGGGCTTTGAGAAATCAGAAATTAAGGATATGCTCTTTGATGAGATTACGAAGTTTTATCTGGAAAATCTGTGATTTTAGAAAAAGAAAAAACCCAGAAAGCTCCGTCAGGATATAATTGACGCCCTATCTATTGATAGGTGGGTATCCTGCCGGGGCTTTTGTCTTCCACTCTATGGAGGCTTGACATTGGCTCCCTGGACCCGGATTCCCATTGCGAAAGTGTAGGTTCAATTATGAATCCTTAACGCGAGTTCTAGGCTACTATTATTATACCGCATTTTCCTTTCGATATCACTATAAAATTTTGCCAGGCGGTGTTCTTTTTTCTGAACTTATCATTGTGAAGTTATTATAATTAGATTGACATTCAGAATTAAATGCGATATGATTAAAATAATTAAATGATTTACAAATTTTATGAATATAAAGAAAGGAGCGAAAAATGAAAAAACAATTAAAAGAGTAATGCCATTATTATTAATTTTGGTACTTGGCGCAAGTAACAGTATTTATGCAGAAACCAAAGAAGTTACTTCGGATGGTATCACTTCGGAAACAATTGTTGAAGGACTTAGTGTATTTAGTGGGGAAGCCGATGATATAATGGTGGGAAGGCATTATACCGAAAAAGTAGAGATAGAGAAAGACAGACGGTCAAATGAGTATGTTTACCCCGCAGGTCAAAATAGTACGAATGCTACAAAGCGAGCTTTTTGCTATTCGGAGAAACATTATATTGTTTATCAAAGAAGAGTTGGTAATTCACCATATAAACGCAAATTGTATGATGAATATCATACTACTTGGAAGGGACAATGGAGAAAAAAGATTGACAATAGTTATTCAGAATGGTTTGATCATCCTGATTATCCTAAACAAAGTGAAGTTTCACGGGAGAGATCTCCACTTTTGACTATTCTAAGTATAATGGGCGCCTAATAACATTTAAAACTTTCCTGTGCATGACAAGTAGATAATATAGGAAAAAAGGGGGATTATGATGAGTATTTTTATATTCTTAGTGATGATAATTGTAATTTCTTTAACAGTACTTCGTTACTATTTAACAAAAAATAGCGAAGAACAAAGGGGAGAAGAGGAGCCATCTCTTAAGGAACTGATGCTAATGGGCGTTTCTGCACCATCTGAACAGAAAGTGGTAGCAACAACCAAGAACTCTAAAAAGTCATTTTGGGAAAAGGTTTACTCAGGAGAAGGTCCTCAGCCTAAATATATGCGTCATATAGCCAAGCAGGAAAGACTTAGATGTATAGAGGCAGCAAAATTAGCAGAAAGTAAGGAAAAGAAAGAAAAAAATATATAGGTATTCATCTGCAGTGGATTAAAAGGGAATATTAGTTTTTAAACTCATAGAAATATTTTCTTATACTATGGAAAAGTAGAGAGGAAACTCGCTACTTTTCTTTTTTGTTTCTTTTTTTGAACCTGTAAAGTTATTGACTATTGAGTAAAAGTTGCTATAATTATAAAGTCTATAGATAATGAAAGAAGGAAGTTTTATGTCACAGAAAAATCCACAGCAAATTTTAGAAGCGACGATTGATTCTGCCGTAAAGAAGACTGGCTATTCAGTGAAACAGCTGATACTTTTAGGTCTTATGGCAGGTTTTTTTATTGCAATCGCAGGTGCAGGTGCAAATATGGCTGCTTATCGTTTTTTGGCTGATCCGCTTACCAACGGACTTGGAAAAATGATTTCTGGTGTAATTTTCCCGGCGGGACTGATGATGGTAGTCTTTGCAGGGGCGGAGCTTTTTACTGGTAATAACCTTATGCTGGCAGCTGTTTTGGACAGAAAGATTTCTGCAGGCGCCATGTTGAAAAACTGGGTGATTGTTTACCTTGCTAATCTGATTGGCTCTATGGTGGTGGCATGGATGGTTGCTTATTCAGGACTTCTCGGAACAGGTGACGACATGCTTACAGATGTGACCATTTCTATCGCATCTTCAAAAATGGCACTGCCTTTTGGACAGGCCTTTGTGAGAGGAATTTTATGTAATTTTCTGGTATGTATTGCGGTCTGGATGGGAAACGGCGCTGATTCCACTGTAGGTAAAATCTTTTCACTGTTCTTTCCAATCTGGCTTTTCGTTACAGCAGGGTTTGAACACAGCGTCGCCAATATGTTCTTCATCCCGGCAGGGATTTTTGCAGGAGGCGCACAGGTAGGTATTACGTGGAGCGGGTTCTTTGTAAATAACCTGATTCCAGTGACACTTGGAAATATTTTAGGGGGCAGCGTCTTTGTCTCAGGTATTTATTATCTAGCGCTGAAGAAAAAATAGACTATTACATAATTTGGAAACTCCGTTAGAATTTGCGGAGTTTTTTCTTTCACAAAACCCTTGCTTGTAAAAAAGCACATTCTGCATTATACTAAAAAGGAATACAGAAACGAAAAGGAAAGACATATGGGAAACAGAATTGTCATTATTGACGGAAACAGTTTAATAAACAGGGCGTATTATGCGATGCAGCGCCCGATGATTACAAAAGAAGGAATTTATACCCAAGGAATTTATGGGTTTATCAATATGCTGACGAAAATCCAGGGTGACTATGCTCCGGATTATATGGCCGTGGCATGGGATATGAAAGCGCCGACCTTCAGACATCAGGAGTATAGTGAGTATAAGGCAGGACGAAAGAAAATGCCGCCAGAGCTTGCAATGGAACTTCCTCTGATGAAAGATATTTTGACCGCAATGGGTATTACCAATCTGGAAACCCGCGGCTTTGAAGCGGATGATATTATTGGAACTATTGCTAGAATCGGGGAAGAGGAAGGTTTGGCTCCGCTGATTATCACAGGCGATAAGGATGCGCTGCAGCTTGCAACTGATGTAACGCAGGTTTTAATTACCAAAAAAGGGATTTCCGAATTTGAACTTTATGACAGAGAGAAGATGATCGAACGTTATCAGCTGACACCAGAGCAGTTTATCGACCTGAAAGGTCTGATGGGTGATCAGTCTGACAATATACCGGGCATTCCGGGTGTTGGAGAGAAGACCGGCATTAAGCTTCTGACACAGTTTGGCAGTATAGCAAACTTACTTGCAAATACGGAGGAAATTGCAAATGTAAAGCTTAGGGCAAAAGTGGAAGAGCATGCACAGCTTGCCGCTATGAGCAGAAGACTTGCGACTATTAACAAATACGTGCCAATTGATATTGATTTGGAATCCATGAAAACAAAAGAGCCGGATTATACTGCCCTGATTAACCTCTATGTAAAACTGGAATTCAATAGTTTTTTGAAAAAACTGCATATCAAGGAGACTGCTGATATCACCTCCGATTTTACCGAAGATGAGGCAGATTATACTAGAATTACCGTACAGTCGCTAGCGGATATGCAGCTGCTTGATGAAGTGACAGCTGGAAGCGAAGCAATTCTAAAAATCTTTAGCGACAACAATCACGTGGAAAAACCAATCATTTATGGCGCAGGGTTTATATGCGACAAGAAATATTATTACGTAAACTTATCGGATGACCGATTCCTGACAGCCTTCTTACAGTTTCTGCAGAAAAAAAAGCTGCGTTTTGTAGGACATGATTTAATCCGGGATTATTATGTTTTGATGTGGAATGGTTTTTACGATGTAGTGACCGCTTTCGACACAGCTGTTGCCCAATATGTCATCGATCCGACTAAGTCCAACTATGATTTAAAAACTTTAGTCTTTGAGATTCTTCATTATGAAATGGAAGACGAGAAGTCCTTTATGGAGCAGGGCGGACAGATTGATCTTCTTGGAAACAGCGACGAAAGCTATGCAGATTATGGCTTTAAGTGGTGTCTTTCTGTTAAACAACTGAGAAAGAGTCAGCAAAGTCAGCTTGAAAAGGAAAGTCTGATACAGGTTTATGAAAAAGTAGAACTGCCGCTTGTGGAAGTTCTTGCCGCTATGGAAGCGGAGGGTTTTACTGTAAGCAAAGAAACTTTGGAAACCTTTGGAAAGCAGTTGACCTGTGAGATTGAAAAAATTGAAAATCAGATTTATGCCTTAGCAGGTACCAAATTTAACATTAAATCGCCGGTGCAGCTTGGGGAAATTCTGTTTGAAAAGCTTGAATTGCCAGCAGGAAAAAAGAGCAAACGAGGCTACAGCACCAGCGCTGATGTGCTTGAAAAAATTAGAGATTTACATCCCATTGTGGATATGGTGCTGGAATATCGGACTCTTACCAAGCTGAACAGCACCTATGTAGAAGGACTGAAACCATTGATTGGCACAGATGGCAAGATTCGGGCTCATTTTCAGCAGACAGTGACGGCGACAGGGCGTATCAGCTGCACAGAACCAAACCTGCAGAATATTCCAATTAGACAGGAACTGGGCAGAAAGCTTCGCAAGGCTTTTGTGCCTGAAAGTGAGAACTATACTCTAGTCGGTGCAGATTATTCTCAGATTGAACTTCGAATTTTGGCGCATCTTTCGGGTGATGAAAACCTGATTGCTGCATTTAACAACGGAGATGATATTCATCGGAATACAGCCGCCAGAGTATTTGGCTTGACCTACGATGAAGTAACGCCTCTTGACAGAAGCCGTGCCAAGGCAGTAAATTTTGGCGTAATCTACGGTATGAGTGGGTTCGGTCTTTCTGAGGAACTGCGGATTTCCAGAAAAGAGGCAGAAAACTATATCAGGGATTACTTTGATAAGCATCTTGCTGTAAAAGCTTATATGGACGGTCAGATTGAAAGCTGCAAAGAAAAAGGTTATACTGAGACCCTAATGGGGCGCAAACGTTATATTCATGAGATTAATTCTTCGGCTTTTATGGCTCGTCAGCTGGGAGAGCGTCTTGCCATGAACAGCCCGATTCAGGGAAGTGCAGCAGATATCATTAAGCTGGCTATGATTAAGGTCTACGGCGAATTAAAGGAACGCAATATGTCATCCAAACTGATTTTGCAGGTTCATGACGAATTGATTATCAAAACTGCAAAGGACGAAATGGAGCAGGTGAAAGAACTCCTGGTTCGCAACATGGAACATGCTATGGATTTGAAGGTAAAGCTGGAAAGTGATTTGAATCAGGGCGATACCTGGTACGATTTAAAGTAGGGGAACGCAATGAAAGTAATAGGTCTTACAGGTGGAATCGGTGCGGGGAAATCCACGGTGTCTGATTATTTGCTGGACAAGGGATTTACCGTCATTGACGCAGATAAAATTGCTCGCTCTATGACAGAGAAAGGCAGCGAAACTTTGCAGGCGCTTACTGAAGCATTTGGAGAAGATATTCTTTTTACAGACGGTTGCCTTGACCGAAAAAAGCTTGCTGCTATAGTGTTTTCCGACGAGAAAAAAAGGCTTGTTTTGGAAGAATTGACTACTAAAAAGGTGGTACAGATTATAGAGGAGAAGATTACTGGACTGCAGGAAGAAGGCTATGAAGCGCCTGTTTTTATAGATGCACCTCTGCTCTTTGAGTCCGGTGCGGACAAACTGTGTGATGCGGTCTGGCTGGTGGATGCAAGCATAGATATTAGGATACGCAGAGTGATGGCTCGTGATGACGTTACTTCTGAGGAAGTGAAGCGACGCATTCTAAATCAGATGAGCAGTAGCGAAAAAATTGCTCGTTCTACAGATATTATAGATAATTCAAAGGGAAAGGAAGCGCTCTATGAGCAGGTAGAGCGATTGTTAGAGAGATATGCTGAAACAAAATAAAGGGAATAGGAATTACAGAGTATTTGATTTTCTTCACAGACACATTATTATTATCATAATAGCTGTGGTAGTTCTCGCAGGAGGATTGTCCACCATCGCCATCGTGCGCGGCGATGTCAGTCCCTCGGAGGAAGAGCAGGAAACGGTCACTTATGAAACGATGGACAAAATTTATCTTGCTATGGACAGGGTAGAAACTTTAAATCCGCTGGTATCTGGCGACAGTGATGTGTATTATATCAGCCAGCTGTTATTCAGCAGTCTGTTTTATTTAGATGACAAACTGGGTGTAAAGTCTCAGGTGGTGGAAAGCTATAATACCAATGCGCAGGCTGGCAGCGTGTCACTGGAGCTTAGAAAAGACGTAAAATTCAGTGACGGTTCTTCGTTGACTGCCAATGACGTACGAGCAACTATAAACACAATTTTGCGTATTGGTTCTGACGGACCTTATTATGAGTACGTTTCTAAAATTGATTCGGTACAGATTTCTGATACATATGCGATGACTGTCCACTTTGAGGACCCAGCCGATGCAGCGCTGGATAATTTGGTATTTCCAATTATTTCCGCTACGAATTACGATGCAGACAGCGATAGAGTTGTGGGAAGCGGTCCCTATGCGATTAGCAGCTATGACAACACGAAGTGTTTGAATTTAAATCCTAACAAGTACTATTTTGGTGAGAAGCCGGAAAACAAACTGCGTTTTAAAGTGCTGCCGGACAAGTCCAAAACCTCGGGTCTTATGACGATGGAAGCGGTAACTGCCTATGTGAGCAGAGACCAGGACGCTGACGCTGATGCTGAAGATAAGGATTTGAATACGGAGAAGATTAGTTCAAGTGAACTTGAGTATTTGGGTTTCAATTTTAAGAATAAAGTGCTGGCAAAGAAAGAAGTCAGACAGGCTATCGCAAAAGCAATCGATGTGGAAAGTTTGATTCATGACAACTACGGAGGCTGTGGCATTTCTTCGGATTCAATCTATTTTCCGGGCTTTTTAGGTACTGAGAATAAGGGAGATACCTATGCCCAGGATTTAAAGGGCGCTTCGGATTTACTTGCTGCGGCAGGCTACCGTGATGTCAACGAAGATGGACTTTTGGAAGATGGAGAAGGAAAAAAGGTCTCTATGACCATTTTAGTCAATGCCAATGATGGAAATCGTAAAGATACCGCAGAGAGCATTGCCGTCTCATTAAGGGAAATCGGCATTGATGTGAAGATAAAAAGTCTCGGCTGGCAGAGTTATAAAACAGCAGTCAAAGAAGGAGCGTTTGACCTGTATCTGGGCGGCTATAAATTCGATAAGAAGTTTGATTTGAGGCAACTGTTTAGCAGCGGGAATGCAATCGGCTACAAAAACACCACAGTACAGTCCTATGTCAACCAGATGGAAACCTGCCTAAGCAGAAAGAAGCAGAAAGGGATTTATGAGAAACTGAAACCAGTTCTTGCTGATGAGCTGCCGTACTACTGCCTGTGCTACAAGACTTATGCGTTTATTACAGTACCTAGATTCACCGGAGAGGAACTGCCGACTTTCTTTGACATTTACAGAGGCTGTGAAAGCTGGAGCTGGGAACGAACCATGGTGACTGAGAACGAGGAGAAATAAAAAGATAAAATAAATGCTTTACTTTTTGTGCTGTATGGTATATAATCTTTTTTGCGGTTGTGATTTAACCGCATCCTGCGGCAGTGGCGGAATGGCAGACGCGCACGGTTGAGGGCCGTGTGGGAAACCGTGCTGGTTCGAGTCCAGTTTGCCGCACCATATGAGAACTGCTGATTGTCAGCGATGATAGTCAGCAGTTCTTCTTTCAAGGAAGTATTGACGATGAACAGTCGTTATGCTAAAATATAACCAATGTGCCGGCGTGATGGAATTGGCAGACGTGCGGGATTCAAAATCCCGTGGTGGCAACACCGTATGGGTTCGACCCCCATCGCCGGCACCAATAGAAAATCCGAATTGGAGATATGTAGGAGGAACATATGAGTAACGGTGGTGGCAACGCATTTGCAATGCAGTTAATAATCCTGGTAGTTTTTATCGGTGCGATGTATTTCTTACTGATTAGACCGCAGAAGAAGAAAGAGAAAACCATACAGCAGATGAGAAACACGCTGCAGGTTGGAGATGAAATTATCACAATTGGTGGTATCTGCGGCAAGATTGTAAAGACCAAAGAAGATTCCATCGTAATTCAGGTTGGTGCTGATAAGGTTAAGTTTGAGATGATGAGATGGTCTGTTTCATCAGTTGTAAGCTCCAGTAAGAGTGCAGGTAAGTCTGCAGTTGCAGAAGACGAAGAAGAAAAGAAGGTTAAGCCTAAACGTCTGAGAAAAGCTGCTGATGTAGAAGAGCAAATTCCTGAAGATGAGAAATAAGATGGCTCTATAAGTTCATATGTATGATTAGATTAAGACTCCCTACAGTTAGGGAGTCTTTTAGCATATGTGGGGCAGGACGACTTCGTCAACTCGTTTTTCTAAACTGTAAAAAGTTTTGTCTTTAGAAAACGAATACAGAATTTTGGAAAACAGCTATCCTTTGAAGATTTGATGTTTGCCTCATAAATTAAGAATTACCCCTTGCCCAAGCTCTGAAAACGTAGTACAATAAAGAGTAAAATAAAATGCCGGTATTATGGGCAAATTTTGACTATATAGAAGGTGAGAAGAAGAAAATGAATTCAAAACTAAGAAAAATTTTAGCTAGTTTAGTCATCATTGCGCTTCTTATTGGATGGTATATTTCCATCTTTGGGATTGGTTCGATAAATTCCATTAAGGACGTAATGAAGTTTGGGCTGGATATCAACGGCGGTGTCTATGTTGTTCTTGAAGCCGATGCAGAAGATATACAGGGACTTTCAGACAGTGATTTATCGCAGGTGATGGAGCAGACCAGAGCTGTTCTGAATAATCGAGTCAACGCAATGGGTATTTCCGAAGCGACTGTATCCATTGAAGGAAACGACAGACTTAGAGTAGAGATGCCTGGAGTGGAAGACGCACAGCAGGCAATCGATCAGATTGGTAAGACTGCGCAGCTTCGTTTCCTGCTTGCAGACGGCACGGAGGTACTCAGCGGCGATGAGGTAAAGAATGCTAACATCGACACTGATACAGAGAACGGCGGATATAAAATCGTTTTGGAGTTTACAAACGAAGGCTCTAAGAAGTTTGAGGAAGCGACCAGAAAAACTTCCGCAAACGAAATAACACCAAATCAGGAATTTTCTGATTTAGGAATCGGCGGACAGGCTATTATCATCATGCTGGATGATGAGATTGTAACTTCTCCAAATGCACAGACGGTTATCACCAGTACAACTTGCGAAATTACAAGTAACGGTGGTTATACGCAGGAGGATGCATCCAATACGGCAGCACTGATTCGAGGCGGTGCACTGCCTATTTCCTTAAACGAAGTAACATCTTCTGTACAGACTGCAACTATCGGTGTGAATGCACTAAACAAGAGTATTGTGGCAGGTGCTGTAGGGCTTGGACTGGTATTCCTGTTAATGCTGATCATGTACAATATCTTAGGTCTGGTTGCAGACATCGCGTTGCTGCTTTATGTACTGATTGTACTTTGGATTATGGCTGGTCTTGGAAGCGTGCTGACTCTGCCTGGCATTGCAGGTATTATTCTGTCCATCGGTATGGCAGTTGACGCAAATGTCATCATCTTTGCCAGAATTAAAGAAGAGATTGCAGCAGGAAAGACTATTAGAGTAGCCGTTTCTCAGGGCTTTAAGAATGCGCTTACTACAGTCCTTGACGCACAGATTACAACTCTGATTGCTTCTGTGGTGCTTTATGAAATTGGTTCTACAGCAGTAAAAGGCTTCGCACTGACTCTGATGATTGGTATCATCGTAAGTATCTTTACAGCCGTTGTAGTAACCCAGCTTCTCATCGGTCTGGTTGCTGACAGCAAAGCCTTTGCAAAGAACAAGTTCTTTGGCGTAAACGAAGACGGCACAGAGAAGAAACTCTTAAAGAAAGAATTCAACTTTATTAAAAATAGAAAGATTTTCTATGGAATCAGCGCAGTGATTATTATTGCAGGTCTGATATTCTCTGTAGCAAGAGGATTCAACTATGGTATTGACTTCACAGGCGGTACTATGATTCAGCTTGATATGGGCAAAAAAGTTGCAACTGAAGAAGTACAGGACGCACTTGCTGAATATAATCTGGAAGACGTATCCATTGTGCTTAGCGGAGACAATCAGGAGCAGATTATCATTAAGACAACCAATGCTCTTGACAACGACGCAAGAGGCGAGGTAATTAAGACTTTAGAAAGCAAATTTGGTGTAACCGATAAAGATGTGCTGGCTTCTGAAGAGTTTGGCCCAACAGTTGGAAAAGAACTGAAGACCAATGCAGTGAAGTCCGTGCTGATTGCAGCAATCGGCATGCTGATTTATATTATTTTCCGATTCAGATCCTGGAAATATGGTGTTGCTTCTATCGCGGGCATTGCTCACGATGTTCTGATGGTGCTTGCATTCTATGCAATCTTCAATGTAACTATTAACAATCCGTTTATCGCAGGTATTCTGACTGTAGTAGGTTACTCCATCAACGATACCATCGTTGTGTTTGACAGAATCAGAGAGAATAAGAAACTTTACAAGAAGGATAACAATCAGGTGGTAATTGACCGCAGCATCAATCAGACTTTGAACAGATCAGTCATGACATCACTGACTACTCTGATTTGCATGGTACCGCTGTTTTTGATGGTATCGACGTCTATCAGAGAATTTGTAATTCCGCTTATGGTCGGCGTTTTGGTAGGTACTTATTCCTCCATCTTCCTGTGCAGCCCGCTGTTCTATGAATTCAGCAAGAATGAAGAAAAATCCAAGTATATGATTGCAGCACAGGCAAGCGAAAAGAAGAAAAATAAGAAATAAATTAACCAAAATTAGATTAAACTGATTGCAGGAGCAGAATAGACATTAATGGAAACAAAAGCAAAATTTTTAGAAGAAATTACCAGTATCAATAAAAATTATGACACCGATTTAATAGGGCGAGCCTTTGATACGGCTCGCACCTTGCACGATGGTCAGCTTCGTAAGAGCGGAGAGCCGTATCTGATTCATCCTATTGCTGTCGCCAAGTTATTGGCGCAGCTTGGTATGGACGAGGAAACCATCGTCGGTGGGCTTTTGCATGATGTCGTTGAAGACACAGAATATACCAGAGAGCAGCTCGTATGTGACTACAGTGAAGAGATTGCTCTCTTGGTAGATGGTGTCACTAAACTGGGAAGCATAAAATTTGACAGTAAAGAAGAGGCGCAGGCGGAAAATCTCAGAAAGATGTTTCTCGCCATGTCCAAGGATATTCGCGTACTGATTATCAAGCTTGCAGACCGTTTGCACAATATGCGGACACTGCAGTTTATGCGTCCTGAGAAAAAAATTGAAAAATCCAGAGAGACTCTTGATATTTATGCGCCTCTAGCAAGTCGTCTCGGTATTTATACTGTGAAATTTGAGCTGGAAGATTTGGCGCTTTCCTATCTTCACCCGGAAGAAGTAGGAAAGCTGGAGTCTGAAGTTACTGAGAAAAAAGAGCAGAGAGAACAATTTATCAATACAGTAATAGAGGAAATTAAAGAAGCACTGGACCAGATGAACATGCACTATGATATTTCTGGACGTTCCAAACATCTTTACAGCGTATATAAAAAAATGGTACTGCAGCACAAGCAGCTGGATGAAATCTTTGACCTGACTGCAGTTCGCGTTATTGTAGAAAATGTCAGGGATTGCTACGCTGTTTTAGGTCAGGTGCACACCATGTGGAAACCTATTCCGGGTAGATTCAAAGATTATATTGCCATGCCGAAACCGAACATGTATCAGTCGCTTCATACAACGGTACTGGGCGATAACGGTGAACCGTTTGAAATTCAAATCAGAACTTACGAAATGCACAGAGTTGCGGAATATGGTATTGCTGCTCATTGGAAGTACAAAGAGGGAAATACGAAAGGCGACCAAAATCATGAGGAAATGAAGCTGGCATGGGTGAGACAGACGTTGGAATGGCAAAGTGAACTGAATGATCCAAAGGAGTTTATGGAAACTCTTAAAATGGATCTTTTTTCCAGTCAGGTTTTTGTATTTACGCCAAAAGGAGAGGTCATCGACCTGCCGGCAGGTTCTACGCCGCTGGACTTTGCATTTAAAATTCATACAGCAGTTGGCTGTAAATGTGTTGGCGCAAAAGTAAACGGAAAAATGGTCACCATCGACCATACCTTGAATAACGGAGATATCGTTGAAATTGTCACTTCTTCGAATTCAAGCGGTCCAAGTATAGATTGGTTAAAAATTGCCAAGAGTTCTACTGCTAGAACAAAAATCAGGCAGTGGCTTAAGAAAGAAAGTAAACCGGATGACGTCTCAAGAGGAAAAGACGCACTGGATAAATATATTAGAAAGAAGGGCTTTGATCCACAGCTTGTGGGTAAAGCAAGCTATCTGACAAAAGCGACCAAAGAGATGAATATCGCAACCCAAGATGAAGCTTATATGCAAATCAGTAAAGGCGGTACCATCTTAAGTAAATACGCAAATCTTCTGTTCAGCTATTTTAATGAGGATAAGAAGCTTGAGCAGAAGAGAGAAGAAAAGCAGAAAAAAATGCTGGAAAATGACGCTAAGAAGGAAAAAATGCAGCGTTACCAGCGAGAAAATCCCGGCATTATTGTCAAGGGAGCTGATAATTTGATGATTCGAGTTTCCCGGTGTTGTAATCCTGTTCCGGGGGATGATATTGTCGGATTCATCACAAAAGGCAGAGGCATTTCTGTTCACCGCAAGGACTGCTCCAATATCACTTCGCTTCCAGAAGGAGAGAAAGCAAGATTTATTGAAGTAGAATGGGAAGACCTGAAGGTCGGAAAATCCTATAATGCGGACATTTGTATTGCGGCAGGCGAGAGAAAGGGAATTTTTTCGGATATTTCCAGAGCCTGTGAAGATATGGACGTGAACATTTCCGGAGTCAATGCAAAGAGCGGAAAGGACGGCGTAGTCAATATCACTCTGACCCTGTCCATTGCCAGTACGCAGCAAATGCAGAGAGTATTGCGGACTCTGAGAAATGTCCAGAGTGTCACTAACGTTTATAGAGCAAGGAGTTAATGGACTTGCTCCAATTTACAAAGTAAATTGATGAGAAGTCCTTATGCTGTTGCACCCCGAGAGCGCAGCGATTGGCTAGGTGCAAGTCGTATAAGAAAGAGGAAAGAATATATGAACATTCTTAAGTTTATTACCTGTCCGATTCAGGTAAACACCTATTTGGCTTATGATGAAACAAAGGAAGGTTTTATTGTGGATCCAGGCGGCTACAGCCCGCTGCTGACCCAAAAAGCAAAGGAAGAGAATATTGAAGTAGCATACATCATTTTGACCCATGGTCACGCTGACCACATTGGTGGTGTCGATGACTTTTTAAAGGATTTTCCGAGTGCAAAAGTGGTTGCATATGAAGCAGAGAGAGAAATGCTGATGGATTCTAACTTGAACGTTTCTCTGGAAATCTGTGGAAAACCGGTCATCGTTGATGCGGATATCTATGTGAAAGACCGAGAAAATCTAACGGTGGGAAACACTGCTCTTACCTTTATCCATACGCCGGGACACACCAAAGGCGGTATGTCCATCATTACAGATGGGGCAGTATTCAGCGGTGATACGCTGTTTCGCCAGTCCATAGGCAGAACTGATTTTTATGGTGGAGATTTTGGAGAAATCATCAATTCTATCAAGGAAAGGCTTTTCGTGCTGCCGGACAACACCATGGTATATCCGGGTCATATGAGCGAAACTACGATTGGTTACGAAAAGGAGCACAATCCTTTTGTTAGATAAGATAAAGATTCAGATTTTTCATTTTGAAAAAAAATATTTATTAGAAGAAATGATCAAGATATTTCTTCGTCCTGACCAGTATGTTCTGGTTTCAGAGGATTATGTACAGCAAGATGGAGAAACGTTTCTTGTCTTTAATAAAGAAAATTTTTCTGATAAGAATCAGATTAAAAGACAGATTTACGATCAGCTATCTGCGCTGACCGGAGTATATCCCCAGTGGGGGATTTTGACTGGAATCAGACCGGTAAAGCTTACTGGGGAAATCTACGAAAAAGTCGGCAGTGAAAATGCTGTGCTTCAAATCCTTATGAGCGAGTATTATTTAACAGAAGAAAAGGCGAAACTGCTGATTGAGATGTATTTCCATCAGCAGAGGACATGCGGTAAAGCTGTACCGAAGTCTGCAGGCGTTTATATCGGCATTCCATTCTGTCCGACCAGATGTGTCTATTGTTCCTTTGCGTCCAATCAGGTAGCAGACAGTGAAATCGCCAGATATTTTGAGGCGCTTTTAAAGGAAATTGCCTATGTAGGAAGACGAATGCAGGAGTGCGGTATGATGGCGGAAACCATCTATGTGGGCGGCGGCACACCGACTACGCTGAGCGCAGAGCAGCTTAGGATTTTACTGCAGAGGGTAAAACAAAATTTCGATTTGATGGCGCTTAGGGAATTGACTGTAGAAGCAGGACGACCAGACACTATTACGGCAGAGAAGTTGATGGTACTGAAAGAGGCAGGGGTAGATCGAATTAGCATCAACCCGCAGTCTATGCATGAAAAGACGCTGGAACGCATCGGAAGGAATCATAAGCCGGAAGATATCATCAGCGCCTTTGAAATGGCGAAGAAACACGGATTTAGCAGTATTAATGCAGATCTAATCGCAGGACTTCCGGATGAATCTGAGGAAGATTTTGCTAGATCTCTGAAAGAAATTATCGCGCTTGGGCCTGACAATATTACGGTGCACTGTCTTGCGGTAAAGCGGGCGTCCCGCCTTGTGGACATTGACAAGGATTTCCACTATAAACAAGCTGATCTTGTTTCTGAGCAGCTTTCTGAAAGCAGACGAATCCTTAAGGACGCAGGCTATATACCGTATTACCTGTACAGGCAGAAGCATATGGCTGGCGCTTTTGAAAATACCGGATACTGCAAAAAAGATAAAGATTGCATTTATAATGTGCGTATTATGGACGAACATCAGACGATTATTGCCCTTGGAGCAGGAGGAATCACCAAGGTTTACTACCCGGAGGAAAACCGTCTGGAACGAGTGCCCAATGTAACCAACTATCAGGAATACATAGCGCGTATTGATGAAATGCTGGATAGAAAAGAGAAAAATTTATTTATGGAGGTAGAAAAATGGCAATCATAGCACCAAAAGGAACGAAAGATACGTTGCCTGCACAGGTGTACAAGTGGCAGTACGTTGAGAAAAAATTCTCCGAATTCTGCGATAAATACGGCTTCAAGGAAATCAGAACGCCGGCATTTGAACACACCGAGCTGTTTAAAAGAGGTGTTGGAGACACAACCGATATCGTACAGAAAGAAATGTACACCTTCGACGACTATGCAAAGAGAAGCATTACTTTAAAACCGGAAGGAACTTCACCGGTGGCGAGAGCTTTTATTGAACACAAGCATTATGCGGAAGTGCAGCCGACCAAATACTATTATATTACACCGTGTTTCCGCTATGAAAAACCGCAGTCTGGAAGACTTAGGGCATTTCATCAGTTTGGTATCGAAATTTTCGGAACCACCAACATGCTGGCTGATGCAGAGGTTATCTGCCTTGGTTATGATTTCCTACACGACATGGGAATTAAGGACATCAAACTGAAAATTAACAGTGTGGGTTGTCCTTCCTGCAGACAGAAACATAGGGAGGCTCTGAAAAAATTCTTGGAGCCGGTTTATGACCAGCTTTGCAATACCTGCAAAGACAGATATGAGAGAAATCCGATGAGAATTTTGGATTGTAAATCGGAAATCTGTCAAGAATTAGTAAAAGATGCACCGGATATGATCGATTACCTTTGCGATGACTGCAAAACGGCATTCACTGATGTACAGAAGAACCTGGACGCTATGGGCATTGAATATATTGTGGATCCGAGAATCGTAAGAGGGCTGGATTACTATACCAAGACAGCTTTTGAGTTTGTAACAGATAGTAACGGAACACAAGGAACCGTATGCGGAGGGGGCAGGTACGACCACCTCATCGAAGAAATTGGCGGACCTCCGATTCCTGGCGTTGGTTTTGGACTGGGTATTGAGCGTCTTTTGATGCTGATGGAGGAAAATGGTGTTGAAATTCCACAGCCGGAGCCGCTAAAAGCCTTTATCGCTGTCATGGGCGAGGATGCAAAGGCATTCGGTCTCAAACTTCTTCGCCAGCTTAGAAACAAAGGTGTGAAAGCTGAGATGGATACTCTTGCAAGAAACATCAAGGGGCAGTTTAAATATGCCGATAGACTGGGCGCACAGTACACCGTAGTCATCGGCGATAACGAACTTGCTGAAGGCGTTGTTTCTGTAAAGGAAATGGCAACCTCCCAGCAGAGAGAAGTAAAATTAGAAGATCTGACAGAAGAATTAGCAAAATAGGAGAGATAAGAAATACATGGCAGAATTATTAAAGAGAACCCATTATTGCGGCGATTTACACATTGCAAATGTAGATGAAGAAGTCGTGCTTAACGGTTGGGTTGCGAAACAGAGAAGTCTGGGCGGATTAATCTTTGCTGACCTTAGAGATAAGACCGGCATTGTGCAGATTACTTTCGACGATACGATTTCCGAGGATGTTTTTAAAAGAGCAGAATCATTGCGCAGTGAGTATGTCATCGGTGTGAGAGGCATTGTAAAGGAGCGAAGCTCGAAAAACCCTAATATTCCGACTGGTGAAATCGAAGTATTTGCAAAGGAACTTCTGGTTTATAATGAATCAGAAACACCGCCAATTTACATCAAAGACGATGACAATGTAGACGATAACCTTCGTTTAAAATACAGATATTTGGATTTGCGCAAGCTGAAAATGCAAGAGAACATCAGATTCAGACATAAACTTGCCAAGCTGACCCGGGATTATTTTGACGAAAACGGATTTACCGAAATCGAAACACCGATTTTAATCAAATCCACACCGGAAGGTGCCAGAGACTATCTGGTTCCGAGCCGCGTTAACGAAGGCAGATTCTATGCGCTGCCCCAGTCGCCGCAGCTTTTCAAGCAGCTTCTCATGGTCAGCGGCTGTGATCGCTATATTCAGATTGCAAAGTGCTTCAGAGATGAGGACCTGCGTGCAGACAGACAGCCTGAATTTACGCAGATTGACATGGAAATGTCCTTTGTAGATCAAGATGATGTGATTGCTATGCAGGAAGGCTTCTTAAAGAGAGTGTTTAAGGAGCTGCTCGATGTAGAAATCGCTGTGCCGTTTCCTAGAATCCCTTTCGATGAAGCTATGGAGCGTTACGGCAGCGACAAACCTGACACCAGATTTGGATTTGAACTAAAGTCTTTAAATGATGTGGTTGCCGGTACAGAGTTTAAAGTCTTTGCTGATGCGCTTGCCGCAGGCGGCGATGTCAGAGGTATCTGCATCGATAACGCTTCCGACAAGTTCAGCAGAAAGGATATCGACAAGCTTACAGAGCAGGCTAAACATTACGGTGCAAAGGGTCTGGTATGGCTGAGAGTAGAAGAAAACGAATATAAATCTTCCGTAAATAAATTCTTTACGCAGGAACAGCTTGCTGAGATTGCAAAGGTCTTTGACGCAAAGGTGAATGATCTGATTCTCATCGCCGCTGACAGAGCAAAAGTCGTATTTGACACTTTGGGATTCCTGAGAAGACATATTGCAGGCATTCTGGGACTCTTAGACGACAAGCAGTTCAATTTGCTGTGGGTAACGGATTTTCCGATGTTTGAAAAGGATGACGAAACAGGTGAACTGAAAGCAATGCACCATCCGTTTACACATCCGAGAACAGAAGACATTCCGCTTCTCGATACAGCGCCGGAAAAGGTTAAAGCGATCGCTTATGACATCGTAATGAACGGTGTAGAAGTAGGCGGCGGCAGCATCAGAATCCATGAAAAGGATTTACAGGCGAAGATGTTTAAGGCATTGAGACTGACAGAGGAGGAATGCCAGGAAAAATTTGGTTTTCTTCTGGAAGCTTTCAAATATGGCGCACCGCCGCACGGAGGTCTTGCTTACGGTCTTGATAGACTGGTTATGCTTCTTCTTGGCGAGCACAGCATCAGAGAAGTCATTGCATTTCCGAAGAACCAGAATGCACAGTGCATGGTCTGCGAAGCGCCGGGCGTTGTAGAAGAAGAACAGCTGACTGAACTAGGAATCAACTTGAGGTAATCATGAGTGATATCGGAATATTAGGCGGATCCTTTGATCCATTCCATAACGGGCATTTATCCATCGCAAAGGCTGCAATGCGCGAATGTGGCCTTTCGCAGATTATTCTTCTGCCTGCAAAGGTGCAGCCCTTTAAATTGGGACGTCACATGGCTGCAGAGGAGGACAGGGTCAATATGGTCAGTCTAATTGCCCATCAGAATCAAAATTTTGTTGTATCCACTGTGGAGGCATTCAGCGAAGAGATTTCTTATACTTATAAGACGCTGCAGACATTGAAATGTCAGTACCCCAAAGACCGCCTTCACTTTATTCTTGGTACAGACTCGTTTCTCAGTTTGGAAACGTGGTATAAGGGGGCTGATCTTTTGCGGGAGTTTCCTTTCGTTGTCGGTGTAAGACCAGGTTATAAGGAAAGTGAAACTATTGAGATGGTTGAGAAAGTACGCCGCTGTTATGATGCGAAGATTAAAATTTTGCACAACAAAATTTTGGAAGTATCTTCCACGGAAATTAAAGAAAATATAAAAGCAGGAAAATCTATCAGATCGTTGGTACCTTTTCCGATAGAAAGGTATATCCATGAACACAGACTCTATCAAGACGTATATTGAGAAGAATTTTTCAGAGAAGAGAAAACTTCACACAGAAGGCGTCAGAGTTACTGCGATGAATCTTGCGAAAAAATATGGTGCAGATCCCGAAAAAGCAGAGGTTGCGGCATTGTTTCACGATATGTATCGGGGCGTTAGCGTCGATGTACTGAATTACTATGTAAAACATCTGGGACTTTCTGAAATCTATCTGAACAACGGCAATCTGGCCCACGGAAAAATTGCCGCTATCGTGATGGAACGGGATTTTGAGATAACAGATTCGGATATTATTAATGCGGTCAGCTATCATACGACAGGACGACCTGCCATGAGCGCGCTTGAAAAAGTAATCTATATTGCAGATGCCATTGAGCCAAATCGAAATTATCCGGGTGTAGAGGAGATCCGACAGGCGGCAGAAGAAGATTTAGATAAGGCGTGTTTACTTTCTCTGAGCAGAACCATAGAATATGTTCGGCAGCAGGGAAATTTCCTTGATACAGACACGATTGCTGCCAGAGATTATTTACAGAAACAATATGCCATAAAGGAGAACGAAAATGGACAATAAAAGTTTTGCGCTGCTTGCGGCGAAAACCTTAGATGACAAAAAAGCGCTTGATATTGCTGTCATCGATATCATGGAAAAAGCAACATTTGCAGACTATCTGGTGATTGCAACCGGTAATTCAGAGAGACAGGTAAATAGCCTGGTTGATGAAGTAGAAGATCAGTTTGCAAAAGAAGGACTTCTTGTAAAGAACATTGAAGGAAAGCAGAACTCCGGCTGGGTTTTGATGGACTTTGGCGATATCATCGTCAATATCTTTACAAAAGAAATGCGAGAAAAATATAATATCGAAAAGGTGTGGGGCGACTGCAGCTTTTTAGATTTGGAGGATTAATAAAAGCAATGAACGAAAAATACAACTTTAAAGAAATTGAAAGTAAATGGCAAAAGCACTGGAAAGAGAATGATTCTTTCAAAACTGACATTGATGAGAGCAAGGAAAAGTACTATGTGCTGGAAATGTTCCCTTATCCTTCGGGAAAACTGCACATGGGACATGTGAGAAACTATTCTATCGGTGATGTCATTGCAAGATGCAAGGCAATGCAGGGATTCAACGTGCTGCACCCGATGGGCTTTGACTCCTTTGGACTTCCTGCTGAAAATGCAGCGATTAAACACGGCGTGGAACCGAGCAAATGGACCTGGGACAATATCCACGAAATGGAAGCGCAGCTTGACCAGCTGGGGCTTGCTTATGACTGGGACAGAGAGGTGCAGACCTGCAATCCGGATTATTACAAGTGGATGCAGTGGATCTTTATTCAGTTCTACAACAAGGGCCTTGCCTATAAGAAGGAAAATCCTGTAAACTGGTGCCCGAGCTGCCAGACTGTACTTGCCAATGAGCAGGTCGTGGATGGCTGCTGCGAAAGATGTAAATCACCGGTTGGAAAGAAGAATCTTTCCCAGTGGTACTTCAAAATTACAGACTATGCTGACAGACTTTTGAACAACCTTGACAAGCTGGAAGGCTGGCCTAACAAGGTTAAGGTCATGCAGAAAAACTGGATCGGAAAGTCCATCGGTGCGGAAATCGATTTTACAATTGATGAAACTGATAAGTTGTTAAAAGTATTTACCACTCGCGCTGATACGCTCTTTGGTGTTACTTACATGGTTATGGCGCCAGAACACCCATATGTAATGGACCTTGTAAAGGGTACAGAATACGAAGCGCCAGTTCTTGCATATCTGGACAAAGTACAGCATATGAACGACATCGAAAGAACTTCCACCACCAACGAGAAGACTGGTGTATTCATCGGAAAATACGCAGTCAATCCGGTCAACGGAAAGAAAGTTCCGATTTTTATTTCTGACTATGTGCTGATGGGTTATGGAACAGGTGCCATCATGGCGGTACCTGCTCACGACCAGAGAGATTTCGACTTTGCAAAGAAGTTTGATTTAGAAATTATTCCGGTTGTAGATTCTAACAATCCAGAAATTGATGTTCATGACTTGAAGGAGGCCTTTGCCGCAGAAGGTACTATGATTAACTCCGGCAAGTTTGATGGTATGAACAATCAAGAAGCTATCGGTGCAGTTATCGAATGGCTTAGCGAAGAAGGTATCGGTAAGAAAACTGTCAACTACAGGCTCCGTGACTGGCTGATTTCAAGACAGAGATACTGGGGTACTCCGATTCCGATGATTTACTGCGAAGAGTGCGGCTGGGTTCCTGAAAAAGAAGAAAACCTGCCGGTGCTGCTTCCGACTGACGTAGAATTTACCGGAAAAGGCGAGTCTCCACTGACCACTTCCAAAACCTTTGGCAAGTGCACTTGTCCGAAGTGCGGAAAAGAAGCCAGAAGAGAGATGGATACCATGGATACTTTCCTGGATTCCTCCTGGTATTTCCTCCGATACTGCGATCCGAAGAATCAGGAAATAGCTTTTGCCAAGGACAAAGTCGACTACTGGATGGATGTTGACCAGTACATCGGCGGTGTAGAACATGCGATTTTACATCTGATGTACGCAAGATTCTTCCAGATGGCACTTTATGACCTGGGACTGACCAAACACGAAGAACCGTTCAAGAACCTGCTTACACAGGGCATGGTAAACAAGGACGGCAAGAAGATGAGTAAGTCACTGGGTAACGTTGTCAGCCCTGAAGAAATTATCAACAAATACGGCGCTGATACTGCAAGATTATTCATTCTCTTTGCAGCACCGCCGGAAAGAGAGTTGGATTGGTCCGATGCAGGGGTAGAAGGAAGCTACCGTTTCCTAAACCGTGTATATCGTCTGGTTTATGATTTCACCCAGAATTATCAGGGCACAGGTGGTGCATACGAAATCAAAACAGACGCAGATAAGGAATTGAATTATGTCCTCAATACTACTATCAAGAAAGTAACCGACGATGTAGGAGGAAGATTCAGCTTCAATACAGCCATCAGTTCTATTATGGAACTTGTCAATGCGCTGTACAGATATAAAGAATTGGAAGACGCAAACCAGGACTTCATGAAGAAGGCAATCGATACACTGGTTATCATCCTTTCACCGTTTACACCGCACATTTGCGAAGAAATGTGGCAGACTCTGGACGGCACTAAGACCTTGACCGAGGTTAGCTGGCCTGCATACGATGAAGCTGCACTGGTGAAAGATATGGTTGAAATTGTAGTTCAGGTGAACGGAAAATTAAAAGAGAAATTAAATGTAGCAAATAATTTAACAAGAGAAGAACTGGAAAAAACTGCGCTTTCTGATGACAAAGTAAAAGCTTTGACAGAGGGCAAGAATGTGGTAAAAGTCATTGCAGTCCCTAATAAGCTTGTAAATATTGTTATAAAGTAGAGGGGAGTATATGAGAGATTACAACAGTAAGAAGCCGCAAGCTAAAAAAGCGGCTGTCCGGAGACCGCAGAATAAAGAGGTTTTGCCGCTAAAGAAGTCTACGAAAAAATCCTCACCAAGAAAAAATGTAATGAGGACAGTGAAGCCTGCGCAGCAGACGAAAAAGGCAGAAAACCTGAAAGTTATTCCAATCGGAGGTCTCAATGAAATAGGTAAAAACCTGACGGTTTTAGAATATAAAGACCAGATATTACTCATTGACTGCGGCATGTCTTTTCCAGAAGATGAAATGTACGGCATTGACGTCGTCATTCCAGATTTCAGCTATCTGGTAAAGAATGCGAAAAAAATTGTAGGTATGGTAATTACCCACGGTCACGAAGACCATATCGGCGCAATCCCATATCTTTTAAAACAGATTCAGGTACCGATCTATGGAACCAGGTTAACCCTTGGACTCATAGAAAATAAACTGAAGGAACACGGACTGAAAGCAAAATTTCATATTGTAAAAGCTGGAGAAAAATTTAAAGTAGGAGAATTTAAGGTAGAGGCAATTAGAACTACTCATTCCATTGCGGACGCCATCTGTCTGTACATTCAGACACCGGCTGCGACCCTGTTTCATACAGGAGATTTCAAAATTGACTACACGCCGATTGATGGCGAACCGATTGATTTAGCAAAGTTTGCTGAAATCGGAAGACGCGGCGTAGATTTAATGCTTGCAGACAGTACTAATGTGCTCAGAAAAGGCTACACTGCCTCTGAACGAGTGGTAGGTCAGACGCTGGATGGTATTTTCAGAGAGGCAAAGAATCGAATTATTATTGCCACTTTCTCTTCCAACGTCCATAGAGTACAGAAAATTGTAGAACTTGCTGCAAAATACGGCAGAAAAGTAGCTGTTTCCGGCAGAAGTATGGACAATGTAGTAAATCTGGCAAGTGAACTTGGCTATCTGCATTTTCCTGCAGGCACCTACGTAGACCTGAATAAGACCAGAAATATTCCTGACAACCAGTTGGTGATTATTACTACGGGAAGTCAGGGTGAACCGATGTCTGCGCTGTCGAGGATGGCAAATGATGAGCATCGCAGTGTAAAGCTGAAAAAGGGCGATACTGTGATTCTGTCTTCGACGCCGGTTCCGGGAAATGAAAAGACCGTATCAACGGTCGTAAACAGACTTTACGAAAAAGAAGTAGAAGTCATCTATAACGATATAGCGGATATTCATGTTTCCGGTCACGCCTGTCAGGAAGAACTGAAGCTGATTCATACGCTGATCAAACCAAAGTTTTTCATGCCCGTACACGGTGAACACAGACATTTAGTGCAGCATGCAGCTCTGTCTGAATCCATAGGCATGAAAAAGAAGAATATTTTTATCTTGTCTAATGGAGATCAGCTCACTGTGGATAAGCGCAATGCAACGAAGTTCCAGAATGTTGTCAGCGCAGAAGATGTATTGGTTGACGGTCTGGGTGTGGGTGATATTGGAAATATCGTTCTTCGGGACAGAAAACTGCTCTCCGAATCCGGTTTGATTATTGTGGTTGCAGCCATCGACAGAGCTAGCGGAGAGGTGATTTCAGGACCAGATATTGTTTCTCGTGGTTTTGTCTATGTCAGAGAGAACGAGGATCTAATCAACGATGCCAGAGCTGTGGCAAGACAATCTCTGGAAGATACTCTATCGGGAAATGGCAGCAAAGACTGGAGTGCCATTAAGAACAACGTAAGAGAAGACCTTCGGAAATTCATCTTCCGAAAAACCAAGAGAAGTCCAATCATCCTTCCGATTTTCCTGGATGTATAATGGTCCTGCCCCAAGAAAACGAGCGAAGCGAAGTTTGCTTGGCAAGGCAGACCTTATGCTTTTGCGTCCCAAGAGAATGAGCTAAGCGAAATTCGATTGGGTAGACGCTAGTCGTATAATGGTCCTGCCCCAAGAAAACGAGCGGCAGTATTAAGGAGGTAACACATGAACGTTTATGATCAGGCTCACGGACTTGCCAAAGCAATCAGAGAGTCCGAAGAGTTTAAACAGTACGATCAGCTGAAAAAAGTAGTTGATCAGAATGAGGAACTTGCTTCGATGATTAAAGATTTTCAGGCTAAGCAATTTGAAGTGCAGGCAAAGCAGATGATGGGCGATGACAGTGCGTCAGGCATGATGCAGTCTGTGCAGGATCTCTATCAGATTATCATGAAAGATCCTATGGCAGCTCAGTATATGCAGGCGGAGATGCGCTTTTCCCTGATGATGAATGATGTCTATAAGATTTTGGGCGAAGTAATGGGTATTGGCAATATGCAGTAAATCTGTTATAATACCGATAGAGTTTATTTTATTAAATTGTTTTATATTGAAGAAAGTGAGAATAGACCGATGATTTATGCAAGTGATTTTAGAAAAGGCAGAACATTTCAGATTAATGGAGAACCTCATGTAGTTCTTGATTTCATGCACGTAAAGCCGGGCAAGGGCGCAGCGTTTGTAAGAACCAAGTACAAGAACATCATTACTGGTGCTACCAGAGAAGAAGCGTTCAATCCTGACGATAAGTTTGAAGAAGCAATTATCGAAACCAAGAAGATGCAGTACCTGTACAATGATGGAGATTTGTATTACTTCATGGACGGAGAAACTTATGAGCAGGTTCCTGTTGCCTACGATATGGTAGAGGATGCAATCAAGTACATGAGAGAAAACGATGAAGCAACATTGAAATTCTATAAAGGCGAACCGTTCATCGTAGAAGCCCCGAATTTTGTTGATTTGGTAGTTACCGAAACCGAACCAGGTGTAAAAGGCAACACTGCTACAAACGTTACAAAGGCTGCTACAGTAGAAACAGGCGCAGTCGTTCAGGTTCCAATCTTCATCGAAGAAGGTGAAAAGATTCAGATTGATACCAGAAGTGGAGAGTATCTGGGAAGAGCAAAATAATTTGCAAAGCATAATTCAAAGATGAAGGGACGAAGCTTTCGTCCCTTTCTTTTTCATCACACCAGGAAGCACGAAAAGAGGTAAGGGACATTGAAAAAATCCAAAATCATTATTATAGCAATCGCCGTAGTTCTTATCGTTATTGCCGCCGCGGGATATCTTTTTTATCAGAATGGTCTCAATGCAGCAAAGCCAGGAGATACAGAGCCGGTTACTGTCAGCATTCCATCGGGCAGCGGGGCTTCTGCAATCGTAGAAATTCTGGATGAAAATGGTCTAATCAAGAATAAGACCTGCGCTAAAATTCACGTGCGTATAGCAGGGTATGATTCATTGCAGGCCAACACCTATATCTTTAATAAAAGTATGAACTTACTGGAAATCATGGATGCTATCAATACCGGAAACTTTGCCTACCTGTCCAAGAATGCATTTACAGTTATTGAAGGCGCTACCGTGCCGCAGGCTGCAGAAGCGATGGCTGAAGGACTTCCTTTTACCGCTGAAGAAGTTTTGAAAAAATGGAACAGCAAGAAATATCTTCGCCAGCTCATCGAAAAATACTGGTTCCTTACTGACGAAATTCTGCAAAGTGGCATTATGTTTCCGCTCGAAGGATATATCTATCCTGAAACTTACTTTGTGAGCGATGAAAATCCGTCCATCGAACAGGTAACAGAGATGATTTTGGATAAGACAGAGGAAGAACTGACAGCAAGAAAAGGTGCTATTACTGAAATGGGAATGACGGTTCATGAGTTTTTAGCTCTGACTTCTATTGTTGAAAACGAATCCCTTTTTGAAAAGGACAGACCAATTATTGCAGGAGTTTTTGTCAATCGTCTTGCAAAGGATATGACACTACAAAGTGATATCACGGTTCTTTATGCCCTGCAGGAAAAGCGGGTTGACGTAACTTATGAAGATTTAGAGGTTGATTCAAAATACAACACCTATAAATACGCAGGACTCCCTGTAGGACCTGTTTGCTCACCGTCTGCGCCTGCTATGGATGATCTTTTAAACTACGAAAAATCCGACTATCTCTATTTCTTTGCAACTGAGGACGGAAAAGTGCTTTATTCAAAGACTTTAGAGGAGCATAATAAAGTCGTAAGGGAAAACATGTGGTACTGATATGAACATCACCAATGATATCGTAACAGAATATTTGACTAGCTTTTACAGAGCGGTAAGCGAAGAGCTTGCACTGCTTCGGGAAATAGGAGAAAGAGACCGGGTTCCTATCATTTTGCGGGAAACAGAGATGTATCTAAATACGCTGCTTTCTCTCACGAGACCGAAAAAAATTTTGGAGATAGGAACTGCAATCGGCTATTCAGCGCTATATTATGCCGAAATGTGTCCAGCGGCTGAAATTTACACCATCGAAAAGGATGAAGCTGCTTGGAATGCTGCCAGACACAATATTTCAGCCGCAGGAAAGACTGTGCAGATACACAGCCTCTTCGGTGACGGGCAGGAGCAGATAGAAAAACTGCGGGATCAAGGCTGCTGTGACTTTGATTTTGTCTTTATCGATGCTGCGAAGAGCCATTATAAGCGGTTTTTAGATGCGGCGCTTTCTGTATGCAGAGAAGGGGCAGTTATTGTTTCCGACAATATTCTGCAGAAAGCCATGACGGCTTCTGATGCTTATGACCCACAGAACAAACACAAAACTAACATTAGACGAATGAGAGAATATCTCACCTATATTACCAGTGACAATACCTTGCAGACGTCTCTTCTCAGCATAGGAGATGGTCTTGCAGTAACAATTTACAGAGGAGAACATGAATAAAGAACAGTTTGAACTGCTTGCGCCTGCAGGCGATTTGGAAAAATTAAAGACAGCCATTATTTATGGTGCAGACGCTGTGTATTTCGGCGGCGAAATGTTCAGTTTACGAGCAGGAGCAGGCAACCTGACCATTGAAGAAATGAAAGAGGGCATTGCGTTCGCCCATGAAAGGGGAAAACGCTGTTATCTTACCATCAATATCTTTGCCCATAACGAGGATATTGAGCCGTTGACTTCTTATCTGCAGCAGATTAAAGATTTGGGGCTTGACGCTTTTATTGTGTCTGACCCGGGCATTGTAGATCTGATTCAGGAAGTGATTCCTGCTGCTGAGATACACCTGAGCACTCAGGCAAATATGACTAACTACAGAACGGCCGGATTCTGGCATAAATTAGGCGTAAAACGACTGGTTTTAGCCAGGGAACTGACACTGCCGGAAATCAGACAGATCCGTGAGAATATCCCACCAGAAATGGAAATAGAGGCTTTTGTTCATGGGGCAATGTGCATATCTTATTCAGGAAGATGTCTTCTCAGCAACTTTATGATTGAACGCGATGCCAACAGAGGTATGTGCGCTCATCCGTGTCGCTGGAAATATGCCTTAGTAGAAGAAAAAAGACCGGGCGAATATTATCCGGTGGAAGAAGATGAACGAGGCACTTATATTCTCAATTCTAGGGATTTGTGTATGATAGAGCATATTCCGGAGATTGTTGGCTCAGGCATTATGTCTGCGAAAATCGAAGGCAGGATGAAAAGTATCTTTTACGTGGCGACAGTAGTTCACGCTTATAGAAAAGCAATTGATGCGTATTTTGCAGATCCTGAGCATTACAAGTTTGATGAAGACTGGATGCGTGAACTGAAAAAGGTAAGTCACAGAGAATTTACGACAGGATTTTATTTTCATCAGCCGACAAATAAAGATCAGAACTATCAGACCAGTGCATATACCAGAGAGTACAGCTTTGTAGGGCTTATAAAAGAATACGATGAAGAAACTGGTTTTGCTTTGGTAGAGCAGCGAAATAAGATGACCCTCGGCGAGGAAATTGAAATTTTTGGTCCTGATATTGATTTCTTTACGCAGAATATCACAGAAATGCTTGATGCGCAAACTGGTGAAAACCTTGAAAGCGCGCCGCACCCCCAGCAGCTTCTGAAAATGAAGATGGACCATCCGGTGAAACCTCACTATATTTTGAGAAAGAAAAAATAATTACCAAGTAATAAGGAGATGATTGAACATGACACCTGACCCCAGTAGCCTGCCGCTTGCGTTAAAAGTCACTTTTATGGTGCTTGCAATGGTTGGTAACGGCATTGCAGTTTTGATGAACACCGCTATGAACAGCGTAAACAGAAGCAAAATCAGACAAATGGCAACAGAAGAAAATGAAGTAGCAATACGTCTTGGAAATTTGCTTGCTTTACCGACCGATTATCGGTTTACGAACCGGCTGCTTAGTTACATTTTTATCGTTATCGGCGTATATTTTGCACTGGCACTGCCTCAGCACCCAATTCTTTCTGCGCTGGTTTACGTAACAGCGACCATCACTTTTAGTGAGTATTTTACTCGTAAGCTGGCGCAGCAGCACAGTGAATCTATTGCTATGAAGCTTTCCGCACTGCAGAAGTTCTTTGTCATCATATTAAAGCCATTTGTTGTAATATTGACTTTTATTGCAGATGTTTTTCTGAAGATGTTCAGACAGGAAACGAAGATTGAATACAGCGGATATTCCGAAGAGCAGGTAATGTCCATTTTAGAATCAGGGCAACAGAGTGGAGCAATCAAAGAAGAAGGTAAGAAGATGATCAATAGTATCTTCCAGTTTGATGACGAACTTGCCTATGAGATCATGACGCCTCGTACCGATGTGTTTCTTATCGACATCAATGATTCAACCGACGAGTATTTAGATGAGCTGATGGAACTACGCTATTCCAGAATTCCGGTATGTGAAGACGATACAGACAACATTATCGGTATTCTTCACATCAAGGACTATCTCATAAAAGCTAGAGAAACGGGATTTGACAAGGTGGATATTCGCTCTATTTTGCGCAAACCGTATTTTGTCCCTGAAACAAAGAATATCGACGCGCTGTTTTTTGAACTGCAGATTGAAAAGCAGCATATCGCCATTCTCATCGACGAATACGGCGGCTTCAGCGGTATTGTAACCATGGAGGACATCGTCGAAGAAATCGTAGGCGACATCGAAGACGAATATGATGAACAGGGGCACGTCATCAACAAGGTAGACGATAATAATTATTATTTAGATGGAAACGTTTATCTCAGTGACCTTTCTGAAGAGATCAATATCAATCTCGAATCTGAAAACAGCGAGACCATCGGAGGCTTTATCATTGATATTCTGGGAGAAATTCCGGAAGAAGGTGATGAAAACAGGGAGGTTGTCTTTGAAAACTACATCTTTACGATTCTCTCCGTAAAGGAGCGTCGTATTGAAAAAGTAAAGCTGCACATTGAAGAGCCTGAAAAGGAAATTTCGGAAGATGAATCAGAAGAATAATAAACCCACCCTTCCGCAAAGCAAAGCTTTAGGTGGGTACCCGGGAACCTTGTTGTACCCGGACAATAAGCTTACAATGGGCATTGTCGCTCATGTGGACGCCGGAAAGACAACTTTGTCTGAAGGCGTCCTTTATCAAAACGGCATTACCAGACAGATGGGAAGAGTGGACCATGGGGATTCTTTCCTCGATACGTTTGTGCTGGAAAAAAACCGCGGCATTACTATTTTCTCTAAGCAGGCAATTTTTCCACTGGGCGATAAGGAGGTTACACTCCTGGACACACCGGGTCATGTAGATTTTTCTGCAGAAATGGAACGAACCCTGCAGGTTCTAGATTATGCTATTCTTTTAATCAGCGGTCCTGACGGTGTGACCGGACAGGTGCTGACCCTATGGGAACTGCTTTCCCGCTACCACGTACCGACTTTTATTTTTATCAATAAAATGGATCAGCAAGGGATGGATTTATCCGCAATTATGGAGGAGGTTCAGGCTCGTTTAAGTGCGCAATGCGTACTGGCGGGCAGCGAGGCTTTCTATGAAAAGGCAGCGCTGTGTGATGAAGCTTTGCTGGAAGCCTATCTGGAAACAGGAAGAATACCAGCGGAATCATGCGCCGGGTTAATCAAAGAGCGAAAGCTGTTTCCATGCTATTACGGCTCTGCACTGAAAATGCAGGGCGTAGATACACTTCTTGAAGGTCTTGCAAATTACACGATCTGTCCAAATTATGGAAGCGATTTTGGTGCTATCATTTATAAAATCAGCAGAGACGAACAGGGCAATCGCCTAACGCATATGAAGATAACCGGCGGTAGCCTTTCTGTGAAGGAACAGATTGGAGAAAGCAAGGTTCATCAGATTCGAATTTATAACGGTAAAAAATATGAGGCAGTGCAGCAAGTGTCTGCTGGTACGGTCTGTGCTGTGACAGGTTTTGCTGACACTTTTTGTGGACAGGGACTGGGCTTTGAACCTGCCGGCATTGAGCCGTATCTGGATACTGTGCTCAGCTATGAGGTGCTGCTGCCGCCCGATTGGGAGCCTCATGAGGCTTATGAGAAATTTTTGCAGCTGTCAGAGGAACTGCCGGAGCTGCATACCTCTTGGAGCGAAGAAAGCAGCTGTCTGCGGATTCGTATGATGGGAGAAATTCAAGGAGAAATCTTAAAGAGTCTCGTCTCTGAACGCTTTGGAAAGTCTATCGAATTTGGAGAAGATACGGTTTTATACAAGGAAACTGTCGCAGATACAGTTGAAGGTGTAGGTCATTTTGAGCCTCTTCGCCACTATGCGGAGGTTCACTTGCTTCTCACGCCGCTTCCTTCCGGCAGCGGTATCGTTGTTGATACAGCTTGCAGTGAGGACACGCTGGACAGAAACTGGCAGCGACTGGTTATGACACATCTGAAGGAGAAAGTTCATACAGGCATTCTGACAAATTCACCTTTGACTGATATAAAAATTACGTTAACCACCGGTCGCGCCCATGTGAAGCACACGGAAGGTGGTGATTTTCGTCAGGCAACCTACAGAGCACTTCGTCACGGTCTCAGAAAAGCCGGCTGCAGACTTTTAGAGCCTTACTATGATTACCGGCTGGAACTGCCAACAGATTTTGTTGGCAGAGCCATGAATGATATTCAGAATATGCACGGAACCTGTGAACCGTCGTCTGCGGCTGGAAAAAACACCGTTTTAACCGGCAGAGCACCAGTTTCTACTATGAAGGACTATCAGAAGGATGTTACTTCCTATAGCAAAGGGCAGGGAAGACTTTACTGCACCTTGGCAGGATATTTTCCATGCCATAACGAAGAAGAGGTCGCACAAGCTGTCGGATATGAAGCCGATCGGGACCTGGAAAATCCCAGCGATTCTATCTTCTGTAAATCCGGCTCTGGTGTTAGTGTCCCTTGGCAGGAAGTTGAACAGTATATGCATCTGCCTCTTTCCTGGCAGCCTGAAAAAATACAGAAAAATGAAGGGTCTGTACGAGGTGGCAGTGAATCTCGCCAGTACAGCGACGAAGAGCTGGAAGCAGTATTTAAGCAGACCTATGGTACAAGTAAAAGAGAAACAAGTCGCTTTAAGAAAAGTGCCAGAATCATTACGGCAGAAAGCGGATTTTCCGGTCCCCGGATTAAAAGCGCCTATAATAACGCTTCTGCAGAGGAAGTGTTGTTGATTGATGGATATAACATGATATTTGCATGGGAAGAGTTAAAGGATATGGCTGCACTGAGTCTTGCAAGTGCCAGAGATTTACTGATTGAAATCCTTGGCAACTATCAGGGCTACAAAGAGAATCGAATCATCGTTGTCTTTGATGGTTACAAGAAACCAGGTAATCCCGGCACCACCCAGACTATTCATAATATGCAGATTATCTACACGAAAGAAGGCGAGACTGCAGACCAGTTTATCGAAAAATTTGTGCTGGAACATGTGAAAAAGCTGCGAATTACAGTTGCGACCTCCGATGGACTAGAGCAGATGATGATATTTGGTCAGGGAGCCCTTCGCATGTCAGCCAGAGAGCTTCGCATGCATATCATGGATACCAATGAAGAAATCAGGCAGAAATTCCTGCATAAGTTCTAAATACTACCATCTATTTGCAAAAAAACACCATTTATCATAAATGTCTTGAAATGGTGTTTCTTTTGTTGTAAAATGAAATGGTATGAGTATTTACATTAAATGTAAAATTTAGAACAAAAAGAGGTGGAAGAGATGGAACAGGCAATCAAAGTAACTCATTTATCGAAGCGATTTAAAGATACTGCTGCCTTATCAGACGTATCCTTTGAAATCAAAAAAGGCGAGATTTTTGGTTATCTTGGACCTTCAGGGGCAGGAAAAACAACGACAATCAAGCTTCTCAGCGGACAGCTTTCTGCTGACAGCGGAGAGATTTCGCTATTTGGCACATCGCCTTTTGATTCTGAAATTCGAGATAGAATTGGTATCATGAGTGATAACAGTGGTCTTTATGATAAGATGACTGTATATGAAAATCTGAAATTATTCGCAGATATTTATCAGGTTTCCAGAGAGAAAATCGATGACGTATTAAAGCGTATCGGTATGGAAGACGCAGTAAAGAAGCCGGTTGAAAAACTTTCAAAGGGTATGCGTCAGCGGCTTATTTTTGCGAGAACCATTCTGCATAATCCAGAGATACTCTTTCTCGATGAACCTACAGCGAATCTTGACCCTGCAACAGCAGAAGAAGTGCGCAGTCTGGTTTTACAGATGAAAGAGCAGGGAACAACAGTATTTTTGACAACGCACAACATGGAAGAGGCCAATGAACTCTGTGACCGCATTGCATTTCTCAATTGTGGGAAAATTATTGAGTGTGGAAGTCCATATGATCTGAAACTGAAATATGCTAAAAAACAAGTAAAAGTTACGACAGCTTCGGAAGAAGTGCTTTTACCGCTGGAAGCGGATAAACTTTCTGCATATCTTGCCGGTGCTGGTGAAATCAAGATGATTCATTCTATCGAACCAAGCCTAAAAGAAGTATTCTTAGCGCTGACAGAAGAAGGGGGGAGAGCATAATGGGAAAGAGAATTAGGATGCATGTACTTCGTACTTTGTTCAAAAAGGATATGAAAGGATGTTTCGGCAATCGAAGCATTCTAATCACACTGCTGCTTCCGGCTGTCTTTGCGTTGCTTTATACATATGTATTATCAGATATTACGGGACTTCCGGCTGATTATGTGCTGCTTCTTTGCAGTGTAATGGAGCTATCTATCATTCCGCTGACCGCGCTTTCCACGATGATTGCAGAAGAAAAGGAAAAGCATACCCTGCGTTCACTGATGATGGCTAATGTATCAGGCGCAGAATTTATCTTGAGCAAGGCTCTTGTATGTTTGCTGCTGCTTATTGTAGAGGGTGTGATTCTATTTTTTGTCTGTGGCGCCGATATGGCGGGATTTGCCGGGTATCTGTTTATTATGATTCTAGCCTCCCTTGCGATTATCTGCTTCGGTGCAGTGGTAGGCATTGCGGCAAAAGACCAAATGTCAGCTGGAACGCTGGGCTCTCCTTTGATGATGCTCATGTTAATGCCGCCGATTTTCGGGCAGTTTAGCGAACTCATTGGAAAGATTGCTAAGCTGTTTCCTACGATGTCACTTTATACAGTGTATCCGTCTGTTGCAGCAGGAGAGTCCCTTGTTCTAGCGGATAACCTCGTTGCAATTGGAGTATGTATTGTATGGATCATCGCAGGTGTCATTCTGTTTCAGAGGATTTATAAGAAAAAGGGCTTGGATGATTAATCGTTCAATTTTGAGTAGTGAGGATTATTTGCCATGGCAAAACGATTTATCATTATACTTTGCATTTTTCTTGCACTTCCTATAGAAACTTTCAGCGCCAGCAGCGATATCGTCAGTACCAGCGATAGCAAATATACCTACAGTGATTTTATAGAGGATCTGAATGCGCTGACCGATAAATATCCGGACAGACTCTCTAAAACTTATCTGGGTAAAACGGCTGATCGCAGAAGTTTGTACTGTGTCGTTCTTGGGAATCCCAAAGCAGAGAAACAGATTTTTGTGACCGCCGGTATCCACGGCAGGGAGTACATTAACAGCCAGCTGGTTATGGGTATGATTGAGTATTATTGTAGAAACTACAAATCAGGTCTTTATTGCGGCGTTTCTTACGAGGAACTTTTTGATTCAGTCAGTATCATCATCGTCCCTATGGCAAATCCTGACGGTATTGCAATCAGTGCCCTTGGACCTGACGCTATCAGAAATGCAACTCTTCGAAAAAAGATCAAGAAAATGCCGAGAACCGGAGCTTATTCCAACTGGCAGGCCAATGCAAGAGGGGTTGATTTAAATAGAAATTACAAGATGTACAGTACGTATCCAAGTACAAAGACTTATGCCAGTCAGTATTATCCGGGACCAAAGCGTTTTTCTGAGAATGAAACCCAGAGTATTTTAGCAGCTTTAGAAGACTGCTCCAATGTACAGGCTGTCATCAACTACCATAGTATGGGAGGGGTGATTTACTGGGGCTATCACAACAAAAGCTATAAGAAAAAGTGCTGGAGCTTTGTAAAACTGTTTCGCGACATGACCGGCTACAGCACCATTGATGAAAGCTACACTAAGGCGACATACGGGGATTTTGAGCATTACATCATGCATGAGTATAAAATTCCTTATGTATGTATCGAAAATGGAATCAGCGGCGTACCCGTTCCAAACAGAGAGTTTTCCTCAATATTTAAAAAGAATAAATTGGGCTTTGCTAAAGCTGCGTATCAGTACAGGTAGTAGGCAGGGCTTTGAAAAGACTGTTTTTACTTGAAAGTAGAGGCAGTCTTTTGTGTATTTATTTTTCGTAATTTTTTTATTGTAAACTAATAGGGTTTTGGTAGTAATTAGGAGGATTTAGCTATGAAACGAACTACAAAACTTTTACTCATATGTCTGCCGCTTCTCATGCTGTACAGCTGTAAAAATACAGAACCTGCGGCAACAATCGCTGCGCCGTCTGTCAGTGTGCAAAGCTTTCCGGGATCAGGAAAAATGCTGATTTCGTGGAAGCCTGTTGAAACCATAGAAAATGTAGACGGTTACGGTGTTTTTCGTGCAGACAGCAAAGACAGTGAATTTCAATGTTTGTACGAAACTGATAAAGTCGAAAATACGTTCCTTTATAACTACCTTGATACCGATAGAAAAGTAGGACAAACTTATTTTTACAAGGTAAAGAGGTATCATTTAGACGGTGAAAACAGGGTATACAGCGATACCGAAAGTCCTATTATATCTGTGAAAGCAGAACCATCAATCGCTAAAGACCCTGAAGATCCGCTAATGCTGGTAAATAATTCCTGCTGGCTTTCTGAGACCTATGTACCGTCAAATCTGGTTTCAGTCAGTGAATTTGCTATGAAAGCCATTGATGCAAAGAAAATTGTTCGAGATGCCTATGAAAAACTGTATCATGACGCAGAAAAAGCCGGTTTTGATATCAAAATCGTATCTGCGTATAGAGATTACGCACTACAGGAATATCTGTTTGCTTATTGGTGTGAAGTCGATGGGGAAGAACTGGCTCTAAGACTCAGCGCAAAGCCTGGAAGAAGTGAACATCAGACCGGCTATGCACTGGACGTATCCTGTGAATCTTCCGGTTGGGATCTTCTTGAAAGCTTTGGCAGCACACCTGAAGGAATATGGCTTGTTGAAAACTGTCACAAGTACGGTTTCATTATTCGCTACGAAAAAGATACAGAAGATATTACTGGATATGCTTATGAACCATGGCATTTAAGATATGTCGGTGAAAAAACTGCAGGAGAAATCAAGTCCCAAGGCATTACCTTAGAAGAATATCTGGGAGCTGGTATAAGATAAAAGGTGATTGGTCGTAAGTGTAATAACTATTCCTAAAATCATAATTTTGGGAATAGTTATGGAAGGTTTATGAACACTTTGCCAAAACCATATCAAAATACCTTAAGTTTCTAATCCAACATCAGCAAAATTTGTTCTCTAATCATCAATAATTTTTTTTTATTTTATCTTATCTTGTTTCATAAAACTTATCTTTAAAGATTCAAAATAAATCTTCATAGTTTCTGCTTTGCGTTTACATCTACTCACGTAATCACTTATGTTTTTTCTTAGACAAAAAACTCAGGACTTATGTGTAAAGGCACATATAGTCCTGAGTTTCGGAATGTCTTCTACTTAAAAGGAATTGGCGCAGCAGACATTCCTTTATGGGATAAAATTTCTGAAGCTCTAATTTGCGTTTTAAGCGATTTTATCGTGTGTAATCGATATCTTGGTCGACGAAAAAACTCGCTCAAAATGGTGTTTTTTCTAAATATGTCTAAATTCATAAAAGCAAGTTTATTGATATACCGGGACGACGATTTTCTGACCGGCTGTCAGTTCATCTGCGGTGATTTCGTTAATGTCACAGATATCCTCAACGATTCGGCGTGCGTCTGAACTGGTCGGTCCATATTCTGTGGCGATATCCCAGATGGTGTCGCCGGCTTCAATCTCAACTACGTTATATAAATCCTTGGAGGAACTGTTTGCGGTATTGAAACCCAGTAATGTTCCTGCAATAGTAACAAGACAAAGAATTAAAACTGTCATAAAAAATGTAAATCTGAATTTGGAAACTACTCTATATTTCTTGGTCATGTGTTCTCACCTCTCTAAACATTTGTTCGTTTTCTATATATTATCAGAATAAATGTTCTTTGTCAAGAGAAAAATAAACAAATGTTCGAAAATAGTATAATAAAAAACGTTCGCCCTGAAAACAGGCTGCGAACGCTTGCTTTTCCATATGAAATTATAAGGACTTTCCAAGAATATAAGCTTTTTCAGGATAGTCGGTCTGCTCGATATCCCCTTTCTCTGCACAGGCTATGGCATAAATTTGCCCTTTATCCTCCCACTTCAGATAGTGTATTGCCTCTTCGTAAACAGCCTGAATTCCTCTCGCCGTGCGAACATCTGTGTCTGCTGCAGTAACCAGCAGTGCAGATGATTTTTGAGCACCGCAGAGCATTTTATCGATACTGTAGAAGCGATCGATGACAGCTTTTATCTGAGAGGTAAACCCGGAATAATATACCGGCGATATGAAGACCACCATATCCGCAGAAAGCAGAGCCGGAATCAGCTCCTGCATATCATCCTCAAATACACAGACTGCGTCTCCTTGTCCACAGGCGTTACAGGCAATACAGCCATTCACTTCTTTCTGTGCAGCGTCAAAGCGATAAATGCTGTGGCCGGCTTCTTCTGCGCCCTTTATAAATGAATCTGCAAGAACAAAAGATGTTCCATTTTCATGAGGGCTTCCAGTTAAGACTACAATTTTCATTAAAACCTCCATTTATTTAGTAACTTTATCATAAAATTTATCAAGATATTGATTGATTTTATCTCTGTAAATGACGCAGAGAACAAATGCGATGACAGCAAAGGCGCCGATTACAGCCATTCCAATATAATGCTGTTTAAAATAGAATGCGCCAATCAAAAGGCTTCCTCCCATGCCGAAGACTCTTCCTGCCATAGAAAATGCCATAAATGCCTTAAATTTCATCTCGGAAACACCAGCAGCGTAGCTGACTACATCTTTCGGCAGCCCCGGAATCAGGTATAAAAGAAAGACTATGATATATGCCCTTTTGCTGTTCAGCCTGTCTATAAAATGGTTGATTCGTTCTTCGCCAAAGAACAGATGTACTGCGTCCTTTCCCAGAAGTCTCGCCAAATAGAAGGAAATCAGTGTGCCGAGAAAAGCACCTATCATGGAAAAAATCAGCCCTGGGATAAATCCGTACAAATATCCGGCGGCAAACTGAAATGCCTGTCCTGGAATCACGCTGATGACGATTTGCACCACCTGAATACCAATGTAGATGAAGATACTTTCAAATTTATATCTCTCCAAATAAGCAAGCACATCGTTAAAAGAACGGAACTGCTCGATAAAATCCCTCTGGCAAAAGATAATGTATAAAGGGATGCCGATTACAATGCCAGAAAGCACCGCCAGCTTTAAAATAGAAAGGATCAGCTTAGTTTTCTTCGCCTTTTTGATATTCTCCTTTACATCATCTTTTGTTTTATGCGCATTTTCTTTCCATGTTTCTTTGTCCATAAATTCCTCAAATCCCTTTTAAATATCTAATAACCCTTTTTTGTAAAGCTGCTGAATTGACTTAATCACGCCAAATTTTGAGTGCTCGTAGGTAAGTCCCCCTTGGAAATACACGATGTATGGCTCACGAATCGGCGCATCGGCGCTGAGCTCAATGGAAGAACCCTGAACAAAAGCGCCCGCGGCCATAACCACATCAGATTCATAACCCGGCATAGCCCAAGGCACAGGTGTTACGTGAGCGTCAATAGGTGCAGCCGCCTGAATTCCTTCGCAGAATGCAACTACAGCCTCTGGCGAACCCAGTTTCACAGACTGAATAATATCGCTGCGACTGTCGGAAACGCCTGGCCTGATTTCAAAACCCAGCATTTCATAAGCCTTTGCGCAGAGCATTGCACCTTTCACTGCCCCGTTTACAACCTTTGGTGCCATAAACAGTCCCTGCAAAATAGCGCGGGTCTGTCCGAAGGTAAGACCGCATTCTGCACCGATTCCCGGACAGGTCATGCGGTAAGAAATCTTGTCAATCAAATCTCTGCGTCCGCAGACATACCCGCCGGTCAAGGCAAGTCCGCCACCCGGATTCTTGATAAGAGAACCCGCTATCACGTCAATTCCAACGTTTGTAGGCTCTTTCACATCGAGAAACTCGCCGTAGCAGTTGTCCGCCATACAGACGATATCCGAATTGATGCCATGAACAAAATCAGCAACTTCTGCAATTTGGTTTACAGTAATTGAATTACGCCAACTATATCCGGTAGCTCGCTGAATGGAAACCATTTTGGTTTTATCTGAAATGGTTTTACCAAGGGTCTCAAGATCAATGGAACCGTCCGGCAGCAAGTCTACCTGTTTATAGGTTACGCCATATTCTTTGAGAGAACCCATGCCTTCACCGCGAATACCGATGACTTCTTCCAGGGTGTCGTAAGGACCACCACTGCAGTAAATCAGCTCATCGCCGGGACGAAGGATGCCCATTAGCGTAATCGCTAGAGCGTGAGTACCGTTTACGATGGTCGGACGAACCAAAGCAGCTTCTGTTCCAAAAATCTCTGCATAGACCTTTTCAACTGCCTCTCTTCCTGGATCATCGTAGCCGTATCCTGTATTCCAAGCAAAGTGCATATCCGCAATTCTGTGATTTTGCAGCGCCGACAGTACTTTATACTGGTTATATGCCATGATATCATCAAGGGTCTGGTAGGAGTCAGCAATCTCCTCCTCTGCCCTGTTTACAAGATTAAGAACCCTTGGGCTGATACCAAATTTTTCGATAAGTAGTTTGTCTGTGTAATTCATCTGTATTCTCCATTTATATTACAATTAAAATTATAAGCCTCTTTTCAGGTTTGTAAATCCCCCTGCATCATTCTTCACAAAACCTTAAGATTTTCGTTGCATTTGTGAAAGAATGATGGCGCAGAAAATCAGTCCGCAACCGAGATATTCTCTGAAAGCCAGCTTTTCCTGAAAGAAAATCATGCCCGCAATCATGGTAAAGACGGTCTCGCTGGAAAGGAGCAGCGACGCCTTTGCAGGCTCCATATAGCGCTGACCGATGACCTGAAAGGTGTAACCCAGCCCGCAGGAGCAAATGCCACCGTAAAGAAGCGGAACTATAGCCGCCTGCACGTCAGCAAGACTTGTATCTTCAAAAAGAAGAGATATTACGCTACATACAATTCCAGTCACAATAAACTGACAAGAGGAAAACTTGACAGGATCTAATTGCTGCACAAAGTGATCCACCATATAAAAGTAAACAGTATAAAACACGGCTGCAAACAACATCATCATATCACCGCGATTAAAAGCGGCACTGCCGCCGTAAAGGCACATGAAATAAAAACCTGTCATTGCAACCACTACTGCAATCCATACTGTCTTTTCTATTTTTCTCCCCAGAAAAACACCGGCAAGGGGTACTAAAATAATATACAGCGCCGTAATAAAACCTGCTTTTCCAATAGTTGTAAACGGAAGCCCCAGCTGCTGTGCAATCGTAAAAGTCATCAGATTGAGGCCGCACACAATGCTGCCGATTACAAGGGTTTTCGGATTGCGTTCCACTTCCCTTTGCGCCGGACTTTTTCTTTTGTCCACAAATAGCCAGAGTGGAATCAGAGATATGCCGCCTAAGAGACAGCGATAACCGGTAAAGGAAAAGGGCTGCAGATTTTCCGTACCTGCTTTTAGGGCAACCATGGCAAAGCCCCAGATGAAAGCAGCCACAAGAAGGAAAACTGCGCCTTTTAAAGTATTCTTATCTGTCACTTTTCGGTCCTCTCCTTTTCCCATTCCATGCCGCTTACCAAATCACGTTTTACATTTTGCTTGTGCTGTGCGTAAAGCTGGGTTGTCGTCACCTGTTCATGATCCAAAAGAGCTGCCACATCGTAAATCGAATTGCCCCTGCCGATTAAGCTGGTCGCAGCCGTCGCTCTCAGCTTATGAGGGCTGTAACCGGCTTTTGATGAAGTCTTTAATGCAATTGCGGTATATTTCTTTACAAGCTCTCGAATCTGTCTGTCAGTCATACGAGTGCCTTGCAGAGAAAGAAATAATGCGTCGCGGTGGTCTTCTAGCAGAGTTTCCTCCTCAGGTCTTTCATTTGCCAGATAGTCCTCCAATACAGCTGTTACCGACTGGTTTAAAGGCATGATGGATTCCTTACCGCGCTTTCTATAAATCTTAAACTCGCCGCGGGAAAAGTTAAAAGACGAGACATTCAGCTGCTGCAGCTCGGAAAGTCTGAGACCATAGGTCAAGAACAACATCAAAATGGCCTTATCCCGCTTTTTTGTTTTTTGCCAATAGGAATAGGCGTGCTTGGTTAGGCCTGTGCCGTTTGTCACAGCGTCCAGCATAATCATGACCTCATCATCCTGCAGCGCTTTAATCTCCCGTTCTCCTGCCTTCGGTACGCGAATCGGGTCAAAGCCGTCGGTAATATTCTTTTCGAGGAGCTGATCCCTGTACAGCTGCTTAAACATTACTGAGACAGAAGATTTTTTCCTCGCCAGTGTCTTATTGTTGTTTTCATAGACGTAAATGTTTTTTTCTGTTTCTACTTTATATTTTCTGCAGTAATCCAGATAGATATTGATGTCAGCGGCTTTTATTTCGGCAAATTCTTTTAAAGTAATCTGTGAGGTCGTCTCCGCCTTTGTCAAATCCGTTTCAGCAATCAGATAATTGCAGAAGAATTTAATATCGTGCAGATAGGCAAGTCTGGACATAGGCAGCACATTCCCTTTTAGATAGATGAAAAATCCGCGTAAAAACTTGGGAAGTTCCGACTCAATGTCTTCGCACTCTTGAAAAATCTGCGCTTCTTTTTTTACGATATTATCCGGTTTGTCACTTTTATTGTGAATTTTTATTTCTTTTCCAGCCATTTAAAGATCTCCTCAAGACAGCTTTCGTCACTGCCATATTCTGAAATGTTAAACCACTGCATATCCTTATATCGTTTAAACCAGGTCAACTGCCTCTTGGCGTAGTGTCTGGTATTTTTCTTGACTAAATCGACAGCCTCTGCTAAATCGTAGCGTCCCTCCAAATAGCCGATAATTTCTTTGTAGCCGATGCCCTTCATGGAAATATCGCTTTCTGTAAGACCTCTTTCCATCAGCCCTTTTACCTCATCACAAAGTCCCTGCTCCATGAGCAAGTCAACTCTCTGATTAATTCTATCATAAAGCTGCTGTCTGTCTCTGGCAAGCCCGATAAGTCTGGCACTGTAATCAGAGGTCAGCTTTAAATCTGACGCAAAGTCCTTTACTTTTTCTCCCAAAGATGCCGCCTCGATGGCGCGGACTACTTTCTTGATGTTGTTGGGGTGTATCCGTTTTGCGGCTTCAGGGTCCGCTTCTTCCAATTTCTTGTGAAGCCAGGCAGGTCCGTAGGTTTCAGCTTCTTTGTAAAGGCTGTCGCGAAATGCCGTATCACCCGGCGGCGCGCTAAAATCCATATCGTAAAGCAGCGCACTCAGATAAAGACCCGTACCGCCTGCAATGACCGGCGTTTTGCCTTTTGCAAAGATTTCCTCGATGGCGCCTTTCGCCAGCTTTTGATATCTTGCTGCTGAAAAAGCCTCAGTCGGCTCAATTTCGTCGACCAGATAGTGTTTCACACGTCTTCGTTCCTCTGCCGTAGGCTTAGCGCTGCCGATGTCCATGTATTTGTAAAGCTGCATGGAGTCGCAGGAAACCACTTCTCCATCCATATGCAGCGCAGTCTCTATGGCATATTTTGTTTTTCCCACTGCGGTAGGTCCGCAGATTACAATGATTTCCCGGTTCATAACATTTATACTCTCTTAAACATCTTCTCTATTTCGTATTTTGAAAGTCTGATAAAGGTCGGTCTACCGTGAGGGCATGAAAACGGATTTTTACATGCGGAAAGCAGTTTGATAAGTGCTTTCATCTCCTCCATGGAGAGGTTGTCGTGAGCCTTTACCGCCGCTTTACAGGATTTTGTAATCAGTTTGTTTATGACAACGGTATTTTGAATCTTTGTACCATCAGCGACGCTGTCGATAAAGTGTTTCACAAAATCTTCCGCTTCAGAAATAGTCATAAAGGTTGGAATTTCCTTGATAATATAGGAATTCTGCCCGAATTCCTGGACAGCAAATCCCATATCAGAAAGGCAGTCTAGCCAGTCATATTCATTTTCCTTTACAGCCAGAGGTACTTCTAGAAGTATCGGTGTCAGAATAGGCTGGCGCAGCTTTTCTTCCTCCAAATACTCACCGACAAGCTTTTCATAGAATACACGTTCGTGAGCTGCGTGCTGGTCAATCAGATAAAAGTAATTGCCGTCAACAGCCGTGATATAGGTGCCAAATATGGCGCCGGTTAAAGTAAGAACCTCAAAATCAAATGGCTGCATTGCAGGTGTATCAATGGAAAGCACAGGCTTTTCAAGCTCTGTATTTTCAGCTTTCGACTGCGGAAGTTCCGAAAACGCATCGGTTACTTCGTCTGACGGTTTGTTCGCTTCATGGAAGACCTGCGGCATATCATAGGACACTTTTTCTTCGGCAACCTTTAAAGTTTCTCGACGGGTGGATAATATCTGTTTTATGTCTACCCGCGGTTCGGATTTATTTTCAGATTTTTGCTCGTGTTTCTGTTCAGGCTCTGCCTTTGACTTTTGCGGCGGCTCAGGTTCAGAAATTGTAACTTGAGTTTCTACAGGGCGCACGTTCTCCTTTATCGGCGATTTAAAGATGTTTTTGACCTCTGTAACAGCGGCCTTGGCTCCGAGCGCCTGCACAATTCCCTCTGCCACTAAAGCAGTGATATCTTCCTCCTTGTCAAAGCGGACTTCCTTTTTGTTTGGGTGAATGTTGACATCCAGCTTTGCAGGATCTGTCTTGATAAACAAAAATGCAACCGGATATCTGCCGTCAAAAAGTCTTTCTTTATAGCCGGCAGCGACTCCTCTTTCGATGACTTTGCTGGAAACAACCCTTCCGTTGACAAAGAAAATTTGATTTTTCCGATTGGTTCTTGACAGAGATGGTCTTGATATGTAGCCGCTGACCTTACTACCGTCTTTCTCATAAGTAACAGGAACTAAATCCTTGTATTCACTGATTTTATAAACCGCCAGAATAGCAGCCAGCACATCACCTTTTCCGACTGTAGAAAATATGATATTACCGTTATTGATGAAACGAAATTTGACCGCAGGGTAAGCCAGCGCAATCTGGGACATAAAGTCGATAATCTGACCGCTTTCTGCACCATCAGATTTAAGGAATTTGCGTCTGGCAGGAGTATTATAAAACAGATCTGTTACGATAATGGTCGTACCGTCAGGACAGCCAGTTCCACTGTTTGCAATGACTTCGCTGCCGTGGATCAATAGTTTCACGCCCATTTTGGCATCCTTTGTCTTAGTGATAAATTCCGTATGGGTTACTGCGGCGATGCTGGCAAGAGCTTCACCACGAAAGCCTAGGGTTTCGATAGCATCCAGATCTCTTGCTGTAGAAATTTTGCTGGTTGCATGGCGAAGAAAGGCTGTTTCTGCCTCTTCCCGCGGTATACCGCAGCCGTTATCAGTGACACGAATATAGGTTTTTCCACCGTTTTTTATCTCCACTATGATTGAGTCAGCGCCTGCATCAAGGGAATTTTCTACAAGTTCTTTAATAATGGAGACTGGTCTTTCGATGACTTCTCCAGCAGCGATTTTATCAGCGATGTTCTTTTCTAAAACTTTAATCATCGATTGCTTCCTTTAACTCTTCTAAAATACCAATAGCTTGCGAAGGCGTAATTTCCATCAGATTCAGTTTGCGAATCCGGTCTACTACAGGATTTGGTCCTGGGGTAAAAAAGGAAATTTGTTCCTCAACAGAAACTGCCGCAGGCTCTTTTGCAGCGGTTTGCACATATGTATATGGGGATATTTCTATGCTGCCTGCTTCCAATTGCTCCAGCTTTTTCTGGGCATTTTCAAGAAGCGGACTTGGTACCCCTGCTAGTTTTGCTACATGAATGCCATAGCTTCTGCTGGCAGAGCCGCGCACAATTTTGTGTAAAAATACGATGTTTCCATTTTCTTCTGAAACATCCACATTGAGATTGCAAACCCCCGGTATCTGCTCTTCCAGTGCAGTCAGCTCGTGATAATGGGTCGCAAATAGGGTTCTAATATGGGTAGCTTCATTGCAGAGGTAATCCACAGCAGCCCAAGCGATGGAAAGTCCGTCGTAGGTGCTTGTTCCCCTGCCGATCTCATCGAGAATAATCAGGCTTCGCTCTTTGGAGCAGCTGAGAATATAGGCGAGTTCGCTCATTTCTACAAAGAATGTAGACTGTCCCTGTGCCAGATTATCAGAGGCTCCGATTCTAGTGAAAATCCTATCTACGACACCGATTCTGGCGTACTCACAAGGGACAAAACAACCCGCCTGCGCCATCAGTACAATGAGTGCGGTCTGCCGCATGTAAGTAGATTTACCAGCCATATTAGGTCCGGTGATGACCAGCATACTGGTGTCTGTGTTGTTCAAATAGGTATCGTTGCATACAAACATACCATCTGTAATCATCTGTTCGATAACCGGGTGTCTGCCCTTTTCGATCTGCAGTTCAAAACTTTCGTCGATAATTGGCTTTACATAGCCCAGCTTATTGCTGACATTGGCAAAACTGCAAAGGACATCCAGCTGCGCAATAGCTTGAGATGTTTGCTGAATTTCTCTGATAAAGGCTTGAATTTTATTTCTGATTTCTGTAAAAAGTTCATATTCCAGCTGGTTAATTTTCGTCTCCGCATTGAGAACCAGATTTTCCATTTCCTTCAGCTCCGGCGTGATGTAACGCTCATTATTGACAAGGGTCTGTTTGCGGATATAGTCCTCGGGAACCAGCGCAGCATTGGCTTTCGTTACGTCAATATAATAACCGAAAACCTTATTAAAACCGACCTTTAAGGTACGAATGCCCGTTCGTTCTCTCTCAGTATTTTCTAAATTTGCAATCCACTGTTTGCCGTCTTTGATGGAAAACTTGATATCGTCAAGTTCTTTGGAATAGCCTTCTTTAATCAGCCCACCTTCTTTGATGGCAAATGGCGCATCTTCTCTGATGGCGCTTTCTATCAGGGTATAGATTTCTTCTAAATCATAAATCTGAGCAGAAAGCTGCTGCAACAAGGCTGAATCTACGTACTGCAGGCTGTCTTTAATTTCAGGCAGCACAAAGACCGAGCTTTTCAGTGCAATCATGTCCTTGCCGTTGGCATTTCCTGACGCAATTCTTCCGGCAAGCCGCTCAAAGTCATAGACCTGTTTCAGTGCTTCGCGCAGGTTATTCTCTAAAATCGGCTGCTCGGAAAGTTCCGATACTGCGTCGAGGCGCAGATTGATTTCGGCGGCATTGTTCAAAGGTTCCCTCAGCCACTGTTTCAGTTTACGGCATCCCATAGCCGTTGCCGTCTTGTCCAAAACGCCCAGGAGCGAGCCCTGAACTCTTTTATCGTATAATGTCTCTGTAATTTCAAGGTTTCTGAGTGTCGCCTTGTCGAGAGACATGTGTTTTCCTATTTCATAAAATCTGCACTGAGTCAGCTGTGAAAGGTTTTGCTTCTGGGTTTCCAGCAGATATGAAAGCAGCGCCCCAAGAGACAGTACGCACAAGTCTCTTCCCGAAAGTCCTAAACTTGTCAGCGAAACCTGGCTGAATTGAGCCTTAATTGCGTCCTCAGCGGCTTTTTGCGCATAGTAGGATTCATTCCTTGCAAAGACAAAAGCGCCAGTGACAGCTTTGATTTCGTCACAGTCTATGATGGACTGTGCACCTTCGTTTATCATGATTTCTTTTGCATCGATTTTGGCAAGCTCATTGAGCATATTCTGTGCAAAATTTAGTCCGGAAAGTTCTTCTGTTGTATAAAGCTCACCTGTTGAAATATCACAGTAAGAAATGGACATACCCTTCTTGTCCAAATATACCGAAGCCAGATAGTTATTTTCGTTTTCCTTCAGCATGGTCTGTGAAGTCACCGTGCCTGGTGTAACAATCTGTATAACCTCACGTTTTACAATACCTTTAGCGGCAGCAGGATCTTCCACCTGTTCGCAGATGGCTACTTTGTATCCTTTTTCTACAAGACGAGCGATATAGGTATCAGCAGAGTGAAACGGCACGCCGCACATAGGAGCTCGCTCCTCCTGCCCGCAGTTTTTGCCGGTTAAAGTCAGCTCCAGTTCTCTGGACGCAAGTTTGGCGTCGTCGAAGAACATCTCATAAAAATCGCCCAATCTAAAAAAGAGAATACAATCCTGATATTCTGCCTTAATTTCTAAATATTGCTGCATCATTGGTGATAGCTTGTTTTTTGCCATGAAAGTATTACTCCTTTTTTATAGTTCATTTCTTCTAAAAATAGTCCGAAAATGTATAGAGGAGATTGTCCATACAGTCCGGTTTCGTCGTCGGCAAGCAGCGCACCTGTGTTAGACTTATAAAATCGTTCCAGCGCCTGCTCCTCAGTTATTTGAAATTCCTTTGCAATCATCTCTACGATGAGCAGAAAGTTTGAAAAGATAGCTTACTCATAAAATTTCTCCGAATATCCATTTAGTTTTTCAAAATATAAATCCTCTGCCAAATACTGATCGCTCATGCAGTGCATATCGGAAACGCCTTCACTTAGAAGCTCATAAGTCTTTGAATGATAAAAAAACGATAATGCTTCACGCTTTGTTATATTTGAAAGTGCTGCAAAGCGGCTGATAACACGGGCGTATTTCATCTGCAGCAAAATGGGATTTGCATTCATATCGAATCACTCCTTTCAAATTTCAAGCATTTTTCTATCATATCTTGACTTCTAAAACAAATTTGCAGGTTTGGATCCTCAAATTTCAGCCGTTTCAGAGCTTCAGTTTTGTCGATTAAACCATCGAAATACAGCTCTATCGTATTGAATACTTTATCGTTGGCAACACCGCCGATTACCATATCATAGTCGGTCTTGTCCTGACCGTTTCTGCACGCCAAAACAAAATCCAACCAGGATTCAGAGTAACTTTCAAATCTCAATATCTTGAATTGATGACTTTCTAACTCACAAAACTGATACTGGTTGAGAATGGCCTGCTGGTCACGCCGCTTAAATTTTTGACACCAGTTTTCAGCCTGTGCCAGAATCGGTGTCGTATAAAACCCTTTTCCAAAATCTACATTCAATCTAGAAAACTGAATATCGGGGTATTTAATTTCTGTATTAGAACCATGGTATAAAATCATATTTTTATTCCTTTTTCGTTCAGGAGCGACAGAATGTCTTCTAAAATATATTCTTTGCTCTGGGTATGAAGAATCGGATAATTTGGGATAATGTAACTATAAAGAATATCGCTGTCTTCCGTAAAAGCCTTAAATATCCTCTGGCTGCCTACACTTAGTTTCTTTTCCAGATTCTCAACACAAAATACAGCAAATTCAAGTTCCTCTTGGCTGATGTCATGTTCTTTTTCTCTAGACGCCATTTCCTCATCTCCATTTCCTATAATACTTAATTATACCAAAAAACACGCTATAATAAAAGTCAAAATCCGGTTTTTGTTTCGTACATACGAATCTCGGCCCCATCGTCTTCTTTGATGATTCCATAGAACGCCCAGCCGCATTTCTCGTAGAATTCAGTATGATCTGTGATGAGATATAGTTTGTCAAAACCTGCTGCTTGGGTTTCTTTTCTCGCAAAATCCATCAGCTTTTTCGCTAAACCTTGTTTTCGATAGGGCGGTTCAACAAACAGCGCGCACAGGTTTGGAGTTAAATCCTTTCTCTGATGAAAGTCATTTTCGATGATACCTGCGCCGGCAATAGTACTCTCTTTCTCATCTAAAATAACAAACCATTTCGGAATTCCGACAGGATTACCAATATATGCTTTCATACTTTCCATGTATGCTTCTAAAGGCACGCCCCATTTGTCCGAAAACCAAGAGGCAGCTTCGACTAAAAGCTGTGGATTATCGCAAATTGTTTTGATTTCCATTTATATACACTACCTTCCATTTAAAACAAAAGGGACACAGAATTATCCATGCCCCTTGCTTATCTTTTTTATCAACATTGACAAAATCAAAATATTTTTCGTTTTTTGTCAATAAATCAGGTAAAAACACCTCAATTTCCCTCAATTTTCTCGAAGTTTTTGACAGAATTGACAAGAATCTTAGAATCTGTCAATTTTAGCAATGTTTTAACCCGATTTCTTTGACAGAATTGACTAAATCATGATTTTTTGTCAATTTTGTCAAGGCAGCCGCTGAGTCGATGCACAAACTTCTCGGATTACAATGTTCCACAGCTTATGCAGATTCTGCAGCTTGGTACTCTCGCAGTGCTTATCTCTTGTTATAAGCCTCGATTCCCAATCTGATCAGCTCTACGCCTCTTCTCATATCTGCCTGATTCAGCACGTATGCGATACGCATTTCATCTTTACCAAGACCTGGTGTTGCATAGAAACCTTCAGCAGGTGCAAACATAACAGTTTCACCGTTATCTTCAAACTCAGTCAGAAGGAACATCAGGAAGTCTTCTACACTGTCCACAGGAAGTTTTGCAGTCATATAGAATGCGCCGCCAGGCTTTCTGCAAACAACGCCAGGAATCTTCATCAGTTCTTCGTATACGACGTCTCTTCTTCCGCAGTATTCAGCTTTTACTTCATCGTAGTAAGAAGCTGGCAGTTTAAACAGTGCAGCAGCGCCAACCTGGTCAACGGTGGATACGCAAAGTCTGCCCTGTGCAATCTTCATCACGCTCTGCATAAATTCCTGATTCTTGGAAACCAGCAGACCGATTCTTGCGCCGCAAGCGGAGAATCTCTTGGAAACGGAGTCAATGATGATAACTCTGTCTTCTACGTCCTTGACCTGACCGAAGGAAACGGCTTCTCTTCCGTCATAAGCAAATTCTCTGTATACTTCGTCCGCGATAATCCACAGGTCGTGTTCCTTTGCGATATCGCCGATCAACTGCATTTCTTCTTTAGTAAGTACAGTACCGGTTGGATTACCTGGGTTAATGCAGCAGATAGCCTTCGTTTTTTCTGTAATCAGCGGTTCAATCTGCTCTCTCTTTGCATAATGATAGCCTTCCTCTGCTTTTGTAGTAATAGGAACAACCTTACCGCCTGCAGAAGTAGCAAATGTATGGTAGTTGGTATAGAACGGTTCTGCGATGAGAACTTCGTCACCTTCATTGAGCAGTGCCAGGAAAGTCATGGTCAGTGCTTCAGAACCACCGGTTGTAACGATCATATCGTTTCTGCCGATTTCCATACCGTAAGTTTTGAAGTAATCAGATACAGCGTCCTGCAGTTCAGTAATACCGCCGGATTCAGCATAAGCGATTACTTTGTTTTCATAAGCTCTGATTGCATCCATAAAGCATGCCGGTGTTTCTACGTCCGGCTGACCGATGTTCAGGTGATAAACTTTCTTACCTGCGTCCTTTGCTTTCTGTGCAATCGGGTTGAATTTTCTGATTGGTGAAAACTGCATTGCTTCCACTTTGTTTGATAATTTCATTTCTCTCGATCTCCTTGTTTTCCTAAAAAATATACGTGCTTATTCTAACTCTGCATGAGAGTTTTCAACCACTTCTTGTATACATGATACATTATAACACATTTCCCTTGATTTGGAAAGATGTAAAAGATATTCTATATTACCTTTTGCGCCGGTAACCGGAGAAAATGTCAAACCATGGGCATATAGACCGTTAGCCTCCCCATAAGAAATCACATTTTCGATGACTTCTCTGTGAACATTTCGATCTCTGACAATACCTTTTTTGCCAACCTGCTCTCTTCCGGCTTCAAACTGCGGCTTTACGAGGCAGACGATCTCCCCGGCATCTGCAAGAACAGCAGCCGCCACAGGAAAAATCAACCGCAGAGAAATAAATGACACATCAATACTGATAAAATTGATAGGTTCTGCAATCAAATCGGTATCCAGATAGCGGACGTTACATTTTTCCATATTGACGACTCTCTCGTCATTTCGAAGTTTCCAGTCCAGCTGTCCATAGCCCACATCGATGGCATAAACTTTGGAAGCACCGTTTTGCAGCATGCAGTCGGTAAAGCCGCCAGTGGAGGCACCGATGTCCATGCAGACTGCCCCATTAAGTTGCAGATTAAAATGCCCCATAGACTTTTCAAGTTTCAAGCCGCCTCTGCTCACATAAGGACAGAGATTCTCTTTTACGAAAATCTCTGCCTCCGTATCTACCTGATTTCCCGCTTTATCGCTGCGCTGTCCATCGACATAGACAATCCCTGCCATGATGGCAGCTTTTGCCCGCTCGCGGGACTGATAATATCCTTTTTTTACTAATAAAATATCAAGCCTTTCTTTCAAGGTGTTCACAAATCCTTTCTGCAATGGACGCCGTATCAAGTCCGTACTTATGATACAAATCGTCACAGCTACCATGTTCTATAAACTGGGCAGGCCATCCAAAACTGAGTACATCACTGCACCCTGTCTCTGCCCGAAATCCTTCGCCAAAGCCTCCGGCAAGGAGATTATCTTCTAAGGTTACAATTGTTTTATTTTTTTCAAGGCAAGACAAATCCATCGGCTTTACACAGCCTACTTCGATGATGCCTGCTTCAATTCCTTTCTCCAAAAGAACCACCCGGACCTCCTCTGCAACAGTGGTCATCTTCCCCACTGCCCAGATATCAACGTCTTTACCTTTTGTCTTGCGTCGGTTTTCTCCGGCATACGGCATCAGATTTGCAGTATCAAAGTCGCAGACGCCTCTCGGATAGCGAATTGCTACAGGTGTACCAAGGGAGAGTGCATAACTCAGCATAGTGCAAAGCTGAGTACCGTCTCTTGGAGTCAACACGGTCATATTTGGAATCGATCTCAAATATGAAAGGTCGAAAACACCATGGTGTGTTTCTCCGTCCGCGCCTACAATCCCTGCCCTGTCGATGGCAAAGACTACTGGCAGTTTCTGCAGACAGACATCCTCAATAATCTGATCGTACCCTCTTTGCAAGAAAGAGGAATAGATGGCAACCACCGGCTTCATACCGGCTTTTGCAAGACCTGCTGCAAAAGTTACGCCATGAGCTTCTGCGATACCTACATCAAAAAATCTGGTCGGATACCGCTTTGCAAAAGCCCCGAGACCTGTAGCATCACACATGGCAGCAGAAATAGCAACAATTCGTTCGTCTTCCTCAGCAAGCCCCACTAAAGCACTGCCAAAGACTTTGGAGTAGGTTCGCTCTGCCTGCTGCAGAGCAGCGCCGGTTTCCGGATTGAAAGGTCCGATTCCGTGAAATTTATTGGGATTAATTTCCGCCGTCCGATAGCCTTTTCCTTTTTTTGTTATAATATGGATGAAAACTGGGCCGTCAATATTCTTTGCGATCTGCAGCACATCTAAAAGTTCCTCCAGATTATGTCCGTCCACCGGTCCCAAATAGGTAAATCCCAGTTCTTCAAAGATGACGCCCCCTGACAGCAACGCATATTTTAACCTGTCCTTTGCATGCGCCAAATTGGAACTGATATCGTTTCCGATGACAGGAATGCTGCCCAGTGCTTTCTTGATAGCTTTTTTTGCATGAAGATAACTGTTAGAGGTCCGAAGCTTCGACAGATGCTGCGATACGCCGCCAATGTTTCTTGAAATAGACATGCCGTTGTCATTGAGCACCACAATCATTTTGGACTTAGAAGCCCCTACATTGTTCAATGCTTCATATGCCATACCGCCGGTGAGAGAACCATCACCGATGACTGCAATGACTTCATGGTCTTCGCCTTTTAGATCTCTCGCAGCAGCCATGCCCGCAGCAGCGGAAATTGAGGTACTGGAATGTCCAGTCTCATACACGTCGTGAACACTTTCCTTAGTCTTTGGAAATCCGCTGATTCCGCCCATCTGGCGCAAATGGTCGAATTCTGAAGCTCGTCCGGTTAAAATTTTGTGTACGTAGGACTGGTGCCCTACATCCCAAATAATTTTGTCCTTCGGGCTGTCAAAGACCTTGTGCAAAGCAATCGTTAGTTCCACTACGCCAAGATTGGAGGCCAAATGGCCTCCTGTCTTTGATACCTTATCTAATAAAAAATCCCGTATAGCATAACTCAAAAGAGACAGCTCATCCTTGTCCATCTTTTTCAGGTCGTCCGGAAACTGATACTGTTCCAGTTCATTACTCATTCAAATTCTCCGTTTTATCCTTTATTTTGTGCGGTTTTCCAGTCTCAAAACCAAATCTCTGAAAAACTCCGCATTGTCGTAATATTTTTCAATGGATTCCACAGCGTTTATGGTCAATTCTTTGAGGCGCTGCTCTGAAGCCTCCATGCCGTTTAAGGCAACATAGGTAATTTTTTCACATTCTGCGTCTTTTCCGGTGTTTTTGCCCAGTTCTTCTACATTGCCTTTGATGTCTAAAATATCGTCGGCAATCTGGTAAGCAAGCCCCAGATTCTCCGCATAGCAGGTCAAATCTTTCATCATCTCTTCGTCAGCGCCGCCAAGGTAAAGTCCTGCTCTGATGGCTGCTACAATCAGGGCTCCTGTTTTATTGATGTGAATGTATTCCAGCATTTCGTTGGAGCATTGTTTGTGTTCGGAGTCTATATCCGAAGCCTGCCCTGCGACCATGCCCTGCACGCCGGAGTGCTTGACGATGGTGTAGGATGCGTTGATACGTTTTTTTAACTCCTTCATATTATCAAAGAACAAGAACATGTCCTTGCTCATAATTTCAAAAGCAGTGGTCAGAAGACCGTCCCCGGCAAGTACCGCAATGCCGTCGCCAAAGACCTTGTGATTGGTCGGAATGCCGCGGCGTAAATCATCGTTATCCATAGCCGGCAAATCGTCATGAATTAAAGAATAGGTGTGAATGTACTCGATAGCGCAGGCATAAGGCAATGCGTCTTTTGCGTTTCCACCTGCAAACTCACAGGCAGCTAAAAGCAGCACAGACCGTATCCGCTTTCCGCCAGCCATCAAGGAATACTTCATTGAGTCATAGAGAACGCTGCTCTTGGTGTCAATGCTCGGCATAAAATCCAATAGGTACTCGTTAATCATTTCTTTGTATTCATCATAATTTTCTCGCATCATGGGTTACACCTCTCCTTCAAAGGTTTCGATTTTCTGTTTCGCTTGTTCCAAAATATCGCTGCAGGTTTTGTAATACTTCATGCCTTCCTCATAACAGGAAATGGCTTCTTCAAGGCTTGTCTCTTGAGATTTGATTTTTTCTGCCATAGTCTGCAGTTCACGCAACGCCTTTTCAAAATTCCCCTGATTCATCGCTGGTTTCCTCCTATTTCTGTAATCCTGCATTTGGCGAAACCGTCCTGCAGGGTAATTTTATATTCTTGCTTTTCGCAAAGCTGGCTGATTGCGGAAATGACTTTACCATCCTCATCTGTAAGGACGCTGTAGCCATTTTCCAGAATCTGCGTTGGATTGTTCTCCTCAAGAAGCAGTTTGGACTGTGTAAGCTCATTCTCCAGCTTGGCAATCTGCCCATTTAAGCAGTTTTTCATCTCCTTTGCCAGATTGTCGATGAGCAGCCTGTGATACATCAGCTTGTTGGAAAGCTGAATGTAGAGATGTTCCTTTAAATCTTCCATTTGCTTTCGCATTTGCTCCGTATCGGGTACAACAAGCTGCGCCGCTGCGGTCGGAGTCTCAGCCCGCAAATCCGCCACAAGATCAGCTATGGTGAAGTCTATTTCGTGTCCCACAGCAGAGATAATAGGAATTTCCGAGCGATAAATGGCTCTCGCCACGTTTTCCTCGTTAAATGCCCAAAGGTCATCGGCAGAGCCGCCGCCCCTTCCTACAATCAGTGTATCGATATCATCAAAATTCTCATTGATATAGTCAAGCATAGCGGCAATATCCGCAGAAGCCGCCTCTCCCTGCACAAGCACCGGAAAGATCATCACATCGACAAGGTGATTGCGGCCTTTTAAGATTTTGAGAATATCCTTGACCGCCGCTCCCGTGGCAGAAGTTACAATGCCGATTTTGTTCGGATACTTTGGTATAGGTTTCTTGTGGGACTGGTCAAAGAGTCCTTCCTTGCTCAGCTTTTCTTTCATCTTTTCAAAGGCGATAGCAAGGTTTCCCTCCCCTGAAACCTCCACGATTTTTACGTAGAGAGAATAAGTGCCATTCTTTTTAAAGACACTGACACTGCCAGTCAAGGTCACTTCCATGCCGTCTTCCAGTGGATAATGCAAGCTCATGGCGTAATCCCGTGGTAAAAAACAGTTGATTTTGCTCGTCGCGTCTATAATGGAAAAGTACACATGTCCGCTGCCGTGATACTTCAAATTGGAAATTTCACCTTTCACTACTACAGCGCCAAGAAGCGGATCCGTGCCGATTACCCGGGAAATATATTCATTCAGTTGTGAAACAGTTACCGGTTTTAAAGCCATTGTTTCTTTCCTCCAAGGAGCGCAATGCCTGCCGCATTGTCGGTACAAAGCGCTGGTTCACCGAAGTGAATCTGCATCTTTGAAAGCTTTGTTTCTAAATTTTTTCGTATCAGACTGCTTGCTGAAACACCGCCAGCAAAGAGAATGCTTTCCGTCTGATAGGTGTTTACAAGATATAGACTCATATCACAAATCGCCTCAGAAATTCTTTGAAACAACATAGGAATCAGAACTTCCGGCGCTGTTTCTGTAAGGCTTCTCTGGCATCTTGTCTCTATGCCCGAAAGATTGATATATCCTTCTTCACATTTGATTTTAGGCAGGAAATTATCCTTAACCTGTCCGTCGGCAGCCTGTGCTGCCACTGCTATTTCGTCCAAAGACTGACCACACGGAAATTCCATGCCCAGTGCAACGCCTACCCTGTCCAGCACTTGCCCAAAGGCTAAATCCTTTGAACCACCTACGATGGAAATTCCATCTTCGCTCACCAGCAGCGCCTCCGTGGTGCCGCCGGAAAAATGAAAAGAAATAAAGCGATTCGCCTCTGCAAGCGGCGAACGCCAGCGCGCTGCTTCGATATGCCCTTCCTGATGGGAAAAGGTATAACACGGCACGCCAAGAGCCGCTGCGATGGATTTTGCTGTAGAAAGCCCCGCCAAAAAGCAAGGCATATAGGAGCCATCTACAGGTCTTGGCTTTTCCGACACGCTGATGCAGGCAATTTCTGCTTCTTCTTCCCGGCGCAGCTTTGCTAAAGTTTCAAAGGTTTCTTCAAGGAGATGCGGCAGATTCTGCACATGCTGAAAAAGCGCCGCCGACTGCCTCAGCCCCCGCTCACCTTTCTTTACAGTCAGATACTGCTGCAGATTGGATAAAATTTCGCCGCTATGGTCTGTCAGGGCTACAGAAGTCTTATAATTGCTGGTGTCAATGCCAAGAGACAGCTTACGCATGTTCTTCCTCGTAAGACACTGCAGCAGGTTCTGCTGCCAGTTCCTCTGCAATTCTTCCCAAAATGCCGTTGACATATTTTCCTGAATCATCGGTTCCATATTTTTTCGCTAAGTCTACAGCCTCATTGATGGATACTGCCGCAGGAACTTTACCATAGCGCATCTCGCATACTGCAAGACGCAGCACCGCAAGGTCGGTCTTTGGCATTCTTTCGATTTTCCATTTTGTGCTGTACTTTCTAAGTAAATCGTCAACTTCGTCTTTTTTGTTGCATAGCAGCGAATGTAGCTCATTGCAGTATTCCTTCTGGTCTCTGATCTTCTCCTGACTCATGAAATCAGTTCTACTGTTTACATCAAAATCTCCACAGGCTTCCATCTGAAAAAAAACCTGCATCATAAATTCTCTGGCTTCTGTTCTTGTCATCTAGTTCTTATCTTCCTCTCCGGGCAGGCTCACGCCCTGTACATGTATGTTTACTTCTTTTACTTTCAGACCTGTGACTGATTCAATCTCGCTCTTGACATGGCTCTGAATATCCCAGGCAAGCTGAGGTATCTTGACTCTGTACGCTACGATGACGTAAACGTCCAGAGAAATTCCTTCTTCGTCGCGGGACAGCTTAATCCCTTTGCCTTCCGGCTCTTTTCCCAAAATATTGATGGAAAGATTATCTGTAAAACCTCCGGCAAGCTGACATACGCCTTCAATCTGCAAAGCGGCGCTGGCCGCACAAGCTGTAATCACATCGTCAGAAATCTTAACGGTGCCAATATTTTCTTCCTGCATACGTAACCTCTATTCATTCAAAATTTGTCATCGGCAGCGCCGGTATAAATCTCTGCATTCATTATATCATTATTCAGAGACCTTCGCAATGTTTCGGGGAAAGAAAACCACAGGCATACTTGCGAAATTAAGATTGCACAAACCACCTGGTTTGCATGAGCTTTAGATGAAAATAGCAGGGTTTAACTTATACGAGAATTACATTAGAAAAATGTATAAGAAATTCTTTAAAACTTAACCGAAAATCTAAGAATCTGAGAAAAATGTATAAGTTTGTTGTGATAATCGGGTCAATTGAGCCCATTTTAGTGATAAAACTTTCCATTTACGTAAAATTACCGTATGCAAATTCACATATCTTGCGGATTATGCAAGTTACACCAACGATATTGACTATAGATTTATACATTTTTGAAGGAAAATCTTAAGGCAGGTTAAAATCCTTTTTTGCCTACCCAAATGATTTGCTTCTTACTTATCCTCAAACTTTGCCTGCGGAAAATCCTCGAGCCAAATCCCTCTATGTTTTTTTCCGTTTTTACTGACTTTCACTCTAGGATGACATTGGATTATCACTTGTTTTCCGTCTTTCCAAAAATATAGTCTATAAAACATAAATCCATATACAACTTTAATAATATCTCCAGCAGAAAACCTGCGTATTTCGCCTTTGAAATTCAGCAAATATATCTCAGCACCACGAATCTCAATCCAGCAGCAAAAATTACCCGTTACAGGATGGAAATTTAAAATAATCATTCCAATGTCTATAAGAAAGAAAACTATATTTAAGACGTCTATCCCATAGAAAAATACGCAGCATAGATCAATCAAGAAAATCGCTGTAAGTATACACAATATAATTGCTTTTTCAATACGAATGTAACGTCTAAGTTTTTCCATTTTTATAAATCCAAATTCTCCAAAACCTCTAAAGTATGTGTTTCATTGCAATGCAGGATTGCACCAAGTCTTACAGTATCCTGCGCAAATTATATTCTTCAGATTTCTCTGGACATCCGCTGATGTATTATATAAAACGCCCCATCGCTAGTCAGGTTTCCACTTTCATCATACCTTGTTTCGGTCCATCTGTAAAGGATTTTGCTTCCTCTCTCAAACACATCTTATGGATTCAGCTATGTAAAAAAGCCACATTGTCTTGGTGTGGCTTTTTGATTTTATTTATATTATTTATATAAGTATTTGCTATTATTTAGAAAATGCTTTAGTAGTTACTCTGAATAATGATTTTATCGGCACCTCTGCCTGTTTCTGCCATGACAATATTGCAGATTTTGGCTACAGTGTTTTGTGTCAGTTCCTGCTCATCGACAGTTACGGTGATGGTGCTTTCTGTGATGATAACAAGGCATTCCGGCAGATTTTTGCTGCTGATCAGACTTTCGATAGAAACTTCCTGTTCCATATATTTGGTCAGTTTTTCTTTGTTTGCCACAGCGTTATTCTTCTCTGCGTCGTTAGTGGAATTCTTGATGGTGCTGTCATAGCCTGCAATCAGTTCATTTCTTTCAAGATCTAGTTTTGCTCTTTTTTCCGCAAAGGTATTGCCCTTTGTAGCGGCATCTCCTTCGCCATCTTCACCATTCACGTCATCCCCTGCAGTTTTTTCAGTCTTTTCACTGTCTCCATCAGTACTGCTTTCAGAATTCGAATCCTCCTCAACCTGCGCAATGTTGCGGCTGTCCACAAGAACATCTCCGTCGTGAAGTGGAATATTGTTAGCTTTGACTTCCGTCACAACAAGTCCTGCACAAAATACCAAGGCTAAAGCGGCAACTGCCACATTTTCTTTCTTATTAAAAAATCCTTTTAAATCTAGTTTAAATTTCTTTTTCATCTTTCTCAATCCTCCTGACTTTTTTCAAATACCATTACGCTGGAAACCGGCAAATCAAATAAGGTTGCTACCCCTTTTACAATATCATTTTTTACTACAGGGTCACTCGCACCCTCGGCAGTTACGATTACTCCGGTTACCGCACGATTCTCATCGTACTCCATCATCACATTGACATCACCCACTCCTTTGATTTCCGATAAAAAGCTGCACAGCATGGTTTCTGTGGCGCCATCGTCATCGGTCACCTGCTTTCTGCTGTCGTTGTCATCAGTTAAAACGCTCATAGTCAAAAGAAATACCGAGGCGATAAGCAAAAGCGTAATGATCTTGACTATGGTATCTTTTGTGATTTTTAGCTTCTCAAACATAATACCCTCTCTTAAAAAATATTTTTTATCTGTCTATTTATTCCAAAAAACTTGCCAGCGGTGATAAAATTGTCGCCAGTACGATGATAGAAAAAATAAACTTCAGATACTTTGCCATGGAACTTTCTGGCAGCAAAATCTCCAGAAAGGTAATCGCTAAAATTACGATGAAAATGTCTTTGACCCATGCTGTAATCACGCTCATATGCTGCCTCCGAGACGAATAATGGATGTAATAAAAATGATAAACAAAAGTGATGCAAAGAACACGATAGCGCCCATGGTAACAAGACACGTGCCAATGTCTGAAACCCCTGCGGCAATTTTCTTTGAGGCGACCGGTTCAATCAGCAGCGCCGTCACTTTATATATGACAGAAATTGCCATGATTTTTAGTATAGGAATCAGCATAAGGGATACAATGAGGAGAATTCCAAAAATCCCTACAATTCCTTTAATTGATCCCATGCACTTGATAAAAAGCTCCACAGTGTCTGCAGTAAACCCACCGACGATGGGAATAAACGCATCCAAGGAATACTTTGCCGTTCCCATAATCAGGCTGTCCGAAGTCTGTGTAATAAGCCCCTGCACAGCGACAATTCCCGACATTAGCGTCAGCACCAGTCCGGTCACAAAGAGCGCCGCCTGTCTCAGAAATTTAGATAAATGGTTTACGTAATCTTTTTCTGTTAAACAATTGAGCAAACTGAGTACCGTCGATAGAAACAGTGCCGGCAGCACGATGTTCTTTAGAATCGATTCAAAAATCGTAATCGCAGTCAATATCAGCGGACTCATAATTGTTCCACCCGTCACCTGTCCCATGGAAATGAGTATGGTTATGAGCACTGGGAGCAAAAGCTCCATCGTGTATGTAATCGTTGCAATCGCGTCAATGGTCATCTGGTAGATGGTCTGAAAATTGCTGACAGCAAGACCGATGATGACGATGCTGCAGACAAGACTTGCAATCTCCGTGACACCTTTTTTTCCAAAGGAGCCAGATAGATTTTTAAGAAGACCGATGACGATGCAGACGGTCAGTATTTCCACACCCACCACCAGTGCCGCCTTTAATTCATAGAGAAACAGCGCCTTTAAACTGGAAATCATATCCTCTGAACTAAAAATGCTCTCCCCATTTAGTGTTGCGTCTACGATTTTATCCAGCGTAAAGTAATCAGAAATTCCCCCGGATAGACCGCTGGCATAATCAGAAAGCGAGTCAGTCTGCTTCTCATCGACGATTTTTTTCATCTGTTCCTTTAAAATTTCATCAAATTCCATAGTTTATAACAGTTCCTCCACCAGACTGATAATCGACACAAATACCGGAATCGCAACACAAAAGATAATCACCTTTCCCGCCAGTTCTACCTTTGCGCCGATCGATGTCTCCCCCGCATCTTTGCAAAGCTGCGAAGTGAATTCGGTAACGTAAGCAATGACGAGAACCTTTATAATAATGGGAAAATATCCTTTTCCGTATTCCAGTTTCTCGTACAGCCCCGATACATACGCCACAGCATATTTCAAGCTGTCAATCATAAAATAGAGAATCAAAATACTGCATGCGATGACCACGTAAATCCCAAACTCCGGCTTATAGCTCTTTACCAGTGTAATCAGTGCCACTGCAAGGAGTGCAAGCATGGCAATTTTTAATATTTCCATCACTAAAATTCCATAAAGACTTTCATCGTTTCAAAGAATTCTGCCAGCATTTTGACGATAATTACCAGCACAATGATTACACCGGCAAGCGTTGTCATCATTGCCATTTCATCCTTTCCTGCCTTAACCAGAATCTGATTCACCAGCGCTATACAAATGCCGATACCTGCAATTTTGAAAATAATACTGATTTCCAATGTCTTTTCCCCCTTTGTTTTATATCTATATCAGTGCAATGGCGATTACAAGACCTGCCGAAAAACCCAGTCTTTCATACATTTTCCCTTTAGAATCAATCCACCTCTGCGCCTCCTCAATCTGCTCATCAAGCTGCCTGTGTAAAAGCAGAAAGTGCTCCTGCTGCCTCTTGAAATCGCTTTGTCCAAGAAAATCTGCGCATTTCTTCATGAGTACTACATCCTGCTCAGTAACAGGAAGACTTTCATATACGAAATCCACCGAATCTTTCCAAAGTTCTCCCATGTCTCTACCGCTTGTCAAATAGCTGGTCAGGCAATTTCTCAGAAGGAGCCCACATGCGCCTTCGTTTTCCGCCGACAGACGCTCAAAAATCTGCGGAAGCGGTTCCTTAAAATAGCTGATTTCTGTGGAAATGTGGAGAAGCAGGCTTTTGAATTCAAGAAGCAGCTGTTTTCGATCTTTGATATCTCGTGCTTTTAACAGTCCGATTGCACCACAGCCTATGACGCCCAGAAATAGTCCAATTATCTTAACCATGGCAAATCTCCTTTACTGTTCCGATAACTGGCTGATCTGTGAGAAATATAATGTAATCAAAAGAATTCCCTTCAACAATTTCCCAAACTCCTGTTTTTTTCAAATCCTCCATGCAGCTTCCGTGCATGGAACAGATTACCTTTACACCGCTTCCGCTGCAGCTTCTGATTGCGTCTGCGTCTGCCTTTGTTCCGATTTCATCTGTAATGAGAAGCTGAGGAGACATGGCACGAACCATCATCTGCATAGCCGATGCCTTTGGACAGCCATCCAGCACATCCACCGCATTTCCAAAAGTATAAGCGCTGATGCCGCCGGACATACCAGCAATTTCAGAGCGCTCATCACAAATACCGACCTTAATACCCTGCAGACTGATATTTCTTGCTAAATCCCGGAGCAATGTAGTCTTACCACAGCCTGGAGGCGAGACAATGAGCAGATTGCAAAGATTCCCCTGTTCATTAAAGACGTAAGGCATGATTTTGTCGCTGCAGCCTATCATCTCTCTGGAATAACGAATGTTGAGAGAACTGATATCACGAATCAGAGTAACCTTCCCATCCTCCACCACTGCTTTGCCGCAAAGACCCACCCGATGTCCGCCATCAATAGTAATGAAGCCTTTTGCGATATCATCTTCGTAAGCATAATAGGAAAATTTCATCAGATTATTTAAGAGACTGTGAATTTGTCCGCCGGTGATATAGCCCTTCAGCAAGTACTGATTTTTCCCTGCGTAAAGCTGTACCGGTTTTCCCCGGTACACTCGAATTTCGTTGATTTCCTCCTGTATTTCCGATGCAAGCCCGCCAATCTGCCGCTGGACTTCTATGGGAAAGCACTGGAAAACTTTCTCAAAATGGTTCATAAAAAATACCTGTCCTTTCTCTAATACTATATGAGTAGGACAGGCAAATATGATTAAAATTTGCGTATGAGATTTTATCTTTTTCTAGCCTTCACTTTCGCTGCGGCTTCTTCCCAAAGTATTTTTTCTTCTTCCGTTTCCGGTATGTATGCAGGCACTTTCTGAGGTCTTCCGGCTTTGTTCATGGAAACCATAGTAAAATGAGCACACAGAGCTTTTTCTGGACCATTTCCGGATTCCATGTCTTCAGAATCTACGCGCACGTAAACGTCCATAGAAGTGTTTCCTACGTATGCAATGGTTGCAGTGCAGGTTACTAGTGCTCCGACAAAAATCGGCAGGTGGAAAATCAGTTCGTCCACTCTAGCTGTAACGCAGTTGCTTCTTGCATATTTCATAGCGCAGGCTCCTGCTGCTGTATCCATAAATTTCATAATTTCACCACCGTGTACATTACCCGCTACATTGGCTTGATGTGGCAGCATAACCTGGCTCATAACAACTTGATACCTTGTATCCATATATAAAACCTCTCTTTCTTTATAAAAATCAGCCTCCGAAAGCTTTTGGCAGGCGGAGGCTAATTCTAACTCTAATTTAACCTATTCATATTTTACTTAAAATATTCTACAGCAGCGCAGAACATACCCATGTCGAAGTCACCTGGCACGTTCTTGTAGAGATTTGCGCCGGTTCTTTCGGAGTGTCCCATCTTGCCCAGTACTCTGCCGTCAGGTGAAGTGATACCCTCGATAGCAAAGTAGGAACCGTTCGGATTGTACTGAATGTCCGAAGTTACATTTCCTTCAAGATCCACATACTGGGTGATAATCTGACCGTTTTCCGCAAGGTCACGAATCAGCCCTTCTGAGGCGATAAATCTTCCTTCGCCGTGGGAAATCGGAACGGTATAAATCTGATCAGGCGTTGTATTTGCAAGCCATGGAGATTTATTGGAAGCAATTCTTGTTCTGACCAGTTTAGACTGGTGGCGGCTGATTTCGTTGAAAGTCAGTGTCGGGCAGTTTTCATCGGTATCGATGATTTTGCCATAAGGCACAAGGCCCAGTTTGATCAGCGCCTGGAATCCATTGCAGATACCCAGCATTAAACCATCTCTGTTGTCCAGTAAATCGGTCACGGCCTCCTTTACTTCCTGATTTCTAAAGAATGCAGTGATAAACTTTCCGGAACCGTCCGGTTCATCACCGCCGGAGAAACCGCCTGGAATAAAGATAATCTGGGATTCACGCACTTTTGCAGCGAAGTCTTCTACGGATTTTCCAATAGAAGCAGCAGTCAGGTTGTTTACAACGAAAATCTCAGCCTCTGCGCCGGCGTCACGGAATGCCTTTGCGGAGTCATATTCGCAGTTGGTACCCGGGAATACCGGAATCAGTACCTTTGGCACATCCACCTTTACCTTAGCATGTGGTCTTTCTGCCGCCTCATAGCGGAAAGTTTCAAGCTTGCTGCTTTCAGTTTCAATGTTGCAAGTGTAAATTGACTCCAGCTTATCCTCATAAATCTTACAAAGATCAGTAAGCGCAAGAGATTCAGCGCCATAAGTGATGGTCTTCTCTGCTGTCGTTTTACCAAGGGTAATCACAGAAAATCCGTCTGCAGAGATTTCAGCTTCTTCTACCAGTTCAGCAACAAATCCGCCGTACTGATAGCCGAAAATGGTTTCCATATCCACAGAATCATAGGCAAAACCGATGTCATTACCCATAGTCATTTTCAATATGGCTTCCGCAACACCACCAAATCCTGGTGTATAAGCGCTGACAATTTTACCGTCTGAGATAAGTCTGTGGACCGTATCGTAAATTTCTTTCAGGCTTTCAGCCTTTGGGAGACCTTCTTTGTCTTTCTCTGGGGTAAACATAACAACATTACCGTCTACCTGTTTAAACTCCGGTGAAATAATCCTCCTAGCATCACCTGTAGTAACTGCAAAAGATACTAGCGTTGGTGGAACGTCAATGTTTTCAAAGGTTCCGCTCATGGAGTCCTTACCGCCAATCGCCGCCACGCCCAGCTCCTTCTGTGCTTTGAATGCGCCCAGAACTGCAGCCATCGGTTTCCCCCAGCGCTTCGGTTCGCGCATTGGTTTTTCAAAGTATTCCTGAAAAGACAGGTACACATCTTCAAAGGACGCTCCCGCAGCAATCAGTTTGGATACGGATTCCACCACTGCCAGATATGCGCTGTGATAAGGACTTGCCTCTGCGATATACGGGTTATAGCCCCAGGACATCAGTGAGCAGGTGTCAGTGTGTCCCTTTTCTACAGAAATCAAGTTTACCATTGCCTGATTCGGCGTTCTCTGTCTGATTCCGCCAAATGGCATTAAGACAGTGCCTGCGCCGATGGTGGAGTCAAAACGCTCGGATAAGCCCCTCTTAGAGCAGACGTTTAGGTCTCCTGCCAGAGCCTTATATGCTTGCGAAAAGCCACCGCTGACTTTCTTTTCAAAGTCCTCGTGCATTGGGATTTCAATATCAATGTGCTTTTCTGCACCGTTGGTGTCAAGAAAAGCTCTGGAAATATTTACAATCGGCTTATCGTTCCAGAAAATCTTTAAATATGGATTTTCCTTTACTTCTGCTACAACTGTGGCTTCCAGATTTTCAGAAACAGCCAGTTCACAGAAACGCTCTACATCACTTTCAGCAACGACAACAGCCATTCTTTCCTGAGATTCACTGATGGCAAGCTCAGTTCCGTCAAGACCATCGTATTTCTTCGGCACTGCGTTCAGGTTAATCTCAAGACCATCAGCCAGTTCTCCGATAGCAACAGATACTCCACCTGCGCCAAAGTCGTTACAGCGCTTAATCAGTTTGGAAGCCTCCGGATTTCTAAAGAGTCTCTGCAGCTTTCTTTCTTCCGGTGCATTACCCTTCTGTACCTCAGCGCCGCAGCTTTCCAAAGATTCAGTTGTGTGGGACTTGGAGGAGCCGGTTGCACCACCGCAGCCGTCACGACCGGTTTTTCCGCCTAGGAGAATGACTCTGTCAGTATCAACAGGTCTTTCTCTGCGCACGTTTTCAGCAGGCGCTGCAGCGATTACTGCGCCTATTTCCATTCTCTTAGCCACGTAGCCTGGATGGTAAAGTTCATCTACCTGCCCTGTAGCAAGTCCAATCTGGTTTCCGTAGGAGCTGTAGCCGTTAGCAGCAGTCGTTACGATCTTTCTCTGCGGAAGTTTTCCTTCCATAGTTTCAGAAACCGGCTTTAACGGGTCAGCCGCACCAGTAACACGCATAGCAGAATATACATAGCTTCTTCCTGAAAGCGGGTCTCTGATGGCACCGCCAACACAGGTTGCAGCACCGCCAAAAGGCTCAATCTCAGTCGGATGGTTGTGGGTTTCGTTCTTAAATAAAAGCAGCCATTTTTCTGTTCTGCCGTCGACATCTACATCGATCTTTACGGTGCAGGCGTTGATCTCCTCAGACTCGTCCAGTTTATCAAGTAAACCGTGCTTTTTCAGGTATTTTGCGGCAATAGTGCCGATATCCATCAAATTAATCGGCTTGGTTCTGCCCAGTTCCTCACGGGTTTTGATGTATTCTTCATAGGTTTCCTGCACTGCAGTATCTTCAAACTTGACACTGTCAATCGTTGTGTTGAAGGTGGTATGTCTGCAGTGATCGGACCAGTAAGTATCGATTACCCTGATTTCCGTAATAGTCGGATTTCTGTCTTCACTTTTAAAGTATTCCTGACAGAATTTTAAATCGCCCAAATCCATGGCAAGTCCGTAGTCTTTCAGAAATTCCAAAAGTCCAGCTTCGTCAAGCTCATTGAAACCGTTTAAAACCGCAACTTCTGTCGGAATTTCGTAGTCCACTTTCAGGGTGTCAAAGGTTTCCAGGGTCGCTTCTCTTGCTTCCACCGGGTTGATAACATACTTCTTAATTTCAGCAAGTTCGGCCTTTGTCAAAGAACCTTGCAGCAGGTATACTTTAGCGGTTCTAACTGCAGGTCTTTCGCCTTTGGAAATAATCTGAATACATTCTGCTGCAGAATTTGCTCTCTGATCGAACTGTCCCGGCAGAAATTCTACCGCAAAAACATAATCTGCTCCTGCAAAATCAAGGTTTTCAAAGGCATCATCTACCTGCGGCTCAGAAAACACAGTGCTTACAGCATAGTCAAATAGTTCTCTGTCCAAGTTTTCAACGTCATAGCGGTTTACAATCCGCAAATCCTGCAAATTCTGAATCTGCAGCAGTTTTACGATATCGTTTTTTAAAGACGCTGCTTCATGGGCGAAAGCTTTTTTCTTTTCAACATATATTCTATAAACCATAATTCTCCCTACTTTGTTTTACTATTTTTCATTTAATGCAGCCAACGCCTTTGCGCCGATATCGTTTCTATAAAACGCATTGTCAAAGGTAACTCTTTTTACGGAGTTATATGCTTTTTCGATGGCTTCTGCAATGTCTGCGCCTCTTTCGGTAACACCCAGAACACGTCCGCCGTTTGTAAGTAGTCTGCCATCCGCAGACAGCTTTGCGCCGGCAATGTAAACATCCTCTACATCGTCGATTTTAATCTCAAAGCCTTTCTCATAGCTGACAGGATAGCCTTCCGACGCCATAACCACACAGCATGCCGCATCGTCTGCAAAGTTGACATTTGCCTCTGCCAAAGTTCCTGCAGCAACATGTTCCATAATCTCAAATAGGTCACTATCGAGAAGCGGCAGCACAACCTGGGTTTCAGGATCGCCAAAGCGGCAGTTGTATTCGATGACCTTCGGTCCATCTTCTGTAATCATCAGACCGAAATAAAGGCAGCCGCTGAAAGATCTTCCCTCTTTGTTCATCGCTTCCATGGTCGGCAGGAAAATTTCTTTCATGCAGCGCTCTGCGATTTCTTCGGTATAATAAGGATTCGGCGCTACGGTTCCCATACCGCCGGTATTCAGTCCTTTATCGCCGTCTAAAGCTCTCTTGTGATCCATGGAAGATACCATCGGAACCAGTGTTTTGCCGTCTGTGAAGGAAAGGACAGAAACTTCCGGTCCTGTGAGGAATTCTTCGATGACAACTTTGCTGCCGCTTTCACCGAAGACTTTGTCTTCCATCATATCCCGGACTGCCTGTTTGGCAGCTTCCAAAGTCTCTGCAATGATAACGCCTTTGCCCAGCGCCAGACCGTCCGCTTTTACCACCACGGGAATCTTGCAGGTTTCCAGATATGCAAGGGCTTTCTCCATCTCTGTAAAGGTTTCATAAGCAGCAGTTGGAATGCCGTATTTCTTCATTAAGTCCTTGGAAAAAGCCTTGCTGCCTTCGATGATAGCAGCTTTTTTATCAGGTCCAAAGCAAGGAATGCCTTCTGCTCTTAAGAGGTCCACAAGCCCCAAAACAAGGGGATCATCCGGCGCAACTACAGCAAATTCAATGGCATTTTCCTTTGCGAATTTTACAATATTTTCAAGATCCTTCGCACCGATATCCACGCAAGTCGCATCAGATGCAATACCGCCGTTACCTGGCAGCGCATAAATTTCGGATACTTTTGGACTCTTTTTTATTTTTTTGATGATGGCGTGCTCTCTTCCGCCGCCGCCAACAACCATAACTTTCATTATTTGATACCTTGTCCTTTCTGGGTATAACTCCATTATACGACTTGCGGCTTGCCAATCGCTTCGCTCTTGGGCCGCAAAAGCATAAGGAGTTCTCATCAATTTACTCCGTAAATTGGAGCAACTCCATTATACGACGCGTTCTTAGCCGGCTAAAGCCGGAGAACGCCAGCATAAGGTCTGCCTTGCCACTCGTGCATGTATCCACATACACTTGCGGGGCAGAACCATTAGTGATGAAACAGTCTCATGCCGGTGAATACGGTAACCATGCCGTATTTGTCGCAGGTTTCGATAACCTGATCGTCACGAACGCTGCCGCCCGGTTCTGCGATATAGGATACGCCGCTCTTCTTTGCCCGCTCGATGTTATCTCCGAACGGGAAGAATGCGTCACTGCCGAGAGCTACTCCTGTAACGGTGTCAAGATAAGCGCGCTGCTCTTTCTTTGTAAACGGTTCTGGCTTTTCGGTAAAGAGGGTTTCCCAAGCGCCATCTGTCAGCACATCTTCGTATTCATCTCCCAGATATATGTCAATGGTGTTATCACGAACAGCTCTGCCTACATCTTCACGGAACGGCAGGTTGATTACCTTGTCTGCCTGCCTTAAATGCCAGAAATCAGCTTTGTTTCCTGCCAGTCTGGTGCAGTGGATTCTGGACTGCTGACCTGCGCCAACACCGATTGCCTGTCCATCTTTTGCATAGGCTACGGAATTGGACTGAGTATATTTTAGCGTAATCAGCGCGATAATAAGGTCGCGCTTTGCTTCCTCGGTTAAAGTCTTATTTTCAGTAACAATATTTGTCAACTGCTCCGGCGTAATCTTGTAATCGTTTCTGCCCTGCTCAAAGGTTACACCGTAGACCTGCTTAATTTCCTGCTTAAAAGGCATATAGTCAGGATCGATTTTGATGATATTGTAAGCACCCTTCTTCTTACCTTTTAGAATTTCAAGCGCTTCATCGGTATAGTCCGGCGCAATAATTCCATCGGAAACCTCTCTCTTTAAAATCGTTGCAGTCACAGCATCGCAGGTATCACTTAAAGCAACCCAGTCGCCGAAGGAGGACATTCTGTCGGTACCCCTCGCTCTTGCATAGGCTGTTGCAATAGGTGAATCGTCAAGTCCTTCAATATCATCTACAAAGCAGGCTTTTTTCAGCGTTTCACTCATCGGAACGCCTACAGCAGCAGATGTAGGGCTGACATGTTTAAAAGAGGTAGCTGCCGGCATACCCAGGGCTTCCTTCAGTTCCTTCACAAGCTGCCAGCTGTTAAAAGCATCTAAAAAATTGATATATCCCGGTCTGCCGTTTAAAATTTCAAGAGGCAGTTCACTTCCGTCAGCCATGTAAATCTTTGCAGGCTTCTGGTTGGGATTACATCCATATTTCAGTTCAAATTCTTTCATTACAATTGCTCCATTCTATCTATCTGTTCTAAAAGGGTTATGCGTTTTTGTTGATCATGCGGTTTTCAGCTGCACCAGTTTCAAGATCAATATATCTTACATAAAGGGAAATTTTATTATTTTCATCAAGGTTATCCCAGATTTCCTTTGTAAATGCGTCGATATCATCTGGAATTTCAACTCGTTCAGGCTCTCCCTGGAAAGTTGGAATCGGATTTCCGTCCTGCACATATGTATGGATAAAATGTCCCAAACCGCAAAGAGCGTCATAGTTGAAATAATAGCGGTTACAAGCTGAGCCTTCCGCATCTGCGCTCTTTAAAATACTCATTTTATAAGTCAGTTTTTCGCCAAATGTAAACATACCACTGATTCTCGGCGTCCAGTTTGGACCGTCCGGCTCAAAACATCTGGTATCCAGTGCTTCCTCAAAGGATTTGCCCTCCTTTAAAAATTCGTAAATCGTGTCGGTCTGATCACCATTAGTTACAATCAGCTTGTTCTCATGTTTACGCATCGGATAATAAATAATCAGAGACGGGTCTTCCACCTTAGATTCATCAAAGGGTTTAATCATCACATTTTCCCCTTCGTCAAGGAAGATTCTGTTTCTGCTGTTTTCACTTCTTCCCATGATGAAATAAGCGCTGACAGCCTTTTTTCCATCTTTAGACTTTCCGAGAACGATGCCTCTGCCAACATAGGAATTCCCTTTGACAGCAGCTTTCATGGTTTTAGTTTCGTAAACGTTCATCTATTTCTTTCCTTTCGCTATTTTTTCACTAATCATTTCGGCTGCTTGTGGAAGCAGCACCCATTCCGCCTGTTCCATAACACGTCTTTGCAAAATCTCCGGCGTATCACCCTCCAGAATCTCAACCGCTTTTTGGGCAATAATCTGACCGCCGTCAGGCACTTCATTGACAAAATGCACCGTAGCACCTGTAAGTTTTACCCCGTAGGAAAGCGCCATTTCATGGACATGCAGACCATAAGCGCCTTTACCGCAAAACGAGGGAATCAATGACGGATGAATATTGATGATTCTATTTTCATAAGCAGAAATAAATTCGCTGCTGAGGATCTTTAAAAATCCTGCAAGAATGACCAGTTCAATGCCTTCAGCTTCCATGATTTTGAGAAGCGCTTCCTCGTCTATCGCAAAAACCGCTTTAATCCCGTTTTCCTGTGCACGTTTTAGGGCATATGCGTTTTCTTTGTTGCTGGCGACCAGCACAATTTCACCGCTGTGTAAAATGCCGCTTTTCTGAGCATCTATCAAAGCTTGCAGATTGGTGCCGCCGCCAGAAACCAGCACAGCAATCTTTGTTTTTACCATAATTCCACGCCTTCCTCACTCTTTACAACCTCGCCGAGGATATATGCGTCTTCACCTGCAGCGTGCAGCACTTCCAGCGCTTTGTCTGCGTCCTTTGCAGAAACGATAACAGTCATGCCCACGCCCATATTAAAGGTGTTGAACATATCTCTTTCAGGAATGCTGCCCTTTTCTGCGATGAGCTTGAAAATTGGCAGAACTCTTACATTTTCCTTTTTTATCTTGGCGCCATAACCTTTCGGCAGACTTCTTGGAATGTTTTCGTAGAATCCGCCGCCAGTGATGTGGGCAGCAGCCTTTACGGTCACTTCATCAAAAAGCTTCAGCATTGGCTTTACATAAATTTTGGTCGGTGTCAGAAGGGTCTCGCCGATGGACTTGCCGCCAAGTTCAGCAACCGGAGTCTTAATATCTTCATTCTCTACATCCAGCACTTTTCTTACCAGAGAAAATCCATTAGAATGCACGCCAGAGGAAGGAAGTCCGATAATGACATCGCCCTCTTCTACGGTTTCTTTTTTCAGTACCTTTGACTTGTCCACAACGCCTACGGCAAAACCGGCAAGATCGTATTCGTCTTCCGGATAAAAGCCCGGCATTTCAGCAGTTTCACCGCCAATAAGGGCTGCTTCCGACTGTATGCAGCCTTCTGCAACGCCGCTTACAATCTGCGCAACCTTTTCCGGATAATTCTTTCCAACTGCAATATAGTCAAGAAAGAACAGAGGTTTTGCACCAACGCAAAGAATATCATTGACACACATTGCAACACAGTCAATGCCCACTGTGTCGTGTTTGTCCATCAAAAATGCCATCTTCAGTTTGGTACCTACGCCGTCAGTACCGCTTACCAGCACCGGGCGCTCCATTCCTTTCACGTCCAGTTCAAAGAGACCGCCAAAACCGCCGATATCATCGGGTACATTGCCAAATACCATGGTCTTCGCCACATGCTCTTTCATCAGTTCTACTGCTTTGTAACCCGCAGTAATATCAACACCGGCTTCTTTGTAGCTTTCGCTGAAACTTTTTCCCATTCTTATTTCTCCTCTAAAATTCTCTTAAATACTTCCTGGTAAGCGTCTTCAACGCCGCCCATATCTCTTCTAAATCTATCTTTATCCAGCTTTTCGTGGGTTTTGCTGTCCCAGAATCTACAAGTATCCGGTGAAATCTCATCGGCAAGTACGATGGTGCCATCTGCTGTTTTACCAAATTCCAGCTTGAAGTCGATTAAATCGATTCCGTCCGCTGCCAGATATTCTCTCAAAATAGCGTTGATGTCGAGGGCCATTTTCTTAATGGTTTCAAGTTCTTCCTCTGTAGCAAACTCCATAGCGAGAATGTGATAGTCGTTTACCATTGGATCGCCCAGATCGTCGTTCTTATAGCTGAACTCTAAGACTGTGCGTTTCATTGGATAGCCTTCCTCAACGCCGAGTCTTTTTGCGAGAGAGCCTGCCGCAATATTTCTTGCGATGACTTCGAGGGGTACGATAGAAACTTTCTTTACAACGGTTTCTCTATCACTTAATTCTTCTACAAAGTGGGTCGGAATGCCTTTTTCCTCTAACATTTTCATCAGGAAATTGGACATTCTATTGTTAATGGCGCCTTTTCCTGTAATGGTGCCTTTTTTTAGTCCGTTAAAAGCGGTAGCATCGTCTTTGTAGGATACAATGCAAAGATTTTTATCATTGGTTGCAAATACCTTTTTTGCTTTTCCTTCATAGAGCTGTTCTTTTTTTTCAATTGTCATTTGATTCATCTTCTTTCTATACTTAATTCATTATTTATTATACTTTTCTTCAATTGCTGCATTTTTAGAAAGAACCTTATCAGCAGCTTCTTTTCTCTGGATGTCAAGCTTTGCCGCAATTTTACTGTCCTCTATGCCAAGCATCTGAATAGCAAGAAGTGCCGCATTCTGGGCACCATCAATAGCTACGGTTGCAACAGGAATACCGCCCGGCATCTGTACCGTAGACAGGAGTGCATCCAGTCCGTCCAGTGTAGATGACTTTACCGGAATTCCGATAACAGGAAGGGTTGTGCTGGCTGCAATGGCGCCTGCCAGATGAGCTGCCTTTCCTGCTGCTGCAATAATTGCGCCAAATCCGTTTGCTCTGGCATTTTGCGTAAACTCTTTGACTTCTGACGGTGTTCTATGGGCGGAATATACGTGAACCTCGTAAGGCACGCCGAATTCGTCCAAAGTCGTCATTGCTTTCTCAACTACAGGAAGGTCGCTGTCGCTTCCCATGATGATTCCGATTTTTTTCATGTATTTTAACCTCCAAAAGAATTGTTATCAGTTTCTTCTAATCGCTTTTCTGTTGCGAGACGGTCAAGATAACTCTGCATAATAATCACTGCTGCCTGCTTATCGATGACCTTTTTTCTCTTGCTGCGGCTGACATCCGCCTCGATCAGGACTTTTTCTGCCATGACCGTAGTCAGTCTCTCGTCTTGCCACACAACCTGTATATTCTTCATACCGGTGCTGCGCATTTTATTCTCCAGCATGGTACGAAACTCGTAAACTTTTTCTGTCTGAATGCTGTCGGTGCCGTCAAGCTTCTTCGGCAGTCCGATGACGATGGTGTCGCACTCATACTCTTTTACTAAATCTAAAATTTTGCCGGTGTCCTTGCGAATGCCTACCCTCTCCAAGGTCATCAGACCCTGCGCTGTAATACCAAGGGCGTCACTTAATGCAATACCTACTGTCTTATCTCCCACATCAAGGGCTATTTTTCTCATGTGATTTACCTCTCAAAAGGAACATCGGCAGGGAAAATAATCCTGCCGATGCTTCTATATTACTTTCTCAAGTAGTCTCTCAGAATCTCTTCTACCAAGTCATCTCTGTCAATGCGGCTAATCATGGTTCTCGCATTATTGTGGCTTGTAATGTAGGATGGGTCACCAGAAAGAATGTATCCAACCATCTGGTCGATTCCATTATACCCTCTCTCTTCTAAAGCAGCATAAACAGTCTCCAGTACTTCCTTGGTAGTTCTCTGCTGAGTCTTTGCTGCATCAAACATAATTGTCTTTCTTTCCATGAATTATGACCTCCTTCATGTGGCTAGTACGGCTCGTACTTATAGTATACTATGATAAAAGTTCTTCTGCAACCTTAAATGCAGCAGAAATTTTTGTCGGATCTTTTGCTCCCGCCTGCGCCATGTCGGCTTTACCGCCGCCGCCCCCACCGCAGGCTGCCGCAATCTGTTTAATCATATTGCCGGCATGAAGTCCTTTCGCAAGCAAGTCGTCGGTAATGGATACCAGGAAGGTAACTTTCGGACCATTGACTGTGGCAAATACCATAACAATGCCCTTGTGCTGCGCTTTGATATCGTCAGACAGATTTCTCAAATCGTTGATGTTATAATCTTTAAATTCTTTGGTTACCAGTTTTATACCGCTGATTTCCTTAGCTTCTTTTACCATATCATCGACTTCGCTGCCCATAGCAGCTTTCTTGAAGTCTTCCAGCTCTTTCTTAGTGTCCTTCAGTTCTTCTACAATGGAAGCTGATTTCTGTACCACAGCTGCTGGATTTGTCTTTAGGTTCTCGGCAATCTGTTTTACGGTTTCCTCGGCTTCCATAGCTTTTAAGAGAACACCTGTACCAGTTACGGCTTCGATTCTGCGAACACCAGAGGCTACGCCTGCCTCGCTGACAATCTTAAACACGCCGATCTGTCCGGTATTTGCAACGTGTGTGCCGCCGCAAAGCTCAATGCTAAAGTCGCCGCAGTTTACCACTCTGACTTTATCGCCATATTTCTCGCCAAACAGCGCCATTGCGCCCATCTCCTGCGCTTCTTTCATAGAAGTTTCCGCAGTTGTCACCGGCATAAATTCGGTAATCTTTTCGTTGACCATCAGTTCAACCTGCGCAAGCTGTTCAGGTGTTACTCCCTCAAAATGAGTAAAGTCAAAACGCAGCGCGTTTTCGTTGACGGAGGAGCCTGCCTGTTCTACATGCGCGCCCACCACCTCTCTGAGTGCTTTCTGCAATAGATGTGTTGCAGTGTGGTTTCTTGCCGTTGCATTGCGTTTAAATACATTAACACCGCAGGAAACAATATCTCCTTTGGAAAGGCTGCCGCTCTCGATGAGCACTTTGTGTGCAAAAATGCCTTGTGATTTTTCAACAGCAGTCACTTTTGCGCAGCATTTATCGGTTGACATAATTCCGTTATCGGAAGCCTGTCCGCCGCCTTCAGCATAGAACGGTGTTTTGTCCAAATATACCACCGCATTCTGGTAGGTTTCGGCGGTTTGGGCTTCTTTGCCGTCTATATAGATTGCAAGAACCTTTGCTTCGTCTTCTGTTTCTGTGTAGCCGGTAAATACTGTTTCCGGCACGTTTACAGCAGCTTCGGCTTCTTTCCACGCTTCTTCCTCGGTGGATTTTCTGCCGGCTCTTGCCATTTCTTTCTGTTTCTTCATGTTGGCGTTAAAGCCATCTACATCAGCTGTGCAGCCAGCTTCCGCCAGAATTTCTTCAGTCAGTTCCAGTGGGAATCCAAAAGTGTCGTAAAGCTTAAATACCTTCTCGCCTTCTAAAACTGTTTTATTTTCTTTCTTTAATTCTTCCACGTATTCCAGAATAATTGAGGTCCCCTGGTCAATAGTAGAAGCAAATTTTTCTTCTTCTACAGAAATGATCTTCTGGATATAGTCTTTCTTTTCTACAAGCTCCGGATAAGCCTGGCCGGACACTTCGATAACTCTGTTTGAAAGCTCCACGAGGAACTTGCCTTCGATTCCCAGAATCTTACCGTGTCTTGCTGCTCTTCTGATGAGTCTTCTCAGCACATATCCTCTGCCTTCGTTAGAAGGAATAATTCCGTCAGCAATCATAAATACCATGGAGCGGAGGTGGTCTGTAATGATACGAATGGAAACGTCAGTCTTTGCAGCACCGTCCTCGTACTTGACGCCGGACTTTTCTACAACGCCGTTTAAGATGTGACGAATCGTATCTACATCAAAGATGGAATCTACACCCTGCATAATACATGCCATTCTCTCAAGCCCCATGCCGGTATCGATATTCGGATGCTCCAGATCGCTATAACTGCCGTCTTCTTCTTTAGAAAACTGTGTAAATACATGATTCCAGAATTCTAGATATCTGTCGCAGTCACAGCCTGGTTTGCAGTCGGGCTTACCGCAGCCGTATTCCTCTCCTCTATCAAAATAAATCTCGGAGCAAGGTCCACATGGTCCCAATCCGATTTCCCAGAAGTTGTCTTCCTTGCCAAGACGGACGATTCTTTCTTCCGGAACACCGATTTTCTTCCAGATCTCTACAGCCTGGTCATCATCCTGATAAACGGTTGCCCAGATTCTGTCAACCGGCATTTTTAAATGTTCTGTGATGAACTCCCATCCCCAATGCAGGGATTCTTCTTTGAAATAGTCGCCGAAGGAAAAGTTCCCCAGCATTTCAAAGAATGTACCATGTCTGGAAGTAATGCCTACGTTATCAATATCGCCAGTTCTGATACATTTCTGACAAGTGGTCATTCTCTTTGAAGGAGGTGTTTCCACTCCTGCAAAGTAAGGCTTCAGCGGCGCCATACCGGAGTTGATAATTAAAAGTGATTTATCGTTCTTCGGAATCAGTGACGCACTGCCTGCTGCATAGTGACCCTTGCTTACATAAAAATCTCTGAACATCTGTCTGATTTGATTTAAACCTAGTTTTTCCATGTATATTTACTCCTTGATGAATTAATATTTCCTTGAACATTCAATTATTTTATCATAAAACAACCCGTTTGTCCATTGATTTAGCGGTCTTTGAAACTTTCTACGGTGTTTTTTATATACTTTTCCAGTTCAGCAGCCTGCCCGGTCTCAAAATAGTAAACTTTTATCTTGGCTTCTGTCCCGGAAGGTCTGATGATACACTGGGTTCCATTTTCTAAACAGAAACGGATCACATTGGATTTTGGCAGTCCTGTTTCTCCAAGGAAATCTATCTTTTCTTTGATTTTGTATCCTGCGATAGTATCCCCCATCTCAGTGCGAAAATACTCCATGACCTGTTCCATGGAAAGCTTCCCATAAGGTCCCTCAAAGAAATAATTGACGGTCTTGTCAATACAGAGCCCATGTTCCTCATAAATCTGATGGAGTCTGTCTACAAGATCAAGTCCCTGCTTTTTATAATAGGCGGCCAGACAGGCACAAAGCATAGCGCTGCTGACGCCATCTTTATCTCTGATAAAAGGATCCATCAGGTAGCCGTTGCTTTCTTCAAAACCGAAATAATAGTCCTCTGTTCTGCCCTGCTGCTCCAACTTTGTAATAATCTCTCCGATATACTTAAAACCAGTCAAGGTGTTAATCACTTTCAGTCCATGTTTTTCTGCAACTCGCTCAGCAAGCGGCGTCGTCACAATGCTCTTGATGATAAACTGACCTGCTTTCGGCGGTTTTACGCTGCAAAGATAATCCAGCATTAAAACCCCCAGCTGATTTCCCGTCAGCAGCACCTTCATGCCATCATGGTAGATGCAAACGCCTACTCGATCACAATCAGGATCTGTTGCTACAATCAAATCACCGCCAACCTGATCCATGGTTCTGAAACCTTCCGAATAAGCAGTAATTTTCTCCGGATTCGGCGCCGGACAGGTGGTAAAATTCTCATCAGGCATTTCCTGCGCCGCTACAATGACGGTATCTTTCTGCCCGATGGCCTGCAGTACCTTCCTGACGTAAACATTGCCTGTGCCGTTGAGCGGCGTATAAACAAGTTTCAGATCACTTTCCTTAATTTCTTCAATATTGGCTGGGCATATGGAAATGATTTTCTCAATAAAGCTTTCTGATACCCTTCTGGGCACCAGCTGAATGCCCTCGTCTGACGAAGCAATTTCATCGAAATAATCCAGTTTATCGATTTCCCTCAAAATCTCTTCGGGCACGCTGCCCACAATCTGATAACCGTTGCTGTTATATACCTTATAACCATTGAAAATTTTCGGATTGTGGCTGGCTGTAATCATAATTCCCATAGTGCAGCCCAGTTCTTTAATGGTATAGGAAAGCAGCGACACCGTTGCAAGCTCCGAAAAAAGCCACACCTCTATGCCGTTTCCTCTAAGAACTTTTGCGGTTTCCTCCGCAAAAATTCTGGATTTTCTTCTGGTGTCATAGGCGATGACCACTTTGGGGCGTTCAGTGACTCTATTCAAATAATTGGAAAGCCCTTGGGTAGCCCTTCGCACCACATATTCATTCATACGGTTAGTGCCTGCTCCCAGTATGCCCCGAATGCCGGAAGTGCCAAAACGAAGGCTGGCACAAAAGGCATCAACGACTTCTTCCTCTTCTTCTGAAAGCTGTGCAAGCTCCGAAAGAAGCTCCATATCGCCATAGTCCTTAGCCGCCTGCTGCCATCTATGATATTCCTCTATCGCAAAAGTTCTGATTTCTTCTTTATTCATAACGCTGACTTCACGTTCCTCTCTATCTGGTGATAGTAATATTTTAAACGGAATGCAATGTGGGGGCAAGATGTTTTTCGCAGATTTACCAGGTTTTCGCCTAGAAGCACAGTAACTTAACTTAAAATCAATTTAGGGCAAAAAAATGTATAAGAAAATCTCGAAATCTTAACCCAAAATTAGAAAATGCTAAAAAAGTGTATAAGTGAATTCCATATCACACTTCTCAAGCGATCTATAACCGTTCTTTATCTCTGAATCCAACAGAGATTCTTGCATTTTACGTATGTTTTTTCAATGTTTACCTTTAATCTTACGCATAATGCAAGTCGCACATTATTCTTATAAAATTTCTTATACATTTTTTGAAAAACAACGTAATTTAGGTTAAGAATCGCCATACGCAATAAATGCTACACACGGCATCTACAAGAAAAACCCTCTGCATATGCAAAGAGGGTTTTTCTACATTCTATTCGTTTATTCTTCGTACAAATCAATACCGCAGTTGGTATGTACCTTCTGTACGTCATCGTTATCTTCTAAGATGTCGATAAGCTTTCTCAGCTTCTTGATATCGTGCTCTTCGGTCGGCGCGCTTTCCATAGATGGAACAAATTCTACGTCAGATTCTACAAATTCATAGCCTGCGCTTGCCAATGCCTGATATACGTCTGCGTATGCAGATGGTTCAGTGTAAACAGTAAAGCTGTCTTCTTCTGTTACCATGTCGTCTGCACCAGCTTCTAATGCTGCTTCCATCAGAGCGTCTTCGTCGATTCCGTCTGTTTTTTCGATAATAAGAACGCCTTTTCTTGAGAACATGTAAGATACACAGCCTGGAGTACCTAAATTTCCACCGTGCTTATCAAATGTGGAACGAACAAAGGAAGTGGAACGGTTGGTGTTGTCAGTCAGACAATCAACAATGATTGCTACACCACCGGGACCGTAGCCTTCAAAGGAAAGTTCTTCGTAAGAAGCGCCGCCCAGTTCTCCTGTACCCTTTTTAATCGCTCTCTGGATATTATCATTAGGCATACTGATTGCCTTTGCTTTTTCGATTGCCACTCTAAGACCTGCATTGTATTCAGGATCTCCACCGTCTTTTGCTGCTACTGTAATAGCCTTAGCATATTTGGTGAACATAGCTGCTCGCTTAGAATCCTGTGCCGCCTTTCTTCCGGCAATTGTACCGTGTCTTCCCATGGAGACACCTCCTATCTTTATCTTTAGAAATTTTCAACTTAAACAGTATACTACACTATAAAAGGATTTTCAACGCATTTTTGAAATTTATCTCCCTATACTGGCCGCAAGGATCTAAAAGCTAAGACGATTGAACCAATCATCTATATACCCATCCCTTTTATTATGATGCTTCAGATAGTAAGCATGTTCCCAAACATCCAGTGCAAGAATAGGATAATAACCCATTTCCAACGGATTATCCTGATTGGCAGTGGTGACAATCTCAAGCAGACCGTCTCGATTCGCTACAAGAAATGCATAACCCGAACCGAATACCGACATTGCAGCTTTCTTAAATGCCTCTTTAAACTGCTGAAAGCCACCGAACCTTCTTTCCAACAACAAAAGAAACTCTCCGCTGGGCCAGACTGCTGTTTCCGGCGGTGCTAGACGACTGAAATACAGAATATGATTGTAAACGCCGCCCGCGTTATTGCGCACGCTGTCCTGAATTTCTACGGGTAAATTGTCATTCCATTTGATTAGCTGTTCCAGAGTCCAATTGTGCAGCGCAGGATACTGTCTGATGATGATATTGAGATGATCCACGTAGGTCTGTAAATGTGCATCGTGATGCAGACGCATGGTTTCTTCATCAATAAAAGGTTCCAGTGCATCATAGGCGTAAGGTAGCGGCGGATTTACAAAGGGATAGTGCTGTTTCAAACTTTCTTCCATCTCTGTCCTCCTAAGATAATGTCTTCCTTTCAACATATGAATTCAAACTAAAAAAAGTGTCTGCTCTTTAAATTTCTTAAGAGGGTACAGACACGCCCTTCCATTTGATGAAGGTAAAACAAAAACGCTCTAAACTAAATGGTGGTTTCATTTTGTCAGATTCAGAAAAAGAATTCTACAAATAATAAACCACTGGCTTAGCTGGTGGTTTTCCTTATACAAAGAAAAGGTATAGAGTCAATCATATGGTATACAGCTTGGCTCTATACCTTTTTTTCCATCTAAGATCTCCATTAAGTTTATGCCTAACACAAAGGTTAAATCCCTGAAAAGTTATTAGAGCCGTTTTTTCGAAAACGTCTTTCTATTCTCTTTATAATAATGTTATGGTAATGTTTTCCACTACCTCATCCACAGATATTTTAAAAGCACCTTTATAAGCAGAATCCATTGTACTATCTTGTTCCGGTATCGTACTCGGATTATTTTTCAGCGTATTCTCATTAAAACTAACAATGATTTCATCATCAGTGTATGAGGAAACCTCATAAAGGGCGGAATCCTTATAGAACTGCAAGAGAAAATCAAACAAACTTTGCTCCGAAGAATTTTCGGGTTTTTGTATCAAGCAAGCTGTATCCACTTTCAAATCCGCACCACTTAGCAAATCATCCCCGCTTTCATTCTTGCGAATTTGCGGAAACAAAATGTAATAATATTCTTCATCTTTCTCTAATGTCACAGAACAATCAAAGAGGGCATAACTATGCTTGCTGCGGTAAGGATGATACCACTCCCCCATATCAACAGACTTCTGAAAATCGATGAGTTCCAAATAAGTCACTCCACCCAAGCACTGCATTGTAATCAGGTATCGATTAGAGCCATCATTCCAGCTGCCTAAGGAGGCAACATCTATCACATGAGGCTGCTTCCTGATTAGCCCAATTACTTCATCGATGCCTGCATCTGCACCAAAATGATACTCTGATGGACAGTCTCCAATTCGAAAATGCTCTAAAGGGATTTCTATACTTTTTCCAATCAAAAACGGACTGTATTCCACGACTTCACGCTCTGATAATCCGCTGGGTCTTCCCAGATACTCCAAACCTTTTTCGCCAAGCCGTAGTGCGCCCCAAATAATAAAAGGTGATAATACGATGGCGATAATGCGTCTTGCATTTAATTTATCCATTTTCTAAAGTCCTCAATAATATGTAATTGCACAAGCCGAGGCAATAAATGCTGCTGCTGCAGGACTGCTACATTTTATATGAGTTTTTCCATCCCATCCAAAATGCGCAATTAGATTATTATTGCTGTCATAACCATATACTACAATATCATGATCGGTCGTTCCACTCCCTGAAGGATTGTTAAAACGATCTACATAAACTACCGGAATGTTTCTTACCTTTAATTGTGTAAGAATCCCGTCTATTACTGTTCCCGAAGCAGTCCAATTAACTTTAATCCTGCCGCCTAAAATTTTTGTTAATTTTAGGCTTTTCTAATATTTCTCCCTTATACTTTAACCGTTTATTTTCTGATTGTCAAACTTTCATTCTAAAAATCACAAATAAATCATATAATATTATTAATAATATTATATGATTTAGATATTCAAAATCACATATCTTAATTAAATATAAAGATTGCATTGAATAATGCTGCAGTAAAACTACGTATCTTCCAAAAATTAATTCTAAATAAAAAAAGACATAAGATCAAGCATATGGGATTCATCTTGATTCTATGTCCTTTTCTTTTAAAACTCTTATATAAAGCTTTTACGCTAAAGTGTCTGCCCAGCAGAATCACCACTTAGCAGACACTTCTTGTTACTCTCGTTATATCTACTTTTCCATATTCTTATGAGCCGTCGCCATCATCAGCTTAATCCGGTTCAGCTGATTTACATCACTGGCGCCCGGATCATAGTCGATAGCAGCAATATTAGCCTTTGGATTCATCTTTCTGAGTGCTTTCATCATGCCCTTTCCCGTTACATGATTCGGCAGGCACGCAAATGGCTGCAGGCATACGATGTTTTCTACGCCACTGTGAATCAGTTCCACCATTTCACCGGTCAAAAGCCAGCCTTCACCGCACTGATTACCGATAGAACTGATAGCTGACGCCGCTTCCGCCGTTTCTTCGATATAAGATGGCTCCGTAAAATGCTCGCTTGCAGCAAGAGCGGTTCTCATCGGCTTTCTAAGCCATTCCACAACCTTGATTCCAAGCTGATTCGTCATCATCGCTTTATAAGAGCCTGACAGATTTTCAAAGTTGAATTTTTTGCTGTGCATACCGTAAAGAAAGAAGTCCAGCATGTCGAGAACTACCGCCTCGCCCCCTTCCGATTCGATAATGCCGACAATGTCGTTGTTGGCGTTAGGATGATATTTCACCAAAATTTCACCGACTACGCCCACCTTCGGCTTTTTCTCGCCAGTTCTTTCAACTTTATCAAAATCCTCTACAATACCTTTGAGATTTCTCTCATATTCCCCTTTGTTAAAGTGAATCACATTATGTATAATTTTGTCATGCCATTTATCCAAAATCTGCTGACAGGTACCTGGCACTTTCTCGTATGGTCTTGTCGCGTACAAAATCCGCATAACAAGATCTCCGTAAACACAGCCAACTGCTAGGCGAAGCCCCATCTTAGCAGTAATCTTAAAGCCCGGATTTTTCTCTAGTCCAACAGCATTAAAAGATACCACCGGAACCTGTTCCATATCCAAATCATTGAGTGCTTTACGCAGAAGCGCCACATAGTTGCTGGCGCGGCATCCACCTCCCGTCTGAGACATGAATACAGCCGTCTTATCCAAATCATATTTTCCTGATTTTAGTGCAGAAATAATCTGTCCCAAAGTCACGATAGTCGGATAGCAAGCATCGTTGTTGATATATTTTAACCCCTCTTCTACCGAATTCTTGTCGACCGGCGGTAAAAGTACCGCATTGTAGCCGCAGGCTTTCATTGCTTCTTCCAAATAAGTAAAATGAATCGGTGACATCTGCGGCACCAAAATATTGTAGTTTTCTCGCATCGCAGCCGTAAAAAGTTTTCGCTCATAAGCCTTAAAGTTTCCGCTTGCCTTGACACCGTTCTTTTCGCGCTCGTCCATAGCCGCTTTCAGGGAACGAATTCTAATTTTTGCTGCGCCGAGATTAGAGCCCTCGTCTATCTTTAAAACTGTGTAAAGTTTATTGCTGTCGCGGCAGATTTCTTCCACCTGATCTGTGGTAACTGCGTCAAGACCGCATCCGAAAGAATTGAGTTGAATCAGCTCCACATCATCGCAGGTGCCTACAAAGCTTGCCGCTTTGTAAAGTCTGGAATGATAAACCCATTGATCCAGCACGCGCAGCGGTCTTGGCAACTGTCCCATGTGCGCCACGGAATCCTCCGAAAGGACAACCATGTCGAAGGAATTAATCAGTTTGTCAATGCCGTGATTGATTTCCGGATCCAGATGATATGGTCTTCCCGACAGAACGACAGCCTTCTTTCCCTTCTGTCTCGCCAATTTCAGTGAGTATTCCCCTTGTTTTCTCACATCGTTTTTAAAGCGGACCTGTTCTTTTCTGGCGCGGCTGACTGCGCGCATGATTTCTTCTTTCTTGATATGAAAATCCTTAAACTCTTTGTAGAGCATATTTGCCAGTTTCAGGTCGTTATCGTAAGGCAGGAACGGGTGAGAAAAACGCACCATGTTTTCTGAAAAGATATCGTCCATATTGTTTGCAATCACTTCCGGATAAGTCGCTACAATTGGGCAGTTATAGTGATTTGGTGCCGTTTCATCTTCGTTGCGTTCATAGTTTAAACATGGATAGAAAATCCACTTCACACCCTCTTCCACAAGCCATTTAATATGTCCGTGAACCATTTTGGCAGGATAACAAGCCGTGTCAGAGGAAATAGTTTCCATTCCCTTCTCGTAGATGGACTTTGTCGACAGCGGCGACAAAACCACTCTGAATTTCAATTCCGTAAAGAAAGTGAACCAGAACGGATAATTTTCGTACATATTCAGTACTCTTGGAATTCCCACCGTGCCGCGCACTGCATCAAAATCAGAAATCGGCTTATATCCAAAGAGTCTCTGCAGTTTATATTCGTAAAGATTCGGTAGTTTGTTCGCGTGCTGCGCGCCTCCTGCCCCTTTTTCGCAGCGATTTCCTGTAATAAATCTGGATCCGTCGCTGAATTTATTAATGGTCAAAATGCATCGGTTTTCACAGCCGTTACATCTGCCGTTGGTATGCTCCACCTGAAAATCTTCCAGCGCTTCTTTGCTGAGCAGAGAGGATTCCGTATCTTCAAGATGGTTTTCCATAGCAATCAGCGCACAGCCATATGCGCCCATCAGTCCTGCAATATCCGGTCTGACAACTTCCTTACCAATGATCTTTTCGATACTTCGCAGCACAGCGTTGTTCATAAAGGTGCCGCCCTGCACTACAATTTTCTCACCAGCCTCTTCTGGGTTCCTGAGCTTAATTACTTTGTACAGCGCATTCTTGATAACCGAATAAGAAAGTCCCGCGGAAATGTCGCCGATGGATGCCCCTTCTTTTTGTGCCTGCTTTACCTTGGAATTCATGAACACTGTACATCTGGTACCAAGGTCTACAGGATTTTCAGCAAAGAGCGCTTCCTCCGCAAATGCATTGGTGTCCAGATTTACAGATTTTGCGTAAGTTTCGAGAAAAGAGCCGCACCCGGAAGAACAAGCCTCGTTAAGCATGATATTGTAAATAGCGCCATCTTTAATCTTCATGCACTTCATATCCTGCCCGCCGATATCCAGAATGAATTCTACGCCTGGCAAAAATTCCTCGGCCGCTTTATAATGAGCCATGGTCTCAATTTCGCCCAAATCCGCCTTAAAAGCCGTCTTAATCAAGCCTTCTCCGTAACCGGTCACGCAAGTATTTGCAATAAAGGCATTCTGCGGCAGCAGCGAATAAAGCTCTTTGAGCATGGTCTTAACCGCTTCCAGCGGATTTCCTTCGTTGCTTCTGTAGAAGGAATATAACAGATTTTTGTCGGAGTCAATCAGGGTCGCCTTAGTGGTTGTGGAACCAGCGTCAATGCCTAGAAAAGTCTCTTCCTTAGCGCGTTTGATATCTTTCCTGCGAATCTTGTGCTGGTTATGACGGTTTATAAATGCGTTATACGCTTCTTTATTAATAAACAGCGGTTCGATATGTTTGGTCTCAGAAAGCTGACTTGAATCAGATCCTTTGATTAGCTCGGCAATTTCTCCCAATGAAATCTGTTTTCTGGTTTCTGCCAGCATAGCTGCACCGATGGCGACAAAATACTTGGAATCCTCTGGAAAAATCACTTCCTCCGGCTTTAATTCCAATGTTTCAATGAATCTTTTACGAAGCTCAGACAAAAAGGACAGCGGTCCGCCCAGAAATGCTACGTTACCTTTGATGGTATGTCCGCAAGCAAGTCCGCTGATGGTCTGGTTAACCACAGCCTGAAAAATGGAAGCAGCTAAATCCTCTATTGCCGCACCTTCATTAATCAGAGGCTGAATATCCGTCTTTGCAAAAACGCCGCAGCGAGCTGCAATAGGATAAATCATCTTTACGTTCTTTGCTGCCTCATTAAGTCCCCCTGCATCAGTATTCAAAAGCACCGCCATCTGGTCAATAAACGCGCCCGTGCCACCTGCACAGGTTCCGTTCATTCGCTGCTCAATAGTAGCGCCGTAAAATGTAATCTTTGCGTCTTCGCCACCAAGTTCTATAGCAACATCTGTATCAGGAATCAGAGTCTCCACCGCTTTACTGCAGGCGATAACCTCCTGTTCAAAGGAAACACCCAGAAGATTTGCTAGGGAAAGACCGCCAGAGCCTGTAATAACAGGTCTGATTTCTATGGAACCAAACTGGGCATACATTTCCTCTATGAGTTCTTTTACTTTTTCAAAAACGTTAGACATATGCCTCTCATAACGGGTATATGTAATTTCGTTTTTTTCGTCAAGTAAAACAAGTTTGACGGTAGTTGAGCCTACGTCAATTCCTAACTTCATAATCTTACCTCTTATTTGTGTAATTGAGTATTTTATAATTTTAACACCAGAATTCGACCTTTTTCAAGGTTTAATTTAGTACTAATTTCTGGTTGTATCGCCTGATTTCCTATGTTAGAATGAATTGTTATGAAAAGTACAATCAAAAAAAGAACTTATCAGGCAATCTACCGATTGCTGGACAGGGTTTCTCCTGTTCCTTATGACTGCGGAACTCTTTGCGGTGCCATCTGCTGCAGCTGTGGTAATGACGATGAAAACCTCGGTATTTATCTCCTTCCCGGCGAAGATAAAGTCCACGACCGAACAGACGATTGGCTCACATGGAGTGCAGAATACGCCGAGGATTATGAATTCCCGGAGTCTTGGAGCGGCAAAGTTTACTTTGTACGATGCAAAACGCCGCCAATCTGTCCCAGAGAAAAAAGGCCCATGCAATGCAGAACCTTTCCTTTAACGCCTCATATTGACGAAGACGGTGTATTATCTCTGGTACGAAATGACAGCGACCTGCCCTACAGCTGTCCTCTAATCACAGAAGAAATGGAGCTGAATCCTGCTTTTATCAAGGCAACTTATACCTGTTGGAAACATCTTCTGCGAGATCCGCTTATTTACGACCTTGTCAAAGAAGATTCCGAATATCGCCAATACCGGGAATACGAAGAATTTCAAGACCTTGAATGGTAAATTACAAGGTCTTGATTTCTTTTTTGTATAATCTGATAAGCATAATTGCCGCATAAACGACGCCGATAATCTCCGCCAGCGGAAAAGACGCCCAAGACGCCGTCACACCTGCTGTGTGGTAAATGATATAAGCCAGCGGCAAAATACCGACAAGCTGACGTAAAAGGGATCCTATTAAACTATATACCCCATGACCGGTTCCCTGAAACAGCGTCGATGACATAATACCAAAGGCTGCCGGAATAAAGCAGATACTGATGATTCTCAGCGCCGGCACACCCATTTCCATCATCTCATCGTCCGCACTAAACATTTTCAGGAAAACCTCTGGGAATAAATGGAATAAAATAGTACCGATTGCCATAATTACCAGTGCAGTAATCTGCGCTTTCTTGTAAGTCTCCATCAGACGATGTCTGTCCCTTGCACCAAAGTTATAGCCCATAATCGGCATAGCGCCCTGATTGAGACCGAACACCGGCATAAAGATAAAGGACTGCAACTTGTAATAAACGCCCAGTACCGCAACGGCTGTTGCTGAAGTCGCTAAGATGGCATTGTAGCCTAGCAGCATAACAGAACCGATTGCCTGCATGATGATAGATGGAAGGCCTACGCCGTAGATATCTTTTACCACAGCCCAGTCGATTTTGAAGCCTTTCAACTGGATTTTCACCTCGTGCTCTTTTCTAAAGAACATGAAGATTGCAACGCACATACCCACTGCCTGACCAGTAACTGTTGCAATAGCTGCACCGGCAATACCAAGTTTTGGCATACCGAAAAGTCCAAAAATCAAAATCGGATCCAAAACCAAATTGGTCAGTGCACCGCTCAAACTGATAATCATCGGAGCTATCATATTGCCTGTCGCCTGTAGCACTTTCTCAAGCTGAATCTGAATCATGCTAAAGAGGCTGCAAATGGTAATAATTCTAAGATATGTAACGCCACCCTCAAAGATGATAGTATCATCTGTATACGCACGCATAAACGGACTGGCAAGACAAATACCTACCAATGCAAAAATCAGAAAGTTAAAAAGCCCAATTCTGATACTGGTTGAGGCTGCCTTATTGGCTTCATCAAATCGCTTAGCACCCAGTCTTCTGGAAATCAGAGAATTTACGCCGACAGAACTACCCACAGCCATGGAAATCATCAGCATTTGAATTGGCATTACAAGAGATACGGCTGTCAGCGCTTTCTGACTGACCATTGCTACGAACATGCTGTCCACTACGTTGTAAAGAGCATTGATGGTCATAGAAAGAATGGCTGGCCATGCCATGGAAGCGAGTAGCTTTCCAACTGGCTCCGTACCCATTTTGTTGCCTTGAATTTCTTTTTCGTTTGTCATAACATCTCCTCCCTCCTATCATATATAAACAAAATAAAACGGAAATACTGCGTATTTCCTGAAAGAAAGTATGGGCAAACCTATAAGCCGGGTTCTGTATTAGACAATCATCTATCTGAGGCGTAACATTACTGCACGCTCTTGCGGTCTACCTACCGGGCAGCGACGGGCCGCCGCTTTTGCGCCCTATTTGACCTTGCTCCGGATGGGGTTTACACGGCCGCCATGTCTCCATGACGCCGGTGAGCTCTTACCTCACCATTTCAACCTTACCACGGCATAACCCGTTTCGGCGGAATGTTTCTGTTGCACTTTCCCTATAGTTGCCTACGCCGGACGTTATCCGGCATCCTCGCCCTATGGAGCCCGGACTTTCCTCATGCATCACTGCACGCGATTGTCTGGTTTACCCATAACTATATAATTATAGCATAAATCAATTATAAATTCCAGTCTTTTTTGTGGACAGCCACGGAAAACCACGCGTTGAATGCGTGGCTGGTTTTTTGTTTAAAAAATTAGAATTCGATTATAATTAGGGGACTGAAACTGCTGACAGGTATGAATTAAATGCAGCCGAACGGATTCAAATCCAGCTGCGATTCCAAAACCTCTAAATCGGTTCCAAAAGTCGCTTCCCGCAGCATGTCAGCCATATTCCCAGTAAATATCTTTTCACTTCCATAGTGCCCAATGTCAAGGACACAAATGCCGGCTTCCTTCGCCATCTGCGCCTCATGATATTTCAAATCGCCCGTAATATAAAGGTCGCAGCTTTCTTTCTTCGCATCTAAAATAAATTCACTGCCGGCGCCAGTACACCAGCCGACGGTTTTAATTTGTCTGGTTAAGTCGCCGACCCATCTAAAATACCGCTCCTCCATCGTAAGCTCCTCTGAAACCTTGCGAATCAGTTCCGCAAAAGTCATATCAAAAGGCGTCTGTCCTTTGCGGCAGAAACCGTTATCTGCATCAAAGGGATGTACACCCTGAAATTCTAAAAGAAGACCAAAATAATCATTGTTACCGTCTTTTAATTTATCAAAGCTAGTGTGACAGGAATAGACGGAAATGCCTGCCTGAATCAGTCGAATCAAGTAATTTCCAATCACATCTGTCTGTTCAATTTTCTTGATTCCGCTAAAAAGTAGCGGATGATGGGTCAAAATCATCTGCGCGCCGCAAGCGGCGGCTTCATCAATTACTGCACCGGTAACCTCTAAAGATACCAGCACAGTATCTATTTCTGCCGCCCCCATATCCAGCTGAAAACCACAGTTATCCCAGCTTTCAGCTGTCTCAGAAGGACAGATTTCCTCGATAACGGCAGTCAGTCTTTCTTTATTCATTCGCTGCCTCCCATTCCTTAATTAACTCTTCCAGTCTCACAATTCTATCTCTAGTTTCTTTACTCTGCTGTTGTACATCTTTCGCGTTCTCTTCGATTTTACCCAGAATCTGATATTCGGTTTCGAGGTGTTTCTGCAGATATTCCCCTGTCAATACGCCTCCAAAAGCAATAAGCGAAGCAGGATATTCAAATTCCGCACTATAAACAGGCTGCGGATTTTCCGCTGTAAAAACTGGTATCGGTCCGCTTTCAACGGTCAAAATCTCACAGAGAAACTTTCCCTCTCTGACGATTCCTTCCTTTACGATGGAAAAACCATTGCATGCCAGAAAGTGTCTAAGTCTGCCAGGGTTGTTTCTCGGCTGCAGAATATATCTTTTAATAGACCGGCTTTTTTTTAGATTCCATTTAAGCATGTCTGCAATGAGAAGACCTCCCATGCCCGCCATGACAACCACATCAACTTCCCCATCGGAAAGAACATCGATGCCGTCGCCGAGGCGCAATTCGTAGTCGCCTTTAGGCTTCACGAGTTTACAGTTGGTTTCTGCCTTTTTTAAAGAACCGCCGCTGACATCGGTCATAATCACTTTTGGGCATTTATGCTTTTCCATTAAATACAGTGGCAAGAAACCATGGTCGCACCCAATGTCCGCCATGGTTTCTCCTTTTCTTATTTCGTCAGCGATATATTGCAATCTCTCGCTTAATTTCATCTTTCGTTACTCCAGATAATCCTTTAATTTCTTACTTCTGCTTGGGTGTCTCAGCTTTCTAAGCGCCTTTGCCTCAATCTGTCTGATTCTTTCTCTTGTTACGTCAAATTCCTTGCCGACTTCCTCTAAGGTCCTGGAACGTCCATCTTCAAGACCGAAACGCAGTTTCAGCACCTTCTGTTCTCTCTCTGTTAAAGTGTCCAGCACTTCTACAAGCTGTTCTTTCAACATGGAAAATGCCGCAGCTTCAGCCGGTGCTGGTACATCATCATCTGGAATAAAATCTCCCAAATGACTGTCTTCTTCTTCACCGATTGGAGTTTCCAGCGATACAGGTTCCTGTGCAATCTTCTGAATTTCTCTAACCTTGTCTACAGAAATACCCATTTCCTTTGCGATTTCTTCCGGGCTCGGCTCTCTTCCATAAGTCTGCAGCAGCTGTCTGGATACGCGAATCAGCTTATTGATAGTTTCTACCATATGCACCGGAATTCTAATGGTTCTCGCCTGGTCAGCGATGGATCTGGTAATTGCCTGACGAATCCACCATGTTGCATAAGTGGAAAATTTGTACCCTTTGCGATAATCAAACTTATCAACAGCTTTAATCAGTCCCAGATTTCCTTCCTGAATCAAATCCAGGAACAGCATCCCTCTGCCCACATAGCGTTTTGCAATGCTGACTACAAGACGAAGGTTTGCTTCACAAAGCTTTTTCTTTGCTTCCTCGTCCCCTTTTTCCATTCTCTGAGCCAGTTCGATTTCCTCATCGGCACTGAGAAGAGGTACCTTTCCGATTTCCTTCAGATACATTCTAACAGGATCGTCTACAGCAATTCCTTTTGGCAAAGTCGCTTCGATATCGATTTCACCGGTTTCGGTCATAACAATGCCGTCATCTTCTTCATTGCCGTCAAAATCATCATCCCTGTCCATCATGGAAGGAAAATCTTCAGGTTCTGTTTCGCTGGCAATCTCAATGTCCTTAGAAAGCAGCGCTTCATAGATTTCGTCTACCACATTCTTGTCCAAATCAAAAGAATCTAAATAATCCGCCATATCCGTATAGGTCAGAATATTTTTCTTTGTCTTAGCTTTTTTGACTAGCTGACTGATGAGTTCGTTCTTAATTTGTTCTGGGCTCATGCCTGCAAAGGTTTCATTTAAATTGTTTGCTTTTTTTGTTTCTGTGCTCATTCTACATCTCCCTATTGTTGGTTTTTAAGTTCTCGTTGCACTTTCATAAGCTGATCGGTCAGTTCCATAATTCTATCCTGATTATCATTTTCGTCTGCCATGGAAAGAAGCGTCAAAAGCTTCTGCTCTTCTCTGGTCAACCGCTCATGGTTCCACGTTCTGATACAGTCGTGAAATACCTGTTCCTCGTTGCCGACGACTACATGATTCAAAACTTCTTGCAGCCCTGCAGCTCCTTCATCGGAAAGCCCGTCCATAATCTGGTTCAAATCAATGAAATGATGATGCGCATAGCTTTCTGCAAGAAGCTGATAAATCCTCAGGGCAAATTCACTTTCTAAAATTCCCGGATAGTCTACTAGCCTGTCTATATATCTTTCTTCCGTCAGTAAAACTTTCAACAGTGTTTTCTCTATGGGTTTCAGTGCCACATGCTCTACTTCCTCCTGTTGTGAGCGCTGTTCGCGAACCGGTGCAGACCGTTGCTGCGTCTTTTGTGTATTATCATTTCCTAAAAGTTCCATTCTAATCGCACCTTCTGCAATTTTCAGGTCTTTAGACAGTTTTTTTATGTAAATTTCCTGTTCAACAGGACTCATCTGGCGCAAAATATCAATAGCCTTCTTCATGTAGTCGATTTTGTCTTCATCCTGTGATAAATCAAAACCCACTTTAGCCGATTCCAAACGGTAGTCTCCATAAGGCAGTGCCCCATCTATCAGCTTTAGAAACGCCGTCTTTCCGTTTTTCTTAACATATTCGTCGGGGTCTTTTCCATCGGTAACATGAAGCACCTTGACCTTGCAGTCTTCTTTCTTTAGAATTTCAAGCCCTCTAAGAGCAGCTGCCCGTCCAGCATTATCAGCATCATAAGAAAGAACCACATCCTTGGTATATCGCTTAATCAGTTTTGCCTGATTCTCCGTCAGCGCAGTTCCAAGAGAAGCTGCCACATTCTCTACACCGCTCTGATACAGAGCAATCACATCCATATATCCTTCAACTAAAATAATAAAATTTTCTTTGCCTACACTCTGTCTGGAAATATTCAGACCATAAAGATTATTCTTCTTCTGAAAAATCCTGCTTTCAGGCGAATTCAAATATTTGGGATTATCACCCGGATCAATAGCTCTTCCCCCAAAGCCGATGACCTTGCCGGAGGTATTAATGATTGGGAAAATGACCCGATTTCTAAATTTATCGTAGTATTTTCCTTTGCTTTCTGATACCAGCCCCAGCTCTACCATAATCTTTTTATCGACGCCCTGTGACAACAGGTACTGATACAAGCTATCCCACTGCTCATCGGCATATCCGATACCAAACTTCTTCAAAATAGCAGGTGCTATCTCCCTGCGCTTCATATAAGCGTAGCCTTTATTTGCCTTTTCCGTAAAGGAGCGATAAAAGAAATTGGCCGCCAGTTTGTTAACCTTGTAATAAATATCTCTATTGTCACTGCGAGCATTTCTCTCTACGGTAATGCCCTCTTCGGCAGCGATTTTCTCTACCGCCTCAGAAAAATCCAGATTATAATAGCGTTTTACATATTCGATGACATCACCGGTCGCCCCACAGCCAAAGCAGGTAAAAATCTGCTTCTGCTCGGAGACAACAAAAGAAGGCGTCTTCTCATTGTGAAACGGACAACAACCTTTATAGTTGGAACCTGCTCGTTTCAGAGGCACGCTTCTTCCTACGACATCTACAATATTCACTTGATTTTTCAAATTTTCTATGGTAGAACTTGAAAAACTCATAGTCTGTCTCCCGATTTTGTCTTCCTATTAGTACTATTCTACAAAAAACAGACTTTTCCTTTATTTTTTTTTAAAAAACTCTTGACAAATTTTTAGCAAAATATCAAAATAATTCTCAGTAAACAGTACTTTATTACTGGTTATTTAATTGCTGTCTAACTATTATCCGCCTCATCATTTGTTGTCTGAAAAAAATCGCTCGCAATATCCTCATGAGATATTATCCCCGCTTTATAATAATTAACGGTTAACAACAATTTCTTTATATCTATTGCAGCACCGCAAACTCCGGTGTTTAATTCCAAGAGATTTATTTTATCCTGATATTGCCCTTTAAAATGACCGGAAATGAACATAAAATAGAATAATCGGATGTCCTGTGAAAAATGCTCCCACCATTTGTTCGGATTTCTTTGAGTATCACGTATGGCATTATCGCCAATATAGCGCTCCATTTCGTCTGCTTGAGTGATTGGCAAGTTATATCCATCCTTATAAGCTTTCGTATCTATAATAATTCCATAATTTTCATATAGATTATGGGTATAGCATATTCCGTCTGGTCTTCTTGAACCTCCTAGATGATCTCCCTGATAACCACATTCTTCAATCAGCAATTCCATCGTTTTCATTTCAAACAGTCTATGCTGTCTTGAATCATAGGCTAAATCAATTAATGCCAGATACTCATGAGAAAGATGTGTAAGTTTCTCACGAAGTTCTTCTTTCACATCTAACAAATCTGTTCGGGTTAAATCTTGATTCAATGGTAAAATAAAATCATTGATATTATCATTCCAAAGAAATTCATCTTCGTCTATGATAATATTTAATCCAATATTGATTAATCCTCGTACATCATCTTGAATGGTTTCAACTGCAACAGCTATATTATATAACGCTAAATAATCTTTAATTTCATATGCACAAATATAGTCTCCTTTTTCCATAATCGCCTTTAGAACGAGCGTTCTGCGAGTTCGTAATAATTCCCTGTCATTTCCCTTCGTAGCCATCATCTCATAATAAACATTTTTTGATATTCTGTGATGTCTGCTTCGCCCTACTACGCGATTCAATGCAGAACTACCCTTTGCCGAAATCATGTACGCCTGTCCAATAGTTTCACTAAATTCCTGTCCGTTAACATTTACCGAAACCTGTTTGGGAACCTGCATCACCAAACCAAGTTTTTCCAGCCATTTTGAAATCATCCTCGCATATTTATCAGAAGAGCCATCCCAGTCGGTTTTCATTTTATTTTTTTCTTTATTTGATTTTGTCATTGCAAGTGTTCTGATTAAAATAGACTGAGGAAGACTAGTAAATCCATCTTCTCCAATAAATCCCAATTTGCTTCCAAGTTCAAATTTTGTTAAATGTGTATTTTCATCTTCCGCTAATAGCTTTAAAACACGCACAGCTGGAGGATAAGACAAAACAGCTGTAAGAAGAATTTCATTTTCCTGTTCGTTTAGTTCTTCTCCTGCTGTTCTTGCTTGAGACAGTCTTAAACCACTATCTGAAATAGCGAATGTATCTGTCTGATAATCGTACTGAATAAATCCTAACGCATGCGCCCAGCGCACAAAATTATCTGCTGGCCAATCTCCGATAAAATCTCTTTTTTGTCCCGGTATGGATGCCTGTATTATCCCATTGCAACGAGCAATGCTTCTAGGAGAGAAAGAAGTTCCAACTAAATCTGCATATTTGATGCATAATGGTTCTGAATTAAGCACCTCAATAAAACGAGATTTCCCATCTCGCTCTTCTATTAGAGATGGAATAATCTGTGTCTTCAGCTCAAAATGTTTCTCTGACATATTGTCAAAAATCGCTACTATATCACATAAACTTCTAAAATCACTTGGATCCTGTACCCAGCCAAAAGTTCTGAATTTTATATTTTGTGTAGGTATTATATGAATCATATCTTTGCGCAAGAAGTTAATAATTAATAATTAAAACTTCGTCGCTTTCTCCTCTCTTCGTATTATAGCTGGAATTTATATAGTTGTAATTTAAATGAATTACATGATATTTTTTACTCCATTCTAATAAACTTTTGTTAATTTGACCCTTATGAGATAACACATTAGAAAGAGCAAATTTAATATTTTTTTTATTCAGGTAATCTAATAAATTATACAAATCAGCCTCTTCTTCTTCTCCCCAGTCTTTAAATCCTCGATTTCCATCATTATAACTTCCCGTTGTTATTAAATAAGGTGGATCACAGTAGACAAAATCTTGCGGGCCAAGGGTTGTTAAGTCCAATTCCATAAAATCCTTACTAGAAAATATAATATCAATCTCTCTAATTCGATTCATAACTGAAATCAAATTATTCCTCATTCTTTCAGAAAACTGACTTCTATTTCTCCCAAAAGGATTATTGTATTCATGGCTATTATTGAATCTGAACTGGTAATTAAAAGAGTAACAGGTCAATGTGTACAAATCTATCGGATCCGGTGTTTTATTGTAATCCTTTCTAAATCTCAAAAAACCTTCCTCATTGGTTTTTGAAAGTGAATATTTTTGTATGTTTAAATCAATCTGTTTTAATACTTCTTCTGTGCTTCTGTTTTTAAATGTATTGAATAACTCAATAATTTTTGTATTTATATCATTACACAGAATTTTATCCGCTTCTGCATTAATCCCCACATTACCCCCGCCGGAAAACAAGTCAATGAAAAGATTGATATCTTTAGGAAACAAAGGCATAATCTGTGGCAATAGTTTGTATTTTCCACCGATATAATTCAACGGACTTTTAATAAATTTTTTGTTTTTATTGGAAGGTTTCATTCTGCTTTTGTAATTATAGGAGATTGTGTTCTCCGCAATAAGCATTGGTTTTTCTCGCTGCACATCTTTCCTTATATAAAAAAGATATTCATACAAAATTTTTTCTTCGTTATTTATTTTACTCTTATACTTTCTGTATTGTATATTGTATTTTTTATATGTTTCTGCAATGCCATACTTTTTCATTATTTCTTCTATCTCTGAAAAGCTCATGATGCCTTCGCTGCTGTAACTCAAAACAATATGCTCAAAGTCAGCCTTTTTCATAATATCTTCAAAAGCATTCGCCACATCTTTTTTTATACAGAAGGCAGATTTTTGCTTGTCGTAATTGCGCATCCCTGTTACGCCCTTTATCTTTGGCGCATCATATCTTGAAATCGTCTCTAACAAGTGATAATTTGGCGCATACTGCCTAGAATTATAAGGTGGATCCAAGTATAAAATATCTCCGCTTATCTCTAATATCAACTCACTTGCATCTCTATTATAGCATTTATTTCTATGACCGTTATTCTCAACATCCAGTCTTATCATTTCAAAATTTTTGTACGCCCGTTTATCCCAGTTCTTCAAATATGCCCCATATGTTCCTGTAATATTCGAAACAAAAGGTACACCTTCAATAAGACTTGCTAATAAATAAAAATACTCATCCTGATTCAATAAATTTTCGTTTTTCCATGCTTCTATAGTCGAGCGAATATAGTCTATTCGCATTGCATTTTGCACTGATACATACATGCGATGAGTTTCGCCATATGGGGAATAATTCCTCGTAATAAAATAGTTTTCTTCAACCTTATTACAAGTTGATTCCTCTAAAAATTTAAAAGGATCTTGAATGCCAATCTTCTTTAATTTTTTAAAATCAGGAATATGGTTGTTCTCTATTGTTGCCTTTTGCAACACATAGGAAAAATACATAAAATCATTAGAAATCACTTCATATTTATTTTTAAAATGCTTTGCTACAGATGCTGTTCCTGAAAACAAGTCACAAAAAATTTTCTCGTTTCCTGATGTATTTTCTTTGATTACATATTCAATGCTGTCTAACAATGCTACTTTGCTTCCAATATATCTCACGTTATTCCTCCATACATCCCGAAACATCCTAGTAAGATTATACTTTATCCCACAAGCAAAAGCAACACTAAAATTTAATCAGTTATTATTTCCACCCTCTCGGCACGAACAAATCAGCGTAAAGATTTAGTGCATACCGGTCGGTCATGCCAGCCACGTAATCTTTTACTACAACGTGGATATCATCACAGTCAAGAAGCTGTGCGTGATCCTCCGGAAGTTTTTCCGGATATTGCAGAAAATAATTGTAAAGAGAACTGATAACAACCTCTACTTTTGCCAAATCTTCTTCTTTCTTAACCCGCTGGCTTCTATAAACATTTTCAAACATAAAATTACGCAACAGATTAAGCTGCGCACCATGTTCCTCGTCCATGGAAACCTTGTCTCTACCGTCACTAAAGGACACCACGTTGGAAACCATGCAGTCAATCCTTTCTCTGTGACCCTTTCCAAACATGGCGATTGCATCCTTTGGCAAATCCTCCAAAGTGATGACTCCGCTTCGCACGGCATCGTCAATATCGTGATTTATGTAGGCAATCCTGTCACTGATCTTTACAATCTGCCCTTCTAAGGTCGCCGCTGGAAGACTTCCTGTGTGATTTAGTATGCCGTCTTTCACTTCAAAGGTCAAATTCATGCCTTTTCTGCTTGGGGTAGATTCCAGCACTTCCACCACGCGAAGGCTTTGCTCATTGTGTCTAAAACCACCTGGATGCACATCGTTGAGAACCATTTCTCCATTGTGCCCAAAAGGAGTATGACCAAGATCATGTCCCATAGCAATAGCTTCTGTTAAGTCCTCGTTGAGCCCCAGGCTTCTTGCGATAGTACGTGCAACCTGAGACACCTCTAAAGTGTGAGTCAAACGAGTTCTGTAATGGTCTCCCTCCGGCGAAAGAAACACCTGAGTCTTGTGCATTAGCCTGCGGAAAGACTTGGAATGGATAATTCTATCTCTGTCTCTCTGAAATTCCGTCCGGAATTTGCAAGGCTCTTCAAAAACATCCCGTCCTTTAGATTTGCCAGAGCGACTGGCTCCCGGTGCCAGCAATTCTTCTTTTTTCTCTAAATCTTCACGATGTAACATCTTTATACTCCTGTATGTCCAAAGCCGCCGGCACCCCTTTCAGTTTCTGAAAGTGTTTCTGCCGGAACAAGCTCCGCCTGTTCATATTTACAAATCACAACCTGGGCAATTCTAAGCCCGTCTGTTACTGTAAAGGCTTCCTGCCCCCAGTTAATCAGCGGTACCTTTATTTCGCCCCTGTAGTCGCTGTCGATGGTACCAATTCCATTGACAAGACCGATTCCATTCTTGATAGAAAGACCGCTCCTTGCCCGAACCTGCGCTTCATATCCAAGCGGAATTTCCATATAAATTCCCGTTGGAATCAGGCTCCTTTCTCCTGGCTGCAGAGTAATGGGCTCCTTCAAATGAGCAGCGATGTCAAATCCTGCAGAGCCTGCTGTCTCATACCTCGGAAGCCTTCCGCTTTCTGAAATCATTTTTATTTTCATTTGTAGTATTCCTTTCGCCGCAAATTATCTGCCCATAAATCCTTTCAGATTTACCTCGTCTCTGGTAACTGCTGCTGCAGAATAGGTTTCAAAGTCACAAATTAAGCTTTTCACGCTCTCAATATCGTCTATAGTAACCGCATTAAACCCCGCTATGACCTCTTCTCCAGTTAGAATTGGATTCCCCAAAAGCAGATTCTTACCATTTTTAAACATGTGACCCGCCACGTTTTCCTGACCAAAGATATAGGAAGCTTTCAGCTGTTCTCTGGAAGATTCCAGTTCCTCCTCTGTCACTCCATGAGCTGCAATCTCAGCAAGCTCCTCCCTGATTCCACCAATGGCTTCTTTGATTTTGTCATGGCTGACACCGGCATAAATATTAAAATAGCCATCGTTTTTGAAAGAGCCTGCCATAGAGTAAACTGAATAAGCAAGGCCTTTCTGCTCTCTGATATTCTGAAAGAGCCTGGAGCTCATGCTGCCACCCAGAATATTATTCAGGATAGAGAACGCATAGTATCTGCTGTCATTCAATGGCAATCCTTTTACGGCAAGACAAATATGGGACTGCTCGATGTCCTTGGTAATTACTTTGTACGCTGGTGTATAAACAGAAACAGTGCTTTCTTTTTCTGGTTTAGATTCTTTCAAACCAGTCAATTTGTCATCGAAGTAAGCGCATACATCATCCGGTTCAAAATTTCCAGCTACAGAAATTACAATATGGTCTCGCGTGTATTCACTGTTAAAATAATCTTTAATGACATCTCTTGAAATATTCTCCAACGAAGCCGGGGTTCCGATAATTGAATTTCCCAGGGCGGAACCTTTAAACACCATAGAAGTGATGGTATCATGAGCCAAATCATCGGGCGCATCCTGAGTCATTTTGATTTCCTCGCAGATGACTTGACATTCTCTATCCATTTCCGCCTTGTCAAAGAGCGAAGAAGACAGCATATCGACAATTACGTCAGCCGCCTGCTTATAATTGCTGTAAATCGCTTTTACATAATAGCAGGTTGCTTCTTTGCCTGTAAACGCATTAATCTGACCGCCGATTTTATCAATATCTGCAGCAATCTGTTTCGCTGTTCTGTTCTCAGTGCCTTTGAACATCATATGTTCGATAAAATGAGAAATACCCGCATATTTTGCTTCTTCGTCTACTGCACCTGCCTTTACCCAAATTCCAATGGCAACAGACTGCACATATGGAATCTGTTCCATCACTACTCTGACTTTAGAATTTAATTCTTTTGTAATTACCATCGTATTAACTCCTTTTCGACTGAATTAGTAATAGTACCAGTATAATAGCAATGCCAATCAAGGCAATATTTTCTACTGTTTTGCCAAAGGCCTGACCTAAAATACCGGTCACTAATATAATTAACGCAAATACCAGAAAGACGCCCAGATAAATCGCCAGATTAACTTTAAATCTGCCTGCCTCTTTTTGTTCTGTCCGCTCTTTGCTATCCCTTGGCTGTGTCTCTTTTTCCAAATTGTTATCCATTTATGTTCCTTTTCTTCCCCTTGCGCATATATTGCTATGTGCGTTTCACCATCATTTTTTTAATTGTAACACAAAACGCGACCAAATCATATACTTATCTAGAAAGATTATATAACCTACAAGGAGGTAATTTTATGAGTTGCTTTGGAACAAGAGTAACACCGGACCTCTATCAGAATTGTTGTAATGCCAATAATTTGTGTGAGTTCGACGGCGATATGAGCAGCGTTGTCACTGCTCCCATCTACGTGCAGCAGGTTTTCGACGCAGTAAAATTCAATCTGCAGGGAATGAAAACTTTTAATGAGCAGACTTTCCAGCCGTGTCTTCCACCCGGACACAGAATTAAACGTGTCATAGATATCAGGTGTAAGCGAGTTTTTATCCCAGATAATGTTGATGACCCAAGAAACCTTTCTCTGGATGTAGATACCGGCATTTCCGGCGCTACTTTCCTAAAAGACAGACAGGGCAATTTCCTGAATGTGGTTGGTGCAGATGGTACATATTCCGAGCGGATTATGTATGCGGAAAGCTCTGACTGTGATGAGCAGTGCATGGGCACTCCGGTATTCGGCACGCAATGCGTTGCTATTTCTGGTAATATTATTATCGAGCTGGATTTACTTCTTTGCGACAGCTGTAACAACGAAACCTGTTTCACTGTCTGCACTGAAGTATGCATTGCTTCACAAAACCAGCCTATGGTACTGACCAACTTCTTTGAAATTTGCATGCCATCTTCTATCGACACCGCTTTCCTGCCTCGCTTTACGGAGTTCTGCAATTCCGCCTGTGAAGCACGCCTTGCAACCAACAACTGCGGCAGAGATCTGAACGTGGACTGCAATGGACAGATTTCCGGAAATCTTATCGTTGCCATTTGTCTAACCTGTGAAAAGAAAATTGTCGTACCGGTACAGCTTTGCGTTCTTACCACCGGTTACGTCGATGCACCTCTGCAGCAAAATGCCATCTGCACAACTTTCCCAAGTCTGTTCCCTGGAACCATTTCTGGAAATAATGCAGGCAGCACGCAGCCACAGGCAGAGTCTTGTGATCCATGCTGTGACCCATGCGATTGCAAGCCGGCCTGCTGTGACCCATGCGAACCGTGTGAACCGTGCTGCGAACCATGCGAGCCGTGTCCGCCGCCATGTGACTGCAACCCTTGCGAACCGCCAAGAAGACCGCAGCCAAGACATTAATAATGACCTAAAGTACAAAAACACACGCAGTTTTCAAAGCTGCGTGTGTTTTTGCAATTATGTTTTACACGTTATTCAGAAAATGTAGTTCTTACTTCAATTTGAATTTTATATGGAACTACTGCTCCAATTGATTGTGCATATTTCCCGTAGCTATTTAATCCATTAATAGTAGCCGCTCTGAACCCTTTTACATTTGTCCACTTATCACAGTCAAAGTCATAAGTGTCCTTGAATTTGATTTTTAATGTCCATACACCTTTACTATTTTTCGTACCCGACGCCACATAGCTAACTTTATTAAAAGCTAAAGTTAAATCATGCGAACTATTTAAAGCTGTACTTCCGCTAGTCGTTCGAGCTGACAGTTTTTTACCTTTCACATAAGACTTGAATTCACTAATGATTTCTTTACAAGCGCTAGAGTTTTTAACTTGAGTAGAAATTGGGTCTGTCGATGTGATTGATACATCTACAGGATTATCCTGCAAAGAGTGTTCTAGGCATACACTCGCAGTAGTATAACCCAATAACGTTCTTGCATCTTCTGCTGCCATCGCTAGGCTAGCTCTTACTACAGCTTTTGTAATTGCTGCTTTTTGCATTTGTGTATCACTAATAATACCTTTTCATAAGACTGCTCGTTTTGAATCATAATGCAACAATTATTAAAATCAATGCATAGCATTCTATCGGAAATAAAGCCAGTATTCCCCCTAATATAAAATGCCATTTCCATTTGCAATCTCTTTTTTTGCGTTGTACACCAATACAGATGATTGCGATTCCGAGAAGTGATATAAGTAATGGTAAGCAAATAAAGAAGAATGTTCCCACACCATTTTCTAAATCTAATAAAAAAGTGTCACCAGTAAAAAAGCTGTAATTGCTATACCAATTAGCATGTTTCGCATGTGAATCTCACTTTGGTAAACAGCCAAATCAATAGTATTAGAAACAACTTCGTCTAGTTTATGTGTGGAAGTTATTTTCTCCAGTTTTTCACCATACATCAGCTCACTCAAACTTATATCCAATGCAGATGCCAAAGGTTCTAACGTTTTAATGTCAGGAAATCCTGCGCCTCGTTCCCACTTAGATACTGCTTTATCTGTCACACAAATTTTCTTTGCAAGCATTACCTGTGTCCACCCTTTTGCTTTTCTTCTCTCTGCAATAAACCTTCCGAATCTCTTTTCATCCATTTAAACCTCCTTTCTCACATTCATGCTGTTTAATTTAAATATAGTACAATTTCTGCAAAATGCAATCGACGAATCGTAGAGTTATTGAAATCTGTTGAAATTTCATTGTTAAAGAGATTTTATCATTCTTTTCCGCATAAATCAATTACATAAAACTAAAAATGGAAGTAACCGCTACAAGCAAATTAACCTTGACTCGAAAAGTGATCCGAGCCTTCATATTAATTTAAATTAAAATAATTGTCATGATAGATATTTTGATAATAATAAATACTCTGAAATCATGCGAAAAGATAAGGCAAAAAAGAAAAAGTGACGCAAGAATCTCTCTTTCTCTCACGTCACTTTCTGTTTCTTTAGAAATTCCCACCTACTTATCTAGGGACTTCCTTTCTTTCATCGTTAAAATGTGTCTTTAATTGTGCTTGCCATGCGGCTGACGTCTGTTTTTACATCACCCATGTCTTCCACAGTGCGTCGCATGTCCCTGGAAATCTTATCCTTGTCAGACGGAGACATCCACTTATATGCGCAAAATCCTGCAGCACCGGCAGCAGCAAGCATTGCTGCGTCTTTGACAAATTTGTTCATCTCTTTACACCCCTTTTCCTAGTTTTATAAACTTAGTATGGCATGGATGTAAAATGAATATGTGTAGCAGATTCTGCTGTTATTTAATACGGCTCAATAAATCCGCCGCCAACGACCCGGTCGCCGTCATAAAAGACGATGGACTGCCCCGGTGTCGCAGCTCTCTGTGGCTGTTCAAATGCGGTCACGACTCTGCCGTCACACGCTTTATGTAAAACAGCGGGAGCAGGTTTTGCCGCATAGCGAATTTTAGCTGTAATGCCTTGTTTTTCCAAAAGCCTTTCAGGGATTTCCCCGCAGCCTGTTTCTGTAAAAAAGTTTTCAGCGGAGACAACTTCTGTATGAAACAAATCCGCATTGTCGCCCAAAACTACTTGATTCTTTTCTTTGTCAATTTTTGTAACAAATACCGGTTTGCCCAGGGCGATGCCAAGACCTTTTCGCTGTCCAACAGTATACCTGTTGATTCCCTGATGTTCACCGAGAATCTTCCCTTCTGCATCCACAAAATGCCCTTTTGAGCAGGCAAAACCGCGCGCCTCCATAAAAGATACATAGTCTTCTTTTTCTTCGTCAATAAAGCAAATTTCCTGACTGTCAGCTGCTTGGGCATTAGGCATATCATTTTCTCTTGCCAACCTGCGAACGGTATCTTTATCCTTCATATCAGCGAGAGGCAAAATCAATCTCGACAGCACCTGCTGACCCAGCCTGTAAAGCATATAGGACTGGTCCTTTTTCTCACTGGAGCCTTTTTGAATATAGTAAATTCCTGACGTGTCGTCTTTAGTAACACCGACATAGTGACCAGTCGCGATATAGTAAGCGTTCTCCCTATCTGCAATTTCAAGAAGCTTTTTAAACTTGATTGCCGGATTGCAGACAACACAGGGATTCGGTGTTCTGCCACAGGCGTACTGACTGCAAAAATTATCTATGACTGATTTGGAGAATTCTTCAGATACATCCATAATATGAAGAGGAATTTCCATCTTTTCAGCCAGTTCTTCCGCCGCACGCTTTCCATCTGCATTATCTCCCATCACGTCAAAATAAAATCCAATCACCTCAAAGCCCTGATCCTTTAACAGCAAAGCGGCGGTCGTGCTGTCCACGCCGCCGGAAAGACCCAGTACAATTTTATTCTTCGATAATGTGGTCATGATCGTCCTCATCTGCATTCGGGTCAAAACCTTCTAAGCCCTTGTAGGTTTTACCGTTTTTCTCAGCATAGTCATAGATTGCTGACTTGATAGCATGATCCGCAAGAACAGAGCAATGTACCTTTACGGCAGGAAGACCGCCCAGTTCTTCGATAATCTGCTTATTGCTGATTTCAAGCGCCTCATCAATCGTTTTTCCGATTATCATGGAAGTTGCCATACTGGAAGAAGCGATAGCGCTGCCGCAACCAAACGTTTTGAATTTTGCGTCTGTGATTACATCGTTTTCTACTTTGATTTGAATCTGCATCATGTCGCCGCAAACAGGACTTCCGTAAGTGCCTGTTCCATCAGGATTTTCCAGTTCCCCTACGTTTCTCGGATTCATGAAATGATCCATGACTGTATCGTTATATAAGCCCATGTGATTACCAACCTTTCTCGCTGTTTACAGGAGACAGCGCTCTCAATTTTTCTACGATTTCGTTCAATGATTCTACTGTATAATCAATGTCTTCTTTTGTTGTAAAGTCTCCTACGGTAAAACGCACCGTACCGTGCACCATTTCTACCGGAACTCCCAGCGCAGTCAGCACATGAGACGGCTCCAGTGACTTGGAGGAACATGCTGAGCCGGTGGAAACGGAAACTCCCTTATAGTCCAGCAGAAGTAAAATGGACTCCCCTTCAATGTACTTGAAAGTAATATTGGCATTACCCGGGTGTCTCTGCTCCATAGTACCGTTGACAAAGGTATCAGGAATCTCCCTGGTAATTCTGTCTATGAGATAATCACGAAGCTGGCTGCAGTGCGCAATATGTTCTTCCATATTGATTTTTGCAAGCTCAGCCGCTTTTCCAAAGCCAACAATCCCTGCCAAATTTTCGGTTCCTGCACGTCTTCCCATTTCCTGAGCTCCGCCATGCATGTAATTGGAAATGCGCAGCCCTTTGCGAATGTAAAGTGCGCCAATTCCCTTCGGACCATAAATCTTATGCGCAGATACGCTGAGCATATCCACGCCCAAATCCTTTACGTCGATTGGCACATTGGCAAGCGCCTGCACTGCGTCGGTATGGAACAAAATCCCATGCTTCTTTGCGATTGCCGCCAGTTCTTTAATCGGCTCAATGGTTCCCACTTCGTTGTTTACCATCATAATGCTGATTAAAATGGTCTGGTCGGTAATAGCAGCCTCTAAGGTCTCTGGCTTTACAGTACCGTCAGGCTCTACCGCAAGGTATGTAACCTTATAGCCGTTCTTTTCTAAAAACTCGCAGGAATGGAGCATTGCGTGGTGCTCAATTCTGGTTGTAATAATGTGATTGCCTTTTTCTTTAAACTTATCCACTGTGCCAAATACTGCCCAGTTGTCAGCTTCACTGCCACAGCCAGTAAAATATATCTCTTTTGAATCAGCTCCGATTAATGCAGCAACCTGGCTTCTTGCCTTATCCACAGCTTCCTTAGATGTGAGCCCCATAGTATAAAGGCTGGAAGGATTTCCAAACTGCTCTGTAAAATATGGTATCATCTCTTGCAATACTTCTTCTTTTACCGGAGTTGTTGCTGAATAGTCTAAATATACTTGTCTCATAAAAGCTACTCCTTTCACTTTTTCGATTCTACTAATATATTATACCAAAAAATTTACAGATTCAAACGGTAATTTTAAATTATTTGCATTCCGGAAAGGCGAATTTTTTTCTTTTCTTTTTCCCCTGTAAACAGGTATTTGTGAGACTCCTTTCGCTTTCCCTGCTGACCGTACATGGTATAATCAATTTTCACTGTACATTTTACCATATTATACCTTGTTGTGCGAGAAGAAATTACACTCACATCATATTCTGTCACCTGCTCCATATCGGTCAGCTCATAATCTTTCATCAGAGCCGTATCTGTCTTCAGCAGATGCCCTTTCTCCACTTTCTCAAGGGCCGTCTCTGTCCTGTCGTAATCCCAACTGCCGTCATAATACTTGTTCAAAATTTCAATCCTCGACTGAATCTGGCTTTCCATGATTTTGTCATCGCTTTGCGGCTTTATAATGACTCCCGCCGTGAGAAAAATCAAAAGTAGCGCACAGATTTGAAATACGTATACCTTTTTCATAAATACCCCCTGTTGTTTAAGCTAAAGCGAACTGAAGCTTGTACTATCTATAGAGATATCTTACAACAAAAAGAGAGCAAAATTTGTAAAATCCTGCTCTCATTCTTTGTTTTTCTGTATAAAATTACGTGCCTGCTGCCTTTGCCGCTATTTTTCGTCGACAAACTCGATATTATCGAGCTGGGAACGCAGGTTAGCCTTAAAGGCTTCGATGTACTGCTTGCGCAAAAGCTGCTGTTCTTCTTTCTCTGCTTCTGTCAATCCTGCCTCGGTCTTTGATTTCCTCGCAAGCTCGTTAATTCTCTGAATCTGTGCTTCTGTAATCATAAACTGTCTCCTCCGTTCCTTTATCATAACATTTATGAAGAGGGACTGCAAGGAGTTTTCTAGCCAACTTTCCGTTCTAGTCTCAGCTTGTCTGCAATGATTGCGATGAACTCTGAATTGGTTGGCTTGCCTTTGTCATTCTTGACGGTGTAACCGAATAAGGCATCGATGGTCTCAATTCTTCCACGGTTCCACGCTACTTCGATAGCATGTCTGATAGCTCGCTCTACTCTACTAGGCGTAGTATCGTTCATTTTTGCAATGGTCGGATAAAGTTCTTTCGTCACAGCACTGAGTATGTCCATATCTTCCACAACGATAGTAATCGCATCGCGCAGATACTGATAACCCTTGATGTGCGCAGGCACACCGATTTCATGAATCAGATTAGTAATTTCAATTTCTAAGTCGTTTTCTTTTAGTATATCTTTATAAATCGTCGATTTTTTTAAATTCTGTTGTCCTGCAAAGTTGCGTTTGAGCACTGTGTCCTTATTCATAACCTGTCTGATTCGCTTTGAAAGAATATCCATGTTAATAGGTTTCACCAAATAGTATTCCGCACCAAGAGAAACAGCCCTTTGAATCATGATATCCTGTCCAATGGCTGATACCATAATGACTCTGGGATATTTTTTCAGTTCCACAGTATTCAGCGTTTCCAAAACACCGATTCCATCCAGATGCGGCATAATCAAATCTAAAATCAGCACATCTACTTCTTCCTTTTGAATCTGTTCAATGGCACCAAGACCGTCATGTGCAATAAAAATTACTTCCATGTCCATCTGGCGTGCGAAGTAGTCTTGCATTGCTTCACAAAATTCCTTGTTATCATCTACTAATCCTAACTTAATTTTTCCCATAATGTAATCCTTCCCGGGCATATGCCTCGTTCTTTCTTCTTTTCCACAAAAAGACCTGCGCACTGTCTCTTTGGTGAGGTTGCCCTGCCTATAAAATTTTACAACATATTTTGCGTTTGTGTGCATCAATTTTACCGCAATTTGTAGGGATTTTATCGGATATTCGACAGGTCTCATGATTTTTCGGTCTGTTCCACCATCCATTCTACGAAAATGCCGTAACCCTTCTTAGGGTTATTTACGAAAACATGGGTAACCGCACCGATTATTCGGTTATTTTGTATAATTGGACTTCCGCTCATGCCCTGGACAATTCCTCCACAGGTTTCCAATAATTTTTTATCAGTCACCTCAAATTCAAGACCTTTACTATCTGCTTTATTCTGGTTTTTCACCTTCGTAATTTCAATTTCAAACTGCTCTACCTTCGTTTCATCAATGGTTGTAAGAATGTACGCCTTACCCTCTTCGATTTCTTCCTGATACGCCATCACCATGGGATGATCCAAGTCAAAATCCTGGGGATCATCACCTTTCCCATAGATACCGAACTCAGTGTTTTTCATAATTTCTCCAAGCGGATTTTGAAAATCATAGATTACACCGCCAATTTCCCCCGGCACACCTTTTTCTCCTGCCTTAATCTGACTGACCCTAGTGTGCAAAAGACTTCCCGTTCTGGTTTCCAGCAGCATACCAGTCTCGGCTTCATAAATTCCGTGACCCAGCGCTGCAAAGCTGCCTGTCTTTGGATCATAAAAGCTAAGTGTTCCAATGCCTGCAATTTTTTCTTTAATCCAAAGTCCCAGCTTGTATTCTCTGCTTGCCTTGTCATAATAGGGAGTTACCGAGAAGTCCATAGATTTATTATTTCTAATGACCGTCAGTTGCACAGCTTTTCCGCTTCCTGATACAACTCTGTTAACATCATCAGGTCCATCCACTTTCTGCCCGTTCACTGCAACAATCATGTCACCAACCTCGGGACCTATCTTTTTCTCAACACCTACAATGAGCGCCCCTTTTACATCCATCTGAATCCCTACAGACTGTCCACCAGGAATCAGCACTCGCTCGCTAACCACGCTATGCCCCCCTGTCAGTACAGAAAGCTGCTGAGGAAAAAGAACTCCCGTACAAAGAACAACAGCGGTTATACCGATAAACAACCAGATACACTTTTTCAATTTTTCATTTAACATACCATCAACTCTCATAATCCATCATTAATCGATTCAAATCATCTCTGTTTTCGACCTTAATGCCTTCCTTGAACCGGTTCTGATCCTGAGTCGACAAAGTTTCATATACAATAGTCGTATCCTCCAGTTCAATCAGGTGTCCCGTCTCATCAGAGAAAAAAATCTTTATAACATCTTTATCGTATTTAATCAAATAATATGACTGATAAAACTGACTTGGTGTATCTTTTTCATGATTCTGCGGTTCATCTTCGCCCTCGCCTGCTACATCATCATTGTCATCATTGTTATCCTTCTCATCATCTAACGTCGGCGCTGAATCTCCCGGATCTGCCGCTTTAGCGACATCTTCACCTACTCTGCTTTCAAGGTTCGCTTTCAGCGCTTCTTCTTCACTTTCCTTTCCTGTCAGCGCTGCAATGAGCACCACCACAGCGAAAATCGCAACGATAAGCACAGCGCATGCATAAATCCATGTATGGTTTTTCTTTTTCTGGCTAAACATTTCATCACCTCTTAGCGGATATTATTGCCAGAGAAAGAAAAGCTTATACAGTAATTTTATCTTTCATCTTTTGAAATGTCTTATTTCCAATGCCGCTGACCATTTTTATGTCTTCAATTTGAGAAAATTTACCGTTTTCTTCCCGGTAAGCGATGATTTTCTCCGCCGTAGCAGGGCCAACACCCGGAATTTCCTGCAAAACACTGCTGTCTGCTAAGTTGATGTTGATTCGTCCCTGACTATCCTTTCCGAGGGCTGCTGGCTCTCCTGTGCCGCCTATATTTCCGCTACTCCCAAAAGCTGCAGTGCCGTTGTTATCCTCAAACGATGGAATAACGACCTTCTGTCCGTCAACTACCACCTCTGCCTGATTAATCTGCTCAGTAAAAGCCTCATCCGTCAAACCACCTGCAACTTTAATCACTTCAAAGAGTCGAGTCCCCTCGACTACTGCATAAACACCCGGATTTCTGACTTCACCACCGATATCTACATAAATCTTTGCGCTTTCTGCAGACTCTGCCTGATTTTCGCCTTTATCCATTTCACCGCCTGATGCGCCGTCCTCTTCTACTGTCAGTCCGTTATCTTCAGTGAATTGTTCGGAAAATTCGTCCTTTTCCCCATACTGTCCAAAAACTAAAACAGCAATGATTACAATCGCAATCATTGCCGTTATCTGAAATATTTTTTTGTGTTCCTTAAATATTCGCAAGTAAAGTTTTAGTTGTTCCATCTTGCTTCCCCTTTCCTATTTTCTTCTATCATACCCGAAGAAAAATGGAAAGTCAAGGAAATTATTCTATTTTATTCCAAATCATCCAAAGAAAATCTCTTTCCGTTCTACCTCGATCTCATAGCGAGGCACATCAAGCCTAGCAAATTCCACAAAGGAAGAGATGACTTGTTCCGGACTTAAATTGGATGTGCTACCGCAGTCAAGAATCATAGACAGCGCCAAATTTTCTCCATCTGCCAGCTCAATAGAGCGAATTTTAGAGCGAATATCCACCGTCACCATTTTCTTAGTTTTCTTCTGCCTTTTTTCAGCAAAGATTTTTTCCTGAGCTAAGTATGACGTCAAAAGTTTTTCGTGCTTCGCTTTATCACAAGCTACGGGAAACTGAACCAGATATTCTGCTGCTTCTGTTGCTGCAGCCAAAGACTTTGCATTTGAGCGGTCGTAGTCACAGGAAAAAATTTCTACACCCTCCGGCATGACCTTACGCAACTTTTCAGCTATTTCCTGTGGTTCATAGTTCACCGTCGTCTCAAACTCCAAAAGCTCGCAGCGACTGGTATAGCCTAAAGAAAGGGGCTGTGCAAAGCCCATCTTCGGGTGCGGGTTAAACCCCTGAGAGTATGCCATAGCTATGCCGCACTTTTTAAATGTGCGTTTAAAAAGTCGCAGCATGTCCAAATGCGAAGTATACTTTATGTAGCCTTCTTTTGAAAACTGAATCACATATTTACGCATAAATACCTCCCCATTTGCACTCTACTCTGCTGTTAATACCACAGCCTGCGCAGCCGTATCTGCAGTCCTTCGTTGTGGTTTCCTTTTCAGCTTTTTCGGCCTCAGAAATCAGGAATTTCTTGGAAACTGCAGCATCTACGATATCCCATGGCAAGATTTCATCAAACCGGCGGGCTCTCGTGGTATAAAAATCCATATCAGTGCCGCTTTTTTCAACCGCACGGTTCCATTTTTCTAAACTGAAATGTTCAGACCAGCCATCCAGACGGCAGCCTTCGTTATGGGCAGCAAGGAGTAATTTTCCTAGCTTTCTATCGCCTCTGGCAAAAACCGCCTCAAAAGTGCTGACAGCGTCATCGTGATAGTTAAAAGTAACGCCCTTGATTTTCAGCTTTCCGCTCAGATAATTATGTTTGCGGGTAAATTCTTCCGTCGTATTCTGTGGTGCCCACTGGAACGGAGTATGCGCCTTTGGCACAAAGTTAGAAACGCTGACCGTTACTGTAAAACGACCGCCCTTACCTGAGTCGCGGTGAAGCTGTACGACCTTTCTGGCAATCTCTGCGATGCCGTCCAAATCTTCGTCAGTTTCCGTCGGCAGTCCAATCATAAAATACAGCTTGATGTGCTTCCAACCCAGCTCAATAGCCTGCTCCACAGCGCTGTAAATATCTTCTTCGGTAATACCTTTGTTGATGACGTCACGAAGTCTCTGCGTACCGGCTTCCGGCGCAAAGGTCAATCCCGACTTCTTATACCCTTGAATCTCCTCGAGCACCTGAAAAGAAAAGCTATCCAGTCTCAGAGAAGGCAGAGACAGTGAAACGTTCTGTTCCTTACATTTTCTCATCAGTTCGATGGCAAGAGGTTCAAAAGCCGAATAATCACTGGTAGACAAAGATAAAAGAGAAAGCTCCTCATGTCCGCTGTTTGTTAGCTGTTTCATAGCAAGGTCCATAATCTTGTCTTTGGAACGCTCACGCACTGGTCTGTAAATCATGCCTGCCTGACAAAATCTGCAGCCGCGGGTACAGCCCCGAAAGGTTTCTACTACACTTCTGTCATGCACCGTTTCCATCAGCGGCACCATCGGATTCGTTGGAAAATCAACATCTTCAATATCAGGTAAAATACAGCGCTGCACCTTGTCCGGTGCGCCCTCAAAGTTTTTCTCGTAGGAGTTCACCGTGCCGTCTTCGTTGTAGATTGCTTTGTAAAAAGACGGAATATAAACGCCTGTATCTCCTGCAATTTCCTTTAAAAACGATGTTTTGTCCATGCCCGATTCTTTTGCTCTGCCATACTTTTTCAAAAGTAGCGGCAAACTTTTTTCACCGTCACCAATTAAGAAAATATCTACAAAATCAGCCAGCGGTTCCGGGTTATACGCACAAGGGCCGCCTGCAATAATAAGCGGATCTTCCTCGGTGCGCTCCGCTGCTAAAAGCGGAATATTCCCAAGCTCCAGCATGTTAAGAATGGTTGTAAAGGACATCTCATACTGCAGAGTGAAGCCCAGAAAATCCATCTCTCTTACTGGCGTCTTGTTCTCCAGCGTAAAGAGAGGCACGTCCATCTCCCGCATGAGCGCTTCCATGTCCGGTGCTGGCGCAAAAACTCGCTCGCACGCCAGTTCATCGTCTTTATTTATAATATTGTAAAGAATCGATAGTCCCATATAGGACATGCCGATTTCATATAAATCCGGAAATGCAAAGGCAAGGCGCGCCTTTACGCTGTCCGGCTTCTTTCGAATCATATTAATTTCGTTGCCGATATATCTGGCAGGCTTTTCCACCTGTTTCAGCAGATGGTTCAAAGTTTCAGTCAAGTTCATTTTCTGCGGTTCCTTTCACTTACTCAAACAGGCTGTCGATACTCTGTCCAATCAAAGCCTCGATTTGTTTCATCAACTGTCTGGTCTGTTCTTTTTTCTTTAAAATTCTGTCGTGCACTGCCGGTTCGTCCGGCGCTTTATGCAGGATATAATCGATTCGCTCATCAAGACCCACATACTGATCTTCCTTGACAAGGCGGTCGCCAAGGCAGACTAAATCCGTTTCGTCAATTTCTTTAAAGTCGTGAAAATCGTAAGTCATATGGACGCGAACGATATTTGCTTCTGCATGATAGCCAAGACCATCCAAAATATCTGCGCCAATTTCCCAATGCTTATCGCTGGTTCTTGCCACGTCGTGGGCAAGTCCAGCCCCTTCTATTAAATCTAAATCAAGCTGGGCGCCGTGAAGATTCATCTGTTTTCCGATTTCTCGCGCCACCCTGCTGACAGCCTTACAATGTCTGATTACATGGGGAGGCGTTTTATATTTCGCATACAGCGCCTCACATTCTTTCTCTGTAATTCGTTTTGTCATAATTATACCAGCCTTTCAGCTATTAGTATATCACAGATTTTCCGAGAGTTCATAATAAAATTCTTTTTCATTTTGCGTATTATAGCTTCCAATAATTTCCCCTCTCTGAACGCGCTCTGATTCTACCACGCTGATTTCTTCTAAATTGCCGTAAATAGAAGTTCCGCCCTCGTGACGAATTTCTACGTAAAGCCCTTTCTCTTTATCCTTTCCTGAAGCAGTCACAACGCCGCCTGCTACTGCATGAACCTGCTTTATCTGCTCGTCAGATTTTTCGTCAATGGGCACGCCGTATTTAGACGTCTCGTTAATCTTCGCAACGGCTGAAACTACCTTGTCCGGTGCACTGGAAAGTGCTGTAGATACCGATACTGCAGCGCTTTTGACATCTTCCATGGACATCTGATACATCACCATAGCTTTTGCTTTTTCATAATACTTAGCAAACGTCTCGTTCTTTATTTCTCCGCCATAAGAAGCTGCCGTCAAAATCAAAAGACAAGCTGTCACCTGGCAGTAGAGTTTCTTCTTGTTCATAAAATCACCTCTATATAAAGTATTATATAGAGGTGAAGAATATAACTCGTTTTAGTATTCGTCCCAATACTCAAACTCATAGTCGAAGAGCCGAATGGTATCGCCTTCGCTCAGGCCCATTTCCAAAAGCTTTTCAATGGCACCATTCTTTTCAATATATTTATAGAGATATCGAAGAGAACCCATATCATTAAAGTTTGTGGAATCAAAAATTTTCTGAAGCTGTTTTCCGGTAAGCACGTAAACATTACCCTCTTTCGAAGCATAAATTTCTTTGAAGTTCGGGTCTTTATCATCGGTTTCAAAGTCGAAATATTCGTATTCGTCCTCGTCCTGCGAATTAAGTGCCGCCTTTTTCAGTTCTTCCAGGGCTGCCGACATGAGTTCATGAACACCCACGTTAATCGGCGCACAAATTGGGAATACCCTGTATCCCTTTTCCTCCACATACTCTTTAAACTCAATGTATGCAGGATCGTCTTCGCTGGTCATATCCATCTTATTTGCTGCTACCAGCATTGGCTTGTTCGCCACCTTTTCGCTGTACTTAAGCAGCTCGTTGTTGATTTTATCAAAGTCCTCGATAGGATTTCTTCCTTCGCTGCCAGACGCGTCTACCACATGAATCAAAACCTTGGTTCTTTCAATGTGTTTTAGGAATTTCAGCCCCAAACCCAGTCCCTGATGTGCACCTTCAATAATGCCGGCAATATCCGCCATAACAAAGCTGGTGTCAAAGATTTCTACTACACCCAGGTTCGGTGCAATGGTGGTAAAATGATAGTTTTCAATCTTCGGCTGTGCACTGGTTGCCGTCGCCAGAAGACTTGATTTTCCAACATTCGGAAAACCTACAAGACCCACATCAGCAATCATCTTCATTTCAAGAATAACGCTTCTTTCCTTAGCAAAACCGCCCGCTTCCGCAAAATTCGGCGCCTGACGTACTGAATTCTTGAAATGGGTGTTTCCTTTTCCGCCTTTTCCGCCTTTTGCCGCTACAAAATTTTCGCCGTCTTCCACCAAATCCTTCATCACAAGACCGGTTTCCTCGTCAATAATCACAGTACCTATTGGCACTTTAATAATCAGGTTTTCCCCGTTTTTTCCGTACCGCTTTTTCTTCATACCGTCCTGACCATTTTCTGCCTCGTATTTTCTCTTGTAGCGAAAATCCATTAGCGTTCTTAAGTTTCTATCCGCCTGAAAGATTACATCGCCGCCCTTGCCGCCGTCTCCACCGTCAGGACCGCCTTCCGGTACAAAGGGCTCTCTACGAAAGGATACGCATCCGTTGCCACCTTTCCCTGATTTTATGAATATTTTGGCTCTATCTACAAACATGTCAAAGCCTCCTTTACTGTTTTCTCTTTCGTTCAAAATTCGTCTGCTTAGTGTATCATATATTGCTAAATTGGACAAATTTCTGAGAATCTGTCAATTCTGTCACAGTTTTATTAGAAAAACGTTGACAAAATTGACAAAAAATAAATCTTTGTCCACTTTAGCAATATCCCCTGTTTCTTAGTTTTTGATGTAAGAAAGAATATAGGAGTAGTGTAGGAATACTGTATGAATGACATACTTTTTCTCTTCCTAACTACTCCTATCCGTTCTTAAAATCGTTGAAATTCCACGATTCTTAAATCTTACTTAAAAATTAAGCTTCTTTTGGATAAACACTAACCTGTTTTCTAGTCTTGTCTTTTCTTTCGAACTTAACAGTACCTTCAATCTTAGCAAACAATGTATCATCTCCGCCGATGCCTACATTATTACCAGGATGGAATTTAGTACCTCTCTGTCTAACCAAAATGCTGCCAGCGCTAACGAACTGACCGTCACCTCTCTTAACGCCTAAACGTTTCGACTCGGAATCACGACCGTTCTTAGAGCTACCTACTCCTTTTTTACTTGCCATAGTCCAGACACCTCCTTGCTATTTGTGGCTAAAATGGAAATTACTTCGCTGCTTCAATGGTTTCGATGATAACGGCTTTTGTTGCCTTTTCATCGACTTCAATACCATGTTCTTTTGCGTAAGCAATTAATTCATCTTTCTTCATAGAAGCGGAAATTTTCTTTTCCTTAGCTTCTTCTTTTGCTTCTGCCTTTGGTGCTGCAGGAGCTGCCTTCGGAGCGCTCTTGCCTCCTAAGGATTCAATCTTAACCATAGTGTATGGCTGTCTGTGACCCTGTTTCTTTCTGTAGTCTTTCTTGGACTTGTATTTGTAGATGATGACTTTCTTAGCTTTGCCATTTTCTACTACTTCTCCAGAAACAACTGCACCTTCTACATACGGTGCACCTACCTTCAGGTCTCCTTCTTCAGCTAAAACCAGTACTTTGTCAAATGCGATTTTCTCGCCAGCTTCTACATTCAGCTTCTCGATGGTTACTACATCGCCTTCCTGAACTCTGTACTGCTTTCCGCCTGTTTCAATTACTGCGTACATTGTGTTCTTACCTCCTCTATCCAGTCTCGCCTTATCGGGTAGCGCTAGATGCGCTTTGCATGAAAAATAAACCCTTTCCGAGCGGTCTAACTCAATTATCATAGCATATCCCAAAGGGATTGTCAAATGTTATTTGCCGGAAAACTTTTAAACTCTTGCCCGCTTTTATCCTCTTATTTGTGTTTCCTATCCTGCACACTTTTTGACAAAATAAACTCAATCTGCCCGTTGATAGAGCGAAAATCCTCTTCCGCCCACCTTGCGATTTCTTCCCAAAGAGACGGCGCAATTCGCAAAATAACCTGTTTCTTGGCTTTTTCAGCCTGCTTCACAGCCTTTTCTTTTGCCTTAATTTCCTGTTCCATCTGCTGAAGCTTAGACAGACGTGTTTCTAATTCTTTTTCCTTTTTTAAAATGTCTTTTTCGCTCGTCATTGCATCCGACCTTTCATCTCTCTAATCCTCTTGCTGTTTCAAATTCATTTCCCCTGCTATTTGAACTTAGTAGATACTGCCGCTGTTGACAATGGGCTGTGTATCTTTATCAGAGCACAGTACTACCATCAGATTGGATACCATAGCTGCCTTTCTCTCCTCATCTAAAAATACTACTTCTTCCTCACCTAATTTGTCAATAGCCATCTTTACCATGCTGACTGCACCGTCAACAATCTTCGCTCTTGCAGAAATCACAGCCTCAGCCTGCTGTCTTCTCAGCATTGCCGCCGCAATTTCTTCTGCATAGGAAAGATGTGTAATGCGAACTTCCTCGATTTCAAGTCCTGCAAAAGCCACCTTATTGTTCAGCTCCGCTTTCATGTTATCTGCGATTTCCTGAGAACTTCCTCTGAGCGTTTTCTCGTTAGCATGCTCATGATCTTCCGTATTTAAGCTGTCGTAAGGATACATTCTTGCAATATTTCTGATGGTAGAATCGGTCTGAATCGACAAAAATTCGGCATAATCTTCTACATTAAATACTGCATTGGTCGGATTTACAACTTTCCAAATTACCACTGCCCCAATGATAATCGGATTACCCATCACATCATTAACCTTCTGTACCCCGTTATTTAAGGTGTTATCTTTCAAAGAAACGGTTTTCTTTGCACTCACTTTAATAGAACCTAGCGAAAACTTTCCGTTCTTTGCCTGCGTTTCGGCTTCTGCTTTTGCTGCAGCAATCTCTTTCGTATAGGTCGGATTGGTATAAGTAGAAAACGGATTCACAAAATAGAAACCCTGCTTCAAAATCGTACCGTGATAATTACCAAACAAAGTCAACACCAGCGCCTCGTTAGGTCCAACTACTCTAAGACCCGCATATAAAAGCGGAAGAATAATTGTTCCCAGTCCTCCTGCGATAATCATTGCAATTCCAACTGCTCCAAGATTGATACAGCCAACTACAATCATTGCAATGGCTGCCAAAATGCCCAAAGTAATGAGTATCAGCATACCCATGCCGTTGATTGGCTTAATCTCTTTCTGTGTAAAATTCGTCTTTTTTTCCATAACGTTACTCCTCTTCTCCCTTTTGGGTTTTATGATATCAATTTGATATCATATTTATATCACATAAAATCATCCATGTCAATAGCACCCAGAAATTTTTTCCGCAAAACAAAACCACCGCACAGGCTTTCCGTGCAGTGGTTGTCTGTTTCTATATTATAACTTTTCTATTACAGATAGCTGACAAGTTCGTCTGCCTCTTTTCTCTTTGGAGCAGCCGGTGCTTCCGCATCCAGCGGATATCCCATCGGAATTAATGCTGCAACAGTCTGTCCCTCCGGCAGATTAATTGCTTCCGCAACCTTTTCATCATCAAAGATACCTAAAATTACAGTACCGATTCCTTTATCATGGGCGGCCAGACAGAAGGTCTGCACTGCGATACCTGTGTCAAAATTCTGCCATCTGTCTTCCTTTCCGGTGGTATAAGAACCGTCTTTCTCAAAGCCGGATCTCCCATTGATATAAGTCGCAACAACAAGCTGCGGCGTATTCTTGATAATCTTTGCATTGTAAGTAAAGCCTAATACGCATTCATCAGCGATTTTTTCCTTTACAGCCTCGTCCTCAACTACAATATATCTTGTAATCTGTGTATTTTTCCAAGACGGCGCAAAAGAAGCAGCTTCTACGATTTCTCTTACAACCTCGTGATCCACAACTTCTGGCTTAAACTTTCTGATACTTCTTCTTTGCTTTATACAAGTAATTGCTTCCATAGTTTCTCCTTACTCAAATTTCCTAAAGTCACTTTAGTATACCTATTTTTTATAGTAAAGTCAATACGAGAAAAGCCTGCTTAGAAAGGTTACGAATATTGGATTTTCGTACCTATGCCGCTTTTCTGCAAAAAAGGTATCAAAAATTAGGAGTCACTTTATACTAACCAAAAGGTTTTAAGCAAATACAACGAAATAGAATTGAAAGTCTTCGTTCTTTTTTCTTTTCTATGGTTCCATTTTCGTACAAACCTTTCATTATACAGAAGTAAATTCCTTATTTTTCATATAATGGATATAAATAATTTGCAGGTTTTCGTACCTTTTTCGCAAAAATCGCTTAAAAGTACTAATGGTGGTTTTCAAACTTTACCATGACAGCCATATGGCTGATTATGAATTGAACAGTGACCAGACACAAACTTTTGTATATGCGTGCCTTGCAGGCGTTGCACTTAATAATATTTTAAAGCAGTCCGGCATAAAATTTGGTATGAAATTAACAAATGGACTCATCAAAAAAATACCCGGTAGAGTTTTAACTAGAATAAACCAAAAAGTAGGATTTAGATTTATAACAAAGTCAGGAACAAAAGGAATTTTTAATTTAACAAAAATGTTTCCAGGCGTTGGCGCTATTGTCGGCGGAGATCTTGATTTTACAGAAACTAAAATTATAGCTAACCGCGCATATAAATGGTTCTTTGATAATGACTTTTCAGTTGACACTGATACCAACTATTTTGATAATGAAATAGATATTCAAGATATCGACTTTAATGCTCCAGTACATGATGATGAAAATGAATTATAAAAAACAGTATTCACAAAAAGCTGTGCGTCTTTCTCTTAAGGAAAAATGCCGCACAGCTTTCGCTTGCTGTAAATAAACTATTCGATTACCACACCGTCTTCATCAACCATCATGCCATCCATAGATACAGGTGCTGCTTCCCCTTGCTGTTCTTGCAGTGTTTCTAAAAGCTGATTCTGAACTTTGTCCAGCATGTCTGGATTCTCCTGCAGCCACTTCTTCACATTCTCACGCCCCTGTCCGATTCTATCACCGGCATAGCTGTACCAGGAGCCTGCCTTGTCAATGATTTTCAATTCTACTGCACTGTCCAGAACATCTCCGGCCTTAGAAATGCCTTCTCCATACATGATATCGAATTCTGCCTGTTTAAACGGCGGAGCAACCTTGTTCTTAACAATCTTGACCTTAGTTCTGTTTCCAAGCATCTGGTCGCCGCTTTTTATAGTTTCTACTCTTCTGACGTCAAAACGCATGGAAGAATAGAATTTAAGAGCGCGTCCGCCTGTGGTAACTTCCGGACTTCCATACATGACCCCGATTTTCTCACGGAGCTGGTTGATGAAAACCACACAAGTGTGAGAACGGTTTACATTACCTGCAATCTTTCTAAGTGCCTGAGACATCAGTCTGGCATGAAGACCCACGTGATTATCTCCCATGTCGCCTTCGATTTCGGCTTTAGGAACTAGCGCTGCAACGGAGTCGATTACGATAACATCCAGCGCACCACTGCGTGCCAGCATATCACAAATCTCTAGTGCCTGTTCTCCTGTATCCGGCTGAGATACTAAAAGCTCATCAATCTTAACGCCCAAATTCTTTGCATAGACAGGATCCAGCGCATGTTCTGCGTCAATAAATGCCGCCTTGCCGCCCTTCTTCTGTGCTTCTGCAACGATATGTAGCGTCAATGTTGTCTTACCGGAAGATTCTGGTCCGTAGATTTCTACGATTCTTCCCTTCGGCACACCGCCTACGCCGGTTGCCAAATCCAAACTGATGGATCCTGTCGAAATGGTCTCTATGTTCATCTTGGTATTGTCGCCAAGCTTCATAATAGCGCCCTGACCGAATTGTTTCTGAATCTGATCCATTGCGTCCTGCAATGCCGCTTCTCTCTGTTCTTTCTCACTCTTCGGGTTCTTTGCATTTTTTTGTTCTTTTGCTGTAGCCATACTTTACCTCCAATAAAGAACGTTTGTTCTTAAATTATAATACCCTATTATTTGCTTTCGGTCAAGGCTTTTTTGCATAAAAATTTTTTACAAATTTTATTTGTTCCTTAAGTCTCTGTCCGTTCATACTCACTATAACATATTTTACATTATATGTCAACAATTGAATTTAATTCCATGTCTGGTCAATCGTCTTATTTATCATGTCAAACATGCTGAGCACAGCGTAATGCCGGTTCCATTTGCGGCTCACATTGCGCATTCTGACTTCTTTTACCTCTGTATGACCATCAAAAACGCAGCCGATATAAATCAGCCCCACTGGTTTTTCAGGGGTTCCGCCACCTGGTCCTGCAATGCCGGTTACAGAGATACAGAGTCTGCTGCCAGTTTTTTTTGCAAGACCCTCAGCCATTTCTTTCGCTACCTGACTGCTTTCCGCCGTATACGCTGCTAACGTTTCTTCTTTCACGCCCAGCTCGTCCATCTTTGCGCCGTAGGTATAAGTCACAAGTCCCCGGTCAAAGACCTTTGAAATCCCGGGCGTATCAGTCAGCGCCCCGGAAAAAAGCCCTCCGGTACAGGATTCACAAGCTGAAACGGAAATATTTCGTTCAAGAAGTTTCTTTGCAACCACATCTGCCAATTCCTCATCGTCAACGCTGTAAATATACTCGCCCACCTTTTCAGAAACCTGTGCAATCATATTTTCCACGGCTTTTACAGCTTCCTCGCAGGTCGCACGCTTGGAAGCGATTCTCACGCTGCACTCGCCTTCCTTTGCGTAGGTGGCAAGGGTCGGATCCGTCTGAGCATCAATCAAGTCCAAAAGCTTGGTTTCCAACAGTGATTCGCCAATGCCGAACATGCGCAGGGTTCTGTAGTAAATCACGCCGGTCTGCAGCTTTTCCAGGTATGGACGCACTCTGTTTTCCCACATCCATGTCATCTCCCGCGGCGGTCCCGGCATACAGATAATCATTTTTTCATCCTCGCAAAGGGCTAGTCCTGGCGCACTGCCCACTTCGTTGCTGAACACCTCTGCCCTGCTAGGCATCATCGCCTGCTTATAATTATTAGGAGTCATCGGCTTTCCGTATGCCTTTGCTCTGGCAACCAGCCTCTCCATACTTGGCTCATGAAGCACCAGTTCATCGTGCAAAACCCTGCAGGCTGTCTCTTTTGTCAAATCATCTTCTGTCGGCCCAAGACCTCCCGTGGTGATTACCAGGTCACAATCGCGAAAAGCCATTTCAATCATCTCAGAAAGGCGTCCTGAATTATCACCCACCGTGTAATGATACATAACGTCAAAACCCAGCAGATTTAACTGCTGGGAAAGATATACAGTATTAGTGTTGGTAATCTGACCAAAGAGAATCTCCGTTCCGACACTTAAAATTGCAGTCCTCATCGCATGCTCCTCCACTTCCATGCAAAATCTTGATTATGCGTAACTCTCACTGGTTTACATAGAGAACACGCTTTTATTCTTCCAAATATATTCTATCCCGGAATATACCGTCATAATCAGGGAACCCCACAGGAATATTTCTCCTGCAAGCCCGCAGTACTCCTGAATCTGCGGCATACTCCCAAGAGCAGAAGTCAGAAGCAAAAGCGGCACTGCAATCATCTGCAGAACAGTTTTGATTTTACCACTCATGCCAGCAGCAATGACCGTTCCTTCAGACGCGGCTACCGTTCTCATACCTGCGATAGCAAATTCTCTCGCCAAAATGACAATCAGCATCCATCCCGGCACTGTCCCGTCCTCTACCATCAGGCAAAAGGCAGAATAAACAAGAATCTTATCTGCCAGCGGATCCATGATCTTCCCAAAATTAGTAACCAGTTGATACTTTCTCGCAATTTTACCATCTAACATGTCTGTAAAAGACGCTACAATGAACAGTACAAAGGCAACGAGATTATATCCCATCATGTATGCTGCAATGAAAAACGGCACAGCAACAATTCTGCCCACAGTCAATTTGTTCGGTAAATTCATTCTTAAACCTCCGTTCCAACTAAATCATAGTCGAATGCATCTTGAATCAAAACTTTTACCATATCGCCCGGCAGAAGGTTCTGTGAAGATGTAAAAATCACTGCATTGTCGATTTCCGGTGCGTCATAGCGGGTTCTGCCGATGAAACTACCTTCTTCCTCCATTTCTTCTACCAAAACTTCCAGCGTCTTTCCGACTTTAGCCTGGTTGCTTTCCAGGGAAATCTCAATCTGCCTGCGCATGATTCCATCGAGGCGCTCTGCCTTGATTTCTTCATCAACCTGATTTTCCATCTCGCCTGCCGGCGTATTTTCCTCCTGCGAATAGGAAAAAACTCCTAGTCTCTCAAATTTTTCTTTTTCAATAAACTCTACTAGAGTCTCATAATCTTCTTCGGTTTCGCCCGGAAATCCTACAATCAGCGTCGTTCTGATGTGAATATCCGGAATTGCTGTGCGGAGTCTTTGTAAGGTGTTTGTGATAGATGCCGATGTCGATCGTCTGTTCATGGCGCGTAAAACACTGTCGCTTCCATGCTGAATAGGAATATCTAAATAATTGCAGATTTTTTCTTCTTCTGCCATTACCCTAATCAACTCGTCTGTAATTCTGTCCTCATAGCAGTACATGAGGCGAATCCACTTAATTCCATCAATTTTGCAAAGCTTTTTCAACAGTTTGGCAAGACGAAGCTCCCCGTAAAGGTCCTTGCCGTAATAGGTCACATCCTGTGCAATGAGAATCAGTTCCTTGCAGCCAGCCGCAGCCAGTTGCTCTGCTTCGTTTAGAATGTCCTCTTCTCTCTTACTTCTATATTTGCCGCGAATTTTCGGGATAATGCAATAAGCACAAATATTATTGCACCCTTCTGCAATTTTTATGGTCGCAGTATAAGGATTTTCGGAAAGCTTTCTCGCCTGAGATTCCAGTACGTCGGAAACGCAGTTGCTGCAAACAACAGCCCGTGTAGAAAGAGACGAGAAAAGTTCTGGCAATTTTTCGTATTCGTTGACACCGACGAACAAATCTACCTCCGGCATTTCCTTGTAAAGATCGTCTGCATAGCGCTGTGACAGACAGCCGGAAACCACCAGTTTTTTGCCGTCAGCCTTGTACTCCGCCATCTCCAAAATCTTTTCGATAGACTCAGTCTTAGCATCATTAATAAATCCACAAGTATTCACCATGATGATATCTGCGTCTTCCGGTTCGTTTACAATAATATGATTCTCGTTTTCCAATATGCCTGCTGCCACCTGCGAATCATTGAAATTCTTAGGGCAGCCCAGGGTTTCTATATAAATTCTCATTCAGTCTCCACTTCGTTTTTCATTTCGTTTAGTTCGTCTTCAGACAGCAGCACCTGCCTCGGTCGGCTTCCGTCCTGCGGTCCTACAATCCCTCTTGCTTCCATCATATCTACAATTCTGGCAGCGCGATTATAGCCGATTCTGAACCGTCTCTGCAACATGGATACAGAAGCTTGTCCTGCCGATACGACACATTCGATTGCTTCCTGTAAAAGCTCGTCGCTCGTCTCGTCCTTTCCACCTGCCTGCGGCAAATTTCCCTTTTCGATGGTGTTCATTACCTCACCAGCATATTCAACGTCTTCAACTTGTCCTTTTACGTGCTGAATGACGTCATGCACCTCGCTGTCAGACACAAAAGTGCCCTGGACTCTAACCGGTTTCCCCATGCCCAGCGGATTAAAGAGCATATCGCCCTTTCCAACCAGCTTTTCGGCGCCAGCCATATCCAGTATGGTTCTTGAGTCAAACTGGGAGGATACTGCAAAAGCAATTCTGGAGGGAATGTTCGCCTTGATAACACCGGTAATAATGTCCACAGACGGTCTTTGGGTAGCTACAATCAGGTGCATGCCCGCAGCTCTTGCCATCTGAGCCAGACGGCAGATGGACTCTTCCACCTGAGACGGTGCAGCCATCATCAAATCGGCAAGCTCGTCGATAATGATGACAATCTGCGGCATTACCTGTTCTTCCTCACCGTTCATCCGCATGGTTTCGTTATAGCTTTCTAAATCGCGAACCTGACTTTCCGCAAACTTCTTATACCTATCTGTCATCTCAGCAACAGCCCAGTTCAGCGCTGCAGCAGCCTTTGCGGGCTCTGTCACCACCGGAATCAAAAGGTGCGGAATGCCATTGTAGTTGCCTAGTTCTACCACCTTCGGGTCAATTAAGACCAGCTTCACCTCGTCAGGGTCAGCCTTGTATAAAATACTAGTGATAATGCTGTTGATACATACACTCTTACCAGAACCTGTCGAACCTGCAATCAAAAGATGCGGCATACCCTTCAGGTCTGCCACAATGGCTTTTCCTGCAATGTCCTTTCCCACTGCAAAGGTGATTTTAGATTTTGCTTCTTTAAACTCCTTGGAGTCAATAATCTCACGCAAAGTGACCATATTGATTTTGTCGTTTTCCACTTCTATTCCCACTGCGGCTTTTCCCGGAATCGGCGCTTCAATACGAATGCTCTTAGCCTCCAGGTTCAGCGCAATGTCGTCAGCAAGTCTTACGATACTGTTAACCTTTACACCTACGTTTGGCTGAATTTCATATCGGGTTACTGCAGGTCCCTGAGTCACCTGGATAACCCTTGCGTCCACGTGAAAGTTCTTTAAGGTTTCCTCCAGCTTTGCCGCTTTCATCTTCAAATCAATATTGATATTGCCTTTGTTTTGAATCTTCGGCTTATTCAGCAAATCGGAAGACGGTTTTTTGTACTTGCCCTTAGGCTTTTGTACCGCAGACATCTCCGACGGATCCAGTGTAATGGAACTTGCCTCTTTTTTCGTAAGCTTTGCAGGTTCTTCTACCACTGCAATGCCGCTGACATCCTCGAGAGCGCTTTTCTTTGGCGCATCGTTGATATCGCTAAGACCATAGGATTTCTTTCCGTCTTTGACTCTGACAAAGCTATTTTCGGAAGTTCCCGTTTCAGATTCTTCCTTTGAAAAAACATCGCCTTCAAGACCGTATCCACTGTAGGATACTTCCCCAGTCAGTCCATATCCAGAAGGCGTAATACTACTTTCCAGACCGTAACTAATCTGGGTTTCCTTCAATACTGCCGGTTCTTCCTTCTTAGGCAATTCCTCTTTTTCGTCCCTGCCAAACAAATTATTGTCTGTCATATATTTTAGTACATTGTTTTTCTTACTTTTTTTCTCTTTCTTTTCCGGATTTTTACCCAGTAATCCAGCGTCGTCAAAAGGCGTAATAATATTGATATCACGTCCATTCTCCGCAAAGAGATCTATCTGCTCTGCGGCTTGCTCCTTCTCCTTTTCCTTCAAAAGCTTTCGTTCTTCTGCTTTATCAGAAATCTTTTCAATTCCTCTGGACACCGGGGTATTGGCAACAAGGAGAATTCCAATAATAATGACAACGATAGAAAATATGAAGAGTCCAACCTTACCGACAAGTTTTGTCAGAAAGGTTCCCAAAACCATGCCAAAAAAGCCGCCGCCTTTGAGACTGACGCCGTCCTCATAAAACTTCCCTAAATCATAAGCCAAAATCTCACTATCAATAAATCTACCACTGTTAAGAATGCACAGCATGAGAAGCATGACAAATATCAGGGCAAATGACTTCCCTGATATATGGGTCAGCTTATTGACAATGAGCATAATTCCCAGCGCCACCAGATACCACGGCACGATAAATCCCACAAGACCAAAAATTCCCTTTAATGCGTCTCCTATGGAATTGCCCAGATTTCCTGCCGCATGAAACTGTTCCGCCGCAAAGAGAAAAATACCAATAGCAATAAAGATTACGCCCCAAATCACGTCGATAACACGCTGGTCAGCCTTTCTCTTCTCCTGCATTTGTCTTATTTCAGCCTTGGCTTTGCTCTTTGCCGGACTTTCAGATTTTTTCTTTGTTGTTTTCTTTTTTTTAGCCTGCGCCACGTTTCTTCCCCCATGCGTTTTGTCTAATTTGTCAATGTGAGCCGCAAATTCGAATTTATGCGAAGAAAAGTCCGTAGCCGATTGTGCATAGACCTAAAATCCACACATAATAAGAGAAATAGCTCAACTTTTTGTTAGATACGATACGAATCATCGTTTTAATGGCAAAATAGCCCGAAACTGCTGCTACCAGCATGCCCGCCAGAATCGGTCCCAAAAGGGCTGTGTCCAGATCACCTTCCAGTGCCTTAGGTGCTTCTAACACTACAGAGCCCAAAATGGACGGAATAGAGATAAGAAATGCAAACTTTACTGCAAACTCTCTCTTTAGTCCTGTAGTCAAACCGCCTACCAGCGTAGATCCAGAACGGGATATACCCGGATAAATGGCAATGCCCTGCAGTACACCGATAAACAGTGCATTTCTGCAGTTCATCTTTCTGATATCACGGTTGGCAGAGCCCATTTTTTCTGCAAGAAACATGAGCACACCGGTAATTAAAAAACCTATGCCTACGGCTACCATGGAGGAGTAAAGCCCTTCGAAAAAGTCGTTGAACAAAAGTCCGATGACCGCCGTAGGAATGGTTGCTACAATAATCATTACGCCGAGTTTGCGAACCGGTCTTTCTTCGAGACGAAGTCCCTTGCCGGTGCACAAGTCCTTAATAGTTACGCAAAGTTCTACGATTAGTTCCCAAATATCTTTCCAATATACGACAAAGACCGCAATCAGAGTACCCAGGTGCAGTAAAACTGCAAAGAGCAACACTTTGTCTGCTTCTACACCGAACAGACTCTGCGCCAAGGCAAGATGTCCGGAACTGCTGATTGGCAGAAACTCTGCAAGCCCCTGCAATAAGCCTAATACGACTGCTTCAAAATATCCCAATCTCATTTACCCCCTATTTGCTTTTGATAAAGCCTTTTTCAGTTAACGCTTCTGCACACAGAACCGCGCCGCCTGCTGCGCCTCTGACAGTATTGTGCGCAAGACCGATAAACTTAAAGTCATAGACTGTATCTTCTCTGAGTCTGCCGATTGATACTCCAAATCCCTTCTCACAGTCCACATCTAGCTTAACCTGCGGTCTGTTTTCTTCTTCCATATAGTGAATAAACTGCTTCGGCGCATTTGGAAGGTCTGATTCCTGCGGAAATCCCTTGAAATTCTGCAGCTTTTCGATGAGCTGTTCTTTGGTCGGTTTCTTGCGGAATTTGACAAACACAGCTGCCGTATGACCGTCCAGCACCGGCACTCTGACGCACTGGCAAGTGATAACAGGCTCCTGTGCCTTAGCAATCACACCGGCTGTATCGTCCACATACCCCAAAATACGCAGAGGTTCCTGTTCACTCTTTTCTTCTTCTCCTCCGATATACGGAATGATATTTTCTACCATCTCCGGCCAGTCTGCAAAGGTCTTTCCAGCGCCGGAAATTGCCTGATAAGTGGTAACAACTACCTCATAAGGCTCAAATTCAGCCCATGCAGCAAGTGCAGGCACATAACCCTGAATGGAACAATTCGGCTTTACTGCAATAAAACCGTTCTTAGTGCCCAGTCTTTCCTTCTGATATTTAATTACATCAAAATGATCAATATTGATTTCCGGTACAACCATCGGCACATCCGGTGTCCATCTATGCGCGCTGTTATTAGAAACAACCGGTGTTTCAGTCTTTGCATAGGCTTCTTCAATTGCCTTAATCTCATCTTTAGACATATCAACTGCACTGAACACAAAGTCCACGCCAGAAGCTACAGCCTCCACATCACTGACATCCATTACCTTAATGTTCTTTACTGCATCCGGCATAGGTGTTGTCATCTTCCATCTTGCTCCTACTGCTTCTTCGTATGTTTTGCCTGCACTTCTTGCGCTGGCGGCAATGGTGGTTACCTCAAACCAAGGATGATTCTCAAGAAGAGAAATAAATCTCTGCCCAACCATTCCAGTACCGCCTAAAATGCCGACTTTCAGTTTCTTCTCTAGCTGTCTCATAAGTACTACCTCTTTCTATCTTAAAATTTTCTTCTTTAGCAAATTGTATCATATTATTTTACCATTTATTCCTTGTGTTTTCAACACGAAAAGTCAGAAAAAGTATAATCAAAAACTGCCGATACAATTCAGGTTCTTGATATCGGCAGTTTTTGATTCTATTATACATTTTATGCAGAATGATTCACGCAACAAATACCAGAAGAATCATTTTTCCGCTCCATTAGTTCGAGAAGCAGACGACCATCGATATTTCCTCCGGAAATAATCAATGCTACATTTTTACCGCCGATTCTCTCCCTATAGTTCTGAACTGCAGCAACAGTAGTACAGCTTCCAGCTTCAGCAACAATTTTTTCTTCCATTGCCATAAAAGCAACAGCCCTCGCAATAGATTTCTCTGAAACTGCAATTAAGTCGTCCATACAGTCAATCATAGGCTGTATTTCTATGACCTGCCTGATATCCTCTTTACTAAGCACTTTGATATGATACATGTCTTTCACCTCTTTATTTATTTGGTATTCCGGAACATATTTGCGATAACGCCTTAAGAAAAAGAGCGCTGAACTTCATCCTCCGCAATAAAGCGGCCCTAGCAGAATGAAGTCCAACGCTCATAACCCTATACCCGGGGGTATAGGAAGCATCATCTTATTGAATTCGCTATTACATTAGCATATCTATTTTTTAATTGCAAGTTTTTTTACAATATTTTTTTAATTAACATTTTCCAGATTGAAAGAATATGATAAAGAAAAAAAGAAAGGAGTACTCCTATGTCAATATTTAAAGGTTCCGGTGTAGCCCTGGTTACGCCTTTTAAAGATGGCAGAATTGATTACGATGCCTTAGAACGCCTCATCGAATGGCATATAGAAGAAGGTACTGACGCCATCATCTCCTGCGGCACTACTGGTGAAGCCTCCACCTTAAGTGCTGTTGAAAAACTTTCCGTCATTGAATTTACAGTACAGAAAGTCTGTGGCCGCATTCCTGTTATTGCCGGCGCAGGTACAAATGATACATCCCATTCCATGTACTTAGCTAAAGAAATACAGTACGCTGGTGCAGACGGACTTTTAGTCGTAACACCTTACTATAATAAAGCAACCCAAAAAGGTCTGATTTCCCACTATAATATGATTGCCGACTACACTGATCTTCCAATCATCCTCTACTCTGTAAAAAGCCGTACCGGTCTCAATATCGAACCAGAAACCGTAAAAGAACTGAGCAAGCACCCTAATATTGTCGGTATCAAAGAAGCCAGCGGTGATATATCCCAAATTTGCCGAATTGCAGCTTTGTGTGGAAAAAACTTCGACCTATACTCCGGCAACGACGACCAGACCATTCCAATCATGTCTATAGGTGGTGTCGGCTGTATTTCCACAGTCGCAAACATCATTCCAAAAGACTATCATCAAATGACTGAAGACTTTCTAAAAGGCAGATATAAATCTGCTGCGAAGTTGCAGCTGAAAATGGTGCCTCTGATTCATGCTCTGTTTGCAGAGGTAAATCCAATTCCTGTTAAGGCAGCGCTGCATATGATGGGACGTATTGAAAAAGAATATCGGCTGCCAATGTGTGAGCCTTCCAATCAAACCCTCTACCAACTCTATGACGAGATGGCAAAATATGGGTTAAAGGTAAAATAGTATCCTCTGTACATTAAAAAAGCGCCTACACACTTTGCATAAAATCTCTCAGAGCTTCGAAACTTTTTAATAAAAAAGAGCAGTCAAAAAACTGCTCTTTTAAACACGTTATGAATCTTAAGCTTCAGCTACGACTTCTTTGCCATCATAGTAATTGCAATTCGGGCATACTCTGTGCGGAAGTTTCGGCTCGTGACACTGCGGACAAATCGAAAGTCCTGGTAATGCTTTCTTCATATTTGGGGATCTTCTCTTGTCTCTTCTAGCTTTAGATGTTTTCCTCTTTGGAACTGCCATTGTCTACACCTCCTCGTTCTTCTGGTTCTATGCTAAACAAATAATTTTCGTCAACTTCTAAAGTATATACTTAAACGCTTTAGATGTCAACATTATTTTGCATATTTCTTTGTAAGATTATAGGTGTCTCTTGCAATCATCAATTCTTCGTTAGTCGGAATCAACAAGAGTTTTACTTTAGAGTCTTCTGTAGAAACGATGGTTTCTTTTCCTCTTACCTTGTTCTTGATGATGTCAAGTTTAATTCCCAGATTTCCTAAATCTGTACAGATTAATTCTCTCATATTCACGTCGTTTTCACCAACGCCTGCAGTAAATACAATTGCATCTACACCGTTCATTTCAGCAATGTAAGCACCGATGTAGAATCTCACTTTTCTAGCGAATACTTTCAGTGCTAATGCTGCTCTTTCGTTTCCTTCTGCAACTGCGTCCTCCAAATCTCTGAAATCGCTGGAAACACCGGAAATACCCAGTACACCGGATTTCTTGTTCAGGATTTCGTTGGTAACACCCTGCGGCAGGTTTTCTTTCTGTCTGATATAAGTTACGATAGCTGGGTCAATGTCTCCGCAGCGAGTACCCATTACCAGACCTTCCAGTGGAGTAAATCCCATAGAAGTATCGATACATCTGCCGTGTTTGATTGCAGATACAGATGCGCCGTTGCCCAGGTGGCATGTGATCAGCTTCAGGTCGTTGATATTTACGTTCAACATAGAAGCTGCTCTCTGTGCTACGTATTTGTGAGAGGTTCCGTGGAAACCATATCTTCTGATACCATGCTTTTCATAGTATTCATAAGGAATTGCATATAAATATGCTTCTGGCGGCATAGTCTGATGGAATGCTGTGTCAAATACACCTACCATCGGTGTATTTGGCATTAACTCTTTGCATGCAGCAATGCCGTATAAGTTCGGTGTGTTGTGCAGCGGCGCTAATTCTACACACTCTTCTAGTGCTGCGATAACAGCATCATCGATGATAACAGAATCAGCAAACTTTTCGCCTGCATGTACAACTCTGTGTCCTACTGCACCAATCTCATCCATAGATGCAATAACACCGTATTCTGGGCTCTGAATTGCGTCCAGAACCTGCTTAATTGCGTCTTTGTGATCGTTCATAGGGACTTCGGTCTTAACCTTGTCCATTCCGATTTTCTCATGTGTAATAACAGAACCATCCATGCCAATTCTCTCAACCAGCCCCTTTGCCAGCAGAGACTCGTTTGTCATGTCTAATACCTGGTATTTTAATGAAGAACTACCACAGTTAATTACTAATACTTTCATTCCAATCCTCCGTGTTTCTCTTGTTGTATAATCGCTCCAAAAATTATACACCTAAAACATTCCAAAATCAAGGAAAATTTAGATTTCGATATATGGTTTCATAATATAATCCGAGTAATCATACAAATCGCTTTTTGTGATAATGTTATACATGTCCGTAGCCAGAATGTCCTTATCTAGCGTATCTGCTATCTGCGGACAGTCTTTCAATTCTTTATTGATATTGGTCAGAATCGGCAGAATTGCACATTCCTTTTTTTTGACCTCTTTGAGAAACTTCGCACCTATATCATCCAACGCTAAAATTCTGATGTACTTGGCACTGCCCAGCACCGCCTGTTCGTCAATGTCCAGCAGAATCTGCGTCAATAGCCTAGACACGCGGCTGTAGGTATAGACCTTGGACTTAATTCGCTCGATGAGCTGCTCCGTAGAAGATACATACCGAATCTCATTTTTCAGCTTGTTGCCCAGTCCTTCACCTGCTGAAAAAATTTCCTCAAGGCGCTTGCTGTCACTTTGCAGAATCTTGGCGCCAACAAGTTCCCAGTAGGAACGGTCAATTCGCTGAAATTTCTCAGGATTTTCCTCTCTCATTTCTTCTCTGATTAAAGTGGCAGACTGATGATATCCATAACCTCTGCGTTTCAGCGTATATGGCTCCATCGTCTTAATCTGTTTCAGATATTCGATTGCCAGAATATTATTGGGCTCCTTAATCAGATTCTCGTCAAACTCCGGACAAAGCTCCTGCACCGCAAGCTGTCTCGCTTTAGGATAGGAATGTCCCTGTTTTGTCAACATCTGAATCTTCTCGTGAATCTCCTCATGATGCGTATTTAAAAGCTCTGCCGCCTCAAGCAGAGCTGAAAGATCTCCGCTTTCACTGCCGAATGCAATCGTGTCAATACAGCCAAAGCCCTCCAGAATCCCTACGCCACCTTCTGCAAAATATTCTGCGCTGTTACCTGCAAAGACAGTGGGAAGTTCAACAACCAAATTAACACCATTTTTGACAGCATTCTCTGCACGGCTCCACTTGTCAGCAACCGCCGGTGTGCCCCGTTGCACAAAATTTCCGCTCATGACTGCTACACATATATCTGAACCGGTATCCTTCATGGCTTTTTCTATCAGATACTGATGTCCCTGGTGAAATGGGTTGAATTCTGCAATGATTCCTAAACTTTTCATTACGTTTACCTCTTAGTCTTTTCAATATACTTTTAGTATACCACAAAACTTCCCAAAGCAAAAGTCAGGATTGCACAAATCACGCCATGACTTAGTTTCATCACAAACAACTGGCGAAATGTTACATTGCAGCCGCGGAGCATGCTCATAGACTGCCCCATGACGGAAAGTCCTCCAAAAGTCACCACAAAAGCCGCCAGCGTAGTTTTGACAAGCGGTGCACACTGACACATGGCAAGACTGTTACAGCCCACCGTCATTTCAAGAAACCCCTTGACTAAAGCTGCAGCCTCGGCAGTCGGCAGAAAGCTCAGTACCCCGGAAAACTGGAGCAAATCAGTACCAATCATAAAAAGGATAATATAAGCCAGGATAATAGCAATTGCCCGAAAGCTGTCAATGATAGCGTCGGTCAGAATATTATAGTAAGTGTCCTGTCTAATAAATGCTTTCCGCCTTGGCGTACTCGCCTTTCCAGTAAGCCCTCCATAAAACAGACTGTTTATCAGAGCACTGACATAGTGACATACCGCAAGGAGCACGCCCAGCCCGTGAGAATGGAGAAACTCCACTCCCACAGCACCGATAAGAAAGGCTGGACCTGTAATCATGCTGTAGCTTAAAATTCTGTAAAGCTGCCTGTCGTCAATCATACCTTCTCTGTAATAATCCCCTGCTACCCTTGCGCCCATAGGATATCCAGATAAAACGCCCATAACAAAAGGATAAACACTGGGTGAAATTCGATTTACAACGCCGGTATGCTTCAAAAAATTTGCCGTAATAAAAAACGGCAGCAGCATTGGAACCACGGAGTTAAGCCACAGATTAATTGCCTCCTTTGACGCCGCCGCAGTAACCTCCGGATTCATAACCATAATTACACAGCACAGCACTGCGCTTCCTATTACAATTCTATTTTTCTCAAAAAATTTAAAACCCATAGTAGAGAGTATTCTCGCCGGCTTCCTTTTATGATATAATATCTTATCAACTTTTTTCAGGAGGGTAAAAATGGAACTTTATATCATCATAGGCGTCATAGTCCTGCTTTTCATCTGCTATATCCTCTGCTTTAACAAGGTGCGCAAGCTCCGTGTTAAGGTTGAAGAAGGCAGCTCCGGTATCGACGTGGCGCTGGAAAAACGCTTCGATCTTTTGAACGAAGAAATCGAAGCAGTCAAAAAATATTTAAACCACGAGCGCGAACTTTATAAAGATATCACGTCTTTGCGGCAAGGTACCGCCTTAGAAGAAAGAAAACTGGACAGACAAGAACATCTGTCAGAAGAAGCCTTAGACGCTATCAATACAGAAATTGACAGTCATGCAAACCGCATGGCGGCGCTTCGCAAGGACATGAAGCGGCAAAATCTATTAAATAAGAAAATCGGTCTGATGTCTGGTATTCACAGGGATCTTTCCGGTATCGGTTCTTCCGTCAATGCCCTTGCAGAGCAGTATCCAGTACTTTACTCCAGCATTTCCATGGAACATTTTCAGAAATCCATTTTCGATGCGGAAGAGCACCTGCAGGCTGCAAGAAGACTTTATAATGCCAATGCTTCGCTATACAATCAGGCACTGTCCGTCATACCTACCCTATGGATTGGAAAAATCCACGGCATGAAGCCAGCGTCCTTCTACGAAGTAGAGGAATCCAAGAAACAATTTACAGTAAATTTTAACTGAGGAGTGAAACGATGGAAAATCACGAAAATCATATTTCAGAAGAAGCACTTGAGAAACTTCGGCGCAAAGCAAAAGTCAGAACTTATGCGACCTACATACTGGCGCTTCTTGTGCTTCTCGGCTCCCTTCCCTGCTTTTACATGTTTTTAGAAGGCGAAGAGGACAGCACAATCCTTCGCATTTTAGAATCCGTATTCGGCTCTGCTGTCCTTTCCTGCGGCGCACTGGGACTCTTTTGGATAGTTCTTGCAAGAAGCGCCTATAACCGTTTTGACGAGACCTTTAAGACCCGTTATGTGCTGCCTCTCATCAAGACGCAAGCAGGCTTTTCCGACCTTCGATATGTGCAAAAAGCTGGCTTTGATTGGGACGAAATCAGAAATGCGGCTGTAGTTGCCTGCGGCGACAAAAAATACTATGAGAGCGAAGATTTACTCATGGGTAATTACGAAGGCATTCCCTTCAAGTTCAGCGATGTCACCACGAAACGAATCGTACACAGAAATAAAAAGAACCGTATTGAAGAAATCTTCAGCGGTCAGGTGTTGGGCTTCAAACAGTATGGCTTAAAAGAAAGCGACGGTCATCTGCAAATTTTCCAGAAAGAATTTCTTTCCAACATCAAAGGCTGGACTGCGGAACACAAAATCGAAACTGACAATGCCCTTTTCAATAAGAAATTTCAAATTTTTGCTGCCGATGAGCACAACGCTTACTATATTCTGACCCCGCAGCTTATGGAAAAAATTATCACTTTTTCTGACGCCATCGGGGAACAAATCGCGATTGCCTTTCGCGGTGGTTACATGTTCATCGCAATCTGCAGAGTAAGAAGCATGTTTAATCCATACGTGGATAAACCTGTCAGTGAACAAACCAAGCTTATTCTAGAGGATATTTCCATCCTGCAAAGAGCAAAGGAAATTCTCATAAAGCCTTCAGAGACTAATGAAAACGAAAGCTAAACAAGATCCCCTCCCTTCCGCGAAGCAAAACTTCAGGTGGGTGTCCGGAAACCTTGTTCTCTCAGACAATAAAAGACGAACCCCTTCATCTTAACTTGATTGGGTTCGTCTTTTAGCTCACTTTTAATTGCTTACGCATCCTGCGGCTCGCTTCTCAGGATGACCTCATCTTCTCCTTTCTGGGTACGATAGGCCATCGATTTTATTTCATCACGGTTGCTCTGCAGCACGCCGCCGATTTCCTCAAAGGTCTTCTCAAGATTTGCATACATCTCGCCGAAATATTTCAGATTCAAATCTTCCATTCTGCCCTGCATATCGTAAAGCATTTTGTCTACGTAGTCATAAGTACGCATTTTCAGCACCCTGGCGTATTCCTCAGACTGCATCCTGATTTCTTCTGCCAGCTTCTGAGCGCGAAGCGTAATATCGTCATGCTCTACAAGATAATCTGCCTGTTTCTTGGCTTCCACGATTACCTTTTCGTACTCGGATTTTGCTTCGCTGAGAATTCTTTCCTTTTCGTCTTTTACCCATTTAGCCTGCTGCACATCATCAGGAAGACTGAGTCTGATTTCCCGCACAATTTCCAACAACTCGTTGGCGTCTACCATAATTTTGCCTGTCAGCGGCAAACCAGGGGCAGTATCGACGATATCTTCAATCTCTTCTAATAATTCTAATACTGTCATATAATCCTCCTAATTACTTGCTGTATTTTTCTTTTATCCTTTTCAAAATAATTTCCGGAACCAATCCGTCTACACATCCATTCAGCGAAACTACTTCTTTTATCATGCTGGAGCTGATAAAAGAATACCTCGGACTTGTCATCAGAAATATCGATTCAATTCCTTTGTCGAAAAGACAGGCATTCATTTGCGCCATCTGAATCTCATACTCGAAGTCTGATGTTGCTCTAAGACCTCTAACCACTGCATCAAACTGATTTTTATTGACATAATCTGCTAGAAGCCCTTCAAATGAATCCACCCGGACATTATCAAGTTGTGCGGTCACCTCTTTAATCATAGCAACTCGCTCTTCTCTTGTAAAAAGCGGATTCTTATTAGGATTTACAATCACTCCCACTACCAGCTCATCAAACATCTTGGATGCTCTTGTAATGATATCCAGATGTCCGTTTGTCATCGGGTCAAAGGAACCCGTATACAAAGCTTTCTTTGTCATTATGCCTGTTCCTCCCCGTCATTGGCTTGCACAGCTTCTACAAAAGCGGCATGTCTGTAAATACTTACCATAATCTTGCCATATTTCTTTTCTTTTACTTTTATTAGATTGCCTGCCTGCTGCGGCACAGGGTCATGAACACCGTGTTCTGTTATTATTATACCTTCTTCGTCCAATAAATCAAGTTCATCTATCTGATTCAGGCATTTTTCATAAAGACCATCTTTGTAAGGCGGATCGATTAAAAATACCTGCACCTTTTCTTTTATTCTGCCGAGGGCTTTGCTGTAGTCTCCAGCAAGAACCACGGATTTATCTTGGGCAGTGCACTTTGCAATATTTACTTTTATCAAATTTAGGCTTTCTCTGGAATTGTCGCAAAAATAGCAGCGCTTTGCACCTCTAGACAGCGCCTCAAGCCCCAGATTGCCTGTTCCTGCAAAAAGATCCACGACCACAGCGTCCCAAATATCATTCATCAAAAGATTAAAAATCGCTTCTTTTACTTTATCGGTTGTAGGCCTTACATCGTAGCCGATTGGCGACTCAAGTCTGCGTCCCCTGTATTCACCGGTGATAATTCTCATATGTAATCCTTTCTGATTTTACAATCAGTCATAATGGTACTTTTCATGTTAACTATGAAATTATATCACAACTTCGCGCTCAGGGCAAACGTTTCTATCAATTAGAAGAAAAAGCAACGAAAAAGGACCATCTCAAAATAATTGAGATAGCCCCTTCTCCAGTGTGAGTTACAACGTAATCGTTATTTTCCAGCTAACTGCTGTTCAGCCATTTCTACAAGCTTCTTAGTCATATAGCCACCTACATAACCATTCTGTCTTGCAGTCATGTTACCCTTGTCAGCCTGTTCGTAGTTGGACAGACCCAGTTCGTTTGCAACCTCAGTTTTCAGGTTGTTTAATGCCGGTTTTACGTTGGCACTGTTTGTTTTCTGCTGTAAATTCATATCTTTCACCTCCTGTTTACGTTATTAATTTAACCCGTCAGGAGATTTATATGTCTTGTAATTTTTGGATAAATTACAGTTCCAGTTTTATGTCCTCGCCGAACATTTTCTGTATGCGCTGTTTCAGCTTTTGCAGTTCGCCCGCCTCAAGATTCGGATCGCTGTCAATGATTTTCTTCGCAGCGTCTTTCGCTTTTTCCAAGACATCTGCATGACGCACAAGGTCGCTTAAGTGCATTTCCGGAAGTCCGTGTTGTCTGGTTCCAAAGAGCTCGCCCGGACCTCTAAGCCGCAAATCCGCTTCTGCAATTTCAAAACCGTCAGTCGTGCTGCACATAATCTGATTTCTCTCTTTTGCTACTTCGCTGTCAGAGCCGCTTATAAGGAAGCAATAAGACTGATCGTCACCTCTGCCGACTCTGCCCCTTAGCTGGTGCAGCTGAGCAAGTCCAAAACGCTCTGCATTTTCGATGACCATAACCGTAGCATTGGGCACATTGATACCGACTTCGATAACAACTGTAGAAACCAGCACATCAATATATCCCTTTGCAAATTCCTGCATAATGAAATCTTTTTCTTCCTGTTTCATAGCGCCATGCACAAGCGCCACCTGAAAGCCCTTCAATTTGGCAGAAAGTTCCGTGTGAAGTTCCTCGGCAGATTTTGCGTCCACCTTCTCTGATTCTTCAATTAGAGGCGCCACCACATAAGCCTGTTTGCCGGCTGCCAGCTGCTTTTTCACAAAGCCGTAGACTCTGCCTCGTTCATCGCCATGAAACAGAGTGGTCTTGATGGCTTTTCGTCCTTTCGGCATAGTTCTAATCTGAGAAATGTCCAAATCTCCATAAAGAATCACCGCAAGAGTTCTGGGAATCGGCGTCGCTGTCATGACAAGAATATTAGGATTTTCCCCTTTTTTTGACAGTAAACTTCTCTGATTAACACCAAATCTATGCTGCTCATCTGTTATTACCATGCCCAAATTTTTAAATTTTACGTCAGGCTGAATCACCGCATGGGTACCAACCAGTACCTGAATCTCTCCTCTGCAAAGTTTTTCCAGCGTCAACCGCTTTTCTGCCGCTTTCATAGAACTGCATAAAAGACCTGTTTCTATACCGTAAGGCGCAAAATCCTTCGTCAGAGACTGTAAATGCTGCTTAGCAAGGAGTTCCGTCGGCGCCATCATAACGCTTTGGAATCCGCATTTTGCTGCTGCAAACATTACCATCTCCGCCACCACGGTTTTTCCGCTTCCTACATCGCCCTGTATCAGCCGGTTCATTACTTTCTCGGAAACTAAATCTTTCTTCATATCTTCCCAAACGGATTTCTGCCCCTCCGTAAGCGTAAAAGGCAGGTTTTCGATAAACGGCTCAGCCTTCCCGCCGTCGATAACGATACCGCCGGTGTCCTTTCGAGTTTCATTTTTAATATAGAAAAGACCTGTTTCCAGCGTCAAAAGTTCATCAAAAATTAGTCTGAACTTCCCTTGCAGCATACGTTTTGCATCCTTTGGAAAGTGAATATTTTCCAGAGCAAAGGCTTCGCTTGCCAGTCTGTTTTCCTGAATAATTTCTTCTGGCAGCCATTCTGTCATATTCTCGTAAAGCACCGAAATCTGCTTCTGCAGTTTTCGGATCTCATTCTGAGAAATGCCGGAAATTATTGGATAGACCGGAATAATCCCTCGAACATCTGAAGGATCTCCTTTCTTGTGGAATTCCGGGTGTACCATCTGCATTCTGTCATAATTAGCAGTCACCCTGCCGTAAAAGGTATATTCCTGATTGATATTGAAAAGATTCGCAATATATCTGCCATTAAAAAAGACTACTTCAACAGTGCCAGTTTCATCGGCAACCAGCAAGGTCAACGGCGTATTTTTTTTGTATGGATTTCCTGAATAGCGTCTTGAAAGAATTTTGCCGCAGACCAGCGCATCTTTGCCTGTCTGCAAAGATTCCATCGGAATCACTTCTCTTCTATCCTCGTATTTTCTTGGAAAAAAGCATAGCAAATCTTCTAAGTTTTGAATGCCTGCCTTGACAAAGCTCTGCGCTTTTTTGGGACCGATGCCTTTTAAAGTATCTATTTTATCAGTGAGCTGCATATCGTTTAATTACCTCTAAATTTCTTCTTGCAATTTGTCTGGATTTTACGCCAGTAATACGAATGACAATCTGTCTCGGCTTCTGCCCCAGTTTCTTCTCAAGCTGATTTGCAATATCATCACCCAGCGCATCGGTCAGACTGCGAATACTGGTTCCAAATTTAACAATCACCGAAAACGCCAAATCCACACTTTCTCCGTCAAAACTTTTCTCAGTCTCGATATGACCCGCAAATTCGCTAATACTGTATTTCTGGTCATTACCAATCTGTCGTCCTTTTTTGGTTGCAGGAAAAACACGACCCGAACAAATTTCACTTTTAAAACATTCCGATATCACCTGAGCAAACATGATATTAGAAAGGGAAATATCACCTAATTCTGTTTCTTTTAATATAGTCAATGGAGCACCTCTTTAAATTTCTCTACCTATTTCCTGTTTTTTCATATACTCTGCCATTTTGTTACATAATGGCTCTTTTTCATATAATGCATAGTATGCGTCATCAAATTCGTCAAAAGGCTGACGTTGCAACTGCTCTGCATAATCTTCCAATCTCTCAATAGAATAGGAATCTAATTCTGTAAGATCTATTTGGTTTTCTTCGCAAAAAGAATGGTACAAGTTATAATATTCGTCTGCACCGATTTCCTTTAAAGCTTCTCCAACATAAGGTGCAACTGCCCGACTGGAATTCACAAAAAACTGGCACAATCCCCCGTTCTGCATTTCCATATCGAAATAATCCAGAATATAGAAAGTACGTAATGCGCCTCCGATGGATTCTAAACATTCCTCCGGTTCTAAACAAATAGTTTCCGCATAAATGATTGCTTGCACACCTTCATAGAACATATCGTCATCTAAAGCATAAAATTCTTCTTCTGTCATCTCTTTGTATTTCTTTGCTTCAGCTTCTGCTTCTTTGATCATCCTTCTTGCAGCTAAAATATTTCTAATAATGCCCATGTTACTTTCCTTTCCTGCATATTTGCATGTTATGTATAGTTTACCCTCCCAAAGAAACTATCGCAAGTATTTTCTGTCGCCAGCATGGCTTTCGGATTGTACCTTCCCGGAAAACTGGAATTTATCGCATTACATTGGTGTCCCTACCTCAATCAAATTACCGTCCAAATCATAAAAACGAATCACCTTTTGTCCCCAGCTATGCGTCATAAGTCGATTAACATATTGAACCTCTGGGTATAGTTTTTCCAATTTTTCAACAAATGCTTCTATATTTTGTTCCTCAAAATACAATTCACAAGAATTGCTTTTCGAAATAATATCTTTTCCCAAAAATGTTTCCCAAATTTTTTCATCTTGGAGCACAAGACCTTCAGTTAAAATCATATTGCCATCATTATCGAGCACCATGTCAAGACCGAATAGGTCATGATAAAACTGTTTCGATTTTTCAATATCCTTGACAACAATCAATATATTCTTTAACTTCATTATTCACACACCTCAAATTCCGATATATCGATTTCTCCTTGCTAAAGCATAACACAAAGTCAATCGCCATTCAACTCTTGCTGCAGTTTCCTGCCGTCTCTGTGTAAATGCATAAAAAATCTGTCACCAGTTTCCTCTCTTTCGCATAAAATAAAGTCAGGTGAATTTTATGGGAAATTATCATAACTGCAATAAAAAAAGAAAGGCTTTCTGCCATTATAAAGAAGCTAGGGATATTGGATTTATTCTGATTGTATTTGGCGTAATCACAGTCTTCGCCTTTTTTCTTCCGCCAAAAGCCTGGATTCTGCTCCTCGGTGCGGTTCTTGTTATCTGTGGTATCAGTCTTCTAAGAAAATGATACAAGTCGCAAATTGGGTTAGATATCGCCGTAGCTTCTTGCTGCTCAGCCTTCGCCTTCGGCTCGTCTTTACAGAGAAGCCTCGCGTTTACGCACCTATCCCAATTCGATACACGAATTGTTGGAAGGTGCTATACAGGAATTGCCCAGCTTTAGCTGGTATGCAATTCTTCAGTTGACCTACCATCAATTTGCGTTGCAAATTGGGTTAGGTATCGCCGTAGCTTCTTGCTGCTCAGCCTTCGCCTTTGGCTCGTCTTTACAGAGAAGCCTCGCGTTTGACCTACCATCAATTTGCGTTGCAAATTGGGTTAGGTCATAAACAAAAAACCCACTGAATTCAGTGGGTTTCTCATCGCCTCATTAGATGGCACGGTTAATCTTGTTTGATCTGATGCATCTTGTACATACATTGGCTCTTCTTACTGTACCATTGTCATTGATTCTTACAGTCTGAATGTTTGCATTCCACTTTCTTCTAGTGTGTCTGTTGGAATGGGAAACAGCGTTTCCAGAAACCTGACCTTTTCCGCAAATTTCGCATTTTCTTGACATCTACCGCACCTCCTTATAATATGTTAAGCATGTCTTGCATTTCTTCATTTTAAATCTGTTCACATCGAACAAGCGATATTATATCACAGTTTCTATAGTAATTACAAGTATTTTTTCACAAATACCTTAGAAATTTTCCAAGATTACTGCCCTGCCTGCAAATAATGAAGCTGTAAGATCAATAACCCGCTGATTTCTGCTGCCTCGAAACAGTAGTGTCAAGTCTCGCAGGCTTTCCTCATACTTTCCATCAATAAGGATGTCCACTGCAGCAAGGAGTTCTGAAAGCGGCAAGTGTGCCTTTGCCATTTCAAGGAGCTCCTCAAAAGTATAGCCGGAATACATGATAATGGAAAGGTTTCTCTTTTTAATTTCCCTGGCAAGTATGAGAAATCCTTCCGGCTGACAAACAGGCTCTCCTCCACTGAAAGTCACGCCGTCCAAAAGAGGATTGGCATCGATTTCTGCTAAGATTCGCTCTATGCTGCAGTCGTAGCCGCCCTCAAAGTCATGGGTAACTGCATTGTGACAGCCTGGACAGTGATGTGGACAGCCCTGACTGAAAACGACGAACCGGATACCCGGTCCGTCAACAATTGATTCTTTTACGACCCCTGCAATGCGCAGAGTTTGTTCATTGTTATGTTCCATAGCTTATTAGATTCTTTCAAACCCTTCTCCGATTCCATGTTTTACACGATCCTTTTCCTCGGAGGTTTTTGCATCATTCCAGTGATCCATGGTTCCTACCAGATATCCAGTGATTCTTCTGATTCTTTCAAAATCAGGATTGCCATCCCCTTCTCTGCGTCCGCATGCCGGGCATTCATTATCAATAATGCCCGTATAGCCGCATACAGGATCTCTATCTACTGGATGGTTGATAGAACCATAGCCTACACCACTTTCTTTCATACATCTTACAACCTTTTCAAAGGCATCCACATTTTTCAGCGGATCTCCATCCAGTTCAATGTAAGAAATATGACCGCCGTTGGTCAGGGCATGGAACGGTGCTTCCTTTTTGATTTTATCGAAAGCATTAATATCATAGTAAACCGGTACATGGAAACTATTGGTATAATAATCTCTATCAGTTACACCCGGAATCACACCGTATTTTTCTTTATCAATTCTAACAAATCTGCCGGAAAGTCCCTCCGCAGGAGTTGCAATCAGAGACCAGTTGAGACCAGTCTTTCTTGCTTCTTCATCCATACGCTTTCTCATATATGCCACAATTTCAAGCCCCAGCCTCTCAGCTTCCTCAGATTCTCCGTGATGTACGCCGAGCAATGCTTTTAACGCTTCTGCAAGACCAATAAAGCCTATGGTTAAAGTGCCGTGTTTCAGTACTTCTTCCACTGTATCGTCCGGCTTTAAGCCTTTGGAGTCAATCCAAACGCCCTGTCCCATGAGGAATGGGAAGTTCTTGACTTTCTTCAGGCACTGAATCTTGTATCTTTCATTAAGCTGGCCGATGGCAGTGTCAATCATATGATCAAGACCGTCAAAGAAAATATCTATATCGCCCTTTGCCTTAATAGCAAGTCTCGGCAAGTTGATAGAGGTGAAAGAAAGATTGCCTCTTCCGTATACGATTTCCCTGGACGGGTCATGCACATTTCCGATAACCCGAGTTCTGCAACCCATATATGCACATTCAGTCTCTGGCCGTCCTTCTTTGTAGTACTGTAGGTTAAACGGAGCATCCAAGAAAGAAAAATTTGGAAACAGTCTCTTTGCAGATACCCTGCACGCCAATTTAAACAGGTCGTAGTTCGGATCTTCTGGATTATAGCTAACGCCCTCTTTTACCTTGAAAATCTGAATCGGGAAAATCGGAGTTTCACCGTTGCCAAGACCAGCTTCTGTCGCCTTCATGATGCACTCCATGACAAGACGTCCCTCCGGAGAAGTATCGGTCCCGTAGTTCAAAGAACTGAACGGCACCTGTGCCCCTGCTCTGGAATGCATAGTGTTCAGGTTATGAATCAATGCTTCCATCGCCTGATAGGTTTTTCTTCTGATTTCTTTGTCTGTAAATTTCTTCGCCATCTTCTGCAGCTTTACAATCTCCTCAGAAGAAGCATATTCTTTCAAAGATTCTGCCTCAAGTTCCAGATAATTGTTGTCCCATGCCATGCAAGGGGCAACGCCGTACTTTTCTTTGATAGTTGCAGTAATAGCCTTTGTCTTGGCTGCCCCGTCCTCTATATCGCAAATTCCCTCAAGGAGCTTTCCTAAATTTCTGTAGTAAAGCTTTATGAAAGATTTACGAACGCCCGGTGCCATGCCATAGTCAAAGTTTGGCACAGACTGACCGCCGTGCTGGTCATTCTGATCCGACTGAATCGCGATACATGCCAAAGCCGCATAGCTTTCAATGCTGTTTGGCTCTCTCAGATGACCGTGACCTGTGGAAAAACCGTCCTTTAACAGCTCTACAAGGTCAATCTGACAGCATGTCATAGTGAGCGTATAAAAATCCATATCATGAATATGAATATCACCATTTTCGTGTGCCTTTACGTATTTCGGATCAATGACGTACATCTTGTAGAATTCCTTGGAACCTTCGGAACCGTATTTGAGCATAGTTCCCATCGCGGTATTTCCGTCGATATTAGCATTCTCACGCTTTACGTCATTATCCTTTGCTTCTTTAAAAGTCAAATCTTCATAAACGCGCATCAGTTTGGTGTTCATATCACGAACCCTGGTACGTTCTGCTCTATAAAGAATATATTCCTTTGCTGTTCTGGCATGCCCTGCTTCAATCAAAACCTTTTCGACAGCGTCCTGAATCTGCTCTACAGTAGGCGTTGCATTGTGACAGATTTCCAGAAGATAAAGTTCCACCTGTCTGGCAAGATATGCTGCCATATCTCTGTCCTTACCACCCAGTACCTGAGCCGCTTTAAAAATAGCTTCTGTTATTTTCTCTACATCAAAATTGACTGTTCTGCCGTCTCTCTTGACAATTTTCATGATGCTTTCCATTTCGCAATTTCTCCTTAACATCCACAATATCTAGTACTTTTTTCAATTTTTCCCAAAGTGATTATACTATTGTTACCACGGAAGGTCAACCTCTAAACAGCAATAATTAAAAAAAATACAAAGCAGTTAAAAAGCACATCATTCTCGATGTGCTCATTTCAATCAGTTCAACCTGCTACTTATTTATGAAGTTTCTCGTAGTACTCTGCTCTCAGCATGGACTTTAACTGAAGATTGATATATTTTCCATTTTTCTTACCGGCATTCCTCATGAGACCCTCGTTTTTAAATCCTACTTTCTCGTACAAAGAAGCGGCAATCTTATTTGCTTCAAAGTGGTCAATAGTGACCCTTTCCATATGCAGGTTGATAAAAGCATACTCCAAAATCAGGCGAAGTGCTTCTTCCCCATATCCCTTTCCGCGTTTAGACGGATCTGCAATATAAATTCTGGTGACATCCAGCGAGTCATCATGCGTGTCAATTCTGGAAAGATAAATTTTTCCGATAGGTTTATCCTCTGGTTTTTCTGTAATAGTAAACTGCATCTTCGTGGGATCCAGATTATATTTGACATACTCCGTAACGATCTCTTCATAAGACCTGCCTTCATCTATGGTAAAAAACTCCGTCACTTCCGGAAGCGTCTCCCACTCCGCAAAATACTGGCAGTCATCAAATACCGTTTCCCTAATGATTAAACTCTTTGATTCCATCTTTTATCTCCCGTTAATTCTTAAGATTGTGTGAAGTTTTTCAAAAAAACTACTAATTTGTCCTTATTTATGGTATCATTATATATGATTTTTTATGTAAAATAAATGATTATTTCAAAAAAAAACAAAAATAAATAAATACAATGACACAAAGGAGATTTACTAATGAAGAAGCTGGTACCATTCATACTGCTGCTCTCTTTGATTGGAACATCTCTTTTTTCACTCAGTGGCTGTGCTGAGGAAGAAGAAGATTTATCAGTCAAAATTCAAGAAAAGATTGTCGCTTACCGGACCGATTTAGAAGACTCTGCAGCAACGCTGACTTCAGATGAAGCGATTCGCGACTATCTTTTAAGCTGGGCAAAGCAAAAAGGTATTAATTGCACTACAGACAGTAGTCAGAACGTTATCATGAGTGTGAAATCAAGTAAAGAATATAAAGAAGCAAACCCTACTGTTATCCTCTGCTCCTATGATGCAAAGCAGTTTGAGGACTGCATCATCCCTATGGCATGTGCATTATATCTTGCAAAAAATAACGAAAATACAGGAAAACTTCGTATTATTTTTACTAACGATTCCGGTCACAGCTACGACGGAATCAAGGCCTTAAGCAAAAATTACTTTACCGATAATACTAGCGTATTCTGTCTCAACTACAGTGACAGAAACATGTGGTCCACTAACACCGGTGGCAGATCCACCTACCGCTTTACTACTAAGGTTTCCTATACAGAGCCTTCCAATGACAAAGCCTATCGCATTAAAATCGGCGGTCTTCCGGGCGGTATACCAAGCTCCCGCATTTCCTCCTATCCAAATGCAATCAAGGAACTTGGAAATCTTCTGGCATATTTTAAAACCAACGCCCTGATTTATGAACTTTCCAAGGTCAGCGGAGGTAGCAACGCAAACACTTATCCAAAATCTGTCTCTGCCACTATCGTCATTGACGAGGATGATACCGACAAGTTTGAAGCTAGAATGGAAACTGCCATTGAAAACTTTAACGATGATTATCTGGAAGATTACCCAGAAGCGACTTACACTTACGAAGAAGTCGACCTTCCAAAGCGCGTCATGACGGAAGAAAGTCTTAACGATACCATTAGTCTTTTGTATACCCTCATTGACGGCGTATACTATAAAGACGAAGATGATAATCTCATCTCTATCTCCAGTATCGGCTCCATGAAAGAAAAAGACGGCGTGTACACCATTTCAGCAACAGCTAACAGCCTGTCTGAATCCGTTCTATCTGAGATAGATAATCAGTATCAGATTATCTGCGGGCTTGCCAATGCCAACTACAAGAAAGTCTCTTCACAAGACGGCTGGCAGTCAGACGCTGATTCTGATTTTGCCCGAGCAATTATTAAGGCATTCCGGGATTACGCTAACGCACAGATGGAATTTAAGGACTGTGTTCCTTCTACGAACACCTCTTACGTATACGAAAAGAACAAAAATTGCAATATCATTAATATATCTTTCAACGAAGACAAACTGGAACGATATACAGGTACCATTCTCACCTTCCTTCTGAATCAGCCACACACAGAAGAAAGCGAATCGTAACATTAGAAACAACATATATAAAAGGCATGCCGAAAGTGAATACACTGCCGAGCATGCCTTTTATATATATGTGAGGGATTATCTTATTTTTTTCTTTTGCCTGCAATATCCGCGGCTGCAGTAAACAACACATCTGTAGACGAATTCAGAGCTGTTTCGCAAGAATCCTGAATGACACCTACGATGAAACCAACACCTACCACCTGCATAGCCAACTCATTTGGAATACCAAAAAGCGAACATGCCAGTGGAATCAAAAGCAGCGAGCCGCCTGCAACGCCGGAGGCACCACACGCACTGACAGCAGACAAAATGCACAGAATCAAAGCTGTAACAAAATCCACTTCTACACCCAAGGTATGGGTTGCAGCTAAGGTCAGAATAGAGATAGTAATCGCCGCACCACCCATATTAATAGTTGCACCCAGCGGAATAGAAATAGAATAAGTGTCTTTATCCAGCTTAAGCTCCTCGCAAAGCTTCATGTTTACCGGAATATTGGCAGCAGAACTTCTTGTGAAAAAAGCGGTAATACCGCTGTCTTTCAGGCACTTCAGTACCAGCGGATATGGATTTTTTCCCGTCATTACGTACACAATGATTGGGTTGACAACCAGAGCCACAAAAAACATGGTTCCAACCAGCAACAGAATCAACTGACCGTAGCTGAGCAGCGTCTTAATTCCACTGGTAGCAATCGCGTTAAATACTAAGCCCATCACGCCTAGAGGCGCAAACTTGATGATCCATCTGACAAGCTGAGAGATAGCATCTGCCACATTAGAAATCATTTCCTTAGTTGAACCGCTCGCCCCGCGCAGCGCAATGCCAAGGAGCAAAGACCAAGTTAAAATACCAATATAGTTGGCATTGAGCAATGCATCCACCGGATTTGCGACAATGTTAAAAACTAAATTCTTCAGCACTTCTGAAATACCGCCTGGAGGCGCTACATCGCTGGTAGTGTCAGTCAGTACCAGTTGTACTTTAAAAATAAAGCTTGCAACAGCAGCCACAGTACCAGCTAAAAAAGTGCCCACAAGATACAGTCCAATAATGGATTTCATATTCGTCTTCTGTCCTGTCTTATGCTGAGAAATTGCTGCCATTACCAGAAAGAATACCAATATCGGCGCTACAGCTTTTAGTGCTCCAACGAACAAATCTCCTAAGACGGCAATCCCGGAAACCTGATTTGGAAGCGAGAGAGACAGGATGATTCCGATTACTAGCCCAATGATAATCTGCTGTACCAGGCTGATTTTATTCCAGCCCTGCAATAATCTTTTCATTTGTTCCTCCTAATCCGACATGTATGTCCTTTATATTTAAAAAACGCCTTTCGCCACATTGGCAGAATCAGTTGCGTCTTTTACATAGTAGTCTGCGCCAATTTCCAAAGCGTAATCTTTTGTTAAAACAGCGCCTCCAACCATAATCTTACAGTCCGGTGTAGTCTCCTTTATCAGGCGAATACTTTCTTTCATGGAAGGAAGTGTCGTGGTCATCAGTGCTGACAGCCCAACTAGCTTAATTCCTTTGTCTGCTACGGTCTTTGCAATCAGCTTGGGATCTACATCCTTACCAAGATCGATAATATCATAACCATAATTTTCCAAAATAACCTTGACAATATTTTTTCCGATATCATGAATATCGCCCTGCACCGTCGCAATAACAATAGCTCCCTTGGACATCTGCTGTGTTCCGCTGCTTACAATTCGCTCTTTGATTACCTCAAAAGCGCTCTGCGCAGTCGAAGCGCACAGCATGAGCTGCGGAATAAAGATTCTGCCTGTTTCAAATTCCTTTCCTGCCCTGTCCAAAATTGGAATCAGAGTATTATTGATAATATCTATAGGTTCTCTTGTCCTCAGTTCTTCCAAAATGAGCTGCTTACAATTCGCTGCAAGACCATTATTAATCGCATATTCGATTCCGCTGACTTCTTCAGCGGCTTTGGACTGTTTTGCTGCAGGTGCAGCAGTTGGTGCCGCCGTTCCAATTTCTTCACTATACTTAGCGATATAGTCCTTTGCGCCTTTGTCCACGTTCATAATCAGCTTATGGACCGCCACAGCCCTCATCATATCCGGAGCACCCGGATTCATAATTGGAAGGTCAAGACCAGCGGTCAGCGCCATCTGCAGGAAGTTATGGTTAATCAGGGCACGATTCGGCAGTCCAAAGGAAATATTAGAAACGCCCAGAACAGTTTTCAATCCCATGGTTTCTTTGATATATCTGATTGCAGTAAGCGTATTTGCAGCGTTTTCCTGCTCTGCAGAAACGGTCAGGGTCAGACAGTCTATATAAATATCTCTTTTCGGAATACCCAGCGCCAAAGCCCTGTCCAAAATTCTCTGCGCAATTTCAATACGCTTTTCACAAGTCTTTGGAATTCCATCCTCGTCTAAAGTCAATCCCACTACAGCAGCGCCATATTTCTTTACAAGAGGAAGAATCTGTGCCATGGACTTTTCTTCGCCGTTGACAGAATTTACAATCGCCTTGCCACTATAGACTCTTAAAGCCGCTTCAATGACTGCAGGATTTCCTGAGTCAATCTGCAGCGGTGCATCAGTGATACCCTGCAGAGCTTTCACAATGTTTACAATAACCTTTTTCTCGTCTATTCCAGGTACGCCAGCATTGACATCAAGAATTTCTGCGCCATCACGAATCTGGTCAGCTGCCTGCGACAGCACATAGTCCATATCCCCTGCTTTCAGTGCTTCTTTCAGCTTCTTTTTGCCGGTCGGATTGATTCTCTCTCCGATGACTCTCGGCTGATTGATGATGACAGTCTTTTCCGGGGTGCAGACTGCCGGTGGTATATCCGGATCCTGCAGGCAGTATTTCCTATCCGCCAAAGCAGTTTTCAAAGCTTTGATAAAGTCCGGCGTCGTGCCGCAGCATCCGCCGACCAGCTTTACGCCGTACGGAATCAGCGCCGCAGTAGATAAAGCAAATTCCTCTGCTGACACGTGATAGGCACCAGTTGCTGGATCAGGAAGTCCCGCATTTGCCTTTGAAACAATCGGAAGAGTCGTCCACTTAGAAAGCTCCTCAATCAGCGGCCTAAACTCATCCGGTCCAAGGGAGCAGTTCATACCGATTGCATCCGCGCCAAGCCCCTGCAAAGTCATTGCCATCGCCCGCACTTCCGTTCCCGTAAAAGTTCTCTGATTGGCTTCAAAAGTCATAGTACAGATGACAGGAAGGTCCGTGTTTTCTTTCGCTGCAAGAAGTGCGGCCTTTGCCTCGTAAAGGTCGGTCATTGTTTCTATGATAATTAAATCCGTGCCGACGCCTGCCAGAATCTGCCGCTTGAACATATCGTATGCTTCCTCAAAGGACAGGTTTCCGTTAGGCTCCAGCATTCTGCCGATTGGTCCGATATCCAGCGCAACCTTTGCGCCAGTTCCTGCTGCCGCTGCTTTCGCATTCTTGACAGCCTCCGCCATCAGTTCCTCCACAGAATAGCCACAGCCAGCAATTTTATGCTCGCTGATGCCAAAGGTACAGGTACAGATCACGTCAGATCCCGCCTCAATATAGGAACGCTGAATCTTTTGAATCAGCTCAGGATGCGTGAAATTCAAAACCTCCGGCACCTTGCCAATTTCAATCCCCTGCTGCTGCAGAAGTGTTCCGGTTCCCCCATCTAAAAATATAAATTCTTTTCCTTCAAATAACTGTAGTAATTTATTCAATGATTTGCCTCTCTTCTCTCGTTAAAACAAAGATTTTACGCTTTCGCTGATTCGCTTTGCAACGTACGGATTGTTCATGGTGTAAAGATGTACGCCGTCCACACCCTGAGACACCAAATCTACAATCTGATTTACAGCATAAGCAATGCCCGCATCTCTCATAGCCTCAGGCTTATTTTCATATCTGGACATCATCTTAGTGAATTTTCTCGGCAAGCTGGCACCGCATAAAGATACCATTCTTTCAATCTGCTTTTTATTGGTGACCGGCATAATTCCCGCTTCAATCGGTACATTAATCCCAGCGATTCTTGCCTTGTCCACAAAATCGTAAAACACCTCATTGTCAAAGAACAGTTGAGAAATCAAATGCTGCGCACCAGCATCAACTTTCTTCTTTAAATTAAGAATATCCTCTACCTGATTTCTGCTGTCCAAATGTCCCTCCGGATAGCATGCGCCGGAAATGCCAAAATCATAATCCTTGGTTTCCTTAATAAAGGTAATTAATTCGCTGGCATGCTTAAATTCCTTTTTAGGCGGCACATCCGGCACTAAATCACCGCGAAGCGCCAAAATGTTTTCTACGCCGTTGTCTGCCAATCTGCGGAGAACTTCAGATACCTCTTCTTTGGTAGAGTTTACGCAGGTCAGATGTGCTGCCGACTCAATACCGTACTTCTGCTTAATTGCTGAGGCAATTTCGCAGGTAGAATTATCCGCAAGGCTTCCGCTTGCACCGTATGTAACACTGATGAAGTCCGGTTTAATTTCTTGCAGTTCATCTAAGGTCTGATAAATGGTTTCTATTGGATTATTTCTCTTTGGAGGGAAAACCTCAAAAGAGAAGATTGTCTTTTCCTGATTAAATAATTCTGCTAATTTCACATCTTTACCTTCCTATTCGTATATTTTTACTCTTTATTGTATACCCACAAACTATATTTTTCAATACTTTTAAAACAGAATCGGTTTTAAAACTGAATCTGCTTCCATTCATTTACTAAATCTGTCAGTGAAAATCTTGCATTGGCTGGACTGGTTGATGGAAGCTGCACAGCTGCAACACCTGTTTTTTCTGCGAGAAACCTGTCATAAAGCTTCTTTGCCAGTCCACCGTTTGCATAAACTTTCGTTATTCCTGTTTCTTGTAATAGACTTGCCACATCAGCAGCTGTCACATTTTTGATAGAACTGTCAGAAGATCCGATGATATCGCAGCTCTCTACCACATCCCAAATCGCCACTCTGTTTCTAAGAAGCAGTCCCTTCTTTTCATCAATTGTCTGAGGAACCGGTTCCTCAAAAATTTCTGCAAGAACTTTCCAAAAACGGTTCTGTGGGTGTCCGTAGTAGAAGCAGGATTCTCTGGATTTTACAGAGGGCAGCGTGCCTAAAATCAGCACCGTGGAGTCTTTATCGTATACTGGTGCAAAAGTCTGCACCACATGTTCATAATCTGCCATAAAGTCAGTTCCTTTCTTCTATTTTCTCTATTTATTTTTCCTTAAACATCAGGTTCAAATCTACTTTTCCTTTAATGCCTTTCACTTTGCCGCTGTCTGTATACTGCCAAAATTTGAATTTGCCGGCATAATCCGTCTCATCGGTGTAGTGAGCCAGCCAAATGTCATAACGGGTCAGATAGCGCAAATCCAGATTTTCCAAAAGCCATGTTGGATTCCCATAAATCATCGGCGTATAGCCGTTTCTCTCAATAATCTGGCAAAATGCGTCGGCAATTTCAGTTTTATCCAGCACGCTTAAATCGTCGATTCTATGGGCGCCGGAAATTGGCTCCATATCAAAGACCACCGGATAGGTCACGCCTCTTCCTCTGATGTGGCGAATCACATACTTGGCTTCCTCTACCGCTTCCTCTACGGTCACCGCCTGCGAAAAGAAATATACGCCCACGTGGATATCCGCCTTTTTCGCACCGGAAAGATTTTCTTTAAAGCGGCTGTCCAGCGTCAAATCTCCGCCTTCATAGCCTCTGTATCCCAATCTAATCATGGCAAAATCAATACCATCCGCCTTAACCTTTTTCCAATCGATTTTTTTCTGATAATAGGAAACATCTATACCCGCCACCGTTTTGAAGTTGTCGTCTTCATAGGAAAGTCTTCCCTTTTCTTTTGAGATACCGCTCAGTTGATAATCATGCTCCGGCATAGATCTTGGCAGTCCAAGTCCGTCGTAACTTCCAAGAACCACATAAAATATGGAAAATGTACACACAAACATAAAAACCGCTGCTGCCGCTATGATAAGTTTTGCGGTCTTTGAAAGGGTCGGCATATTTTTCTTTAATTTTTTTCCAACTTTCTTCTTTTTTTTCATAAATCTATTTTACCATAATTCTCCCATTTAGTAAAAGAACATTTGACTATATCCCACTTCTACATTATTATAAATAGGACGGAGGTATACCAATGACAGATTTCGACCAATTATCCCAAGAGATTATTACATACAGAAGAGACCTTCACCAGATTCCGGAGCTGGGGTTCTACGTTTATAAAACCAGTGCTTATGTAAAGAATATTTTGTCTGCCCTTTCCTGTCAAGTAGATGAGATTGTGAAGACCGGTCTTGTTGCATACTTTGATTTCGGACAGGAACAGACCATCGCATTCCGCGCAGACATGGACGCGCTTCCGATTCAGGAAGAGACCGGTGCCCCTTACACTTCTCTTCACGAGGGCTGTATGCATGCGTGCGGTCATGATGGACACATGGCAATCATGCTGGGTTTTGCAAAACTTTTAGACAGCTACATCAAAGAAGGTCGGAAAATGACCTGCAATGCGCTGCTGCTCTTCCAGCCTGCTGAAGAAACTATCGATGGCGCACTTCGCATTTGCGGCACTCATCTGTTTGACCATTACAATATAAAAGCTATTTTCGGTCTGCATCTTTGGCCTATGCTTTCCAAAGGCGAAATCGCTTCCCGCCCTGGTCCTATGATGGCAAAGTCCACTTCCGTAGAGGTGGAAATTGAAGGCGTCAGCGCCCACTGCGGCGAACCTGAAAAAGGTCGAGATGCCCTGGAGGCCGCCTGCAAATTTATCAGCGACATCTATATGTTCAAGTCTCTCTTCGTAAAGGAACGCTGCGTTCTGAAGTTTGGAAAAATGGAAAGCGGCACTGTTCGTAATGCAATTTCCCCTTACAGCCGACTAGACGGTACTATGCGAACCTTCACCGAGGAAACGTGGAACACATTGGTTAATGCCATGAAAAATCTCGGCGAAGAGTTGGAGCATCATTATGGTATCAAATTCAAGCTGGATGTCAGCAAAAGCCACCCTGCTGTAATCAACACAGAAGATTTGTACCAGCGGGCTAAACCTCTTTTGCTGAATTTAAACTACGTGGAACTTCGTAGACCTGTCATGATTGCAGAAGACTTTTCTTTCTTTGAACAGCAAATGCCAGGCATTTTCTTCTTCCTTGGAACTGGCAGCGGCATTCCGCTCCACAGCGACAACTATGATTTTGATGACACCGTCCTCATTGAGGGCGTCAAACTGTTTGATACATTAATCAAAGGTGCCGAGCGCTAATACGCTCGGCACCTTTTCAGTTCCACTCAAAGTTTCCTGTTCAGCCATTGTTTCTTATCTATTTTCTACCATTACTTTTTTGTAATCCACAAAATTTCCGGCGGATTTTTCTTCTGGTTGGGAAAGTCTACATGTGCCGTATGAAAACGAGACGTAGATAACTGCTCTGCAAATTTCAATAATGCGTCTTTTTCTCTCGCCCCTTCTTCATGTCCCGGGTACAGGACCAGCGTCACGATTCCGCCTGGCGCAATGATGGAAAGCGCCTGCTGCACCGCAAGCAATGTATCTTCCGTTTTGGTGGTCATTTTCTTATCGCCGCCAGGCAAATAGCCCAAGTTAAAAACTATCGCTTTGGGTTCCAACGCAACCTCAGCTGCCACATTCTGCTCATTTCTTTCCTTCCATGCACGCCAGTACGTTTCCAAATTCACAAAACTGCCGCAGATAAATTCCGTATTCTCAATCTGGTTTGCGGATAAAAGCTCCCGGCTTGCATGAATGGCTTCTTCCTGCAAGTCTATGGCCAGAATTCTCCCGCTCATACCTGTCGCTTGTGCCAGCGTCAGTGTATCGTTCCCATTGCCGCAAGTAGCATCAATAGCAGTATCTCCCTCGCGAAGATAGGAACGAGTGATCGTCATAGCAACAGCAACAGTTTGTGTCAAAAGATTTTCATTCATAACTCCTCCAAAAGCTGTTTTCTACAGTATAGCATATTCCTCTCCGTCTGCAAGAAAAACTACTCTGTTTTGCATACTGCCCAGCTTGATTTTTTCCGGCTGCTCTGTATGAATGGGAATTACTTTTTTCGGCGCCACATGCCGGACACAAGTCCAGATTGCTTCTTCTGAAGCATGCCCGGATGTATGTAGTTTAACCGCATAACGAAAACCGCCAAACATCTTTTCTAAGTTCTGCTTATGTTTTTTCAAGTATCCCTCTGACATGGAATAAATCATCAGCGATTTTTCATTGTGCCTTTCTATATACGGTTTTACCGCCTCCGCAAAGGATTTTTCGCCCCGCACCGCCATGCAGAAACCGCCTTCCTGCTGCACCTGCTGTGCCAACGCCTCCAAATACACTTTGCTGTTTTCAAACTGGTATTCCTTTGAGTTCGTTGTATCAAACTCTCGTACTGTTTCGAGAAGCTTCATCTGATAAGGGTCGCAAAAAAATGCGCCTTTGGAAAGAGCCGCCTTGTGAAACACCGCCAGCCTGTCAAAATCGGTTGGACTGCACAAGACAAAAGTATAGGCAAACCGCTCCATCAGTACTCTGGCCGCCTCTCCCAGCTCTCGCTCCGCTGTTGTGACAGGGTTGTGATAAGACAAGTTTGTGCCCTCTGTAATCATCAGATCCACTGTTTCAGAAAGTGGCGCAAGCCTTTGTTCCATCTGCGCACCTTTGAGACCATGCAGCCTGTAATCTCCTGTATGCAGCACCCTTTTGCCATCTGCTTCAATCAGAAGCATATAAGCGTCAAAAGCGGAATGATCCGCTAAAATCGGCGTAATCTTTATGTCTCCGATTGTAAAGGTTTTTCCCTCCTGATAGGTATGCATCTTGTTAATCCTGTCTGTCAGCGGGCTCTCCGCCTGTTCTTTCTCTAAAAAAAGTATTTCTTTTGCCGCCTGCCCGATGTACAGCGGAATATTCTTCGCAATGTATTCTAAAAGACCTACATGGTCGTTGTGATAATGGGTAAAAACAACTGCGTCATAAGGATCATCAATGGACAGATTTTCCGCCGGCATATTCCCCTTCGTATCTGGAAGCTGTTTTCCCATATCGATCAAAATTCTCGTCTGCCGTGTTGAAATCCCCACGATACAGCCGCCAATCTGATGAGTTCCACGATAAATTTTTATGTTCAAGATGCACACCCCCTGCTTCATTGTAAGCGGAGAGGTAAAGGGTTATGTCTGTTTTCGGGAAAAAGGATAAGAAAGTCGGCTACGCCGATTCTACTCAAAGGTAGACTTTCTTGATATTCCGGAAATATCAAAAATCGATATTTCCTACATAATAAGAAAAAGACTGCCGTAACAGGCAGTCTCTTCGTTCCGTTCTTTACTTTGCTTCAAAGGTTTCGTTGTAAATTTCACTGTCATCGCCGTTGAGGTAAAGCACTTGTACGGTGATACCGTCAATTTCGGTCTGTTCCTGACAGCTCTTTGCGATGTTTTCGAATACGGAGCCCATGGACTCCATCGCACCGTCAAAGTAAGACTTCATCTGTTCTACAGCATCTTCATCAAAGGTTTCATCATACTTGAAAGAATAGATAATGGTATTTTCTTTGATCTGTAAATCAACAGCCATGCCATCCTGCTTATAAGAAGCAACTGCATCGTCCATCGCCTTCTGTTCGTCTGGATGATCTGCCATATACTTTTCTAAAGTGTTCGGTTCATCACTGCCGCAACCAGTCAGCACTGCTGTAACGCCCATAATCATCACTAGGGATAACAGGACTGCAAAAATTTTAGATGTTTTTTTCATTTTTCTTTCTCCTTTAACTAATATCAAAGTATTCTGCTTTCATTTCTCCATGCCTGACCACACAAAGAAACAAACGAAAGTATTTTTATTATACTACAAACATCGACAAGATTCAAGATAAATTGATTTGCTAAAAGCTGGCAATTCGCTTGTTGTAAATTCTGCCAGTACCAGAATTAGAATTACGTTGCCTTTTCTTCTTTGTTTCTGTTTTTCAGCTGACAGATACCCTGTGTCATCGTACCCATCGGGCAAAAGGTACACCAAGTTCTCGGTTTATAAAGTACCATGACGATCAGTCCCAGTAAAAGGGAGGTCAGCATTAGGCTGTAGAGTCCAAAGCTGTACTGGGCAATCCAGTCGGAAACTGTTCCCTGGCTATATGTCCAGCCCCACGGCACCCGAAACGTCCAGAAAGGTTTAATAGTTTCTTTCAGCGAACCTGCACCGGCAGCCACCAGATAGGTCTGAAACAGCATATTGCCAAACATAGTCATAAAAAACGTCAAAAATCCGTAGCGAAACCATTTAGAATACATCCAATTGGGCGTCGGTCTGTTGCGGGAACAATGGCATCCTGCACCTAATTTCTGATATAATTGTCCCCTGCCGCAATACCGGTTGCAGAACCCTTTGGTACCGCCAAAAATGGCAAAGCCTAGCGGCAGCAGAAAATCAATCATGCCCAGCCACGCGAACAAGATATTAAAAAATCCAAGTGAAAAATAAACGATGGACCAAATCCACAGCCATGTGTACCACGGTTTTTTCATTGCACCTCACCTCTTTCGATCACGGTAATACAGCCTGTCGGACAAACCTTTGCACATCTTCCGCAGCCAACGCAGGTTTCGCTGCCGCAGAACGCGTAACACCCTTTGACAATAGAAATCGCGCCTTTAGGACACTCCAGCATACAAGTACCGCAGGCGACGCACCTGCTGCTGTCCACCACAGCATATTTCTTAGATTTCATGGAAACTCCCCTCTCTTATTATCTTATCACCAGGATAGCAAAAATTCTGCTTTCGTTCCGTGATCAAAGTCACCGAAAAAATACAGAACCTGTCATCTCGCCAGGTTCCGCAGTTTTTTCATATCAAGAATCCGTATCCCTTTCCTGGATACTTCGACAACGCCATCCCCGGCAAACCGTTTCAGCATTCTTGAAACCACTTCTCTTGCCGTGCCCAGATGCCGCGCAATCTGTTCATGGGTCATAGTGATCAGCATTTGATCGTTAATTCCTGCATCTTCCAGCAGAAAGAGCGCCAGACGCTGATCCATACTCATAAAGACAACCTGCTGCATAATCCACATCACGTCTGAAAATCTGCCGACTGCTGTTTCCAGTGCATAAATCTTTGCTGCCGGCACCCTGGCGCTGATTTCACCAAATGCGGATGCTGCAATCATATAGCAGTCACTGGGAACCTCTGCCTCTACAAATACATCAAATGTAATACTTTCAAGCACGCAGGACGCTGAAAGCATGCAGATTTCGCCGGGAAGCAGCCTGTACAGCGTAATCTCTTTTCCTTCCTCTGAGAGCATATATAAGCGGAGCCGCCCGCTTTTTACAATAAACAGACCTGTGCATCCAATGTTGTCATGAACCATCTGGGCTTTCTCAAACCGTACAAGGGAGGACTGCTGGCAGAGAAACGCGCGGTCTGCTGCTGTCAGCTCCTCCCAAAATGGAAAGTAGGATTGATATGCTGTTTCAAACTCGTTCAAAATCATTTACCTCCAGAATTTTTTATCATACTATCCCAGGTAATCATTGTCAATGTTTCTTTTTTTAGGATTGATCGCTTTTCCATACATCTGGCTTAACTGCTTTGCAATACGTCTTGCTCCTGCTGACATACGACTTGCAAGAAATAGTTCCAATACATCATGATAAATCATCTGATTTTCTTGTTCACAGGTTGAGGCTTCTCGTCCCAGCCAATCATAGTATCCGCTTTTTGAAACCTGTAGTACTTCAGCCATCTTCTTAACACTGAATGCATCTTTGTGTTCTTGAAAATCAGAACTCTGTCAATCCTGTTAATATCAAAGGGTAAAATGATGAAAAAATCACTGTCCTGACGCATATTTGTTGACAAAAATACAAAAAAATAAGTTTTTTGTCAATGTTACAGTTCTCACAATCTTCCGCGCGTTTACCCTGAACAATTCCCAAAGTTTACTCGCGTTTATTTGTTATTTTATCGCAAATATATCTGCCTACTTTCCTTTTGGCTTTTTGATTGTGCCTTGCAGCACTTCTGCACCCCTAAAATATGCGTAAATCCCATCTATTTTTCTCCCAGAATAGAAATTCTTATCGTTTACCCTCATAAGCGAGTAGGTAGCATCAAATCCGTTATCCTTCAGTTGTTCCATAAAGATAATATCCTTTACAAAAGAATACATCTGTTCCGGGTATTGCCCATTCATCGGATATTTAAGTTCAATCGCATATTTTTCTGTTTCATTATATACTGCAATGTCTATTTCATGTTTAATAGTTCCTGCTATCCCAAATAACTTTGTATTGCGTTCAAATTGCACCCTATAATCCTGTAGCTGTTTTCTTAAAGAAATCCCAATTCATGCTAAAGACTAGATTCATTATATATCTCAATCTGGTCATCTTCAACCATACTGATAAATTCATATAGTAATTTTTTAATCATATCCCCTTTTCCATCTTATACACCAAAGAATACAATCATCTATGTTTTTATATTTGTATTGTACCAACAACATTATTATATTTCCAAAATTGAATACTTTCAATAACATTCTTCAAAATTTCACAAGATTCACCTTTCGTCTATCTGCTGCAATTGCAGCAGATGTTAAAGATTCTATTAATACCCTCTCTTGTTATAATAGTGCTGACAAATGCGCATTTCCAACTCACTCGCATCGTCGCTATTTTCCTTTTCATCCTCTTTATGCTTTGCAATATTGCTTGCATTTACTTGTATTTTTCTGCAATCATTGATATAATATAGACAAAGGAGTGTGATCACTATGGCAAACACAACAGCTGTCTATGCCCGCATTGATACTGATTTAAAAGAAAACGCTGAAAATATTCTTCGGCAGTTAGGAATTTCTCCTTCCAGCGCGATTCAAATGCTTTACAGCCAAATTGTTCTCACAAGAGGAATGCCTTTGAATTTACAGTTACCATCCAGAAAACCAACTTCTATTGACGGTATGAGTCGTGCGGAACTCGACCTTGAACTTATGAAAGGCATCGAATCCTTAAAGTCCGGCAGCCTTACCGCTGATGAAGTGGATGCCGAACTGATGAAAGAGTTTGGTATATGAGCGAGCAGTACAAAGTCATCTACTCTCCACAAGCAGCAGATGACTTAAAAGATATTTATTCTTATATTGCATTTGAACTTTTAGTTCCAGATACTGCAAAAAAATCAAGTGAACCGTATCCGAAAGCAAATCCGTTCACTTGATTTTATGCCCGCCAGATTTCCCATTGTTGACTGGGAACCCTGGCAAAGCATGAAAATGCATAAAATACCCATAGATAACTTTATAGTTTTTTACCTCATTGATTCCGATCATCTTTGCGTCACAATTATCCGTATTGTCTATGGCGGAAGAGATATCGAATTTATTGCACAGTCAGATAAAATATGAGTTTAAAGAATAGTAATTTTTTGATTCATAATAAATGTTGAATAGAATTTCAAGAAACTTTATCATTGACCAGAAACAAGCTGAAGTTATAAAAAAATCTGCCATAAATATTGAAGTTTACAGCATGGATAAATAGATGCATGACTTGAAACAGATGGTATTCTCACCGGTGCCGGTGGAAAAAAATAACATACAAGCACCATCAATAAGATTCCCGAAATGAAAAACACATCGGTAATGTCTTACTTCAAAAAACCTGTACCACAGACTTTCTTAACAAAATCGGAGCTAAGAATAACGGTTCTGTTCAGCAATACTATGTAGAAGACAATCATGAAGCTATTATTCCGAAAGAAATCTTTATGTGAGTTCAAGGAGAATTGGTGCGCAGACAAATTGTTAAGACCAGCACCAACGGGAAGAAACACAGCTACAGCTGTAACCAACGCTTCTCACAAATTATCATTTGCGGAGACTGCGGTGAGATGTTCAGAAGAATCCACTGGACTGAAATGCCACGCCCGAACCATCAACAAGCTGATTCTTGAGGACGCCGTCGTCAAAGCCGTCAATCAAATGCTTGGTGATAAAAACAACTATCAAACGTAACGGCAACTCAACATTGCCACAGTTATCTGCGCTTCTCAGGCAACTGCCATAGACAGTATTAACGAAAAACTGACGACCTTGCAGCAAGAACTCATTCAAAAGACCAATAGCAAAGAGAATCTGGATGAAATAGCAGATGAGATTTTCAGAATCCGAGAACTCCACCAAACGATTTGTCAGCAAAAGAGCAGATGATCTTAGCCAATTCGAGAAGAAACTCAAAGGGCTGGGTATCGAGCATAAGCTGATTAAACCTTTTACCCCAAGACATAATGGAAAGGTAGAACCCTCACATAGAAAAGACAACGAATACTTCTATGCAACCCATACGTTCTACTCCTTTGCAGACTTTGCCGCCCAGCTAAAAGTCCATAACCGAAAGTACAACAACTTTCCTATGCGTCCACTAAAGTGAATTTCTCCTAAGGACACTTTATTTAATTTTTTGCATGACGGTGTAACATATGGTTGACAAACCTTCATCCGGTGCTACTGCCCATGTAGTTAATCCCTTGTGTGGCTTATCTGCATCTGCACGCTCGTAAATCAACTCTGCTGCTGTATGTCCATGCACCGCATAATGCATTTTATTCTGCACCTTTGCAAAGAACTGTTTGGTTGTTTTCGCAGTTCGGCCATAGTCAAGTGCCGTTGCATAGATGTCCGTTATCTTTTGATAAAATCTTCGCTCCGACAAACGGATTTCCCGAATCTGCTCCAGCAGACGGTCGAAGTATTCTACTGTAAGCGCAGAGCCACCATTTTTCAGACGTTCATCATCCTGACCCAGCCTTTGATAGTGTAGTCCTTTGCAATCTGATTTACCCATTTACGAAACTGAACTGCACGCTCAGAATTGACCTTAAAACCTACTGCAATAATCATTTGAAGATTGTAATGCTTCGTATCACGAGTAACCTGACGGGAACCTTCGGTTTGAACTATCCGGAAATTCCGGATAGTTGCATCTTCCTCAAGTTCAGAATTGGAATATATCTTTTTAATGTGCTCATTGATTGTACGAACATCCACATCATACAATGTAGCCATCATTTTCTGCGTCAACCATATATTCTCATCCTTATAGCGCATTTCAATACTGTCTTGTTGTCCACCAACAGAGGCAACATAAGTTAAGTATTCTGACGCACTAGAACGGATAGTTATTTCATCTTTCTTCTTTTTCACAAATGTTTCCTCATTATTTCCGCTCCAGCATCACAATACACTCCGTATGTTTCGTCCAAGGGAAATTGTCAAAGGGCTTCGCATACTTCACCACATACCCGCTATAAACAAACTGCTGCAGATTCAGCGCCAGGCTCTTTGGGTTGCAGCTGATATAGACAATCTGCGGCACGCCGTAACTGATAATCTTTTCCACAGCGTCCATGGACATTCCCACCCGCGGCGGGTCAACCACGATGACCTCCGGCTTTTCGTTGATACTGCTGAGCACCTTGAACACGTCGCCGGCAATAAACTTGCAATTGGAAAGTGCATTGAGCTCTGCGTTTACTTTGGCTGCCTCCACGGCTTCCTCCACCAGTTCCACGCCGGTGACTTCTTTGGCTTTCAGCGCAAGCACCTGGCTGATGGTGCCGGTACCGCAGTACAGGTCAAAGGCTTTCTTTCCCGAAAAGTCGTCAATCAAAGCCAGGGCTTCACTGTACAGCCGTTCCACCGCCTCCACATTGGTCTGGAAAAACGAAAAAGCGCTGACCTTAAACTTTAGACCCAGAATTTCTTCCATATAGTAATCCCTGCCCCACAGAACTTTCAGCTCCTCGCAGGTGACTTTGTCCGCAATGTTGTCGTTTAGGGTGCGCAAAATGCCGACAATCTGATTTTGTAGCGACAGTCCTTGCAGCCCCTTTACATAATCTTCCTCGTCAAAGCTCGCTTCCCTGCTCGTCACCAAATTGATCAAAAGCTCTCCAGTGCGAATGCCTTTACGAATCACCAGATTGCGCAAAAGACCCTTGTGGGATTTTTTATTATAATGCGAATAACCATGTTTCTCCGCAAAGTCCAGATGGAAGCGCAGCACTTTGTTAAAGTCCTCGTCGACAAGCTGGCATTGATCCACGGTGATGATAGACATGAAATTCTTTTTCTTGTGCATCCCCAGGCAAATCGGACCATCCTTGACAAAATCCCCAAAGGTATACTCCATCTTGTTTCTGTATCTATATTTGTGTGCCGCCGGGCAGCCCTCGATGGGATCGAACACCTCCGGCTTAATGCCCCTGTACGAAAAAAACTGACGAACTTCCCCTTCCTTCAAAGCCAGCTGCTCCTCATACGTCATACCCTGATAGACACAACCGCCGCAAAATTCGTCGTGGACACAAACAGCCAGACAATCCTTGTTAAAATCTTCCATATTTATCATAAAACTCCTTCTTGTATTCTAAGAATCTATCCTCTTCGATAGCAATCCGAATATTTTCCATCATCTTCAAGAGAAAGTGGATATTGTGATTAGACAGCAGCATAGCAGAAAGCATCTCATCCGCCTTAAACAAATGACGCAAATACGCCTTAGAGTAATTTCTGCAGGTATAGCAGTCACATTCCACATCCAGCGGTGTGAAATCACGCTCATATTTTGCATTCTTGATATTGACCCGTCCGTGGCTGGTCATGCAGAGACCATGACGGGCAATTCTGGTCGGAAGCACGCAGTCAAACATATCGACACCCCGCTCTACCCCTTCAAAGAGATAGTCCGGTGTACCGACCCCCATCAGATAACGAGCCTTTTCCTGCGGCAAATAGTCCACACAGTCATCCAAAATGTCAAGCATCAGTTCCTTTGGTTCCCCTACCGAAAGCCCTCCAATGGCGTAGCCTGGCAAATCCAACGCAACAATTTCTTCCGCACTTTGCTTTCTCAAATCCTTATACATGCCGCCCTGCATAATGCCAAACAAGGACTGTCTTTCGATATCCTTATGAGCATCTTTACAGCGCTTCAGCCACCTGGTAGTTCGTTCCAGAGAATTCTTTACGTAAGTTCTATCCGCAGGGTAAGGCGCACACTCGTCGAACGCCATCATAATATCAGATCCCAGCGCATTCTGAATTTCTACCGCCTTTTCCGGTGTCAGCATATGGCGGGATCCATCAATATGACTCTGAAATTTCACACCCTCTTCGGTAATTTTCCGAAGCTTGCCCAGAGAAAATACCTGAAAGCCACCGCTGTCGGTAAGAATCGCTCTGTCCCAGTTCATAAACTTGTGCAGACCTCCCGCTTCTTTGACGATATCGTGTCCCGGTCTTAGATAGAGGTGGTAAGTGTTAGACAGTATGATATTAGCTCCCATATCTGCCACCTGCTCCGGACGCATTGCCTTAACCGTTGCCTGGGTGCCAACCGGCATAAAAACAGGAGTCTGTATATCTCCATGAGGCGTATGTACAATCCCTCTTCGAGCCTTAGTTCTCGAGTCAGACTTTAATAATTCATAAGTAACTGCATGTTTCATATTTGATATAATTCCTTTCTTTTCGTTGCAGTAATTCTTTACTATTATACACTACTTTCTTCTTTTTCCATAGCTTGAATTTTTTATTTTTTAGTGATATGATAATTGCAGAATAAATGCAATTGAAGGGAGCTAATTATCATGATTAAAGAAAACGTAGCACAACTTTTAAACGACCAGATTAACAAGGAACTTTATTCAGCCTATTTGTATCTGGAATTCTCTAACTTTTATAACGATCAGGGCTTAAACGGCTTCGCCAACTGGTACATGATTCAGGCGCAGGAGGAACGCGATCACGCTATGCTGTTTATGCAGTACATGCAGAACAACGACTTGAAAGTTACTTTAGACGCTATCGCAAAGCCAGATGCGGAACTTAAAACCAACATGGACCCGCTGACAGCAGGTCTTAAGCACGAAAAATACGTGACTGAGCTGATTCACACCATTTACGATGCAGCTTACGAAAATAAAGATTTCCGCACCATGCAGTTCCTTGACTGGTTTGTTAAAGAACAGGGTGAAGAAGAAACCAACGCAAACGACATGATTAAGAAAATGGAACTGTTCGGCAACGATCCTAAGAGTCTATACCTTTTAGATCAGGAAATGGCAGCACGTACTTACAGCGCACCGTCCCTTACTTTATAAAGATAAAATCGCTTGCACTTAAAATGCGACTTATGCGCACTGCAAGCGGTTTCTTTGTCTTATTATTTATTCTATCAGCATTGCATCACCGTAGCTAAAAAAACGGTACTTTTCGGCTACAGCAATTTCGTATGCTTTTAAAATCTGTTCTCGATTATACAGCGCTGAAATCAGCATAAGCAGCGTGGACTTCGGCAGATGAAAATTAGTAATCAATGCTTCAACCACTTTGAACTGGTAGCCGGGATAGATGAAAATACCCGTACTTCCTGCCCCAGCCTTCACTAGGAACTTCCCGCTGGCTTCATCCGTATAAGCTGCGCTTTCCAAGGTTCTAGTAGAGGTTGTACCTACAGATACAATTCGTCCACCTGCCAGAATGGTATCGTTAATCGTCTGTGCAGTTTCTTCATCTACTTCATATTCCTCAAAGTGCATGTGATGATCTTCTACATTCTCACACTTCACTGGTCTAAAAGTGCCAATTCCTACATGAAGGGTCACATAAGCCAGCCTAACACCCTTTGCTTCGGCTTTTTTAAGCAATTCTTCTGTAAAATGCAGACCAGCAGTCGGCGCAGCTACAGACCCCTCTTCCTTACAGTAAACTGTCTGATACATATCCCTGTCTTCTACTGTACTTTCCCGTTCGATGTATGGAGGCAGCGGCATTTTCCCCAGTTCTTCAAGCCGCTCCATAAAAATGCCCTCATAAAAAAACTCCACAATACGGGTGCCGTCTTCACCATAATCCAGAATTTTGGCACTGAAATTTTCTCCAAAAGAAACGCTGTCACCAGGCTTCAGCCGTTTCCCTGGCTTTACCATAGTCTCCCAGCGGTCACCGTCAAGACGCTTAATCAGCAAAAATTCAATCTTTGCCCCAGTTTTCTCTTTCTCTCCAAAGAGCCTTGCCGGAAGAACTTTGGAGTTATTCATAACCAAGCAATCCCCTGGCTGCAAATAATCCAGGATATCATAAAAATGTTTATGGTCTACCGACCCTTTTTCTCTATTTAATACCATAAGCCTGCAGACGTCTCGCTGCTCAGAAGGTCTCTGCGCAATCAACTCCTGCGGCAGGGTATAATCAAAATCATCTATTCTCATATTCTATCTGCTCCAATTAAAATAAAGTTTCCTGAGATTCTTCGCCTTCATCTTCATCTGCACTTTTAGCAGCATTCTCAGGTGTCTCGCCCGGATACTCCAGTCCCATGTGTTTATATCCCAGCTGAGATACCATTCTACCCTTCTGGGTACGGTACAAAAGTCCCGACTGAATCAGATAAGGCTCGTAAGCATCTTCTATGGTGACTCGTTCCTCACCGATGGATGCCGCAATAGTGTCAATGCCTACAGGACCACCATTAAAACGTTCGATGATAGCCGACAGAATTTCCCTATCCAGACGCTCTAAGCCTAACTTATCAACCCCCAGCGCCTGCAGCGCCATTTGGGTAATCTCTTCTGTAATCATGCCCTGTCCCCGCACCTGTGAGAAGTCCCTGATTCGTTTCAGTAAACGATTAGCTACACGAGGCGTGCCTCGTGAACATCTTGCCATCTCCAGCAGCGAAGTCTCGTCTGTATCGACACCGAGAAGTCCCGCAGAACGTTTAATAATCTCTGCCAGCTCGTCGTTGGTGTAAAGTTCAAACTTACTGATGACACCAAATCTGTCGCGCAGCGGCGCCGATAAGCTCCCCGCTCTGGTTGTTGCTCCAATCAGCGTAAACTTTGCAATATCCAGTCTGATAGAACGAGCTGACGGCCCCTTTCCGATAATAATATCAAGCGCATAGTCCTCCATAGCGGAATAAAGCACTTCTTCTACCGATCGGTTCAATCTATGAATTTCGTCAATAAATAAAACATCGTTCTCATTGAGATTCGTTAAAATGGCTGCCAAATCTCCTGCCCGTTCAATAGCAGGTCCTGAGGTAATCTTAATATCCACTTCTAGTTCATTGGCAATAATCCCCGCCAGTGTTGTCTTTCCTAAACCTGGCGGACCATAAAACAGCACATGGTCGAGAGGTTCTCCTCTCAGTTTCGCTGCTTCAATAAAAATCTTTAAGTTTTCTTTTGCAGTCCTCTGTCCGATAAAATCATCTAAATGCTGCGGACGCAGGGTTGTCTCCTGCCGCTCTTCCATAAATCCCATGGCACCCGACTGGGTAATTCTCTCTTCCATCATCTAGCCTCAATCTATCCTTATCTATCTTAATTTTATCCTTTAAAACAAATACTTCAGCGCATGTTTGATATAATCCTCGCAGGTCAGATCATTTTCTTTTACCTTGCCGATCGCTTCCATCGCCTCATTCTTGCTGTATCCCAGTGCAACCAGCGCAGCAATAGCCTCACTTCTCTCGTCAGTAACAGGCACATACACATCTCCTGCAGCCATGGCTGCGTCGTCCTCAAAGGTTCCAACCTTATCCTTTAGTTCCAGAATCAAGCGTTCTGCAGTCTTCTTGCCCACACCATTTGCAGACGAAATCGCCTTGACATCACCAGAGGCAATAGCCCGCCTAAGTTCCGACGGCGGCAGTGCACTCATCAGCGCCATCCCTGCCTTTGCTCCCACGCCGTTTACCGTAATCAAAAGTTCAAAAAGCTCCAGACTCTCCTTATCGGAAAAGCCGTAAAGACTAACATCATCTTCCTTCACAATCATGGAAGTAAACACCTTCACCTGCTCTCCCTCTGTATGCTTATATAATACGGAGTTTGCTGGAATGCTCACCTCAAAACCAAGACCGCTGGCAGACTCTATGATAACTGAACTGTTCAGTCCCGGATGAAATATACCTTTTATAAATCTAATCATGGATTCTCCTTATCTCCCACTCAATTTAAAATTTCTAACTCTGTTGCCGGCTGCATGACCATGACAAATTGCCGCAGCCACCGCATCTGCCGTATCGTCGGGCTTCGGTACTTCCTTTAGGTTCAAAATCGCCTTAACCATAGCCTGTACTTGTTTCTTGTCTGCCCTTCCATAACCTACCAAAGCCTGCTTAATCTGCAGCGGCGTGTATTCATTAATCTCAAGACCTCCATTAACACAGGCAAGGACTGCAACGCCTCTGGCTTGTCCCACCATAATAGCTGTCTTAGCATTATTATTGAAAAAAAGTTCTTCTATCGATGCTACCTCTGGCTTGTATTCTGCTATGATTGCAGATAGTTGCGTATATAAATGCTGCAGACGCAGAGGCATTTCCATCTTAGCATCTGTGGTTACCGCGCCGTAATCCACAACAGAAAAATGATTGCCTTTCATATCTAAAACACCCCAGCCTAAAATCGCGTAACCAGGGTCAATTCCTAAAATTCTCATAGCCTTATTTCCTCAGTTGAATCAATCTATTTTATTTATTATAACATAAGAACATACGTTTGTCTACAGCGTTCCCTTTAATTTCTTCAAATAATACGGCTTTCTTTTCCGAAAAAAATCTGTTATAATACGATTAGGAATAGGATTCGGAACAAAAAGGAGATTATTATGCGTTATTCAAGACAAAACAAGATTTTGGAGCTCATTGCAAATAACGAGATCGAAACTCAGGATAAACTGGCATCTATGTTGAAGGAAGAAGGTTTTGAAGTAACACAGGCTACGATATCTCGAGATATCAAGGAACTTCAGCTGATTAAAGTGCTTTCCGGCAGCGGCAAATACAAATATGCCGTCAGCGCACGCCAGGATGCGCCTATTTCCGATCGCTTTGTAAAAATTTTCAGAGAAACTATCACATCTTTTGCTTCAGCACAGAACTTAATTGTCATTAAGACGTTATCCGGCTGCGGACCTGCTGCTGGTGAAGCGGTTGACTGCATCGGGCTTCCTCATGTTGTCGGTTCTGTAGCTGGTGACAATACCCTGCTGATGGTCATCGACAAAGAAGAACACGTGGAAGAGATTCTCTCTATTTTCAACGATATGCTAATTATGAGGTCTAAAGGACAATGATCAATCACATCAGTATTCAAAATTTCGCAATTATAGAAAATACAGAAATCGATTTTGAAGAAGGACTGAATATCATTACAGGAGAAACCGGCAGCGGCAAATCCATTGTAATAGAAGCAATTAGCCTTGCTCTCGGGAGCAGGGCTGATTCTGCTTTTGTCCGTCATGGTGCGCAAAAAGCCGTTGTACAGCTTGCTGGCGAACTGTATGGAGAAGATATCGTCATCACCAGAGAAGTATCTGCTGCCGGCAAAAATCTATGCAAACTCAACGGACAGCTGGTCACTTTGGGAGAACTTTCCGAAACCTGCCGCCGTCTTGCTGATATCCACGGTCAGTACGATAACCAGTCCCTGCTCAACCCCGATAACCACATCAAGCTGGTAGACAGCTTCCATGGTGAACAAATCACTCCAATAAAAGAAGCCTATCAGGTCGCCTACGCTTCCTATCAAGACACAAAATCACGACTGACCAAGCTGCTTTCTGCAGAACAGGACAACCTGAAAAAACTGGATTTTTATCGTTTTGAACAGAGTGAAATCGAAAATGCCCATCTAACACCTGGCGAAGACGAAAGCCTATCAGAGAGAATTTCTATCCTGCAAAACAGTGAAAAAATCTTTGATGCCATTGAAACCGCTTACGGACTTCTCAGCGATGGCGACCGCGATGTGCTCTCTTCTATGGGTACCGGACTTCATGCACTGCAGAGTATCAGCGAATATTCCAAGGAAATTCAAACTTTGACAGAAGAGTTCGCAGACATCTATTATCGCCTGGAAGACCTTTCTTCCGAACTTCGCAGAATTCGTGATGACGTCACTTTCTCCCCTGAGGAGCTGGATGATTCTATCACAAGAATCTCCCAAATCGACGGTCTCAAGAAAAAATACGGCTCCACCATTGAGGAGATTTTAACATATTACGACACTATTTCTGAAGAACTAAATCAGATTGAGAATTTTGATGACGTAAAAGCGCAGCTTCAAGCCGAAGCAGATGCGGCATACAAGGCCCTGTCCGAAAAAGCTGCGCAGCTTACCGAGGTTCGTAAAGCCAGTGCAAAAGAGCTGGAAACTGCTATCGAAAGTGAGCTTCACGATCTGAACTTTGGCAGCGCCAAGCTTTCCATCGACTTCCAGTGTTCTGAAACCTTCGGTCCTGATGGAAACGATGATGTGGAATTCCTGATTTCTACAAACAAAGGTGAGCCGCTGAAGCCTCTGGTAAAAATCGCATCCGGTGGTGAAATTTCAAGAATCATGCTGGCAATCAAAAATATTACCGGCACCTATGACAATATTCCAACTATGATTTTCGATGAAATCGACGCCGGTATTAGTGGAATTACCGCAAGTATCGTTGGACGCAAGCTTCACCAGATTGCAAAAAATCATCAAATTATCTGTATCACCCACCTGCCGCAGATTGCTGCAAGTGGAGATACGCACTATCGTATCTATAAAGAAGAAAACGACAGCAACACCTTTACTACTGTCGAAAAGCTCTCCGATACAGAGACCATCGATGAAATTGCAAGACTTTTGGGCGGTGAAAACATTACCGAAACCACCAGAAAAAGCGCAGTGGAGTTGATGGAACTGACTAAACAAAAAATCTAAGAATCTAAATCATATTTTAAAAAACGCGGCAGTCTCAAGATTTTTGAAACTGCCGCATTTTTGTATGATTATATTTCTACCTCACTACCTGCTTTCGCCGAAAACCCATCCTGCAACGGATCATCCTCCTCCAGCAGAATGCTACCCTTTCCCATCAGGTACGCCCTGCTGTGAATGGTCGGTATCACCTGCCCTCTTTCTGTCTCTTCGATGGTCACGATAAACGGTATACCGGAAATCCCCCGGTTTTCAAGACTCTTCCCCTCATGCAGTCTCCCTTTTCCATGGAGCACCGCTGCCAATGCTGAGGTTCCCGTTCCTGTAGGCGAGCGGTCAAACTGCCGCTTTCCAAATACTGTAAACGTCCTCGTGCTGATTACTCTTTCGCTCTCCCCATCTTCTGCAAAGAGTATCATGCAGATGCCGTTTTCCTTTGCGTTCAGCGCCGGATTTTCTGGATGTACCATCGAAATCTGATCGATGGCGCAGCGTCCGCATTCCATGGCGATATCCAGCATAACTTGGATGTTTTCTGCTCTTATTTCGATTCCAAACTGTCCGATGTCTGCAAAGACCATAAAGGCGCCGCCATAGCCCACATCTACTCTGACTTTTCCATAGGACGGTGTCTGCACCGATTCATCCAGGGCATATGCAAAGGAAAGGTCGTTTTTCAGCGCTATGTCGCTGATTTTCCCTCCTTCTGTCTGTACTGCAAGCTG
>NZ_QWEQ01000089.1 GCF_009936045.1 Emergencia sp. 1XD21-10 | reverse complement strand
CCCTCACCAGTATATTTCCCGAGCTGAGCAAGAGAGTTGGCACTAGCCCTGAGGAGCAGAGCATCCTGAGCTGCCTTCACGTTCTCGGGTCTTCCTCCCCATGTCTTTAGACAAGTGTTCTGAAGGGCACGTGCATATGAGAACGACACGTGCCATGGGTTTGGGCTTTGGTTCATTGCATTCAAGTTGAGTGTAGCCTCTACCTCAGATTGCCCACCAGACAAAAACATGATTCCAGGAACTGCAGGTGGGATTCTTCTCTGGAGAAGCTTAAGAGTGTAATCAGCAACCTGTTGAGGTGTGGCCCGTTCTTTACAGTCGGCACCAGGTGTAACCATGCTTGGCTTTAGAAGAATGCCTTCAAACATAACATTGTTTTCAGCTAGGTAAAAGAACACCTCAGCCCACACCTTTTGCGCAACCTCGAAGGTCCTGTCAATTCCGTGCTCCCCGTCAAGCAAAATCTCCGGTTCAACAATTGGGACCAGACCATTGTCCTGAGAAATAGCAGCGTAACGAGCCAAACCCCAAGCTGCTTCCTTAACTGCAAGTGCTGTAGGACCATTGGGAATGCTCACAACAGTACGCCATTTGGCGAAACGAGCACCCTGTTGGTAGTAAGCAGCGGAACGAGAAGCAAGTCCATCAAGACCTTGGCACCATGACTCATCATTTGAACCAGCCAATGGGACTAGACCCTTGTCGACCTTAATACC
>NZ_QWEQ01000088.1 GCF_009936045.1 Emergencia sp. 1XD21-10 | reverse complement strand
GCTCCATCTCCCCTGAAATAGAAGGTTTAGACATTGGGGTCAATGAGCTCCCCATTCAAGTACTCTCTGTAGGCAGCCACGGGCCAGATGAAACCTCTGCCGAGAAGCGAGGTGGCGAGAGGAACATCGATGATGATCTCCTTCTGAGTGGGCTTCTTCTCGCCTCTGATGGCGATGAGGTAGCTTCTCCCAACCCACCCGATCCATCCAGCAATGTACAAGAACAGGATGCCTGGAGTGATGAACTCGCCCCAGTGTCTCTGGTCTCCGCTCACGATCAAGTGAGGCAGCCCATCCGACCCACACAGCAGCCCTACCTTCCCATAGTTCTCGAACCTGCGCTTCGTCTTCTCCACGGTGGCCTTGATTGCAAGAGCAGGAGCGCTGTCGGGCGCATACAGCTTCAGCGAGGACTCAAGCTTCTTGATCTCCTGCTTCTCCCGCTTCGCGAACTGCTTCGACTCTTTGCATGGGGTTAGCCCCGAGATGTCGGCCGACGCCGGCAGCACCGGCGCTGACAAAATGATGGAGGAGAGAGCGAGCGCCGCCGAGAAGGCCTTCAGCTGGGAAGTAGTCGAGGATGATGAGTTTTCTTGGTTAGGAGAGTTTGCCTGGCATACTATGGTGCCACTTCTTGATTTTGCCGCCAATTGTGACCCCAATTTGGGCGTTGAGATGGATTTTGAGAGGTTAGTGGGGATCGTGAGCGACATTTTTCTTGCTTCTTAGTTCGTG
>NZ_QWEQ01000087.1 GCF_009936045.1 Emergencia sp. 1XD21-10 | reverse complement strand
TTTACCTGCAGCCGCTACAAGGTGTTTGAAGCAAAAAATGGCAACTTCAGCGATCCAACAATCTGCTTTTGCTGGTCAGGCAGCCCTGAAGCCACAGAATGAGCTCGTCCGAAAGGTCGGCAACGTCGGCGGCGGCCGCTTCACCATGAGGCGTACAGTCAAGAGCACTCCCCAGAGCATCTGGTACGGAGAGGACAGGCCCAAATACTTGGGCCCATTCTCCGAGCAGACCCCATCATACCTCACCGGGGAATTCCCCGGTGACTATGGTTGGGACACTGCTGGGCTCTCGGCTGATCCCGAGACGTTCGCAAGGAACCGCGAGCTGGAGGTGATCCACTCCCGTTGGGCCATGCTCGGTGCATTGGGCTGCGTCTTCCCCGAGATCCTCTCCAAGAACGGGGTCAAGTTCGGAGAGGCCGTGTGGTTCAAGGCCGGATCCCAAATCTTCTCCGAGGGCGGCCTCGACTACTTGGGCAACCCGAACTTGATCCATGCTCAGAGCATCTTGGCTATCTGGGCTAGCCAAGTTGTCCTGATGGGGTTGATCGAGGGTTACAGAGTCGGAGGAGGCCCGCTCGGAGAGGGCCTCGACAAGGTCTACCCCGGGGGGGCCTTCGACCCGTTGGGCTTGGCAGAAGACCCAGAAGCATTTGCTGAGCTCAAGGTGAAGGAGCTCAAGAATGGAAGGTTGGCAATGTTTTCAATGTTTGGCTTCTTCGTGCAGGCCATTGTTACTGGGAAAGGCCCAATTGAGAACCTCTATGATCA
>NZ_QWEQ01000086.1 GCF_009936045.1 Emergencia sp. 1XD21-10 | reverse complement strand
TCAGGGGATAGGGCTGGGCTAAGTGGTTCCTCTCTAGCTGTTTTGGAAGGAAGTCTCCAACTCAATGGCTCGACTCGCTTGACCCCAGTTGGGAATGGTCGTGTTGGCGTGGCCCGGACGTCTGGGCTGGTTGTTAGAGCCCAACAAGGTGAAAGCGAGACTAGCCGTAGAGCCATGCTCGGGCTCATTGCCACCGGTCTAGCCTCGGGTTCATTTGTTCAAGCTGTGCTTGCTGACGCTAAACCGATCAAGATCGGCCCACCTCCCCCGCCGTCCGGTGGACTTCCTGGTACTGAGAACTCTGACGAGGCACGGGACTTCGATAAGCCATTGAAGGATAGGTTCTTCATCCAGCCATTGTCACCAACAGAGGCTGCAGCTCGTGCCAAAGAATCTGCAAAAGAAATAGTAAACGTCAAAGAGTTCATCGACAAAAAGGCATGGCCTTATGTCCAGAACGATCTTCGTTTGAAGTCTGAGTACCTTCGTTATGACCTCAAGACGATCATTTCCGCCAAGCCAAAGGAGGCAAAGAAGGAACTCAAAGACCTCACTGGAAAGCTATTCCAGAACATGGCTGATTTGGATCATGCGGCAAAGATAAAAAGCTCGGCTGATGCAGAGAAGAGTTACGCTGCAGCTGTATCTAGTCTTAATGATGTTCTCTCAAAGCTTGGTTAAACCAAAGTTTGTTTGTTAATGTGATGAAAATATGTTGTTATTTTTTTCAATTGACAAGAAACTTGTTGGAGTTTATATTTTGTGAATCAAAT
>NZ_QWEQ01000085.1 GCF_009936045.1 Emergencia sp. 1XD21-10 | reverse complement strand
GAAGCAAGCATAAATGCTTTGAATTTTTTAGATTCCCTAGATGGCAATAAAATACTCATTGCTCAAATTTTACGAGGTCCACAATTCACACAAAATGAACTGGATAACGCATTCAAAGAATTTATTGATAACATTTATGGGAAGAAATACACATTTCGTAGAAAATTGTAGATTAATGCCGGCTGATTTCGCAGCCGAATGGCGAGGGCGTTGATCGCTACGGAGAGAAATAATGAAAGGAAAGCGAAATGAATAGAGAATTAAAATTAGGCGTAAGAGACACGACGAAGATTGAAGCTGCAGTTGGAACTTGCTATGATATCTTTGGTGGAGATGAAGATTTTGAGAATCGGCCGCAGGAAGCAGAGGAAATTGCAAAGATGGTGCTGGTAGACATGGCGGGACTTGGAATTAAAGGAAGTCACTTTACCTTATATGATGACTGGGAGAGACCGGAAGCGTTGAATACCATCTTGCGCGTATGCAGCCGATATGGCATCAATCTGACACTGATGCGGCGGGATAAAGACGACACATGGCAGCTGGAAGAGAAGACCTTTTGGGGGTAGACGTGATGGACAATATTGATTTACTTTGCGAAAAGCCGAATGATACGCTAACTTTTACTAATCCGTTGTACTTCAAGAAGGATCAGCGAGATAGCATTCACGAAATGCTGGAATTAAGCAGACACAATATTGTAATGAAGATACATCCCACAAAGAATTATTTGCATTCTAACCTTGTGCAAAACTACAATTATTGTTACAGTAATTGTGAGACGTTGGACGAGGAGGAAAAGAGGTTGAGGATTAAA
>NZ_QWEQ01000084.1 GCF_009936045.1 Emergencia sp. 1XD21-10 | reverse complement strand
GAAGCAAGCATAAATGCTTTGAATTTTTTAGATTCCCTAGATGGCAATAAAATACTCATTGCTCAAATTTTACGAGGCCCACAATTCACACAAAATGAACTGGATAACGTATTCAAAGAATTTATTGATAACATTTATGGGAAGAAATCCACATTTCGTAGAAAATTGTAGATTAATGCCGGCTAATTTCGCAGCCGAATGGCGAGGGCGTTAATCGCTACGGAGAGAAATAATGAAAGGAAAGCGAAATGAATAGAGAATTAAAATTAGGCGTAAGAGACACGACGAAGATTGAAGCTGCAATTGGAACTTGCTATGATATCTTTGGTGGAGATGAAGATTTTGAGAATCGGCCGAAGGAAGCAGAGGAAATTGCAAGGACGGTGCTGGTAGACATGGCGGGACTTGGAATTAAAGGAAGTCACTTTACCTTATATGATGACTGGGAGAGACCGGAAGCGTTGAATACCATCTTGCGTGTATGCAGCCGATATGGCATCAATCTGACGCTGATGCGGCGGGATAAAGACGGCACATGGCAGCCGGAAGAGAAGACCTTTTGGGGGTAGACGTGATGGACAATATTGATTTACTTTGCGAAAAGCCGAATGATACGCTAACTTTTGCTAATCCGTTGTACTTCAAGAAGGGTCAGCGAGATAGCATTCACGAAATGCTGGAATTAAGCAGACACAATATTGTAATAAAGATACATCCCACAAAGAATTATTTGCATTCTGACCTTGTGCAAAACTACAATTATTGTTACAGTAATTGTGAGACGTTGGACGAGGAGGAAAAGAGGTTGAGGATTAAA
>NZ_QWEQ01000083.1 GCF_009936045.1 Emergencia sp. 1XD21-10 | reverse complement strand
CATCAAACAATATATATATGAAAATTATGTGCTGCCCTATCCATTTCTTATGAACTTCACTTTCCGGGGACAAAGTTGGTGGCGAAAGCCCATGCATTGTTGTTTACGGGGTCGGCAAGGTGGTCGGCGAGGTTCTCCAACGGCCCTTTTCCGGTGACGATGGCCTGAACAAAGAATCCGAACATTGAAAACATGGCAAGTCTACCATTCTTTAGCTCCTTCACCTTCAGCTCGGCAAATGCTTCCGGGTCCTCAGCTAGGCCCAATGGGTCGAAGCTACCGCCCGGGTACAATGGGTCGGTAACTTCCCCGAGTGGCCCACCACCAATGCGGTAGCCCTCAACAGCTCCCATCAACAGGACTTGGGTAGCCCAGATGGCCAAGATGCTCTGAGCATGTACCAAACCCGGGTTGCCCAAATAATCGAGTCCACCCTCGCTGAAGATTTGAGAGCCTGCCTTGAACCAGACGGCCTCTCCGAACTTGACACCATTGCGGGCCAAGAGCTCGGGGAAGACGCAGCCGAGGGCACCGAGCATGGCCCATCTGCTGTGGATCACCTCGAGCTCACGGTTCTTGGCGAATGTCTCTGGGTCGGCTGAAAGGCCGGCGGTGTCCCAGCCGTAGTCACCGGGGAATTCCCCGGTGAGGTAGCTCGGGGGCTCCCCGGAGAATGGGCCCAAGTACTTAACACGGTCGGGGCCGTACCACGGGCTGCTGGAGGGGACAGCCTTCTTGGTGGCGGCCTTCCTCATTGAGACTCTGCCGGTCTCGGCGGCGGCGGGAGAGAGCTTCACCGCCTGTCCGGCGAAGGATGGGGAAGA
>NZ_QWEQ01000082.1 GCF_009936045.1 Emergencia sp. 1XD21-10 | reverse complement strand
TCAGCTGTTCCAGAAATAACAGTGAGCAAGTTGTTGCCAAAAGGATCGCTCAAGTGTGCTGCAAGGTTCTCGACTGGACCTTCCCCGGTGACATACGCTTGGATGAAGAAAGCGAACATGGAGAACATGGCTAGCCGCCCATTCTTGATCTCCTTCACCTTCAACAATGCAGCTTGGTCCGGGTCGTTAGCCAGACCCAATGGGTCAAAAGGACCACCGGGGTGAAGCTTGTCCTCCAGATCCAATCCATTTGTAATTCTGTAATACTCTGCACCACCGACCAGTACAACCTCAGCAACAACAGCAAGAATAAGGTTGATGGGGATGTTCTTGCCGAAATAGTTGAGTGTGTTGCCGTCTAGAAGCAGAGCACCGGTCTTGAACCAAACAGCCTCAGGGCCACAGTTGGCTCCAAATTTGTTGAATGCCTCAGGAATGATACAACCAGCAGCACCAAGCATGGCCCATCGAGCGTGGATCAGCTCAAAGGCTTGATATTTCTCAAAGTCTTCGGGTTTCTTGCCGAGGCCAAAGGGATCATATCCATAGTCTCCAGGAACTTCTCCTGTGAGGTACTCAGGGATTTCAGACTTGGCCAATAGCCCCTCAGGCAAGAAAATTCTCCTATCAGGTCCGTACCACTTGGCCAGCTCATCGCTGGCTGGGGACACAGGAACAGGCTTGGCCTTGGCTGGAGCCTTCTTCTTTGAGAAGAGGGCCACTGTCTTGAAGGTGGCCGGGGTGGATGGAGACGGGGCGGCCCGGGTTGCGGCGCCGGAGATGCTGAGTTTGTTCCCGAGCATCTCCGAAACGCCGAGGGAGGATGCCAGAGAAGCCATTGGAGGAATAGTAGAGGGCAACTAAGA
>NZ_QWEQ01000081.1 GCF_009936045.1 Emergencia sp. 1XD21-10 | reverse complement strand
TGAGTTCCATTTCTCAAAACCTCTCCCTCCCACATACAATGGCAGCCTCAACAATGGCTCTCTCGTCTCCATCATTCGCCGGCCAAGCCGTCAAGCTCGCCTCGACCACTGGAGACCTCCTCGGTGAAGGAAGAGTCACCATGAGGAAGACTGCCGGAAAGCCCAAGCCCGCCGCCTCTGGCAGCCCGTGGTATGGCCCCGACCGAGTTAAATACTTGGGACCATTCTCCGGCGAGGCACCATCCTACCTCACCGGAGAATTCCCCGGAGACTACGGCTGGGATACCGCCGGACTCTCTGCGGACCCCGAGACCTTCGCCAAGAACCGTGAACTAGAAGTCATCCACTCCAGGTGGGCCATGCTTGGAGCCCTGGGCTGCGTATTCCCAGAGCTCCTGGCCCGCAATGGAGTGAAGTTCGGGGAAGCGGTCTGGTTCAAGGCCGGGTCCCAGATCTTCAGTGAGGGCGGGCTAGACTACTTGGGCAACCCGAGTTTGGTCCATGCACAGAGCATTTTGGCCATATGGGCGACCCAAGTGCTACTAATGGGCGCGGTGGAAGGATACAGAATCGGGGGTGGGCCGTTGGGCGAGATTACCGACCCCCTGTACCCGGGCGGGAGCTTCGACCCGTTGGGATTGGCGGAGGACCCGGAAGCATTTGCTGAGTTGAAGGTGAAGGAGCTAAAGAATGGGAGGTTGGCAATGTTTTCAATGTTTGGATTCTTCGTGCAAGCAATAGTGACAGGGAAAGGGCCTTTGGAGAATTTGGCTGATCATTTGGCTGATCCAGTCAACAACAATGCTTGGGCTTATGCCACCAACTTCGTGCCTGGAAAATGAGTCTTCGATTTTATGATGTAAAGTTGTATCTCATTTTATTATATGGTTTTG
>NZ_QWEQ01000080.1 GCF_009936045.1 Emergencia sp. 1XD21-10 | reverse complement strand
CGAAATGAATTCCTGTACATTAAACTTCCCATTTGTTTACGAACAGTGACTCAAATCAAAGTCCAAAACATGAAACTTCAGATTTCATAAAAACAGACATCATCTCTCATTACATTCTGTATATGCAAAATCAACCCTTGAATGTCTGAATAATGGTGTTGTGCCATGGATCGGACAGGTGCTGCAACAGGTTGTCGAAGGGGCCTTTTCCGGTGACGTTGTGCTGAATCACAAATCCCAAGAATGCCAGCATTGCCAGTCTCCCGTTGGCAATCTCCTTCTCCTTGGCCTCCGGAGTGGGGGCGAAGTTGAGGGGGTTGAAAATGCCCCCTGGGTAGCCAACTTCATTTGGAGGTAAGCTGTAGCTCTTGAAGATGGGGTCCTGGTTCACACTGCCAGGGTTCTTGATGTCTTGCCACCTCCTGATCTCGACGTAGTGGAAGAGGATGAACTCGATCACGAACAATGTCGATGATGAGGCGAAGTACTCCGCCTTTCCTGCATCGTACCACTTCGGAACGTTGATGAGTCCGATTGATGTCAGGACCTCCGGCAGCAGCATGCCGGCGACGCCTAGCATGGCCCACCGCCCGTTCACGAGCTCCGCCTGGACGAACCATTTCAGGTTCTCCGGGTCCTCGGCTAGTCCCAACGGGTCGAATCCATTGTCTCCTGCAAGGCTGCCGTCAAGATAGGCAGGGGAGGGAAGACCGGGGAGCCATTCCCCTTTCTTGGCCTCAACCTTGAAGGAGCTGTAGGATGTAACCGCCTGCCTAACCGACACTTCCCGGTTCAACTTCCCGGAGGAGCCGGTTAGGAACTTGGTTTTCGACGAGGACGGCCGGAGAATGGTGACGGAGGCTTGTGTAGCGACTGAGGCCATTTCCCTCCAACCTGCAAGGTTTTTAGTT
>NZ_QWEQ01000009.1 GCF_009936045.1 Emergencia sp. 1XD21-10 | reverse complement strand
CCGCTTGGCTATATCCCATATCGTCTGGCACAAGATAGAGTGCACCCTTTTCCGGGTTTGTATTTCTGGCAAATCCATTCCATTCGCCCTCTTCGGTACAAGTCTGCACACCGTTTATGATTAGCTCACCGTAAACTTCCGATGAACTATTAAACATATTGCTAATGTCACATGCTTCTGGAATGGTAAAGCTGTCAAATCGCACCGCGCCGCTGCTCATAAACATACCGCTTAAATTTGCTCCACCTGGGAACTTCCAGTTTTCAATTCCGGAAAGCTCTATTGGGGTTGTTGCGCCCATGCAAAGCCAACCAAACATGTTATGTGCGTCCTGCACATTTGACATATCCCAATTTCCCAATCCTGCAATTTCTTCTACAGTAGTTTCTCCAAACATTTCAACTGTAGCAATTACATTTGACATATCCAGAAGAGATACATCAATCGAAGATACATGCATGCCGAAAAACCAGCGTGAGGTATTCACAGGTGAAATTTTGCTGCCAACTTCTATAGATGTTATATCATCGAGCCAGCTCCATGGTACGCCATTGCCGGCTATGTTGTAATCATTTTTTGCGCCGTCCCATGCTGGATATTCCTTTTTTATTGCGCCATGTGTAGCTTCATTAGCACCTTGGTCTTTTAAAAGTTCATTGATGATTAAGGTACCATCTGCGTAAAGAACTGTTCGACCGACAACTTGATCGTCGTTTAAATATATATGGCCTTGTGTCTGGTCGCCAGAAAGACCATACTTGTCAATAGTTTCCTGCGCCCAGGTCAATGTTGCTGCGTTAGTTGGTGCGAGATATAAGGCTCCTCCAGTTCTATTTGCACCCCATGCAAGGTTAATATCTCCACCATATTCAGAAATAGGCATACCATCAATTTTTAGGGTGCCTTTTACATTATCAGCAAAGTTAAACATGCTATCAACAATACAGCCGCCCGGAATTGTTAAAAGGCCAATGTTATATTCTGATACTAACGGAGTAATGCCTGTTATTCCCGACATTGAAAACATACCGCTCAAATTTGCGTTACTATTGAATTTCCAATTTTCAAGGCCTAAGAAAATGACTTTGTCCGCAGATATTTTAAACTGACAAAATATGTTTCGCATGTTCGTAACATTTGATACATCCCAATTCGATAAATCTATAGTTACATTCTTGGTATCTGTACTTGCGCAGCCTTCAAACATGCTTTCCATGTTCTCCACATTACTAGTATCAATACATTCAATGCCTGGTATCTCTACTGTTCCTGCTTGATTACCAAAAAAGTAAAACATTTTTCTCATGTTTTTAACTTTGCTTGTATTCCATTTATTAAGACCAGAAAGGACGACTGATGTGGCCCGACTGCCTACACTGTCAAACATTTCAGTCATGTTTTCGACATTTGAAGTATTCCAGCTTTCTAAACCTGAAATCAATATACTTCCAGTCGCACTTTGACCTGTCCATTGAAACATTCCCTGCATATTTGTAACGCAGCCAGTATTCCAGCTTTCTAAACCTGAAATCGTTACATCGGAAGCAACGCTCCCGAAGTTATAAAACATCATCTCCATAGTGGTGACCTTTGAGGTATCCAGATTTGCTAGTTCTGCCCTAATAGCGTTCGTACAATCAAAAAACCACTTTGAAGTGTCAACTGGAGATATTTTACTGCCTATTTCAACTGCCTTTATATTGTAACGAAATTTAAACCATGGAACCCCGGTATCTCCGAAGACATAGTCGTTTTCTTCGCCATCCCAAGCTGGATACTCTTTAGTAACAGCACCATGGGCAGATTCATTAGCTGCACTATCTGCTTCCAATTCATTGAGTATTAAAGTGCCATCTTCATAGAGGACTGTTCTAGTTCCATCAGCTGTGGTAACTCTCGGAGCTGCCTTTTTTGGCTTTCCAGAGGATTCCTGAGATACTTGCTCAGAATCGGCTTCATCATCTGTTGCCTCTACTTGGTCAGAATCTTGAGTCTCAGATAAACTGGTATCATCCACGTCATTCATTACAGTATCTTCTTGATCTTCTTGCACTGCGTCAATGAGAGTCTGCTCCATATAGCTATCCAGCTCTTCTGCAAAGGCTGGAACTGCCATTGCTAAAAGCATGGTCATAGTAAGCAAAAGCGAAAGCCATCTCTTAGATTTCTTTTTCAACGTTTTTCCTCCTTCCTATATAAAAGGGCGCCCCGATAGAGGCACCCTACTCGTTAGTCATTTAGATAAAGGTCGATAATCGTGTTAGTTTGTCCGATTAGATCTTTATCCATATCGTAGCTATAAATCTCTGCCGTTGCAGTGTTTTTGCCTTGTTGCAGAGCTGACGTATCAATAACATCTGCCTGTACAATATCCCCGGATTTAATAAGCCCGGAGTTATAAACGTAGGTATCTCCTACTTTAATTCTACATTGTAGCTGCCTTCCTTCATTGAGATTTGCAAAAGCAAGATCCTGCATGGTATCCTCATAAACCTGTACCGCTGAATTGATACGGATTCTCACTTGTCCACCGCTTGTGTCGCTTAGCTCCTCATTTGTCTGCACAATAACAGCTGTTTTGCTGGTCTCAAGGTCATCTGAATGCAGGGCATGAAATAGTCCTACTCCCAGCATAACAACTGCAATCAGCAAAACTATAATCAGTATTTTTTGTTTTTTGTTCTTTTCGTTTGTATTTTCTGTACTTTCCATTACGTTCCACCTTTCTGCTCATAGTAATAACGGATTGATTACGCCAGGCTTAAAGTCACCACGATGGTGGCTGCCTGTACATGGTTTACGGCAGTTGTTACAACGCCGGTTTTTCCTGTAAAGGTAATGTCCCTTGATGCACCGGCAGACACACTACTGTCAGCCTTAGCAAAAGTCGGACAAGTTTTGGTAATATCCCAAGTGGAGCTACCAAGTGTCGATGTTAAAGACAGCTTTTTAGCGTTAGCGTTTAACGCCTTAAAATCTGTTGCAGCATCAACTAATGTCCAGCCGGCCGCAGCAGTAGCGGCAATCTTATCGATATTGATAACGCCAGCAGCGCTGTTATTAGTAACGGTTACTTTGTCTACTGCTAAATCTGTAGAGTTCGCAGCGCCAGTCATATCAATGGATTCTGTTACTGTTACATCGATTGCTGTTGCCGGCACAGTCATATATGCTGCCACATTGCTGTCGTCTGCAAATGCAACAGCAGAGGTGCTAACCACCATAGTCAGTATGCATAAAATAGATAAAATCTTCTTTTTCATTTTGTATACCTTCTGTTCTTTCAATTATTCCACTACGGAAACAGTTGTAACAAAGTTGGCAACCTTAACATTTTCCTGTGCAGCAGTTACTCTACCAGTCTTACCAGAAAGTGGTACTGTAACTTTTTCGGTCGGGTTAATATTTCCTGCACCAGTGTATGCGCCTGTGGACATATCGTGAGTTCCAGCTGCCATGATGCCGATTTTCTTTGCATTAGCGCCCAGTCTTGCAAAATTGGTGGAATCAGCCACTACTGTCCATCCATTGTCACCGGTTGCTTCGATGCTTGCAGTCAATACACCGATTTTGCTGTTGTTGGTAACTTCCAAATCATTGGCAGTTAAGTCAGCAGAATCAGCAGTACCGGTGAAGATGATTTCTTCGGTAACGCTAAAGTCGATTGCTGTAGCAGGAACATTGATGTACGCCTGCGTGGTCTGCGGATTTGTTTCAGCGGCAAAGCAGCTTCCTGCAGTACCAAGTGTTAACGTAAGTGCGCACAGCGCTGTGATCATTTTCTTTTTCATTTTTGTTTTTCCTTTCGTTTTTAAAATTTAAGTATTTATATATTTTTTCGTGCCAGATTAGGCGGCACGTAATGGACTTTCGTTTATGTTAAACACTTCTTCCACCAATAACTGATAAGTCATTGGTGCTTTATTTTGCAACATTTTTGGATCTTTGATTAAAATATCAATGCATTCAGCGAGCCATTCCGCTGCATTGCTTGCATAATACGCACCGAGCTGCAATTTCTTGTTTTCCTGTATGAGATATTCCAGTTCATTTATGCTTTGTCCTGGCCACAAATGCCGACTAAGCGCATGTCCAATTTCATGATGCAGTGTATACTCCAAATTGTATGACGAGGAGTTTTCTTTTACATAGATTGTTGCCTTTGCTACTGCGGAAGTGGTATAACCACCATTGCCATTCGTTTCAAATGGTTCTTTTAGCTTCTGCTGTATATATATTTCGGCATCTCTTTTTACTAGACCGTCCCGCATATAGGACGGTAACAATGCATATTGCACGTAAAATCTGTTCCTAATCTGTTTTTGCTTCGCAGCAAAAAATTCCTTGCTACTGATATGCAGCGGGACATATGTCGTTTTTTTTACCTTCTTAACCGCTGATGACTTTTTCGAGATATATCCTAGCTTTCCGCTTACAAATGCTACATACCAGTTTTTGGTTTCACCGATGGTGTATATACTGACTTCATCTGTTCGTTCTTTTGCAGACGAAAGACTCGGTGATGCATACAGATACAACTTTGACGTTACCTCCAGCGCCTTAAAGCTGTAGGTCATCGTATACGCTTCTTTCGGCTTTTTCGTCGTCAACTTTGCTGCTGGAATATAAAAGGTTTTGCCAAAGTAAGATGTTTGATAATAGTAGTCCTTTTTTCCACCTGGCATGGTGGCATATACCTTTTTTCCAACCTTAACTTGCTGATTTTTACCCACTGGGCAAACCGCATACTTTGCGGTCTGATAGCCGTTACTATAAATCCATGTCTGCTGCTTTGCGTACATGGTTTTCTCGCTAGTTCCAGCAAATGTGATGCTTGCGCAGCACAGATTCAAAACCAAGAGAAAACATAGCAGTAAGATGATCTTCCTTTTCATCGTTTTATCTCCAACTAAAAGAGGACAGCTAAAAAGCTGCCCTCTAGGGTAATAACGGATATTCTTTTATTCTTTTCTCCTTATTTTGCGATAGATTTCAAATATGGCAAGTAGTGCCATCACAGCAAGGGCAATCCATATCAATAGATTTGCGGTATCGCCAGTTTTTGGTGTGATAGTCTCAACTGTAATGCTTGTATCATCGTAAGGATTCGGTCCTTTTGGTGGTGTCAACTCGACAGTACCGATTTTCTTTTTAAAGATCACTGTCTGATTCTTATCCTTGATATCCTTATGAACCGCAACTTCTTTGCCATCATATTTGAGACTTTCAAATACAACGGTTGCTTTTCCAGCAAGTGCAGATGCGTCCAGAGTAAATTCTAAGGTGACACTTCCGTTTGCGGAGTCTGCAACGAAGGTCTTTTCTGCGGTTATTTTTTTGCCGTCAACCAAGAGCGCCTTACCAGTTTCCTTGTCCATCAGCACGCCGCTTACGGTATATTCCTTGCCAGGGATCAGATTGTAGTATGTTACTTCGTCCTTAATTGTAACCTTTTTATCTGCATTAGAGATGTGATCTTCTGTCTCACTATCTGTTGCATTGGTTTTAATTTTGGGGAAGTAAATGGTCTGTCCCTCATCGGTAATATCCTTGTGGTCTGCTGCCAGCTTATCTTCCGGTGTATCCGGCTTACCGTCTTTATCGGTGTCAATATTTTTATATAACTCCTCAAATACAACGGTTGCCATATTTTCTAACTTGGAACCATCGAATGTGAATTCCATATCAACGGTGCCGGAGGATTTTTCCGGTGTGAACACTTTCTCGGCTGTTACAGGTTTGCCATTTGCCAGTAACTCTTTGCCGGTTTCCTTATCCATTAGCACGCCTTTTAAGGTGTATTCCTGACCAGGCGTTAACGCAGTATAAGATACAGTATCAATGATTGTGACCTTATCATCAGCTTTTGAGATGTGCTCATGAGTTTCACTGTCCTTTGCAGTTGTGCGAATAGATGGAGTATCCGGTGTCCCTGGAATATCCGGGATTTCCGGTACATCAGTCGGAATTCTGTCATTTTTGATGTTGTTTACAGTGATATTTAGCACGCCCGCATCGGTATTGTTTCTTGCATAGGTTTTAGCAGTGGTGTTTTTGATGTTAATCAGCTTCATTGTTTTGAGGAAATCGGCTGTTACTGGATTTCCGTCAACAGACAAGATGCTTTCTGTTTCCAGATTATCATCAACATAGCCGGAAGCGTCCATATAGAAGTTGCCTGCTGCATCAAACTGCACGGTGTAAGTAACGCCGTCAGCAAAGTTGATTACGGCTTTCGTAGCATTTACAGTGGTTTCAAAGACAAGGTTTCCGTCTTTATCTACCTTCTGAATCTTTTCTCCTTCTGGATCATCTGGATTTTCGACCATTACAGGTGTCTTTACAATGCGTTTCAGCGTAATACCATCTGCATAATCAGCAGAATCAATCGCCTTATCATCTACGGTTATGCCAGTTACAGTGCCTCTGGTAAAGGTAAGCTCTGCTGCAGCATAAGCATAGTCGATGGAAGCTGTAATTTCAGAAGTTCCAACTGCACTTGTCAGTGCCAGCTTCTTGTTTGCAGGCTGCACTACAGTAAAACCACCTTCACCCTTATCGGTGTTTTTAGGAGGTTCGTATTCATAAGCCACCTCGCTAAGCCAGTTCGTTTTAGTAACTTTCGGGCTATAGGTAACGATCGTCTTTGTACCTTCAACAGCTTTTGTTAAAGTCGTTTCGTTGCCAAGCTCTAATTCAGGGGCTGCACCACCATCGAAAGTTGCAGTATATGTTGTCTTAGTAGCTGCAATATTTAATGTGCTGCCGTTTGCAAATGTAACAGTGCTGCTCTTTCCTGTAGGAACCGTAACTTTCGTTCTGGTTCTGCCGTCCAGTTTTTCTACAACGACATTTTCTGTAGTCACTGACTGCAGCAGATCATATTCTGTGCCATCTACTTTCAGATTGTTCATCGGCTTACTGTACAGGCTTTCGATATTAACAATCGTCTGGTCGTTGCCGTCCTGCGTAACATAACCGCTTACTCCGATATCATCATAAGCAAAATCAATCTGATCCGCAGTCAAAATATCCACGGCGTCAAAATAGTATTTTGTTCCGTTCAGTTTATATCCTTCCGGTGCAGATAGCTCCTTAATATAGTATTTGCCAAGCGGCAACTTCACGATTGCTGTACCGCTGCCATCTTCTCTGGTTGTGATTGTACCAACTAAAGAGTCCGAGCCAATCTTCTTTGTATCAATTTTTTTCTCGGTTTTCGTTTTGGCAGTGATTTCTTCTGCAGAAAAAATACCAAATACAGCACCGGCACCTGGCTGGTACTCTTTGCTCTTGTATGAGGTTTCAAATAACTTAGAAAGGTCAACTTTTACACTGACTGCTGCGTTATCCAGTGTCGCTTCGTCCCAAATGAGAGGCGTATACTGATCCGCATACTTCAGTTCAAATTCTCTCCACTCGGAGCTATTTACATGACCGTTTCCGGATTTTACTTCCTGAACATAGTATTTACCAAGGGGCAGATTTGGCGTTGTTGCAATGCCGTTTTCATCAGTGGTAATTGTAGCAACGGGGCTGCCTAATGGATATACCATTGTGCCTTCAATGCTCTTAAACACGAGCTTACCGGCTTCTTCACCGTCATCGGTGCAGTTTATCGGCTGCAGGGTTGTTGTATCAGGGTATGTTACCTTAAAGCCGAGGTTTTCGTCCTTGTTATCAGTTACAATCACGATTTCATAGGATACTTCGTCTTTGCTTTCCGGGCTGACTTCATGACGGATTACCTTGACATAGTTTGATTCATCAAATACTCTGTCAAACTTTGTGTTATCCGGCGTCAGGTCTTTGCACCACTCAATCAGCTCTGTTTCTTCATCAGTTGTATATTCAATAGTAGGATACAGCTTTTCAACGGAAGTTGTATCTTCCGGCTTGCTGTCCACGCCAAAGTTATATAACTGGCTCTGTTTTACGTTAATGGTTGTAATCGTTTGGCCGCCCTGATAAATCATAGACGTTTTAATGCCGTTATTTACCTTAAAGTAAACAGGAGCTGCATCCGTCGGTGCAGCAGTAAATGTTGTGATATTGTCAGTTGTTTCATACTGATACGCATCAGAGTGCGTAATTTCCGGAGTTACTTTCCATGGGTTTGTTACTACAGTTTTAGCAATCTGTGCTGCATTGTCAGCAGCAGCATCTACAATCAGACCGTCAAAGGAGAACACAAAGCCGTCTGCACAGTCAAAGTGCTGAGACAGTGTGAAATCCCATTCTTGATGATAGGATTTGTAGAAGTTGCCATCCGCATCACAGCTTAGCCAGCGGCCCACGCCGCCATCGACAGCCCATACCATATATACTGCTTTACCGGATTCTGCATCATTTTTTGTAATCTGATACATATCAGCTTTATCAGTTTTTGTAAAACCTTCCGGAATTTTTTTCGGTGTATTTGCATCCTCAAATACGCCATCTTCATCGGATTCTACCCATTTCTTTTTGCCATTGTCATTTACATAAACCTTATAAATGGTTTTTGTAACCGGTTCCTTGGTTTCTTCATCAAGGATTGGATTTCCATCATCATCAACCTGTGGTTCTTCAAAGGTTGCCAGATACTTGTCAGCTTTCTTTACAAGTGTCCAGCCATCTTTGACCTCCGGATCTTTATCCTCGTTAAGAGGTACAACAAGT
>NZ_QWEQ01000008.1 GCF_009936045.1 Emergencia sp. 1XD21-10 | reverse complement strand
GCCATTGGCTCTAAAATTTTAGCTGTGATATCATCTTCGCCATATTCATCGACAACTGCCTTATTTAATTTCACCATGTTTTTGTTCGGCAAAATCAGGTCCATAATATCAACATCTTCTTCCCCACTTTTTAATGTTGGAGTTGTGTAGTCGATACCTGCAACATAATCATCCGCTACCATGTCTTTCTTCACATGGATATTGGTATAGTTCATGCCGCCCTTTGTATAGCTGAGGGAGTAATCTACCGTGTATGTAGATGTGGTTCCTTCCTTGTCCTTTACAGAGTATTTTGCGGAATAAGTCGCACCTTTTTCAGACTTTGCAATGTATTCGGTTCTGCATTCATTGTCATCACCGATGTCAAGCCCAAACCAGCGCAAAATCTTTTCGCCGGTTTTCAAAAGCTTTTCCCACAAGCTCAGTGCACCGTTCTTTTTGCTGTGGTCACGGGTGACTTCCTCCAGCGCCACTTCTTCATTCGTTTTGCTGTCATATGCTTTAATTCTCTGCACATCATCCACTTGCAGAATATCTTCCGCTGCATAAACTCTGAAAGTGGCATTTTTTAATTTGCTTCTGTCCCATACTGCAGAAAATCCTTTGTTTCCACCAAATTCTTCATGTAGCCAGCCTGCGAGAGATTCACCATTTTTGGTAATCTGGATTTTTCCTTTGACCGGATTATTTGGAATTTTTACCGTCAAGTAATAGGTCACATAGTCCTTGCCGTCCTGATGCGGCGTTTGCTCTGTAACACTAAATTTATATTTGTTAAAGATAACCTTCTTGTTACTGGTAAAGTCCGTTACTCTATCGCCAGAAGCATCGTAGATTACAACAGCATCTTCGAATTTCTTCGGCATATCTGTGCTGCTGCCGACACCCTTTTCATCGTACTCACCGATAAAGTATCCTTCTGGCGCAGTTACTTCCTCGATTTGATAATTACCGTACTCAAGCTCATATGGCAGCACAATTTGACCGTCTGCATTACACTTGAAAATGTAATTATTCTTGCCGGATGCAGCGCCATCGGTGTAGCTGCTGCCATTTGGCAGATACTTACCGTAGTTTGGTGACAAGGTTGGATCTGCTAAATCCGGGTTGCCCAGATATTTGATTCTAAATGCTGCGTTTTCATTCAGTCTGACAGCTTTTCCGGTTTCTGAGTTTGTCTTGATAATCTGCACCTTATTTTTCTTTGGTATATTGTCCGTATCAGTGGAGATCAGCTGACCGTCTTCTGTTACTGTCACTTCATGGGATTCCAAGACATATCCGTTGGAATCCGCAGAAATTTCCTTTACAAGATAGTTACCATAAGGCAGGTCAATAATTCTAATCTGTCCAAACTTGCTGACAGTCAAAGGATGCTCTACATCTGCAGGTGTGCCGCTGTTGTCTCTTACAACACGGTAGCAATTTGCAAATTCATCATAGCCTTTTTCCCCTTCTTTTACAGGTACAACTCTGATATATGGGTGATCCTCAAAGCCGCCAGAAGTAAGCTCAATAGTCCACTTGGAATTCGTGGAGTATTCGAGTTTACCGCTGCCATTTTCCGGTGTGAATGGGTCAAGGTCAGTTTTAGTTTTTACAATCTGCAAACGCCCACGGTAGTTGTCATTCACGTATGCCTGAGAACCCATATCGTCTAACATCGGCTGCGGATTTTCCGGATCGATATCTGCAGCATCTGTTAAAGCACCATTTTCGTAAGTGATGTTATATTCGATCGGACCATCGTCTACAGCGTGCGCATAATATGTGATGGTTCCGTGGTCACGAGTACCACCCTTTTCATCAGACAAACGACCGTCCGGAACGCCCGATTCTTCGGTACTAACCGTCCTTTCGCCTCTCCAGTAGTGGTGCACAGTGACTTTCTCAGTTTCCGGATCTTTTTTCTCTACTTTTTCATAGTCCAGTTCGGATGCATCGTCCCATGGCATAAAATAAAACGGCTCATCGCTATATCCATTTACATCCAGTGTTTTGGAATCAACTACTTCGCCGTCTACGAGAAGGTCAATCGTCGCATCCAGCGGCGCATCACCCATACCGGTATGCGTATTATTGTCAAAGCCTAAATTGGCATCCAGTTTCTCAACGTCCAGCTCAAAGGACGGCAGTTTCGGTTCCTCCGGCTCTCCTGGCTCCGGTTCTGTTTCTTCTGCTGCCGCTAATTTGAAGTACAGTTCAATCGGGTCATCACCACCGGTTGCAACAGTCTGCAGGTGGTTGGAGTCAGAAATTGGGCTATCCTGTGTGGTGGTCCAAACCAGTAAATCCTGTTTTGGCTTGGAAATACCTTTTACATCTTTCGTTGCTTTAATAGGTTTTTTGATTGTGTTAGGATCTACATTGGAGGTAATGGTGTACTCATTGCCATTACGCTTAATCTTGATATTCTTATTAGTAGTTTTAATATCTTGATTCAGTTTATTAGAATCCTTTACGACTGCAACCCAAGTACCATCTGATTGAGCTTGCATTTTAATAGTTTGACGCTTTTTTATTTGTCTTTCTGTAGGTGCTGTAAAACTGAACTGCTTTTGATATTTTTTAATCTGTTCATTCATCCAGTTGTAAATTTTTTCAGCTGGTCTACCCTTTACAGTGTCTTTAAACCAGTTTGCACTCATTGCATGAGAACCGGTTCTTGCTTTAAGACCGCTTGTAGGGGATTTTCTTAAACCTTGCTGATATTCCCAGATGATGTTTTGTGTAGCCCAGTACCAGTCATCCAGATTGCAGCCCTTTACAGGCACATCAGATTGCGTATGTCCCGGCTGTCTGCCAAACAGCAAAGCAAGTTGCATTCCCCTTAAAGTATCTTTGCTATATGGTCTCATCCATCTCAGTCTTTCTAATTCCTGCTGCGCATCGGCACTGTAGCCTGTTGCACCTGCATTCAGCCATGCACCATGCTCCAGACAGTATCCGCTATATTCGTGTTTTCCATTTTTTACAACGATGGTTTTCTTGGCTGAGGTTGCTCTTGCAAGTCTGTAAACAAAACCATCACCGGCAAGATTTGAGAATTTCGCCCAGTAGAAGCCGCCGCCTTTATTGTTTGGATAATATGGCTTTCCATCAGAACCTTTCAGCTGTCTGCCGTCATAGACAGAGGCTTTCGTGGCTGCAAAGGCTTCAAAGGTGGCCTGCGGCATATATGCTGCTAAGATGGTAAAAATCAGTAACAGCATCATGCTGCGGCACAGCCAAGGATGTTTCATTCTTTGTTCCATACTTTTTTGTTCCTCCTTCTTAAATTATGTTGAAATTTAGTAGTGAAATATATATAAAAACGGCTATGCAAAGGCATAACCGTTGATTTTTTTGTATGAAAAAAGACTCAGTATATCTGAGCCTTTTTGGTAAATTCGTATGAAGTTTATTATATATAGTTTAAAACATTACGTAAAAGTCATATCCCGCTCTATTTTTTCTGGTGTAAAGCGAAAAACTGTCTATTCCTCCCCATCCAGCTTCAAACTGCTCATCTGCCGGATACCACACTAATGGATTATCTTCAAATTGACCTTTGATAGAGGCCTTGATTGCAGATTTCATTTCTTTGAGAGCAATTTCTTTTGACCAGTAATAATCGATTTCCATAGGAAACATTGCAGACCATGAACTGTTTTCTGGTGTGTATCTTTTGAAGGTTGGGTCTTTTGTTGCATCTGTTTCTCCATATCTGACGCCTCTATAGCCGGATTCTGTTGTCGGATCTTCAATATGTCCGATAAAATGATCCATCGTATATGTGGCTCCTTCTGGACCGGTATATAGTTTATGGATTGGTTCGTCATTTTCATCATACTGATCTGTAAATTCTAATCGTTTACCTTCGATGCTTTCTCCATATGCAATAAGTTCCGGCATCAACTCTTCCATAGTCCAGTCAGGAACATATTTCTTTGGCGTTGAAAAGTAACTATAAATCTTTTTCCCATTTACAATACGGTATGCTCTTACCTTATACTCATAGGTATAATAGTATTTAAAATCTGTAGAATAGCTATCAGTAAAGGATGTCTTCTTTGTAGTACAGATTTTTTTATAGCTGTTCTTACCCTCACGGGTTCTATATACTTCGTAGCCAGATGCACCGCTAATAGCTTTCCAAGTAGATTTTGGCGTACGGTCATAAGGGTTTTTATCTGTACCGCCAAGTGTTACAGTAACAGTCGGCTTTGTTAAACGAGCACTTGTGCTCTTTACCGGCGAGAACTTGGTGTAGTAAGTCGTTTTACCAATCTTTTTGTAACCGCGCATTTTATAGTAGTAAGTCTTGCCGGTGGTTCTTTCAGTGTTGATATACGACAAAGTATTCGCGCTGGTCGTAGTTCTCACCAGCTTGTAGCTTCCGTTTTTAGACGTTGCACGATACACTTTGTAACCGTCAACACCCTCAATCTTATCCCAGCTGGTCTTGATTTTCGTGTAGCTATAACTGGTCGCCTTAAAATTTTTCGGCGTGATAGCCCTGACCTGCTTACTTGTCAGCTTCACTTCTGTTGGAGCTGATTCTGCAGGAGCCTGATTGTCTGTTGCAAATGCTGGAACTGCCATAGTCAGCACCATGGTCAAAGTGATGAGCAGGGTTATAATCTTCTTCATTTCCATTCTCCTTTTCTTTAAAACAAGTCACTATGGCTTCCAGTTCTAGTGAGATATAAAATCAGTTCATCATTTGAAATTTCATAAATCAGAAGCCAATCCGGGGTTATATGACACTCCCGACAACCTTTGTAGTTTCCAGTAAGATTATGATCCTTATACTTCCTGGCTAATTGTTCTCCTGCAGCAAGGGCATCAACTACATCCCCCAATAGCTTAATATCATATCCTCTTTTTATGGCTTTTTTTAAATCCTTCTTGAAAGTTCCGGTTTGAACGATTTTGTATTTAGTGCTCATTGTCCATTTCCCCTTCTACTTCACGCAGAAGTTCAGCAAAAGAATCATAAGTTTTTTTGTTAGGATCAGCCTTTAATGCTTTTACTTCTTTCATCGCTAAAATGGTATCAGCATTAGGTGTTCTATACTCAACCACACTTTGCATATACCGTACCAAATTTCCTTTTACATTCTCTCCATTCATGGCAACAATTCCTTTGTAGGTGTTATACAGTTCCCTATCCATTGAAAATGAGCAAGTGACCTTTTCTTTCTGATTCATAATTTTTCCTCCTACTCTTTTCACTTAGTTGTCTTTGTTTACTCAGTAGCCTTAGTAAGAGTATATTTGATTTTTGTAAAACTGTCAATACATATGCAGAACTATTTCATTACCTACAGTTTTTACACCGCAGACTTCTCCCCGAAACCAACTTATCTGCTCTCACCAAGTACACTTGCTGACACTTTTTACATCGACAATAGTAAAACGATTTCTTTCCGTTATTTCCAGCAAAGGTCAAGACTTCCCACATGCCAAAGACTTTGCCCTCTAGTGGTATACGTTTCATAAATTTTGTCCCCTTAATTCCAAAATACCAGAAAATCCGGCAAATATGCTGTTATCTCATCCAATATCTCTTGAAACAGGAACAGCATTTCCGTACGTGGCTTGGGATAAAGCATTGCAAGCACCCCAATTGCAAAGAAAATCAGCATGACGACAGTTAATAATTTTCTTCCCCAACTGCTCACTATTTCGATGAAGAACTGCCATGAAGATAATTTTACAATATTAACTGTTTTATCATCCTCTATATTATACTTATCTCGTAATGTTCTTTGTACTTCCTCCTCCTGAAGTTGTTTCTCGTATTCTTCTACAAATCCTTTTTGAAACTTCATCGTCTTTTCTTCCTCCAAAGCCTGTTTTTCTGTACTTTCTCTACTCTTACTTCAGACACAGTTTCTGTCTTTGCTAAAGCATCAGCCATCATTTCGGCAAAATAGAAGTTCTCCTCCGCTGCAAATGGATCAGGAAGCCAGGTTGCAAAATAGGTCACGTCCGACCGGCTGCCCATTCGCGCTTCAACGTCTTGTTGTTCGTCTGTGCTGCAGAAATTAAAAAGATACTTAGTATTCTGGTTATAAACCTGCTGTACTGCGTACTGCAGCTGATCAATTTCATTTGGTTTTGTACCGGCAACTAAAACTTTAATATCCTTCTCCAGCCAGGTAATCTGTTCTCGCGATTTCAGCTCATGAATATCTCCAAAATCATAAATATAAAACAGATACGGCATTCTCAGTGCTTTGGGAACACTGCCAGGATTGTAATACATGTCTAATCCTTCATAAGTAACTTTCCCTTCGGCAACATCATCCACTGCAGCGATATAAGTTGCTGCCAGCTGACGGATGTAATCAGATCCGTTTAATTCAATGTATGCTGTCTTGTAACCTCGGTCATTAAGATATTTTGCAAGACTCAGTGCATGGGTCGTTGTTCCAATCCTTGGCATGATTCCTAAAACTGCAACTGTTGTTTTCCTTTTCTGCATTGCAGATTTCGCCCCCGCTGTTCGATCCACCTCTATACTATCCTGCAGCAGCTGATAGTCAAACTGCTCCGGATATGCTTCAAGATATTCCGGAATGCGATAAAGTTCATTTATCTGAATAAAAGCCATAACTCCGCACCCGGCAAGACTCAGAATCAGTTTTTTATCCACGTTTAAATCTGTAACGATGCAAATCACCTTCACCCGCATTTGCTGTGCTCTCTGGACGAAATGGAGGCTTTTTTCTGTCGAGAGCATTGTATTTATGACCGCAAAATCTGCATCCACGAATTCCAATACTTCCTCTATGATCTCAATATCATCATTTTCCTCCACCACCTCCACTTCATCGAACTTTTTAATTTGATCAGAAATCTGTTCATGACCAGCAGCAAGCACAAGTCTGTATTTCATAAGGCACTTCCTTTCCATATATTAACCAGCTCACGCCTTGACGATCTCCACATCATCATGAGCATTTCGCTCAGTGGTTTCGTTCTGTTCTTTCTTCTTGCTTTTTTTACGCTCTGCAGTCCTGTTTCGGAAGGCACCAAAACGCCAATATTGTACAAAATCTCCTCTTTGATTGTCTCATAAACATCTTTCGGCATAATATAGTAATTGTAATCGCCGATAAAGTTGTGTCCGTTTTTAGAACGAAAATCCTCTACTGAAGATTTAATTTCATAACAGTAAACATCACCTTTTTCAATACCTGATACCGAATTGTTTACTGGTTTAAAAAGCATATAATCCACACGGCTGGCATAACCCATTGCATAATCGAAGGTAACCTCTCTGGCCCAATATATGCGCGGATCATTATGTGGATCAATATATCGCTCTGCAACAGCCGATAAATCTGCAGTTATCTCAGGTCTTTTACTCATGTTCTCTCACCTTCTTCCCAATTACTGCTTCTCACCCATATTGTTCCGCAATATCTGATTTACTGCAGAGTAGCTAACCTGTTCCTCGCTACTGAACTGACTTACAACCTCCTCGCCATACTTAGAACACATCTTTTCATAGTATTTCTCACCTTTTTCTTCACCGAATTGTTCTTTGAAAAAGCTTAGTCCTTGTCGTTCAGCCTGCACTGCAGTCGATTGCTCCGCCACAACATCGCCAACATTTTCGTGCCCTTTATGAATGTCTGAATCTCGGTAATCGGATGCTGCGGCCACAACGCTGTCTGTATTGTTTACTCGCAATTCTTCCTGCGTTGTCTCCGACATATAATCCATCACACTTTGCGGTCGAAGTTCCTCTTGCCGAGAAAGATTTCTATCCCCGCTGTTCCGTTCCTGCGGATCTCCAATCAGATCGTCCATGCTGCCCCCAGCAGCTTCTGTGCGCTGCAGTATGCGAGCAGTTTTTAAAATATCTCGATCATCAAACATCGAACCGCCACCAAGTTCCCGGATTGCATCTGTTCGCTGCACAAAATCGCTGTATTGCGCCAACTCTCCGCTTTCCTTCGCAGTCCTCTCCGATTTTAATTTCGATAACTGATAATTCTGCTCCAAAATTTCTTCAGCTTTTTTATAATCTTCACCAGTGAAATATTCACCTTGGAGCACTCTTCCCTGCATTTGCTGCAGACCGTTATTATCTTCAGACTGCTGCACCTGTTCTGAAGATCTTCCCGTATCATGACCATCCTGCTGCGTCGCATCAGAAGTCTCTCTGGTGCCTGACCTATCTTCCCGGCGTTGCCCTGCATCCATCTGTCTACGATACCGTCGTAACTCTTCTTCAGACAAATACTCATTAGTTCTTCTATTCAGCCGATCTTCTCGCCGCTCTCTTTCGTCATCTTCCTCATCATCCATCTCTCGCTCCTGACCACGCCGCAAATCGCTTAGTTTATCTTTTAATCCAGTCAATTCCGAATAAGTTCCATGAGCAATATCTCCAGCAGCACCCACTACCTTTCCACCGGACGTACCCAGGAACAGTTCCGCGATTTCTTTACGTTTAAGTGCAACAATGAGACACATAGATAGCATCATAAACAAAACAGGCAGCAGTCCATAAGTTGCAGTCGCGGTATACAGGAAATTCATAATGATGAACAGGATTGCCATAAAAAACACCAAAATGATTTTTACAGCCGAAGACGACAACAACTTCAGCGCCCATCGTCTCAGCAGGCGTGTACCATAACCAGGAATCAAAGCTAAGACAAAGATGAATGTGCCTAAAATCGCTAAAAATAGTACAAAAAACTGATATCCCAGGATTAACACTGAAAATCCTAAGATAATAATCAGCAGTAAAAGATCAAAAATGAAAAAAATCAAGGCAAGTCCGAAGCGCTCAATCTGCGCTGCCGTATTTCCCTTTGTTAACCCGGGCTTTTCCAGCTCACTGATATAGTCAAGCCTTTCATCAGAATCAACCTCCAATGGCAAAATTGAAGCCTCATGATTCTGTGCCTGTTTCATGCTTCCAAACTCTAAATATTGCCATTGCGAGTGTACCATCACATTAAAAATTAAAACCACAGATTTATCCCCCGCTGTTGCCTCATCTGAATCTTCATCAGTTAGCGTGTCGTAGGGTGCATCCATCACGGTAGATGACAACTCTGTTGTAATACCATTCAACGTACTGAGTACAAACATCGGTCGTGCATAAAAGAAAAGCCCCACTGCAATAATCATTGTTACCGCAAGCAAACCGCTAATTACTTGGGAATGCCGGTTGCGAAGCAGCTGAACCAGAAAATAAAATGCAGCAATAGCAATGAAGTAAGTCGCATAGCTGTCAAAGACAATCTTTCGCATGCTGTTAAAAAACGGCTCAATGAAATCACGAATCAGATTATAGATATCAACACCCAAGGCAAATCGCGTTGCAACAGCCGTAAGGCATCCTATATTTTTGCTCCACCCAAAGATACCATTAGCAAGCATATTAAAAATCACTGCGCCTGGACTAGATAAAATCGAGACATCCTCCATATCCAGATAATAATTATCACGATACTCCAAAAAACTGCCTTTTGCCTTTACTTCATCTAATGCTGCAAAAATACCGTCATCAGCCTTACCATTATCTGTATCTGCAGCATATGCTGCCACTGTATTCAATGCAATAATTAAGACCACGCACAAAATGAATTTCGCATACTTTTTCATGATGCGTCACTCCTCGTTTTTTCTTCGCCAGGTGTTGTATCAAAAGCATCTATAATATCCTGCCAGATTGCATCAAAGCGCAGCACTCCGACATGCCCTTCAAGATCCTGAAACAAGCATGTACGGTTTGGCAGCTTCATGACAAGTTCTACATTTTCATCTGTAGCTTCGAGATTTAGAAACTGCAGAGATTTTATAATTTCTTCTCTTGTCTTTGCTTTGAAGCAGAATTTATAGGTAATTGCCTCCCTTAACCCTGGGCTATCTACATCTGACACACTATGACCGATAAAAATGGCGCTGGCATAAAGAGATCTTCCCATTCTAGCTAAAGAGTTCGTCAACTTTTTTCCCATCTGAGTCGTATTCAGCGCCCAGGATTCATCAAACACAATGATATCAAATTCGCTTCGGTTTGCAGCTGCAAATTTCATACAGAAAGAGGCAATCGGAAGCATCAGCACTGTCGACAATCTTTCTTCTTGCGTGTAGTCCTGCTTGGGCGTCTCCGCGTTAGGCATTGTCATATTTTGGATCTGAAGGATATTAATCTTTTTAGTGAATCTCAATCCGTCCTCATCTCCGTATCCAAATAGAAGCTTCGCCATACCAGCGCGACGTAACAATTGAATCTTTCTGGCCAGATTCTTTGCTACCGGCTTCAGCTCATCTTCATCAGGAAAATCTGCCAAGATCTCTGCAAGCAGATTCATACATGGTTTCCCCGCTGTTATTCGAATCTGATCAATTGCTGCCAGAATTGCCGTATATTCCAGATCCTTTGAAGTAATACCAAAATACTCGCATAAAATATTTGTTGCCAGTTCTGCTGCCTGATTGATGTCATCCCGATAAATGATAAACGGATCTAAACTACCCTGTCCTTTATCATCCGGCGATAAGGTAATAGTGGAAATTTGGTCAGCTAAATACGGCAAACAATCTTTCCATCGATCACGATCGCCTTTCGGGTCAACGATTAAAACCTTTGCACCCGCATACAGCACATTGAGATACGCAAGCAAATTGGCGTTAAAGCTCTTGCCTCCGCCCAGGGTTCCCCAGAAAAAGGCTGATGCAGAGTTATTAAGCCTACAGGCACGCGCTAAATCTAGAAATACAAGCTTATCCAAAACGCCTGTCGTACCGATATACGGGCCTAAATTATCCCCTAAAAGCCGTGTTACAGCAAACATAGAACCAGCTACTGTTCTCGGCGGCAGCGGTATGATGTAATCCGTCATATACCTGCCAGCTCCAGGAATGCATTCCATAAAAAGCTTGAACTGATCGGTCATAGGTCTCTCCACCATGAATTGTTTGTCCTCATATCGTTCTCGAACAAATTTGGCATGCGCTTCCATCAAATCTTTGTCATCGCTTGCGATACAAAATGTAACAGACACCTTGCACAGCGGATCTCTTGTACGCCGCAATTCAGCCTCCAGTTGATTCGCTTCGCTGGCTGCAGCCCTAAGTTCATCTGGGATCCGAGCTGACTGTGCCACATGTTCCTGCTGTGATTCGATTTCTTGCTTCTTTCCACCAATTTTTTTGAGAGATTCTCGGTACTCAATCGTCGTAATATGTGCACAAACTTCTGTCGCATAAGGATAATCTTGCAAGAGTAAAAGCCACTCGCCACCTGGAAAGATCATACCATCCGGAACCGATGCCATTGACAAAAATGTCTGGTACGATATCGTCCCATCCGTATTTTCACAAGTGATATACCGATGTTCCTTTGGATTAATCAAAGCCTCGGACAACGTTAAAACATCCGTCTGTAGGGGACGAACTGCCTTCTCTCCATCCTTCAATATAGGCGCTGCAGCAGGCTTCCATGCAGAACCATCTACGTTCTGTCTAACTTTAACACTGCCACTCACGCCTCGTCGGGTCAAACGCCGATACAACCACTGCACCGTCTCCACGGATGCTGGTTCCATGCGGATTCTTCGATTCTGGGATTGATAGTAGTTTACAGCAACCTCTTTATACGCCCGTATGTCGCTCTCTAGGATGTCCTTCTGCTCAACATCGAACAACTCATTGATTGCCTTCATGGGCTTTTTGATCAGCTCTTCAAAATTCCCCCCGCTGATCCTCTGTCGCTCCAACTTTGTAAGCAAATAGATGTTATAGTCATTCGTCGCACCGTTGTCCTTAATCTTTTGCTCCAAATAGTGCATCGTCCCCTTTGCATGCGCGTGTGATGCTGCATATAACGGATCACTGCGATCCATCGCGTCCATCAGCGCCTCTTGATGTTTCCTGATATCCTGCGCAACCGGAATAATCAGAAGCTGAGCTTCTTCCCCGATGTTGGAAATAAACCTTGTCACACGGTTTAAAAGCATGATCTTTTTGTCCTTAGACAGATAGTCATAACTTACACCTAGAATCTGATAGCAAGCCCAACATTCACCGCGTTTGTTAAAAATCAAATTTTCCTCAAAATATTTGATTGGAAACTCGTAATTCACTTCCCCCGCCTCCTCTTTTTCTTTTCAGCGCTGCTACTCTGCAGCCTGGCATCAATCATGTTAATGACTTCCATGCCACGGTAAAGTACGTCTTGAAAACAACCTTTCGCATATTCATGACATGCCTGAAACTTCGATAAATATGCGGGCAAGAGCATGTACTCTAAATAACCCATCGCAAACTTATGCGGAGGCTTACCGTCAAACTTCATTTTTGTAAAAAATTTCATCACTAGAAACGGGAAAGCTCCATACCGAAGCACCCAGGGAATCGTCGTAATAACCGGTATTTTAGATAAAATAACCATGAATACAAGTCCCAATACAAAAAAGAGCAGATCGTTTGCCGCAACTGGAATCCAAAGTTTTAACGAATCAATTGAGTACAGCTTCTTCTCATACTGCCAAACTGTAGCGTAAGAACGCAGCACTATGATACGGTCTTCATCTTTTGCCATCACACACTCCTTATATCATGTTAAACAGCTTTTCCCCAATGCCCTTCAGCGACTCTGGAGAAGCGATCAAGAATAAACATAATGCACCTAAGACGATAAAAAGTACCATCTGCACCCATGCCTTCTTAATCAAAAATCTGACAATCATAAATGCGCAGACAGCCAAAGCGATATACCAAATTTGATCTAATGCCCACTCGCCGAAATTTTTTCCAGTCTGAAGTTCACCACCAGCCGCAAATGCCGGCGCTGTCATACAAAGAATCAGCAGCGCTGCAGCTATGAAGACAACTGCCATTCTCATAATCATATTTTTTCTCTCCATTTTTTTGTTTAAATAATTGATATTCATTTCTCATCCTCCTAAATTCTCGTATCTATTTTCGTAACGTAGAACCGATCCCCATCCTTTTCAGCTGTCAGATACAAATGCTGCGACAGGATCACTCCGCTGTTTGCCACTTTAATTCTCACATCGATCACATAGCTGTCAGTTTCTGCGATATAGACTGCTCTCAAGGTATCAATGCTACCAAATTCCATGCCATCCACAGTATTTGTAATACCGCTTCCCTCCGATACATAATACATCAACTCACCGTCGCTTCCTCCATAGTAAACTTTGCAAAAGCTCTCTATGACAGACATAATCTGATCCTTCTCATGATTGGAAACCTCTGTTCCATTGAGTGCACCTGACGCAATTCCAACATCAGCCACCTCCAGATTCGGTACAATCTGCGGATACTCATCCACAGCGTACTGTCCTCCGCTAGATGCTACAGGCACTTTCAAACTAAACTTACTGTATCTTTTTCCAAACTGTATCTCTGCCATTACCGTGACATTGACATGGCTTTCATCAATCAGCTGTACATCCACTGCATTCGCAGCAATAACAGCAATTGTTACTCCTTCTTCTGGGGCATCGATCCGAAGATTCTTTGCTGTATAAGATGCGACTCTGTTCTCGTAATCACCACCAAGTTCTCCATCAAAGGTGAGATACTCTCGTACAAATTCTTCAGCAAACGCCATGGATCCGTCTCTTAACTTCTGTTCAGCACTGACAGTTTCCATGTACATCTCCATCGCTTCACGCTGCTTTGATATGGTGTTTCCCATGATGATGTCTGCAGCGCCTTTGATAAAAATCAATCCCAACATGGTCCAGAGCAGTACCTTTCCTGCTGTTCGTAGCTTCGTGGATCTAACTTTAGTTACTTTAATTTTTTTCTGCTTTTTCACTTTTGCCTCCTTTCTAAAAGCCCCTGTATTCATGATCCGTTTCAAAATTCTTCAGATCCTCATATTCATCATAATCTCCCTCAGCTTTTTCAAATTGAAATGAATGGCCACTCTTCTCCTCGTTAAGCAGCATCTTCCCCCGCTGATAATTCCCTGGTCTGATGTCTGAGTCTTGAAAATTGTATGCCTGAAATTCCCAAGTATCTGCGCCCACAGAATACATAAATCTGCCAAGCGTATCTCCAAGTTCTGCGGCTTTCGTATTACCAAGAACCATTTCAGATGCTTGAGAATCAACCATTCTTCCACTGATTCTGATTGGTAAATTGTTCTTAATTTGTCCAATGATAACCTTTGCATCAGGACGCTGCGTGGCCAAAAGCATATGTATTCCCGCCGCGCGAGAAAGCCTTGCCAAAGATGACATTTCTTTTTCTATTTCATAAAATATAGCCTTGTCAGCTGCCTGCAAACCAGTCTTATCCAGCATCTCTGCAATTTCGTCACATACCAAAACAACCCTGGCTAGTTCATCATTGGGATATCGCCGATTATACTCTGACAAATTCTTAGTTCCCGTTTCCCGGAATAAATCAAGTCGCATCATCATTTCACGATTCAAATCTTGCAGAAGTTCCAATGCGTCCTGCCGTCTGGTGATGACATCGCCAAAGCTTTCAAAGGCTGAAAACTCAATACCACCCTTGAAATCAATCATATACGGTTTAACGCCTTTGCGGATACACTGCCAGAATAAACACCGTAGCGCTACAGACTTGCCTGATCCGGTGACGCCAGCAATCAATGCATGAGGATATTTATCCAAATTGAACTCCACTGGTCCCAGCAGATCCTCGCCTGCAACAATAACGAACTCTTTATCACTAATGCACTGATCTGCCCATAGAAGATTTGTGCTGAGACCGTCGCTACTGGGAACAATATGCATTCTAATAATCTGCTTTGTATGTGCAGGTACTTCAAACTTTACAATGTTGCAGTCAAAAACAGTCTCCAGTTCCGATTTACGGCTCCGCCAGTCCGTAATTGTAAGACCAGGAGATTTAAATGACAAAATAACTTTCTTACCATCAACATCTTTACCAATCTGTTCGGGATACTGTCCCTGACGATTGCAGAACTTGATTGATGCAAAGGCCTCCGCCGCATCTGTCGTCTGCCCTTCCATCCTACCAAAACCATACAATGTCAAAATTGGTATCAACCAAATCAAATGAATTGCTATTGTAAAAACGTTAAATTCTCCTTCCGGAAAAATCTTTCCCAAGATGATATCTCGTAAATAAAAAAGCACCCCACAAACCAGGGTAATCAGAATAAATCCCAAAATTAAATTTGGTGCTCTAACCATCTTTTTTATCCCATCACCGACACCTTTAATAAAGGTTTCCGCTCCAACCTCTACCTGCCTGTCAAGTTTACTCTGATTCATTTTCACTCCATTCCTTTCCTAAATACAAATTTGTTGTAGATGCCTGGGCATGACCAAGCTGTTTCTGCACCTCTCTTCGTGCTGTTCTTCTTCCGGATCCATTTCCCCGCTGTTCGCGATATCGCATCCTTGAATTAATTCGGCGTAAATCATGCGTAGGAATACCCAAGGCGGTCGCTTTCTTTTTGAGATAAGCAGTTGAATAATCAAACGCTTTGTCAACGCCGGATTTTCCTTCCAACAATTCTTTCAGATGTTTTTCCAGAAAATCGTCCTTTATAACATCAACATGTCGTGATTTGCGACCCTTTCCACATCTGACAAAGAGTTTAATCCCGTCATCGGTAATCTCAATATCTTCTGCCCTTAAATCTCCGATTTCTGCAATTCGCAATCCGGATCGCACCTGCAAACGCAGGGCAATTCTGACCGTTTCGTTATTTAACCGATTGATTTTGCGCAAATATGTCTGTTCCGGTAAAATCGGTTCTTGTCCGGTTGGTTTTTGACGATACTGTGTACGCAAATCGATCAGTTCCTGCCCATAAAGCAAGCTCTTTGGTGCATCAAGTATATCTCTCTCATATTTTCTAACAGCAGAGATATACTTTCCACCTTGCTTGGTATCCTTGCAAGACACTCGAATTGCATCAGGTACGCTCATACCTGCGCGGATATGCTCATTTAGTCTTTCCAAGCATCCGATGTACGCAGCAGCAGTCAAACGTGACAGTTTTTGTGCTCTGACCAGTCGATACAAATCCTTGCGATAAAGATCAATATTGAACATCTTGCACCTCTCCTACTAACGTAAAATACTCACTACATCTATACCATACCATACTGCCAAAATCACAGCTAACACAACAGCTACCACTGCCTCTCCCATGCTGCTGGTCTTAATTGACAGTACACTCATTTTTTTATTCGAAAAAGGATATAGCCACATAATGCCGCTAGGATTACAGGTATCCAGCATCAAATGCGACAACATACCCGGCAGCAATCCAAAATACAGACTCCAGGCGATCAATGCCAGATCATCGTCCTGTAAAACATTAATTGCAGCACCCAATATCAATGCCAAAAGTAAAAGAAACAGCGGCGTATGCAGAACACCCCTGTGCTTCGTGACTGCCGAAACAGCATATGATGTAATCTGTGCTGCAGCAGACGATCGAGAAACTTTTGATCTGGTATGATCAATATCTGGCAACAATGAACCGATGACGGCACCAGATATAATTGCCGCCGTGGTAACTTTATCTCCAGAATGAATCGCCGTAATCACGGCTGTGCCCGCCAAGGCACCTCCCAATGTATGCGTTATATATGTCATTTTCCATTCCTTTCTCTTTTCAATCAACCTAATTAAGGTGAATATCCCGGTCAGAAAGCTGAAATTCCGTTTTTCCTATTATGATACATCCTCGCTTGACTTTGAATGATTCCGTTGTCTTCGTTCCATCATCCCAATCCAACGTTATCTCGGTTACATCGTCATTGACGCTGTATTTCACCCACTGGCTACTTAACGGAATGGAGTCTGTCTCCGTATCCTCCCAATAGTAAGCAGCCATTGTTCCATTTTCATAAAAAGTATAAGTAATTGGCTTACCCTCTAAAAACTCATCATAATAGATATATGTGTTTTCAAAGATCTGCTCCAGTTTTTCTCTTTGAACCTGATTGAACGATTCTTTTTCCGTCCTATCTGCCAATGGTTGCTTTTCTTCAGTAGTTTTTTCACTTGATGATGCATCCCCATCAAATCCTGTCCCCGCTGATTGAAATCCTATAAGCAGCAACGCCGCTGCCAGCGCTACTACCATCAGGAAAACTATTCCTACTGCAATCTTTTTTCTCCTCATCACAATCCTCCTATCAGTTTTTTGCTCGCAAATATTTCATCGGGTCTACCGGTGTTCCATTAAGACGCACCTCAAAATGTAAATGCGGTCCAGTAGAAATCCCTGTATTGCCAGATAAAGCAATCACATCTCCAGCTCTAACCTTCTGCGCTTTTCTAACTTTAATTACACTATTATGTCCATAACAAGTTGTAAGTCCTTTACCATGGTCTATTTCAATATACTTCCCATAACCTCCATAGGTTTCTGCAATGACAACTGTCCCCGATGCAGCTGCAACAACTGGCGCCCCTTCTGCTACTCCAATGTCAATGCCTGCATGATTCGTGCTGCCGCCAACAGAAGATGCATCTGTCCTGTATCCAAACTCTGAAGTAATGTACGTGGACGTTGTCGGCCATAACAAATCTCCTCCTGATCCGGATCCGTAGTAGCCAGTAGCTTCAAAATTCCCGCTGTTAAGCTCTCCAGATGCGGAAAAAGGTGTACCATTGGCAGTGCCTGAAATTTTAATAGAATTGCCTGAAATACTTCCTTCTACTTTGATTGTTATTCCAATTTTAGAAATTCCAACCAGCGTTCCAAATTTCTCATTGATTACAGCATTATTTTTACTATCCCTGGTTCCCATAATAAATTCTACGACTGTTTTGTCTCCCTTAGCGTGATACTGATGCTTTGCATCTGTCTCTGCGTCACTCTTACAGTCACCCAACACTGCAATGATTTCCTGCACCGTTCCTCCGCTGAAGGTCAGCTTATATTGATCTCCAATATTGTCACGACCGCCATAATATGTCCCCATCGCCACAAGATACGCATCACCCTTGCGCCTGAACCCCTGCGTATCAGTTCTGCACATCTGGTTCAGTTTAAACTGCGGCGATGATGTATCCAACTTAATTGTGTACAAGCGCTGATCAAACTGTGGCATATATGAAAAAAAATCTGTTCTTGCAGGCGGACCTGCTATCTCCATTTGCACTTCCGAATTTTTAGAACCCGCAGTAAACGTTCCACTTTCAACAGTACCTTGAATCCCTGTAGCGTTGATACCTCCGGAAATATCCATAATGATTGAATCGCCTCGAATATTACCCGTAATCATAATTGGCAGCGCCACGTTGGCACCGTAAACCGACGATGCATCTAAGCCTCCGCTCAAAATACCCGCAATCAGAACAAATAGCATCATCACCATTAAAAAAAGGCCTCCTATTCCGAAGCCTGTAATGATTTTTTTCATGATTCATTTTCTCTTTCTGTCCCACTGTGGGACGGATTATTTTTATGCATTTCACATTCTTTAGTCTCAAATTCACTGTCCCATTGTGGGACAGTCTGAACCATCCTTCTGACCGCTTGGTAATAACCTCTTGCTCCCATAATCTGCAATGCTGCCGGAGCATTTATAAACACATTATCAGTTCTGCTAGTCCATTCTTCTAAAAACTCCACTGTATAAAGTGGATCTCCTAATGCGCAGATCATTCTTTTTTCTGTTTCTGTCATTTGACCCTCCTCAAATCTTACGCCCCACTGTGGGACAATGATAAGTTCATTTCCCTGACTAAAGCTCCTCCCAACCGAGAGATTTCAACAACTCATACTTACGGCGGTCTACGGTCAATACTCTGACGGCCTTTCCGTTTATCTTTTGAACATTGGTATATCGTTCCCTGTTGCTGATAATCCATTGCAATATCTTGAAGTCATCTAAAAAAGGCTTTATTTTAGAAGTGCCAAGATAATTTTGATTCCTTATAACCACTTCCTTCAATTTTTGCTTAAAATCGTCAGCCCTGAAATTAATATATTGCTCCCGGTTACTCAATGCATATAATCGCGGCTGCGCCATCAATTCATCGACAACAGATAGAAATATTTTAATGAGTAAAGCACCATTCATCTATAACTCCCCGTCCCATTATGGGACAAATCTAAATTTTCACTTTCAACCCATCTAGCCGGTCAACAGAAATATTCACCAAATACTACTCATTGTCTGTCCACCGCAGCTCTTTCCGTGTAGGCATCCATTCCCATCACCATCCAATCATCGCTCACATAGCAGGGACGGCTCACATCCCTGGCGAGCCATGTATGGTCCGCCAGCGAGAGAGCCTCTGGCAAGTCCCCTCTGTCCATAACTCCATGCCATATTCCTTCCACTGTATCCCCTTATCCCATTCTAACGCTAACATATATTCCAATATTCCAACAACGTTACCAGTATACACTCTACTTTTTCCCCTTAAATCTGTTACTGGTAACAAAAAAATCTTATCATAGGCGACAATTATGTTTAATTACCAATTTTTTACTGAATCAAACTGGTAACCCCAAAAATTTCATTGCTTTTTTTGGTTACCGGTAGAAATCCGTTCTAAATAAGCTCTAATCGCCTCTGTTATGACCTGCTCCAAAGCATCCTGCTCTACATCATCCGGAACATCAACATCCGCAAATGCCTTTGCCGTTGACTTGAAAACTGGAGTCAGGTTAAGCCTGTTCATTGGTTTCGCCGGGTTAATCAATTCGCAGAGATCTGCCGCCGAAAGAAACTGCTCATTGCAGCGCTCTCTGATTTGCTTAATCAAAGCAAGTCCCGGACATTTCGTCGTTTCCTGTATAGCCTCGAAAAGTGCTGTTTGCTGCTCCATACTCAGAGGCGCAACCAGTTCAGCAACCGGAATCGTTAATTTTTTATCATCAACCATTTTCATAATATCGGGGATGAGTTTCTTCAGTGCCAAATATCTCTGCAGTGTTGTTCTGCTGATACCCATAATTCTGGCAGCCACTTCATCTGTTCTCTCGGTCCCATCGTGGGACAAAGTCTCAGAATTCCGTCTTGCTTCCATTTTTATCAGTGCATACTTGGTACTATACGCATCAGCTCGCTCACTTGGCAGCTGTTCTTCTCTCTGAATATTGGAGTCTAGCATCCAATAAGCCGCTTTTATATCATCACAATCATCTACAATCCGGATTTGTCCCAACTGCGTACTGAGACTGTTTATGCCAAGTCTACGCATTGCGTCTCTACGATTATGACCTGCAATCACTTCATAGTAACCTATCCTCGCATCAGGTCTCAGAATAATAGGTGATATTATTCCATTCTTCTCAATGCTTTTGCAGAGTTCCAGTTGTTTGGCTTCAGAGAGACGATTGAACGGGTGGATTTTTACACCGGGAATATCTATCTCAGTATGCCAATCCAGCATTTTATCAATCTCAACACTAACATCTTTCTGCTTTAATAAGCTATTCCCACCATCTACAAATTCAATATCGGAGGACAAACCAAACATCTCTTCCAACGGTGTAAAATTGATTTTTCTCTCTCCCATTACTAATCACCCTCCTTGTATCTATTGCGTCGCATGAAGCTGCCCATTGACTGGCAAATGACATCTGTCCCATTGTGAGACATCTCATTCGTAAGCAGTTCAACATATGTGCCCAAGGTTCTTATTACTTTTCCATCTCTCGTCCGTCTGTCATAGTAACCATAATGAACTAAATATTGATTATCACCCATTTGAAGAATATCTCCAATCTCAATTCGCTTACCCTGTAAATTATCATACTGAGTAACACCTATATACTCTGTCAACCAATTGCAATAAGCTTTGGAAGCCGCACCATCCGGATCAAAGGATGTGATTGCCTCCTGCTCTTTCGGTGCTCTGGAACCATTAATCTGCAGAGGTATCATTGTCTCAAATTTAGGTAAAGTATCTGCAAACGCTGTATCAATCTGCAATATAGTATCTTTTTGACTTCTGCTGCGTCCATCCACCATCGTAAGCAGAATCCCTGCAATCTGTAATACTGGATTAATTCTTTTTGCAAGAGATATTGACCTAAATAATTGTTCCATGCCTTTAACTGCAAAAACCTGTGCCTGTACTGGAATCACTATTTCATCTGCAGCAACCAAGCTGTTAATTGTCAGCAACCCAAGTGACGGCGATGTATCGATAATGATATAATCGTATCGGCTTCTGACATCGTCAATGATCAATTTCAATATCTGCTCTCGCTGAAAAACATTAATCAATGACATTTCCAGTCCCGATAACACAATATTTGCAGGAAAGAGACTCAGTCCTGGCTTTAAAGTAATTTCAGCTGTGCTGTAATCTATTGCCTGCTCGTTGGCCTTAGCGATTATTAAATCTGTAACGGTAGACAACAATTTGTCTGGTCGCTCAATTCCCATGTTATATGTCAAATTAGCCTGACCATCCATATCAATTAGCAGTACCTTTGAACCCATTTTATACAGCATATCTCCTAATGCTGCAGCGGTCGTAGTCTTTCCAACTCCACCTTTTTGATTTGCTATTGCTATTACTTTTCCCATAGTTTTCCTCCCCGTCCCATCATGGGACATGCTTTACTTTTTGGATTCGTAAACATCAGAATATTATTCGGTTGTTTCACTACAGCGATTGCTTCTTCCATATGAAATGCGTCCTGAGAAATTTTATCTCTACAAATCATTTCATTCACGCGCCTTAAAGCAGCATGCTCATCTGGTGCACTTATCTCTACAACTGCCATCATCTTCTGCGTTATCTCTACCTGAAACCTCATGCGTTTATTCTCCTTTTTGCATTAAAAAAGAGACATAATGGATATGTCTCTTAGTAAGCGTGTTCTCTATTTTTCCTCTATTTGTTCTCTACTTTCGTCAAATTGTAAAGAAATTTGACCTTTGAATCTATTGAAAACGCTAAATTCTAAATATAGTAAGTTACTCATATGGCTTCTACACCCCCGTCGAAACCTTTACACCCCCATATTTGTTACTGTATTCATTTTACATTACTTTTGTACTGTTTTCAACCAGTAATTTTTGACACATTGCGCGCTACAGCATCCAGCACAAAGAAAAACAGGAGCCTGGAAAAATTCTTTCCTCAGCTCCTGCAGATTATCATGCGCACATACTAGCAGATGTGCATACGATACCTTAGTTCTCCGCTTGCTCTTTTTTCTTAAAATAAGCGTGATAGAGAATATACCCCGCAATCGGAATTACGACACCGATGACGGAATTCATTGGATCTTCCCAAAGGGTTGTTACCAGTACCACCAGCGACAGCAGAATGGTCACTGCGGGCAGCACGGGATAGCCCCAAACCTTATATGGTCTTTCCATCTGCGGATTTCTCTTTCTAAACACATAGACCGAAGATACACCCAGCGTGTAATAAATCCATGCACAGAAAGCCACAAGGGCAGTCAATTGCTCAAACGTACCAAACAGAATTAATACAGAAGATACAATCATGGTCGCAATCTGTGCATTGACAGGCGTACCAGTTTTCGGATGGACTTTCGCAAAGACATCGAAAAATCGCTTGTCCCTAGCCATTGCATAGTATTCTCTCGGATACGCCAAAATGCAACCATTACAGGAACCAAAGATTGCAATCAGTGCACCGATGGTGACTAAAACTGCGCCTGGCTTGCCAAAGAGTGCCTCTGCAGCCATGGTTCCTGGTGCCTCAGTCGCAACAATTTGATCAATCGGTAAAATTTTCAGTAATGCAAAATTGAACAAAACGTAGACAAGGGTCACACCTAAAACCCCGATTGTTACTGCTTTCGGAAGATCTTTTTGAGGGTTCTTCAGTTCCTCTGCTACGATATAGACCGAGCTCCAACCGTCATATGCCCATAACGCCGCTACAATGGACAGCGCAAAAGCGCTCATTGGATTCAAACCTTCTCCCGGTACAATCTCCATCGGATTATTCATGCTGCCCATCATAAGACCGCATACGATAATAATCGCAATCGGCACCAGCTTTGCAATCATGAAGATTCCCTGCACATTTCCACCTTTTTTCACACCAGACATATTGATCAGTGACAGCATGATGATAATCCCAATCGCCATTGCCTTAATCTGCCACTCCGTCAATGGCACCAGAATACTAAAATAAGTAGAAAATCCTACTGCAAGGGCACTGATCGAACCAGACTGTGAGATAAAAAAGTCCGTAATTCCCATAGAAAATCCGATTCCTGGTCCATAAGCTTTAGAAATATAGTTGTAGGTACCTCCTGCCTGCGGCATGGAAGTACCCAGCTCCGCATAACATAATGCCGCCATCAGCGACATAAAGCCGGCAACAACCCATGCTAAAATGGAAAATCCTGCGGATAATCCTGCTCTGCTCAGCACATATGTACTGACATAAAAAATACCTGAACCAATCATAATTCCACTGACAATCGATACGCTGTGAAATAGTCCCAGTTCCTTTCTCAGTCCTGCTTTTTCTTGTTTTTCAGACATGTTATTCCTCCTTAAACATATGAATATCAACATCTGCCATATGCAGATTGCCAATCAGATACTGTAACAGCTGCGCTGACTTTTGATCCAGTCTCTTAGGATGGGACACCTGAATCTCCACTTTCCCTTTGAGACTGATCTCCTGCAGCAGTTTTTTAATGCAGTAAAAAAGATACGATTCCGACAAATTCTGTGCTGCAAGCCATTCCGAATATTGAGGAAACAACATGGCCAGCCCTGGTTTGAGATAAGTTGGCACTTTCACATCCTCCTCGATGATTGGCTCCAGCATACGATAAATCCCTTCAAAGTCTATTGGCTGTGCAGATGCAGTATAAAGCTGCAGCTCACATAAATCATCTTTCTCTTCTACTATCGTAATGTGTCCCATTTCCACCGGCGCATCTTCAAGAATCTTTCTGTAGAGAGCCCGCGTCTCTTCCATAGGACCAATATTTAACTCTTCACCAAGAATGCGCACACACTCTTTGTACTGGCAGATTGCTTTTGCCCGCTCCTGGTTCTGGCAGTACAGTTCCATCAGCTGCAAATGGACTTCCTCCAGCAGCGGATCCATCAGCAGCAGTTTTTTCAGGCAGGAAATCCCCTGGGCGAACTGTCCATTTTCCCGATACAGAAACGCCAGTTGCTTCGATACATCAATAAATGCCTGATTTACCGATTCCCGCTCCATCATAACCCACTCTTCAAAAGCCACACTTCCACGCACCGATATACCGTCTAAAAAGCTGCCGCCATGTACATTCACTGCATGCTGCAAATGCCGAATTTTCTCCTGCCTGCTGTCACAAACAGACGCTGCTTTCAGCGCTTTGCGAAATTCTGCCACGTCCACGAAAACGCCTAAAGATGCATTAAGACTGCACATGTTCCGCTCCGAAAAAATGATCGATGCCTCCTCTTGTCCACCCCATTCTTCTGCACAGATTTTTCTAATATAAGAAAGGCTCTGCCGCAAATTAGAGCGAGCATTTTCTTCTGGCAGTTCTGGCCAAAAAATTTCACTGAGCAGTTCTTTAGAAACCATCTGCCCTTTCCTGGCCGCCAGATAAAAAATCATCGCAAGCGCTTTGTGATTCAATTTGGCAAGCGCCTCTCGTCCATCGATTTCAATGTGCGGTCTCTGCAAAAGGTAAACTTTTATTTCCATAATACATCCTCCCGCGCATATACAATTTCCCCTTTTTTAATGGTCATTTCCACGCGAAGGGTTTCAATTTCTGCAGGAGAAAGGGTGCACAGATTTTGATCCAGTACGACAAGATCTGCCTGCATACCGATGCCAAGACTTCCAATTCTGTCTTCTGCCATGTTGGCATAGGCACCGTTTGCAGTATAGGTCCGCAGCGCATCATAAAGGGAAAGCTGCTGTACTGCATTGTGATGCAGCAGGCAAGAACCAATTGATTTTAAAGGGTTCAACGGTGTAACTGCATATTCAGAACCACCCGCCACAATACCTCCCTGCGCCACCACAGCGCCGATGGGATTGGTTCCCTTCCATCGATCTCCAAGCAGTGCAGCATATTTACCTTCCGCACCGCCCCACTGCCTGTCATAATTGGCTCGCATAGACAAAATCAGCCCCATAGAAATCGCCCAGGTGATTTGTGCTTCTGTCGGCAGAACAAAAAGTTCCAGCCTGTGACGCAAATTTTTTCTGCCTGCTATTTCAAATGCCGCGGCAAAAGCTGCCAACGCTTGTTCAATCGCCCTTGGTCCGATGCACGACAATGCAATCTGCAGGCCGGCAGTATGGGCTTCCAGCACAAACTGATTTACATCTTCCTGTGAATAATACAGTACCCCTTGGTGCTCACCATCTATATAAGGTTCATACAGTGCCGCCGTCTGAGATCCAATAGAACCGTCCAGATATATATTGCCTCCAATCCGCGGCAGTTTTGCCGCCTGTACCGTTGCCACATCCATGGTCTGCGGAAACAGAAAAATTTCCAGCCTGCTGTGCTCTGCAAACCGCTGCACCATGCGGATATCCTGATTTGAAAAAAAGGCGCCACCTTCCATAGCATTGACCGTTGTAATGCCGCAGCGGAACGCTTTTCGCTCCATATCTGCGAGGGCAAGTCTTCGGATGTCATCCGTTACAAAACAGGTGTATAATTTCCGTCTTGCAAATCCGCTGGCCTCTCCCTGCAAAACCCCTGTGGGCATCCCTTTTTCATCCCGCTGAATGCCAGAAATACTATAGGGAATTTTAAGTAAATTATAAGCAGAAGTATTTAAAATCGTTTTATGGAATTCTGTCTTGCTGACCACAACAGGATGTATGGAAGTAATTTGATCCAAATCCCATCGATTCAATTCCACAGTATCCTCATTATAGCCAATACACCAAATCAGTTCTCCCGCTTCAAATGCCTGCACCTTCTGTTGCAGCTGCTGTAGAAAGGCTTCTCTGGTATCCGCTTTAATTTCCACACAGTACTGCATCAAACCGCCCTGTACCATATGGACATTGCTGTCAATGAATCCAGGTAAAACCGTTCTGCCTTCCAAATCCAGCATCTTCGTACCAAAAAACCGTTTCGGCATCCTGCATGGCTTTTCCCATACCTCCGTAATCGTCTCACCCGTAATCCCAATGGCACAGTACTGCTTATCCGGTCTTTCCATTGAAATAAAATTGCCGTTATATAAAATATAATCTGGATTATTTTTCATAAACAACCTTTCCACCTACGACTGTCATCGCGACCTGTACTTCTGCCAGATCCAGCGGCGCAGTTTCATACAAATCCTGCGCTAGGACAACAAAATCCGCATACTTTCCAACCTCTATCGTTCCCTTGCAGTCCTCTTCAAATGTCGCATATGCAGGTCCTGTCGTAAAGGCATGAATGGCATCGTGTACACTGAGTTTCTGTTCCGCATGATAACCACCCTTCGGTGTTTTATCATAGGTACAGCGGGTAACTGCCGCATAAATGCCGTGGAGCGGACTGTATTCCTCTACAGGACTATCCGAACCTGCTGCAATCGTTACGCCCTGCGTTTTAAACCGATTCCAGTTATAGGACATACTTGCCCGCTTTGCTCCGACCCGCTCCTCTACAATGGCGATGTCAGAAGCCAAAAAGATCAGTTCAAGACCGCCGATGATATGGTATTTGGCAAAATCTTCAATAATCCCTTCTGTGGTAATCTGGCAATGGTCAATACCAAAGCGCAAATCTTCTTCTGGATGCTTTTCTATAATCTTAATGAATGCATCCAGTACGCTTCGCATGGCTCTATCTCCGATGCCGTCTGAAACTAGCTGCAGACCATGGTCAAAAGCCATTTGCGTTAGTGCTTCCAGTTCCTGCTGACTGATATACATTTCACCCGTATTTTCTTCCATTCCTTCCGGATTATCGCTGTATGGTGCCCGCAAGGCAGCAGTTCTTCCTCCCAACGACCCGTCTGTAATCGTCTTAAACGGTCCAATCCGAAAATACGGGCTTCCGTCTCCTGTGCGATACCCAAGTGCCAGAAAATCAGAAAGTTCTTCTAACGTGGCAAGGTGCAGCATTAGATTGACGCGAATCGGCAGCAGCCCTTCTCTGTCAAGTTCTTCGTATGCCTGCAAAATTTCTGTAAAATGGCCAGCACGAAGCAGTTCAAAATCATCGGTCTGCGCAGAAGTCATTCCCGCTGAAACATAACGATTGCACGCCGCAAGAATACACTTTTTAATGCGCTCTACCCCCAACGTTGGAATCATTCTGTAAATGATTTCCGTTGCCAGTCCAGTCAGCACGCCTGTTGCCACTTCATGGGCGTCTGTCAGAATCATACCGCCCTCAATCTGCTGTGGTTTGTGCAGCAGACCGCCAAGTTCCAGCACGTTGGTGGTTACGACACAAATTTGTGCACAGGTTCTGGTCAATACCAAAAAATATGCGCCGAATTCCTCGTCTAAGTCCTCTCTTGTCGGCATTTTCTTAGTATCAAACTGATTTTGATCCCATCCGCGGCCTTCTACCCACTGGCCGGGTTTAATTCCATTCTCCTTGATATAGCGGCGCAAACGGTCTTTCAATTCATCCAGGCTCCGGCAGTCATTTAAATCTGCGACTTCCAGGCTATACCCATAACTCAAAAGGTGCAGATGGCTGTCGTTAAATCCTGGCAGTACCGTCTTTCCTTGCAGATCGATGATCTGGCATGCGGTCCCCGCTGCTTCCTGCACCGCCTCATTAGTACCAACACACGTAATCAGCCCGTCTTCTACCGCAACGGCTTCAAAGCGGTGCTCTGCTGCATCCATGGTGTATCCGTTGGCATTGATAAATACTTTCTTCATATTTGATTCCTTTCTCCACTACGCGCCGCAGTGGGTTTCTACGATAGAAATACTATGGATCTGCTGCGGAGGAACCAGAAGCGGATTTCCATCCAGTACAGTAAAATCACCGAAGTAGCCTGGCGCAATGCGCCCCATCTGTCCTTCCATTTTTACTGTATAGGCAGGCGCCTTTGTATAAAGCGCCAATGCCTCATAAGGCGACAGCCTTTCTTCCGGTAAAAATCCGCCAGTCGGTCTCCCCTGCAAATCCATCCTGGTAACAGCTGCCTGCATCCCGTAAAGCGCATCGCAGCGCTCCACCGGGCAGTCCGAACTGCCACTAATCATCATACCTTTTTCTAACATGGTGCGCCATGCATAAAGCGCATATGCTTGACGAAGATCCAGTTTCTGCTCCGCCACTGCATAATCGGTCGGTACAAACGCCGGCTGAATGTCTGCCAAAATCCCCGCTTGCGCCATTCGGTCTAAAAGAGGCTCCGTCGCAATTTGGCAATGCACCAGTCTAGGGCGGCAATCTGTTCCATACTTGTTTTGGAAAGGCGTGATCACACGTATGGCCTGTTCCATTGCTCTATCACCGATACAGTGACATAACAGCTGCATCCCGCTTTCATAACTTTCCCGAACCAGCAACTCTAACTCTGCATCGCTGAAATTGAGAAGTCCCCGCTGCCTGCGATTTCTGTAAGGTACGGTTAATGCTGCCGTCTCAGCACCCAAAGAGCCATCCAAGATCAGTTTTAATCGTTTCCAGGAGAACCACTGGTCATCAGCAATCTCTACAAGAATCTTTTGCAACTGCCGGAATTCTTCCAGGGAAGATACCTGAATCTGCGCAAACACGCGTACAGGCAGGCGCTGCTGCTTTCGCAGGTTATCATAGGCACGTAAAATTCTCTCTTTCGACGTAAAATCCGAAAACGCTTTCATGTCATCACACTGCACCGCCGTAAAGCCCCTTGCCTTGATTTCCCTTAACGTCTCTTCAATCATCTGTTCAATTTCTTTGACGGAAAGCGCCGGTTTATGCACCAGTACCATGTCAGCAATCGCATCCTCATAAATTCTCCCATCTGGCATACCGTCAGGATATCTGCCGATATTCTGATTGTCCAGATAGGTATTATGGTCAATTCCTGCCAATTCCAAAACTTTGCTGTTTACCGCCGCAATATGAATGCAGACCCGCTTGGCAAAGACATAATGACAGTCTGAAACGCGGTCTAAATCTTCCCGGCTAAGCAGTCGTTTGTCCGGAAAATGTTCTTGATTCCAACGGCTTCCGATGATCCAGCTTCCTGCAGGAATCTGCTGTTCTGCAATGAATGCTCGCATACGCCGCACCACATCTTCTGCAGAAACGGCTTCCGATAAGTCCACACAATACCGCTGATTATACCCATACTCCACCAGATGCATATGACTGTCATGAAACCCGGGTGTTACCACGCGGCCTTGCAAATCAACCCATTCCGTCATTTCATCCTGCCTTGTAAAACCAATGTCCTCCTCGTCCACATCCACTGCCTGAATCACACCATCTTCAACCAGAAAGTTTGCAGCCATGGGATGGTCAGAATCCATCGTAATCATTGTTCCGTTATAATAGAATGTTCTATTCATCGTTCTCTTGTGCTCCTCCTATTTTAAGATTGTATCTGAGAAGCGTATTTTTTCTGTATATAAAACGTATTTTTTCCGTTTTTCTGTAAATAACGAAAAAATTCCCCAAAATACGATTGCGGCTACTATTTTCCATTTCAAATCCTCTTAAAACATTGACATTACCCCGCAAGCGCAGTAAAATTTAGAATAGGTATGCAATCATGCCATCACAGAATCGCAAGCCACAAATTAGGGAGGATATTCGTTTTATGTACCATTGTCATATACGATTCTACTGCATCGGCGACCGGCATCGGGTATTGAAACAGCTCAGGGCACTGACCCCTTTTTCACAGTTTTCCCATGCATTTCTCGAAAGTGATCGGGTCGAAAAAGTCTCAGCATCACAAGCTGATGTCATTTTCGCAAGTCTGCCGACAGCAGATTTACAAGCGCAGTTGTCACAGCTGCTGACGTGGAAAAAGCCGGAGGCGCAGCTCATCCTGCTTACGGCAGAGGATACAGACGTGGAAGCGTTCACAGATTGCGTTTCAGCACTGACCGATATCTGGTCGCAATCCGCTTCCGACGCGTTATTAATGTTCCGCATCCAAAAATGGTATCAGGACTACAAAGCGCAGAAAGACGCCTGGCAGACCAGCCAGTACCTAGAAACCACCATCAACAGCACACCGGATTTAATCTGGTATAAGGACAAAGACGGCATTCACAAAAAAGTCAACGACAGTTTCTGTCAAACCGTCAACAAGACCAAAGCGCAGGTGGAAGGTCGCGGTCATGCTTATATCTGGGACGTAGAACATGACGATCCTGCCTGCATCGAATCGGAGCGCATCGTCATGGAAACCAAAGAAACCTGCGTTTCCGAAGAGACCATTCTCAGCAGTGGTGAAACCAAAATTCTAACTACATATAAATCACCATTATACAATCTGGACGGCACTGTTATGGGCACCATGGGCATCGGTATCGACATCACCCAGGAGCGGGCTTACGCCGATGAACTGATTCAGCAGAATCAAACTCTGGAGATGCTGTTTACTACCATGGACTGCGGCATCATGTGCCACAGCCTGGACGGTTCCAGGATTCTCAGCATCAATCAGGCTGCGCTGCGCATTCTAGGCTATCCCGACGAGCAGGCACTCCTTGCAGACGGCTTTGACCTGGTGGCTTCCACTGTTTTCGAAGAAGATAGAAAGCGACTGCGGAAATCCATTCAGTCCCTTAAAAAGGAAGGCGACAACGTCAGTGTCGATTATCGTGTGCAGCATGCAGACGGCGAAATTCTCTATGTAACCGGCAATATCAAACTCATCGAAGAAAATGGTGAACGTTATTATCAGAGATATCTGTTAGACCGTACTGCACAGAGACTGCAAGAAGAGCGAGAGCGCCTGGAAGATCAGCGTCGGCAGATGGAACTGGTGCATGCCCTCAGTATCGAGTATGTGCTGGTCTGCTTCTTCGATTTAGACACTGGCGAAGGCAAAGTCCTGCGTATGGGCGAATGTAAAAATGGCATCATGCCTGCCATCTTTCATGATGCGCTGTCTCTGGAAACCTGCCTCGAACAGTATGCAGCCACAAGCATTCACGAAGAAGATAAAGAAGCGTTCCGAAAAACCGCTTCGAAAGCCCATCTGGAACAGGAACTTTCCGAAAAAGATATGTGCTATATCAACTACCGTACCACCTGCTGCGGCGAAATCCGCTATTTCCAGATGAAAGCAGTACGGGCTGGAGACTGGGACAAGACCCACAGCATCGTACTGGGATTCCGCTGTCTGGATGAGGAAATGCGGGACGAAAGAGAGAAAAAGGCACTGCTGGAAGATGCCCTTTCGCAGGCAAACCGTGCCAACAAAGCCAAGAGCACCTTCCTCTCCAACATGTCCCACGATATCCGTACGCCGATGAACGCAATCATCGGTTTTACAGCACTGGCAATCACCCACATCGACCGTAAAGAGCAGGTGGCAGAATATCTGAAAAAAATCATGACCAGCGGCAATCATCTGCTGAGTCTGATCAACGATGTACTGGATATGAGCCGAATCGAAAGCGGCAAAATTCATCTGGAAGAACAGCCTTGCAGTCTGCCGGAAATCCTTCACGAACTGCACAATATCATCCAGGCGGATATCAATGCCAAACAGCTTGACTTGTATCTGGACGCCATCGACATCCAAAACGAGCAGATCTGCTGTGACCGGCTGCGGCTCAATCAGGTACTCCTAAACCTTCTGAGCAATTCTATCAAATACACCGGTGCAGGCGGCATGGTCAGCTTGAAAGTCATCGAAAAACCAGGTGCTTCGCCGGGCTTTGCTAATTTTGAATTCCACATCAAAGATACGGGAATTGGCATGAAAAAAGAATTTGTCGCCCATATCTTCGAACCGTTCGAACGGGAACGGAATTCTACCAGCAGCGGCATTCAGGGCACCGGACTTGGCATGGCGATCACGAAAAATATCGTCGATATGATGAACGGTACCATCGACGTCCAGAGCGAACATGGCGTTGGTACAGAAGTCACCGTTTGTCTGACCCTGCGACTGGATGAGGCCGGCAGAAAAGAACCGGTTGCAATCGAAGAGCTCAACGGGTTACGTGCACTGGTCGTAGACGATGATTACAACACCTGTGACAGCGTTTCCTGCATGCTGCAGCAGATTGGACTGCGGGCAGAATGGACTATGTCAGGAAAAGAAGCAGTGCTGCGCACCCGTCAGTCAGTTTCAAGAAATGATCATTACTTTGTCTACATCATCGACTGGCTGCTGCCTGACATGAATGGTATTGAAGTCGCCAGGAGAATCCGTCAGGAAACCGGAAAGGAAGTTCCGATTATTGTTCTCACCGCTTATGACTGGTCCGATATTGAAGAAGAGGCAAGAGAAGCCGGCGTTACCGCATTCTGCAGCAAGCCGCTGTTCCTGTCAGAACTCAGAGGCTGTCTCCACTCCATTGTGAAGAAAGAGCAGGCTACCGATGACATTCTTGACTCAAAAGAAATCCTGCGCAGCGGACATATTCTTCTTGTAGAAGATAATGAGCTGAACCAGGAGATTGCAGTAGCTATTTTAGAAGAAGCCGGTCTTACTGCAGAGGTTGCTGAAAACGGTCAAATTGCTGTAGAAATGCTAAAATCTTCCCAGCCTGGATATTATCAGCTGGTGCTGATGGATATTCAGATGCCAGTGATGAACGGCTATCAGGCTGCCAAGAAAATACGAAAGCTGGAAAACAGGGAGCTTGCCTCCATTCCAATTATCGCTATGACTGCAAATGCTTTCGAAGAAGATAAGCAAGAGGCATTGCGCTGCGGCATGAACGATCACATCGCAAAACCAATTGATATTGAAACCCTCTTGGAAACACTGGATAATATTTTGATGAGCAAATAAACGTTATCAATATATATGCTAAGAAACCAGCTGGCGCAATCCGCCAGCTGGTTTCTTTTTCCCTATATTTATTTCTCTTCCAACGCTTCGGTACGGTATATGAATCTCACCTGTCCGTCCATGTCGTCAGAAATGCCTGAGAAAGACTGATAAGCTTTGGAAGCGTTTACGGTAGCCTTCATTCGATCGAGTAAGTCTCCGATATTTCCGCCGGCAGCTCCTGCCAGCTTCTGAATTCCCTCTTTATCAAATTCTTTCAGCCCATTGTTCAGTTTTTTAGCGCCGCCGCGAAGCTCCGTTACACCATCTACCAAGGCAGGCATATTTTTATCTAAAGTCCTAATACCTGTATTCAGTGCGTTGACACCGTCGTACAGACTCTTTGTGCCTTTCGTAAGCTGCGCTGCCCCTGTATTCAGCTGCTCAGCGCCGGCCTTTGCAGACGCTACGCCCTGCGTATACTGCAGCAAGCCTAGGTAGAACTGGTTATAACTATCCAGCTGCGCTTTCAGTGCAAGAATTGGCGCAGAACCGGCGTCGGGAGCAGCCGCTGCTGCTCCTTCCAGCACCTGACTGTAATTCTCAATGGTCAATTTTGGAAGCGCTGCCCCTGCTGCTGCAAGCTGTGCGTCTGCTGTTGCGAGCATAGACTCAAATACCTGCTTTGCACCTGCAGTGATAGCTGCACTGTTGCCGTCTAATGTTGTCAATCCATCCTTTAATCCTGTAATACCCCCAGAAAGTTCCTGCACCCCGTTTTGTAAAGTTGTTGCGCCAGCCTTCAGGCTTTTTCCGCCTGCAGCCAGCTCATGAACTCCCAGCGCCAGCTGTCCCGATTTATCTAACAGCGTATCCAGTCCGTCGTAAAGCTGTGATGAACCGTTCAGCAGCTGTTTCATAGCATTTGTCAGCTGATTAAGGGCACCTGCCAGTTCATCTGCCGAACCTATCTTTCCTGTATCTAAGTCAGCAAAAATGCTGCTGTCCGCTACGGTTACCGTATTAGTCATTTCAAATTTGTCCACATCAGCGGTCACTTCGACATAATCCGGAAGCTCCAGGTCAGAAGAATCTACATTGAGATTGTCTGCAAGTCCCGGAAGCGCCATGCCTGCCACAACGGTACGTTCCCCGTCGTTAATCACCTTTCCGCTGGAAACTTCCACATTGCTGAAAACGTCATTGTCCATAACCATACCGGTCAGTACCGCAAAAGGCACATAGATTTTCTCCGTTCTGCCGCCGACTTTTGCCATCTCATACAGATTGTTTTCATAGTCAAAGCGAATGGTCACTTCGCCGCTTTTTCCGACCAGTTCTTCTGGCTCGATGTCTTTTCCGTCCAGCTTATAGGAAATCTCCATGTTAATCGGCAGTTCTTTTTTTATACTGCCCCTGTAATAGATATCTTTTCCCTCAGCATTCCAAATTTTTCCTGACTTTCCTTCGTTCTTACACTCCTCATCACCTTTCAGATTTTCAATATCTGTCAAAGCTGACTTGTCGTAGAGAGATTGGCTTCCTGTCAGGTTTTTCAACCAGTCGCTGACGATGATTTTCTGCACGGAACCGTCGCTTTCCGCAAGAACGTAAACCGTTTCTTCTTTCTGATTCGCGTCTTCCCCATCATCGGCGTATGCCATAGTCACACCGCTGCCCACAGTAAGAGCAATGCACAAAACCACCACTAAGCATTTTTTTAATTTATTGTTCATAGATTTGACACCTCCGAATTTGTTCTAACTACATGTTTCATTCCCCTGGTCGTTGCACAGACCAATCTATCACAGAGCATAAGCAGCGCCGGCAGCAGGAAGATAACACATATCATGCTGACTACCGCACCTCTTGCCATCAGCATACACATGGAGCTGATGATGTCGATATCCGAGTAAATTGCCACTCCAAAGGTCGCAGCAAAGAGCCCTGTTCCCGATACGAGTATAGATGGGATAGAAGCTGCAAGAGCAGTCGTAACACTTTCTCTCTTATCTTTCCCGGAAAGCCGCTCCGTTTTGTATCTGGTCGTCATCAGAATTGCGTAGTCCACCGTCGCCCCTAGCTGAATGGTACTGATGCAAATCGGCGCAATAAACGGAAGCGACTGTCCCAGGAAGTGAGGAATTCCGAGATTGATAAAAATTGCGAGTTCAATAACCGCAATCAGGATAAACGGAAGGGAAATACTTCCCTCGACCAGCGCAATAATGAGAAAGATTGCAATAATCGATACCGCATTTACCACCTGAAAATCGTGGTTGGTGGTCTCTATCATATCTTTCATGCAAGGAGCCTCTCCGATGAGCATACCCTCTTCGTCGTAGCTTTTCAGCACTTTATTCAGACTGTCAATCTGATCATTCACTTCATCACTGGCAACGTCATATTCCGAATTGACCAGTAGCAGTTCACTTTTATCACTTTCTAAAATTCCCTTGACTCCCTCTGGTAAAATCTCCTCAGGCACCATACTGCCAAGGACTGATTCCATGCCAAGGACATATTTTACACCCTCAACCTTTTCCATTTCCTTCATCATAGCGCGAACTTCTTTAGAAGGCAGATCTGCGTCCACAAGCACCATATGGGTTGAAGCGATATTAAATTCTTCCGAAAGCTTAGAATTTGCAATGACGTATTCCATATCATCCGGCAGACATTTCCCCATGTCATAGTAAACCTCGTCATTGGTTTTGCTGTACCCGTAAATCGCTGGCAGCGCTGCAACAATAAAGACTGCAAGAAGCACCGGAAAGACTTTTGTCACACGTTTTGCCAGTTTTCCCATATCGGGAATAAGCGATTTATGCTTTGTCTTATAAAGGGGTTTATCCAGTACAAGGATTAAGGACGGCAATACAGTCACACAGCCGATAACGCCGAAGATGACACCTTTTGCCATGACAATGCCCAAGTCTTTACCCAGAGTGAAGCTCATGAAGCACAGTGCCGCAAAGCCTGCCACTGTAGTAATAGAGCTTCCAACAACACTTGCCAGGGTCTTTCTGATTGCGACAGCCATGGCCTCCTTGTGGTCGTCATAAAGCGCCCTCTGCTCACTGTAGCTGTGCCACAGGAAGATGGAATAGTCCATGGTAACCGCTAGCTGCAGAACCGCCGAAAGAGCCTTTGTTATATATGAAATTTCTCCAAAAAAATAGTTCGTTCCTAAATTGAGCAGAATCATCATGCCAATCGAGACAAGAAATACGAAAGGCACCAGCCAGCCGTCCAAAAGCAGCACCATGGCTGCCGTTGCAAAAAGCACTGCAAGCCCTACATAAATCGGTTCTTCCTGTTCACACAAATTTTTTAAGTCCGTTACCAACGCCGACATGCCCGATACAAAACACTGCTCGCCGCAGACGCTGCGCACATCAGCAATTGCATCAATGGTTGAGTCAGCACTGGTAGCACTGTCAAAGAAGACCGCCATCAGAGTTGCATCTCCCTCATTAAATTCATCGAAGAGTTTATCCGGCACCATTTCCATCGGTATGGAAATATCCGCCAGCGTGGAGTACCACAGGACACTTTCTACATGATCCACCTCTTCAAGCTTTTCACAAAGAACCGCTACATCTTTATCCTCCATATCTTCCACTACAATCAGGGAGAAAGCACCCTTTCCGAAGTCGCTCAAAAGCTCTTCCTGACCAATTACCGTGTCCATATCCTCCGGCAAATAATCCAGCATGTCATAATTGATTCTCGTTCCCAGCATTCCAAACAGGGAAGGAACCATTAAAACAATCGCAACAATTAAAATCGTAATCCGGTGTTTGACCACCGCCCTTGAAAAACGCATTTTCTGTCAGTCCTCCTTTTCCTCGCAATACACGTTTTCTATCATATCCGGCCATTGATGTCTGATAATTTTTACCGCTGTAATAACTGTGCTAAGATTCAAAATCCCCTCCGAAAGCATGCCTATGCCCAGTAGAATCATCAGCAAATCCGTACCCTCACCCGGACGCAGCAGCAGGACAAGTCCAAGAGCCTCTGTAACTATCGCACTTGCAAAGATCAGCCACCACTTTCCTATGCCAAAAGTTCTCGACTGACCGGCAACCTGTATTTTCAGAAGTCCATCTATCACCATAAATATGCCAAAGGTGATACAGATGAATAACATCAGACTTTCAGGTCGTACCAGTATCACACCGCCAAGAATCAGAAGCAGAATGCCCAGTGTCAAATCGTGCTGAAATGCCAGCCGGTACAGGTCCTTTGAAAAGTATCCAACCAGTTTGACTGCGCCAAACAGCAGAAACAGTATGCCGCAGCAGCTGCCCAGCAGCGCTTTAGACAATACCGGTGCTGTAATCAGCAAAATCCCCAGCACGCATAGACCAAGGGAAATGACAATGTATCCGATTTTCGCTGTTTTCATCGGTGCAACTGAACGCATCACTATCCATCCTTCCATCTCATATCAAACATCCACAGCGCTTTTTCTTTCTGTATTTAACTTACCAGATTTTCTTCTGGTTAAAAATGGGCAAAAGAAAAACCCCTGCCTAAAAATTAGGCAACGGGGTCTAATGTGACTAAATTTCTGCTTGATTACATCTCCTGATCATCTCATCGGACAATCCATGACATAGGTGAATCAAATGATGAATTTCTTCAATAGAATCCTCTGGCATACTTCGGGAAAGCCAATCAAGACCAGCTCCAAACAGTTCAAAACGGAAAAAACGAATGGCAATTTCCCGGTCTTCAGCACTGACAAGGCTCTCTCCAAAAACCGTATCCAAATAAGTTCTGACAATATACTCGCAGGATTTCATCAAATACCGCTCAAAGAGGTCTCGATTCATAGAATTGAAAATATGTAAGACCGCTTTTTTGTTATGCAGGGCAAAGTCAAAAGCCTCGCTGATACAGTCCTCCAGGGACTCAATCTTTGGATATTTTTTTACCAGCCCATCAGCCAGTTCCACAATGATTTCTTCCATCAGAGCAGGAATATCCTGGAAGTGATAATAAAAAGAATTTCGATTGATACCGCACTCCTCTACGATACTGCGAACGCTGATTTTATTTAGCGGCTGCTCGCTGAGCAGCTTCATAAAAGACATTTTAATCGCTTGCTTGGTGAAACTTGGCATACTACCACCTCTGCTTCATGGCATGGTCGATTTTACGAGCCGCGTCTTTCTTTGCCATGTCGTCACGCTTATCATAATTTTTCTTGCCGCGCGCTACCGCCAGCTCCATCTTCGCCCGTCCATCTTCGTTGATATATAAATTCAGCGGAACCAAAGTCAGACCTTTCAGCGTTGTATATCCAATCAGCTTTCTGATTTCCTGCTTATGTAAGAGAAGTTTTTTCGGGCGCAAAGGTTCTGTATTAAAACGATTACCCTGCTCATAGGGACTGATGTTCATGCCGTAGACAATCATCTCACCCTTTTCAATTTTTGCATAGCTTTCCTTGATACTGACCTTTCCTGCACGAATGGACTTAATCTCTGTGCCGGTCAGCACGATACCCGCTTCGTAAACCTCTTCTATAAAATAATCATGGCGCGCTTTTTTGTTGTTTGCCACCATCTTCTTCTGTCTTTTTACCATTTTAAAATTACCTTTCCCAGTAAATCCTCTTCATCAACCAGCCCCACAGATTCATGTCTGCTGTCTGTACTGGCTGCTCTATTATCTCCCATCACAAAAATCTTCCCTGCGGGAATCTGTATCTCTTCCATATCGCCGCTGATACCCTGCGTAAACACATATTCTTCGTCCAGCTTCTGATTATTTACATAGACCTGCCCCTCCGTAATCAGAATCCGATCACCCTCTACACCAATAACGCGTTTCAACATGACAGTGTTTTCGCCGGACACCGCATAAATTTTGTTCTTCATCAGAATCACATCGCCCTGCTGCGGTCCTTTTTTCCCCGCAAACGCAAGCCTGCTAACCAGCACCTGATCTCCGTTCTCATAGGCTGGAAGCATGCTGTGGTCCGTAACCTCCGTAATCTGAAAAGCTAGAGATACTAAAAGCCCTGCACCTGTACCTAATATAACGGCGAGCAGAAAGACGACTGATTTTTTCATTTACTGTGTACTCCCAATCATTCCAAATTTACTAAATGGATAAAGTCTGAATACCACCTTTCCTACGATTTTGTCTTTCTCAACAAATCCGACTTCCAAAAAACGGCTGTCAGTGCTGTGCAGTCTGTTATCCCCCATGCAGAAATAATTGCCTTCCGGTACGACAACAGGTCCCACATCTCCGTTAGTAACACCATCTTTAATATAGCGCTCTTTCAGTTCCTCTCCATTTATGTACACTTTTCCTTCTCGAATCTCTACAATATCACCTGGCACGCCGATGACTCTCTTAATGAGTTTTTTCAAAGTTCCTCTGTTATTATCTCTAAGCTTTGACTGAAACACGATAACATCACCTCTTTCAGGCTCCGCCTCCCCTACATAGGCCTGTTTATGAATCAGCAGATAATCTCTATGCTCAAATCCCGGCTCCATAGATCTGCCATAAACCGCTGTAGGGATCACAAACTGCACTACAATCAGCGCCGCCGCACTTGCTGACAGCACCGATTTCAGCCAGTCTATTCGGTTTTCACGTTCTCGCTGTCTCTTTCTTTCTCTTCTGCTTTTTCCCATGATTTCCCTCTCCTGCATATTATTTATCGTACGGATTTTGAATAATCCCAAATTCGCTGAACGGATAGACACGCAGTACCACCTTTCCAATGACGTCGTCTATCTCAATACATCCTACATCTTCGTCCCTGCTGTCAATGCTGACTCTTCGATTATCACCCATGCAGAAAATCTTGCCCTCAGGAATCACCAGACGTTTCACCTCGCCCGAAGTAAAATCTTCTTTTAGATAGTCCTCTTCCAATTTCTTGTCGTTGATATACACCTCTCCATCAATGATATCGATGGTCTCTCCCGGCAGCCCGATAATACGCTTGATGAGCATTTTCTCCTCACCGTTTTCCTGTACCAGTGAAGAATGCACCACAACCACATCCCCGCGCTGCGGCTCACCAAACAGAGTGTAGGACTGCTTGCTCACAAAGAGATAGTCATCCTCATAAAAATTCGGTTCCATGGAGCTTTGCTTGACAATGGTCGGTTTAACAAATTGTATTACAATTACAGCAATAACTACTGCGAATAAAATATCCTTGATCCACTCTTTCATGTTTTGTGATTCCCCTCTATTCATCTTGTTCAAAAATATGCTTTTTTATTCTCATAAAGCTTTCCGGAAGTTCCGCCGTGAATTCTTTGCCACTCAGATAAGAAAGGCTATCCGGACAGTTTTCAAATTTCAGCCTGTACGCATGAAGCAGCTGACAAGACAGTCCAAATTTTCTGCCTGCTGCTGCATTTATCATTTTGTCTCCGTACTTGGAATCGCCCAGCACAGGATAGCCGGCTGCTGCCAGATGGGCTCTGATTTGGTGCGTTCTGCCTGTAATGATTTCGACCTCCGCCAAAGTGCACTCTCTGCCGCAAAAGGTTCCATACTGCAGCGGCACAGCGATGGTTTCCATTTCTTTGCCGCTCTCTGTTATCGGTACTACAGCAATGCGGTTTTTCTCTTCATTCTTAACCATCCTGTCCATCAGGTGAAGAGGCTTTTCCATTCTTCCTCCGACAACAGTCAGATACATCTTGCGGATTTTATCTTTTTCACGAACCATCTGATTTAGCGTCTGCAGCGACATGGCGTTTTTTCCAAAGAGCACCAGACCAGTTGTATTTCTGTCCAGTCTGTTGACTGGAGCCGGCGTAAAAGTCTTCTCCAGCCTGGGATTGAACTCCTCTTTGTCGATGAGATAATCCACCACCTGGTTCGCCAGATGATTCTTTTTCTCGCTGCTGTCTCCATGAGTTAGAAGACCAAGGGGTTTTACTGCCGCTAAAAGATTGTCATCCTCATAAGCAATACCGAACTGCCTTCGCGTCCGGTTCACCCTTCTGCGCTTTTGGAACTTCTCCATATCCGCATCGCTGATGTACAGCAATATCTCATCGCCAAAATGCAGCACGGTATCTTCTTTTCCTCGCTTTCCGTTGACCTTGACATCCTTTCGAATAGCCTTGTAGATAAAACTCAGCGGCGCATTTTCCAAATATTTTCTAAGGAACTTGTCCAAACGCTGTTCCTGCTCGTTTTTGCCTATTTCAATCCTAATCATACCCTTTATTATACAACATTCCCCGCTCTAAAGCAAAATGTATTTGTTCTTTTGCGAAAAGTATGTTAAATTATATATAGAAAAAGACGAAAGGAGAATCTTGATGAAAAAACTAAAAGATTTTTTCTACGACAAAAACGATATTCTTATTGCACTTGCGATTTTAATTATAGCTGCACTCCTCATCGTGTGGCGCATGGAGATCATCATGGATTATCCGAGGACCCTCGCTGAAGAAACCGGCACCCTTGATACTACAGAACCAGAGGCTGTCGACAGTCCCGAGAATTCCCAGCAGGCCAACGAAATCTGGACAGCCGGCGTACTGACAAAGGACATTACTGTCACGGTCCGGGGCGGCACAGCTACCGAAGCAGTGCAAAGTCTTATCGATGCAGAACTCTTCGCATCTTATGACGAGTATTCGTCAGTCTGCAATGCTGCAGGGTACAAACCTGAGAACATCAAGGCAACAACCTTTACATTCCCTGCCGGCAGTACCCAGACAGACATTGCCAGAATGGTTACACAGTAAACTTTACTTTTTCAAAAGCTCGATGATTCTTGTCAATCGAGCTTTTTGCTGTCCATTCATCATGGGCATTAAGCTCTGTACCGCTGCCATCTGTTTCTCATAAGGAATATTAGCTGCTTCGAGCTGATTCTTGATTTTCATAATTTCTGATACAAGTTCAGCGTCGCTTTTCTGTTCGTAGGATTTAGCCTTAGCTACAGTGGTTTTCTTATCAGCGGAAATTCCCAGCTGTCCTGCCAAATCTAAAATGGTCTTATCGTCTAATTGCATGAATACACTCCTTTCTACTACACTATATGCACCAAATGCGCCGGTATTTCATAATATGATATAGAAATTACGGAGGTGACATATGGCAAACAACCCTATTCCCATTCTGGCTGTGCTGTTTCTTTTAAAATCCAAAAATACTGGAACCGGTTTCAGACCACCGGTTATGAATACCCTGGAGCTGGAATCCATGCTGGACAATGCTCATTCCATGATACATACCATCGAAAAACTCCGCGGTTTTGCCCAGGTCAGCGGGCAAGGCAGCCTTCCTGATATGAAAAAAATGATGGAAATCGTTGAAAAATTACCGCTTTAGTGTATAATAGACATATACATTTTAAGGAGGTATGACATGGCTTTAGTAACAACAAAAGAAATGTTCGCAAAAGCAATTAACAGTGACTATGCAATTGGTGCTTTCAATGTAAACAATATGGAAATCATTCAGGGTATTGTCGCTGCGGCCCAGATAGAACAGGCACCGCTGATTCTGCAGGTCTCTGCAGGTGCCAGAAAATATGCAAAACCATCTTACTTAACCAAACTGGTGGAGGCTGCCATCGATGATACCGGTGTAGATGTTGCACTGCATCTGGACCACGGTGAAGATTTTGAAATCTGCAAGAAGTGCGTCGACGACGGATTTACTTCTGTTATGATTGACGGCTCCAAATATCCTTTGGAAGAAAACATCGCTCTGACCAAACAGGTGGTAGAATATGCTCATGCACACGGTGTTGTGGTAGAAGCTGAGCTAGGCAAACTGGCAGGAGTGGAGGACAATATCAAGGTTGACGCTCGTTCTGCAACCTTTACAGACCCGGATGAAGCTGCAGAATTCGTAGAAAAGACCGGCGTAGACTCTCTCGCCATCGCCATCGGCACCAGTCACGGCGCATACAAATTCAAGGGAGAACCTTATCTGGATTACGAAAGATTGAAGAAAATTCATTCACTGATTCCAAATACTCCACTGGTGCTTCACGGTGCCTCCTCTGTCCTGAAAGAATTTGTCGATAGATGCAATCAGTATGGAGGAGAAATTCCGGGTGCTCAGGGCGTTCCTGAGGATATGATCCACGAAGCCGTTAAGTACGGTATCTGCAAAGTCAATGTAGACACCGACCTGCGTCTTGCCATGACCGCTGAAATCAGAAGAGTTCTCGCAGAAAATCCAGGAGAATTCGATCCAAGAAAATATCTGGGACCAGGAAGAGACGCTATCACTAGAATGGTACAGCACAAAATCAGAGATATGCTTAACGCATCAGGAAAAATGTAAAATGTAGAAAAAGAGGCTGTCTGAGACAGCCTCTTTTATGCTTTCGGTTCTTTTTCTTCTCTTACTATGCACACCGCTTCTACTCTGCTCTTAACACCAAGCTTTCTAAATAAGTTGTAGACATGCGCCTTTACGGTGCTTTCTGAAATAAACAGAGCTTCGGCAATCTGTGTGTTGGTCTTGCCGCTGTAAATTTCTTCGAGAATTTCAATCTCTCTTTTAGTCAATTCATATTTGTTCTGCACATTGGCAAGCGCCTCAGAAAGTTCCATTACTACCGGCGCCTCAGACGTATAAGAACTTCTGAAATCCCTCTTGTACTGCAGTACCATATTTGCTGCGTTGATTACCAGCCAATAGTAGATGGTTATATTCATAACCACCTCTTTATCACCGTCAATCCAGCCGCTTTCACTGATGAAATAGCTGATATAGTTTACCGTCATAAAAAACGTAATAACGATCTTATAGGCGATAAATCGTTTAGGCGCTTTGCTGCGAACACTGTTTAAAATGCTGCTGATACTGCCCACAATCAGAAGACCAATGAGAGGCACATCAATAATCAGTCTAATCCAGTAAATTTCTCTAAACAGAATGATCGCCGCCATCCAGATAATTCCATAAAAAAACACGTAGACCGACGCAAAACCCGTAAACCGGCTCTCTTCCTCTACGCCGGTAATACTGTTGCTGACCCGGAGCCACAGATATACCAGAACTGCAATGAAACAATCGCCGATACTAATCAGCAAGGAAGTTTCTATGTGTATAATGTTATCACAGTAGTAAATCACAAAGTCATAAACATTCATGAACAGGAGCATGATTACAAAGGGTTTCATGGAAGCAAACTGCTTTTCTTTATCTCCTTTTCCTGCCAGCCACTGTATGGTCAGCCCGCAGGCGCCTATCAGAATTGCAAATATATAAAGAAAGACAATAACATGTCGCATACAAGATCCTCTCTATCCAAAAGCTTACTTTTATTTATTTTACTATGGAATATACCAAAAGACCAGCAAAAATATGCTGGTCTTTAAAAAATTTATTGTCCGATTCTACAGTCTACCGCACAGTATGTTCTTCCAGAAGCTGGTTCTTCATATTCCACAGATTCTGGGATAAATCCACATAATATGTTTGTGGATTTTCAAAACGCAGTGTCTCACTCCAAAGCGTCTCTATTTGCTGTGAGCAATACGTTCTAATCTCTTCGATAGATGGGTTTTCATATACACATTCCCCCTTGTCAAAGAGCTGTACTCTAAGATTTTTTACGTAGAAATTATAAAGTTTTTTCTTTTTCCATACTGCATTTGGATCAAAGATTTCATATCCGTCTACTTCAGGAATTTCTTCACCATCTACAGTTAAAACGTCTGCCAAAGCTTTTCCTGTCTCCTTGTCGAAGAGTCGGAACAGAGACTTAAAGCCAGGATTCGTAATCTTCTCCACATTCTCAGAAATTTTAATCTTAGGAATGATTTTTCCTTCCTGTTCCAAAGCCGCCAGTTTATATACACCGCCAAAGACCGGTTCTGACTTGGCTGTAATCAGTCGTTCACCCACGCCAAAGGAATCAATCTGTGCGCCCTCCATAATGACATCCCTAATGATGTACTCGTCCAGCGAATTAGATACCGTAATAGTACAATCCGTAAGACCGGCTTCGTCCAGCATTTTCCTGGCCTTCTTTGTCAGGTAAGCCACATCGCCGCTGTCGATACGAATGCCCATCTTCTTTGGCTGTGCTTCCTTGAACACCTTGATTGCATTAGGCACGCCGGACTTCAGCACATTATAGGTATCCACCAACAAGGTACAATTTTCTGGATAAATTTCGGCATACTTTTTAAATGCCTCGTATTCGGACGGGAACATCTGGACCCAGCTGTGAGCCATAGTCCCAAGGGCTGTAATGCCAAAATCTCTGTCTGCGATGGCACATGCTGTTCCTGCACAGCCTCCGATATATGCCGCACGAGCGCCGTAGACCGCTGCTGCAGTGCCATGGGCTCTTCTCGTCCCAAACTCCATGACAGGTCTTCCCTGTGCCGCTCTGACGATACGATTTGCCTTGGTTGCAATCAAACTCTGGTGATTAATGATTAAAAGCACCATTGTTTCAATGAACTGCGCCTGAATTACAGGCCCTCTCACCGTCAAAATCGGTTCATGGGGAAAAATTGGTGTTCCCTCCGGTACCGCCCAGACATCACAGGAAAATTTAAAGTCTTTCAGATAATCCAGAAAATCTTCACAAAAAATTCCTTTCTCTCTTAAATAGACAATGTCTTCTTCTGTAAAATGCAAATCTCTCAAATAGTCAATGAGTTGTTCCACTCCCGCCATCACTGCATAGCCGCCGCCATCGGGCACTTTTCTAAAGAACATATCAAAATAAGCGATATCTTCTTCTACATTACCTGACTGAAAATATCCATTTGCCATAGTGATTTCATAGAAATCCGTCAGCATCGTCAGGTTTTCATTTTTCATCATTGGGATAATCTCCTTTAGTATACAATCCAAATCATATCTATGCCTTTCTCTGCCCGCCACAGGCACGTATCGAAAGGTACAATTTAGTATTATACACTATTTCAGAATTTTCTTCAAGAACTCTCCAGTATAAGATTTTTTGCACGCTGCAATCTCCTCCGGAGTTCCTGTAGCAACTATGGTGCCTCCACGGTTTCCACCATCCGGTCCTAAGTCGATTACATGGTCCGCCCTCTTGATGACATCCAAATTATGCTCAATGACAACCACAGTATTGCCTGCGTCCACCAGCTTATCAAGCACTGCAATCAGTTTATCTACATCAGCAAAATGAAGCCCTGTAGTTGGCTCGTCTAAAATATACAGTGTTTTTCCCGTACTCCTCTTGGAAAGTTCCGACGCCAGCTTGATTCTCTGCGCTTCACCGCCGGAAAGCTGGGTTGATGGCTGTCCCAGTTTGACATAATCGAGTCCCACCTCGTTGAGAGTATCCAGCTGTCGTTTGATAGTAGGAAGGTTTTTGAAAAAGTCCAAAGCCTCGGATACGCTCATATCCAGCACGTCAAAAATGCTCTTGCCTTTATATTTCACTTCCAATGTTTCTCTGTTATATCTCTTCCCTTTGCACACTTCGCAAGGTACATAAACATCAGGCAGGAAGTGCATTTCTATCTTGATAATACCGTCACCGCTGCACGCCTCACATCTGCCGCCTTTTACATTGAAGCTGAATCTGCCTTTTTCAAAACCGCGGATTTTGGATTCCGGAAGGCTTGCAAAGAGGTCTCTGATGTGGGTGAACATGCCGGTATATGTCGCCGGATTGGAACGAGGAGTTCTTCCGATTGGAGACTGGTCAATGTTGATGACCTTGTCGATGTGTTCAAGTCCGGTCATATTCTTAAACTTGCCAGCTTCGTCCTTTGTTCTGTTAATCAGCTTTGCCGCGCCTTTATACAGAATCTGGTTGACAAGGCTGCTCTTGCCTGAACCGGAAACCCCAGTGACGCAGACGAATTTCCCAAGGGGTATGTCCACGTTTACTTTCTTTAAGTTGTTTTCTTCAGCACCTTTGATGGTGATACACTTACCGTTTCCTTCCCTTCTTGACTTCGGTACAGCGATGGATTTTTTGCCGGATAGATACTGCCCCGTAATGGAGTCAGGACACGCCATGATATCCTCGACTGTTCCCTGCGCCACCAGTTCACCGCCGTAAACGCCTGCCGCAGGTCCGATATCGATGATGTGATCCGCGGCGTACATAGTATCCTCATCGTGTTCCACGACCAGCAGGGTATTTCCTAAATCAGTCAGCTCCCGCAATGTTGCCAGCAGCTTTTCATTATCTTTTTGATGCAGCCCGATACTAGGCTCATCCAGAATATAAAGCACACCCATAAGGCTGGAACCAATCTGCGTCGCAAGACGGATTCGTTGGGATTCACCGCCGGAAAGGGTCCCCGCTGCCCGTGAAAGGGTCAAGTAATCCAGTCCTACGTTAATCAGGAAATTCAGTCTTTCTTTGATTTCCTTGATAATCTGTCTGCCGATGATTGCTTCCTTTTCGGTCAGCTGCAGCTGATCAATAAATTCGTAAGCTTCACGAATAGAAAGGTCGGAAAGCTCTGCCAGATTCTTTCCTCCTACAGTAACTGCAAGAACCTCCGGTTTCAGCCTCTTTCCTTTACAGTCGGGACAATCCCGCACTGTCATATATTTTGCCATACGCTCTTTCATGAAATCAGAATTAGTTTCACGATAACGCCGCTCTAAGTTGTTGATTACCCCTTCAAAAGGATGATCTCTTTCGGATTTGCTTCCGCTGCTTCTGCTGACATAAGTGTATTTCAGGTGGCGCGTACCTGTGCCATAGAGCAGTTCTTTCTTGAACTTCTCAGGTAGTTCCTCATAAGGGGTATTCAAATCCACACCGTGGTCTCTTGCCAAAGCATCAATCATCTGTCTGTAAAACCCAGAAAATTCCATGGACGCAAAAATATTGCCGAGGGCTCCTTTGATAATGCTCTTGTCCGTCTGGATAATCAACTCCGGATCAATTTTCTGGGTAAATCCCAGCCCGTTGCAGGACGGACACGCCCCGAAGGGACTGTTAAAAGAGAACATTCTCGGTTCCAGTTCCTCAATGCTGACACCGTGTTCCGGACACGCCAGCTTGGTAGAGAAGGTCTTCTCTACAGAATAATCCTTGTCCACAAACTGCACCACAACCAGACCGTCACCCTGATGCATTGCCAATTCAACTGCTTCCGAAATACGGCTTTCCTGTCCGTCTTTGATGATGATACGGTCGACGACAATTTCTATGGTATGCTTGAACTTTTTGTCCAGCTTGATTTCTTCTTCATTAATTAGCCTGATTTCCCCATCGATTCTGACTCTGGTAAATCCCTCTTTGCGAATTCGCTCCAGAATCTTCTCGTGCTCGCCCTTACGCTGCCTGACAACCGGCGCCATAATCATCAGTTTGGTGCCTTCCGGGAATTCCATAATCGTATCCACCATCTGATCCACAGACTGACTGGTGATAGGCTGTCCGCAGACCGGGCAGTGCGGCTGTCCGATTCTCGCATAAAGCAGTCTCAGGTAATCGTGGATTTCTGTCACCGTTCCCACTGTGGAGCGGGGATTCTTGCTGGTGGTCTTCTGGTCGATGGAAATCGCAGGTGAAAGCCCTTCAATCAGCTCTACATCCGGTTTATCCATCTGTCCCAGAAACTGTCTCGCATAGGAAGAAAGACTCTCCACATATCGTCTCTGTCCCTCTGCATAAATCGTATCAAATGCCAGCGAAGATTTTCCTGAACCGGAAAGACCGGTCAAAACCACCATCTTATCTCTCGGGATTTTTACATCGATGTGTTTCAGATTATTCTCGTTGGCACCTTTTACAATAATTTCATTTGCCATATATCTAACTCCGTTTCTGTAAAATTATCTCTATGTTACGTCTAGTCTATACCGACGGTTGCGCCGCAAATCACGCCAACCTTATGACAGCCGGCTCTTATATTCAAATATCTGGTCACGCAGCTGCGCCGCACGTTCAAACTGCAAGTTCTGCGCAGCATCCTTCATTTCTTTTTCTAATTCCTTTACGTAATCCTTCAGTTCCTTCTGGGTCATTTCTATCGGCTTCTTGCCCTTATATCTGCCCTCATCCTCTGCTGGTTTGGTTGCCTCAATGACCGCGCGGACTGATTTCTGTACACTCTTCGGCGTAATTCCGTGTTCCTCGTTATACCTCGCCTGAATGCCTCTTCTTCGCTGCGTCTCGTCGATTGCCGCCTTCATAGCTTTGCTGATATAATCTGCATACATAACAACCTTGCCATCTACGTTACGAGCGGCACGGCCGATGGTCTGAATCAGTGAAGTCTCCGTTCTGAGGAAACCTTCCTTGTCGGCATCCAAAATTGCCACCAGCGATACCTCCGGAATATCCAGTCCCTCTCTCAGCAGATTGATGCCAACCAGCACGTCAAACTCTCCGAGGCGTAAATCCCTGATAATCTCAAGGCGTTCCAAAGTATCCACCTCCGAATGAAGGTATCTGACTCTGATTCCAGCATTGGTCAAATAGGTTGTCAGGCTCTCTGCCATCTTCTTGGTCAAAGTGGTGACAAAGGCACGTTCTCCCCTGGCAGCAGTCTGTTTCAGTTCGCCAATCAGGTCGTCAATCTGTCCTTCGGTCTTTCGCACTTCAATCGGCGGGTCCAAAAGACCTGTCGGTCTGATAATCTGCTCTGCTGTAATGCCGCCGGCCATTTCCTTTTCATAAGGTGCCGGCGTGGCGCTGACATACACTGCCTGATTGACAAGTCCCTGCCATTCTTCAAACTGCAGCGGTCTGTTATCCAGCGCTGACGGCAGTCTGAATCCGTACTCTACTAACGATGATTTCCGCGATCGATCCCCTGCATACATGGCACGAAGCTGCGGCAGCATGACATGAGACTCGTCTATCATCAGCAGAAAATCATCGGGAAAATAGTCTATCAAAGTATACGGTCTGGTGCCCGGCGCAAGGCCATTGATATGACGGGAATAGTTTTCGATTCCCTTGCAGGTGCCGATTTCTCTGAGCATTTCCATATCGTATCTGGTTCTCTGCTCAATTCGCTGGGCTTCCAGCAGTTTGCCCCGATCCTTAAACCAGCGCACTCTCTGCTCCAGCTCGTCTTCTATGGTAACCAGCGCCCGCTCCATGTTCTCCTTGGAGGTAACATAATGGGATGCCGGGTAAATTGCGATGTGGTTCCTAAGTCCCAGAATTTCTCCTGTCAGCGGATTCATCTCTTTAATACTCTCCACCTCGTCACCGAAGAGTTCTATGCGAACTGCCTTATCGGACCCTGCCGGAAAGATATCGATGATATCTCCCCGCACGCGGAAGGTGCCTCTCTCAAATTCCAAATCGTTTCGGGCATACTGGATGTCTATCAGTTTGCGCAAAATTTCATTGCGGGGCTTCTCCATCCCCGGCCGCAATGAAATCATCTGATTTTCATAATCAAAAGGGCTTCCCAGTCCATAAATGCAGGAAACAGATGCCACGATGATGACATCGCGCCGCTCGGCCAAAGCTGCTGTTGCCGAGTGGCGCAGCTTTTCTATTTCGTCGTTGATATCGGAATCCTTCTCAATATAGGTATCGGTAGACGGCACATACGCCTCCGGCTGATAGTAATCGTAGTAGGACACAAAATACTCTACCGCGTTCTCTGGAAAAAACTCCTTAAACTCACCGTGAAGCTGAGCTGCCAGCGTCTTGTTATGAGAAATAACAAGGGTCGGCTTCTGTACCTTTTCTATGATGTTCGCCATGGTAAAGGTCTTTCCGGAACCGGTGACGCCCATGAGTGTCTGGTGCTTCTTTCCGTCCAGAATCCCGCTGACCAGCTTATCTATTGCCTGTGGCTGGTCACCCATAGCATTATATTCTGATACTAATTTGAATTGACTCATGAAAGTTCCTCCCCTATGAATCAGTCTTTGTCTTGAATATCTTTGGAACTACTGTAAAAAACAGCAATTTAATCTGTTTACCCAAAAGAGTTCCTTCTTAATCTTAATCTAATAAAAAATTCTTTGCAAGAATGAGTTTATTATACCATAAACTCATCGCCTTTGCAAACAAATGTTCGTTTTTCTTTCAATTTGCTCTAAAGGAAGCCATCTCAAAGTGGAACGTAAAAATCCGCACCATAAGACCTTATTGGTTCATAAATGGTGCGGATACCGTTTAAGGAAAATGGTGCAGTCATGCATCCCTTTTTTGTATTTAAATATATGTTAGTCGTTAGGTCTGTTATAGAACCAGCCGCCAATTTGTTCCGTCTTAATCACGTTAACAAACGCGCCCGGATCAGCATCCATAATCGCTGCAAGAACTTTGTTTACCTCTTCACTGGAAACCACAGAATACAGCATATTCCGTTCTGTTCCCTGATAACACCCAATTCCCTTAAAATGGGTTGCGTCATGGTTGGTAATCGCCTTGATCCTACCGTAAATTACATTGGGCTGCTCCGTGATAATCAGCAGCGTATGCTTCTGATATCTTTTGTACAGCATCTGTATAACCTGCGTAGAGCAAAACTGAAAAATAATTGAGTACAATGCTTTATCAAAACCGAAAAGAATGCCTGCCGCAACAAGAATACACACATTGCCCATAAAGATATAGTTCCACGCGTCAATGCCTTTCTTCTGAGAGAAGTAAATGGATATGAAATCGGTACCACCTGCACTGGCCCCCACGTAAAGCGCCAGACTGATTGCTACACCGTTTAGAATGCCTCCGAAAATGCAGATCAGAAGTACATCATAAGTAATTGTCACAGCTGACAGAATATCCGTCATGAAACTGCTCAATACAATCACATAAACGGAATAAAATGTAAATCGTTTTCCCAGATACTTAATACCTATATAAATAGGAACCAAATTCAGCGGAATATACAGTACCGTATACGGAATGGACAGTCCCAGAAATGTATCCGCAATCTGCTGAAGCAGAATCGTAATTCCCGCAAAGCCTCCAGGAAACAATCCCCCGGTTCGAACAAAGCTTCTCAGATTAAAAGCGTAAAGGAGTGCCCCTGCCGTACAGAAAAGAATTCTTCGTAATTCTTTTTTTGTTCTCTGTTTTTTTGTCAGTTCCATGCAGTTTACTCCTCCTCTGGCAGTTTGCTTACATCAATCCACGCTTCTGACTTGGAAAACCCGAAAATCTCATCGCAAGTCAGTTCGATGGCACTGTTTGCACTGCCGCAGGCAGGAAACACCGTCTCAAATCGTTTCATAGACACATCACAAAAAATCCGCACTTTGGGATTTTCGACAGCAAAAGCACAAACGCCGCCAACGGCATGTCCTGTATAGAATTCCACTTCTTCAGCAGACAGCATTTTTGCCTTAAATCCAAAATAGTCCTTAAACTTCCGGTTATCTACCTTCGAATCTCCCGCCATCTGAATCAGAATACAGCCGTCTTCACTTTTGAAAGACAGCGTTTTACAAATTCTTGCGCCCGAAACACCTACCGCATGAGCCGCCAATTCCACAGTTGCACTAGAAACGTCAAACTCCTGAATTCTATCTTCTAGTCCATATTGCCCAAAATATTCTCTCACTTTCTCTATTGCCACAAGTATACCTCCTATAAAAAGCTTTCTAATTAGTATACGTGAAATCTATCTAAATCTCAATAGTTACCAATCAGAAAATTTCTGTTTCCCATATCAAACCTTCTTGTCCTAAAGTCATATTACATGTAATATATGCCAGATTGTGCATTTTTGTGTCACCGAACCAAAAAACCTTTCTTTTTTGGTGGTGTTTTTTCAATTATCAGATTTTTCTTTGTTCAGATGTGTATACATGTTGACTTTTTACCCATCTTTCACATATAATGAAGCTGTATAAGTTATTTTTATGCATTTATTTTATCCTAATTAGGAGGTAGTTCAATGGACAACAAGAACAACAAAGGCTTTAACAGTAACTTTGGATTCCTGATGGCTTCCATCGGATCGGCTGTAGGTCTGGGTAACCTTTGGTCCTTCCCGTTTAAGATGGGTAACATGGGTGGATTTGTATTCCTGCTCTGTTATCTGTTCTTCCTGGTAGTCGTAGGTTATCCGCTGCTGATGGGTGAATTTGCCATCGGTCGTAAAACAGGCAAAGCTGCAATTGAGGGCTTTGAAAACACAAACAAGAGTTTCAAGATTTTTGGTATCATTGAAACAATCGTACCTTATTTCCTGGTTGCATTCTACTGCACATTCGGCGGATACATCACCAAATATCTGGTTGCATCCATCGGCTGGTTAGTGGGTGCCGGCGATCTTGGTACCGCTAATGCCGGTGAATACTTCAGCGGTTTCATTTCCAGCGGTATGCCGGCAATTCTCTACATGGTAGCTTTCTGGGCACTGACTGTACTTATCGTTTATCTGGGTACATCCGGTATTGAGAAATTCTGTAAGGTAGCCATTCCTGCCCTGATTGTATGCATGATTATCATCATTATCAGAGCAGTTACTCTGCCAGGCGCAGGCGAAGGTCTCGCTTTCATCTTCAAGCCTGATATGAGCGCATTTAAAGGCACTGGCTGGATTGGTGTTCTGGGCGCTGCAGGAAATCAGTGCTTCTTCTCACTGTCACTGGCATCCGGTTGTCTGATTGCATATGGTGCTAAACTGAACAAGAGTGAAAACCTAGAAAAGAACGCAGCAATCGTAGCTGTTGCAGATACTCTGGTTGCGGTTATGGCTGGCGTCTGCATCTTCCCTGCAGTATTCGCATACGGTCTGGAACCGGGTGCAGGTCCTGGGCTTCTGTTCTCCACTATGGTAACTGTATTCCAGAACATGGGCGCAATCGGTCCTATCTTCAGCGTAATCTTCTTCCTGCTGGTATTCTTCGCAGCACTGTCTTCCTCCATCGGTATGATGGAAGGCGGTATCCAGGCTATGGTAGACGCACAGGAAAGAAAAGGCAAGATGGGCGGAAGAGCAAAATGCGTTGCCCTGACTGCAGTAATTGCTCTTGCTGGTAACTTAATCGTAACCGGTGATGGTCTTGGTTCTTCCGGTTGGTGGAATCCGCTGGCTGCACTCCTTGGGCCTGAAGCTGATAAGGTATGGCTGGACTTCTTCGATTTGTTTGCAGAAGGTCTGCTGATGCCAATCGGTGCTACCGGTATGGCAGTCATGCTTGGCTGGACCAGACTGAGATTCCTCGACGAGGAAGTTTCAGAAGGTTCCGACTTCAAAACAAAAGGTTTCGTACATTTCTGTCTAAAATGGCTGGATCCAATCATCTGCGGTATTTTGATTATCGTATCTCTAGACGGATTCTTCGACTTCACAGATTTATTCTAATAAGACCACATACATATGCACGATTTGCATAAACGACGCAGAAACCGGGATTCTTCTCAATCCCGGTTTCTGCTTTCTTTCGTCTATTTTCATACATTAAAAGGAATCCAATTTTATTCAGTTTTTTATGTCATATAACAAATTTCCAAAAGGCTTTATGTTATGATTGACAACTTCACTACAGCCAGATATAATGGTAGGACAAACTATATATTTGCAATTATCAATTAGGAGGACTTTATCTCATGACACAACAACAAGGTAAAGGTCAATGGGCGAGCAATTTCGGCTTTCTAATGGCCGCAATCGGCTCCGCTGTTGGTCTTGGCAACTTATGGGGATTCCCGTACAAGATGGGAATCAGTGGAGGATTTGCTTTCCTCATCCTGTATCTAATCTTAGTCGTACTGGTAGGCTACGTAATCTGCCTTGGTGAGCTTTCTCTGGGAAGAAACTCCGGCAAAGGTGTTGTCGGCGCTTACGAAGCATTAAGTAAAAAATATGCGTTTATCGGATGGTTCGGATGGATTTCTCCGCTGCTGATTCTGGGCTTTTACTGCATGCTGGGCGGCTACTGTCTGAAATACGCGATTGCCAATATCGGAGATCTCTTTGGTGCAGGCTTTGGCGTTGGATCCACAGATAGCGGTGAATTTTTCGGTACATTTTCCACCGATATGGTGCAAAGTTCTGTTTACACCATTATCTTCGTCGCGCTGACTATCTTTATCGTTCGCGGCGGCGTTTCCAGCGGTATTGAGAAGTTTACCAAAGTGGCTATGCCGGCGCTATTCGTATGTCTGCTCATTGTTATCGCAAGAAGCGTTACCATGCCGGGCGCAGCTGCAGGTCTGGAATTTATGTTTAAACCAAACTGGGACGTATTCCAGGGCGCAGGCTTTATCAATGTTCTTGCCGCAGCAGGCGGTCAGATGTTCTTCTCCCTGTCGCTGGGCATGGGCATCACTGTTACTTACGGTTCTTATATGACAAAGGACGCCAGTCTGGAACGCAGCGCACTGATTATTCCACTTGCAGATACGATCATCGCCATCATGGCAGGACTTGCCATCATGCCAGCAGTATTCGCTTCCGGTCTTGATCCTAAAGGCGGTCCTGGTCTGCTCTTTGTAACACTGCAGACTGTATTCTCTGCAATGGGAGGAATTGGTCCAATCTTCGGATTCATCTTCTACGGTCTGGTATTCATCGCAGCTATCACCTCTTCCATCGCTCTGCTGGAAGCTGTCAGCTCCACCGTCATGGACAAGCGCGCAGAAAAAGGCAAACCGATTGACAGAAAACTGGTTGTAACTATTATGGGTATTATCGTAGGTCTGGAAGGCGTTTTCGTAGCGCTGGATGGACTTGGCGGCAATGGATTCCCGCAGATTTTTGGTCAGAGCACCTGGCTTGATTCCTTCGACTTAGTATCCGAGGGTATTCTCATGCCGCTGGGCGCATGCTACATGGCAATCATCCTGCCGACAGAACTGGTAGACAAAGAAGTGACCCTGAACGGCAACAAGTTCAGAACCCAGAAATTCTTCGATTTCTGCATCAAATTCGCAGCGCCGCTGCTGATGGTTCTGGTTCTTCTGGGACAAATCGATACCTTCTTTAAAATGGGTATTTTCTCATAATATAGACCACAAAGATGCCGCATGGTTGAAAACCGACGCGGCATTTTTTTAATTAGGATATTTATAGTTGTACAATCAGTCGATACATCAGTTCCAGTCTTTTTTCGATGGTGTCCAGTTCCAAATACTCTCCGCTGCTGTGCATATCGTTACCCACAGGTCCGCATCCACAAAGAGTCGGCACACCCAAACTTGCGATGTGATTAGCATCTGATACGCCGCCGGTATCTATCCAGCAAATACTCTGCCCCAAACCGGACGCTGCCTGGTTCATCTTCTGCATTAGATGCTCTGTTACCTCCGACGGATTCATCGGCATTACCACATCTTTAAACACCACCCCCGCACTCACACCGGAAACCACAGGATTCTGCTGCAAACGAGAAACCGTCTCGCGAATCCGCTCAATCTCTCCAGGGTTCTTAAAACGAATGTCAAGCTTTACCTGTGCATGTTCAGCTACTACATTAACTGCCGTGCCGCCGGACGCAATTCCCGCTGTAATCGATGTACCTGCGTCAAAATCCTGCAGCGCCGTCAGTTCTGTAATCCAGCGTGCCATTTCCACAAGGGCATTGGCCCCTTTTTCCGGCGCAACCCCGGCATGGGCAGCAATCCCCTGAAAAGACACTTCCAAATCTGCGCCGCCTTTTCTGCTTCTGACAAAGCCGTTGTTTAATCTTCCCGGCTCAAAAACAAAGGCATATCGGGTATGTTTTGCCAGTCCCTGCAGCCAAGTCTTAGAACGCCCTGAACCGATTTCCTCATCACTGTTAAATGCAAAGCAGATTCGAAGTTCCGGTCTTTCCTCCCGAAGGCGCTGCGCCAGATGTATGGCTAAAATCAGCCCCGCTTTCATATCAGCAACGCCCGGTCCATAAGCCAGATTACCTTCTTCTCTGTACGGTCTTTCTGCTGCAGTTCCTTTCGGAAATACTGTGTCCATGTGACCGACAAACATCACATCAAAATCCTTCTCCGAATGTGTCCTTGCCTCAATGCGTGTATCCTCATCGAAGGTTTCCACCAGATAGCCTTCGTCTCTCAATCGGTTCGCGAGCATTCTGCCTATCACGGCAATATCCTGCAAATTCTCGCTGCTGCTGTCCAAATTTACGATTTCCGCAAGTTCTTTGCGGAATTGTTCCATATTCCACATATACTTTTTCCTTTCCTTTTTTCAAAATTTATTATATACTCCTTTTAGGAGGTAAACAATATGAAACTCAATCAGCTGTACTACTTCAAATGTGTGTGCAAACACAGCAATATCACAAAAGCCGCGGAAGAGCTGCATATTTCGCAGCCTGCCATCACCCGTTCCATCCATGACTTGGAAGAAGAACTGGGCGTCACTTTATTCACCCGTACCAACAAAAATGTTTCTCTAACTAACGAAGGCAAGCTGTTCTTGTACCGTTCCTCCGAAATCCTGTCAAACCTCGATTCACTGACCGATGAAATGCGTGATTTAGGATATCTGCGCCGCACCAGCATTCGCATCGGTGTGCCGCCAACTATTGGCACGCTGATTTTACCACGCCTGCCTATCATTGCCGCAGAGCAGTTCCAACTGGAGCTGGAAATTTCTGAGCTCTCCTCCTATGATGCGCTCACTGCAATAGAAAATGACAACCTGGATTTTACAATCTGTCTTCTTGGCGATCAGGAATATCCGATGCTGGAGTATTATGTGCTAAAAGATACATCTCTCTGCTTCTGCACCAACATCAACCATCCCCTAGCAAAAGAAAAGCAAATCAAAATCGAACAGCTTGCAGATGAAAAAATCATTTTCTTTTATCCTGGCGAACTGATGCAGCAAACCTTTGAGCGTCATTCCGTCACACCAAAATATATTCTGAAGTCCAATCAAATGCTGACAATCTGCAATTATCTAGCTGCCAATCTGGCGTCAACCCTGCAGTTTCCGGAAGCTTTCGCCCATTACCCGCAGATTACCGCTGTTCCCCTCTCAGACAATATTCCGCTGCCGATCTGCCTGATTAAGAAAAAGGGAAAGCGCCTGGCAAAAGGCGCCTCCCAGCTTTATCACTATATCGGTACGCACTCCGAAGATTTATTCACACCTACGCTTAAAACGGACCATAGTTTATCGCTGTAGCGATGATCATGAATACCGCGCAAATGCAAACCCAAATGCCCATCAGCGGCGCAATATATTTCACCCATTTCTCATAAGGAATGTGCGCTGCAGCAAGACATCCCATCAAAACAGACGAAGTCGGAATGATATTGTTGGTAAAGCCATCGCCAAACTGAAATGCCAGTACAGCGGTCTGTCTTGTCAGTCCCAATACATCGGCAAGCGGCGTCATCAACGGCATCGTCGCTGCTGCCTGTCCGCTTCCTGACGGGATAAAGAAATTGGTAATTGCCTGCACAAAAAGCATTCCTACCGCAGCAACGCTCTTTGGCAAATATGCAATCACACCTGACAACGCATGTAATACGCTGTCGATAATCATACCGTCGCTCATGACCATCAGAATAGTTCTGGCAACACCTACGACCAGCGCGCCGAAAACAATGCTCTTTGCACCATTGACAAATTCTGTCGCTATTTTACTTGGACCGAAGCCTGCTAAAATTCCGGCACCGATTCCCATAATGACAAACATAGCAAACAGTTCTGTCATGTACCAGCCATAATTGAATGTACCAAAAATCATAATGCTAAAGCAGATTGACACCCACAGAAGAATCAGAATGTCCCTCTTGTTCATTTTTTCTAATGTGTCCAAATTCATGCTCTGTCCATGCTCTTCCACTTCCAAATCACGCACATAAGACAAAGTCGGATTCCCCTTCACTTTTTTTGCATAGCGAGATACATAAATCACTGTAACTATCAACATCACAACCCAAACTGCTATTCTGAGGCCATATCCAGAGAAAATCGGCAATTCTGCAATACCCTGAGCTACACCTACAGTGAATGCATTCATGATACCAGAACTGAATCCGATGGATGCCCCCAGCATAACAATCGACATGCCTACGATGGCATCATACCCCAGTGCCCTTGCAAGTGCAATTCCCACCGGCACAAAGATAATCGTTTCTTCATTTATTCCGAATGTAGCACCTGCCAGAGCAAATACTGCCATAACTACCGGAATCAGTAATTTTTCTTTTCCTCTGGTTGCCAGTGCAAGCTTGCCGATACCTCTCTCAATAGCACCTGATGCCATAATGATGTTGAACATACCGGCAGTGCAGAAGATAAAGAAGATAACATTCGCACCATCGTTAAAGCCTTTCGGGATTTCTTTAAATAAGTCAAAGAATCCGATTGGGTTAGCATCAACTGCATGATAGCTGCTTGCATCCACAACCGTTCTTCCATCAACCTCTACACGATCGTATTCACCCGTCGGTAAAATCCACGTACAGACTGTCATAATCAAAACAACAATTGACAGAATTACATATGTATGCGGCACCTTAAAACGTTTCTTTGTTTCTTTCATAATAATTGCTCCACCTTTCTTTTGAATTGTCTGATAATTCCTTTTACGATTCTATTAGGCCTCTGCTTTTAATATTTGTAAAATACTAAAAATTTGATTTGCCATAATTTTTAATTATGGCAAACTGTTTTTTCGGTATTTTACGAAAAAAGCAGATAGCACTATACTATAGGCAAATAAATCCGATACACGGAAAGGAGCTAATACTATGAATTACGGTGAGAAGTCACTGCGCCTTCATGAGGCCGCTCATGGAAAAATTGAAATCACGCCTACTGTTTCAGTAGAGAACGGAGAAGATCTTTCTGTTTACTACACACCCGGCGTTGCCGCACCCTGCCTTGCAATTGCAGAAGACGAAAAGCTGGCGTCCAAATACACGGCAAAACCCCGCACTGTCGCTGTTGTAACGGATGGTTCCGCTATTTTAGGTCTTGGCAATATCGGAAGCCTTTCCGGACTTCCCGTTATGGAAGGAAAAGCCGTACTGTTTAAACGCTTTGCTGATGTGGACGCGTTTCCCATTTGCCTTGCGACGCAGAATCCGGAGGAAATCATCGCAACCGTCAAAAATATCGCGCCGGGTTTCGGAGGTATTAACCTGGAGGACATCGCTGCACCCGCGTGTTTTGAAGTCGAACAGCGATTAAAAGAAGAGCTTTCCATTCCTGTCTTTCACGATGATCAGCACGGAACTGCTATTGTAACCTGTGCTGCCCTGCTCAACGCGCTCAAAGTTACCGGCCGTACTCCTGAAAAACCCAAAGTGGTCATAAACGGTGCCGGTGCTGCAGGCTGCGCAATCGCTGAAATGCTGTCAAAGCTTGGATTTTCACAAATATTAGTCTGCGACAGTAAGGGCATTATTTCTGCCAGTCGCCCGCTTAATCCCGCAAAAGAAAAACTGCTGACCTTTACGAACCCTTTAAACCAGTCCGGCACTCTAGCAGACGCACTGAGTGGAAGCGATGTCTTTATCGGTGTTTCTGCGCCAAACTGCGTTACTGAAGAAATGGCAGCTTCCATGGCAGAGGATTCGATTATTTTCGCTATGGCAAATCCAAATCCGGAAATACACCCGGATGCAGCAAAAAAAGCCGGCGCTGCCGTAGTCGGTACAGGCCGTTCTGATTTTCCCAATCAAATTAACAATGTGCTGGTTTTCCCTGCTCTGTTCCGCGGCGCGCTCGACGCCTGTGCGGAAAAAATCACAGAAGAGATGTGCATAGCAGCAGTTCAGGCGCTTGCAGCAGTTATCCCCGAAGAAGAACTATCCGCTGACTATATCATCCCAGATGTATTTAACCCGAAAGTTACAGAATACATCGCAGCGGCAGTCAGCGAAAGTTGGCAGAAAGGGGTAAAATAGATTTGAACCAAAGAGAGAACCGATGATTCGGCTGATGCCGTCATCGATTCTCTTTTTATCGAAAGCCTTAGAGATTATTCTTCCGACAATTTTTTGTAGTTTTCGTATTTTTCACGAGCGTCTTGTTCTGTCATTTCAAAGAGCTTATCCGCTTTCTGCGGAAATTCCTTCGCCAGGGAAGAATATCTGTTCTGACCCATGATAAAGTCTTTGAACGGTTTGCTAGGCGCCTTGGAATCCAGAATAAACGGATTTCTGCCCTTTTTCTTTAAATCAGGATTGTATCTGTAGAGATGCCAGTAGCCAGATTCTACAGCGTCCTTGATGTTCTCCTGAGATTTGCCCATGCCTTTCTTGATGCCGTGGTTGATACAAGGCGCATAAGCGATAATCAGAGATGGTCCATCGTAAGCTTCAGCTTCAGCGATTGCTTTCATGAACTGGGCTTTGTCAGCGCCCATGCCTACCTGCGCTACGTATACATAGCCGTAGGACATTGCCATCATGCCGAGGTCTTTCTTCTTGATTCTTTTACCAGAGGCTGCAAATTTTGCAATTGCTGCTGCCGGTGTCGCCTTGGATGCCTGACCGCCAGTGTTGGAGTAAACCTCTGTATCGAATACCAGTACGTTGATATTTTCGCCGGAAGCCAGTACGTGATCCAGACCGCCGTAGCCGATATCGTAAGCCCAGCCGTCACCGCCGATAGCCCAGATAGATTTCTTTACGAGGTAATCCTTGTATCTTAAAATTCTGTCACAAAGCTGTTTCAGCACTTCGTCGGTAGTCTTCATATTCTCTATTGCATCCAGAACCTTCTGGCTGGCTGCAATAGATTCTTCGCCGTGGTCCTTGTATTCTAACCAGTCTTTGAAAGCGTCTTTCATTTCGTCATCGATATCCAGCTCGAGAAGCGCTTTCATGTTGCTTTCAATCTTGTCGCGGATCTGTTTGGTTGCCAGAACCATACCGTATCCAAATTCTGCATTATCTTCAAACAGGGAGTTTGCCCACGCAGGTCCGTGTCCCTTTTCATCCGTGCAGTATGGTATGGACGGCGCAGATGCGCCCCAGATGGAGGAACAGCCTGTCGCATTGGCAATCATCATTCTGTCGCCGAAGAGCTGTGTGATAACCTTCAGATAAGGCGTTTCACCGCAGCCTGCACATGCGCCGGAAAACTCGAAGTAAGGCTGGAAGAACTGACTGCCTTTTACGCTGGTCTTTTCAACTGGCAGGTCTTTTTTCTTGATGGTCATAGCATAATCCCAGTTGTCTGCTTCGTGAACCACATCGGCATAAGCTTCCATCTTAAGTGCCTTTTCCTTTGCTGGACAGATGTCTGCGCAGTTGCCGCAGCCCATACAGTCAAGAGCAGAAAGCTGCATCCTGTAGTGCAGTCCGTCAAGCTGTGCGCCCTGCGCTTTGATGGTCTCAAAACCTTTTGGCGCTGCTGCCAGTTCCTCATCATTGAGCAGCACAGGTCTGATTGCAGAGTGCGGGCAGACAAAGGAGCACTGATTGCACTGGATACATTTTGTTATATCCCACTTCGGCAGATGTACAGCTACGCCGCGTTTTTCGTATCTGCTGGTGCCCAGAGGGAAAGAGCCATCCGGGTGATTGATAAAGGTGCTGACCGGAAGATCTTCGCCTTCCTGTTTATTCATCGGAATCAGCACTTCTTCTACGAATACCGGCAGATCCAGAACCTTTTCTTTCGGATCTTCTGCATCCAGCCAGCTTGCCGGAATCTCGACCTTCTGAATTGCGTTGATACCTTCATCAACAGCCTTCCAGTTCATCTCGATGACCTGTTGACCTTTTTTCTTGTATGTCTTTTCGATACCTTCTTTCAGATATTTGATCGCATCATCTACAGGAATTACTTCCGTCAGTTTGAAGAAAGCTGCCTGCATGATCATGTTGATTCTGCTGCCAAGACCGATGGCTTCACTAATTTTCCATGCGTCGATGGTATAGAAGTTGATTTCTTTCTTTGCCAGTGCGCGCTTTACGCTTGCAGGCAAATGTTCGTCCATTTCCTCCGGTGCCCACAAACTGTTGAGCAGGAAGGTGCCGCCCTTCTGCAGATCCTTCAGCATGTCGTACTGTCTCAGATATGCCTGGTTATGACAGGCAACGAAATCCGCTCTGTTAATGCCGTAAGCCGACTTAATCGGATTTTTACCAAAACGCAAATGAGAAATGGTTACGCCGCCGGACTTTTTGGAGTCATACGCAAAATATCCCTGTGCATATAAGTCAGTCTTATCACCGATAATCTTAATGGCTGTCTTGTTAGCGCCGACTGTACCGTCAGAGCCCAGACCCCAGAATTTGCATTTGATGGTGCCTTCCGGTTCTCTGGAAATGCCCACGGTATATCCCAGGGAATGCCCGGTTACATCATCTTCGATTCCTACGGTAAAGTGGTCTTTCGGATGCTTGTGATACAGATTATCAAAGACCGCACGAATCATACCCGGCGTTACATCCTTGGAGCCCAGACCGTATCTGCCGCCGTAAACTTCCGGTGCATACTTTTCGCCGTAAAGCATGGTCTTAATATCCTGATACAAAGGTTCGCCGATGGCACCCGGTTCCTTGGTTCTGTCCAGCACTGCAATTCGCTCAACAGTCTTTGGCAGAACATCCATAAAATATTTCTTTACGAAAGGACGGTAAAGTCTAACCTTAATCAGACCAACCTTGTGACCGTCCGCAAGAAGTTTTTCCATGGATTCTTCGATGGTTTCGCAGACAGATCCCATCGCCACGATTACGTTCTCTGCGTCAGGCGCACCGACATAGTCAAAAGGCTTGTACTTGCGACCGGTTACCTCGCCGATCTTATCCATGTATTCTACTACGATTTCCGGCAGCTCATCATAGAACTTGTTGGAAGCTTCTCTTGCCTGAAAGAAGATATCCGGATTCTGTGCAGTACCGCGAATCATCGGATGTTCCGGGTTGAGCGCTCTCTTTCTAAACTTATCGACTGCATCTAAATCGATTAACTTTCGCAGTTCATCGTACTCGATGGTTTCGATTTTCTGAATCTCGTGAGAAGTTCTGAAACCGTCAAAGAAGTGTACAAAAGGCAGACTGCCTTTGATTGCCGCAAGGTGCGCTACAGCACCCAGGTCCATAACCTCCTGCACAGAACTTGAAGCCAGCATTGCAAAGCCTGTCTGTCTTGCTGCCATAACATCGGAATGATCGCCGAAGATACAAAGGGCATGACTGGAAACAGTTCTTGCTGCTACATGAAATACTGCCGGCAGCATTTCGCCTGCAATCTTGTACATATTTGGAATCATTAAAAGCAGCCCTTGTGACGAAGTATATGTAGTCGTCAAAGCGCCTGATGAAAGAGAGCCGTGCACTGTTCCTGCAGCGCCCGCCTCAGACTGCATTTCCGCAACTCTGACAGTTTGTCCAAAAATATTTTTCTTGCCATATGCTGCCCATTCATCTACCACCTCTGACATTGTCGATGAAGGTGTAATCGGGTAAATAGCCGCCACATCGGTAAAAGCGTAGGAAACCTGCGCTGCTGCGGTGTTGCCGTCCATAGTTTTCATTCTTTTTTTAGTCATAAGATTTTCCTCCCATTCTCTCTTCTCATTTCTAAAAAATAGTTTTAAACTCTAATTTTTTGTAATAAAAATCGTAATGTATCTACTTTAATACAGAAAAGTAACTTTGTCAAGATTGTACAACTAAAAATACAATATACATATAAATATGCACAAAATATACATTTAATTGCATAACAAAAGCAATGTGACAACGCCAGGAACCCCTAAAACACCCACTGTTAAAGAATTAACAACGTTAATAGGGACGAGAATTCCAAAATTCATTCCAATGTAATTTATTACAATAATTAAAACAGCACCCATCAGACTGTTCGCCAGCAGCCGCAAAATTACTTTCACTGGAACAAGCAGTGCTTTTCCCAATAAAAAGATTAAAATCAACGTACCGCCAAAAGTCAAAAATACGCTCAGTTCTGTGCCCATAGTAAATCCTCCGCCTAAAATAATGTACTCGTTGTATAAAATATGCGCAGGTGGAATAAAATAGAATAAAATAACTACAAAGGATGTGATTCCATTGAAAAACAAAGAGAACCAAATTTTGTCCTGTATCAAAATCGCCCGCTCCGAAATGGAAGCAGCGACAAACCTTTTCAATGAATTGACCGATACTGCCGCTATCGACTGTGCTGCTTACAGTCTTCTTGCGGCAACAAAGAAATATAACTATTTTATGCAGATTGCAAAGGAAGAAGGGCTGCGGGTGCAAGGATGACAGTCGGCTCGGCAATTTTGCGCAGTGCAGAAGTCTCATTGCACCAGTCTGCCCCTTTTGCCCCTTTACCTTCATAATCCAAAAAAAGAGACAGATTCCAAAAATCTGTCCCTTTATAATGTTCTGCGCCCTTCCATAGCTTTCAAAAGTGTTACTTCGTCAGCATATTCTAAATCGCCGCCTACAGGTATACCGTTAGCAATTCTGCTGACTTTGATTCCGGAGGGTTTAATCAGCCTTGCAATATACATAGCCGTCGCTTCCCCTTCGATATTAGGATTTGTTGCCAAAATCAGTTCTTTGACCTGACTGTTCTGCAGCCTTACAATCAGCTGCTTCAAGTTGATATCCTCAGGTCCTATGCCATCCATAGGAGAGATTGCTCCATGAAGCACGTGATAAAGCCCGTCGAATTCTTTGATACGCTCCATCGCCATTACGTCTTTCGGACTTTCCACTACGCAAATCACATCCTGTCTGCGGTTTTGGTCAGTACAAATGCTGCACGGATCCTGATCGGTCAGATTTCCGCAGACAGAACAATATTTCATCGTCTGTTTTGCCTCCAGAATAGAGTGCGCCAGCCCCTGCGCCTCTCCATCTGTCAACGACAGAATATGGAATGCAAGGCGCTGTGCTGTTTTTCCGCCGATTCCTGGCAATTTGGACAGTTCATTGACCAGTTTTCCCAATGGTCTTGGATACTGTCTCATTACATCAATCCCGGAATGTTGAGCCCGCCGGTCAGCTTGCTCATTTCAGTATTAGAAATCTCGTCAATCTGGCGCATTGCCTCGTTGACAGCGGCAATCACTAAATCCTGCAGCATTTCCACGTCATCAGGATCTACAATATCTTTATCCAGATTCAGACTGACAATTTCTTTCTTTCCGTTTACAGTTACGCTCACTGCACCACCGCCAGAAGTTGTGGTAATTTCCTTTTCTTCAAGTTCTGCCTGCATCTGCTCCATCTGGCGCTGCATCTGCTGCATCTGCGCAAGCTGCTTCTGCATATTGCCTGCTCCTCCGCCAACTTTCGGTTTCTTTCCTGCTCTCATTCCTTTTCCCATGTCTTTATCCTCCTATGGTTTACTCTTTATTTAATCGTGATGTCCACACCCAAATCCAGTTTGCTGCGAACCTCTGATGCCAGCTGTTCCGCTTCCTGTCTATGAGGTGATACTTCTTCATTCTGCTCCTCTGTCTTGCAGACCAGTTTCAGGTTCTTTCCCGTAATCTTCTCCATCAGCTGACAAATCTGCTGCTGATTACTCTCTACATACTGTTTGGTGAAAGCGTTTTGTGCGATAACCTTAAACTGACTGTCATTTATCTCTGCCAGTACTGCACCGGTACGAATCAGGTTAAAGCTACCCTTAATATCCTCGCCCTCTTCAAAAATGCGCTCCCAGATTTCATCCAAATCGTAATTGGGTATTTGCACGGTCTGCGGCTGTTGCTGCAGTGCATTGCCTGCACCGTTTTCTTCTAAAACTACCTGCGCTGAGGCTGCTGCCTGCACTGATGCCGCCTGAGGCTGCTGCAACGGTGCTGCTGCTGCTCCCACTGGCGCTGGCTGTGCCATCTGTGGCTGCCCTTGCGGTCTTACGCTTGCCTGCTGCACCTGACGAACACTTTTGCCTATAGGCGCTGCCTCCGTCAGACCTGAAGCAATTGTTACGATGGCAAGCTCCAGCAGTATCCTCGGCTGGCTGGAATATCTTGCGTCATTGATAGTTCGTGACAAAGTAACAATTCCGCTGTTAATTTCATCCAAAGAGATTTGACCGCTCTGAGCCCGCAGCTTTTCTATATTTTCTGTAGACATGTTCAGCATGTCTTCTGCATTCTTAATGTATTTTGTAATCAACAGGCTTCGGTAGTGACTCATCCAGTCTTTCATCAGCTGTTTGACATCCTTACCTTCCTGCAGCGCTTCATCCAGAATCACCAGCGCCCCTGCAACGTCATGAAGGGAAACTTTGTCTGTCAGATTGATAAAGAATTCTTCGGAAACCGTTCCCAGAAATTCCAGAATAATGTCTCTGTCAAGTTTACGATCACCTGCTGACAGGCACTGGTCTAAGATGCTGAGTCCATCACGGACAGAGCCATCTGCATTGGCTGCCAGAAGTCGCAACGCCCGCTCTGTAATTTCAATTCCCTTCTCTGCGCAAATTCTACCCATATGGTCGATGAGCACTTTTTCCGGTACTCTTTTAAAATCCAGACGCATACATCTTGACAGAATCGTCTGAGGCAGTTTCTGCGGGTCGGTGGTTGCAAGAATAAAAATTACATTTTCCGGCGGTTCCTCCAAAGTCTTCAGCAGTGCATTAAAAGCGCCTGTTGACAGCATATGAACTTCGTCTATAATGTAGACTTTTTTCCGTCCCACTGCCGGCGGATATTTTACACTTTCCCTGAGTTCTCGAATATTATCCACCCCATTGTTGGACGCCGCATCAATCTCAATGACATCCATAAAAGTTCCATCTTTAATCGCCATGCAGTTTGCACAGTGACCGCAGGGTTTTTCTTCCTCTGTAAGACAATTAACTGCCTTAGCTAAAATCCGCGCAGTCGTGGTCTTACCCGTCCCTCTGGTCCCGCAAAATAAATATGCGTGACTGACCGTTCCGGTCTGAATCTGATTCTTTAAGATCCTGACAATGTGGTCCTGCCCGATCACCTCGGAAAAGACCTCCGGTCTCTGCGCCCTATATAAAGCTGTGTACATGAAGTTCCTCTCCTTGTTTTTTAACGGTGCTTAATGTGGTAGGAGGCGTGCCTGCTGCTTCCTGGCTCAGCTCGGCTCGTTGTGCCCCGCGCAGCGTGCCTGCTGCTTCCTGACTCGGCTCGGCTCGTTGTGCCCCGCGCAGCGTGCCTGCTCTCTGGCTCGTTGTGCATATTTTTTAAAAAAATCCCTAAAATATGCACAAGTTATCGCTCCCTTATGCATATTTCTCAAAAAATACCTGAAAATATGCACATTCCCCTTCCAAAATCAAGGAATTACACCGAAATACGCTACAAAATTCAGCCTTTATCCGAGCAAATATGCATAAATTTCTCTATTTTGCCGAAAATATGCACACCGGTGTGCATATTTTCGATACTTTTTTATTATATATGCACATCACACTGCTCTGACTGTTTCCGAATAAGAAAAGTGTACATGACAGAATTATAAATTCCTATGCACACATGGCGTCTGCCTCGCGGCGACGCTTCACAAAGTGCTTTTCTCGAAACATATGGAAATATCGACCAGTGGATATTTCCTATGTTATAAAAAAATTGCCCTTTTATAGCTCCGCAGGCGTTGGAGAAGGCTTATCTGCGGCACATAAGAACTTCCGCTTATTGCTGCTTCCTTCCGGACCTGACAAGGTTCACGGCATCCCATTGCGCAGGACCCAAACCATACCAGGCGAAGCTATAAAAGGGCAATGATTCAGTTTTCTCTACAAAGTTTGTACGTTTTAGTCGCACATATTATTATATGGGTTTTGGACGGGATTGTCAAATAGTATTTAGGAGAGACTGAGGAGTTTGGCTATTTCCACATGCTGCCTGCATAAAACTTACATGATAATCTCTCGCCCACGAACGGCGTTTTAGTAAACAGCCTTCCATTTTATATAATTTCCCTCTGTTACAATCTCCAGCTTCTCCTCTTCGTGAAGATAGGTCAGCATAGCTTTCACTGTAGTTCCGTTGAGTACATATTGCCCCAAATCAAAGCGAAGGTTATATTTCTCAAAGAGGGCTGCCATAATATCATCGAAAATCAGCGCTTTATCAGCACAAAGATTCAGAATGTCGTCCATGATTTCCATAGCGTTATCAATATTTGCCTGGGCAAGGGGTACGATATCCTCACAGGCTGCGCCGTGGGCTGGCACAAAGACTTTGGCAGAAATTCCTTTGACCATTTCCAATGTCTCCAGATATCTTCCCATATCAAAGATATAAGAAATTCGGTATTTATCCAAAGTTTCCTGTCCTACAAGACAGTCCGCCAGAAAGACTACATCATCGCAGGTTCTAAGTCCAAACTGCGCATCGGAATGTCCAGGAAGTTCTATCATAGATAAACCTTCTGGAAGCAGTTCCTCTGTCAGTTCCGTAACCACACTTTCCTTTGCCATCAGAAATTTGTTCTGCAGTTCGTGCGGCGGACAGGAGCCGAAGAGAAACGCCGGCTCCAGCAGCGGCCGCGCCACGAAGGCGCGGTCGCTGCCACGGCTGCACACGGTGCAGCCGGTCCGCTGCTGCAGCAGTTGATTTCCACCAATGTGATCTGCATGAAAGTGGGTATTGATTACCATCTTCAGCTTCCAACCCTGCCCCTCGATGATGCGCAGGGCTTTTTTGGCAGCATCCTTATCATTGCCGCTGTCAATGAGACAAACCTCTTCTTGATTAATCCTGAAGAGTCCCATTTTTGCAGGGCACTCTATGTAATAAGTCCGTTCACCTATCTGTATCAACTCGTACATCTTGATCCCCTTTCCTCGCTTATCAGCAGAGAAAACTTAACCTATAATTTGATTTTCAAGAAAAAATGTATAAAAATCTCTCAAGTTTGCGCAAAGTCCCTGCATTCAACTCTTAAAATCCTCTAAATCAACCCTGCATTTAAACAATTTTTACAAAATCCACACTGCTGCACAATCTTTCTTATACACTTTTCTCTATTTTTTTCATATTCGGTTAAGATTTGCCGATTCTCTTATACATTTTCTCGCGATTTTATCGTTATAGGTTAAAAGCTTTGCTATTTTACCACCTTATACAACTCATCCGGCTCTGGCGGCGTGATTTCAGACCGCTCACCGTCTGCTCCAATCAGCACAAGCCCTGCCTCCTTGGCGCAAATCCGCCCAATACAGCAAACCGGCACACCTACCGCTGTAATCGCCTCCAGCAGCGCCTCCTTCTTCTCCGGCGCCGCAATGATCATCATACAGCCGCTGGAAATCAGCCGCAGCGGATTGATTCCAAAGTGGTCTGCGATTTTTCTTGTAACCGGCTGCACCGGAATGGCTTCTTCCCAAAGCTCTACACCAAGGTCTGCGATATGACACATCTCCCAGACTGCTCCCAGAATGCCGCCCTCAGTTACATCGTGCATACCGCCAGTTCCAATCTTTCCGGCGGCAGCGCCCTCTTTCACAACGCTTACATCGTCTAATAGCGATTTTGCATAGGCAAGCTCTGCATCAGTCAATACGCCGGAAAGTTCTGCTTCAAAATCGCCTGCTATAATGCCGGTGCCTTCAAGACCTGCCCATTTTGTCAGAAGCACATAATCGCCCGGACGCATATCGCCTGCTGACTGGCAGCTTCCGGAAATCGCCCGGCCAAAAGCAGTAGAGACGATAACCGGCTGATTCACCGCCGGCGTCACTTCGGTATGACCGCCGATGATCTCAACACCGGAAGCTTCTGCCGCTTCTCCCGCCTGCTTCATGATCGTTGCTACATCTTCAATGGTTGTTCCTACAGGCAGCATGACTGCCAGGGTAATGCCAAGGGGTTCTATACCGTTACTGGCAATATCGTTGCAGGAAATATGAATAGCCAGACGGCCAATTTCAGAAACAGCTGCCGTAATTGGATCAGTGGAAATTACACAATCATATGATCCGAAATCGATAACGGCACAATCTTCTCCCACACCTGCACGAGTTTTCACTTCAGGTCTGCGGTAGGTAATCCTGTCCAGTACGATTTCCTGCAGTACATCGCTGTCCAACTTGCCGACTTTCAGTGGAGCGAGGGCCTGCGTTCCGCCAGATGCTAACTCTGCTTCCAGCGGCGATGCCTCTACACACCTCGTCATTTTTTTAGCCGACCTCGCCAACTCTTCTTCCTTACACATCTTCTATCACCCCTGTTTCAATCCAAGTCTTGATTGTTTCTTCATCTATAATAGGAATACCAAGTTCCTTTGCTTTCTTGTTTTTTCCGGAAGTGGACTGCAAATCATTATTAATCAAATATGCGGTCTTTGCGCTGACAGAGCCTGCTACTTTGCCGCCAGCCCGCTGAATTTCTGCTTTCAGTGCATCCCGATTCTCATAGTGCTGCAAAGAACCTGTAATCACAAATGTCTTTCCTTCCAGAAAATCTGCCGTTTCTTCTTCCGTCTCATCGAGACGCACCATGGCACGCACATCTTCCGCTTCCTTTCGCTTCGTGTCATCGTCAAAATACGATACATAGGCATCTGCCATAATTTCGCCGATTCCATCAATTTCAATCAGTTCTTCACGGGTCAGTGCCACTGCTTTGTCCCACTTGCGACCACAGGCTTTGACAATTACCTTGGCATTGGCAACACCGATGCCCGGAATGCCCAAACTGTAAAGGAGCCGTTCTGGCGTCGTATCCTTCGCTTTTTCTATGGATGATGCCAAATTCTCAAAGGATTTTTCTCCAAAACCCTCCATTGCTGTGATTTGTTCCCGATACTGTTCCAGCGCAAACAGATCCGCTAACTCACGAATCAGCCCTTTTGCGATCAGTTTTTCGATGGTCGCCTCGGACAAACCGTCTATATTCATCGCGTCTCGAGAAACAAACAATGTAAACCGTTTGATCTGCTTTGCGAGACATGCCTCGTTGGTGCAGTACAAGGTTTCCACGCCATTGTCGTTTTTCACTGTGGTTTGCTCTCCGCAGACCGGACAATTCTCCGGCACTTCTATATCATTACTTCCCGTCAGATTCTCTGCAATCTGCGGAATAATCATGTTTGCCTTGTATACTGTAATGGTATCGCCAAGTCCCAGTTTCAGATCCCGCATCACGCTGATGTTATGAACCGATGCCCGGCTCACTGTGGTTCCTTCCAGTTCTACCGGTTCAAAGATTGCCACCGGATTAATCAGACCGGTTCTTGATGCGCTCCATTCAATCTCCTTTAAAGTCGTCTCTGCGACCTGATCCTGCCACTTAAATGCAATGGAATCCCTTGGAAACTTTGCAGTAGTTCCCAGACTGCGGCTGTAATGGATGTCATCCAGACTCAGAACCAGCCCGTCCGACGGCAGATCGTTATCTGCCACTGCTGCTTCAAAATATCCAACGGCATCTACCACATTTTCTGCGTCTACCATCCTGTATTCCACAACATCAAAGCCCTGGTCACAAAGCCACATCATCTGCTTTTGCCGGCTGCCCGCAAAATCTACGCCTGCAGCTTCCACCAGACTAAAAGCGAAGAAATTGACGTTTCGCTCAGCGGTAATGCGATTATTCAGCTGACGTACAGAGCCGCTGCACAAGTTTCTCGGATTTTTATATTTAGCATCGGCATCCCCGATAGAAGCATTGATCTTCTCAAAATCGCTGTACTTGATTACTGCTTCTCCACGCAGAACCAGTCTGCCTTTATGCGGAATTTCCACAGGCACATTGGCAAAGACGCGGGCGTTGTTTGTAATCACTTCGCCAACATCCCCGTTTCCCCGAGTCAGCGCCTTAACCAGCTTTCCTTCCTCGTAAGTCAGTACAATGGTAAGTCCATCCAGTTTCCAGGACAAAATCCCCTTCTGTCCCGCCAGCCACTCTGCCAGCGCCTGTCTGTCCTTTGTCTTATCCAGCGACAGCATTCTCTCCGGATGACGCTCCTTCGGCAGATCCGAAAGCACCTCATATCCCACATTCTGCGTAGGACTGCCTGCCAGAATCATGCCGGTTTCCGCCTCCAAAGCTGCCAACTCATCGTAAAGCTTATCGTACTCAAAGTTGGACATCATCTCCTCAGCATCCTGATAGTACGCCTTGCTGGCTCTATTCAAAATCTCTATTTTCTCTTTCATTAAAGACTTTTTGTCTTCCATGGTCATTTTATCTCCTAAATTTTCTTTAGCGGAGCGATACCCTTCGCCATTTTTTTCTGTCCAGCAGCATCGAAAATAACAGTCATCGTCTTGTCATCCTGATCGATGACGAGTCCCTCTCCAAATTTAGCATGGCGCACTCTGTCTCCGATAGCAAAATCTTCACCGCCTGCCGCAGCGCTTACATTGGCACGGGTGGCTGCTTTTGCAAAGCGCAGCGCATCGTAAGGTTTCGGGCTTTCCTTTGCTGCATAACCGTCGATAGATCCGGTGGATACACCTAGACCGCTATCTCTTGACTTTCTGACATACACAGCGTCTCCCTCAAGGAGTCTCTTATCAACCTCCCGCAAAAACTGGGACTCTCTGGTATAGTCCGTCCGTCCGTAGAGTGTTCGCATAGCTGCGCTGCACAGGATTAGAGTTTCCTTTGCACGGGTCATGCCTACATAGCAAAGCCTGCGTTCCTCCTCCATACCTGTCGGCGTATCAAAGGCTTTGTGCCCCGGAAAAAGACCGTCCTCAAGTCCCGGCAAAAATACGACCGGAAATTCCAATCCCTTTGCGCTGTGCATGGTCATGAGCACTACTGCATCCTGACTCTCATCGTGGTTGTCGACTTCTGCCATCAGAGTGATCTTCTCCATAAACTCTTCGATGGTCGGATTCTCGGCTTCATCTTCGTAATCGTAAATAACCGATTTAAATTCCATCAAGTTTTCGATACGTCCCTCTGCCTCTACAGTATTTGCATCTTCCAGGGCTTTCATGTATCCGGTTTTTACAAGGAGGTTGTCATAAATGTCAGACACCCTAAGGTTCTCCCTCTCGGCTCTGCAAAGGTTGATACATTCTACCATCGCCTTGACGCCGGCGTACGCTTTTCCCGGAAGGGTGGAAAGCACCTCTTCATCAGACAAAGCCTGCAGCAGACTTTCCCCTCTGACCTTGGCAAATGCCTCAACCTTTTCCACTGACTTATCTCCCATGCCCCGCTTCGGCTCGTTGACTACTCGCTTAAAGGAAAGGTCGTCGTACGGATTTACCACAAGGCGCATGTATGCCATCACATCCTTGATTTCTTTTCTATCGTAGTAACGCAGTCCCGACAGTACTCTGTATGGGATATCTCTTGCAGTCAGTGCCTCTTCAAAATGTCTGGACTGGGCATTGGTTCTGTAAAGAATGGCAAAATCACTGAACTTCCGCTCTCTGGTTTTCATCAGGTCGATCTGCTGCGCCACAAAACGAGCCTCGTCCTTTTCCGTGTCGGCGCGGTAATATTTGATCTTATCTCCAGCTTCCTTTTCGGTCCACAGCTTCTTACCTTTTCTGCCGTGGTTGTTTTCGATCACGGAATGGGCTGCCGCCAAAATGTTGCCTACGGAGCGATAGTTCTGTTCCAGCTTGACCACCTTTGCCTCAGGAAAGTCCTTTTCAAAGTCTAAAATATTCCTGATATCCGCACCTCTCCACTGATAGATGCATTGGTCGTCATCACCTACTACGCAAAGATTGTGATGGCCCTCAGCAAGCATCTTTATCAGCTTATACTGAATATGGTTCGTATCCTGATATTCATCTACCATGATATAACGAAACCGATTCTGATACTTGAGCAAAATCGCCTCGTCCGCTTCAAAAAGTCTGACTGTGTTTAAGAGCAGGTCGTCAAAGTCCATGGCGTTGTTCTTCCTAAGTTCCTCCTCGTATGCCTTAAACACGTTATAAATAATCTTCGTCTTGAAGTTATCCTCCATGGTCTTTCGGTAACCCTCTGCGTCCACAGCTTTTTCCTTAAAAGAACTGATAATGCTGAGAAGATACGGCGCACCGAACTCCTTATCGTTGATATTCTGTGCCTTGATGATATTCTTGACGATAGTTTTCTGATCTGTGCTGTCATAGATGACAAAGTTATGATCATAGCCGATGATCTCACAGTGATACCGCAAAATCCGAAGACACATAGAATGGAATGTCATGATCCACATGTCCCTGCAGCTGCCTACTAAATCCTCTACTCTGCTCCTCATCTCAGCTGCCGCCTTATTGGTAAAGGTTACAGCCAGAAGGTGATAAGGGGATATCCCCTGCTCTATCATATAAGCGATACGCTCTGTCATGGTGCTGGTCTTGCCGGATCCGGCGCCAGCCAGAATGAGCAGCGGTCCTTCGATCATCATAGCTGCCTGTCTCTGTTTGTCGTTCAATCTGTCTAAACTCATCTATGTAAACTCTCCTTATTTTAAATGCTCTTTTATTCTACCACAAACAAACGTTCTATGCACGAAAATATTGACAAAGCCATGCAGCACTTTCCGCACACTGCCTGCTTTCAATGGTCATGGTTACATCTTGCCCGCAGTGCCTTGCTATTTCCTGCAAAACTTTTTTCATATCCATAGCCCCCTGATGAACAGGTCCATGGGAATCTGCCATTCCATCATTGTTATGCAGATGAAAATGCCCGATATAAGGTCCCAGCACGGAAAGCCAGTCAAAGATATCGTATTCCGGCAGGGTGCAGACATTGGCATGGCCTACATCAAGACAAATGCGTGCCCGCGGGTCGTCAAGTTCCTCTAACAGCTGCTTCATCATATACGGTTCATCTTCAAAAACATTTTCGATATAAATAGTAAAATCCTCTGACTTATCCTCTAAGAACTTTTTCCAGAAATAAAGAGATTTCTCGTGGTGCCATTCTTTGAAATATAGAAGCGGCTGATATCCGCTGTGCACAACCATTCGATTCACGCCCAATTTTTCGCACATTCGGTAGGCTTCATTAAGCCTGGTAAGTCCCAGCTCCACCGCTCTGTGGTCGATAGAAGCTGGAATAATCTCCGTAAACGGTCCGTGCATAATTACATTTTTTGCCTGTGAGTCAGAGATTTCCTTTCTCATTGCTCTGATAGTATTTTCTTCCTGGTCGGCGTCCAACGCTTCTGATATACAAATGTCGTTAAGCTCTATTCCAAGACCATATCTGGCAATCACCTCTACAGCGTTTTCCGAAAATGTCGCGATATAAATTTTATCCTTCATACCTTCTAGGTTCCTTTCAAAAAATAGTTGAGGCAGGCTGACGACACCTGCCTCAATCTGTATGAAAAAAGAATGAAAAGCCGGTCATCCACGCTTTAAAAAAAGGGCTGTGGATAACCCACAGCCCGTATTTGCTGTTCTTTTTCAGGTTCGGTTCACCGCCGAATCCGGAAATTCCTCTCATGCAGGTCTCCTGACTCAGGACTCAGCATTTCTTCTGCCTTCCCAGAAATATTCCAGTGGCACCTTAGAAGAAACTCCTCCAATACAGTGGCGGGACCGCACAGGATTTGCACCTGTTTCCCTCTTAGCCTCCTTGCGCATCAGAATCTATCGCAAAAAGGAACATGAGATTGTATCGAATTACAGTTTTATTATAGCTTTTTTTAACTGAAAAGTCAATGAAAACCCACTTCCAATTTACTTATATAAAGTCGCCTAATCGGCACAGCCCCTAACCTAAAACGGGCTTTTTCGGCACCAGTGCACGAGACGTCAAATCTCTCACTACTCCACCACAACCTGCTCTGTTTCACAGATAAAAGATGTAATCACCTTCACCAGTTCAGACAGCGGCAGTTGATGACTGACAAACTCGTAGTGAACATCATCGATTATGAAGGTTGCTACGTATAAATCATAAGTTCCCTCCGGCGCATGGGTATTTTCATCATAAGGTCCATACTCCATCTCCCTGTGCCCAAAGGTGACTTCCGTATTTCCAATGAGGGAAGTCTTAGGCTGCTGTTCCTCACTAATCCACATGTAGTCTCTGCTCATCCCTTTTTTCCATGCACTCAAAGTAAATCCCCTCTCGGCATTCACGCCTTTTGTCATCATAGGCATACCGTCCTCATAAAAACTATGGTAAAAATCCAAAGAAATTTCATCCAAGTATAGCTTGCCGTCCAACATAAGAACGCTTTGTTTATCATTATTAGGCGATTCTCCTAGCCCATTGGGAATATACACAGGCCACAAATCCCTTCCGAAATATGCATTGATTTCTTCCTTCGCCCAAACCTCTTCCACGCAATTATTCGGTACGTGGATTTTGTCGGCGCTAAAACTAGCAAGCTCACTTACTGCAATATCCGAAAGTTCCACCCGCACCAGTTCCGTCGCCGGCGCATTCAACCCCTGTCTATGCAAAAAAACACCGGTTACCGCAATACAGATACAGGCTGCCGCCAATCCAAACCCTTTTAAAAAATTTCTGGAGCGTGCTTTTCTCTTATGCACTGGCGCATAAGCTTCCGAAATAATATCCGAAATAACATCCTCATGCATATAACTCAAACCTGTCAATAAATCTTTTCCGTTCATATTGTAATCCCCTCTTTCTCTAAATAGCTGCGCAGCGCTTTTCTTGTGCGATGCAGTTCTGTCTTCACCTTACTCTGACTAATGCCCATGGTTTTTGCTAGCTCTGCCACAGACTGTCCCAGCCAGTAACGCCGCAAAAACATCTGCCTTTTTCCAATAGGCAACTGCTTCACAAAAGAACTGAGCAGCACTCCGATTTCCTGCCCTGTAAAACTACACTGGACAGATTCGTCGGGTATACACGTCTCCAACTCCACAGATAATTCCACCACCGGAAAATTTCTCTTCTTCGCATGATTCCAGTCCAGTCTGTCAAAACAAGTAAGCCTGCAGATTTTTGCCAAATATGCGAACAAATGATTCGGTCTTTTCGGCGGAATGGCATTCCACGCTTTCAAATAAGTATCGCTGACGCACTCTTCGGCATCCTGACGACTATGCAAAATATTTTCCGCCAGCCGTAAAAGTTGACTCCCATAAAGTGCCTCTGTTTGCGCTATGGCATTCTGATTTCTCTGCCAGTAGAGCATCAAAATCTCCTCTTCATTCACTGGCTGCACCTCCTTTCACTTCTATAGACGGAGAACAATTTCCAAGGTTACACTTCTCACACAAAAAAAACATAAATACGCTCAATTTCTTCTTGAAATTACCACAAAAACCGTATATACTAAAGGAGTCAAAAGTTAATGGTTTGCACACTTTTGAACGTTCTTTCTTAATTAAATACTAAATATCGCAAGAAAAAGACTCTGCCGCCAAGCGGAGTCTTTTTCTTTACAAGAATTGAAATATACGTCTTTTCATCCGCTATAATCCCGACAAAAAGAGAACATCAGTCCTGACGTTCTCTTTTCCTTTGATTTATTTCACTTTTACCTTCTTTACGCTGCAATACTCACTATAGAGTTTGCCGCCCTCGCCATCGTCTTTATAGGCCCGGATTTTCACATAATAGGTTTTTCCCTTTTTCAGGCTTTTTATAGTCTTTTGCACGCTGGAAGCAGTAGCTGTCGCTGTCTTGCTCGCTGTGAATTTGCTGTTTGCGGCATAGACAATCTGGTAGCCCTTTACGCCGGAAATCTTTTTCCACTTCACTGTCAGCTGTTTTGTTTTTAAAGATTTCAGTGAAGAAATTGTCGGCTTTATTGGTCTTGCAATGGTTTTACCATCTCTCATATCATAGAGCGTATTTTTCCCATTTAAAAACCTGCTGTATGCCGTCAGTCCATAATATCCCTGCGCCGTCGCAAGACCATTGACTACCGGCTCGTAGCCGACTGTAGACTTGTTTACATGGCGAAATCCGCCGCCTGTGGCATAATAAGTCAGCAAAGCATCCAAAACAGATTTGCCATTTTTAATAAAATGCTTGTCCTTATGAGGGTCTATTCCCAAAGAAGTCAGTGCTACAATAACCTGCACGTTGCTCTCTGCGTTAGCAGTCTTCAAAGTTTCAAAACCTCCGTCTGCCATCTGCTTTTCAGAAAGTACAGCAATTGCGCGATCAACAACGGTCCCAACATCAGTCCTCGTCCGATATGGCGCCAGAGCAGACAATACCATAGCGGTTATGTCCACATCCGCTGCATCGCCAGTCAAAGCAAAACCGCCACCTTCTTTTTCTTGAGATAAAATATTCTCAATCAAAAGTTCCCTGCTTGTAACCTGAGAAATCCCTTCTACCTTTGGAATCTCATAGCCGTCGCAGTCCAGTGCCAGCAGCGCCCAGACAGGTCCGTTGATGCCCTGCTTCTTTACCATTTCAAAGTCTGCTAATTTTTCAAAAAGATTGTAGCCGCCTACATTTGTAGGATCTTTTCCCATGGCAGTCAGGGTCAGAATTACCTTGGAATACTCACTGTACTTACGGGCATCCAGCACACCTTTTTTGTCCGCCAAAACTTTCCCGAGATTTTTATAGTACTTATTATATGTAGCATCTGTAACCGCTGCACCATTTCTGGCAAGTCCAAGGAGTGCCCATTCGTCACCATAAGTCGGATTTGCCAGTTTCTTTGTCATATAGCTTTCGGTCTTGCTCATAGCAGTCTTCCAGCTGACACTTGCTCCATGAGCAGAAGCAGCTGAGGAAAGCACTAGCGTGAAAGCCATTGTCAGGGACAAAAATACACTTAATATTTTTTTCATGATTATCTCTTTCAATTATTTCGCAATTACAGAAACAACGTTCGACCATTCAGTATAAACAGTCTTTCCATCTACAGTTCTGTAACCTCTGACTTTGTAATAGTAACGAGTTCCCTTTTTCAGAGATTTTGTGTTCTTATAGGATCTTGCTTTGGTAGTAAACATCTTGGTAAATCCGCTGGATTTCTTAGTAGATCTGTATACCTGATATCCGTCTACTTTATAGCCTGCGCTCTTCTTCCAGGTCAGGGATACCTTTCCTTTGGAGGCAGCTGCTTTCAGATTGGTAATTTTAGTTCCTTTTACGCCTGCTGCAATCTTGCTCTGCACGGTTACTTTGCAAACCGGCGCCATAATCGGAGCATCTACATCCACAGTCGGGGTTCCTTCTGCATTCCAATCGGTTGCAGTAGTTGCTACTGTGCCCTTTGCAGAAATTACGTAAGTCTTTCCAACTTCAAACTGTGCCGGGTCCATTTTAATGACAGCATTTCCTGCTTCGTCAGTTACAACACCTTCCAGTGCCACAAAGCCTTTATCAGTTACAACACCCAGCTGTGCATTTGCAATAGCCGCTGCATCTCCTCCTAGCATGCCAGAGAAGCCTTTCAGTGTCAGGGAAAGATCTTCACCTGTGGTGACAGTGGTTTTCTTTGGGCTGAAATAGCTATAGAAGTCAGAATAGAGTTTATCATCTGCGTTGATGGACGCAACGATTCTATCGCCAGCCTTAAGTTTTACATTGGAAATTGTCTCTACCAATGCTACATCGTTGACAAAGAACAAAGTGTTCTGTGTCTCAACGCCCCAGAGTTTTGAAACAAAAGGTCCCCAGTTTCCCTCTTCCATCTTGTATCCATCTTTGCAATATGCCTCATGGAAAGCCTTCATGACGTCGTCCACTGTTGCGCCTTCTGAAACCTTTACGGCTACGTCCGCCATGACTTCGCCTTCTTCTGTTACAGCTACATCACCACGATTGCTGATGGTTACATAAACTGTAGCGCCTTTCTCTGCTGCCCAGGACAGGCAGGTCATCGCTGCTGCAGAAGATACTACTAATGTTAAAACCAGCAGCAAAGATACTAATTTTCTTTTCATTTTTTTCCTCCTTAAAATATATATCAATACTTTATAAATAAATTTATTCTGGCAGTTTGCGGCCTACATCTTCACCCGAATCACAGGTATATGCCCACACGATGGAATCTCCATCTTTCAGCGTATAGGCAGAGCATCCATAATTCGGGAACCAGCCGTTTACTTTGTACATCCAGCCGCTTAAATTGCCGCCGTCAAACTCGTAGAGATAGTTGATTCCTTCTATATAGTAAGAACCAAATGCTGGTGTATAAGAAGACTCTACGTGAATTTTCTTATCCCGGCATACTTTATTCAACACATCAAATACTGTGCTTCCCTCTTTTACAGTCACCTTGGTGGCCGGCAAAATCGTACCGTCAGATGGCACATATGCCTCAAGAGCCGGATTCTCCAGTTTGGATAAATCCTGCGCCAAAGTATCGCAGCGAATTTCGATGGATACGGTAATATTCTTAGATTCTGGTTTATCAGAAGGATTGTCATTGGAAGAATTTCCACCCTTGTTGGAAGAAGAACTGCTGCCTTTCTTATCTCCTGTTTTTCCATCATTGCTCTCAGCATCCTGCTGTGCCACTTCTTCCAGTTCCTCGATATCCAGCGCCTTTTTCTTGCCGTCCTTGTGTATTTTCTTGGTGACAATGACGTAATCGCCGCCTTCTGACACGCTGAAAGTCGCCGTCTGACCCTCTTTAGAGAGCTTGGCATCGGAAACATATTCTAAAGTACCTTTTTCCAAATCAACTTTATAGGCATACGCCTTTGTCTCTTTTTCCAGATACATCGGAGCAGTCACACTAATTTTTCCGCCAAAGCTGCCGTCCTGATAGAAAGAGACCACCTGCCCCTGCAGTGAAAGTTCCGCAAGAATCTCAGAAATCTGACCATAGTATGGTCCTTCTTCCTCTGCAGTCAGGTTCATGGTAACTGGCTTTTTCAGATTTTCTCCTGCAATCACATAAGACAATTCTTTGTCCTTTTTAAAATCAACCGTGTAGTTTTCAGCCCCCTTTTCTTTAGCCAGTTTTTCTGCTTCTTCCGCAGGCACCACATCGCTGTTATCAGCCTTTTTAAAAGCCTTGATATCATCTTTTAGCTGTTCGTAGGCGTCCTTTTCTGCATTGTACTCACTGGCCTCATCCTCCGCTACTGCTTTGGCTTTGTCTATCTGCTGCGAGAAGGCAAGCAGTGTATATGGAGCATACTGCCCCTCTTCATTTCCAGCATTTTCCTTCTGTTCATCGTAAAGACTCTGAGCAGCTGTAATCTGTTCCTGCAGAGAATCACCGTAGTCAGCCTTCTCAACATCCATGTCATAAATCAGATACGCTGCGATAGCAATGACGATAATTGCCACTGCCGCTGCCCGGATTCTCTTCATTCTGACTTTCTTTTCAAATTCTTTATCCATACTATTTTACTTTAACCTTCTTTATCAAACTGTAGCTTCCGTAAAGCTTATTTCCCTTGGCATCGGTTCTGTAAGCTCTAACTTTAACGTAATAGGTCTTTCCCGATTTCAGACTCTTCACAGTCTTTGACAAGGTGGACTTAGAAGCAGACACAGTCTTGCTTGCCGTGAATTTGCTGTTTGTCGAGTAAACAATCTGATATCCGCTGGCATTTGTAACCTTTTTCCACTTTACTACAAAGGTCTTTGCTTTAGAGGATTTCAGTGAGGAAATTGCCGCCTTTGCAGGTTTTGCCAGAGGTTTTTCACCATCTGTCATATCGAAAAGACTGTTCTTTTGGTTTATAAATCTGTCATAGGCCACCAGTCCATAATACCCCTGCTCTGTTGCCATGCCGTTGATAACCGGCGGGTAGCCGTCTGCAGCAGTATTTACATGTCTGAATCCACCCTGTGCATCGTAGAAGGTCATCAGACCATCAACTGCACTTTTGCCATTCTTAACAAAACGCTCATCTTTTCCCGGATCAATCCCCAGTGCTGTCATAGCTATGATAGTCTGTACAATGCTTTCAGAGTTCTCAATTCCCCATGAATCATAGGTACCGTTATCTTTCTGCATATCTGACAGGCATTGCACAGCCTTATCCACAGCTTTCTTTACTTCACTGCGCCCAGTATACGGCGCCAGTGCCTGCAGTGCCATAGCCGTAATATCCACATCAGCTTTCGTTCCAGACAGTGCAAAACCACCGCCTGCAAGCTGCTGCCCCAAAATTTCCTGAATCAGTTTATCTCTGGTTGTCTGCACCTCCACGCCTTTTACCTTTGGAATTGTATAATTCTTAGAATCCAGTGCAATAAGCGCCCAAATCGTTCCATTGATTCCCTGCCACTTAACCCGATTGAAATCCGCCAGCTTTTCCAGGAGATTATAACCGCCTACATTGCTTGGGTCCTTGCCAATAGCACTGAGCGCCAGAATCGTTCTGGAATACTCTGTGTACTTTTTTGCATGAAGAACACCTTTACATGCTTTGACGGTTTTCACCACATCGTTATAGTAATCGCTGAAAAGCTGGTCATTCAAGTTTGCACCAGAACGCGCCAGTCCCAAAATCATCCATTCTGTTCCATAAACAGCACCCTTTTCATTCACCTGCTTTGTAATATAGGTCTTCGTTTTTTCAAGTGCTTCATTGTACGGAGTGTCACTGTCCGCTGCGAAGGCAAAGCTTGTCATGAACGACAAAACCAGACAAAACGCTACAAACAAGGATAGTAGTTTTCTTTTCATAGATTCCTCCTTAATACAACTAAATCTTTCTAGTCAGATTTCACTTTTCTTACTCTTTTAGAAATTCTTGTAAAGCAAGGACTTGTCATCAAATCACTCTGTCAACCTGCGAAAACCATTATTTGTATATTCCATACTTTATTTTAATCCTCTCTAATTTCTTTATGATGCTGTTGCCAAACAGAAACACGCATAGCGCCGCTGTACTGCCGTGGTACGCATCATAAGGTGCGCCTGAGATGTACAAAAGTCTCATCTGCTCAATAGATAATGCTGCTCCAGGTGCGCCCGCTGATGTTACCAGTGCGCATATATTCATAATCCCTCCGTAAAGGACGAAGGTTGTAACAAAGGTAAATATTGCCAAAGTCACGCCGTCTACAGGCAGTCTCTTTCGCTGCAGCAGCACACCCGCTAAAAGTCCTAGAAAGCCGAAAACATAAAGTCTCCATCCGAAAAAGGTTCCGTCTGTACCCGGCCATATCTGATAGCATACATATGCAATCAGTATTCCGAATATCACGCACAGTACTGGTCCCATAATTAGCTTAAAGTGGCGTGATTTCAGCTCATCCAGGTCTACCTTGTTAAATGCTAAACCTGCAAGAAATCCTAGAATCCCCCAGCAGAACATCTGCCACGGTGTCCACGGTCCCTGCCCCATATAAAAATTGCAGACAAACCGGGATACTGCGCCAATGAGGAAACCTGCCTCCGGTCCAAGAGAAATACCTGATATGATGATCATCGCCGTGCCAATTTGCAGCGGCAGTGAAATATGGCAAAACAGCTGCAGACTTACTGTCAGCGCCGACATCATAGCAATCAAAACGATTTCTCTCGCTTTTGGCTTTCGCTTTTCAAAGACCATGAAGAAAGGAAGCATGGTATAAATCAGCAGAATCACGCTGACAATCATAAATTTGCTCTTTCCAAACTGCAGTCCGATAAAAATTGTCAGAGGCATTGCCAGAAAAATCAGGGCTGCCGATACCAGCGTCCGTTTACGATGCGCTGCTTCTACCTGCGTTAAATTGTAGCTTTTAGCCATGTAGCCACCTCCTCACAGGTAATACCGTCCGGCTTCCACTGACGAATAATCTTGTTTGCTGTGGTGGTGTAAAAGTTGTTACCGGAGAAGAAGGTCTTCGGATTGCCAATAGATACAATGTCTCCGTCAAAGAACATTGCGCACTTATCCGCATATTCTGCGCAAAACTCTACATCGTGGGAAACCATAAAAATGGTCACGCCGCTTTCCACCAGCTTTCGCAGAATCCCAGCAAGGGTTCTCTTGAAAAAAGGATCAAGCCCCTTAGTCGGCTCATCCAATAGCAAAATCTTAGGCTCCAGCAGAAGGATTTTACCAAGTGCCAGCCTCTGCTGTTCTCCACCGGACAAATCGTAAGGATTCGCCTTGCGAAGATGCTCTATTTCCATCAACTTAAGCATAGCATTGACATGCTCAATTCTGCGGCTGTCTGACATCTTCATAAAATGCAGAGCTTCCAGCAGTTCCTCTTCCACTGTAATCTCTGTAAAAAGCGCCTGGGGATTTTGCGGAAGCATAGACATGATATCCCTGTCAGTTTTCACCGTGCCCCGCTGCGCCTTTAGCATGCCTGCAATCATTTTCAGGGTCGTGCTCTTTCCGGTTCCATTTCCGCCAAGAAGACAATACCACTGATTCTCTTCCACGGAAAGATTCAGACCCCGCAGTACTTCACCGCTTTCTCTGCTGTATTTAAACCAAAGGTCTTTCACCGTAATCACTGCCTTGCCGGAAGACTCTGACGGCTGCTCTTCTACTGGTGTTGTAACCTCCGGGCTCTTTCCCTCCAGCAGTTCTGCCGCCTTAAGTCTGCCCTCCCTGATGGTCAGCGGGCTCTTCTCATCAGGTAATACACTAGAAAAAATTCTCATCACTGCAGGCAGCCCATAGAACATTGGATGCCTATCCGCTTCTGATTCTCCGGACAGGAATTCTCCAATTTTTCCCGGCTCATCAAAAGCGATAACCTCACCTTTGTCCATAACCATGACTTTGTCTGCCATAGGGAATATCTCCTCAAGGCGATGTTCCGAAATAATAATGGTCGTACCAAGATCTCTGTTAATTTTATATATGGTTGATAAAAATTCTGAAGCCGCAATAGGATCCAGCTGGGAAGTCGGTTCGTCCAGAATCAGAAGCTTCGGTTGCATTGCCATAATAGACGCCAGATTGAGAAGCTGCTTCTGTCCGCCAGACAGTTCGCTTACATTTTTGCGAAACCAGCCCTGGATGTCGAAATAGCTTGCCATTTCTGCCACTTTTCGCTTAATCGTCGCATTGTCCATGCCCAGACTTTCAAGGCCAAAGGCAAGCTCGTGCCAAACCTTATCCGTAACAATTTGATTGTCCGGATTCTGCTGTACAAATCCAATTTCCGTTACACTGCGCCGATCATCGAGATCTGCCACAGGCTCACCGCAGTACAAAACCTGCCCCTGCAAATTGCCGTAGGGAATCAAATTTTTCTTCAGTTGTTTCAAAAGAGTGCTTTTTCCGCAGCCCGACTTGCCGCACAGTACGATAAACTCGCTGGGCTCTATAGCAAAACTTACATCCTTTAAGGCGTTACCTTCCGCTAGGGGATAAGAAAAAGTCACATGTTCAAGTCTAATTGTTTCCATTTATATTCTCCTATGATGTCGACAATCATCGGTGCCGCTGATAAAATTGCGTAGCTGATTAAAATCAACGCCGTTGTCAAATCCAACTGCGGAAGGACCAGTTTCGGATAAAAGTACATGTTGGTGACCCCTAGATAAGCACCATAAAATACCGGAGATGCCGTCACTGCCATCAATATCAGCATGGCAATATCTCTTCTCGAAAACTTGAAGAGGTGAAAGCTTGTTCTGCCCTTCAGCCCATAACCTCTGGCTTCCATAGAGTCGGCACTTTCAATAGATGCTTCCAATGACCATGCGATTAAGATGGATACTTCCTTTAAAAGCTGCCTGGCGCGTCTGATTAAATTTCCTTCGGTATGACTGCGTTTCATGCATTTTTGTCCCAGAGTAATTTCCGCAAAGCGATTTTTGAGCAGGGGGATAAATCTGAAAATCATGGACAGGGTCAGCCCCAGCACTGGTGCAACTTTTCCGAAAAGGTAAATCAGCTTATCCGCTGTAATAATTACGTTGAAGCAGGAAAACCACACAACCACGGCAATGAGCATAACCGCAGATGCAATACCGAAAACGATAGACTCCGCTGTAATCCTGTTGGTATTGATATACATCAGCACCGTTTCTCCATTGTTGTTGAAAAACATGTTGATAATTACCATGACAAGGAGCATCGCCAGCGAAATCCCAAGGTTTAGCTTCAGGCTCTTAAAGCCTTTGAGCACGAAGGCATAGCTCCAGGAAAATACCAGGCTCACCGCCAAAAAATACGGTGAAATAGAAAACATAGTAATACCCACAACCAGCGCAAAATAGGTAATGTTGACAAGTGGGTGAAAGGAACAAAATTCCGCTGTTTCACCAAGTCCTTTATTTTCCATGGCTCACCTCCTGTGATATGATATCATTATCCTCAGACAATAAAAAAGCTGTAGCACAATGGTGCTACAGCCCGTTTTTTCTGTATGTTCTATCTTGCTTAGCCAATAACCGTCAGCCGCTTCAGTACTCCATGCAGGTCTTCTGGCTCAGAAATCATCACACTGCTATCCTTCCCGACGTTTCATCACGAAACGTTAGTGGTTTCTTAGCAGCATTCCTTCAATACAGCGACGGTAACCGCGCAGGACTCACACCTGCTTCCCTCTTAGCTGACAACTTGTCAGAACATGAAATAGTTTCATTCAATTGTTTCTAATGATTTATATACAGTATAGCACAGGCGGAAAGCTTTGTACAGTATAAAACTCTGCTTCCAAATCAGTTTACCATTTTTACAAAGTATTTTCTCAAAACATAGCTAGCAGCCCGTTTCTTCTTTCAGTCTATCATCTTCCAAATTTTGTATTGACTAGGGGATTTTTCCATGATAAAATTAGTATAAAGAGAAAAAGGCAAAATTTTACTATTTTGTCATTTTCTCTTTTTTAGTTTTTGCTGATTTCGTTCAAAGAAAGGGAGAAATATGAAACAAAAATCACAATTACGCCTGACTGATGATCTGGTCTTCTACTTTGTCTATGCGTCCGATACAGACGCATCCCGCCATGCACTGATGGCTATGCTGAATCTGGTTCTGGACCGCAAAGATGATCCCATTACAGAGGTTACCGTTCTAAACAGCGTGCACAAAGGCTTCAAACCGAGCGATACAGGCACGGTTATGGACATCCGCGCCAAAACCCATGATGGAGAGCAGTTCAACGTGGAAATGCAGAATAAAGTACAGGATGGCTTCGAAAACCGTATTCTGCTGTATGGCTGCCGCATGACAAATTCTTCATTGGATTCCGGGGAAAACTATGGTAAAATGAAGAAAAACGTAGTCATCTCTTTTGTCAATGGCATACAGTTCAGCCATATTCCGGATTTCCATACCCGGTTTATCATGGCAGAGGACACCTACGGGTACCCTCTAACTGACAAGCTGGAAATTCATTTTCTGGAGTTGGGGAAACTGCAGGCGCAAGATCCTTCGCTGATGAGCCCGTTGGAGCAGTTCTGTTCCTATATAAAATACGTTGGTGATGACCAGAAAGAAGATTATGTTGCAAAACTCTTAGAAACTGATGAGGAGGCAATCCATATGTCCGATCGGGTATACAAAAATGTTACAGACGATGAAGTCTTAGAAGTTCTCTTATGGCATGAGGAGATGGCAAAACACGACCGTACTACGGAACGTGATGCAGCCAGACGAGAAGGTCTCGCAGAAGGTAAAGCAGTAGGTATAGAACAGGGCATCGCCGCCCTTATTTTGGATAATCTGGAAGAAGGAAAGACGCAGGTACAGATTCTCTCTAAGCTGCAAAAGCACTTCTCCCTAACCGAGGATAAAGCACAAGAGTACTATTTAAAATATAGCAAGACGTACTAAGCGTTCCCCTCCATAAAGAAATATAGAATGAACAAACCCTGCAAGGCGTATGCCTTACAGGGTTTTCATGTTTAGTATTAAGTTGATGTTTGATTATACTAATTCTACGAACACTACTTCAGCGCAATCGCCTCTTCTAGGTCCCAGCTTCAGAATTCTTGTATATCCACCGTTTCTGTCAGCATACTTTGGTGCAATTTCATCAAACAGCTTGCTTACTACGCTTTCGTCGTAGATGTATGCCAGCGCCTGTCTTCTTGCGTGAAGGTCGCCGCGCTTTGCAAGTGTAATCAGCTTTTCTGCTTCTCTTCTAGCTTCCTTAGCTCTGCAGTCAGTAGTAGAAATTCTACCTTCTCTGAGCAGATCAGTTACCAGATTTCTCAGCATAGCTTTTCTGTGAGCAGTAGGTCTGCCCAGTTTTCTATATCCTGGCATATCAATTCTCCTTTCGTAATGGTTCTCGCCCCAATTTCCAGGGGAAATTGATGGGGAGACCTTATGCTTTTGTGCCCTGCGAACTGCGTGAGCAGCTTGGCACAAGTCGTATCATGGTTTGTGCAAATGATTAATCGTCGCTTGGTTTGAGACCAAGTCCTAATTCTTCTAATTTTGCTTTCACTTCGTCGAGGGACTTCTTCCCAAGGTTTCTAACCTTCATCATATCCTCTTCGGTGCGTTCGGTCAACTCTTCAACAGTGTTAATTGCAGCTCTCTTCAAACAGTTGAAGGAACGAACGGAAAGTTCCAATTCATCAATTGTCATTTCCAGCGCTTTTTCTTTCTGGTCTTCTTCTTTTGCGACCATGATTTCCATGCCATCGGTGGAGTCGTCCAGCTGAATGAAGAGATTCAGGTGTTCCTGCATAATCTTCGCTCCTATGGATACGCCTTCCTCCGGTGTGATGGAACCATCTGTCCAAATTTCCAGAATCAATCTGTCAAAGTCAGTGACCTGACCAACTCTTGTGTTCTCTACTGTATAGTTGACTTTTCTAACAGGTGTGTAGATAGAGTCAACTGGAATCACTGAAATCGGTGTGCTTTCTGTCTTGTTCTGGTCAGCAGGTACATAGCCTCTGCCTCTTGCGAGATTGATTTCCATTACAAGTGTAGCATTTTCTTCCAGTGTTGCAATATGCAGCTCAGGATTGAAAATTTCCATTTCGGAATCACCAATAATGTCAGCAGCCGTTACAACTTTTGGACCAACCGCATTGATGATTACACGCTTTGTATTATCGCCGTTCAGTCTTACAGCAAGTTTCTTTAAGTTTAAGATGATTTCTGTTACGTCTTCTTTGACACCTGGTATCGTTGAAAACTCGTGAAGTATTCCGTCGATTTTTACAGAAGTTACAGCAGCACCCGGAAGTGAACTCAAGAGAATTCTTCTCATGCAGTTTCCCAGTGTTGTACCATAACCTCTTTCAAGAGGTTCTACGACAAATTTGCCGTAAGTACCGTCTTCGTCCACAAACTTAGTGATTGTTGGTTTTTCGATTTCTATCACTAAAAACCCTCCTTCTTATTCCAAGTAATACCGGTTTTATGCCGCTTGTTTACTTGGAGTACAATTCGACGATTAAGTGCTCTGCAACCGGAGTATCGATATCTTCTCTTGTTGGCATAGCAACAACTTTACCTTCTAATTTCTCAACGTCTACTGCCATCCATGAAGGTACAGTGATTGACATTTCTTTGATTTCCTTAAATTTAGGGGAGCTTGTGCTCTTTTCCTTAACTTTAATGACATCACCAGCTTTCAGCTGCATAGATGGAGCTGTAGCTTTCTTGCCATTTACTGTGAAATGTCCGTGAACAACCAGCTGTCTTGCTTCTTTTCGGGAAGATGCAAAACCTAATCTATATACTGCGTTATCCAATCTGGTTTCTAATAAGATCAGTAAGTTTTCACCTGTCTTACCCTGTTTTCTAGCAGCTTTATCAAATAAATTTCTAAACTGCTTTTCCTGCATTCCGTAGAATCTCTTAGCTTTCTGCTTTTCGCGGAGCTGCAGTCCATAGTCAGAAGTCTTCTTTCTGGACTGACCGTGCTGTCCGGGAGCGTAATTTCTCTTCTCAATTGCGCATTTGCCGCTATAGCATCTTTCACCCTTCAAGAAAAGCTTCTGGCCTTCTCTTCTGCATAATCTGCAGTTAGCGTCTGTATATCTTGCCATGTTATATTACTCCTCCCTTCAATTAGACTCTTCTTCTCTTTGGCGGTCTGCATCCGTTGTGCGGAATCGGTGTGATATCCTTAATCATAGTGATTTCAAGACCAGCTGCCTGCAGTGCTCTGATAGCAGCTTCTCTTCCGGATCCTGGACCCTTTACGTAAACTTCAACTGTTTTTAAGCCGTGTTCCAGTGCACCTTTAGTTGCTTCTTCAGCAGCCATCTGTGCAGCGTATGGAGTAGACTTTCTGGAACCCTTAAAACCCAGGGAACCTGCGCTGGACCAGGAAAGTGCATTTCCGTCCATATCTGTAAGAGTGACTAAAGTATTGTTAAAGGTGGATTGGATATGTGCCTGGCCTTTTTCAATGTTCTTACGTTCTCTTTTCTTTTTTCTAACTACCTTTTTAGCAGTTTTAGCCATTGTTTCCTACCTCCTTCTTATTTCTTCTTTCTGCCTACAGTCTTTTTAGGACCTTTGCGAGTTCTAGCGTTTGTCTTTGTTTTCTGACCTCTAACAGGCAGACCTCTTCTATGTCTGATACCTCTGTAGCTGCCGATTTCCATCAGTCTCTTGATATTCAGAGAAACTTCTCTTCTCAGGTCACCTTCTACAAGGTATTCTTCATCGATGATCTTTCTGATTTTACCAGCTTCATCTTCAGTCAGGTCTTTTACCCTTGTATCAGGATTTACGCCTGCTTTTTCAAGGATTACATTTGAGGTTTTTCTTCCGATACCGTAAATGTAAGTTAAACCAATTTCTACTCTTTTGTCTCTTGGTAAGTCGACACCGGCTATACGAGCCATACGTTTCCTCCTTCTCCTATCTTCCGTCACCTTCCAGGGGTGATACAGACAGGGGTTCTAATAACAATAAATTTTATCTTTCCTGCGGTCCTGGTCCTCGCAGGGGATTTAACGAATTTAATTAACCTTGTCTCTGTTTGTGCTTCGGATTTTCACAGATCACCATTACTCGTCCGTTTCTTTTGATTACCTTGCACTTTTCACAGATTGGTTTTACGGAAGCTCTAACTTTCATTTTAATTCCTCCTCCATATCTATGCGATTTTCTATAATTCCCAGGGCGAAGTCGAGGGAATTTCAAACAAGATTTCCTTACAGCGAAGCTGCGAAAGATTTTATCTTGTCTATAATTCCCAGGGCGAAGCCGAGGGAATTATTTATCTCTCCAGATAATTCTTCCGCGAGTCAGGTCATAAGGGGAAAGTTCCACTTTCACTTTATCTCCCGGAAGGATTCTTATATAATTCATTCTGATTTTTCCTGAAATGTGTGCGAGTACTTCAAAACCGTTTTCAAGCTTCACCTTGAACATAGCGTTTGGCTGTGCGTCTACAACGGTTCCCATTGCTTCGATGACGTCTTTTTTCGCCATAAATACACCTCTCTCTTTACTATAAGGTAAGCAGTTCAGGCTCACCATCATTAATAACAACAGTATTTTCATAATGCGCTGCAAGCTTTCCGTCAGCTGTAACCACTGTCCAGTCATTGAGCAACGTTTCTACTTCGTAGCCGCCCTGACAAATCATCGGTTCAATAGCAAATACCATACCGCTGACCAGTCTCGGTCCTTTTCCCGCCTTGCCATAGTTAGGAATCTGCGGATCTTCGTGCATATCTCTTCCTACGCCGTGTCCTACAAAGTCACGAATCACAGAAAATCCTGCACCCTCCGCATGTACCTGAACGGCATGGGAGATATCTGACAGTCTGTTTCCCGCTCTTGCAAACTTGATGCCTTCGAAAAAGCTTTCTCTGGTAACATCAATCAGCCTTTGTGCTTCAGGTTCAACCTTGCCGATAGCGTAAGTTCTTGCTGCGTCACTGACATAGCCTTTGTAGGTCGAACCCACATCTACGCTGACAATATCGCCTTCCTGAATGATTCGATGTTTGTCGGGAATGCCATGCACGACCTCTTCGTTAATGGACACACATGCGCTGCCAGGAAAACCACCGTAGCCTTTAAATGAGGGAATCATTTTGTTCTTACGGATGGTTTCCTCTACATAGCGGTCGATGTCCATAGTGGACATGCCCGGTTTAATAAAGTCTTCCAGCGTTTTTAGAATATAGCCGGTAACTTTTCCGGACTCACGCATTAAATCAATTTCCTGTTTGGATTTGATGATGATCATACTATTCACCTAAAGCTTTTACAATTTCAGCAAATACAGTGTCGAGAGGAAGCGCTCCATCGATAGTAACGACATTGCCTGCCTTTGTGTAGTAATCCACCAAAGGCTTGGTCTTTTCGTTGTATTCTGCGACTCTGGTTTCAACAGCATCAACCGTGTCGTCCGCTCTCTGGAACAGCTCGCCTCCGCAGAGGTCACAAATGCCTTCTTTTTTAGGAGGAATGTTTACGACATGGAAGGAAGCGCCGCAAGCCTTGCAGACTCTTCTTCCGGTAATTCTTGTAACCAGTTCTTCCTTTTCCACTTCGATATCAATCACAGTGTCAAGTTTCTGACCGTGCGCTTCTAAGAATTCATCCAGCTTTTCAGCCTGATAAACAGTTCTAGGGAAGCCGTCGAGCAGGAATCCATTCCTGCAGTCATCTGCAAGAAGTCTGTCCGTTGCTAAATCCATTACCAACTCATCTGGAACCAATTCACCTTTGTTCATATATTCCTGTGCTTTCTTACCAAGCTCTGTTCCGTTTTTGATGTTTTCTCTGAAAATATCTCCAGTTGAAATGTGTGGGATATTGTACTTCTCCACAATTTTCACTGCCTGTGTGCCCTTTCCGGCGCCCGGAGGGCCTAACAATACTGTTCTCAGCATTTGCTCATCTCCTCTTATTTCAGGAATCCCTGATAGTTTCTCATAACCATCTGGTTTTCCAGTTGTTTCATTGTATCAAGCGCAACGCCTACTGCGATAAGCAGAGAAGTTCCGCCGAAGTGCATTCCCTTCAATGCTGGAACAAGTACGCCTAAAATTGTTGGCAACGTTGCGATTACTGCCAGGAAAATAGCGCCTACAAATGAAAGTCTTGACATTACTTTGTTCAGATATTCAACTGTTGCTTTTCCCGGTCTGATACCCGGAATAAATCCGCCGTTTGCTTTCATGTTCTGTGCTACTTCCACAGGGTTAAAGCTAACTGCTGTATAGAAGTAGTTGAAGAATATAATCAGCAATACGTTAAATACTGCATATACCCATACACCCGGATTCCCCGCAGGTGACAGCCACTTAGTTACAAACTCAGTAAAAGCAGTGCCTGGGAAGAAGTATGTGATTGTCAGTGGGAACTGCAGGATGGACAGCGCGAAAATTACCGGAATTACCCCTGCCTGGTTAACCTTTAGAGGGATATGGGTGGATTGTCCGCCGTACATCTTTCTTCCTACAACTCTCTTCGCATACTGTACAGGAATTCTTCTGGTACCCTGCTGAATTTCAATAACGCCCAGAATAACTGCAACTGCAAATACTACGAACACCAGCAGTGTTACGATGGAAAGCGCTCCATCGTTATACTGGGTCCACAGACTGCGAAGTCCGCTCGGAATTCTTGCAACGATACCGCCGAAGATAATCAGCGAGATACCATTACCGATTCCATTCTCGTTAATCTGCTCACCCAGCCACATCAGGAATGCAGTACCTGCTGTGAGAACCAGAATAATTACTGCGAAAGAGAACCATGTCTGGTCGGTGATTGCTCTTCTGAACAGACCTACTGTCAAGCCAAGCGCCTGAATCAGCGCAAGGACGATGGTCAGATAACGAGTAATCTGCGCCATCTTCTTTCTTCCTTCCTGTCCTTCCTTTGCCAGTCTTTCAAAATAAGGGAAAGCCATGGTCAAAAGCTGGATAATGATGGAAGCCGTAATGTATGGTGTAATACTTAAAGCAAATATGGTGAACTGGCTGAAGGATCCGCCGGAAAACAGGTCGAACAAGTCGAACAATCCGGTTTCACCTGTAAACATCTGTGCCAGCGTACCTCTGTTAATGCCCGGTACAGGAATGTTGGATCCGATTCTAAAAACGACCAGCATTAACAGCGTGAAAATCATTTTGCTTCTTATTTCAGCGACTTTAAATGCCTGTGAAATAGTCTTAAGCATCTCCATCTTAAATCACCTCTGCCTTTCCTCCAGCAGCTTCGATTTTTTCAATTGCGCTCTTAGTAAATTTGTGTGCCTTTACTGTGATACCGATGTTCAAAGTTCCATTTCCAAGAATCTTGATTCCGTCTTTCACCTGTTTTACCATGCCTAATTCTTTCAACAGCTCAGGTGTAACTTCAGTACCAGCTTCAAATCTATTAAGATCTTCTACATTAACAATTGTATACTCTGTTCCAAAGATGTTGGTGAATCCTCTCTTTGGAAGACGTCTGTAAAGTGGCATCTGTCCGCCTTCGAAGCCAAGTCTGACTCCGCCGCCGCTTCTGGACTTCTGACCGTTCATACCTCTGCCGCCGGTTTTACCCTGGCCGGTAGCAGTACCACGACCTCTTCTTTTGCGGTTTTTAGTGGAACCTTCTGCCGCTCTTAACTCATGCAGTTTCATTTTACCTTGCACCCCCTATCTTACAGTTCTTCTACAGTAACAAGATGTGCTACTTTTGCTACAGCACCGCGAGTTGCAGGTGTGTCAGCTAATTCGACACTTCTATGCATCTTCTTCAGTCCTAACGCTTCGACAACTTTTCTCTGTTTAGGGGAAGCGCCAATTGTGCTCTTTGTCAATGTGATTTTTAACATAGCCATGAAACGTTCCTCCTTATCCTAAAATTTCTTCAGGAGCTTTGCCTCTCAGCTTAGCAACTTTTTCTACAGTCATCAGGCTCTTCAGACCTTCCAAAGTTGCATAAGCCATGTTTCCAGTGTTGCTGGAGCCGATGGACTTAGCTCTCACGTCTTTGATACCTGCAGCTTCCAGTACGGTACGTACAGAGGAACCTGCGATAACTCCGGTACCCTGTGCAGCAGGCATCAGTAAAACTTTACCTGCGCCGAAAATACCAACGTTTCTATGTGGGATAGTTGTTCCAACTGTAGGAACATATATTAAATTCTTCTTAGCATCTTCTGTTGCTTTTCTTACAGCTTCAGGAATTTCCTGTGCTTTACCAAGACCAACGCCTACATAGCCATTGCCGTCGCCGACTACTACAGTTACGCTGAATCTCATGTTTCTACCGCCTTTAACAGTCTTAGCTACACGTCTGATATTAACGATAGTTTCTTTTAAGTCAAGCTTGGATGCATCAATGATATTACGCATTCCTTATCTCCTCCTGTTAGAATTTTAATCCGCCTTCGCGAGCGCCATCAGCCAGTTCCTTCACTCTTCCGTGATAGAGGAAACCGCCTCTGTCAAAAGCAACAACTTCGATTCCTTTTGCCAGTGCTCTCTTTGCGATGGCTTCACCGACTTTCTTTGCAGCTTCCTTGTTTCCACCGTAACCGATTTCGGCTTTCAGTTCCTTATCAAGGGAAGATGCAGAAGCTAAAGTAACTTTGTTTACGTCGTCGATAATCTGGCAAGAAATGTTCTTGTTAGACTTGAAAACGCAAAGTCTAGGCTTCTCAGGAGTTCCGGATAAATTCTTTCTGACTCTTTCGTGTCTCTTAACACGTCTGTCGTTTCTGCTTTCTTTTGCCATTTTTCTTCACTCCTTTCCTTATTTAGCTCCAGCTTTTCCTTCTTTTCTGCGGATAACTTCGTCCTCGTACTTGATACCCTTTCCTTTGTACGGTTCAGGCATTCTCCAAGCTCTGATGTTTGCCGCATAGTTTCCGATAACTGCTTTGTCGATACCCTTTACTACTACAGTGGTAGCATCAGGAACTTCTGTTGTGATTCCTTCAGGGTCTTTCATTTCTACAGGATGAGAATATCCAAGGTTCATAACCAGTGTGTCACCTTTTTTCTCTGCTCTGTAACCAACACCGATCAACTGGAGTTTCTTCTGGTAACCTTCAGTTACGCCAACTACCATGTTGTTTACCAGTGTTCTTGCCAGACCGTGCTGAGATCTGTACTCTCTAGCATCGGAAGGTCTGGTAAATAAAATTTCGTTTTCTTTTACTTCTACGCTGATTAATTTGCTTACCTGTTCCTGCAGCTGACCTTTCGGTCCTTTTACTGTTACAAGATTGTTTGCATCTACAGTAACTTCTACGCCGGCAGGAAGTGCAACAGGTCTATTACCTATTCTAGACATAATTCATTACCTCCTACCATACATAACAGATGACTTCGCCGCCAACGCCAAGCTGTCTTGCTTTCTTGTCGCTGATTACGCCCTTAGATGTGGAAACGATTGCGATTCCCAGACCGCCCAGTACCTTTGGTACTTCGTTAGCCTTTGCGTAAACTTTCAGACCAGGCTTTGAAATCTTCTTAATTCCTGTGATAACTCTTTCTTTGCCGGCACCGTACTTCATCTGAACTTTGATGATGCCCTGCTTGTTATCGTCTATAACTTCGAATCCATTAATGTAGCCTTCTTCCAGTAAAATCTCTGCGATAGATTTTTTGATTCTTGATGCAGGGATTTCAACTGTTTCATGACCTACAGTATTGGCATTTCTGATTCTTGTTAGCATATCTGCTATTGGATCTGTCATTGTCATTACAGTATATCTCCTTTACTCTTGCGCGGTTCGAAGCGTCTAATCCTTTCTTTTTGCTGAGATCGGGGCGGTAAAATTCACCAAATCGGAGATTTGGGAATTTCTCGCACAAGACCTACCAGCGATTTCTTTCAGAAATCGGGTTAGGGCTTCGCCTTCGCACTGATTTAACGAATTCTTACCAGCTAGCTTTTCTTACGCCAGGGATTTCACCTTTGTAAGCAAGCTCTCTGAAGCAGATACGGCAGATGCCGTATTTCTTTAATACAGAGTGAGGTCTTCCACAAAGTCTGCATCTTGTATAAGCGCGAGTGGAGTACTTCGGTTTTCTCTGCTGTTTTACTTTTAGAGATGTCTTAGCCATCTTAACCTCCTATTGCTTTTCGAACGGCATGCCCAGAAGCTCAAGCAGTGCTGCTGCTTCTTCGTCAGTCTTAGCCGTCGTCGTAAATACAATGTTCATACCTTTGATTGTGTCAACATCATCATAGTTAATTTCAGGGAAGATTAACTGTTCCTTGATACCCATGGAATAGTTTCCTCTGCCATCAAAAGAGTTTTTGCTGACACCCTTGAAGTCTCTTACTCTAGGAAGAGAGATGTTGAAGAACTTATCAATAAATTCATACATGTTATCCCCTCTCAGAGTAACTTTTGCTCCAACCGGCATGCCCTGTCTCACTTTGAAGTTAGCGATGGACTTTTTAGCCTTTGTTACAACCGGTCTCTGACCTGTGATCAGTCCGATTTCTTTTACGGCTGTTTCCAGAATCTTAGCATTTTCTTTTGCTTCGCCAAGACCCATATTTATAGTAACTTTCTCCAGCTTAGGTACTTCCATTACATTTTTGTACTGGAACTTTTCCTGCAGTGCTGGGAATACTTTTTCTTTATAAGTTTCTCTTAATCTTGCTGTCAAAATCGTCTCCTCCTTTCTTAGTCGATTACAGCTCCGGTCTTTCTGTTGACTCTAACTTTTTTGTCGCCATCAACTTTGTAACCGATCTTTACTGCTGCTTTTGCTTTTGTATCGTAGAACATTACGTTAGAAGCGTCGATTGGACCTTCTACATGTTTGATTTCAGCCTTAGCAGTTCTTGTCTGCTTCTGGTGCTTAGTCTGAATGTTTACGCCTTCTACGATGACTCTGTTTTCTTTCGGCATAGCTTTCAGGACTTTGCCTGTTTTGCCCTTATCTTTACCAGTAATCACAATTACTGTGTCGTCTTTTTTAATACGCATCTGTCAACACCTCCTTACAGTACTTCTGGTGCCAATGACACAATCTTCATAAAGCCCTTATCTCTGAGCTCTCTTGCAACAGGTCCGAAGATACGTGTTCCCACTGGGCTCTTGTCTTCTTTATCTTTAATGATTACTGCAGCGTTCTGGTCAAACTTTACATAGCTGCCGTCTGCTCTTCTGGCACCTTTCTTAGTTCTAACCACTACAGCCTTGACAACGTCACCTTTTTTAACGACGCCGCCTGGTGTTGCTTCTTTAACAGCACAAACGATTACATCACCGATATTCGCATACTGACGGGAAGTACCGCCCAGAATACGGATACATAAAAGTTCTTTTGCACCTGAATTGTCAGCAACTCTTAATCTAGTTTCAGTCTGAATCATGATTTGGTGCCTCCTTATTTAACTTTCTCTACGATGTTCACAAGTCTCCATCTCTTGTCTTTGGACAGAGGTCTTGTTTCCATAATTCTAACTTTATCGCCAATCTGGCATTCGTTGTTTTCATCGTGAGCCTTCACCTTCTTGGTTCTTTTTACAGCTTTGCCGTAAAGGGAATGTCTTACGAAGTCTTCGATTGCAACAACTACAGTCTTATCCATCTTATCGCTTACTACGATGCCGACTTTAGTCTTTCTTCTGTTTCTTTCAACTGCCATAATTTACATCCTCCTTTCTTAAGCCTGAACCTTTTCCAGTTCTTTTTCTCTTATGATAGTTTTCACTCTAGCGATGTTTCTCTTTACTTCTCTCATTTTAACAGGGTTTTCAAGCTGGCCTGTTACGTGCTGGAATCTCAAGTTGAACAGTTCTTTTTTCATCTTTTCCAGCTCAGCTGCGAGCTCGATTTCTGTCATTTCTCTCATTTTCTTTAATTCCATTATGCTTCACCACCCTCTGCTGCGTTTTCCTTGATGGCAAACTTACATTTAACAGGTAACTTGTGCATAGCAAGTCTCATAGCTTCTCTTGCCTGTTCTTCAGTTACCCCCTCAATCTCAAACATGACTCTGCCAGGTTTTACAACTGCTACCCAGTACTCAGGTGCACCTTTACCGGAACCCATACGTACTTCAGCAGGTTTCTTTGTTACTGACTTGTGTGGGAAAATCTTGATATATACTTTACCACCTCTTTTGATAGATCTTGTCATGGCAATACGAGCTGCCTCGATCTGATTGGAGGTGATCCATCCACATTCCTGTGATACCAGGCCATATGCACCGTAGGTAATTGTGTTGCCCTTGGTTGCTACGCCCTTCATTCTACCTCTATGAACTCTTCTGTGTTTAACGCGCTTTGGCATTAACATGGCTTTGTTCCTCCTTTCTTCAGTGCTTATTCTTCAGTAGCTTCTGCAGTTTCCACTGCTGCTTCTACCTGTGGTTCTTCTACTTTTTCTACCTTCGGAGTCTTTCTAACTCTTGGGTTTACAGCTTTCGGCGCTTCGTGTCTGTCGTTTCTGTCGCCGCGATCATTTCTCTTTCTGTCGCCACGTCTGTCGTTTCTTCTTCTGTCGCCGTCTTTCTTGCCTCTTCTGTCTCTCTTTTCACGCTTTTCTTCGCGAACCGGGCTCTGTAATCCCTTGTCGAGGATTTCTCCGTGGTTAATCCATACTTTGATACCGATCTTACCATAAGTGGTGTCTGCTTCCGCAAACCCATAATCGATATCAGCTCGAAGAGTGTGGAGAGGAACGTTACCTTCGCTGTACTTTTCACTTCTAGCGATTTCAGCACCGCCCAGTCTTCCGGAGCAGAGAACTTTGATTCCCTTTGCGCCAGCTTTCATGGTTCTGCCCATTGCCTGTTTCATGGCTCTTCTGAAAGATACACGTCTTTCTAATGCCTGTGCGATGGACTCAGCTGTCAGCTGTGCATCGAGTTCAGATCTTCTAACTTCTTCGATGGAAATCTCTACTTCTTTCTTTGTCATTTTAACCAGTGCAGCCTTCAGTTCTTCAACGCCGTTGCCGGAACGTCCAATTACCATACCAGGTCTTGCAGTTAAAACGATGACTCTGATTTTGTTTTCTGCAGCTCTTTCAATTAACACTTTAGAAACGCCTGCAGCATATAATTTTTTCTTTACGTATTCTCTGACTTTGTTATCTTCAACCAGCATGTCTGCAAAGTTGTGCTTGTTTGCATACCATTTGGAATTCCAGTCTTTGATTACGCCCACTCTCAATCCATGTGGACTTACTTTCTGACCCATTCAATGAACCTCCTATCTTAGTCTCTTTCCTTCAGAGTCACGCCAACGTGGCTTGATCTCTTCAGAATGATTGATGCTCTACCTTGTGAACCGGCTCTCCATCTCTTCATTGTAGGGCCCTGATGAGCATATACCTCAGCAACGTATAAATTGTCCGGATTCATATCGAAATTGTTTTCAGCGTTTGCTGCTGCTGACTGAACAACTTTTTCAACGATTTCAGCACCTTTACCCGGTGTGAATTTCAGGATTGTTAATGCCTCCGCTAAGTCTTTGCCTCTAACCAGATCAGTTACCGGTTTCAGCTTGATAGGAGACATTCTTACGTATTTTGCAACTGCTTTTGCTTCCATTTCTTATCTCCTTTTCTTATCTAACCTTTGATGACTTATCTGCAGCATGACCTCTGTAAGTTCTGGTTGGAGCAAATTCTCCAAGCTTATGTCCTACCATGTCTTCTGTAACATATACAGGCACATGTTTTCTTCCATCATGGACTGCAATTGTGTGACCCACCATCTGTGGGAAGATTGTAGATGGTCTAGACCAAGTCTTGATAACTTTCTTTTCGTTCGCTTCGTTCATTGCTTCGATAGCTTTCAGAAGCTTCACGTCTACGAAAGGACCTTTTTTAAGTGATCTACTCATTTATCTATGCTCCTTCCTTATTTCTCATTTCTTCTCTTTACGATATACTGATTAGAAGCTTTGTTCTTCTTTCTGGTCTTATAGCCAAGAGCAGGTTTACCCCAAGGAGTAACAGGACCTTTACGTCCGATAGGCGCTCTGCCTTCACCACCGCCGTGTGGGTGATCGTTCGGGTTCATAACAGAACCTCTAACGGTAGGTCTGATACCCATGTGTCTTTTTCTTCCTGCTTTACCAATCTGGATGTTGGAATGATCTGCATTTCCAACTTCACCGATGGTTGCTCTGCACTGAATCAGAACTTTTCTAACTTCTCCGGAAGGCAGTCTTACCTGCGCATATTTGTCTTCTTTTGCCATCAGCTGCGCGGCATTACCTGCTGATCTTGCCATCTGACCACCTTTGCCAGGCTTCAGTTCGATGTTGTGAATCATTGTACCAACTGGAATGTTAGCGATTGGAAGTGCGTTTCCAACCTTGATATCAGCTTCAGGACCGGAATAGATTACATCGCCTACCTTTAATTTTTCAGGTGCGATGATATATCTCTTTTCACCGTCTGCGTATACGATTAAAGCGATGTTTGCGCTTCTGTTTGGATCGTATTCGATTGTCTTAACAGTTCCCGGAATATCGTCTTTTCTTCTCTTGAAGTCGATGATTCTGTATTTTGGTCTTGTACCGCCACCTCTGTGTCTAACGGTAATCTTACCTCTAACGTTTCTTCCTGCATGTTTTTTCAGAGTTACTGTCAAAGATTTCTCAGGAGTTTTCGCTGTGATTTCTTCGAAAGTAGAAACGGTCATACCTCTCTGTCCAGGAGTCGTTGGTTTATATTTTTTAATTCCCATTCGTAGTTACCTCCTATATTACAGACCCTGGAAGAACTCGATTTCTTTGCTGGCTTCTGTCAAGGTTACAATCGCCTTCTTGTAAGCAGCTCTTCTTCCCATGGTTCTTCCCATTCTCTTTAATTTTCCGTCATAGTTCATAATGTTGACTTTTTTAACTTCAACACCAAAGATTTCTTCAACAGCCAGTTTTACCTGGGTCTTGTTAGCGTCTGTTGCAACTTTGAATGTGTACTTCTTTTCCTGTGCCTGGTCCATACTCTGTTCGGAGATAACCGGCTTGATAATTACGTCGTATGCGCTTCTCATTATAAGTACACCTCCTCAATTTTTTCGATTGCTTCCTTTGTTACGATGAAGCTTGTGTGGTTTACGATTTCGTAAACGTTCATGGTTCCTACCTGGGCAGTTTTTACGCCAGGGATGTTTGCTGCGGATCTAACAACGTTTTCGTCTTTTTCGGCAGTGATGATCAGTGCCTTTCTTGCAGCTTTGACATTCTCTAAAACCTTAACCATTTCCTTAGTCTTAGGAGCATCAAATTTCAGTTCATCGAGTACGATGATTTCTTTATCTAATACCTTTGCGGAAAGAGCGGACTTCAGTGCCAGTCTCTTTAACTTCTTAGGTACTTTATAGCTGTAATCTCTTGGCTTCGGTGCGAAAGCGATACCGCCTCCTACCTGTGAAGGGTCAGTTGTGGAACCCTGTCTGTGACGACCGGTACCTTTCTGTCTGAAAGGCTTTCTGCCGCCTCCTCTGACTTCGCCTCTAGTCTTTGCGGACTGTGTGCCCTGTCTCTGGTTTGCCAGATAATTTACAACAACTGCGTGAACAGCGTTAGCATTTGGTTCGATACCAAAGATTTCGTCTTTAAGCTCAATTGTTCCGGCTTCAGTTCCGGCCATGTTAAGCATTGTTACTTTTGCCATTTTATGCTTCCTCCTTTCTGAAGTCTATTCTATTTGTCCTGACCTTTGACAGCGTACTGGACTTTTACCAGACTTCCTTTGCCGCCAGGTACTGCGCCCTTAACCAGCATCAGGTTTCTGTCAGTGTCAACTTTTACTAAAACTACGTTCTGAACGGTAACAGTTTCGCGTCCCATTCTACCAGGTCCGGCATTACCCTTGAATACTCTGGAAGGATAAGTACCAGCAGCCAGTGCGCCGGCTAATCTCTTGTGCTTAGAACCGTGGGTCATCGGACCTCTGTGATGTCCGTGTCTCTTGATGTTACCCTGTGTGCCTTTACCTTTGGAAGTACCGGTGATGTCCAGTTTGCTTCCTTCTTCGAAATCAGCAACAGTGATAACCTGTCCTAATTCGTAAGTTTCGCCTTCTTCTACTCTGAATTCAGTCAGATGTTTCTTCAGAGGAGCACCGCTCTTTGCAAAGTGACCTGTCATAGGTTTGTTCACTCTGTGTGCTTTCTGATCTTCGAATGCAACCTGTACTGCGTTGTAACCGTCAGTTTCTACTGTCTTAACCTGTGTTACAACTTCAGGACCAGCTTCGATAACTGTTACAGGAATTACTTCTCCTGTTTCTGCGAAAATCTGGGTCATACCGATTTTCTTGCCTAAAATAGCTTTCATATTGTTTCTCCTTTTCACTTACATTGGATTGCTCTGGTGTGCAACTTGCCGCAGCGGCGCCGCATCTTGCGCCTGGGCTCTCACAGGTGAGCCTTTGGCAGCTTTTCCCTCTCATGCAATCTTACTAAGGGAAGGTCCCTTACTTTACTTGTCTTTTTCCGGCATTGCTGCGTTGCTGCTCCTTCTCTGCGATACTCACGCACTTAAGTGCGCTCCGTTTCTCGAAACTCACACGCCTTGCACTCCCGAAAAAATCCTGCGTAACTTTACTATTACACCTTAGCTGACTACAGCTTGATTTCGATGTCTACGCCAGCAGGTAAATCCAGCTTAGTTAAAGCGTCTGTAGTCTGCAGTGTAGCATTGGTGATATCGATCAATCTCTTGTGTGTTCTCTGTTCGAACTGCTCTCTGCTGTCCTTATATTTGTGAACAGCTCTCAGGATTGTCACGATTTCTTTCTCTGTCGGAAGCGGAATCGGTCCGGAAACGTCTGCGCCAGTTTTCTTGGCAGTTTCCACGATCTTCGCTGCGGACTGGTCTAATAACGCATGGTCATAGGCCTTAAGCTTAATTCTGATTTTCTGTAATTCGCTCATTTTTTCCTCCTAAAATTTTTTGTACTGTTTTCGCTATGCTTGTACAGGGGTTCTTTTCTGACCAGATGTTCTGTGCCTCGCGAATCTGCGCAGAACCCAGTCAAATGCCCACTTCTGTAACGTGTGCGGTGGAATTGCTTACTTTGCACACGGCTCCGTGCGTTTCTTTATTTTTCGCACAAAGCAAAAGTCGGCGAACACCTTCGCCCCCATCTGGTGGGGACAATTCTCTGTAGAAATTACCGGATAGCTCCGCAACTTCCTACTTCATCGCCTTAAGCAAGCCTTTTAATTATATATGAGGTTGGTAAAGATTGCAACCCTTTTTTAAAAAAACTTTTCACGATTTTTGAAGTTTTTTCATGATATGACACAGTGATTTCAACTGCTTAAACCCCATATCATTATACACTGATCCTGGCGTTTCTATTATGACAACAACCATCTTAGAATTCATTTTACCTGTGCTGCACTATTTTCCCTAAAAACACCCTGGAAGGTGGACTTTTTCTAAGTGAAAAAGCGGCATCCGCACCATGACCCTTGATTCAGCGTCATATGGTGCAGCATCAAGACTACACAAGCGCAGAAACGCAACATTGCCTTACATTTGCCTTAAAATGGTGGAGATTTTTACATTCCTAATTCGAGATTCTCTGCATGTATATCCGATGACTGCACTGCGCCATCGACTTAAACCCTGAAAATCCGCATCAAAAGCTCACCTCCCGGTAGCGCCCGCAGCTCTGCCGGACTTACAGCTTTCATGCGCAGAACCAAAACACTGTATGCCGCCATGCTGAGTAGGATACTGCATAAAACGCCCAAAGCGTTTCCCGCCCATGCGAAGACTATATTATAGGAGCCATACGCGCACAGACCCATAATCATAGCTGCCAGCATAGGCTTTACAAAGGTTTGCACAAAGGGAAAGTGTACACCAGTTTCCTTTTTTATTTCATGCAAGTTTAAAATCAGTGCAATCAAATATGCGCCACTTGTTCCCAAAGCAGCTCCCCTCACATGAATGGTGGGAATACCCACCAGCACATAGGTCAGCACCGTTTTCAGCACAGCGCCGACAGCCATATTGCGCACCGGTTTCATCTGTTTACCTACGGACTGCAGCGCTCCAGTTGTGGTCTGCACGATGGCAAGGAGTATCACGCCGATGGTCATAACCTGCAGAGTCGGCACAGCCTGCAGCGCATTTTCTCTCTGATTAAAATACAGCAAAAGAAGAATTGGTTTGGCAAGAACAAAAAGACCTACAGCGCAAGGACACGCTAAAAGCATAGTCATACGCATACTAATTCGGATGTTTTCCTGCACCTTATCTTTTCTTCCCTGCCAAAAAAATGCTGCAATGGAGGGCACCAGGCTCACCGCAATTGCCTGCGTAAAAGTCTGGGGCAGTGAAATCAGTGTATCGCAATAAGCACCATACTGATTATACAAGTTCAACGCCTCACTCGCTTCCCAGCCTGTATCTTTTAACCTTGAAACCACCAGTGTCGTATCAATGGCTGACATCAAAGGCATGATTTCTGCCCCGATTACGATAGGTACTGCAATCCAGGCAATTTTCTTCAGAATTTCTACAGTCGATTCCGACCTTAAACTAGCTTCGCCTGCAAGTTGTTCGGGAGCTTTTCCAAATTGTCTGCATCGTCTCCAGTAAATCGCACCTATTACGCACATGCCTGCCATGGCCCCCGCGACAGCGCCAAAAGTAGCGCCAGCAGCGGCGATATCCAAGCCCTCATCATATAAATAAAATCCCAGTCCAAGTCCTGCGGCTACTCGCACCACCTGCTCGAAAACTTCTGAAACCGCTGTAGGGCGCATATCCTGCTGTCCCTGAAAATATCCCCGAAAGGCAGCAAGCAGCGGTACGATACACAGCGCTGGCGCTATGGCCCTCAGAGAATTTTGAGAGCCGGGAATATCAATTACAGAGGCGATTAAATCTGCTCCGAAAAAACAAATGGCAAAAGCGGCTGCTCCGATTACCGCCATCAGTTTCAACGCTGTAAGAAAGACTTTTCTTGCGCCAGACCGATTCCCTACCGCAGTGCGCTCCGACACCATGCGCGAAACTGCAACCGGTATCCCCGCCGTTGCCAGCACTAAAAAAATGGCATATATCGTATATGCTACATTATAGTATGCCATACCCTCGCCCAGCTTGTTGGCAATAGGAATTCTAAGCGCTGCTCCCAGCAGTTTCACTAAAATTCCTGATATGCTCAAAATCACTGCGCCTCTTATAAAATCTCTCTTTCCATCCATGTTTTCTCCCAACCCTTTTATAGCTTTCTATTTAGTATATCAGAATAGACCATTTATTTGAACTGATATTTTATAGAAAGATAACAAAAGAAAAAGGACGTGATTCTCAAATTCAGCGAACCCCGTCCTATCTTTTTAATAATATTCCACTTTTGCCTGAAAGCGAGCCTTTGTATGTGTACATACCGGTCACTCACCCGGTGCTTCTATTCTATATTCTGTCGTATACTTTTTCCATAGATATCTCCGGATTTACTGCCGTCTTCGCTTCCATAGCAATAGATGCACAGGCGATGCCCATCTGCGCCGCTTCTCTGGCTGACATGCCTTTCACATGCCCCAGCAAAATCGCTGCAGAAAAAGCATCGCCGGCTCCAGTGGCGCTTAATACCCTCACCGACTTTGTCGCTGCGATCCCCTCGCAAGCGCCTTCTCTGTAATAAGCACCCTTTTCGCCAAGACTGATAAAGACCCTTTTTACACCCTGTCTGCAAAACCATTCTCCTGCTCTTGACAGAGAAATCTCATCAGTGATCTTAATACCGCTTAACAGTTCTGCCTCAATGCGATTGGGTTTTATGGTGTGAAAAGCTCCGATAATCGGCTTTACCCGTTCCGCCTTTGAAGCAGATACCGGATCTAGAAACAGAGGTACTCTGGCACGCTCCGTGATGTAATCCAAGCTTTCCCTCTGTAGATTACAATCCACACCAACGATTTTCGAGCGATTCAGAAACTCCATCTTGTCTTCCAGAAATGCCGGTGTAATCCGCTCCAAAATATCCATGTTGCAAATGGCAAGTTCCATATCATTTCTATGATTGAGAATAGACAAATACACCCCCGTGCTTTCACCCTGAATATGGTAAATATGATCTGTATCCACGCCAAGACTTTCCAGCTGCTTTCTAGCACTTTCTCCCATAAAGTCATCACCTGTCAAAGAAAGCATGGCTGCATCGCCGCCCATTCTTGCGATATTCTCTACGATATTTCGCCCTACGCCTCCAAAGGACTGATTCACAATCCCTGGATTGGAATCCGCCGTGCGAAGCGGCTGATAGGGAATCCCCTCAATATCAATATTGATTCCTCCGACTACAGTTATCTCTGCCATTTTCTTGCTGCATCCTTTCTGGTATACCTCTTATCAATCCGTAAAAATACTTCCGCCGATAAACTCTCTGATAATTGAGTTGTTGACGATGATACTGTCATCCTCTATGGTTTTAAAGAAACGCAGGAATTTCAGCATGCGCACTGCATCTGCATATTCTGCTTCCTGGGGACTTATTTCCTTCAACAGCGGCTCTGCATATTTCTTTAGAACTGCAATCTCATAAACATGGTACGAATTAAACAGCACATCCGCTTCTCCGCTGTACGGGAAAATATTTTTGTCCTCACCCGCACGCACCTTTGGCCAGCTTGCAATGGTGCTCTGTGCGTTGTGACCTCTATACAGATTATCGCGCACCATACGCCGCAGCATTCGTTCATCAGTCGTTGGGATTCTGTTATGTGCATCGATATTAAGCTGTGTCAGCGGACTGATATAAACCTTAAACTTTTCTTCCTTCGGAATATAGGCAGTCAACTCTTCGTTGAGCGCATGGATGCCTTCAATGACGATAGGCTGATTTGCCTTGATCGATGTAATTCTTCTCCCGTATTCTTTATGTCCAGTCATAAAGTTGAAAGTCGGCAAATCCACCTTTTCGCCTGCCAGCAGGTCATTCATATTGCTGTTGAACAATTCAATATCCAGCGCCTGTAAATTTTCATAATCCCTCTCGCCGTGCTCATCGAGCGGCGTCTGCTCCCGCTCAACAAAATAGTCGTCAGTTCCCATATAAATCGGATCCAGACCATTCACCTTCAGCTGAATGCAGAGTCTGCGCGCAAAAGTGGTCTTGCCTGATGAAGACGGTCCGGCAATGAGAACAATCCGTTTATTCTGCTGTTTTATCATATCGGCAATCTCTGCAATTTTCTTCTCGTGCAGCGCCTCAGAAAGCTGAATCAGCTCTCTGTACTGACCATTTTCAATTTTCTCATTCAAATCCGCCACGTAGTTGACGCCCAGCAGTTTGTCCCATCTGGTTTGTTCTCCAAATGCCTGATACATCTTCGTTTCATCCACATAAGGCGGAATCTCTCCCGGATTCGATGGGTGCGGAAAACGCAGCAACACGCCGCGGCGATATTTCATCAGCTGAAAGAACTGAATATATCCTGTAGACGGCGCCATCAGCCCATAGAAAAAATCTCTGACATTGCCGAGGGAGTAGAACTTTACGTCCTTTAAATTAAGAGAAGCACCCATAATCTTCTGTTTGTCTCTGCGCCCTTCTCTTTCAAAAATCTCCATGGCTTTTTCTCTGGAGACAACCTCTTTCACAAAAGGCATATCGGCATCTACGATTTCCCGCATTCGCTTTTCGATCTGCGCAACCTGCGCCTCAGTCACAACTTCCGCCGTTTTAATTTCTGTATAGACTCCTTTATTTAAAGAGTTCTGTATTTCAACACGCACATTGCCCAGACAATCTGACACGGCTTTCAGATAGATTAAAGACAAGCTGTACTGATAAATCAGATTAGCAGCCTGCGTCCTTATATCCAAAAGTTCCACACGGCATTCTGTATCCAGCGCATAAGTCAGATCCTCAAATTTATTGTCTACCTTCGCCGCTATAATCGTATAAGGCAAGTCCTTCTCATAGCTTCGATAAATTTCCTCTATTGTAATTCCCTGTTCCAGTTCCAACATTTCCCACGGACCCCTTGGAACTGTTCTAAGATAAACCTTCATATTTAATCTCCTTCCTTGCGGCAGTACCGCAATCCTTCTGAGGTTATTATATCACACTCGCCTTTTATGTAAAAGCAAAAACACAAAGAGAGGGATTTCTCCCTCTCTCATCTGCTGAAATTAGCAACATGTAGGTTCGCATGTGTCGCCGCAGCTGCCACATCCGAAAGCGCCCGGATTGCAGAACAGCAGAACCAGTAATAAGAAAAAGAATAACAGACTATCGTCCATACCTCTTCTATTATTAAAACATGACATAATACATACCTCCTGTTTTAGTCGTTTGCTATATATTATGTGGTCTGCTTGTCATTGGTTCATGAAAAATCGACACGATCTGTAAGCTTAAAACGGAGTTACATCGCTGACCTGCACAGGCGTCAAATCCACAGACTCTTGCTCTGTCTCAGTATCAGCTCTAGACTCCTCCACCTCTTCAGCTGAACACTGACACGGTTTCTGAGATGCGCATGACAAATCCTCACCTTCTGCGACTTCCGGTTCAGGCGGAAGTGCTGCTTCATAGCTTTCGGCATCAACAGCCTCTGCAATCGCACCTCTAGCCTCGGCACTCTGCTCAAACTGTTCTCGCTGACGATCTCTGCGCTGTTTCTCAAGCCTTCTGCCTTCTTCCACTGCCTTTCTCGTGTTATTGTTCAGATACAAATCCACCAGCTTTCGCATTTCTGCAGCATGAAGGGTAATGCCCTTACGCATGCGTTCATGATGAGGATCCCAATCGCGAAGATCATATTTAGCGGCAGCGCCATTCCAACTGATGATATTCAGCTCACGATTCCATCCGCTCTCAAATCTGGTGATAACTCCTAAATGTTCTTTAATTTCAAATGTGATATTTTTCTCTGACATTTCCATCTCTCTTTCCATGCCAGTTCGCCCATGTATATGCTACCATATTTTACATTTACTGTCAACTTCTTTGTCAGCATTTTATTTTCCTCTGCACACAAGCTTAGAAAATCAAATACTACTATTGCTGCGACTCAACTTGAATTACCACAATCTCTGGTCTATTGAACACTCTGAACGGGAAGGTACTGTTGCCCAGCCCCCTGCTGATTACCATAGTACTATTCCCCGATTGATGCATACCACTTGTCAGCTTCGGTAAAATTCCCTGCCCAGGCGCAAACAGTCCCTGTGTGAAAGGCAGTCGAATCTGTCCGCCGTGCGCATGCCCTGCAAAAATCAGATTGATACCAGGTACAGCATACACTTCCAAAAACTGCGGCTCATGAACCAGCAATAGTGTAAAAGCATTCTCACCTTCCCCCGCATCTGTCAGAAGCGCCGCAATACACTCCCGCACCAGCTGCCTATCAATTTCCGTATCAGAAACCTTCTCTCTACTGCACTTTTCTCCTTCACGTAAAGCGCCGCCGCTAATCTTCGCACGATAAATCGTTTCCTCTGACAGCCCTAAAAGCCGCATCTGCGGCGCACCACTTTTTGTAAAGGTTGTCGCTCTGTCCCTGAGCAGGACAACTCCCATTCCTTCTAACACATCGTACATCTGCGATATTTCCTCTACGGGCAGCGCCAGCTCGTGATTTCCATCAACATAGTAAACCGGCGCAATCTTCACAAGCCCCTCCATCAATGTGATTCCCGCCTGATAGTCCGTATGATTTCGATCTGTCAAATCCCCTGTAAACACAATCAAATCCGGCGAAGCAGCCCTTGTTTTTTCTAAAATCCGTCTCTGTGCTTTGCCGAAATACTCACTCTGTAAGTCCGACAGATGTACAATCCGAAGTCCGTCAAGGGCAGAAGGCAGCGCCTTGTTCCAGTAAAAATATCTCGTTGTTTTTATGCTCTTTCTGCTCCACCAAAGAAAGCCTCCGAGAAGCAAAAGCAACACTGTCATCACAATCATCTGAATCAAATCCTTTTTTCCTTATAAACAGCATTATACAAGAAAATAGCTTTTGCCGCAACATCCGCACATAATACACAGCAAATCTCTTGTATACAATCCACATGCTTTATGATATACTGGTATTCACGTATTACAAACAAGGAGGGCAAAAGCATGCAGCAGTTACAACAGAACAATCATCCAAAACGTCTGAAGCTCATCGGGGACAGAGCGTTTTATAAGAAAGTGCTTCTTATTGCCGTCCCGATTATGCTACAGAACGGCATTACCAACTTTGTCAATATGCTGGATAATATCATGGTAGGACAGGTGGGTACAGAGCAAATGTCCGGCGTTTCCATCGCCAACCAGCTGACGCTGGTCTTTAACATGGCAGTGTTTGGTGCTGTGGCAGGTGCCGGTATTCTGGGCGCCCAGTTTTTCGGCAGCAAAAATAACGACGGGCTGCGTCATACCATGCGTTTTAAAATACTCTGCGGTGTGATTCTGACCCTACTTGCCGCATTAATTCTAATTCCCTTCGGCGGCACGCTAATCGAAGCGTTTCTCCATCAGGGAGAAAGCCATGGCGATCTTGCCGCCACGTTAACCTATGGCAGAAACTATCTTTTAATTATGCTGATTGGCATGCTGCCCAGCGCCCTGTCTCAGGTTTATTCCAGTACACTCCGCGAAACCGGGCAAACTATCGTGCCGATGATCAGCGGTATCGTTGCTGTCCTTGTTGACCTGGTCTTCAATTACATTTTGATTTTTGGAAAATTTGGCGCGCCTGCTCTGGGTGTAGAAGGGGCTGCTATCGCCACTGTCCTCTCGCGCTTTGTCGAGCTTGCTATTATCGTAGTATGGACACATCAACATACGGAGCAACTTCCTTTCATCAAAGATCTCTACCGCAGTCTCCATGTGCCGGCAAGACTTGTCAAACAGCTGCTGCGCGTCGCTACGCCGCTGTTTTTCAACGAACTACTCTGGTCACTGGCGCTGGCTTTCCTGGCGCAGTGCTATTCCATGCTGGGGCTTGACGTCATAGCCGCAGAAAACATCGCCAATACCTTGAGTAATGTTACCAACGTAGTCTTCGCTTCTCTGGGCGGCTCTGTTGGCATCATCGTGGGGCAACTGCTTGGCGCGGGAGAACTGGAAAAAGCCCGGGAGGAAGACAATCAGCTCATCGCCTTTTCCATGTTCTGCAGCGTGATTACAGGAATTCTTCTCATCCTCATCGCGCCTCTGTTTCCGCAGCTCTATAATACTGCCCCGGAAATCCAGCATATCGCCATGCGGTTCATCCAGATTCAAGGACTGTCCGCGCCGCTGTTGGGATTTATCAATGCGTCCTACTTCACCCTGCGTTCCGGCGGAAAAACCATCATCACCTTTTTCTTTGACAGTATGTTCCTGTGGGTCTGCACCATTCCTGCGGTCACCATCATGGTTCGCTTTACCAGCCTGCCTGTGGTGCTGGTCTTCCTGATCGACCATTCGCTGGATTTGATCAAATGCGCCATCGGATTCGTCTTGGTCAAAAAGGGCGTCTGGCTGCAGAACCTGACCGGCGAGCAGGGCGGAAATCAGAATGGAAGTGAAAGTTGTGCAGACTAACCCATAATCGCCATCGATTTGCACAACCCATCGCAAAACAATAAGTTCAAAGTTATGCAAATACTTGCTTGAATTCATCCCTTTGCACAACTTTATGCCAGTCAAATACCTTGAAGTGGTGCAGAACATGCTAATCTCTCGTAAATTGCACAACTATAGAAGGAAAAAAGGGTAAAAGTTTTGCAAATGAATGCTGCATCATAAAATCTGCACAACTGTATGATAACCAAAGCCCTTAAAGTTGTGCAAATCGGGTAGTTACCTTCTATTCCTGCACAACCACCTATCAAAAAACATAAAGCAACACAAAAGGCACAGCCCCAGCGGTGGTTCAAAATCCCACTAAAGGCTATGCCTTAATTTTTTCCTATTTCCGTACGTCAATTCCTTTCAAACTGTATCCTCTACAGCTCTATTTCCAGCTCCACTGGGCAGTGGTCGCTACCAAAGATGTCCGTATGAATCTTTGCATCCACAATTTTGTCTGCAATGCGCTCACTGACGAGAAAATAGTCGATTCTCCACCCCGCGTTGTTCTTGCGAGCGTTGAAACGGTAGGACCACCAGCTGTACACGCCTTCCAAATCGGGATATAGATAACGGAACGTGTCCACAAAACCTGCCGCCTGCAGTTTGCGCATTTTGTCCCGCTCCTGGTCGGAAAATCCGGCGTTGCCCCGATTAGTCTTTGGATTCTTCAGGTCAATTTCCTCCTTAGCAACATTCATATCGCCGCAAATGATGACCGGCTTCTTCTCATCCAGTTCCAGCACAAACGCCCTGAAATCATCTTCCCACTCCATACGGTAGTCGATTCGCTTCAGCTGATCCTGCGCATTGGGCACATAAACATTGACCAAAAAGAACTTCTCATATTCCAAAATCACAGCCCTACCCTCATCAGTATGCTTACCGAAATTAATCTGCACAGACTGCGGCGCTTCCTTTGCAAAAATAGCCGTGCCGGAATAGCCCTTCTTTTCAGCGCTGCTGAAAAATTCCAGATAATCGGGCAGATCCACTTCCGCCTGCCCTTCCTGCATCTTCGTCTCCTGAATGCAGATAAAATCCGGCGTAAGCGCCGTCATAGATTCTACGAATCCCTTGCCGAGACATGCCCTCAGCCCATTAACATTCCACGAAATTAGTTTCATCTCTTTGCTCCTTTATAATGTGCAAAGAGCACAAGCAATCTGGGCTGCAACCTTTGCATTGTTGTAAACAAGCTGAATATTCGCCTCAAGGCTTTCTCCGTCTGTAATTTCCTTTACCTTCGCCAGCAGGAACGGCGTCGTCTCTTTGCCGCTGATATTCTTTTCAGCGGCCTCTGCAATCGCCTCGTCAATAGCGCGGTTAATCGTATCTGCATCCATGGAAAACTCTTCCGGAATCGGGTTAGCAACCAACATGCCCGTATGCAGTCCACATTTTCGCTGTGCATCAAAGGCTTCCGCAACCGCTAGCGGCGTATCCAGTCTATAATCTACGGCAAATCCGCTCTTTCGGGTATAGAATGCCGGCAGTTCTTCCGTCCCGTAGCCGATAACAGGAACGCCTTTGGTCTCCAGATATTCCAAGGTCAAACCCAAATCCAAAATCGCCTTTGCTCCAGCACAAACTACCATAACTGGAGTGTTAGTCAGTTCCTCCAGGTCTGCTGAAATATCCATGGTAGTTTCTGCGCCTCTATGCACCCCGCCGATTCCACCGGTTGCAAAAATTTTAACGTCTGCCATGTTGGCAATCATCATAGTCGTTGCCACGGTCGTCGCTCCGTCAATCTTTTGGGACAGCACTACAGGCACGTCTCTTCTTGAAGTCTTTACAATTTCAGCGCCTTTCTTACCCAAATATTCGATTTCGTCTTTAGAAAGACCGCACTTGAGTCTGCCACCGAGAATGGCAATCGTTGCAGGTACTGCACCATTATCTCTAATAATCTGCTCCACAGCAAGAGCCGTCTCTACATTCTTCGGATACGGCATGCCGTGAGAAATGATGGTAGATTCCAGCGCAACCACTGGTCTGTTACTTTCCAGCGCCTCTCTTACCTCTGGCGCAATATCTAAATACTTGTTCATTAAAACCCCCTGTTTATTATATTATCACAAGAATTTTTTTCTATTTTAAATTATAGACGTTTCTCCCTTTTTTTACAAGTTAATATTAGTATGAATCCTGCCGGAAGTGGTGATACTAAATGCAGGAGGTGAAGAACATGCGCCAAGCAGAAAAGAAAAAAGGAAAAGACAAAGTTGCTGCGGTTTTAATGCTTTGTTTCTGTCTCATCGCTCTCGTCTCGATTTTCACCATAAAGTCCAGCATAGACAAGATTGCAAAAAGTGCAGGTGACGTGCCGGCAGCGACAGAAACACCGACAAAACCACAACTAGATGAGCAGACTTCCCCAGCGGAAGAAGCACTCGATGAAAATGAAAATTCGGAAGAAACCGCTTCCAACATTCCAACAGTTGACAGCCAGAAACAGACAAAGAAGAAAACAGCTTTTGCTAGTCCTATGGACATGTCAACAGCAAAAATTTCCAAGGAATACTCCATGGACATGGTGATTTACAACCTGACCTTAGACCAGTACATGACCCACCCAGGCCTTGATTTTGAGGCGCCGCAGGGTTCTGGCGTAAAAGCTGTGGCTGACGGCACCATCACTGAGGTTTACACCGACGACGCCTATGGCATTACCATCGAAATCACCCATCAGGGCGGTTACATTTCCCGCTACTGCAATCTGGCAACAGACAAGCTATGCGAGAAAGGTGATACCGTAAAGAAGGGGCAGGTCATCAGCAACATCGGCAAATCTGCGCTGTACGAATCCATGGACAAAGCTCATCTGCACTTTGAGATTTTGAAAAACGGAAAAGTCTGCGATCCGACCAAAGTCATTTCTGACTAATCGCAGTCGAAAGAAAAAGAGCCATCTCAGGCTCTTATCTTTACATAGTTGATATTTTTCCCCGTCTTTGCGAATTTATCTTCGTATTCAGTGGTAATATTTTCTGCCGCAAACTCCGAAGCGTGAAGATCTCTGCTCATCTCTAAAATTTCCAGATTTTCCTCTTCAATCTGTTCCAGGGTAAATGTAAACAACCCCTCGTTGTCTGTTTTGAAACAAATGCCGCCACCGGCACAAATAATCTGCCGGTACTGCTGCAGCCTTTTTCCGTAGGTAAGCCGCCTCTTTGCATGGCGATCCTTCGGCCACGGGTCACTGAAATTCAGATACACCCCCGCAAGTTCTCCATCCGCAAAGAATTCTCTAATGTCTTTTACATATTCCAAAACAAATCGCACATTGGCGATCTGATCTGCGTCCGCTTTTTCAAGCGCCCTAAGTACCACACTTTGGTGCCCTTCGATTGCCACGAAGTTTCTGTCCGGATACCTCTTCGCCATTTCTGTGATAAACTGACCTTTGCCACAGCCAATTTCCAGATAGACAGGGTTATGGTTTCCAAAAATTTCCTGCCATTTTCCCTTATTCGCAGCTGGGATTGGTACCGTAAACGCCCCATAAGCTGCCAGTTTATTGTCAATATCTTTAATCTTTCTCTGTCTCATATATCCTCTAATAAATCTTCATCAAAACAATGGCTGCCAGAAACAGCGCCATCAAAACCATCGCAGTATAATCTCTGCCCTGCATCTTCATGGCATGCATGCGCGTTCTGCCTTTGCCGCCTCGATAACACCTTGCTTCCATGGCCATTGCTAAATCCTGCGCAATGCGAAATGCGCTGATAAACAGCGGTACTAAAATCGGAATCAGCGCCTTTGCTCTGTTCAAAATATTGCCGCTCTCAAAATCTGCACCCCGCGCCTGCTGGGCTTTCATAATCTTATCCGTTTCTTCAAGAAGCGTCGGAATAAAACGGAGTGCAATAGACATCATCATCGCAATTTCATGAGCGGGCACGCCGACATGCGAAAGAGGTCCTAAAAGCCGCTCTATACCGTCAGTTAGACCGATTGGTTTTGTCGTCAAAGTCAAAAGGGATGAGCCGATAATCAAAAGTACCAGACGCAGCGCCATAAATGCCGCCATATAAAGACCTTCTTTGGTGATTTTCAAAAATCCCCACTGCCACAGCACCTGCCCGCTTGTCATGAAGATATTGAGGCAAAAGGTAAAAATGATAATCAAAAGTATCGGCTTCAGTCCGCGCATAATAAAGGAAAGGGGTACTTTGCTGACCGCCACCACGGTGCCCAGCGCTGCAATACTGACCGCAAATCCGACAAAGCTGTCCACCAAAAACAATTCTACGATAAACAAAATCGTCGCAATAATTTTGATTCTCGGGTCTAATCTATGAATGGGGGATTCCACCCCGTAATACTGTCCAAGCGTAATATCTCTAATCATGATTTCCTCTGCAAATACTCATATATTGATTCTGTCGCCTCCTTGAGACTCAGAATGTTTTCTTCCACAGGAATGCCCTTTTCTTTGAGCTGGCACATCAGTTCCGTCACCGGCGGTACAGAAAGTCCGATTCCAGCCAGCCTGTCTCTCTGCGCGAAAATTTCCTTCGGTGTACCCGCCATGACCAGCTTTCCTTCGTCCATGACCAGCACTTTGTCCGACAGCGCTGCCACGTCCGCCATATTGTGGGAAACGAAAAGAATGATATTGTTCTGCGATTCATGCACCTGCTCAATCATAGAAAGTATATCCTTGTGCGCCCCCGGATCAAGTCCCGCAGTAGGCTCATCCAAAATCAGCACATGGGGCTTCATGGCGATAACGCCTGCAATAGCTACCCGCCGTTTCTGCCCGCCGGAAAGCTCAAAGGGGGATCGATCTTTGATGTCCTCGTAGGAAAGCCCCACAAGCTCCAGTCCTTCCTTAACTCTGCTGTCAATTTCCTCCGGGGAAAGCCCCAGATTCTTCGGTCCAAATGCCACATCCAGCGCTACGGTTTCTTCAAAAAGCTGATACTCTGGATACTGGAACACCAACCCTACTTTTTTTCTAATATCCCTCATGCTGACACCGGGCTTCGTAATATCGATGCCGTCAATTTCGATGGAGCCGCTGTCCGCTTTCAAAAGTCCGTTGAGGTGCTGCAGCAGGGTCGATTTTCCGGAGCCGGTATGTCCGATGACACCGACAATTTCGCCGTCGTATATGTTAAAGTTAATATTGTCCAGCGCCTTCTGCTCGTCAGGCATACCTTTGGAATAAATATGGGATAAATTTCTTACTTGTATTGACATATGAATTCCACCAATCCTTCAGCGGTAATGATTTCCTTTGGAATTTTGATTCCGCGTTTTCTCAGCCTCTGGGCAAGTTCCACCGCAAGAGGCAAATCCAGACTCGCCTCTCTAATCGTTTCTTCCTGTGCAAAGACTTCCTCCGGCGTGCCGTCAAGCAGCACATGTCCTCTATCCATAATAATGATTCGGTCAGCCTGCACCGCTTCGTCCATAAAGTGGGTAATCAGCACTACAGTAATACCCTCATCGTGGAGCTGTCTGATAATCTCCATGATTTCTTCTCTGCCTTTTGGATCCAGCATAGCAGTCGGCTCATCGAAAATGATGCATTCTGGTTTCATCGCTACTACTCCGGCAATAGCAATTCTCTGTTTTTGTCCTCCGGAAAGCATATGGGGAGATTTTTTCTTATATTTTCCCATATTGACTGCTGTCAACGCATCATCCACCCGTCTTCGGATTTCGACAGGGTCTATGCCCAGATTCTCAGGTCCAAAGGCCACATCATCCTCAACGATGGAGGAAACCAGCTGGTTGTCAGGATTCTGAAAGACCATCCCGGCGCTCTGCCGCACATCCCAGATGTGGTTGTCATCGCTGGTATCCCAACCTCTTACGAAAATCCTGCCGCCGCTTGGAAGAAGAAGTCCGTTCAGGTTCTTTGCCAATGTCGACTTGCCGGAGCCGTTTCTGCCGATAATCGCAGTAAAACTGCCCCGCTCGATAGAAAGCGACACATCGTCAATAGCGCGGACCTTTTCGTCATCCTCTCCCGTCATATATTCAAAGATTAAATTCTCAATGCGAATGATATTTTCCATATACGCCTCTTGGTAATTATTGTTTAACAATTTATTTTACCACAATTACAAAAAATTTGCCATACTATAATTAGGAGGTGATAAAGTATGGAATTCAACAAGTTTGCGGCGATTTCTCCAAGTGAGATGAAAATCATCGATGACGCTGAAAGAAAGCTCTCTGACCAGTGCGGTTGCCAAGTGGCTTTGATTGCTTATGATGTGAAGAGGGACTAATTTCACAAAAAGAAGTCCCTAGAAAAAGACGGTAACCTGCTTCCAGATTACCGTCTTTTTTCAATTGGTGTATTTATTATTGCTAGCTTACCGTTTCTGTGCTACTTTGTCAGACCATGGTGTATAAACTGTGTGACCGTCAATTTTCTTGTAGCCTCTTACTTTGTAATAGTAAGTTTTTCCCTTTGTTGTGCTCTTGTTGAGCGCAGAGAGTTTCTTTGTTGTAACGATCTTCTTATAAGTTCCGTTCTTTTTCGTTGCTCTGTATACCTGATAGCCGTCTACTGCGCTTCCTGTCTTTTTCCAGGAAATTGTAATTCCGCTGGTTCCAGTCTTTGTAGAAACTTTAACCTTGACTGCTTTCACCGCATCTTTTGCAGCATAGTACTGTTTTGCATATTCAATCAGCATAGTACTCTTTTCGTAACGCTCAGCTGTGCCTTCTGCCCCGAAAATTACAGAAACAATATTCTGAGTTTTACCCTCGATTGTCACAGGCACTGCAGTAACCATGTTTGCACCGGATCTGTTGGTTGTTCCGGTTTTCAGTCCGATTGCACCCAGATTGTAAATCAGCGTTCCATAAGTTGAAGTTGCAACAACACCTTCTCCAAAGGTTGGAAGTTCAATTTGTGTCTGTCCTGTAAATGCAGTCAGTTCCTTCTGATAGTTCTTCAGCAAATAGGATGCCAGTTTGAACATATCTTTTGCACTCATGGAATTCTGACGCTTTGCAGTTACTGCGCTGCTGTCATAGTTTGGAAGACCATGTACATTGTAAAATACAGCTGAGGAAAGCCCCAGTGCTTTTGCTCTTTTGTTCATCAGTTTTACAAATGCCTCTTCGGATCCGCTGACAGCTTCAGCCAGCGCAGTTCCACACTCATTAGCAGACGGCAACAAGAATCCTGCCAAAAGATCACGAACAGAAACTTCTTTTCCAAGTTCAAAATTATTTCTGCAAATACCGGTGCTGTCTTCGGAGTTTGCTTCCTCCATCACTGCTTCAGAAATTTTTACTTTCGTATCCAGTGAAATTTTACCTTTGTCAATTGCTTCCTGCACCAGCAGATAAGTCATCAATTTTGTAGTGGACGCCAGCTGGGTCTGTACATTTTCGTTACTTGCGTAAAGGATTTCTCCCGTGTCAGCGTTGCCGACAATCGCACCGTGCAGAAAACTGAAATAACCATTTTTGTCAAGCTGATCGATGTCGATGCTGAAGTTCTTCTTCGTATTCACTGACAGTGCATTTTTCCCAGTCAGCTTAGTTTCCAGACCAAAGGCAAATCCCAGATCTAAAATTTTCATGTAGATATCGTCTCCAGCTTTATACACGCTGTAGCCATAAGGCTTTCCGTCGATCTCCATGTTGGTCGGCGTTGTCATTCCCGGTGTGCTCAGGCTAATATCGTCCTGCCCTTCTTTTGGATTCTGGCTATATGTTACATCAAATGCTGCATTCTCTCCACCGACAGCTTCATAGGCTTTTCCCGTGGTGAAGATGTACTTGCCACTTTCTTCATCGTATTTAAAATTCATCTGCTTCTCGCTTCCACTCAAAGCACTGCATAGATCTTTGACAGAAACATACATGTTATACGCATAGGACGCATTGTACGCTTTTACGGTCACAGGTTCATTTCCATCTACGCTGACTGCCAGATTGACTCTCTGCATCTGATCTCCTGCATAGACGGTTCCCATCGCGCCAAAACACATCGTCATGACGACAGATAAAACCAGGATTACACTGATTAGCTTTTTCTTCATTTGATCATCTCCTTTTCTTTTGTGATATCTCACACTAGAAAGGACATGCAAATGTTGTGCCAGAAAAAGGTTATTCTGAAAACTCTTTTATTTTAGGAGATTCGGATTTTTTCTGCTGCTTTCTCCTCATCTTTTCGTCCGAAATTCCGTTTAAAGAATCCGAATTTTAGAACATGCGTCCGCTGTGTACTTTAATATTAAAATTCTATGTTTTTCAAAGTCCTGCTTTCTAATCCATCATATAAATGCCAAAGAACCCCACCTTATCCTTCCCATGATCCCAGGAAAGTCCGCAGGTTTTACATAATTCTGCCACATTGATTCCGTAAGCAGAAAGGCAGGAAGCTCTCTTCTCCGGAAATCTACATGGCTCACCGCTCACCTTTGCACAAGGGCTGCAAGCGCTGCATGGTCCTGCCATAATTGCCATACCTTTAATGCCCTTCGCCTCAAGTTCATTGATAAAAATTCTGATTTTTGCGTTATGTCTTTTCTTCAGCGAACCGGTCTCTGCGGAATCGGTGATGTCTCCTACCGGCTGAATGGTCTGCAAAACCAAGGCACGGCTGTATTTCATCACCTTGTCCTTCATTTCGGCAGGGGTACCGCAATCCGGCGGACAGCCATAATTTTTCCCAAAATTACCGCATTGGTTCATCTCGCAGTATTTACGAAATTCAAATTCAAAGACCAAATCCTTCGCATTCATAAATGCGCTGTTTTCAATACCTACCTCTTTAGCAATCCGTAAAATTTCCTGTTCTGTCATAATAGTACCTCATTCAAATATGTTTCCACTGCGGTAATTATACCACAATCTCCCCAAAGAAAAAAGGAATCTTCCCCGCTGAAGATTCCTCTGTCCGTCGCAATTTATTTATAAGCAAAGAATTTTTTCGCCGGTGTTTTGCAAAGGGCGCTTGCTAATATGCAAGCAAGGACCATGCCCACTGCAAACTGCCCGATATTCCACGGCACACCCGAAAGCGGCGCAATGAAATTCCCATACATGACAGCTTCGGTCACATAATAGCCTGCTGTCATTTCAAGGCCTGCGATGACCATTCCGATAACTTCCCCCACAGAAATTCTACCCTCTTGCTGGTTTTTCCCTGACTTTTCCATTCTCTCCACAAAACTTCCCAAAATCCATGCCATAACCAGCTTAATCAGCAGCGTCCACGGCGCCCAAAAAGCATAACCGCCGATGATGTCACCCAAAGCCGAGCCGGCGCCTGCTGCCAGTGCACCGCTTTTTTTGCCGAGTATCAAAACGGCAAGAAAGATCATGGAGTCCCCCAAATGAACGTACCCCTGGGTAAACGGAATCGGCACTTTGATAAACATGGTCGCAATCATCACAAGGCACATCATCAAGGCCGTCATTACCATCGTCGCTATTTGATTTCTATTTTCATTTCTAATCATAATTTCACCTGTTTCTATTGACTTTCTCTCTGTCAGTATTATAATAGCACTAAAGTGTTCTTAAAGAAACAGTCAGAATATATTATTTTTATATATACACTTTGGAGGTTTTTGCGAAATGAAGCCAATTACAATAGAATTCAAAAACAGTTCTAAAACGCCTTTATACATACAGTTGTACAGACACATAAAAAGTGAAATTACCTGCGGCAATATGACCGCCGGAGAGAAACTGCCTTCACTCCGCAGACTTTCTGCAGATTTGTCCATCAGCATTACCACCACCGAGCAGGCGTACAACCAGCTTTTGGTAGAAGGCTACATCATCAGCAAGCCGCAGTCCGGCTACTATGTTGCCAATGTGGCTGGCGGCAGTTCAGACAGAGGACTAACCCCAGAGACTGGTCTTGACCTCTCCTCTTATGCGGTACAGGAATCCCCTTACAAACAAGATTTGTCCTGCTTTGACTTTGGAAAATGGAAAAAATGCATGGCCCGTGTGCTTAACGACTACTCCCGTCTGCTGCTCTTTGAAAGCGACCCGCAGGGAGAAGGCGCCTTGCGCTTTGAGATTTCAAAGTACATCTATAACTCTCGCGGTGTTATCGCAAACCCGGAGCAGATTGTCATAGGCGCGGGTACCCAGCAACTGACCAGTCACCTTTGCCGGATTCTGCGCAAAATCAGCGTAGACCATATCGCAACCGAGGATCCCGGTTATCTTCCAGTGCAAAACATTTTCCGCGACCACGGTTTTAGTATTACGAAAATTCCTGTATCAGACGACGGAATCCATATAGAAAAACTGCCGACCAATATTCCTTCGGCAGTCTACGTCAGCCCCTCTAATCAGTTCCCTACAGGCTCCGTTATGCCGGTGGGCAGACGCTACCAGCTTTTAGAGTGGGCAAAAGAAAATCACAGTTTTATATTAGAGGACGATTACGACAGTGAACTGCGTTACTTCGGAAAACCTGTGCCGGCGCTACAGGGTCTTGATGACAGCGGCAGGGTTGTCTATCTGGGCTCTTTCTCGTCCACTTTATTTCCCGCAGTCAAAATCAGCTACATGGTGCTGCCGGAGTCAATGATGGAAATTTTCAACACCATTAAAACCGACTACACCCAGACCTGTTCCAAAACAGAGCAGCTAACCCTCGCCCTCTTTATGGAAGATGGGCTTTACTACACCAATATCAAAAAATTGCGCAAGCTTTACGGTCAAAAACTACAGATCGCACTTACCGCTTTTGCGTGCTTTGGCGTCGGCTTCGTCACACCGACCAATACCAACTCAGGAATCAACATCATCTTAAAAGTCCGCACAAAAAAATCCCCTGCGATCCTTTCTGAAACGGCTCGCTCCATCGGACTCAATGTACAGCCGGCTGCCAGCCTGACTGACCAAGATACCGCCGCCCTCATCTTTTATTATAATCAGATTCCACTCGGCGAAATGGAATCCAGCATTGTGGCTATGATCACATTGTGGAAAAGCTGCTGATGTATCGCTTCGATTTTGCTAAATAGCTGCGAAACAAACAAAAAAGAAAATAAAAAAGGGGAGCAGTTCTTAACGGTTATTTCCATTAATGCACAGCTCCACTTTCTATATCCACTAATCTTTAAATTGCATTCGCTTTCTTCACAGCTTTATCCACAGAGGTCATAACCGCAGAAGCAAAGCCTTCATCCACCAGAGATTTGTAACCTTCGATGGTGACGCCGCCCGGTGAACACATTTCGTTGACCCTTTCCTTCGGCTCATCGCCGGTCTCATCGAGAATCATAGCAACGCCCAGCATGTTTTTGATGACCATTTTCTGCGCGTCGCTTCTGCTAAATCCCGCATAGACACCGGCATCAACCAAAGCGTCCGCCATCTGGTACAGCCACATCGGTCCCGAACAACTGAAAGCTGTAAATTCACCAAACATGGACTCCGGCAAAATAATCGTCTGCCCCAGTGCGCCTAAAAATTCCAGCGCATAAGCTTTATCTTCTTCATTAATATTGGAATTAAGGCAGACTGCACTGTGCCCGTTTCCGGACTGTCCCAAGGTATTTGGCATCACGCGGATTACCTTTCTGTCTGCGCCCAGCACCTCCTCAATAGAGGCAATCTTTACGCCAGCTGCAATGGACAGCACCACCGCATCCTCTTTCACGACGCCAACCAACGACTGCAATACCACCGGCACAATTTTAGGCAATACCGCGATAATAATCATGTCCGCTGTTTTCATCGCTGCACTGGCATCCACAAGCGCTTCCACGCCGTAAGCTTCTTTCAAATAGTCACACCGCTGCGGGTTCAATTCACTTACAGTAATATCGCCGGCTGCTGCAACTTCTCTTTGCAGTACGCTTCTGATAACGCCTTCTGCCATATTGCCGCCGCCGCAAAATACGATTTTTTTACTCATTTTCTTCCTCCGTATGATAGGGCTACGCAAGTTCCAAAGTTGCCTTTACAAACTGCGCATCCGTCTTTGTTTCTTCTGCCAGATATGCAATATCCTCAGCAGTGAGATTTTCAGGGGATACACCTGCCTCTTTGCAAGCTCTCTTAATCATCGACTGTCTAAATCTGTTGATGTCAGCCACCTGATGTTTAATCAGACCAGGATTTTCCGGCAGCACGATATTCACGCCCGGCTTGTCTTCTGCCTGCGGATTTCCAAACTTAATCTCAATTCCATTGTCTCTTGCAAAATCAAGCTGCGGCTGAATATGTTTTCCAGCGCCGGTATACTCGGTTTCACTGATAACGATAATCTGATCTTCCGGCATTTCCTGTGCCAGAGAAAAGGCTGCTGCAAGGGCAGTATTTCCTGCAGGTCCTCTTTCGAGACCTTCTAAATTGGCAAGGGCTTCTGTCATGTACATAACTTCTCCCTGCTTTACTGTAACATATTTATCGGCATAACGCAAAATTCTTGCTGCGCTGCGCGGTGTGTCGGAGTGGTCAGGTCCTGTTGCATGAGGCACACCAAAGCCAGTGTGTCCTGTAGTGCAGGATTTTTTATTAAACTGGGTGTCTGATGCCATGTGCAGTCCCGTCAAGTCGATGGAAGCTGCGATAATCTCTGTATCCGCAGACCCCGCCTTGATCAATCCTCTTGCGGTTCCTGTAATCATTCCGCCGCCTGCTGTAGTGCAGACAACGGCATCAGGATTTTTCCCTGTCATCTCTCTGCACTGCTCAGCAATTTCGTATCCAAGAGTTTCTACCCCTGCGATACCGAACGGCGAATACAAAGAAGCGTTGAAGTAACCAGTGTCTTCTAAGATAGAAAGGAATGAATAGAAGAGCTCCGGCCCTACGGTCAGCTGTACAACTTCTGCGCCATAGGCTTCACACTTTCTTGCTTTCTCTACAATTTCAGGCTGCCCGATGCCCTTTGAGTCATAACACTCCTGTACAACGATACACTTTAATCCCTGCATCGCTGCCTGAGATGCTACAGCAGCACCATAATTTCCTGAGGTTGCAGCCATTACACCCTTGTAGCCCAGCTTCTTTGCATGTGCCACTGCGCAGGCTGCTCTTCTCGCCTTAAAGGATCCGGAAGCATTTGCCGCTTCGTCCTTTGCAAAAATTCTAGCACCGTACCCCGGCTTTGCATATTTTCTTGCAAGCTCTGTCAGGTTTCTTAGCTCAATGAGCGGTGTGCCTCCCACTGCAGTCTTTGCCTGAATCCTTGCTACTTCTTCTACTGTATATCCGGTCTTTGCCATGAGTCCTTCATAGTCGAAAGCGACAGAGCCCGATTCAAATTCGTTATAGTCGATTCCCAGAGCTTTCAGGTTGATTTCTGCGGATCTTGCCATTACGGAATCGTAATCTTTTGGTAATGCCATTATTTCTCACCTCCGAACATGATTTCTCTCAGCTGTTTATCAATGTCTATAATTTCCGGCACGAATTTGCCGTAGCTGTGGGTGTAGTAAGGTCCCTCTTCAATCAAGGTGCCCTTTACCATTCTGCCCACCGCAGTCTTTACTGTAACTTCATCTCCTACTTCTGCAGCTTCTTCCTGCAAAAATCCCTTTGTCCACTGCTGCAGATCGCACTTCTGTGTGTCTTCTGGAATCTTAGCAGTTCTCTCAGCGGCTTTCAGCACGATTGCGTGAATGCGCACCCAGTCTCCTCTTTTTGCCATGTTACTTTTCTCCTTGTACTATTTATAAACTCTTCTGCAATGTTCTTGCAATAATGTTATCCTGAATATCCTTTTCCAGATCTACGAAGTAAGCGGAATAGCCTGCAACTCTCACCAGAATGTTGCGGTACTTCTGCGGATCCTTCTGTGCTGCCAGCAGGGTTTCATCATCCACAACGTTGAGCTGAATATGCTGTCCGTGCTGGTCGTCAAAGTAAGTCTTTACGACAGTTTCGATGATTTCAAGACCTTTTTCACCCTTTACAATCGCCGGGTCAAACCGCTGATTTACCAGTACGCCGCTCTGTGCAAGCAGCGGATCAATTCTGCCAAGAGATTTTACCACAGCAGTCGGTCCGTTCACATCCATGCCGATCATCGGGGAAGCGTTGTCAGCAAGCGCTGTGTACGCTTTTCTTCCATCAGGCAGGGCGCCGATGAGCTGCCCCAATACTACGTTGTAGGACTGGGTGGAAATTACCATGGTATACTTTGCGTCACGGCCGTCGGTGTGCTTCGTAATCTGGTCGTTGCAAAGCTTTGACAGCCAGTGAGCGTAGCAGTCCACCTCTTCAATATCGTTGCCGTACTTCGGCGCTTTGTTTATGAGCAGCTGACGCAGGTTTTCCTTACCCTCAAAGTCCGTTTCCAGAAGATCCATCAGTTCCCCCATAGACAGATACTGCTTGTTGAATACACATTCCTCAATCGCTGCCAGAGAGTCTGCAATGTTTGCAATACCAGTGATGGCAACAGCGGAATATCTATGCTCTGCGCCTCTTCTCTGCAGCACAGTTCCCTTTTCGATACAGCCGTGTGTGAAGCAGGAGCCTGTAATCGTCGGCGCTGTCCATGCGTGGCAGGATACGATTCTGTCAAAGAGTTCCACAAACTTGTTCATGAAGAAATCCTGCTGAATTTCGTAAGCGTCCATAATCTGCTTCACAGAAGTAAAGGTTCTCACATCTCCTGTCTTTGGTCCAATCTGCTTTCCTGAAATCGGATCCACGCCGTTGTTCAGGGTAATCTCAAAAACCTTGCTTGGATTAAAATATCCCGCATTTGACTGGAAATCGGTAATACCCGGTACGCTCGGTTCGATACAGCCGCAGATACCCCAGTTTCTTGCATCTTCCAGAGAATGCCCCAGAGAAAGCAAGTGGGAAATGTTGGTGCTGTCGTTAAAGAATGCCGGATGGCTTCCTCCCTTTCTCGCTACAGCCAGCGCCAAACGGAAAGTTTCTTCGTCAACGCCATCATGGTAACGGAAGGATACGCAAGGCTCTTTAGTCTGTAGATCTTCCATGCAGTGTAGAATCAGTCTGGTCAGATCGTTGCAGCCGTCGCTGCCGTCAGGCAAAACGCCGCCAATCATCATGTGAATCCAGAGTGGGCAGCCCGGATATGCGATAGATTCTCTGGTGGTGCGAACCTCCCAAAGTTCTGCAATTTTTAGCTTAAATTCGTGTACTAAGTCAGCGATAAATGCTTCTTCCACGCCGTCAGCTAAATCCTGTTTATAGAACGGATACATGTACTGGTCAAATCTGCCCAGACAGTTATCGTTGCTGTTATATTCCATCTGCAATGCAAGATGGGTAAACCATACCAGCTGAGCTGCCTGATGGAAGTTCTTCGGTGCATGTTCCGGCACAACGCGGCAATTTTCAGCAATAGTCAAAAGCTGCGCTTTTCTTTCTGCATCGGTACAGTCTGCCGCCATGACTTCAGCCAGCTTTGCGTACCTGTGAGCGAAACGAATGATAGCCTCCATAACAATAATCATCGCTTCCCATGTATAGCGCTTTTCCATCTGTTCGATGTTCATCTTTTCAATGCCGGCGATATTTGCCTTGCACTGATCGATATAGAAGCGGTAGCCCTTTGTTACCAGTTCATCGTAAAAAGGCGCATGGTTCATGGTGGACTTGTTGGAAACGCCCTTTGTAAAAATACCCAGGTTTACCATTTCGTCCATGTCAGGGTCTGCTAAAGCCGCGGTCAAATCGCCAAAAGCTCTGCCTTCCCACTTCTTCACAATCTTTCTCAGTTCTTCCTTTTCACCTGGCATAAACTTCAGATTGTCAGACTCTCTGGTGTCCAGTTCCTCTAAATCATCACGAAGCCAAGCGGTCATATCAGGATACAGCGGCGTACCGTGAAGGCGAGAAGCCAAATGACCTGCAAGTACAGAATCTTCATCGATAAAAATCTTCTTATTATCCAGCACATAGGCAAAAGACTTTGCCCTTCTGATCATAAACGGCTCCATGGATGGCTGACTGTAAAAGTCCGTAATCAGTCTTGCACGGTCCAGACAAATTGTAACCGGTGTATCTCTTACCTTCTCACTCAATCTTACAATTCTTTCAGAAATCATTTTACTACCTCCTTATTATTGTTTTTCATCCAAAAACACTCTTTTCCATATTTATTTAACACTTCGTTCGCGCATTTTACTCGTGCCCGCATTTCCTCATCACTTGGCGTTCCGATATCAGAAAGGGCATAGCTTCGCCCCAGTGCCTTGTACTTCGGCGTTCCGAAATCGTGGTAAGCAAGCAATTCATACTCTTTTGCTGTAGGCAAGTTCCCCACAAATTCTGCAATTGCCCTGATATTTTCCTCGCTGTCTGTACAACCGGGTACCACCGGCGTTCTGATGGTAAGGGGAATGCCGAAAGCGGAAATCTTTCTGATGTTGTCAAGAATCAACTCGTTGCTCACGCCTGTCAGTTCCTCGTGCACGCCGAGATCCATATGCTTCACATCCATGAACATGCCATCGATATAAGGCAAAGCCTCCTCAAACTCTTCATAGACCCCAAAGCCGCAGCTTTCCACCATGACGTGGATTCCTTTCTCCTTGCAGCGTTTTGCAATATCCCGCAAATAACCGCCCTGCATCAGTGGTTCTCCTCCGGAAAAGGTCACGCCGCCTCCAAACCTGGCATAAAAAGGTTTATCTTTTTCAATTTCCTTATATAATGCCTCCACCGTATATGCTTTTCCGCTGATCTTCTTCGCCTCAGCATAACAAATATCGGTGCACTGCATGCAGTTTGTACAAAGACTGCGATCTATTGTACCGTCATCGCAGATTGCATTTTCCGGGCAGACTTTTCTGCAAAGACCGCACCCCACGCATTTAACGCGGGATTCCATAATCTCCGTCTCAAAGTTTTGAGACTCCGGATTTGCGCACCATTTACATCGAAGTGGACATCCTTTGAAAAACACCAGCGTTCTCAGACCCGCTCCATCGTGAATGGAACATCTCTGTATGTTAAAAATCATGCAGTGTACTCCTTTTCATTCTTTATGCACTTTATATAAAAGCAAATTCCGTGCCAAATAAAATCATTGAGAAAGACCAGTCTTTCGTGTAAAATGATAAAAAAACATGGTGTTCAGCCGGATTTTTTTAGTCAAAACGGCGAAAAAATCCGCAGTCTGTACTATTTTCGTTACAGTTTTTTGCTGCTATTTTGCTGTATAATTGACTTTCTCATAAAAATACTGTGTTTTGTACTATTTTTGACACAATATTTTCAAGAGCTGCTCAATTACAGAGACACCTTCCCCTTTTTATGGCTTTTTTCCCTATATAAACCACTGGCATATTTTTTGCTTGTATATATAAATGAAATAAAATCGTCATAAAGATAGAAAGGACCCGTAATAATGAAAGCGAAAAAACTTTTTAGAACAATCGAAACCCACACCTTAGGACAACCTACCCGAAATGTCGTCAGCGGATTTCGTAAAATTCCTGGAAATACCATGCAGGAAAAATTTGAATATATGAGAGATAAAGAAGACTGGTTCCGCAAGGTTTTGATGTTCGAGCCAAGAGGCAGCGAAATCATGTCCGGCACTTTGATTACAGAGCCCTGTACGCCCGGCACCGATGTAGGTGTGCTTTACTTTGAAGCCAGCTGCTGGCTGCCGATGTGCGGTCACGACACCATGGGCGTCACAGTCGCCCTTATCGAAACAGGTCTTGTCGATGTGCAGGAACCGGTTACCACCATCAAATTGGATACTCCTGCCGGTGTCATCACCGTAAACGCAAAGATAAATGACGGCATCGTAGAAGAGGTTTCATTCCTCAATGCGCCGGCGCTGGTTCTAAAGCAAGATGTAACCGTGCAGACCGAAGCCTTCGGCCCATTGACCTTGGATATTTCCTGGGGCGGCAATGTGTACGCAATTCTGCCTGCTGAAAAGGTTGGTCTTGACATCAATCCGTCAAATTGTGGCAAATTCATCGAAATTGCCCAGTCGCTGGCAGCAGACATCAACGAACAGGTGGAGATTCATCACCCAACCCTGCCGTTTGTAGACAGAGTTACCCATGTTGAATTTGCAGGTCCTGCAAAGAGCGAAGACGCAGATATTCAGAACATCGTTGTAGCTCTGCCTAAGGTTATAGACCGTTCCCCTTGCGGTACAGGTACTTCCGCAAAAGCTGCTCTACTTTACGCTGAGGGCAAGCTGAAAGCCGGCGAAAGTTTCGTTCATGAAAGCGTAATCGGCTCTAAATTCAAATGCGAAGTCGTAGAAGAAACTACTGTAGAAGGCATTCCTGCCATTATTCCAAGAATCACCGGGAATGCATGCATCACCGGTTTTGCAACCTGGATTCTTGATCCAAAAGACCCGTTCCAGGAAGGATTTTTGCTGGATGTATAAGAATAAACGACTGCTTAATCTAAGGTATAAAGGTCTCCATGCTTTTTACTGGATGCTCTACTGCTTGTCTACTGCTTTTATTACAGTGTTTCTGCTGGCGCAAGGGCTTTCTGCTGCAAGTATCGGCGTCATCGTGGCGCTAAGCAATATTCTTGCAGCGGCAGGTCAGCTGGTGGTAGGCAATGTAACAGACAAATACAAAAAAGTCACTTGGCGAAATGCCATTTTAGGAATCGGTGTGCTGCAGCTTGCTTGCCTCTTTCTGCTGATTATTTGCAGCGGCAGCTTTTTGATAAACGTGGGAGTTTACCTACTGTTTACCATTTTGGTATATTTTCAGATGCCCCTTGTCAATTCCGCCGCCTTTGCCTATGAGGCAAGCGGAATTTCTGTAGATTTTGGCAGCGCCAGAGGCATGGGCTCTGTGGCATATGCGCTGATTTCCTATATTGCCGGGCAAATGATTTCTGCAACTAGTGAGCAAGCTATCATTTATTTGAGCATGGCAGTTCTCATCGGTCTTCTTCTGGTGACAGGCTCCATGCCCAGCGGCAATCATACCGCTTCAGAATGTACTGCAGACGCAACAGCGCACCAGGACCACAAAAGCGGCATGGTGCAGTTTGCCCGAAAATATCCGACCTTCATGGTAACGCTCTTTGGCATCGTTTTATTGATGTCATTTCATAACATCGTACATACTTATATGATACAGATGATAGAGCCTCTCGGCGGAGACAGCGCGGCTATGGGTACCGCCTTTTCCATCGAAGCCTTGATGGAGCTTCCAGTTATGTTCGGATTTTACAAGCTAATTCAACGGTTTTCCCCAAGCGCACTGATTGCCTTTGCAGGCGCAGCCTTTATTCTGAAAGCGCTGGCCTATATCATCGCTGGCAGCGTCACCGGTATCTATCTGGCGCAATCCCTGCAAATGCTTAGCTATGCGATTTTTATCTCTGCCTCGGTGTACTACGCCAACGAAAAAATGGAAACAAGCGACCAGGTGACCGGTCAAAGCTATATGACCGCATCTATCTCTATCGGCGCCGTAGTCGGCAACTTAACCGGCGGAATTGTGCTCAGCACTGCCGGCGTCGACGCTCTGCTTTACTTCGCCTTAGGACTGAGCGTTGCTGGTGCAGCCATTACCGGACTTGGCGTTCGGAAAAAGTAAATAGAAAAAACAGCCACGCGTCCAACGCGTGGTTTTCGCTTATACAAAGAGACCACATAATTTTCACGTGCTGTCTCCGTATATAAAACTTCTCTTACTCGTTTCACATACGGAAAGCACACTTAAATAAAAGGTGATTCCGCAAGGCAAAAATCTGTTTTGCAGAAAAAAGCATAAATATCTTTAAAAAAGCAAAAGAAACACTTTTGCTTTTGCTACTTTTGCTATTTTAGGTCACATTCCCCTATTTTCAACTGTTATATGTATAGAGAACTTCTTTTTCTTGATGATTATCATTTGATTTGATATAATAAGCCTAATAATACTATATTGTTGAGAGGACAAAGCAGATGTGTGAAGATGCTAGAAATGTAATAATCAAGGAAATCGACAAGAAGTATGGCAGACTTATTAGAAAGGTGGCTTATGAGGTTTTGCATGACAGTCATGAAGTGGAGGATATCATACAAAGCGTACTTTGGAATTTGATTTCCAGACATATGGATAAACTGGGAGAAAAAAGTTTTAGAGGCTATTTGTGTACAGCTGTGCGTAATGCCGCAATCAATGAATATCGCAGACGTGAGAAGGCGGCGGTCAGTGTAGATCCGTTTGATTTGTCAAAGCTGACAGAGCAGCAGATAGATACAAAAGCTTTTTGCAATAATCAGGGATTCGGCGTGGAACTTGAGGAAGTACTGAATCAGCTTGATTATATTGATAAGGACATCATTTGCTTGCATTATGGCGATGGATATACATATGCGGAGATTGCGCCGGTCGTGGGAATGAGCGACAGCGCGGTACGCAAACGCGCTGAACGTGCCTTGAAAAAGTTGGAAGTTATGCTGTTGGATAGAGAGGTAAAAAATGATAAATAAAGAGGGAAAATTTGAGAAAGAAGCAGAGAGAATTCTCAGTGCATATGCAAAGGAGCTGCAGAAAAGTCGTAATGCTTACTTAGATGCATTGGAGCAGGAAGAAGTACCGAATCCGACACTTTTTGTTGAAGAGCCGTACCCAAAAGTGTCGGTGCAGGGTCATCGTAAAATTAGATTAAAAAGGGTACTGGTTCTGGTTGCAGTGCTGGTACTTTTGATGGGGCTTGCGGTTGTATCATCGGAAGGCGCAAGGAAACAGTTTTTTGGATTTCTGCAAAACGATAAGGAAGGACATACAGAACTAAAATTTGTTGGCGATGAAGAAAATGCGTCGGGACTTCCGGATTTTGAACTGGGATATGTGCCAGGAGGGTTTGAACTGTATGATGCAACCGATGACGGGGTATGTAAAGAGATTCGTTATTTAGGAAACGAGAAGGGCGAACGCATTAGTTGTACAATATACAAAAGTCGTACTTACAGTGCAGGAATTGACACAGAGACCCATGAAAGAAAGGATGTCATGGTAAATACCAGCCAGGGCTTACTTTTCTATGGAGAAAGCGATTGCATGCTGGTATGGCAAGTCGGTGACTATACCTTTGATTTACTTACATCTTTTCCGGAGAAGGAGACTTTGAAGGTTGCAAGAAGCATAACTTTGAAGAAGTAATTTAATTTGGCAAATAATATTTTTCTTTTTTCTTGTCACAAAGTCCATTTTTGTATTGTTATATTAGATGAGAGGATAAACTAAGGAGGATTTTCATGATGAGAAAATTAGTTTTAGTAATGATGACAATTGCCTGCATAATGTGCGCATTGGTGATGCCTGCATGGGCGGATGCACAGCAGACAACAAAGCAGGAGCCTGATGCAGAATTGCAGTATACATATGTTGAACGAATTTCTTTAGGTTTTACAATTACTGGTGAAAAGGCCAAATGTTCTATGAAAATGCCTGTTAAAACAGGGAAAAATATTGATTATGCGCAGGTCACCATGACTGTCAAAAAAAGTTCTGGAACAACGGTAAAAACATTTCAGAAAAAAGTGTATCCGGATGGGTTTGGTTACATTGAATGGAGTGGTTCGCATAGCTTAGAAGATAGAGGAACTTACTACTTACATGCCAATGTAAAGCTGTACAAGAATAGCAAGCTGGTGGAAACAGTGACGGGAGACTCTTTGAGCCAAAAGTATTAATTCGTTTATCAGGTGGTATTGGGGATAGAGAAATCAGCAAGAAGGAGGTAAAGGAAATTGAGGAATTTTCAAGAAAGCGGATAGTTGAAAATCTGCAAAGAAAAAGAGTTTTCAAAAATAGCAAGTTGGATTAGGAGCCCAATTTAAGTTATTTAGGAAAACTCTATGAGAACATTATACTAATGAATTTGGATAAAATCAAGATGTAGGGGCGTTTTGATTGAAGTTGAAAGGAAAACGACATGAAGAAGGTTATGGCAGTTATGCTTTTAATAATACTTGTTTTAACAAGTGCAATTTCTGCTTTCGCAGATACAAAAAATGAAGAAGATAAATCGTTAACCACCGCTGAGGTAGAAAATATAATGGGAATCCCTGTGTACATTTCAACACTTGCAGATGCAACCGACGAAACAGCGAAAGAAAAATGTCAACAGGCTATCGCAAATGACGTTGAATTACAAAAGGATTGCCTTTTAACTCAGAATGCAGGAATAGTAAGTGGCATTAAAGGTAATTTTGAAGTAAAAAAGTTAGCTTTAAAAGAGCGCGAAGCTTTGATTCAGAATGAACTTTTTTCTGGCACATTTGAGCGTGTGTGCGACTTGATGAACGAAGGGGTAACAGTCAACTACATAAACTTTTTTGTAAGTGAATCCAATGTAGCGAAAGCAGCGCCGATTGGTATATATCTTGGGAGCTATAACGGATATAAATTCCGTTATTTGGAGTCTTCAGCAAGTATTGAAAGCAGCTGGGTAACTCCTAATAAATCAACATCTATCTCTTGGCCGACTCTTATGGCAAAGACCTTGAAATCGTTTATAGGGCTTTCTAAAAATAATGTGATCACAACGGCAGTAGTTGGTTCCGATATAATTTCTAATGTGGTCGATGCAAAGCCGTTAAAAATTTCCTATGGAACATCGGGAAGCTATCTGAAAATAAAAGTGTCGGGAGATTTATACATGAGAGATATTTACATTGAAGACAAGCTGAATAAAGTGTCGGGATATGATTATTACAAATGGGGACGAACTGAACAGACAAAACTTGTGGTAAAACATGATGCGAAAATCCCAACAAGGAAAAGGACGGAATCCACATATGACTTTGCCCACAATACATGGACATCAAGAAAATACACAACATCGACGCCGGGATTTGCAGGAAATAATACATTGTACAAAAATGTTCTGAACGTGTATCTGAATGGTGTAGGTTACTATACTTATGATGAACTTTTGAATCCATCAAAACTTACTACACAGCTACTGAGCTAATGGAGACTGGGGCTGTCGCATTAACAGAAAATAACCGTTAGGGCGTGGCCCCTATTTTCTAAAAAGGAGTTTATGATGAAAAAGATATGGAAAAGTTTGGTGCCTTATATCGCATTTATAATGATGATTTTGATATTTAATGTACCATATCCGGTACACACGGAGCTTTCTGGCGTTTTAATACAGACGGAAAATCCGGATTTCTGTGAGAAGGTGACTATAGAACTTGATGGCAGTTATCATCTGAATTGGTTGACGCATGATGAATACAGTGGATATTTTCGCATTTCCAATGATAATCTAACACAGATAAAAAAACTGAAATTCCCTATTGCAATAGGGGTGGATTTTGAAGATGGTGAATCAGAACTTGAATATAGTCTTCGTGAGGAGAACCTTTCAGAAGAGGAAATGACGAAGGTTTTGGATGATCTCAAAGTATATATCGGTGGCAGAGTCTTATCCAAACGGTTTCTTCGCAGGATTTGTGTTGTAGTGCCGTCTGTAAAGAAAGATGACGATGGAAGAATATGCTGGAACTACGGTGACCCATACAACGGGAAAAGCAACTTTATTGTGGCGGGTGCGAACTCTTATGACGAGGCTGTGCAAATTTTGACTGGCAGTTATGGACACTTTGTACAGTTCATAAATGAAAAGAACTACAAGTGGGATGTTACGCGGCTGGATATGCAAAACGAGGAACCGAGTAACGAAGAACAGGCGAGGCGAATGAAAGTGTTTGGTCAGATGTTTCGTTCCATATTCTTTGATGATTCAAAGGAAGCAGAGCGAGTCATCGGTACGATTGACGGAAAGGATATTACTGCTAGAGACTTTGAGCTGCGTGCTTTGAAAATCAGAGAGGGAGGAGCAGAATATCCTTACAAGACAGCCTGGGAAACAATGAAACAGGAGGCTGCTGAATTACAGTACATAAAAAAACAGAATTGTTATGATGATTTCCTTGACCTGGCAAATCAGGTGTTTCGTGAAACAAGAACTGCCTATTCGGAAGATAAACAGTTTCGCGAGTATTGTGATGAACAAAAAAAGTTGTTGGGTCTGACAGATGAGAAATACTGGGCGTTTATGGAGGAGGCAAATCAGAGAATACAATTTCATCTACTGGTGCAGGACTATATAAAGCAAAATGATTATCCCGCTATAGATGTAAAAACAATAGAAGACAGCCTTCAGGACGAGGAGTACAAGGATAAGGTATTCAACAAAAAATAATTAAAACTATAAATGTTTTTATGTCTGGTTACTTCAAAAGAAATCTCATACCAACATTTCTTATTTCCAAACTAAATTCTAATGCAACCCAAGTGTTATCCAACGAATATTCTTCAATTTCAGGTTCAATTACACCTATCCACAGTCAAGTTTTATGCCGGTTACTATAAATTTTCCTTTTTTTGTGTCCACAAAGGGTAAAGTTCTGCAAAAGAAAAATCAGGTTCAAAAACCTCACTTCCGATTCACAACCACAATCCCTGCGCTGACAAGAAGCAGCGCCAATGCAGTGGCAGGCGTCAACACTTTTTCCCCGAGAAAAATAGCTGACAGCATAACGCCAAACACCGGAATGGTAAAGCCATAAATAGCAATTTTACTTACCGGGTTATATTTCAGCAGATTCGCCCAAATGCAAAAGGTCACCATGGAAGTAACCGACAGATAGAGCAGCAGCAACGCCGATACCAAGGTAAACCCGCTCACCCTGCCGCCCATGCAAAGACCCATTGCAATCAGAAGAATGCTTCCAAAGAGCAGCTGATAAGCCGTAATTGCGCCAGGCGTCTCCCTGTGAGATATCATTTTTAAAGTCACCGAGCTGACTCCGTAAGCCGCTGAGCAGAGCAGCACCATGCCCTCTCCCATAAAGGTAACGCCGCCTCCAAAGCCATCGCCACCCAGATTTACGATGACAATTCCCGCAAAACCAACCACACAACCCAAGGCTTTTCGCCGGTTCATTTTCTCATCTCTTGTCATAAAATGCGCTGCGATAATACTGAAAAATCCGTTTGCTCCGTTAATCACAGAACCCTTTGTTCCGGTCGTATTAGAAAGTCCTATGTAAAAGCAGATGTACTGCACCGTCGTTTGCAAGAACCCCTGCACCATAATATAGGGAATGGAACTCTTCTGAATGGACAAAAGCCTTCGCTCTTTAACACTGAAAAAAGCAAACGTCAGCACGCCTGCCGCAAAAAAGCGATATCCCGCAAAGAGAATTTTGCTGCCAGAATCTTCAATTGCAAGCAATGCAAATCCCTCTTTAATGGCAGGAAAAGCACTGCCCCACAGAGCACAAGTCAGCAAAGCCAGCAGCACGATTGCCGCTGGCTTTGTGAAGATGTTAGTTGAGGTACTTTTATCTTTCATCTTCTATGCGCCTTTCTTACTGAAACGACGCGATGGTTTCTACAATAGTATCAAGGTTGTTATCTGCATTAACACCCATAGCTGTTAGTTTGTCAGTCACATCAATCGGAACATCACTTCCATCCATGGCTTCGTTGAGTCGTCCACCCATGAGCATGTGGGTATCTTCCATGCCTGTACGCTTCAGCTCTTCCATTAAGTCCTTCGCAAAGCTGTATGCCATACCGTTATAGGTACTCATGCAAAGAACCTTACTGCCGGTTTCAACCAGGGTATCTGCAATTTCTCCGATGGAAACGGATACACCCAGGTCGAAGACCTTTGCCCCCGCTTTGCGAAGATAATTTCTGATGACTTCTTTTCCGAACTCGTGCACGTCGGTGGAGCCTACGACAACGGCAACACCGGACAGGGGACCGTCGCCCGCAAAGTTCTGTTTAGCCAGAGCCTCGTCCTGAATTTTATTGATCGTCTGCACAATGCTGGTTGGCATAACCGGAACTCTTGTGCGCATTGCTTCTTTATCTTTCCTTCCTGCGCCGAATGCTATTTCAAGCTGCTCCGGTCCGATGGCTTTCAGCACCGATACGATTTCTCCACCGTGGTTAATATCAACACCCAAATCATCCAGCGCATTCATGACCCGTTCAAAGAACTGATTTGCACCAACCACTAACTTTTCTGCATCGGCATTGACCTTTTCCCAGTTGATGTAACGTGCATAGTACGGTGCTTTTTCGATGACCATATCCATGGTCAGCTGGGCTTCGATAATTTCCTTCGGCTCCGGAATTCTGATTGCCTCTGTGAAAGGCACCGGCGCAACCGCATAGCCGGACGGATACATCAGCTGGCAAGACACATCAGGCAGCGCATAAGCGCAAAGAGCCGCATAATTCCTCGGCAGGCAGAATCCGTAGTCGATGGTATTTCCGTTTACAAAAGTGCCCGGCGTGCCATACTTGTTAATCATGCTCAGCGCTCTGTTGAATACGATACGAAGGAATGAGTCACTGAACAGATTTCCGTAGCAGTGAGCCAGTCTGCCGCCCATCAAATCCTCTGCCACGTAGCGTTCCAGCTTTGCCCAGCCTAAAAGATTTGCCACATCGTGGAACTGTGCGCCGTAGCCGTCGTCCAGATTACAGTGCATGCAAACACCCTGGTCTTTAAACTCGCCCATAATCGCCATGGCTTTGATATAATCTTCGGTACGGTAATCTTCCATTTCAAGACTCGGATATTCGTAAGTAAAATACTGGGCAAGGTTACCAATAGAGGTTACCCCCGCATTTAAGGCGTTGGTTACATTTTCAACACCGTTGAGAGAGCCAATCATATGATCGCCAAGGTGCGGGTGCACAGGTACTACCTGTCCCAAACGGCTCCATTCCTCCGGCGTATTTAAAATCAAGCTGCCGCTTGCCTGAAACCTGTCTCTGTACTGCTCAGGCACGCCCATAATCCAGTCGCAGCAAATGCCCAGACGGTCGATACCAGAGCCGGCTTCTTTCAGCCCGTTATATACTGCGCGAATACCGTCTTCCGTCACGTCCCATGAATTCCAGCCGATGACGGAGTGCTTCATGATTTTGCCGGCTTCCATCATTTTCAGCTTATATTCCACTTCCGATTTTACACCGTACTCCTTCATAAACAGGGTTTCCCCGATGGTAATTTTCGACGCAATTTTCTTCGCATCGGAACGAATTGTCTTCATATCCGGCAATTCTTTTTCGTTATATCTTCTCTTGATTTCAATGTCCATTCAGCTTCTCCTCTCACTTTCTGCCAATGCTTTCTTTCATAATCGCAAGGGCCGTATCCTCATCGTATGCTCGCAAAAGTCCCGCCGCAAAGAAAATGTAATCCTCATCAACCAGCGCTTCAAGACGCTCCGGCAACAGAACTGTATTTTTTTCCTTCTCGCAAAGCTCCGCGTTTTTCAAAATCTTCTCGGCTACCGCTTTCCCATTATTGACGAGAATGCCTCCAGTTCCAATAATCTTTCGGATTTCCGACAGATTCTTTCCCCGCTGCACCAGATTGCAGCCGCCGTAAAACTCTTTCGTGCAGGTGCCAGCGTGACGTCTTGCAGAAATGCCTACGGCATTTGCTGCGATTTCAAAATCAATTTTTCTTTCCGCCTCCGAATCTGCCACGTATTCCCGAACTTTGGTTCTTTTCTCTATTGCCTCTTCCACTTCTAAAACAGACATTCCGCATTTTCTCGCAAAAATCTCTGCCCCCACCTCCTGCATAAGACACGAAGAAGACTCTCTCATGCCCATGTCACCCTCCACCGTTCTCTTTGCAAAAGGCTCCGGCACGCCGACCTTCTTTGCGCCCAAGTAGCTTTCGTCTTCTCCAAAAGAATAAATATCAGTGGTTGCGCCGCCAATATCTGCAAGCATGTAAGGACCGATTCCCGCTTCCTGCTCCGTACCCTTGCAGAGAAGCTCTCCTGCCGCCAGCACCGCCGCTGGCGTCGGCACGATAGGTCCGTCAACGACTTTCTTCACCACGCCGACACCCTTCATATTGGTAATTCTGCTCATAAACAAATCTCGTATAATGGAAACCGCAGAGTCAATGTTCAACTTACCAATATCAGGTATCATATTCTCCGCAAGGAAACACTCCTTACCATGGCTTTGAAACATTTGCCGCACAGTCTTTGCCGCCTCGGAATTGCCCGCATAAATGACAGGAATGTGCAGCATGCTTTCCCTAATCAGCTTTGCATTTTCCAGCACCAAGGCACTGTTGCCGCCTTCGTAGCCGCCGCACAAAAGCAGAATTTCTGCATCCGCCGCAAGGACTGCAGCAAGGTCAGATTCCGTAAGTCTTCCGGTGCATGTCTGTACCACCTTGCCGCCTGCTCCAAAGCTAGCGTTTCTGCCGGCTTTCATACTGAGAGATTCCGTCAGACCGCAGACTGCAATCCGAAGACCTCCTGCCGCACTGCTTGTAGAAAGCTTCAGCGCATTTTTCAGGTTCTCCTTTCCCAGCACAGACTCCGCCGCACTAAGGCACTTGTTCAGTGCAATCCCTGCGTCCTCATGAACCGTAGACGGGTATTTGTCCGATAAAACCACCCGCCTTGCATTAAGATCCACACAGACTACCTTTGTATATGTGCTTCCAAAATCTAACAAAACTGCAAAGTTCAAGTTTCTCTCCTTTAGTTATCATCCATAGATTTTTCGTCATTATGGCATATAAAGCAATTAAAGCAATGTTCATGCCAATTTCTAATACCGGCTTAAAATCCCCATTTTCAGCCATTCTTTCTGATTTCAACTGCATTCTATATCAAACATTCTACCATGTTTGTGTTCTTTTTGATACACCCTGCCACTGCGACAATTTTTCGTACCAAACGTGACACACTTTCCTGTCGATTTTGCCGCTCCTTCTTTTGACACTGCGCAATTTATGTTACAATAAGGCTATATTGCAGGTGTATTCACAGAAAAGGAGTTCCTATGGCTGATTCAATCCATACCATTCAGGTCATTGAAAACTTGGTATCCAAACAAAAACCCCAGAAAATCCTCGGCAAGCACGCCTATGTACAGCAGCTGTTTCAAACCCTGCATGAGCAGATCAAACTGCCCTGCAGCTTTGCTCTTTTTTGCACTGCGGACGGTCTGATTCTAAACGTCCTACAGGAAAATTCGGCTGATTCCAAGAATTCGGGCATTCATCCAGGACTCAGGCTGCCTCTGGATTTCCTGCCTGCTGCATGTCCTGATACGATTTACTACGACACAGTTTCAGGTTACGTTCTCATCACCTTAACCGCACCAGAGGAAGAGACAGGAGTTAAAGCTTTCCTTTCAAAGATTTGCACCTATATGCAAATCTTTGATGACTATGTAAAGGAAAATCGCCAGCTTTGGGACAGCCTGGACGCTGTGAAAAAATCAATTTCCATTTACGATAAAGATGCTACCCTACTCTACGCCAATCAGTATTTTTGCAATTATCTTCACATCGCCAACAGAGAACAGGTCATCGGACGCTCCATCGAGGATGTTATCAAAAGCGCTGGCACCAAGGTTCATTCCATCGATACCAACACCAACAGGTTAAAAATGCACGACGTTTTACACAAGGGCGAGGAGGTCATCGACTGGGAGGTTCGCATCTTATCGTCAAAAGGCGATACACAAATCGCAGGCAACGACATGTACCCGGTTCTCGATGAAAACGGAACTGTTACGGGTATGGTGGAAATCACCCATTCCAGACAACAGTCCCTCGACAGCGCAAAAAAACTGGTAGGTCTTTCCGCCGAGTACACCTTTGAAAATATCATCGGAACAAGCACCCCCATGCGTGAAAGCATCCGCACCGCAAAGGACTACGCCAACAGTCCTCTTAGCCTTTTGATTACCGGCGAAAGCGGCGTCGGCAAGGAGCTCTTTGCCCAAGCTGTTCATAATTACAGTGACCGTAGAAAAGGACCATTTGTTGCCCTAAACTGCGCCAGCTTTCCGGAAAACCTCATCGAGAGCGAACTCTTCGGCTATGTAGGCGGCGCATTTACCGGCGCTTCTAAAAACGGACAAATCGGTAAATTTGAGTTAGCAGACGGCGGCACGCTGTTTTTAGATGAAGTCGGCGAACTTCCTTTTCACTTCCAGTCTAAGCTGCTTCGCGTGCTGGAAACATGGACCATTACCAGAATCGGCAGCACAAAACCATTTCCTGTAAATGTGCGCCTTATCGCAGCTACCAACCGCAATCTGGAAAAAATGGTCGAGGAAGGACTTTTCCGTCAGGATTTGTACTATCGACTGCAGATTCTCAACATCATCATTCCTCCCCTCCGCAATCGAAGAGAGGATATTCTGCAGATTTCCGAGGAGCTTCTTCGCCAGGGAAGAGCCCCAGGCAGCTTGCAGGAAAAAACCTTGACCGAAGACGCAAAACAGATTCTGCTGAGTTATGACTGGCCCGGCAATGTGCGCGAACTTAGAAATGTGCTTTCGCGTGCAGCCCTTCTTTCCAAATCCAGCTTCATCACCAGAGACGTACTGACTGCCTCCATCTTTGCAAGCGGCTCAGATGCACGGCTTTCCTACGAGCAAAGCCTTCCGGACAGCACTCTGTCCGCCGAAGCAAGACTGGCGCAAAGGCAGCAGGAGGTCGAAGCTGCAGGCGCAAATCTTCTAAAGGAAGCCATCAGCATAGCGGGAGGAAACAAGTCCAAGGCTGCAGCCCTTTTAGATATGTCCCGCAATACTTTTTACCGTATGTTAAAAAAATACAATCTTGAATAGCACGCAAAAGGGAGATGCTTCAAAACAGAATGAAGCATCTCCCTTTTTATCTGTTGTAATATAATTTACATGACCCGAATCAACACCATATAGCAAATCGTACCTGCCAGAATCGACAGAATGGTACTGTGTTTCCATTTATGCAGGATGGCTACCAGCGCCACAGAAATCATCTCTGGAATTCCGTGGGTGCCGTCAAGAAAATCTATTCCCTTTAGACAGTAGACCACCAACATTCCCATGACTGCATAAGGCAGCACGTCTCCCAAATAGAGAATTATTTTCGGCGTTCCTTTTGAAAACAGCACAAAAGGCAGAAAGCGAAGCGCCATGGTGCCAAGGGTCATCACTGCAATAAGCCCCAGGGCATGAGATGTACTAATCATGCTGTGCCCTCCTCTCCAGTGGCTTCTTTGCAAGAAGAAGCGCTGTCGTAATCAAAATCATGGCAGGAATGAGGAAGTAATCCGCTCCAAACACAAGAAGACACACAACGGAAATTCCAAGACCCGATAGAGCCGGAATGTGTTCTCGCTTTCCCTCCCACTGTTCTACAAAGATGACCACAAACAGCGCCGTCATGGAAAAATCAATTCCCGTGCTGTCAAAAGACAAGGCATTTCCAAGAAAAGCACCCAAAAAACTGCCAAATACCCAGTAGCTCTGGTTCATCATGGAGACCAAAAAATAGTACCATTTTTCGTCAACATGCTCCGGCACCTTGGTGCTGCACACCAGCGAATAAGTCTCGTCTGTCAGCGCAAAAATCGCATATAGCTTCTTGATTCCTCCCAGCTTTTCATAGCGTTTCAGCATGGATACCCCATAAAAGAGATGTCTGGCATTTACCATCAACGTCATCAGCCCTGCTGAAATCAGTGACGCACCGCTGCTAAGAAGCCCCACGCCCACATACTGCAAGGAGCCTGCATAAATGAGGACGCTCATCAAAATTGCCCACAAAGAGCTGTATCCCTTGTCCGCAAGAAGCACCCCAAAGCCGATTCCAAGAACGATATATCCCGCCATGACCGGCAGCGACGAAATAAAGCTATATTTTACCGTCTCCCGATTCAAAGTCTGTTTCCTCCAATTTCCTGCAATTACTCAAATCCCGGCGCCCGCACTTGCCGCCTGCAAAGCACGGGTAAATGCGCCGGATAGCTTTTTACATTTTATCACATTCTTTGATTTTTGCATAGCGGGCAGGCGGAATTGTCAAGTGGACAAGGTGTCGCAAGCTAGCGCTATGCACGATCCACTTCAGCACAAAGAAAAATGTAGTACCTAAATGAAACATTTTCTTGCTTTGCAGATTTTTTCAATATATCCTTTAAAAAAAGGAAAACGCCCACTGCATATGATGAACTCTTATAAAAGTCCGTTGAAAATAAGGATTTTATTGGCTCTATTCCCAATAAAATCCTTCTTTATATTCCAAAAATCTAGTGTAATACCTCGCTAAAAGCTTTTTCACTTCGCAGACAGTTTATTTTTTCCTTTTTTTGATGCAACAAAGGGTATAGTTCTGCAAAGACAATTATTGTTTCGGAAAGCTCTCCCTCCTCCAGCAAAATCCGACAGAAAAAGGTTAAAATACACCATTTCTAAAAAAGCTACAAAGTGTATACTAAAAGGTAACGAAAGGAGCAAATTTATGAAAAATCAAACCTTAGAGATTATCTTTAACCGATCATCCTGCCGGAATTTTTCAGAAAGAAAAGTCAGTCAAAATGATTTGGAGGAAATGATCGCCGCAGGACTCAGCACCCCCTCCTCCGGAAATTTCCAGGCATATTCTATCATTCATGTGACAGATGCCGAAAAAAAAGCCAGGCTGGCACAGCTTTCCTATAATCAAAAATTTATTGAAAAAGCGCCTGTTGTTCTTCTTTTCTGCATTGATTTTCGCCGAATGAAACAGCTGGCAAGCAAGTACCCTTTTCCCCTTCGCAATGCAGACTCCTTTACCGAATTATGGTTCATTCTTATGGAAATCGGCATGGTTATGCAGAATATGTGTATTGCAGCGGAATCAAAAGGAATGAAATCAATCTGCGTAGGAAATCCTATCAGTTACATGGAAGAATTATCAAAACTTTGCCAGCTGCCTTCCTATGTATGCCCTGCACTAATTTTATGTATAGGCTACCCTGCTCAAGAAAAGAAACCTATGAATAAGTATGCCGGAAGTTTGCTGGTTCATGAGAATGTATATCGTGACGTTTTGAATCAAGACCTGGAAGCTTCTTTTCAGGAACATTTCAAAAACTGGAAAAAACCATTGAGCGAAGAAAGTCTGCAGGCATTTTCTGAAAGCTGCAAAGCCTGGAGTGGAGAATCCTTTGAAAACTATGCTGTGAATCAGATTCGAAAACAAGGATATTTCAACTACTACCAATATTTTATCAGCATTTTCTACAGAGAAACTCCTGATATGATGACAAATACAGATTATCACAAATATTTTAAAAATCAGGGCTTCAACTGGCTGGAAACAGATTCCCCAAACCGCAAAATCTGACATATACACATTAAAAAGTTGCATTGTACTAAATTTTCAGACAGATATAATGGAGACAGGAGGTGACAATTATGAATTATGATTTACGAATCAAAAATGGACAAGTTATTACAGAAGATGGTCTTCAGCGAGTAGACTTATCTATCAAAGACGGAAAAATCGCGCAGATTGGCAAAACACTCAAATCTGATACCGCTTCCCGCGAAATTGACGCGCAGGGGCAGTACGTGCTGCCGGGATTTGTCGATCCCCATGTACATCTCAACGATCCCGGTCTGACCAACAGCGAAGATTTCTATACGGGAACCTGCGCTGCTGCGGCAGGAGGAATCACCACAGTTTTAGAGCATCCCCTGACCTTTCCTCTTCCGGATAACTTGAAAGCTTTTGAAGAAAAAAAAGAAATCGGAAAGCAAAAAGCAATTGTAAATTTTGGACTCTTTGGAGCCTGCTCTGCCAGCAACGAGGACGAAATGGAAAAAATGCTTGAAAGCGGTGCTGTTGCTTTTAAAACGTTCCTGACCTATTCCCCGGAAATCCCAAAGCTAGACGACGGACAGCTCTTAGAACGCATGAAATTTCTGGCAGACTACCCTACCGTCCTTGCAATCCACTGCGAAAACAACGATATTGTAGAATACTGTACCGCACGGCTTCAGGCAGAAGGAAAAACAAAGCCGGAAGACTATCCAGACGGCAGACCGGAAATTGCTGAGCTTGAAGCTGTTTCCAGAATGTGCCTGCTGGCAAAGGCGACCGGCTGCAGCGTCAATATCGCTCACTGTACCTTAAAAGAGGCCGTAGACATCGTTTGCGAAACGAAAAAACAAGGCGCTGACCTGTCAGTAGAAACCTGTCCGCACTATTTGGTACTGAACCGCTCCATGCTTCCTGCGCTCGGTGTATTTGGCATCTGCAATCCGCCTCTTCGCCAAGAAGAGCGGGTTGAAGAGCTTTGGAATTGTATCTTTGACGACAAAATTGACTGGATTTGCAGCGACCATGCCACCTACACCATCGAAGAAAAGATGGCAGGTAAAGAGAACGCCTTTCTTGCGCCTGCCGGTGTCACAAGTCTGGAACTGTGCTATCAGCTTTTTTTCAGCGAAGGCGTTATCAAAAGAGGGCTATCTCTGGAAAAATTTGTCGCGCTAACCAGTACTAATGCCGCGAAGCGTTATCATCTATATCCGCGCAAAGGTCGAATCGCCGTAGGCGCAGATGCGGATCTTGCGATTTTGAATCCAAATCTGATGTGGACGGTCAACGATGAAAATTTGAAACAGATGATAAAGTGGAGTCCTTATCACGGTATGCAGGTGAATGGGAAAATTACCCATACTATTGTTGCCGGCACAGAGGTGTATAACGGGACTGACATTCTCGCAGAAAAAGGCAGCGGAACCTTTATCGCGCCAGAGGGAAAGGTGGACTAAATGAGGATTTTACTGGTAAACCCCAATTCTTCTGCTATCGTAACGGAAACCTTAAGAGCTGCCATAACTCCTTTGCAGACGGAAAAACTGCAAATTGATGTTGTTCACTGCTCTAATGTGCCAAAGGCGATTGTAACTTCTCACGATGAGATGAAAGCAGGTCTGTCTGTAACAGATCTGCTCATCAGGGAAGAACCCAACTTCGACGCTGCTATCATCGGCTGTTTTGCCGATCCAGGACTTCGCGCTGCCAGAGAGCTTATTAGAAAGCCTGTAGTCGGTCTTTACGAAAGCAGCGCCATTTTCGCCAGGTTATCTGGCCGCAGATATTCCATTATTGCCTCCGGCAATGAGTCGGATATTTCCCCCTGGATTGGCAGCGTGCGGGATTTAGGCGATACAGAAAATCTGGCTTCCATCCGTTATATCAATTCCACAGTGGAAGATTCCGTAACTGCATCCGATGAGCGAATCTATCGGATCATTGACCAATGCCGAAAGCAAGATGGTGCCGACGCTGTAATTCTAGGCTGTGCCGCTTTTGCAGGAAAAGGAAAACGATTATCGGAAGCTGCAGGAATTCCCGTCATCGACGGCATCTGCGAATCAGTTCAAATGGCAGAAATGATGGTATCTTACAGGAGGAAACAGCAATGAATGAAGAGTTAAAATGGATTGAAAATGCTATAAAAAGTCTTGCGAAGACCGCTGTAAAAGATGGATCTTACTGGAGAGCCTCTTATACGCCCGAAGACTGCAGCGGCGTAGCTCTGTTACAGAAGTGGATGGAAGATGCGGGCTTTCAGACTCGCTTTGACCAAGTAGGCAATCTATATGGACGAATTCAGGGAAAAACCGATACCGTTTTTCTGACAGGTTCCCACAGAGATACGGTTGCTGGCGGCGGTCACTATGATGGGGCTCTGGGTATCATCACTGCTATCGCCGCTGGCGGCGCACTATACCGCGCCTACGGAACACCGGAAATGACACTTGAGGTTGTTGCACTCTGTGAAGAAGAAGGCAGCAGATTTTTAAGCGGCTACGTAGGAAGCCGGGCAATTTCAGGTATGCTAAGTGACTCAGATTTGCAGGAGCAGGACGCCGATGGTATTTCCCTGCGCGATGCGCTGAGCGCTTGCGGTTATTACAACGGCGAACTCCCAATGCCCCGCAAAGATGTAAGCCAGTTTCTGGAACTGCATATTGAACAGGGCGGCGTCTTAGAAAAAACGAAGCAGCAAATCGGCATCGTAACAACAATCGTCGGACTTTTAGTAGGAGATATTATATTTCATGGGTTGCAAAATCACGCGGGTACCACACCAATGAGTCTGCGCTGCGACCCAGTTCCTGCTGCCGCCTCATTCATCGAGATTTTGAACCATTGGGCTCTTTCCAAGGGCAGCGATTTGGTCTGCACCATTGGAAATATCACTGTCGAACCAGGAAAAAGCAATGTAATCGCGGGCAAGGTAACCTTAACCTTTGATATTCGTTCAGGCGATCAGCTTTTGCTGGATGAAGCAAAGGAAATGCTGCAATCGCTCTTAGAAAAGTTTCCTGCGTATAAGCCGGAGCTTGTCTACGCTTGTCAGGAACCACCCGCCCCGATGGATACAGAAGGAATTGACACTCTGGCAACACTCGCCGAAAAACAGAATGCTGCCTGGACAAAAATTGCCAGCGGTGCGGGACATGATTCACAGATTATCGCACCGAAGATAAAAACCAATATGATTTTTGTACCCAGCAAAGACGGAATCAGCCATTCGCCCGATGAATTTACATCCCTTAAGGATATCGCGCCGGGCTATGCACTGATGAAAGCCTATATGAAAGAGGCCGTTTGGCAGAGAAAGGAAAAATAAGATGAAGGCACAAAATAAATATGATATACTGGAAATAAAGGATATCGAGCAGAAAAGCAGCGTATTGACCGGAAAAGATATCCTTCCATGTCCTTATGATAAGAGAACCGTTACACCAAATAAGCTGATTGCGATTTGGTTCGCCATGGCAATCGAAGTAACCATTTTTATGTCAGCGGCACAGCTATACCAAATGATTCCTGCCTGGGAGGTTCTGCTTGCCTGTCTTGTAGGCCATTTACTGCTATTCATTATTTTATTCTTTACGCAGGATATCGGCATAAAATACGGGATTCCATTTGCTGTTTCGTTAAGACCGTCCTTTGGATATGCTGGCGCCATTATCATTCCTTATTTCAGAGCTGTTCCCGCCATGTTCTGGTTCGGTTTTCAGACATGGGTAGCCGCGTCTGCCATGAACGAAATCATTCATGTAGGATTCGCATATGATAACCTGACCCTGTGGATTATCATCGTAGGTCTAATACAGATTCTGCATACAACATTAGGCATCAAAGCAGTAACCAGATTGAGTCAAGTGGCCGTTCCAATGCTGATTGCCGTAGGCATTTACATTGCCTATGTCGCGTTTACCGATTTTGGTCTTTCTTTTGCAAAGATCTGGACCATGTCCGGTTCGACCGAAAAAGAATGCTCTTTCATGTTTGCGGCGCTGAGCTTTACAGGCGGCTGGACAACCATGAGTATTTCGATTATGGATATTACCCGTGACTGCACCATTTCGCCAGAGGAAGTATCTACACTCGGAAAAGTCACGCGAAAGTATCTGCCGTCACAGTTAATCGGCATCATTCCAGCAGTATTATTCTACACCTTCATTGGGATTGTCGGTGTTGTCACAACAGGCTACAGCGATCCGGCTAAAATCCTAGTGGCAATCAACGCTGGAAGAAGTGATCTGGCGCTGATCATCTGTCTGCTATTTATCCTTGTCTCGACTTGGTGTACCAATGATACTGCCAATCTGTTTCCAGCGGCGTACACCATTACCAACACCGCTCCCAAAAAGATTTCTTTCGCAATGGGTGTAGTGATTGCAGGTCTCATCGGTCTAGCAATGCGTCCGTGGTCTGCTGCGGAATCTATGACCAACGTTCTGGTCATCATAGGAAACCTTCTCGCGCCTGTTGCAGGCATCATGATCAGCGACTATTATTTTCTCAGAAAGAGAAAAATCAACGTGGAAGATTTATATGACTTGAACGGTCAATACAAATATTTCAAAAATATAAATCCGGCGGCAATCATCTCGCTTGTTGCAACAACAGTCATCTGTTGGAATTTGGGTGACGCGCAATTCTTTGCCAATCTGTTTCTCTCAGGAATTTTATATATTATTCTGATGAAGACATGGATTATCAAAAAATATCCACAAGCAGAAATAAACTAGAATCTTATGTGCAAAAACACGCTGCTGCAGTGTAATTAGGGAAATTAACAAGGAGGATTCATATGTTAAACTATCCAGGCATATGCAAACTGGGAATCGCCTCCATCAGTCAGATTCCTTTTCATATCTGTAAAAAACTGACCTTAATCTATATTGTGTCAGGGCGATTACAATTTTCAACTGTAGCAGGCAAGCAGACCTTGTATGAAGGACAGCTTGAAATTCTCAACGTGAAAGAACCGGTTATGATGGAGGCAGAAAACGATTCCTGCAGAGTTCTATATTTTTGCTTTGATGATAAGCTTCTGCAGTGCACCAATATGAATTTTGAATGGGTTACCTACAACTGCAACATCTGCAATTTCTTTGGCGCCGCTGCGAAAAAAGAATATATAGACTCACTCGCCGCACTGCTGCTTTGTTTTGCCTTGGATGCGCGCAAAGGCATTTCATCTGCTGATGCCCATGAAAAAGCGATGAATCTGCTGCATTATATTATGGAACATTTCGACGATGTAGGACATATCTTTTCTGAAAACGAGCAGGAAAATATCAGCAAAGAACGGTTTCAGCGCATCAGTTCCTATATGATTGCCAACGTAACAAACAAAATTTCACTTAAAGATATTGCGCAAAGCGAATATCTGAGTATCCCTTATTTGTCCAGGGAGTTTACTGCAAAACTGGAGAAAAACTTTCACACAATCGTTAACTATTACAGAACGATTAATGCGGTCATTCAGCTTCTAGATACAGATTATACGCTGACCTATATCGCCGAAACCAGTGGTTTTTCCTCTATAAGATACTATAATCAGGTATTTTCCAGTTTTCTCGGCTGTCCGCCGTCAAAGTTTCGATCGGTGTATAAAGGCAAACCACAGGAGGTAACGGAGGAAAACTGGGATATCGAAGAGCTGCAGAAAATTGTATCTTCTCTTGGAAAACAAACTGCGCAAACGAATATTAAAATCTCGCTTGCCCAGGATGGACAGCAAATCAAACGATTTACGTATCACGGCAACCACGAAGATGCTAAAACCTATACCTTCACCCTCGAAGGTGCATCTGGTTTGGAAAAAGGTGTCATTTTATACATTGATGACAGTCTGAACCAACATGTAGAAAGTATGGCTGCGGCAGCGCTTTTAAAACAGTCCCCTTATCTGCAGAAGCTGATTGGCACCAGACGCGAAGTTTGTCACCTAACCGCCGCAGAATCAGAAGTAAAAGCCGTTGTCTGTGGAAAATGGACCATCGAGCTGTATGTTATCCTGTAAAAACATCAAAAAAGCCTATCACGCGCTCAAGCAGATAGGCTTTTTCTGCATCTCCAGGATTTGCAGCGCTTTTAAGAAACACAGAGCACACGATTACAGCAATCAAATCCCGTACAGTGTCTCGTATTTTTCTTTCAGATAGGAGGCATAGCAGCACGGCTCAAACGGCGTCCCGCACGCCGTTTCAAGAAGTTCCTGTGCAGAATAAAGCATGCCGTATCGGTAGATTTTTTCGGTGAGCCACTGCCGTACCTTGCTGAGGTCACCTGCTTGACAGCACGCCTTGATATCTACCTCTCTTTGCAGCGCCCTATAAATCTGGGCAGCATATGCAGTGCCAATCGCATAGCTTGGAAAATATCCAAAAGCGCCGCTGGCCCAGTGCATATCCTGCAGCACGCCATGGGCATCATCAGGTACTTCTACTCCCAAATATTCCATATACAGGCGATTCCACTCGACCGGAATCTCACTGACAGAAATTTCATCCGCAAAAATGCGTTTTTCAATTTCATAGCGCACCATGATGTGCAGCGGATAGGTCAATTCATCTGCGTCCATACGGATACAACCTGCGTTTGCTACGTTCATTGCGCGGTAAAAATCCGCCTCGTCCACCGCTTCAAAGGACTCCGGAAAAACTTGCCGCAAAAGATGCAGCAGCGCCTCGCAAAACGGCTGACTGCGTCCAATGCAGTTTTCCCAAAGACGCGCCGAAGCTTCGTGCATCGCAGTTGAAGCGCCGCCGCCCAGTACCGAGCGAATCAGCGCATCATCGATAGAAAGCTCATACAGTCCGTGTCCGCCTTCGTGAACGATGCTGTAGAGATTGCTCATCACATCCTCCGCTAGATACTTGGTGGTAATGCGCACGTCATTTTTGGAAAAGCGAATCGTAAATGGATGCTCCGTCTCCCCAAGGGTGCAGCGAGTCTTGTCAATCCCCATCAGATCCATGGCTTTTTCAGATAGCTCCCTTTGCTTTTCTATGGAAAACGGTCCTTTTAGAAAGGATAGGTCCGGCCGCTCCTTCTGTCCGATTTTCTTAAACAAAGGCACCAGTTCTTCGCGCAGCGCATCAAAAAACGGCTCTAGCTGCGCCTTTGTCATACCGCGCTCATGCTCATCTAGAAGAACCTCATACACATCTTTGCCCGGCGCCACACAGGCTGCATAGCGTTTTTTCATGGCAATGACCTGTTCCAAATGGGGCGCAAAGATTGAAAAATCATTTGCTGTCTTTGCCTGTTCCCAAGCATGCGTCGCCAGATTTTCTGCTTCTTCCATGGCAACAAGTTCTTTTTCCGAAATCTTTTCCATCTTTTCCTGCTCCAAATGCAGTTCCTCCACCTCGCGGCGCGTTTGTAAATCCAGTTCTTCTCTAGCTTCGTACAAATCGTTTAACAGCGATTTCGTAGAAGATGCAGTCTGCAGACTATGCAGCTGCCCGCCGATTACGCCCATGGTTTCCCCCATGAGTTCTACCGCACCGGGCGGCATCGCCACAGAAGCGTCATAAGCCAAAAGATTTGACATATGATAGAATGCTCTACGCTTTTTCTGGTATTCTTTTAACGCCGCTATCTGTTCCTTCCGCTTCATAAGCGTACTCCTTTTCACTCTTTACATCTTACAATAACTTCGATTTCTACCGGTAAAGACATCGGCAGCGCATTGATACCGATTGCCGCGCGGGCATGCTTTCCGCGTTCGCCAAATACATCCACAAACAGGTCGGACGCACCGTCCAAAACCGACGGCTGTCCCGTAAAGTCTTCGGTACAGTTGATGTAGCCTGTCATCTTCAGAATCTGATCGACCTGATCCAAGTCCCCCAGTTCCTGCTTCAGCATCGTTAAAACATTCATCGCGGAAAGGCGTGCCGCCTGATATCCGTCCTCTATACTGATATCTCTTCCCAGCTTTCCCTTGTAAATCGCTTCTCTACCCACACTTGGACCCGTGCCGGAAAGATACAGGATATTTCCATTTCGGGTCACAGGCACATAATTTGCAATTGCGGTATATGACTCCGGCAATTGAATGCCGAGTGCTTCCATTCTTTTTTCAATCTGCATGATTTTATTACTTCTTTTCCTTTCTCAAAACTTGACCAAAGGCCACGCCAAGATGCTTCTTTTTCTCAATGGTCACGGCGCCATTTACAACAACATAGTCCAGTCCATCCGGATATTTACGTTCATTTTCGTCCAGCTCATAGCTTTGGAGTCTCATGCGATCCATGACTAAAATATCGGCAAAATTTCCTTCCTTCAGTTCTCCACGTTTTGGAATCTGAAATCTTTCTGCGACAAATCCGGTCATCTGCCTGATGGTGTCCTCAAATCGAGGTCTTTTGCTGTGCACAACGCAGCTTATCATCCCGTTATAATAAAACGGTGCCGGATATTCTGGAAGTTCCGGCGACAAGCTGTAGCTGGTATCCTTGTCCGTACTGCTACCGTCAATACAAGGCATGGCAAATCTGTGATTAATCAAGATATCATAGGCTTTTCTGCAAGGCTGAAAACTCATTCCACACCGGATATTTGGATCCTTTGTCAGAAGCTTCATGGCATATTCCAGCGGATTTTCGCGTGCCTCCTTTGCCAGCACGCTGATCAGTTTTCCTTCCAGCTTCTTGTTTTTCGCTTTTGCAATATAAAACCTGCCAAAGATACCGTCAGACTGTCTGGTATCGATAGACGGCAGCATGCCCGATTCAACCACGGCACGCACCATGTCCCGAAAATCAGGTACAGCAAGGCATTCTGCCAATCTTTTCCGTGTTCCCAGCATCCGCACAAAAGGCGCAAACACCGAGGCAAGATATGGACAAAGCACGAAACTGGCATCCGCAATTGGAATTACATCGTAGGAAAAGTCCAGTCCCTGGGCTTCGTTTTCCTCAAAGTATTTGATGATATTCTGTGCTTCCTCTACCGCGCCTTTTCGATCCTCGGCCATCAGCTGCACATGGGAAATATTCGCTCTTACTGCAGCAGCGTTTGCCTGCCTAAAAAACTCTCTGTAGCCTGTCATATTATCAAAGGTGCCATCCAAAAAGTTGGCTGTATGCGAAGAGAAAATTCCATCGTATTCTTTGACAATTTTCAAAAGCCGGATGATTTCCGCATCGTCTCCATAAACAGAAGGCTCATAGGCAGGGTCTCTGCCTGTGGAAAAGCCGAACGCGCCTTGTTCCATCGCATCTCTAAGCAGCCGCTCCATCTCCTGCAATTCTTTTTCTGTGGCCTCGCGCCTGCAGTCTGCCCCCATTACCGTGTTTCTGATTGCGCTGTGTCCCACAAGAGGCGCGATGTTGCAGTCGATTGGAAGAGACTCGCATTTTCTGTTGAATTCCTCAAAGGTATGCCAGTCCAGGTCAACATCAAAATATTTCTTTAATAAGGGCTTTATCTTTTTCTGATTTGTAAAGATTGGCGGCATACTTCCAAAGAATTCAGGCTCCAGCTCTTCAGTCGCCCTTCTATCCGCATCCACCGCGCACCGATAAATTTCATTTCCCATTGGCGCCATTCCATGACCGCAGTTTCCGGAAACCACAGTCGTTACCCCCTGCATCAGATAAGTTTCCATGGAGGGATGAAACAGCAACGTCATATCCACATGAGAATGCGGCTCAATAAAGCCAGGCGTTACAGTTTTTCCTGCCGCATCGATGACAGCATGCGCCTGCACATCCTGCAAATCTCCAATTTTTTCGATTTTCTGATCTCTGATGCCGATATCGCCCCGATAAGCACTGCGCCCAGTACCGTCAACAATCGTTCCATTTTTGATAACTAAATCATACATAGATGATACGACCTTCCCTTTTCAAATTTCTTGCGTCTGCATCTGCGTTTTATGATTTAGCATTCGCATTTTGCTCTTTGCTTTTCGCCGGTGATGCAGCGCCGGATCCATTAATATATTAAAATTATATTTCTATTATATCAGCGTTTCCGCAAAAAGTAAACCGTTTGCTGCCGCATTTCTTACGGCAGACGCATAAAAACAAACGTCTATTGCAAAAAGACCGCAGTCAGAAGAATCTGCACCGATGTACAGTATGGATTGCCACAAAATTATAAATGAATCTATTTTGTGCCTTTACGGTGAAAATTTTGTCCAACCTATATTGACAGAAGAATGCTTGAATGATATTATTAATATATTAAAGATATATTTAGCCGTGAATTTTATTGCACATAAGGAGGTTCACCATGAGCGAAAAAATAAAGGTCAGCGACGCTGTCCAGAAAACATACGAAACCGTCAAATCCAATCCAAAGGTAAAACAGGCTTTTGACTTTTTAGTACCGGATCAGGAAAAGCGGTTGGAAGAGCAGATTGCGATTGCCAAGATTCCTGCTTTTTCTTATCACGAGGAAGAGCGCGCTAACGCGATGAAGGACTATTTCCGCCAGTACGGACTGACCGATATCACAACAGACCGCTTCGGCAACGTCTACGGCGTGCGCAGAGGAACCAGCAACGGACCCAAGGTTCTAATCGACGCCCATACCGATACGGTTTTTCCTCTCTATACCAAGCTAGAGCCAAAATTTGAAGGCAACAAAGTATACATGCCTGGTATCACGGACGACGCCAGCGGTCTTGCCGCCATGCTCAGCGTATTGCGGGCTTTGAATCACGAAGGCATCGAAACCACCGGTGACCTATACTTTGCCGGCATCGTAGAAGAAGAACCCGGCATCTTCGGCATGCACAAATTCATCGCCGAAAACACCTTTGACGCGGTAATTTCTCTTGACTGCGCAGGCTCCCACTGGTTTGCCTACGGCGCCAGCAGCGAATGTGATTTTGAAATCCGCTTCAGAAGCATGGAAGAACGTTTCAGCTTGAGAAAATACTCTCCTTGTCTGACCGCAGCGGCAAGAGCAGCCGTTAAATTCTCCGAGTACAAGCAGGAGGAAAGAACCTTCCTACTGGTAGACAACATCACCTCCGACCCGCATAAAGGCCAGGGCTGCACCACCAGCCTGACAAAATTGAACATCCAGGTTCGCGCCTGCACCCACGAAGGGATGGCGACGGCAACGGCAGCAATCAGACAAATCGCTGAAGAAGCCTGCGCCGAAGAAAACGCGCGTTTTGAAGAACCTCCTGTAACCTTTGAAATCATCAAAAATGAAGCACTTTCCCCTGCGCCACAGAACCCGGATAATCCAATCTGCGGCGCTGCCTACAAGGTCATCTCCGAAATCAGCGGACAGACGCCTCTAGTCACGGAAACCGGAAACTCCAACTCCGGCGCCGCGATTCGCGCCGGCATTCAGGCAGTCACACTGGGCACCGGCGGCATGCACGGCGGTATCCACTCTCTGGACGAATTTTTCGATACCACCGACATGCACAAGGGACCGCAGTCCATCATGCTGATTGCGCTCATGATGACAGGCATCAAAGATGTTTGCGAACCGCTTGCATAACTCTCATAGCAGCAAGCAGCATTTTTCTCTCTGAGGGCATTAAGCCCTCTTTTTTTCTCGTATCATAAAATAAATCAGGGCTGCAGACAATTAACGGTTATTTCCGCTAATGTCTGCAGCCCTTTCTGTAAACCAAACAATCAAAGGATGGTATTGATGAAGCTTTTTTATTTAATTCCTTTCAGAAATGCTCTGTAACCGCGATAGGTTTCGTACACATCCACCTTGGATACAATTTCGTAAGGCGCATGCATGGACAGCACGGCGATTCCTGCGTCGATTACGTTCATGCAGTACTTGGCGCACATTTCGGCAATGGTACCGCCGCCGCCCTGATCCACCTTGCCGATTTCAGCAAACTGGAAGGATACCTTGTTTTCATTCATTACAGCCCGCAGCTTGGCAATAAACTCCGGGTTCGCATCCGACGAAAATCCCTTGCCGCCGGATCCTGTATATTTGTTGAAGCACATTCCCTTTCCGAGGAAGGCCGCATTCTTTTTCTCATATACACCTGCGTGGAGCGGATCGAAGCCCGCCGACACATCGCTGGAAAGCATGAAACTGTTCCCCAGTGTGCGTTTTAGCATCAGGTCACTATGCGCGCCAGTTCTCGCCAGCACCTCCGCCACAGTATTTTCAAAGAAACGGCTGTCCATGCCGGTCGCGCCGACGCTGCCGATTTCTTCCTTATCCGTAAGGATGCAGCAAATCGTCCTCTTTGGAACGCCTTCAAAATCCATCACCGCCCGCATAGACGGATATGCGCAAACACGGTCGTCGTGGCCATATCCGAGAATCATGCTGCGATCAAACCCCATATCGCGTGCCTTTCCTGCCGGCACGATTTCAAGTTCAGCAGAGAGGAAATCCTCTTCCTCGATCCCATAGGCTTCTTTTAACAACGCCAAAATATTCGCCTTGACCGCATCCTTTTCTTCCCCTTTCAACGGCTGGCTTCCGACGATTAAATCCAGATTCTCGCCTTCGACAATCTTGGTAGCAGTTAGGCTCATCTGGTCCTTTGCAAGATGCGGAAGCAAATCGGAAATGGAAAATACCGGATCCTTTTCATCCTCGCCGATGTGCAGTTCTATGGTTTCCCCATTCATTTTGACGATTACGCCGTGGAGCGCAAGGGGAATGGTTACCCACTGATATTTCTTGATTCCGCCGTAATAGTGGGTGTCCAGATACGCAATGTCACTGTCCTCATACAGCGGATTAGACTTCACGTCAATGCGCGGGGAATCGATGTGGGCTCCCAGAATGTTCATGCCGTATTCCAAAGGCTCGCTGCCAATTACAAACATCATAAAAGATTTTCCCATGTGATTGACATACACCTTGTCTCCGGCTTTGAGCGCATCACACTGAAAAAGATTGCGAAATCCTACCGCTTCACATGCCAAAACCGCCTGTGATACGCATTCTCTCTCCGTCTTTCCAGCAGACAAAAATTCCATATAGTCCTGCGCAAAGGTCTCAACGCCCTTGCGGTCTTCTTCACTAAAATTTTCCCAAATGTTTTTCCGTTCCATTTCTGACTCCTTATACTATCAGCTGTATTGCTTTGCTGCCTCAGTACGCACCCGCTCTTTAGATTGTGGTTTCATTCTTGGCGATATAGACAAGATCCTGTTTGATGCAGCGCTGCGCTTCCTTCAAATCTCTTGCCAGCAGTGCTTCGATAATCTTCTCGTGCCAGGACTCACCGCTGCGCTTTATCTTAACGTCCACGTATTGTCCGGGACGTGCCATCACCTCTGTCATGCGGATAATTTCATTATATAAAATCTGATTCTTGGTCAGCTCGCCCAGCTTGCTGTGGAAATTCAGGTTAACGATGTTGTGGGAAACATCCGCAGGCGCCTGCAGCGTATCGTAAAGCTGCCGAATCTCCTCATCACTGCAAAGCTCGATGATAATCTTTGCTGCTCCTGCTTCCAGAATGTATCGAATTTCACTGATATCCTTATATTCCATCGGTGTCATATCCTTCAGCACATAGCCAAAGCTTGGATACCGTGCGATAAAGCCTTCTGAACATAAAATATTCAGCGCTTCGCGCACCGGCGTCTTACTGACCTGAAATTGTTCCGCAAGATCCATCTCCGAAAAGACCTCTCTCGTAAAGGTCTGATTCAGAATCTGGTTTTTCAGTTCCTTATAGATTCTTTCGACCATTGATTTTTTCATTTTACAACCTCCAAAAGGGCAATAGTTCCGTAGAAATATCACCTCTTGTCTTCCTTTATATTCGCTGTATCCAGTATATCACGTCTTCTTTCTTTTGTCTTATCAACATGAAAACTTTGCCAAATGTTTCTATAAAAAATTCGCCTCATTGCGTTGACATTTTTAAACACTAGAGATATACTATTAATATATTAATACTTTTTTTGTGTTTTGTCAACCGATTTTTATACAATTATCAGGAGGTAACGCAATGAGAATTTCAGAAAAAGAACCCGGGAAACGCTTTGTTTTTGAGGGAAAAACCACAATCAAAGGAGAAAGCATCCCTTACCAAACAATTTCCGAGGAAACGATGATTGATGGCAAGGACGGCAATCTTGCCGCCTGCATTTTTTCTTATACTTATCTTCGAACTGACGCAAAGAATACGAAAAATCGCCCGGTTCTGTTTGTCTATAACGGAGGACCAGGTTCCTCCTCTCACCTGCTGCACGTAGGCTTTTTCGGCACAGACAGAGCCAAAATCAGCAAGACCGGCGATTCCCCCGTTGTGCCGCCATATGCGGTCGAGGAAAATCCCCACTGCATCTTGGATCTCTGCGACCTTGTCCTCATCGACCCCGTAGAGACCGGGTTCGGCAAGCTCTTCACCCCGGAGGCTGCGGGTGAATTTTTCGGCGTAGAAGAAGACGCCATGTCGCTGGCCTTGTTCATCGAACACTGGCTCAGCAAATATCAGCGCTGGGACTCTCCTCACTTTTTGTGTGGTGAAAGCTACGGCACCCTCCGTTCCGCGGTTCTTGCCGATCTACTCATGGGCGGTGTAGCTGTAAAGCGGTTCACCGGCATTTCTTTAAACGGAATTATCATGATGGGCTCTACGTTCCATGTGGAGGAATCCCACGGTCCGCTCTATGTCGAGCCGACTGTACTGAAACTCCCGTCCTATGCCGCCGCCAATCACTATCACAACAAAATCACCGAAACGTCTTTGGAGGACTTTGTCGAGGAAGCGTACCAGTTTTCTGTCGGGGAATACGCCCACGCGCTTTTGCTGGGAGATTATATGACACCTGCGGAAAAAAGCGCCGCCACTTCAAAGCTCAGCTATTTTACCGGGCTCTCTGAAGATTGCCTCCGACAAAACGGTCTGAAACCCGATACGAGAGCATTCCTCTCAACTGTTATACGCGACCGCGGGCTGGAAGCTGGAGGATATGACAGCCGCGTGACCCTGCCTTTGTCCGATCAAATCGGTCCAAGAGACTCTTTTGACGATCCGTCTATGGCAAAATCCACTCCGTCCTATACCGCTCTTTTCCATTCCCATTTCAAGAAAAAACTGCAAATTGGTCTGGATCGAGCTTACATCACCACCAATATCGCTTCTAATTTCAGCTGGAATTACAAATGCGGCCGTACGCCGGCGCAGAGTCTCGCAGCTGCTATGCGCAGAAATCCGAACCTGCACGTGATGTTCGCAACCGGCTACTTTGACTTATGTACCTGCGCGGGATACGCCCGCTATATCATTTCTCAGCTGGGTCTTGATCAGGCGCGAATCTACCGGAGAGAGTACGAGGGCGGTCACATGATTTACACAAACGAAAAGGCCGCAGCAAATCTGGAACGAGATATCCGCACCTTCATCGCGCAGAGCATTTGATTCTTCCCACGCACACGATACAAGAAAGGAACTTACAATGATGACTGTCACACAAACAAATACCATAAATGAAGAAGTATTCTTTGAACGGGTCTATGTAGAGACTCCGGTAGATACAGACAAGGACGGCAAATACGATCTGATTGCCGTCTACATCAAACGTCCGGTCTCTACCCTCTACGGCGAAAAGGTTCCCGTTGTCTACGAAGCCGATCCCTATTTGCTGGACTGCAACAAGGACTGGTACGTGCCCTATCCTGTCAATCAGGATGTAAGGGTTTATCCGACCCAGAACATTTCCGAAGAGGAAATCCGTTTCGATTTTTCTAAAGAGCCGGTCTATTCTGCCGTGCAGCCCCGCAAAACCTGCGGGTTTGCACAGACCTCTCCTTGCGACCCGCAAGAGGAGCCGGAAGATCTCAACCGGATTTACAACCATTTTAACCAGAGGGGATACGCAACCATATTTTGCGGCGGTCTGGGCACAAAAGGCTCTGAGGGACTGCTTTTGACCGGCTCCCGTGAAGAAATTCTGGCGTTTCGTGCTGTCATCGACTGGCTCTGCGGCAGATGCCGCGCCTTTACCAACAGAACCGACAACATCGAAATAAAAGCCGACTGGTGCACGGGAAAAATTGCTATGATCGCAAAATCCTATCTGGGCACCATGGCAATCGGTGTTGCGGCCACCGGGGTCGAAGGGCTGGAAACCATCATCCCGGAAGCCGGCATCTGTAACTGGTATAACTACTACCGCACCAATGGACTTGTCACTTGCGGTATCGGCTGTCAGGGAGAAGACATCGACTCCCTGGCAAAATTCTGCTTCAGCAGAGCGAAGGATTCTGACTACGAACAGGTAAAAGACCTTTATGCCGCCGAGATGGAACATATGGTAGAATGTGAAGACCGCAATTCCGGTAATTACAATCTGTTCTGGGATGAGCGCAATTATCTCAATCAGATTAGCAACTTCAAAGCCTCCGCATTTATCATCCATGGGATTAACGATTGGAACGTAAAAACCGACCAATGCGTCCAGCTCTTTCAGGCGCTGGAGCGAAATGGCATAGAGAGAAAGCTGCTCCTCCACCAAGGGGAACACTCCCACGTCTATGCTCTAAAGGATGCGGGCGTCACGCCGATGCTGGACCGCTGGCTGGATCACTACCTGAAAGGGGTTGACAACGGCGTCGAGAAGGAGCCGAAGGTTCTTGTGGAAAGCAACACAGACCAGTCTTTCTGGTTCACCTCTGACACTTGGCCGCCTGCAAGCTGGTCCTACCAGGATTTTCCGATTAAAGCCGCTGCGCCGCAGGATATCACAGTCATCACTGACGACCTGTCCGCCACGGTCTATGACAAGGAAGCCAATAACCAGAAGGAATGGCTGGATCACTTGATCCTCGACGAAGATGAAAAGGCAGCGTACCGCTGCAGATTTTTCTGGAACCCTTGGAAGGCGGACGCCTCTTCAGAAGTGGCTGACTTTGACGCACCGGAGCTCCGCATTTCCGGAACCGTCAAAGTATCCTTCGATGCGGCGATAGATCAAAAAACTGCCATCCTCAGCGCTATGCTGGTGGATATCGGGCAGGACTGCAGATTCACCACCGAACAGATTCCGGTCAGCGAAATTCCTGTCAAGGAAAATGGCTGCTTCGTCTTCGGCAGAGAAAGCGATCCGTCAGCCTACAAGGTAATCAGCCGCGGCTTCCTCAACGCACAGAATCGAACCTGTCTCTACAGCAAGGAGGAAATCATCCCCGGCCAAACCATGCATTACAGCTTTGATATGATTCCGACAGACCACAGCCTGAAAAAAGGCCATCAGCTGGCTCTAATTCTGTACGGCATCGATACGCAGCACACCCAAAGACCGGATACCGTTACCAGAATTGAAATTCCAACAAACAGTATCCGCGCGCAAATTCCGCTGCTGTCCTTTCCGAATTCAGCAAACTAATAAGAGAGTGACCAAACCTATGCAAAAATAGGCGAAAGAAATTCAAAAACAGACAGAAGCATTCCGGTGAAACCCTGCGTCCTCTGTCTGTTATCTCTTTTTATGAAACCCTCTATCTCGATTATAATTCAGTAATCTCCTCTACGCTTAGTCCTGTTAACTCTGAAATCTGCTCAGGGTCAGTGCCTGCCGCTTTTAATGCGATTGCAATTGCGCTCTGTTTTTCATACAACTGTTTCTCCTGCAATTCCAAGTTCTTTTTCATCTCCGCCTTGTGGGAACGCTCTAGTACACCAGTCCGCCGATTCTGGCAACTTCAACGCCCTGTTTCTCCAGTTCTTCCGTAATGCGGTTGATGCCGTAAGCGTCGCTTGGAATATGGCCGGTTACGATAACATTGCAACGGCCGTCCTTTTCCAGCTCCGCAATTTCCTCACGCTCAATATGCATGGTCAGGATAGTTCCCACACCGGCGTTCACACAGGCAAGGAATTCCTCTACCGTCGGCGCGCCGCCGCCTGCCATGGTTACCATAATTTTACCGGCGAAGCTGTCTTCATTCCCAATCCAGATTTCCGGCTTGATTGGAGTTTTGGAAAGCTCCGGAATTTCGAGGAGATTTTCGATGATATCACCGCAGGTTACCGCTTCCTTTGCCGCATCTTTTTCCGCTTCCAGCTTTTTCATGCGCTCTTTCAGGGCGTTTTCAAAGATCAAATCGGCCGGTGTATGAATGCTCAGATAGCCCATGCCCAGAAATTCCGCAAACTGTACCTGTCCAACCAAATTAAGCATATGCATGGAGCGATTCATTCTCTGTTTTCTCGGCGCCGCGAGTTTCTGCGCGATATTGGCAGGCACACCGTTGTCCACCATCATTTTCATATGGTCGCGCACTTCCATTTCTCCTACGTTCGCCATCCGATAGCCCCGCGGATGATGGCGCAGAATGCAGTCGTAGCCTTTCATGCTTGCCGCGAGAATTTCCGCGGAATCGATATCTACGCCCGCCAGCACCCGTTTTACATCTTCACACGGTACATTGATATCGCTGTCCTCCGGAATTTCCGTAATCCCTGCCAGCTTCAGGGCAATATTCATTATATCCTTTGTATTCATCTTCTTTTATCTCCTCTCATTTTTCTGTGCGATGATAAGAATGACCCATTTTACAATGAGTCATTCTTCCTGCAATTATAATCTAAATCTGAACTTAATTCCAGCTCATTTCATTGAAGTAGATATTAGGGTCTTCAACTTTTGCGTTCAGGTTCTTATTCATAGCGTAAATACGTCCATAGTGGAAAAGATCTGCCCAAAGTGCCTTTTCGTTGATAATTTTCGCTACTTCTTTGAAGTTCTTCATCTGCGTTTCAGAATCTGTGGAGAATCTGGCTGCATCGATGTACTTATCCAGCGTCGCGTCATTGTATCTGCACAGGTTGTAGCCCAGTTCAATTCCTTCACTGTGGAAATTTTCACAAACGTCTCCAAAGGATATCATTTCGGAATTTGTCATTGCGCCCATTTTGAAGTCGCCTTTCCAAATGCTCTCAAGCCAAACTGTGGTTTCTACAGAGCTTACTTTGATATTGATGCCAACCTCAGCAAGGCTCTGCTGGATTGCTTCCCACATAGATGCCTGATCACCTGTAATCTTGATTTCTCCAAGATCTACCGGTGTTGACAGACCAGCTTCTTTAATCAGTGCCTTTGCTTTTTCCGGATCATAGCCATAGGTAGGAATACCTTCCTTATCAATGCCCCATGTATCTAGATAGAAGCAATTTTCTACTGCATAGTCCCCCTCAACAGCGGACATTTTAGCCAGACCGTCACAGTCGATGGCATACAGGATTGCCTGTCTCAGCTTCTCATCTTTCACCTGGTCAGCTTCTGTGTTGAAGATGATATAGTTGCCCAGCGTCTGTCTGCCGAATTCTACCTTTAGATTGTCATCTCCGCTTGCCTGTTTGCAAGTAGAAGACGGAATATCCGTAAAGTCGACCTCGCCGTTACGCAGCGCAATCAGAGCAGTATTTGAATCCGGAATGTAACGCATGGTTACCTTCTTAATAGACGGCGCTTCGCCCCAGTACTCAGGATTTTCGACTAAAATGGCAAGACCTGTTGCTTCGTCATAGCTTTCCAGCATATAAGCGCCGCTTCCAATCATTTCAGCGAAATACTTTTCATCGCCCAGTTCCTTGAATTTTTCCATATTGATGACCGGAATTGTAGAAATGTAATATGCCGCATTCGGACTCATGGTTGCCAGTTTAATGACAACAGTCTTTTCGTCCTTGGCTTCCGCAGAATAACCCACATAGTTTACTGCGCCGGTCGGTGTGCTCAGCGCATATTCTAAGGATCCAACTACGTCGTCTGCCGTTACCTGCTTGCCGTCGGAGAATTTCGCGTCGCGAAGATGGAAGGTCCACTCAAGCTGATCGTCTGATACCTCGTAGGATTCTGCCAGTATTCCTGTAATGCTGTCTCCGTTGTCACAATCGACTCTAATCAAATTATCCACAATATTTCTTGTCAAATCCGTAGAATAGTCAAATGGATTCAGCGGGGATTTGTATTCGTAAGAAATAGTGATTTCCTCCGGATTCTTTCCGCTTCCCTGCGAGTCGTCCCCGCCGCAGCCTGTCAGCATGGTAACTGCCAGCAAACAACAGAGGAATGAAATTAAAATTCGTTTTTTCATCTTACTAACCTCCTAGTTTTCTTGATGATCGTTCATATTTAATATCAGCTTTGTGCCGTATATCACTTTAGTAATGCATGCAGCAGGCAACCTTGTGTCCCGGCGTCACTTCCGTCATCACAATGTCCTGTGCCAAGCACGCCTCACTGCAGTATTCGCAGCGTCCCGCAAATCTGCAGCCGATTCCCGGATCAATCGGAGAGGATACCTCTCCTTTCAGAATCATAGGCTCTTTGCCAATGCCGGCTACACTCGGATCTGGAATCGCAGCAAGCAGCGCCTTGGTATACGGGTGCAATGGATTCGCGAAAAGCTCATCGCTGCTAGCCTGTTCTACACACACACCGCGATACATCACGATAATATCATCGGAAATGTGGCGCACAACCGATAAGTCGTGGGTGATGAACATATATGTCAGTCCTAATTCATCCTGCAAATCCATCAGCAGATTCAGAATCTGCGCCTGAATACTTACATCCAGCGCGCTAACTGGTTCGTCACATACGACAAATTCCGGGTTTACCGAAAGCGTTCTTGCGATGCCCACACGCTGTCGTCTGCCGCCATCCAACTCATGGGGATAAGACTGTCTGACCCGATCGCTGAGACCTACGATATCCATCAGCTCCTTAACTCTCTTTTCTGCCTCACGCTTATTGGGATAAAGCTTGGTCAGCAGCAACGGCTCCATGATGCTTTCCGCCACGGACATACGTGGGTCGAGAGATGCGTAAGGATCCTGGAAGATGATATTAATCTTTTTACGAATCTCCCGCATTTCCTTTGCCTTCATGGAAAACACGTCTTCTCCCTTGAACAGCATCTTACCGCCGGTCGGCTCAATCAGGCGAATCATGGTCTTTCCCAGGGTGCTCTTACCGCATCCGGATTCGCCTACCACGCCCAGAGTCTTTCCCTTCTCAATTTGAAAGCTTAATCCGTCTACGGCGTGAAGCATATGCTTTTTGACCGGGAAATATTTCTTAATATCAATTGCTTCGATTAAAGGCGTCTTATCACTCATTGTCTTCACCTCCGTAAAGGAAACACTTAATCTTATGCGTACCATCCTCAAATACAGGCGGCTCCTGCCGTCTGCAAATGTTCATACACTTTTCACAGCGTGGTGAAAATTTGCAGCCCTTCGGCAAATCAGTCGGATCCGGCATCATCCCTTTGATGGACTTTAACCGGCGCTCCCTGACTGCAATCTTCGGAATACTGCCAAAGAGTCCATCGGTATACGGGTGGTGATTCTCCTTTGCAAAAATGTCCATGACCGTTCCGGCTTCTACAATCTCGCCGGCATACATGACAGCGACTTTATCGCAGGTCTGTGCCACAATGCCCAAATCGTGCGTAATCATAATCATGGAGGTCTGCAGCTTTTCTTTCAGCTCTTTCATCAGGCTGAGAACCTGCGCCTGAATGGTTACGTCAAGAGCCGTAGTTGGCTCATCGGCAATCAGAAGCTCAGGTTCACATGCCAAAGCGATAGCAATGACAACGCGCTGTTTCATTCCGCCGGAGAACTGGTGCGGATATTCATTCTTTCTGGATGCCGGAATTCCTACCAACTCCAGCACTTCCTCCACCCGCTTTTCCATTTCCTTTTGGGTTCTGTTCTGATTATTGTGCAGACTCAGCGCTTCTAAAATCTGATCTCCAATCGGCATAATCGGGTTTAAGCTGGTCATCGGATCCTGGAAAATCATGCTGATTTTCTCCCCGCGAATCAGCTGCATCTCTAAATCCGTCTTTTCCAGCAGATTTTCACCCTCTAAAATGACTTCTCCGCTGGAGATATGACCCACTCTATCCGGCAGCAGCCGCAGAATGCTCAGCGCCGTAGTGGTTTTTCCTGCGCCAGTTTCGCCTACCAGACCCAGCGTCTGCTGATAATCCAGTTCAAAATCGATATTGTTCACGGCATACACGGTGTCCAAATCTGTCCGGTACTCAACGCCGAGATTTTTTACTTCTAACAGTTTTCTATTATTCATATGGCAATGTGATCCTTTCCTATAATGACGCAATGCTTTGCAATTAATCCTTGAGTCTTGGATCCAACGCATCACGCAGACCGTCTCCAATCAGCGTAATAGACATGGCGGAAAAGACAATTGCAAAACCCGGAATCAGCATCAGGTTCGGCGCATCCAACATATAGTTCTGCGCATTGGATAAAATTGCGCCCCATTCTGGATCTGGCGGCTGTACACCGAAACCCAGATATCCATAGCCGGCTACGGCAAGAATGGTAGTTGCAACAGTTCCAGCTGCTTCAACAATAATCAGTCCCATGGCATTAGGCAGGACGTGGCGCACGATAAGCCTAAAATTTTTACTGCCGAAAGCTCTTGCTGCCTGTATGTACTCCATGTCGGTAAGACTGATTACCTGCGCCCGCACCGTTCGGGCAATCATTGGAATGGTTCCCAGGCTCATGGCAAGCAGCAGATTGACAAGTCCTGTACCGAAGCTGACTACGATTACCATAATCAGAAGCATCGGCGGTAGACAGTTCAAAACGTCGAAGACACGCATTACGATATTGTCAAGAGTGCCCCCAAAATATCCCGTCGCTGCGCCGATAAAGGAACCGATGGTAAAGGAAATCACCACAACGAGGATTCCCATGGACAAGCTGACTCTGCTGCCGTAAATCATACGTGCAAACAAGTCTCTTCCCAGATTATCTGTACCGAAGATGTGCTTTCCGCTTATCCCTTCCAGGGCTTCCTGATGGTTAATCTGCGTAATTAAGGTTTCATCCGCTAAAAGTCCTGCGCAAATCGCGATAACGATAAATATCGTCAGAACGCACAGACCAAACATGCCGGTCTTGCTCTTCTTGAATCGACGCCAAATTTCAGCGATTTGGCTGGGCCGTTTTCTCGGCGCATTCTCTTTTACTATTTTCTCTGACATAGTTCTACTCCTGTTTAACTTGTATACTTTGCTCTGACTCTCGGATCTGCGTAGGCGCTCATAATGTCTACCGCCAATACAGCCAGACACCAAATCGCTGCCAGGAAGATTGTCGTCGCCAAAACCAGAGGCACATCTTTCGCTCGAATTGCGTCAAGCGCTAAAACACCAAGCCCTGGTATGGAGAATGTCGTCTCAATCAGAACAGTTCCTCCAAGCATCGCACCAAAGGTCAGACCTATTAAGTTAATCAGCGGAAGCGAAACATTTGGCAGTGCATGACGCCAGATGATGCGTTTTTCGGAAGCGCCCTTCGCGCGGGCAGTTCTAATGTAGTCCTGTCTGATAGATTCCAGCATGATGGTTCGTGTTGTTCTGAGAAGTCCGCCCGCGCTACTGATGCCATATACGGCAATCGGCAGGATATAATGCTTCCACGTATCAACACCGTTTGACGGCAGCCATCCAAGTTTCAAAGAAAAAATTAAAAGTGCGACAAGTCCAAGCCAGAAGGACGGCATGGAATTAAAAAGCATGGCTATGATACGCATCGTGTTGTCTGTCAGACTGTACTGCTTGACCGCCGAAAGAACGCCCAGCGGTACGCCCAACAGCATATACACCGCCGTTCCAAAAAGTACAACCCTAAAGGTGTAAGCAAAATATCGCATGATATCCGCTAAAACATCCTGATTAGTCATCCATGATTTTCCAAAATCAAAGTGGAAAACGATATCGCTCAAGTACTTGCCCAGTCTTGTCAGAAGCGGCTGATCATATCCCAGCTCGTGATTCAGCTGATCTACCGCTGCCTGTTCTGCCTGCATACCCAGGATATTTCTACCTGGATCACCCGGCACGATATTCATCATAACAAACACCAGGACGATAACACCCAGCAAAATAGGGATTGTAAGAAGTAATCTTTTTATTACGTATTTATACATCTGTTTTCCCTTCTCCTTTCTTTTGCTTCGCAAAATTCATTTATTTCAATCACCTTTCGGTATTTGAAGTCTCTGTCTACCGCCACGGACAGTTTGCTGCCGCCTTCAGGGCGCGGTCTATGTCATCTTCGTTATTATAAGCGCCCAAGGACATTCTGATGTACTGACCGCCGCTACACGAAGAAATTACGTTGTGATCCAGGAAGTATTGGTAAATTTCCTTTGCGTGAGTGGTCTTCATACAAAGGGATGCGCAGCGTTTTTCCGCCGCCTCCGGCGTAATCAGGTTGTATCCCAGCTGCTGCAAACCTTCGTAAAGCTTGCTGAGAAGCGCTGTAATATGCCTCTCGATGTTTGCGGTTCCAACCTCCAAGATTGCCTTTAAGGAATCGTGAAATACGTAGGTTCCAAGATAATCGCTGGAACGGTTATCGAATTTGCTCGCATCCAAAGGATCTAGACAGCAGAGTTCCGGAATATTATTGCTGTATTTCAGGATAAGCTTTTCGTAATTGTTTGCCACAAAGGTCGGCTTTACTTTCTCCAAAAGCGCATCACAGCAGTAAAGATATCCGATGCTGATAAATGCGCCAAGACCCTTGTAGCCACCGCCAGAAACAGCACTTACGCCCCATTCCTGCGCCCGAAAGCTGGAAAGTCCAACGCTCTGTATCGCATCTACAATCAGGAATATACCTTTTTCTCTGCATCTGCCTCCGAGCTCCTTCAGATCTATCTTGCACCCTGTCAGTGACTGCACATGGCTGACAAATACCATTACAGTGCGGTCATCTACTTGCTCCCAAAGGGTCTCGATGGAAGGATTAAATTCCGAATCCATCTCTGCAAACTTGCAATTCACCCCGCGAGATTTAGCCGCATTCACACAAGGTGCAACAATGGCAGAGTGCTCTCTGTCAAAGATGACAATATTATCGCCAGGCTGAAACGCAAATCCCTGCATAATAATATTGAAGCCTTCATTTGTATTCTTGGTAATCGTTACATTCTTCGGGGAAACACCACCCAGTAGTTCCGCGATGTATTCCCTGGTCTCATCTGCGATTTTGAAAAAAGGCTCTCTGCCTGGACCGCCTCGCTTTGCCGTCGCCGCCGCCTGTGCCCAATCTTCAAAATATCGATTGGCTGCCGCTTTTCCAATGAGAGAACCGCCGCAGTCATAGGCAGAATCCAGATATGTACATAGCCCCGTTACCGGAAATTGACTTCGTAATTCATTGTGCCATGCCATAGATTTTCCTCCAATGTATCTTTAATATATTAATAACATATTAAAATTGTACCACTCCGGTTTACACTTGTCAATTAAAAATTCGACGAATTTTTCTGCCCGCGATGAAGCCGGTATTTTCTTGTTTTGGGGTAAGGTTATAGTTTTAAAAAAAGTCCTCTATGCCGTAAATTGCTGACGCAAAATCGCACTGACCAGAGAGAACGCAGACACAAAAAGAATTTAAAAATTATTATCGCAAAAGGACGGGAGGGGGGTAATCACCTCTCCAAGCTGATTGATACGATTATGACTGACCGCAATCCTTTCATTATGTAGTCTTTCAGTACGCGATTTGCCCACTTTCGAAATTCCGCACCGCGCTTTGACTTGACACCGTAGCCCACCGAGATAATGACATCAGGGCTATAAAATGCGGTTGTCATGCAAGAATTTGGAATATGCAAAAAGAGCAGCCATACAGACTGCCCTTTCTTAGTAACTATGTTTCGATTATTTTTCAACAATAACAGTAGTTCCCATACCGCCGCCGATACACAGAGTAGCAAGACCATATTTAGCGTCTTCTCTCTTCTGCATTTCGTAAATCAGGGAAATCAGGATTCTAGCGCCGGAAGCTCCGATTGGGTGACCTAAAGCGATTGCGCCGCCGTTTACGTTGGTCTTTTCAGGATCTAATCCTAAATCTTTTCTAACTGCTAAGGACTGAGTAGCAAAAGCTTCATTTGCTTCTACCAGGTCGATATCTTCAATCTTCAGACCAGCCTTTTCCAGAGCTTTCTTGGACGCAGGAACAGGACCAACACCCATGATAGATGGATCTACACCGCCGGAAGCATAGGATTTGATTGTGCACAGAGGCTTAATTCCTAATTCGTCAGCTTTTTCCTTGGACATAACAACAAGAGCAGCACCAGCATCGTTGATACCAGAAGCGTTAGCAGCAGTTACGATACCGTCCTTCTTGAAAGCCGGTTTCAGCTTTGCCATCTTTTCGATGGAAGCGCCGAACTTAGGATATTCGTCAGTATCGAATACGATTGGATCGCCTTTTCTCTGCGGAATTTCAACAGGAACGATTTCGTCCTTGAATTTGCCTTCTTTGATAGCAGCTTCTGCTCTCTGCTGAGAAATCACAGCAAACTCATCCAGTTCTTCTCTGGTGATGCCCCACTGCTCTGCAACGTTTTCAGCAGTGATACCCATGTGATATCCGTTGAAAGCATCCCACAGACCATCGTTAACCATCATGTCAACCATCTGTGTATTGTTCATTCTTGCGCCCCATCTAGCAGCCGGCATAGCATAAGCTGTAGCAGACATATTTTCTGCACCACCAGCAATTACGATATCAGCATCGCCTGCTTTGATAATCTGAGCAGCAAGTTCTACTGCACGCAGACCGGAACCGCAAACTTTATTGATTGTCATTGTAGGAACTTCATTAGGAAGACCTGCATCTAAAGCCATCTGACGGGACACGTTCTGACCTAAGCCTCCCTGTAATACACAGCCCATAATTACTTCATCAACCTGTTCAGGTTTGATTCCAGCTCTTTCTACTGCAGCTTTGATTGCGATTGCACCCAGCTGTCTGGTAGGAACGCCTTTCAGACTGCCGCCAAAACTTCCGATTGGAGTTCTAGCTGCACTAGCAATTACTACTTCTCTCATTGATATGTACCTCCTTAAAATAAACGCCATCTCTGGCTATCGTTAACATTTTAACGTTTGAACGTTAATGTTTTAACATTTGTTAAATTATTCACATTCTAATAGTACCATATCCGCCTACAAAAAGCAAGCTGTATATTTCTCTTCCATGTGGTCAGGCTTAAGCGCTTCCTTGGCATGGCGGAGGTTTTCAAGACCCATATCTTCCTCTCGATTCACATACACGACTTCCTCCGGCAGACTTTTACAAAATTCACTGCAGACAAGTTGATAGAGCCCTCGAAATTTGTCGTTTGCCTTTTCAAAATGTTCTACAGCGGTATTTTGAGAAAGCCTCTCTCCTATCGCGAATGCTTCTATTTTTCCATCGATGAAAACCGCAGTTCCATAAACGCTTTCATCTTCAGCAAACTTCAGCACCTCGCCGATTGCTTCTTCCTCCATATGAAGGCTCTCAAGCTCGTCTGCATCATAATCCCTGCCCGCTTTCACGCTGCGAACCAGTTCCATAATCTCGGCGGTCATAGTGCGGTCAATAGGCTTTGCCTCGTAGCTGTAGGTTTTCAAAAAATAATTGAGATGGTTCTTTTTCTTGTGCAGCGCCCGTCCACTGAGAGAAATCAGCTTGTCCTTCAAATAGACATATTCATCGGAATCTCTATCGTGTTCGAAGGATAATTCCTCCGGAAACGCCTCTTCCAGATACTGCCGCATATGCGCAGGTACCAGCACAATCGAGAAAGGAATTTTTCGCTTCTCAAAACGGCTGCGTGCCTCCAGTACAGCCTCACGCAGCTTTTGGGGTTCATACACCCCGTTCTTTGTCATAGGCATGGAAATCACCGCACTAGGCTCTCCAATCATGCAGTCTGCGCCAGCCAGAAACAGGTAGTCTCCGATGACCTCCCAGCAAAGGCAGTGGGTATTTCTCCAAATGTAGTTAGCTAGGAAGGTATACCCTGCTCCACGATAGTCAAATCCATGAAAATACTCTTTTAAAATACTTATATCTTCTCCTGTCATATCTTCAAAACAATGTTTGAAAATGTTCATAAACTAAGGCTCCATTTCTTTATTTGCTCTAAACTCTCGTAGTCTGTAAAGTCCATCTGCAGCGGCGTGATAACCGCATAGTTTTCAGCCACGGCGGAAAGGTCGTTCTCCTCACCCGGCTTTACATAGTCACCCGGCTGTCCTGACAAGGTATATCTGCTGCCCTCCACCAGATGAAATTTATCGTCATAATATCTTGTGTTTCCAAGAGGAACGTATTTTATTCCCCGAATCTGTTCTTTCGGTAAATTTGGCACATTGATGCTCAGTACCACCGACTTATCCAGTTTACCGTATACCAGGTCGATTGCCTCTTTCGCCAGGCAACAAGCTACATCAAAGTAAACCGCGTCATGGTCGTCTACCGAAACCGCCACCGCATGAACACCGCTGAGCGCCGCTTCTGCCGCCGCGCCAATAGTTCCCGAATACAGGGTGTCTCTGCCAAGATTGCTTCCCATGTTGATGCCGGAATAAACCATATCAATTGGTGCTCCCGCCTCTGCAAAAAACTGCAGCCCGATTTTAGTGCAGTCCGCCGGCGTTCCGCTGATCTTATAAGCAGCCTTTGCTCCAGGAAACTCCGTTTTTTCGATGATTACATCCTGCCCTAGGGTGATAGAGTGGCTCCTTGCACTGCGCTGACTTTCCGGTGCGCACACGTACACATCCGCTACTTCAGACAGCGCCTTCACCAGTGCCGCAAAACCTGCAGCCTCAATCCCGTCATCATTTACTACTAAAATATTCATGCCCAATCCATTACCTTTCCAATCGAATCGTAAATCACCAGATTTGCTCTCCCATCATAAGGAGTTTCTGATTTGTTAATCAACACCAAGTTCTTTCCCCGGAAATAGTTAATCAGTCCCGCCGCCGGATATACTACCAGAGATGTGCCTCCGATAATCAGGGTATCCGCTTCGGAAATCGCCGCAACTGCACCGTTGATGCAGTCATCATCCAGCATTTCCTCGTAAAGGACGACGTCCGGTTTCATGATACCACCGCAGCTGCACCTGGGAATACCATCCTCACAGTTAACATCGTCCAGCATATAGTCCATATCGTGGAAAGCGCCGCACTTTTCGCAGTAGTTGCGAAGAACGCTGCCGTGAAGTTCGTAAACCTTCTTGCTGCCCGCTTTCTGGTGAAGCCCGTCGATGTTCTGAGTCACCACAGCCTTCAGCTTACCCATCTCCTCCAGCTTCGCCAAAGTCAGATGCGCCTGATTTGGCTGCGCCTTTGGATAAAGAAGATTTTCCCTATAATATGCAAAAAACTCCTTTGTATGATTTCTATAAAATGAATGCGACAGCATCGTTTCCGGAGAATACCCGTATTTCTGCTGCGCATGATAAAGCCCACTTTCGGAGCGAAAATCCGGAATGTTGCTTTCCGTGGACACCCCTGCTCCTCCAAAAAATACGATGTTCTCACTTTCGTCAATAACTTTCTTTAATCTTTCATCCATTATGGTTACCTCCAAAGTTTTCAAGGGCGAAATGCAGTCAGGTTTCAGCTGTGCTTAAACCACACTATTAAAAACGTGCTGGCATTACCTTAACTGTATAATTATACCACAAAACCCACAGAAAAAACAGGTTAGATTCTGTACTATTTCTCGTATCCCGCTTCGATTTCCTTTACTCTTTGGTATACCATTTCCGTAGTCGGAACCGCAATGCCGTGCTTTCTCGCCTTTGCAATAAGCGCACCGTTAAAAAGTTCTACCTCAGAGTAACGCTTTGCCAGCCCGTCCTGCCGCATAGACGGCATGCCCTGCGGATTAAGTGAATCCAGCAGATTAATATATTCCTGTAAATCTGTCTCATTCAAATCCACGCCTTCTGCATTGGCAACAGGAATTACCTCGCTCATAGCTTCTACCGCCAGCTGATGACCACTGCCGCCGGTCTGCAGCGTGCCAAAAGTGCCTTCCAGAATCATCGCTGTCGGATTGCAGCCTATATTGAGCATCCACTTGCTCCAAATCCTGCGCAAAATATCATCTTCCTTCGTATAAGGAAACTGCACCCCGTCAAACAGCTGACAAATCCGCTGCAAGTGCTGCCGCTGCTTTTGGCGTGCAGCGCCTTCCCCTTTCGGTACACCAATCCTAAGCTCACCCATGTGACTGTAAATCAGATGGGTGCCTTCCCTGGTTGCGTCCATACCCTGTGCCACCGTGTACACGATGTGTTCCTCGCCAAAAGCTTCGCTCAATACCTCTTCACTGGAAATACCATTGAGAAGAGAAATAATCGTTGTATCCTCACCAACAGAGTCCTTTGCAAGTTCTACCGCCTCAGAAAGCGCTGTACCCTTTACCGCAAAAACCAGCAGATCCGCCACCTCCTGTTTTCCAGCCTCTATCATAGAAAAACTGCAGGGCTTTTCGTTGCAGTACGCACCCTCTTTTTCAAAGCGCTCCGTACGCCTTTTATCTCCCACAAAGGCCACCGCCCCTGCGCCCATCTTCCCTGCCAGAAAATCACCAAACATAATGCCCAGCGCTCCCATGCCGATAAACTGTATCTTTTCAATCCGTTTCATGCTGTCTCGTCCTTTCGAGTTTCTTTTCCATCATATACTATATCGTTTTTTGCCGGGCGTGGCAAGATGGAGACGCGATACATCGAAAAAATCCCCAAGCCTTAAGCCTGGGGATTTTCAATTCTATAAACTCAGCTTTTTCATTTACACTGACTCCGATCCTTCTTTTTCGAGGTCTTCAAGCTTAGTGCTCTTGCCAATCAGTCTTACAATAACTGCCAAAGCTACAATGCCCAGTGGAAGAATAATCAGCGGAGATAGTCCTGCTGCCGCAAGAATAAATCCGAGAATTGCCACAACTGCTACCGTCATTGCATACGGAATCTGTGTTTTTACGTGATCCATCAGGTCTGCTGCAGAGCCCATGGAACTCATGATTGTCGTATCAGAGATTGGCGAGCAGTGGTCGCCGAAGACAGCGCCACAAGTTACTGCTGCGATAGTCACGATAGCAAGGGATCCGACTTCTCCGCCGGACATTCCAACAGCAATCGGAAAAGCAATCGGAATCATGATTCCGCTGGTTCCATAAGAGGTTCCTGTGGAGAATGCCATCACGCAAGCGATTACAAACAGAATTGCCGGAAGCAGAAGTGCCGGAATTGCAGTTCCTACCAGTCCGGAAATGTATGCGCCTGTTCCCAGCTCACTCATGACGCTGCCTGTAGACCAAGCCAGCATGAGAATTGTGATGGTGAACAGTAGCTCTTTGCAGCCGCCAAGCCAAACATCGATGGCTTCTCTTAAAGTCATGATTTTCTGCGCTACTGCCATAATAATGCACAAAATGGATGTAAAGATAACCGAATACAGAATACTGGAAGCTGCATCGGTATTACCAAATGCAGTTGCAATGCCTTCCAAGGTGAAGCCCGCATCCATACCGCCGCCTGTGTACCACAGTGCCGCAACAGTCACAAAGATGAATACCAAAATTGGAATTGCCGCATTGTAAATGCGAAGCGGTGCGCCTTCTGCTACATTCATAGCATCCAGTTCCTTACTCATCATCGGTTTTGCGTTATCTGCGTAAAGCTTTCCAGTCAGTCTTGCACGCTTTTCTGCCTTGTACATCGGACCGTAGTCTCTCTGCATGAGCACTACAATAATAACCATTGCGATTGCAAAAATGTTGTAAAATCTGTACGGAATGGTCTGCAGAAAAATTCCGTATACGTTGGCGGCCTCCATGCTGATGGAGGTAAATGCCAGTGTAATCATACCAATTTCGTGGGCAACCCATGAAGAAATTGGTGCCATATCGGTTACAGGACCTGCCGTAGAGTCGATGACATACGACAGCTTTTCTCTGGAAACCTTTGCCTCGTCAGCAACAGGACGCATGGTCGGACCTACAATCAGGGAGTTTGCAATATCTTCAAAGAAAATAATCAATCCCAAAATCCAAGTCATGATCAACACATTTTTGGTACCCTGTGCTTTTTTCGCCATGGCAACAGCCATAGCCTGCATTCCTCCCATTCTGCTCATAACGGCAATCATCCCGCCTACAGCCAGAATAAACAACATCAAAGACGCATTCCAAGAATCCGCTACAGTACCTACAAAGTATGTGTCACAGGTGCGCAGAAAGCCCTCAAAAATATTTCCTCCATTGATGATAGTTGCACCTGCAAATACTGCTGCTGCCAGCGACAACACAACCTGTTTGGTGATAAACGATAAAACAATTGCAATAAACGGCGTAATAAGAGAAAGCGCGCCAAAATACTGCGTTTCCTCTCCGTCTTCCCCAAAGGCAAACTGGGTCAATACCAGCATGCCGATGAGGAAAGCTGCCGCAAGAAACCATCTCCGATTAGAGATACTTTTTCCTTTCATTGCCTTTCCTCCTTTTTATTATTTTGTCTTCAGTATGCCACGCTGTATCAGCTCTTTGGAGTAATACATTGCATCATAAACCATGTGTTTTACGCGCAGAATCTGCGTTTCCCACAGGTAATATTCGTGAGAACCTTCCTCTGCCCTGTTGTATTTTGCAAGAGCGTGCGCCAAGGCCGGTATTGGATTTTCTGTCTGCAGCGCGCAGCAGGAGTCCTGTCCGTAGCGGCCCGAGTAGCAGCGCAGCATTGCAGTCTGTCTCTCGCAAAGCAGCGCCAGACGGTCGTATTCCTCTGCGAATCCCTCCTGATTGCGTAAATCCCAGAGGGCTTCCAGCGCCTTTGCATATTCCTCAACAGTTTCACCCAGTTCAGAGATTAAATCCGCACCACGGCCGCTAAGCACCTTAATCTGGCTCCACTGCTCTCTGGTGTCATCTGCCAACGCCTTTAAATCGTAAAGAACACGGTCTGCATTGACCATGCCTTCGATGATATACGCAAAATATTTTCCGTGTCCCAAAAGCAGGTCTCTGTCCAATTTGTCAATGGTATCAGAGTCGCTGTGCAGCCATGGACTGTAAAATGCGTAGTTCAGTTCTACCAGCTTTTCTTCTGTATACTCTGTTGCAAAGGAGCAGTACGGAACGCCTACACCGAAGAAAGAGGAGTCACCGCCGCCTTTGTACGCCCGATGCCACTCTCCTTCCTGACCCCAGATTTCCTTGATTGCGTCGGTCAGATAGTCTTTCAGTTCGGGCTGTCCTTCCACGCCTGGAATGGTAGTTCCCTTAATTGCCAGATTGTCGATGTTGATATACGCCAGACAGTTTTCGTTCATATCCTTCCAGTAATTGTCTGCATACCAGGCGGAACCTCCGCCCTCTGCGATTTCGTGGCCGTCCCAGAATACAAATACTACGTCGCGGTTCAGTTCATCTTTATGCTTCTGAAAAAGCCTTGCGAGTTCTAAATTCAGCGCATTGCCGGACGCATTGCAGATTGCCGATTTTCCCCATGCGTCCACATGGCTTCCCACAAGTACGTACTGGCCGCTACTCTTTCCGCCGTAAACTCTGCCAATTGGCTGGTCTGCAGTAATCCACTCTCTGGTCGCTTCCGCCGTCAGATGGACGCTGACTTCGCCCTTTTCACAAAGTCCTGCAAGATATTCACCGTCGGCTCTGGAAATGCTGATTACAGTCAAATCCACGATATCCTTTTCTGTGTCCGGTGTCGGATTTCCCCACTGGGCCTTAACTGCACCCATCTGAATCAGGCCGTCTTCTGCCTTACCCCAGTTCATGATAATCAGAGCTTTTGCACCCATTTCCCAGGCAATCCTTGCCTTTTCAGGTCTGCCTGGACTCCAGTTCATGTCGGTCAGAACGATTTTGCCAGTCACGTCCTTTCCATCATAGTCCTCGTAGGCACCGCTTCCCAAATAAACAAGTTCCCCGCTGAGCCCTTCTGCTGAAGTGGATTTAATATGACATACAGGTCTTGCCGGAATTTCCTTTTTCTCCGGCGCAAGAAGTGTCAATGTTGCTTCTTTCGGATAGCTCTGGTACATTGGGAAGTGGTCGATGTGCGCTTCCACACCGTACTCCTTTAATTTTCCGCAGATGAATTCCGTCGCTTTACGCATTTGCGGCGAACCGGAAAGTCTCTCTCCGACTTCATCCACCAGATAAGTCATATTTTCATACATTCTGTCCAGTGACAGTTCTTCTGCCAGCTTTTCATAAATACTCATATTACTTCTCCTTACCCTCTCTTTAAGAATGCAGTACAACAGTGAATTGCACCGAATCCTTTCATAACTTCATCAAACTCAACCGGAATAACTTCGATTCCATTTTTCTCAAGAAGCTCTTGGCTTCTAGGATTTCCCGCCGGCATTACAATCTGTCCCGGTTTCAGGGCTACAAAGTTAATTGCAAAGCTTTCCTTTGCTTCAGTCTGGGACGGGCACTCCAGCAGCTTTATGCCTTTTTTCTTCAAAGCATCGCACACATCGTAAGGCACCTGTGACGCATGAATCATTGCAACATCGTGGCTTGCAAAGTTGAGATTTCCATCGATATGGGCGTGACCGTAAGGTACCTGCATGTGCAGAATTTCTGTTACACCCATGCGCTTTAGTTCGTATTCCACCATTTCATAGCCGCTTCTGTTGGTCCTGACGCCGCTTGCCAAAATTGCAGTGTGACGGTCGACCCACATCACCATCGCTCCCTCAAAGGTTGCGTCACCGCAAATGGTTCTGATGATTGGAACTCCAAGGTCTGCAAGAGTCTTTGCAGCATATCTTTCCTCGCCGCGTCTTGCTTCCATAGCAGGTCTTGTTACGATAGCCCCTTCCGGTGTCATCAGTACCAGGTCTCTGCAAAACAGCGCGTTAGGTTTATCCTCTCTCTGCTCTTCGATGTAGTGAACGTTGACGCCGTGAGCTCTGTAAATGTCTGCAAGACCGTCATGCTGGGCACGAAATTTTTCCGGATCGATTGCCGCTTTAAAGCGAGCTTCCTGCCAATCAAAGTTTTCGATTTCCCGCCCCGGACGACGCATCAAAACCGCCTTCAGCTGGTCAACCTCGGAGCATACACCCCAGTCACCCCACAAGTCCTTCATATCATCAATGATAGTAGATTCCTTCGGGAACCATCTTTCCCCTGCAATTGCGTCGATATCACGTTTCTTATCTGTCATGCTAAATACCTCTCCTTATCCTCTCTTCAAAAATGCGGTTATGCAGTGCAGCGCACCTCTGCCCTTCATAATCTCTGAAATATCTACAGTAATTACCTTGATTCCGTTGTCTTCAAGCAGCGACTGACATCTCGGATTTCCCTCCGGCATTACAATCAGTCCCGGCTCCAAAGCTACAAAGTTGCAGCCAAAGCTTTCGCGCACCTCTGTTGTAGATGGTGCTTCCAAAATCTTGTATCCTTTCTTTTTCAAAACGTCCAGCACGTCATAAGGTACCTGTGACGCATGAACCATCACAACATCGTTGCTGGCAGCGTTCATCAGACCATCGATATGAATATTGCTGTAAGGCTGCTGCATGTGAATGATTTCTGTTACACCCATTCTTCTCAGTTCTGTTTCCACCTGGTCGTATCCGCTTCTGTTGCAGCGGCTTCCCGTGGAAATGACCACAGTTTTTCTGTCCACCCACATTGCATTTGCACCTTCAAACATGCCGTCTCCGTTGATAGTTCTTACAATAGGCACACCGATATCCGCAAGGGCTTTTGCTATATAGCGTTCTTCTCCGCGTCTTGCTGCCATACCAGGTCTTGTGATAATCGCACCTTCCGGTGTCATAAACATCAAATCCCTGCAAAAAATTGCATTCGGTCGGTCCTCTCTCTGTTCCTCTACGTAGTAAACCTTGACACCATGCTCCCGATAAATATCCGCAACTTGGTCATGCTGTTTTCTCATTAATTCGATATCAACCGGTTCATCAGAAAATCTGTACTCTGCTGCATCAAAGTTTTCTACTTCTTTGCCGGGTCTGCGAAGAAGCACCGCACGCAGCTTTTCAACCTCAGACGCAACGCCCCAGTCTCCCCAGTAAAGATTCATATCCTCCTCAAAGGTTGTCTCTTTCGGAAACCATCGTTCCCCCGGAATTGCGTCAATATCAAATTTCTTAAGTTCCTGACTCATGTCAACCTCCTCATTTATTCCTACTTCTTTCTCGTTGCACAACTTGTATTTATAAACCGCAATTATTATGCCAATTTATAAAAAAATAAAAACCGCTGAAATTAGCGGTTTCCATCGTTCTATGGCTTTAGCCTATCGCAAGTAGTAAAAAAAACTTTACTATTCTGTAAAGTTTTTCGTACCATCAGCGATTGATGTCATATTTATTCATTTTATAGTTCAGCGCCTGCTTGGATATTTTCAGCTTTTTTGCGGCATCACTCATAGTGCCGGTCTGAGCCAGCGCTTTCTCAATGAGACTGACCTCAAAATCAGCCAAGGCTTTGTCGATGGAAAAATCCGGATTGTTCAGGTCGACAGCAGGTTTGCCCGATGTCATATAGTCCGGCTCTCTTCTCGCCGCAGTAAACATATATTCCGGCAAGTCTTTCAGCTGAATAAATGCAGCGTTGGTCACGTTAAACGCCCCTTCGATGATATTTTTCAGTTCGCGCACGTTGCCCGGCCAAGGATATCTTCTAAAAAGTTGTTCCACTTCTTCATCAATACCCAAAATCTTCCTGTGCATTTTCTCATTATATATAGAGATAAAATGGCTGACCAGAAAAAACAGGTCATTCAGCCGCTCACGCAGCGGCGGCAGTGAAAGCTGCACCACACTGAGTCTGTAAAACAAATCCTCTCTCAGCTTTCCGGTTCTGATGCACTCCATAGGCTGCTGATTGATTGCGGAAATAATCTTTACATCGATGGGAATCGGAGAAAGCCCTCCGACTCTGGTAATCTGCTTTTCTTCGATGGCTTTGAGAAGCTTTGCCTGCACGCTGCACTCCATAGAATTAATTTCATCCAGAAACAAAGTGCCTCCCGCTGCCATTTCAAAGAGTCCGGGTCTGTTCTCAGCGCCAGTATAGCTGCCCTTTACAGTTCCAAACAGGATGCTTTCCAGCAGGTTTTCCGGGATAGACGCGCAGTTTTGTGATACAAACCGGCGGTTTTTTCGCTTGCTGCTAGTATGAATAGACTGCGCCACCAGTTCCTTTCCTGTGCCGGTTTCGCCGTAGATGAGCACAGATGAGTCGGTGTCGGCAATCATGCCGATTCGCTCTTTGATAATCTCCATCTGCATGGACGAAGTGACGATATCGTCGATGGTATACATGGTCTTCACATCGTCGGCTTCTTTTATCTGTAACACGATGTCCTGCCGCTCGATATCAGAATCAATGTATCGTGACACATCCACCACCCCTACGATGGTATCTCCTTCTTTGATAGGCAAGGTAGTATTAACCGCCCGAAGGTTCTGTCCATCATAGGTGCTCAAAACCTGATACTCATTGAAAATCGGTTTACCCGTGCGAAGAACGCGGATAATGCTGCTGTTCTCCTCCGTCAGACTGGGATAAATGTCCAAAAGATAACGCCCGATTAAATTCTGCTCCTTCAGAAGATTGACGTCAGGTCGATATGTAATAAAATATTCAACCTTTGCGTCTGCATTGACAATCATCATTCCGTCAATGAAGTTGTACAGATTCAAAATCTGCTCTGCATATCTTCTCAGCATGTTATCCATCTCCCTCTGCAGTCTTTTTATTTTTGATTATACAGCGGTGTAAAGCAAATCGTCAATATGTAAATCGATGCTATGATAGATACAGGCGGCACCTCCGCTCCGTGTCTGCTCGTCCACGGTCGTCTTCGGTCGCGGTGCATATATTGAGAAAAACGTCGAATTATATGCACAACCCGGTTTTGTTAGCTGCGTGCGGCGCGTTGGCCAAACAAAAACCAAGGAATGCTAACTCGCAAACCTTGGTTCTTAATAATTTGGTGATTTGTGGCAGGCTCGAACTGCCGACCTCTTGGTTGTCACCCAAGTGCTCTCCCAGCTGAGCTAACAAATCACAGCTAAATTGCTTTCTCAGTATAACATACGCCAGTGCAGTTAGGCAACTCTAATCTGCCGCTGCACTGGCTTCCCGTATCCGGTTATTTACAGAACTTGCGCCTGTTCCTCTCCTGCAAGCACCCGATGAATGCCCTTTGCCAGCGCTTCCATCTCGTAGGTTCCTGCGCTGACAGAAACCGGCGCGATAAAACTGACTCTTTTTTCCATTTCCGCAGTCAAATAGGAAGAATATGCCATGCCGCCTGTCAAGATAATTTTATCCACCTTGCCGCACACTACAGGCGCTAAACTTGCAATATCTTTGGAAAGCTGCATAATCATAGCGTCGTATACAAGCTTCGCCTCTTCGTTTCCTTCTTCAAAGGCCATGCGCTCTACATCTCTGGCGTCGTTGACTCCAAGGTAAGCGGTAAGCCCTCCCTGACCCTTCAGCTTTTTCTGCACTTGTTTTTCGGAAAGTCCGCTCCTGAAACAGAACTTTACAAGTTCTCTGCAAGGCACACCGCCAGAACGTTCCGGCGAAAAGCCTCCTTCATCATCTCCGACAAAATCCAACACTTTTCCACCTTTAATCAGATTGCTGGTAACACCTCCGCCCAAATGACAAACGATATAAGTAGTGTCTTCTAATTTCATGCCGTCTTTCTTCGCCTGCTCGATACTAACAGCGCGGCTGTTGAGCACATGAGTAAAAAAGGGTTTCTTGATTTCCGGCACACCGGTATAGGTAAAAATCGGATCCGGCACGCCGCAGCCGCAAACTGCGTCATAAGCATAGCCGCAAATACCAGTTCCCGCCTCCTCTGCGATTTCATAGGCAATAATCGGCGAAAGATTAGCAGGGTGCGGAATCTGGGAAGTTCTGCACGCATTTACAAAGGTCTCGTCGATGAGATACGCCCCGCTTTCCAGCTGTCCGATAGCGCCGGCTCTTGCAGCAATTCCAGCCAGATCAGACGGCTTCAGCGATTGGCTTTCCAAATATTTCATCACAGCAGCTTTTCTGAAAGGCCGCTGCTCATTGATATCCACAAACTTTTTCAACTCTTCCGCCGGATGGTCGATGTTCATGGAGTGTACTTCCTTTTCGCCGTCAAAGACAGCAACCTTCGTAGAAGTAGAACCCGGGTTGATTACCAGAATATATTCAGCCATTTATTTGTCTCCTTTCGCACACGCCGCAGCCAGAAGCAGCGACTGTCTCTTTTCCTTCTCTGTAGCGCCTCTTGAAGTCAGAGCGATGGGCACCTTTGCTCCGACAATCAGCCCCGCCATATCAGCACCCGCCGAGAAGAGAAGTGCCTTTCCGAGAATATTGCCGCACGGCATATCAGGCACGACCAGCACATCAGCGTCGCCTACCAGTTCACTGTCAAACCCCTTCTTGTGTGCCGACTGCCTGCTCATCAAAATATCATAAGAAAGAGGCCCCTCCACAATACATCCTGTGATTTCTCCATTTTTATACATTTCGGTCAAAGCGGCCGCATCCACAGTCTCCGGCTGCTTGGGATTGACCTTCTCTATCGCTGCCAATAGTCCGACCTTTGGCATATCATATCCCATATTACAAAGATTTTCAACAGCATTTTCGATAATTTCCTTCTTCTGTTCCAGGGTCGGATAAAGAACCATGCCGCTGTCGGTCAGTACAATCAGCTTGTGGTAATTTGGAATTTTCAAAAATGCCAGATGGCTCATCAGCTTTCCTGTACGCAGACCATTCTCCTCTTTTACAACGGCCTTCAAAAGAATCCCCGTATCAATTTTGCCCTTTAGAATGAAGTCCGCCTTTCCATCTCTGACGCACTGGCAAGTCTTCTGCGCAGCTTCCTCCAAAGTCTTAGCATCGATGATTTCACAATCGTCAAGGTCACCGTCAAAAGCTTTGATTTCTTCACGAATCAGAGCCTCATCACCAATTAAAATGGCATCAACTAAACCTTCCTTTCTGCACTGTCTCACCGCAGTTAAAGCAGATTTGTCCTGCGCTGCCGCCACTGCAACGGTCTTCTTTCCCGCTGCGTGAAAGCTCTTTTCTAATTCCTCAAAATCTTTAAATGCCATAGTCTTTTCCTCCTGCCGTACGGATTGCATATTGCATGTAATTTATCTTATGTTAAGCATATCACATTTACTGTACCTGGTCAAATTATTTTTTTGACCTCCTAACTTTTTGTTTGGCATCTTGCGAAAACGCAAAAAAATTGGTATAATAAAGTATATTTTTGAACAAAGCTTAAAGGAGAGTGTTGCTGTATGGTTAATAATTTCGACCAGCTGAAACAGATTGCAGATTTAGTTGCCGCTCAGTTCGGCTCTGCTGCAGAAGTAGTTATACACGACTTTACCGGAGAGCTGGATCATACCATCGTCTATATAGTCAACGGCCACGTGACCGGCAGAACCATCGGCGATGCACCGACACAGTCTTTCCTAAAATACATGAACGTTAATCATCCCAGAAAATCCATTGAAAAGGTTCGTCACATTTCCCACCTTCCAAACGGGCGGATTATTCGTTCTTCAACCGCCAACTTTTTTGATGAGGACGGCACACTGAACAGTTCTCTGTGTATCAACCAGGATATTACCGATTTGGTTGCACTGGAAAATGCCGTAAAAGGTCTTTCTGAATCAGGCCAGTTCGAAACCAGCGTATTGTCTACCAACGGTAATGAATTCGACCTGCAGCCGTCATCCATTCACGGCATGATGGACAATATCATCACAGAAGCGCTGGCATTTATCGGCACGCCGCCGGACAAAATGAATAAAGACGCAAAGATTAAACTGCTTCAATTCCTCGACGAGCGCGGCGTCTTTATGATTCAAAAATCCGGTCAAAAAGTCTGCGAACTTCTCGGGATTTCAAAATTCACCCTTTACAATTATCTTGAGGAAGCTCGCGGAAAAGAAAAATAAGGCTTTCTTTTCTTTGGCGAATTTGTTATAATAGCCTTTGGGTACAGACAGCAGCAGATTGATTGTCTGTTTACCACCTTTGTGTGAACTAAAATATCTAAAGATTTGAGGTGAAAAGATGCGTAACATTTCTTGCTAGTTTAATCATGCATGAAGAAGTTTATTTTAAGACGGTAGTCACCTGCCGCTTTATTTCTCATGCAGTCTGCGAGAAAGTTACCCATCTTTGAGAATAAATATATGCTACCTTTATAAAGAACTATCGGTGCTGCCTTTGCGCCGCGTTCCTTAGCTTTGCAATATTTATAAGCTGTGAGATACTTTCTTGCAGCTTATTTTATTGTATGAATACCAGGAGGTGCATATTTATGTCTTTAATAAGTATAAACAATTTAACTTTCGCCTACGATGGCAGTTACGATACGATTTTTAAAAATGTCAGCTTCCAGATAGATACGGACTGGAAACTGGGATTTACCGGTCGAAATGGCAGGGGAAAGACCACGTTCCTAAATCTGCTTCTGGGAAAATATTCTTATGAGGGTCAAATTTCTTCCAAAGTAACTTTCAGCTATTTTCCCTTTACGCCTCAGACTGCCGATGACACAAACCGCCTGACGCTGGACATCGTCGATCAGATTGTGCCAAATTATGAATACTGGCAGCTTTCCCGCGAGCTCAACTATCTGAAAACTTCCGACGATATTCTATATCGCCCGTATACTTCTCTGTCCGGCGGCGAAAAAGCCAAAGTGCAGCTAGCTGCTTTGTTTCTAAGGGAGGACGGCTTTCTTCTCATCGACGAACCGACCAACCACCTGGACATGCATGGCAGAGAAATCCTTGCCAAATATCTGCAGAAAAAGCGGGGCTTCATTCTGGTTTCCCATGACCGTCTTTTTTTAGACGCCTGCGTGGACCACATTCTGTCCATCAACAAAACAAATATCGAAATTCAAAAAGGAAATTTCTCCTCATGGCTCTACAATAAGGAGCTGCAGGACAGCTACGAAATGGCTGAAAACGAAAAGCTAACCAGACAGATAAAATCTATGGAAGCCGCCGCACGCCGCACTGCTGCCTGGTCTGATACTATTGAAAAGCGAAAAACCGGCGGTACCGGCGGTCAGGCAGGTGTCAAACCTGACAAAGGTCACATCGGCGCCCAGTCCGCTAAAATGATGAAACGTTCCAAGGCGGCAGCGATAAGAAAGGAAGCAGCTATCAATTCAAAATCTTCTCTTTTGAAAAATATTGAGCGCGCAGACGACCTGAAAATCCATCCTCTAACCTATCACACGGATGTACTGGTTACCTTAGATCACGTAAGCGGGTTTTACCTGGACTCTGCGGATTCAACAGCGTTCCCAGTTTTTAACAAGAAATCTTTTACTGTCAAACGCGGCGACAGAATTGCACTGCAGGGACCTAACGGCTGTGGCAAGTCCAGCATTTTGAAGCTGATTTTGCAAGCTGCAGAAAGCACCTTTGCTGCTGTAACAGACGAAGCGCCTGTCAGTCTCCCCGAATTCACCGGGAATCTGCACGTCGGCAGCGGACTTGTCATTTCCTATGTACCGCAGACCACAGCAGGTCTTTGCGGTACGCTGGATACTTATGCCTCACGCCGCAGCATTGATATTACTCTGCTGAAAACTATTCTGCGAAAACTCGACTTCAGCAGACTTCAATTTGAGAAAAATATAGAGGACTACAGTGAAGGCCAGAAGAAAAAAGTCCTTCTCGCCGCAAGTCTCTGCGAAAACGCTCATCTGTACATCTGGGACGAACCGCTCAACTACATCGACGTTTTATCCCGCATGCAGATAGAAAATCTGCTTCTGCAATTTCAGCCGACAATGATTTTTGTCGAGCATGATAAAGCGTTCTGCGATAATGTGGCGACGGAAACAGTGCTTCTGTAATTTTCTTTTCCGGCATTACTACTTTGAGAGTTCCGCATTTTAACTAACTCCAGTTAAAATGCGGAACTATTCAAAATAATGATCCAGCATTTTGTTGATGCTGAAGGTGTCAATACTGCCGTCCACATCATCAAAGGTATAGAAAATATCCCGCCACGGTAAATATCCATGTGCCTGGTATTGCTGCATCTTCCAAATAAAGCTTCGAATATAGCGCTCATTCTCTATCATGGTACAGTGTTCTAAAAACTTGAACCGGTTCTCACTGCGCACCAGAACTTTGAAATCCGGTACAACAGTTTTATCGCCCAGCAGCAGCCTTTCCTCATAGTGATATGGGATTCCTCGCTCATATAAAATGTCCGCAATAAGAGCTTCTGACTTTGAACGTACAAATTCTCCTTTTTGCGTTTTATGAGTCAAATGCTCCGGATGAAAATTAGATTTGTTGTAATCAGCAAATTCCCACTGCTTCGGATTCAGTATCCCCTCTGCCCAGTACGTATCATACCTCTGATACGCCTTCGGCAGTGACTGCATGACCTCATGAGGCTCGGTCGGACGATATTGATCCAAATACTGCTCCATCAAGCCCTGATTATACTCTATATTCCGAATTGTAACTTCCAAAAATCGTCTTTCCTGCAATTTCTGCACTTCTTCTTTTGCACCGTTTCCTAAATACTGTTTCTGTCCATCTTTGAGCCGCATGTAATACGGTCTGCCATTAGAGGCGCAGAGTTTCAAATAGCCCTGCGGTAATTGCTCCAGTCTTTCCTGATAACGCCGTTTTGTCGTTAACAATCTCTTTAGTTCATACGCTACATGAGTTTTACTGTTATACAAAAAATCCCCTCCTTTGTTTTACAACATGTCTACATTTTATATCACTTGTGCGCAATATTCAAATATCTCTTTGCATAAATGTATATTTCTTCCTAATCAGATGAGGTCTCGCAAAGCAGCTGGTGCCGCAAACAAAGCAAAGCACGCAAGTATGCATACACTCCATCGCGTACTAAAAAAGCAAAAAAGTAAAAAGCCCAGGCGCATCTATAACAATGGCATTAAGTTAAGAAAATCTCACATCACAGAAAATGTGGTGTGGGATTTTTTTGAGAATAAGTATTGTGAGAAAATGATTCTTTCGTTATTGACAATGGAGGGAGCATCTTTATCAAATGAACTTTTACGGCAGTTTGGCTATGGCTTAAATACAGCAACATCATCTGCTTTTGTCCAGCAGCGTAAGAACATACTTCCTAAAGCATTTGCGTCGCTTTTCCATGATTTTACAGCAGCAACTTATAGTAATGATAATTATAAAGGATATAAACTCTTGGCTGTTGATGGTTCAGATATTCAAATCGCAACTAATCTAAACAATA
>NZ_QWEQ01000079.1 GCF_009936045.1 Emergencia sp. 1XD21-10 | reverse complement strand
CTGGGCTGTCTCCACATTGATAACTCTCTCCGCCCCACGCACAGTACGCATGGTGAAAATATCGGCTTTTCTTGCAATCTTTCCATCATCATCCAGCAGTTCCAACGAACAAAGTAATGGATAGCTGCTGTCATCCCGAAATGCCTGGCTGTTGCTGCGGTTGTTGATCAGACCATATTTGCTGCTAAATGCATCATACAGTGCAGACAGCCTTTCCTGCTGGGCTGCAATTGCTGCATCGCTGACACCTTCCAGTTGACTGTCGATCAGCTCCCTGACCGCATCCCTGAGCCTGATTAGTTCTTTGAGCCTTTCTGCTCCGCTGCGGCTTGGTTCCTGTAGGATCATCACATCATTTTCTCTGTAATAAACCTTTTCATCAACGACCGAGTAAGCATAATTTGGCAGCTTGGGATCTGCAGGAATGCCTTCTGCAGTATCTTCATATTCGTCAAAGAAGGCGACCTCCGCAATACTCCCCTGGATCTGACGTACAGCCCGGTCCATCCGCTGTTCGAAAGTCTTGTTGTCTGGCAGAATGCAAGCGGTATCCTGCCCAAAGCGTCCGCTTATCTCCTGCATTTTCCCAATCACCATCTCAGGGTGATCAATAAAATACTGGTTATAGGTAAGTCCATTCTCATTACATCCAAGCTGCAGCCAGGACAGATCTTCCTTAACTACCTGCGGCTCAGTTTTTTTCTGCAGAATCAGAATATCGCTGGTCACCTCGGTACCGGCAATTTCTTTAAATGCGGTATTCGGCAAACGAATTGCACCCAGTAGATCAGCCCGTTCCGCTATATATTTGCGCACACTGCTGTTCTTCTTATCCAGCGTTCCCTTACTGGTAATAAAGGCAATCACACCACCCGGTTTCACCTGGTCGATAGTCTTGGCAAAAAAATAATCATGGAT
>NZ_QWEQ01000078.1 GCF_009936045.1 Emergencia sp. 1XD21-10 | reverse complement strand
CTGACCTTTTCCTTCCAATGCGGATTTCGTTGGGCTTTTTTATGCCCTTCTATCTTCTCATAAATTTCTGTAAGGCTTGCTGCCTTACCGATTTCCTCTAGTACCTCATGCAATACATCTCTCCATGTACTTGTCTGCATATCTCGCATATCTATACTTTGTTTCTCGGTAACTAGATAATTTATCGTAAGCGGCATATCTTTACGGATAATGAGAAGATACTCATGTACAATCGGAATAAATTTACCTGCATAATTCATTCTGTCCGATGTACAATTATGCTGTGCTTTAATCACGATGTTTTCGATTGTGCCTGGCTTTACAATTTCACACAACTGTGAATACAACTTTCCTTTTTTCTTGATGTCGCCCATCAGCACAGCAATTCGCCCACCACGTTCCAATGCAGCATACTGTTTCATCATGCAATAGTTTTGCATTTTTACGAAATCTTCCCATGCTTGTACCTTTGACAAATCATTTTCTCTGGGGTCAAATCCATATTTTTGGATGATTTCTTTCGCCGAATATTGTCCATCTGCATACTTTACAATATTCCAGTACGGTGGATGCCAGAATGTAAACTCTGACCGCTGTGGAATATCCATATTCATTAGGTCAAACCCGTGATTTAGGTCATAACAATGGGATATAATACCCATTGTTCCTGCAACATCTTGCGTAGTATAGCTGCCAGCCATGTAATCGCATATCTCACTCACCTTAAATTGTTTTATCAAATCTTCAATCAATCTTGGGCTGCAATTTCCTCTATAGTGATTGTTTCCTCCCACGCCACGTTCTGGATAACTTACGATGCTTTTCATTCTAACCTCCTTTATGCGGCGATGCCAAAATCGGCACCGCCTATTTCTTTCGTTTTACACCCTAATCTATTCAATATATCCTGCTCTATACAAAGCAAGAAAGCTA
>NZ_QWEQ01000077.1 GCF_009936045.1 Emergencia sp. 1XD21-10 | reverse complement strand
GGAGAGGGGAAAGAAAAAATGAATGGACCGATTATACCGAAGAAGATGCGGGAAAATGCGTATGAGAGGTTTAAAGGTCATTGCGCTTATTGTGGCAAGCAAATTAAATATAGTGAAATGGAAATGGACTTTTTACTGCCGGTTAAGTATGGCGGAAAGATTGAAATTGAGAATTTATTACCGAGCTGTAGGGTATGCAACCGCTATCGCAAAAATCGCAAATTAGAGCAGTTTCGATCCAGTTTGGAGTTGATACCGAAGATATTAACTAGGGATAGCGGTGCGTATCGAATTGCAAAACAATATGGCATGATTAAGGATGTTCCCAAACCGAGTGTACAATTCTGGTTTGAAGAAGAAACGCATCGGACCAAGGAGCAGACTTTTGCCAAGAGCGCTATGCTAGATGCGATGAATACGATTTCTGCGTTTTGTAAAACCCATGATTGTGATGACTGTCCGATGAAGAAAAATTGTAGCCATCAATTGGAACCTAAGAATTGGATGCCCGATGGAAACTCGTGAGGCATAAAATGTGAGGGGAGGTCGCCAGGAAAGCAAAATGAGGACAAAAAGAACAAAATTTAACGGGACTGTTTTACAGTCGGACATATTTGACTCTTGCTACTACGCCCTGAGAAGCTATCCGTTTTTGCAAAAAGTGCAAGTAAACCTTTGTGAGATAGATGTATATGGCTATAGGCAAAGCTTTATCGACAAGATACATGAGAAAGTGGATATTGAAAAGCAAATCGCTGTAATGGATGAGGCATTTGCAACTGTGCCAGATAAGTATATCGATGCAGTAAAATACTGTCTTTTTACAAAAGACAGCAAAGCTGTACAGAAAGATACGGTTGTCTATACATATGGAGTGGATTATGCAGAAGTGTGCGTTTGGCTGGACAAGCTGATATATCAGTATGCAGTATTGTCAGGGTGGCCAGTACC
>NZ_QWEQ01000076.1 GCF_009936045.1 Emergencia sp. 1XD21-10 | reverse complement strand
ATGAGTTATGCGCAGTACAAAACGACTTTTTGTCCAGAATGCAGTCGGGAAAATTGCATTCATCGTGATGCATATCGTCGTTTGCCTAAATGTGACGGCGGGTTGGGTTTGTGCCCGAATTTAAAAAAGGAGTGAGACTATGAACTTTTTTGATACAGTGGCAGGACATAATTTTACAAGCTATGTTGTACCAGAGTTGATTGATGTAATTGAGAAATTGACAGTGGAACTAAAACGGGCAAATGATCTAAATGAGCGGAAAGTGAAGGAGGAACAAAAATGCGTTGAGGAACAGTAACGGGAAATGCACGGAGAAAGCATCTTTTGGAGCAAAGGGATTTTGACTATATCTTAGAGGAGTATGATGCACCGGATTTTTACGAAATGACTGTTTCGATTGGCGGAGATGTATGCCGGTTCAGATGTTATGGTAATGCGACAGACGGATTTTCAATTTATGAAAAATAAAGGAATCATGTGACAGGCGGGGAGAGATATTCCCCGCCAGAAAGGAGAAACAAATGAAACTTGGAAAGGTAAAGGCAACAGTATTTGAAGCAAAGAAGGAAGAGAATCGTAAGAATACGGTGGCAGCAAACATCAGCACCTATGAGGGAAAAGATCAGAACGGTAATAATCAATACTGTTCATGGCGAGCAAGATTTGTGGGAGATGCTTATGAAAAAGCGTTAGGTCTCTCGGATAAGGACAGGATTGTTATATCAAAAGGCAAGATTGAAAACAACTATAATAAAGACAAGGAAAGGCTTTATGTGTTGGTAACTGTATTTGATTTCGATTACGATGAGGAAAGCGAATAAAATGTGCCGGTGCTGCTTTGGCAGCACTATAAAGCAGAAGGACTGCTTCTAACATGACGTATGGAAGCAGTCCCCTTGATTTAGGGAAAAGGTAGCTTTCTTGCTTTGTATAGAGCAGGATATATTGAATAGATTAGGGTGTAAAACGAAAGAAATAGGCGGTGCCGAT
>NZ_QWEQ01000075.1 GCF_009936045.1 Emergencia sp. 1XD21-10 | reverse complement strand
TGTAGGTTTACAATAGATGTGTTACAACTGAATAAAAAAATTGCAAGATCTCATTTTTGTGTTAAAGTTAAGTTACCACCCCAAACCATTACACAGGAGATCCCGCATGACAAGTATAACACAAGATATGAGATTTCGTCTATCCCTTTTAAATTACGCTGAAAAATATGGTGTTACCAAGGCTGCTATTAAATACAAGGTCAATCGTCAGTACATCTATCGTTGGCGTCGCCGTTTTGACGGCTCTATCCAGTCGCTTAGAGAACATTCTAGAAGACCTCATCATCATCCTAAACAGCATACTCCTGAGGAACTGAAGCTCATCAAAGACATGCGCCGTAGAAACCCTCATGCCGGACTTGTCGTACTTTGGGTAAAACTCTCTCAGCGTGGATATTCTCGCTCTATTACCGGTCTTTGGCGTGTTCTCAGAAGGCTTAAACTTACTCCAATCAAGCCTCCAAATCCAAAGTATATCCCAAAGCCTTATGAACAAATGGATTATCCAGGTCAAAGGGTTCAGGTGGATGTAAAGCATGTTCCTGCCGTCTGCTTAGTTGGTGAAGCTTCAGGTCAAAAATTCTATCAATACACTGCTATCGATGAATTTTCTAGATTTCGCTATGTGGAAGCATTTGACGAAATCTCCAGCTATTCTTCAACAGTATTTTTAGAACACATGCTGAAAGCTTTTCCTTTTGTTGTGGAATGTGTGCAGACAGACAATGGTCCAGAGTTCACTAAGCGATTTGTTAGCAAAAGAGCGAATGACCTTAGCCGGTTTGAGAAAAAGCTCAAAGAACTGGGTATTGCGCATAAGTTGATTAAACCTTTTACACCAAGACATAATGGAAAGGTAGAACGATCACATAGAAAAGATAACGAATATTTCTATGCAACCCACTCGTTCTACTCCTTTGCAGATTTTGCTGCTCAGCTAAAGGTTCATAACCGAAAGTACAACAACTTTCCTATGCGTCCATTAAAGTGGCTT
>NZ_QWEQ01000074.1 GCF_009936045.1 Emergencia sp. 1XD21-10 | reverse complement strand
AATTATTCGATGATCTCAGTAACAACGCCGGAACCTACTGTTCTGCCGCCTTCTCTGATCGCAAATCTCAGTCCTTCTTCGATTGCAATCGGGGTGATCAACGCAATTGTCATGGTTACGTTATCTCCTGGCATACACATTTCTGTTCCTTCTGGTAACTGCAGGTCTCCTGTTACGTCTGTTGTTCTGAAATAGAACTGTGGTCTGTATCCGTTAAAGAACGGAGTGTGTCTTCCGCCTTCTTCTTTCTTCAGTACGTATACTTCGCCCTTGAACTTTGTGTGCGGATGAATGGTTCCCGGTTTTGCCAGTACCTGTCCTCTTTCGATTTCTGTTCTCTGCACACCTCTAAGCAGTGCTCCTACGTTATCTCCTGTTTCTGCCTGGTCTAACAGCTTTCTGAACATTTCCAGTCCTGTTACGACTACGCTTCTCTTTTCTTCTGTTAAGCCGATGATTTCTACTTCTTCACCAACTTTCAGTACGCCTCTTTCTACTCTTCCTGTTGCTACGGTTCCTCTTCCTGTGATGGAGAATACGTCTTCTACTGGCATCAGGAACGGCTTATCGTTTGCTCTTTCTGGTTCTGGAATGTAGCTATCTACTGCTTCGAACAGTTCTACTATCTTATCTCCCCATGGTCCTTCTGGGTTCTCTAATGCGCCCAGTGCGGATCCTCTAATGATTGGTGTGTCATCTCCTGGGAATTCATATTCGTCAAGCAGTTCTCTGATTTCCATTTCTACCAGATCCAGCAGCTCTTCGTCATCTACCATGTCGCACTTATTTAAGAATACTACGATGTATGGTACGCCTACCTGTCTGGACAGCAGGATGTGCTCTCTTGTCTGCGGCATCGGTCCATCTGTTGCTGCGCATACCAGGATTGCGCCGTCCATCTGTGCTGCTCCTGTAATCATGTTCTTTACATAGTCAGCGTGGCCCGGGCAGTCTACGTGTGCGTAGTGTCTATTCGGTGTTTCGTATTCTACGTGTGCTGTAGAAATGGTGATTCCTCTTTCTTTTTCTTCTGGTGCCTTATCGATCTGGTCGAATGCTACCTTTTC
>NZ_QWEQ01000073.1 GCF_009936045.1 Emergencia sp. 1XD21-10 | reverse complement strand
CAGTACCCTGTGATTTCTTTATCGCTAAAATCAGCCAAACAAAGTGACTTTGCAATGGCGTACACTATGTTAAAACGAGAAATTGTTGCAGAGTTTTCCAGACATCAGTACGTACTTGCCGGTAAAATGAACGGAAACGCGCAGGAAAAATACGAGGCGATTTTGGAAGAAGGAGAAGAAGCTTCCCTATATGTAGACGCAATCCGATTTCTATCCGAGTGCCTGTACAAATATCATGGGAAGGAAGCAATGATTCTCATTGACGAATACGACGTACCTTTAGAGTGTGCATATTTCGGTGGTTTTTACGATGAAATGATTGGCTTCATCCGCTCCCTCTTTGAGTCCGCCCTGAAAACCAATCCCTATCTGAAGTTTGGTGTAGTGACAGGATGCCTTAGAATCAGCAGGGAGAGCATTTTTACAGGACTGAACAATTTAGAGATTCATTCCATTATCAGCGAGAATTACAGCAGCTGTTTTGGCTTTACGGGTGAAGAAGTGCAGGAGATGCTTGCCTATTATGACCTTTCTGACAGGTTTTGCGAGGCAAGGGACTGGTATGACGGTTATCTCTTTGGAAATAGAGAGATTTACAATCCGTGGAGCATTTTAAACTATACGAAAAGCGTGCTGTCGGGTAATCAAATTTCAACCAAACCCTATTGGTCCAACACTTCCAGCAACGGAATTGTAAAGGAACTTGTAGAAGAAGCAGACGATATGACCCGCCAGGAGCTGGAGATTTTGATGGAAGGCGGCACCATAGAAAAGCCGGTTCACGAAGAAATTACCTACGGAGATATTCACACATCGAAAGATAATCTATGGAACTTTTTGTTCTTCACTGGATATCTAAAGATGAAAAGTCAGCGAATAGAGAAACGGAATATCTATATTGAAATGGCGATTCCCAACGAGGAGATTGCATCCATTTATGAACAAAGCATCAAAGAATGGTTTGACCAGAAGATAGCAAATGTGGATAGAAGCAGTCTCATCAAGGCTTTCGAAGAAGGGGACTGCGAAGCGGCTGAGAATTTCATCAGCCAGCAGCTGATGGACACTATCAGCTACTTCGATTATGCGGAGAGCTACTACCATGGATTTTTGACAGGGCTTTTGAAGAATGCAGGTCGGTATATGGTGCAGTCCAATCG
>NZ_QWEQ01000072.1 GCF_009936045.1 Emergencia sp. 1XD21-10 | reverse complement strand
GAAAATGAAGAGAAAAACAGAGAATCTGTATAAGCAGCTAGGTTCCAATTTCCATTGCATAGGAATTGAGACAGTTTTTAAGTTTATGAAGCGAAGAAAGATCCACTCTCAATTGCATCCTTGTTAGCATCTCCAAGAGCAGCATCCTTCAAATATTTGTCAGCCAACTGCACCCTCTTCACATTCTCCTGCTCCTGCACCAGCATGTTTCCGTACTCCAGAAGCTTCTCCAACGTCATCGCCGGCTGCGCGAACGACGGGGGGCCGTCGCGCGAGTTCACCAGCTTGCTGCCGATGTTCTCTACTCCCACGTTGCTCACCCACTTCCTCACTTCGTCGTCGTACACTCTAGCCCTCAATGCACCGAAGAAATCGATGGACTGGCCGGGGAAGGTGTCGACGAGCTTGACGACGGCCTCCTCGGAGACTCCGTCGGTACGGAAGATACCCTTGCAGACACCGATACGGTCCTCACGGGTGGGGGCCCAGTAGAACTTCTCCATACGCCCGTCACGGATGAGAGGGGCGTAGAGGGTGGAGAAGTCGTTACCGGTGACGATGATGGGGACACGGGCGTTCTCCTGCTTGTTGTACATGCCGGGGAGCTGCACGTTGGTCGGGTTATCGGCGATGTTCATGAGCGTGGCGTTCACCATCTGGTTGTTCACCGTGTATTGGGTGGTGCCGCCCATACGCCCTGCTCCGGCGTCCAGATCGTTGATGAACAGGCAGCACATTTTCCCCTTCTTGATGATGTCCGCCGCCTCACGGTACCTCTGCCTGATCAGCTTCGCCGGCTCTCCGGCGTTCCCGCTCTCCAGCTCTCCGGCACTCATCATGATTGGGTTGATTCCCATCTTGCGGAAGACAAGCTCAGCCTGGAATGATTTACCCTGTCCTTTGCCTCCCCAGACACCCAAGATGAGAGGAATCTTGATGTTAGGCAATGTCATGAAGTTCTTGGAGAGATGGACGACAAGCTTGTCCATGAAGGAAGGGGCAATGTAGAATCCGTCCAATTTGTTGTCAAGATGGTCGTATGAACGAAGTCCTTGGCTGAGGTACTCGTAGGAGCTAAGGACGGGGTCGTGAGTTCCCATGCCGGAGGGAGCTTGGAAGAGAGGGTCGACCATACCCTTGCCCCTGGTGATGTCCTGTTGGTCGTCGGAGATATCCTCGATGAGACCCTTCCACCTGTCTCCATCGGTCTGCTTCTTCTCATCCACCTTATCAGCCGCCACCACCTTGAATCCGCCGGAGCTAGCCTTGGGGAGGCTGCCGGATTTCGCCACCTTCTTCAAGCTAGTCCCCAAGAAGGATGAGGTCGGCACCGCGCCTCCCCCACCGCTCCCATTCAAGTTCAACGGGACTCGGTTGACAGCTCCGACAGTCGACATGGCTGCCATTGGTGAAGTTAAGTCGTCAAGAGAGTGGTGGTGGTGGTG
>NZ_QWEQ01000071.1 GCF_009936045.1 Emergencia sp. 1XD21-10 | reverse complement strand
TGTCAACCGTAATTGAAAAAGTCCAAAAATAAGTGCAATATTAGCACCAAAAAGCAAGGGTTACCGTGAGCAGTTAAACAGCCCAGGTTGCTTCGTTACCATACATAGCGTAGACATGTTTCATAAAGTTATCTTTGCGCCAAGGATGATGCATAGGCGGGATATTTTGCTTCTTTGGCTTCTTCGCTGCTGCAAGTTCTTTTTCTGTATTGAAATTCCGAGATACTTCTTCATGCAACGGGATCTCTTCCAAGGCGTAAATTCGCCCGTTTACGTTGCAAAACAGCCTGCCGCTAAGGGTCTGCGCTACCAGCACCTGCGTTCCTTTGTAGTAGTTTGTATGCATGCCGGATTCATCCAACATTTTGTACCGATGGTTGTTGAACCGAATGGAATGACCGGCATCCACTATACGGGGTGTGAGCAAGGAAAGAAACAGGTCGATTTTGTCTTTTGAGGGTTGTGTTTCAAATACAGACGTGGTAGGATTAAGGGGTAGAGCGAACTGTGCGTTGAATTTCTTTATGTAGGAGTGAAGGAATTCATTTGCCTGCTCCAGGGTTTTCACGCCTGCCAGTCGTAATTCGACAGGCAGGCGTGATTGTAAGGTTTTAAAAAGACGTTCAACTCTGCCCTTGGCTTGTGGTATACTGGTTGTTTTTAAATCGACACCGAATTGCTTGCATGCATAAGCAAACTGCGTAAATGTATCATTCTCCAAATTTGGAGAATTTTTCTTTTTGTATTCAAATACGGTTCTGCGGTCAGTGTAGAACATATAGGGAATGCCATAATTTTCAAGAATTTGGAGGAAGACGTGGTAGTATCCATGTAAGGTTTCCTGGCTGTCAAAATATGCGCCGACAAGGGTTCCCGTGGCATCGTCAATGGCGGCATGCAGATGGCTTTTGTTTTCGCCAAACCAAAGATGTACAGACGCATCCATTTGAATCATCTCACCGGCATAGGAACATCTGGCTCTGGTAGGATGTGCATCTTCCAGGTCAACGATTGCAGTCTGAAGGCTTTCTTTTTCTGTCTTTGATGTTGCAGTATCCTTTTGGTTTTTTAGCTTGTCTTTGAGTTTCCTGCGAGTCCGTTTCCATGCAAGGGGAGAGAGAATGTCATGAGAGTAAAGCAGATTTCTGACGGTTCCCTCTGAGACCCGGATATCTTCATTCTCAGCCAATTTTTCTGTGAAATGCGTAAGGTTCGAATCATAGTATTTGTTCTGGTAGAGAAGCAGGATAGACTCTTTTAACTCCTCAGAGAGAGCAGATGCAGGTCTTCTGCCTTTGTTTCCGTGGGAAAAGAATTCTTTTCCCTGCGTCTCATAACCTTTGAGCATTCGGTTTACGTGGCGGACGGTACAGCCTAGCTCGACGGCAGCTCTTTTCTTGTTTCCGTTTGTTTCTTTTAGCTTTTTAATCACTTCGTACTTTTTCTGTTCTTTCATTCTAAGTTCAACCTTTCTGATAAAAACCACCTCCGAAGAGATAGTTTACTATGATATGTGTTTTTTAGGAATCCTTTTGGGACATTTTCTCTTGCGCTTTCTTAAGACATTATCACTTTTGGAGCAGA
>NZ_QWEQ01000070.1 GCF_009936045.1 Emergencia sp. 1XD21-10 | reverse complement strand
GGGAGAGTTTATACTTAGGTTAGACAAAATGTCTAGCCTATTTTTTTTATGTTGAAATTGCAACGGTTTCCGGAGACTATTTTGTGGCATGAGTGCCGCTGCGGCGTAAAAGACCGTTAGAATCCGTTGGGATTTTGAGAGGCTTTTGGACAAATGTCCGTACATAGTAATAGTTATAATAAGAGTAATAGTTATAGTAAGAGTTAAAGAAAAGAGAGAGAGAGAAAAGTAGTCTGCGTTGAAGGAGGGAGTCTGATAATGAGCAGAATATGGACAGAGAGCACGCGAGCTGACCTTGAGTTTTTACTGAAGGAGGGATACAAGGTTCCAAAAATTGCAAAAATGATGGGGATATCGCCGGCGTCAATATATAATGAATTGAAGTTGACGCTTACGGAAGAAGAGTATAAGGACAGGCGGTTCACCAAATATACTGCCGATCTGGCATGGCAGATGGAACGTAAAAGCAGAAGTGGAAAGGTGGAAATAAATGAAGCAGCAGAATAAAGGCGCGATTGCCTCAGCAACGAAGTATTGGTATTTCCGCTTCCCTAAAAATTTTTTTAATAGCGTTGAAATTATTAAGATGGAAACGCAGATGGGCGGTTATGAATATTTGGTGATATTGCTTAAGTTATACTGTCTATCCACGGAGCAGGGTGGCGTATTTTGTCTCCCAGCCACGGAAACAGGCGACTTGGACATAGTGCTGTTGTCGGAAATTCTGCGACACAAAGTACAGGCGGTAGGCAGTGCGATGGAGTATTTTACGAAGCACGGCTTTGTTGAACTTGTCGCTGCAGATGAAGCAGGCCAGAAGCAGATGTATCTGCATTTTCCGGACGTGAAATACAATACCGGTCAGTCCAGCAAGGATGCAGATCGGAAAAGAGTAGAGCGAGGTCAAAAGGAAGCTAGTGCATTGCCAGGTCCGGCAAAGACAGATGAACGAGCGGCGCAGGGCAAGGTGTATGGAGAATTCAAGAATGTGATTTTACTGGACGAGGAGTATCGTAAATTCACTTCCCGATATGAGAACGCCGAGCAAATTATCCAGAGATTATCTATTTGGAAAGCCAGAAGCGGCAAGCCGAGCCATAACGACTACGCCTTCTTGCTGAGTTTTGCAGAAACTGATGGAGTGCTTAAACAGAGCGAGATGAAACGCAGGGCTATCGCATATGAACTGTATAAAAGGGAAGCGGAAGCAGGCTGTCCTCCGCCATCAGATAAGAAAGAACTTTTGACGGAAATGCAATGGCAGGAACTATGTAAAATCGCAGAAAAGAATTTTAACAAATAAAGCATAAGTTGTAGCTTGTAACAGGAGAGCATGATGAGTGAGACAATGGTAAAAGCAAGAAGCGACCGAAGGCCCCTTGAGGGAGAAACACTCTATGGGTGGGAAGTCTTGCGTTACGAAGGATGCCGTAATAATAAAAGTTATTATTGGTGTAAATGCAAATGCTGTGGTCAGCTGTATTTGCGCCGGGCAGATAAATTACTTGCTGGCAGGACAAAACGCTGCGGTGAATGCGCAAAGGAAAAAGTAATGTATGAAGGAGAGGGGAAAGAAAAAATGAATGG
>NZ_QWEQ01000007.1 GCF_009936045.1 Emergencia sp. 1XD21-10 | reverse complement strand
GTGGCAAATATCGTTGAGTTTGTGTTATACTGTTCATGACGATAGGGTTCCTTTCAGATATGTTTTTTGTGGTGATTGACATTCTAACAAATCCTATCGTCTTTTTCTATAGGCAAGTGTCACATCAATTGTAACTCTACAAAGATAAAAAATATTATAAACGTATATCGTTGCTTTTCCTCCAAGATGTGGTAGAATAGTACTGATAAAAGGCATTGAGGGAGGAACCATGCGTTTTCTAGTAATAGACGGACAAGGCGGCAGATTGGGAAAGCTGCTTGTAGAAGGAATCAGAAGAGAGTTTTCACGGGCGGAGATTATGGCGGTGGGAACCAACGCTGTTGCGACGGCTACTATGCTAAAGGCTGGGGCTGATGAGGCTGCAACAGGAGAAAACCCGGTCATAGTAGCAAGTCAGCGGGCGGATATTATTGCTGGACCTATCGGTATTGTCATTGCAGATTCGCTTCTTGGAGAAGTGACACCTGATATGGCAGTTGCCGTAGGGCAAAGTCATGCAGCTAAGGTGCTGGTTCCGATGAACAGGTGTGATAATCTGGTGGCAGGCGTAAGTATGCTGCCGGTCGGAGAGCTTGTAGAGGACGCCATTATTAAAATAAAAGAAGCAGCTGACAATATGTAACAATCTGACAGGGTGTCGATAGAATACGTTATCGGCTACCCTGTTTTTTGGTAAGACAGTTTTGGCTTGATTCTTGCATAAGAATAGAGCGGGGATTAAAGAAGGAAGGGAAAAAACATGCACAGAAGTAATGTGAAAGAGGCTATCGAGCTTCTGATGAACAGTATGAATCAGGGCATTATTTTTGTTGACAGCGAAGGAAAAATACAGCTTTGCAATCGCAAGGCCAAAGAGACAACGGGGATTATCATTAATGCAAAGACAGGACATGATGCGGGGCAGATTTGTGAAGGTGATATTGTCGTTATTGCGGACAACAAGCTGGGTGATGACGATGGTCTGATGGGCAGAGAAGAATTGACGCTTCTCAATATCAATGATGCCGGTATCCATAGAGGAGACATGCTGGTAGCGGTCGGTGTTTACAAAAATAAGAAGATTGAACCGCAGTACAAATATATCAGAGAACACTCCCTGAATGTCCCTATGAAACTGGACGTGAATTATTGGGGATTTCATATTCAGGCCATTATTGACACAGGAAAAAAAGAAACGCTGATTTCTGTCAATGACATGGTTCACAGACTGAGATATTCTAATTCCGTTGGAAACGTTGTAATTATTGACGGGATTACCGGTAATATTAAATTTTTTCAGGCAAAAGGGTATAGTGTCAGACAGGAAGATTTAGGCTATTTGCTACGCGGTGCAACCTATCAGGCAAAGAGCGTAGAGGACACGGATGTGGATGTGACAGGTCAGCGATTTTGGGATTTGTTTCAGCAGTCACCTTTGACAGAGAAACTACAGCTTGTACTGGAGGGTACGGAGGAAAAGGTTTATAATCAGCTTTATGAAATCAATAAAAGACCTTTTAACTGCAGCATTGTAAAGTGGACCGATGAAGATGAGGCTGGCGCTGATGGAGCCTTTTTGCTGCTATCGGATGCTTCACATCTGGAGAGACTTTTGAGCGAACGTGATCAGATTATTCAGCGAATTGAAGAACAAAATACGATAGGGGGGATACAAAACCTTGACTATCCAGAAGACGCTTTTTCTGGCTTTGCAGGCAAGAGCAACAAGGCGCGGGAAGTCAAATATATGGCGTGGAAAGCGGCTAAAAGCAGATTTAATGTGATTATTACCGGAGAAAGTGGGACCGGTAAATCCAAATTGGCGAGGGAAATTCATTCTATCGGCATGCCCGGCGCACCTTTTGTGGAAGTAAACTGTAATGCTATTGCACCGACTTTATTTGAAAGTGAACTGTTCGGATATGTGGGGGGTGCTTTTACTGGTGCAAAAAATGAAGGAAAGACAGGATTCTTTGAGGCAGCCAACGGCGGCACGATTTTTCTAGACGAAATAGGTGAAATTCCGCTGGATATTCAAGTGAAACTGCTTCATGTACTGCAGAACAAAACCATTTACAGAGTCGGCTCTTCCAAGCCGATTAAAGTGGATGTGCGTGTGATTGCAGCGACTAATAGAAATTTGGAAGAAGAAGTTTCGCTGGGCAGATTCCGCCAGGATTTGTTCTATCGTATCAACGTATTTCCTATCGAGATCCCGTCTCTTAGGGAAAGGAAAGCGGACCTTTATCTTTTGATTAATCAGATTCTGGAGAAGGTCTGCGATACTTATGGACTGGAACAAAAACAGTTTTCTGGTGAAGCTTTACAGAAATTGATTTCCTACAACTGGCCAGGTAACGTGCGTGAACTGGAAAACGCAATTGAGCGTGCGATTACCCTGTGTGAGTCCAACATTATCTATTCGGAGCATCTGCAAATCGGAAAGGGAAATATTCCTGTGACTATGAAGGAGATGCTGGCAAAGGAAGAAGCCCGCATTTTAGAAATGGCTTTGATTAAATACAATGGGGATAAACAGGCGGCGATGGAGGAACTTGATATGTCCAGAACGGTTTTCTATGACAAGCTAAAAAAGTATAACATAAAATATTAACGGAGGAATTAAGTATGAGGATTTTTATTTCAGCGGATTTGGAAGGCATTAACGGAATCGTTGCACCGGAAGATGTTGAAGAGGTGGGGGCAGGTTATCAGCAGGCAAGAATTTTTATGACGGAGGAAGTAAACGCAGTTGTAGACGGTGCTTTCGCAGGGGGTGCTACAGAAGTGGTAGTCTGCGATTCTCATAATATTTCTCAGAATATCAAAGTGGAAATGCTGGATGAAAGGGCGCAGATTACCAGAGGGGACACCCGCAGAAATTCTATGGTTCACGGCCTTGATGAGTCATTTGACGGATTGATTTTGGTAGGTTATCATGCTAAATTCGGCACACAGAATGCAATTTTGGATCATACCTTTAATCCGGCAACTATCAGAGATTTAAAGGTCTCCGGCATGAGTGTAGGCGAGCTTGGCATGAATTCTTACTTTGCAGCAGAAAAGGGTGTGCCCCTTCTCATGGTGACAGGTGATCAGGCACTGGAAGCAGAGGCGAAGACTTTTGACCCTGAAGTGGAGACTGTAGTCGTAAAATATGCAGAGGGCAGATTTTGTGCAAGATGTCTGCCGAGAACCCAGACTCAGAAAATGCTGAGAGACACTGCGGAAAAAGCGGTCAGAGCTGCTAAGAGCAGAAAGCTGGTTGCTGTACCTGAAAAGCCGGAAATGGAAGTGACCTTTCAGCAGGTGAATTTGGCTGATGGGGCAATGCGCGTACCTGGTACTAAGAGAATTGATTCTATGACAGTGGGAATCAGCGCAGAAAACATGGATGAACTGATGGCATTGCGCCAGATTGTTTTCGGTGCAGGCAGTGATTTCTATAACTCTTTGTTCTAAGTGATGCAGGGAGCGCTGTGCTCGCAAGATCGATTTGCTACTGTGTATGCATAAATTTAGTAAAATCCCTTAAAATATGCACGTTTATCTTTGCAGGTGTGCATATTTTGAGGGATTTTCAGTGAAATATGCAGATTGAGACGATAAAAGGCAGTCAACTCGAAAGATAAAATCGAATTGACTGCCTTTTTCTGCATATATTTAGTCTTTTTTTGAGAAATATGCACAGCACTGTGCATATATTTGGCAGTTTCATCTAAAATATGCACGTGCGCCAACACCTGTAAGCAACAAGGGTTATTTACCAATATAAACCCTTGGCGGTCTTGCGGTCAGTCTTGCAATAATGTCATTTTTGTTGGTGCCGGACAGGGACGCTGCTTCTGCGATAGTCATGGAGCCGTCTTTTCCATCTCCGTAGATGATAGCTTCCATACCGCAGCAGACATCCGGCACATCGGTGACATCCGCCATACACTGATCCATGCAGATAACGCCGACGATAGGCGCCCGGGCGCCGTTTATAATGACATAGCCTTTATCTCGGAGGTTTCTTGGATAGCCATCGGCGTAGCCGAATGGCAGGGTTGCGATGATGCTGTCACGCTCCGCCTTCCAGAGATAATCGTAGCTGAGACCTTCACCTGCGGGAATTTCATGGAGCTGAGAAATTGCTGTTTTAAAGGTTAGAATTTGCTCTACGTTAATATCCGCGTATTGAGCGCCTTTCATACCGTAAAGCAGAGCGCCCGGACGCACCAGATTCATGCGATACTGCGGATAGTCCACGCAGGCGATACTGTCTGCAATGTGCTTGTAGCGGAACTTGCAGCCTATGGCTTCTAGTTTTTTGATAAAGTCGGTGAACTGCTGGTACTGCTCCTCGTCTTCAGAGAGACCGGCGAGAGCCAGGTGGCTGAAAATCCCCTGTACTGCAAGATGAGGAACTTTGAAAATATCGGAGATTTCTGCTGCGAATTCATCAGAAGGACATTTTCCAAGACGGTGAAAACCGGTGTCCACCTTGATATGAACGCAGGCGGTTTTGTCAAGAGAACCTGCCAGTTGTCCAAGCTTCTCAGCCTGTTCGATGGACCAGATGGTCTGAATGATATCTTTTTCTACAACCCAGTGGAGCAGCCTGTCAGGGGTATAGCCCATGATGAGTACTGGGTAGCCGGGATATGCTTCTTTTAACTCTAAAGCCTCGGTCAGTGTGGCAACCGCCAGGGCGGAAGCGCCGCATTCCATCAAAGTCTGTGCGATGGCGCAGGCGCCGTGACCGTAGCCGTTGGCTTTGATAACCGGCATGATGTCGACGTCAGCGCCGACCATCTCCTTGATTTTAGTCATATTACCAGCCAGCTTATTTAAATCGACGACAATTTGTGTGTCGCGAAGGATTTCTGTATTTGTCATGTTTATGCTTCCTCCTCTAAAATTTTCAGTACGCCGGCGATTTGCACCAGCATGCCTGTGCGAATACATTCCTCATCCGGGTGAAACAGCTCGCTATGAATCGGGTGAGCGAAGTCTTCTCCAGGTTTTCTGATACCGATATTATAGTAAAGTCCGCGGCTTTCATGACAGAAAAAAGCAAAATCGTCAGCACCCAGGCTAGGCTTTACAGTCAATTTTACCTTGTCTTCTCCCAGCATTTCCTTGGCCGTTGTCATCACGCTGTCGAAGAGCTGCGGGTCGTTTTCCAGCGTTGGATAGCTGCCGGAAAAGCTGATTTCGCAGCTTGCACCGTAGGATGCAGCGATTCCCTCGCAAAGTTCTTTGAGGTAGGTTCGCAGCTTATCCATGTTTTTCATATCTAGGGCGCGCATGGTGCCGGAGAAAACAGCTTCGCCAGAGACGATGTTTTCTTTGGTGCCGCTGTTGAATTTTCCTACGGTAATCAGCACCGATTCAGCTGGGTCGATTCGTCTTGTAATGATGGACTGCAGGCTGGATACCATGGTGCAGGCAGGAAGCAGGGCGTCAATGCCATCGTTAGGGTGTGCACCGTGGCAGGATTTTCCCTTTACTGTAACGAAAAATTCGCTGCACGCGGCGTTCATGGAGCCAGGAATAAATTCTACGCTGCCAGCATCGGTGCCGGAGTCTACATGAAGTCCCAAAACTGCGGAAATAGCTGGTTCATTCAGGCAGCCTGCTTCTATCATCTGGCGAGCACCGCCGATGGTTTCTTCAGAAGGCTGGAACAGAAGTCTAACAGATCCGGGTAAATCTTCCTTCATATCGTTTAAAACTTTTGCTGTGCCAAGAAGGATTGCGGTGTGAATATCGTGGCCGCAGGCGTGCATAATATTAGGATTATTCGATTTAAATGGGATTTCAACCTTTTCTGTAATGGGAAGCGCATCGATATCGGCACGCAGTGCCACACCCTTGGTTTTGTTCTTGCCGTAGATAACGGCGGAGACACCGCAGCCTGCAATATCCTTTTCGTAAGGAATCCCCATTTTATCTAGCTGCTCGCAGATAAAACGGCTGGTTTCGTATTCCTGCTCGCTGAGTTCGGGATACATATGCAGATGACGGCGCAGTGAAACAGCTTCGTCATAGACTGAATTTACTTTGTTTTTGATTTCTTCACTTGTATATTTCATGGAACCCTCCGTAATCAGTTTTCTTTTCTGATTACTATTCTTATGCAAGTCTTGTGCCGATACAATTCTTATGATATAAAAAGGTGGCACAATTTTTGCTTTTAGTATATGATAGATGTATAATAAATGGAGGAAGATAAAATGAAAATAGTAGATATGCATTGCGACACACTTCTTGAAGCATGGAGAAAGCCGGAACTGGATTTTTATAATGCTGATCTTTCCATCAACGTGGAATTGTTAAAGGAAAATGACAGTTTAGCGCAGTTCTTTGCCATGTACATATCCAGAAGCGAGATGAAAACGATGGATCCTTATGATATCATCAAGGGGATGTACGCTCGTTATCAGCAGGTTATGGAAGCAAACAAGGCACACATCAGACCGGTTTACACTGTGGAAGACATTATGAAAAACAAGGAAGAGGGTATTTTATCTTCTTTGTTGACCATCGAAGACGGTGTATTCTTGGATGGAAAAATGGAAAGACTTCACGAAGTTTACGATATGGGAGTAAGACTTTTGACTGTTCTGTGGAACTTTGAAAATTCTGTTGGTTTTCCAAGCAGCGACAATCAGGAAGAACACCTGCGCGGTCTGAAACCGTTTGGTATTGAAGTAGTAGAGGAAATGAACCGTCTTGGCATGGTAATCGACGTATCTCATCTGTCCGAAGGTGGTTTCTACGATGTTGCAAAATACAGCAAGAAGCCGTTTGTTGCTTCTCACTCCTGTGCAAGAGCCCTTTGCGGACACAGACGTAACCTGACTGATGATCAGTTGAAAACCCTGGGCAATGCAGGCGGCGTTGTCGGCGTAAACTTTAACGGACCATTTTTAAAAGATGACGAAGAAGCACCGAAAATCGACTGGATTGTGGAGCACCTGTTGTACATGAGAGATAAAGCTGGTATTGAATCTATCGGATTCGGCTCCGACTTTGATGGAATTGATGATAACGGTGAACTGGTGAACTATGCTGGCTTTGGTAAATTAATCGGCGCTATGGAAAAACACTTCACTTGTGATGAAATCGATTTAATTAGCAGCGGCAATGCACTGCGCGTTTTAAAAGACGTAATCGGGAGGTAATTTTAATGATTAAAATCCTCATCGGCCTTGGGATTATTGCACTGTCTTTTGTATATATCATGAAGAATCATGACAAGAGCATGATGCAGAACTTATTAGAAAAGAAAAGTGCCAAGGCGAAAGCCTGCATGGAGCAGGAACAGATGCGGGCAGACAATGGAAATGACAACAAAAATGAAACAGAGACTATCTAGGGATAGTCTCTGTGTATCTTACTGGTACTGAATTTCTATCATAGAAATGCCACCATTCGCCGCTGTAAGGACTGAATCCTGCGCGAACCATGATGTCGCGCAAATATGTAGCATTTTTAAGAGCCTCGCCGGAAGTCGTCTGACAATCCAGGCGGGCTTTTTCTGTAAAGTCGTCAAAAGCGCTTGGCATGAGGATGTCATTACCATCCATGTCCGTTAAGGTTACGTCAACGCACTGACCGTTCATGTGGGAGTTCTTAAACTCTGTAATGGTCTCCATGTCCGGTGGATAGGCGACAAAGTCATTGTCGGGAAGCAGATCCCAAAATCGCTGCTGGGCGCTTGTTGGGCGGAATGCGTCCCAAACTTTCATGCGATAGCCATCTTTCTTTGCTAAATTCTTGGCAATAATCAGGCGCTTAGCCGTATCCACATCGATATAGCATTCAGGAGAATCATAGACGATGCTGCCTGTAAAATTATCTGCTGTTGCGTAGACCAGTTCGATGATGAAATCGGGGTCCATATCTAATAGTCTTACTAAATTGCCATATTGTTTCATTGTTTTGATAGTCTCCTTTTTTAGTGATTTTGGAGCAGTACGATACATACGGTCAGTGGGGTAGCGCAGTTCATAAATACGATGACCGCGAGGAAGCCATATGCGATGGTGACAAAATTCCATTTCTTTTCGTAGCCAGGCAGAACGTGAAAACGCTTGATAACACGCATGCCGGGCAATTCTTTTAACATTTTGTAAAACTTGTTAATCTGTATGGCTTCGATTTTTCCGTCTCTAAAAAAGGGCAGGAAGAAGATTGGCTTCGCACTTTCAAAGTTGTCGCCGTCTTTTGCGTAAAAGCTGACGCCTTTGGTATCAAATACGGCAACCTGCGCTTCTGAAAAATCCAAGCTGCGACTTCTTTTCAAAAGACTGTTGTGGTAGGTCAGCCTCTTTTCGTCATAAGTGCTGTAGCAGTATTTGTGACCTCTGAAGAGGAAGACAATCAGGGCGAAGATTACAAGATACATAACGAGAGTTAATGGAATGTTGGTCGCCTGGTAATAACCGTCAATCTTGAAGATAATAATTTCTGCCATAATCAAAAAACGAAGCAGGACATAGACAAAGCATACGCCGAATAAAACCTGCTTGGCAAGATTGGTGTAATGATACTGAATTTTGTACATAATGATTGATCCTTTCTTTGGGCTTTTCCTATATAAAAAGCCGAGTGCTATTTCCTGATGAAACAGCATATAGTTCTATACTATGATAATAGTAGCAAGAATCATGCCTAAAAAAACTTCCTGAAATGAGGATTGCAACAGTGTTAATTATGAAATTGTCCGGATTTACGGATTATAAGTTCTAAATATAGGACTATTTTGGGGAGTATTGTAAAAAATTGTAAGAAAAAGACCTGCGATTTGCAGGTCAGATTTAAAAAATAGAAATATTTTATAATAGTGACTGAAGCTGAGTAAGTCCCTGCTTCAAATTACAAAATTGCTTATATGTAATCGTTACAGGATAATATATAAATTGCTGGTCATTTTTGGTGGTAAAGACGACCTTTGCTCCAGCAAGGACGGAACTTTCCGGATTTGCAATGGGACCATCGCTGTTGTAAAGCTGAACGGATTCTAAGTCAGACAGGGAAAACTGCGGTGCTCTGAGCCCATTTCCACCTGCGGCGGCAAATATCACCTGACCGTTTTGTACATCGACACCTGCAGTCGCGACGCCGCGAAGAATCAAAAGGCTGATTAGGGCGAAGCAGGCAAAAAGGATAAGCGGTACAATCCACAGCTTAGAGCCGCCGCCTACCTGTCTGAAAAGGCTGTACGCAAATCCTAAAATACTGATAAAGATTAATATACAGGAGGTAATAAAACCTCGCTTATTAATGACTGAAAAATGTCCTTGCATGAAATGATCTCCTTTATTTTGTTTTGCTGGAAGCTTCCTTCCAAGCATATATACAAGCAAAAATCGTGCCTGAATGAAAAGAATTGGCATGAATATTGCTCTATAGATTTTCGCCAAGTGATTTAAGAATTATTTCTTAGTTTTATGAAAGGCTGCAGACTGTACCATAGAACTTTGAAATGAAATTTAAATCAGCAATTATTAAGAATCGTGTAGTACCTATACGCATTTTTGAAGGAGGATATTTAATTATGATGAATTACATTTGGGTGGCATTTGTTGTCATCGCAGTTATTGCCGGCGGCGTAACTGGTAACATTGAGGCAGTTCTGAACAATGTCTTCGACTTTGCACAGACTGCTGTTGATATCGCACTAGATTTAATTGGTATCATGACTTTCTTCTGCGGTTTGATGAAAGTAATGGAAAGAGCAGGTCTTTGCGAAAAGCTTGGTAAAGCAATCGCACCAGTTATGCGCCTTCTGTTCCCGGAAGTTCCGGCAGAGCACCCTGCTAACTCGGCAATGGCTCTGTACTTCGCTGCTAATATCTTAGGTATCGGTAACGCTGCTACTCCGTTTGGTCTGAAAGCGATGGCTGAACTGCAGACATTAAACCCTACTAGGGGCATTGCTACTAATGCACAGTGCATGCTGATGGCAATTTCTACAACCTCTATTACTCTGATTCCGGTAACCGCTATGGGTCTTCGTTCTGCAGTACAGACACAGGGCGCTGCTGAAATTATCGCACCGGTTATCATTGCAACCGCTATCTCCACTATCGTGGGTGTTACTTGCACTATCTTATTCCAGAAGATGAAGAGATGGAAGTGGGAAAACGTAATCGAAAAGGAAATGGCAGCAGGCACTCTGGAAATCAACGAAGAGTACATCGGCGACAATCCGATTGTTCTGCCGGAAAATTATGTTTCCGTTAGCTCTAAAGACGGCGGAAGAGTTTCATTCTAAGGAGGTAAGAACATGACAGCAGTATTAGAAGCGATATCCATTTGGGCGATTCCAGTTGTTGTTGCACTGGTAGCCTTTTACGCAATTTGTAAAAAAGTTCCTGTATATTCTGTATTCACAGAAGGCGCAAAAGAAGGCTTTTCAACAGCCATTATGATTATTCCTTACCTGGTAGCAATGCTTTGTGCTATCGGTATGTTCAGAGCATCCGGTGCAATGGATTTCATTTGCGACCTGCTTGCTCCTGTAACTAACGTAATCGGTTTACCATCCGAAGTTCTGCCGATGGCAATCATGAGATCTTTCTCCGGCGGCGGTGCAGAAGGTATGATGGCAGACCTGTTAGCTCAGTACGGTACTCAGTCCCAGATTGGTAGAATTGCCTCTGTTGCACTGGGTTCTACTGAAACCACTTTCTATGTAGTAGCTGTATACTTCGGTTCTGTAGGAATCAGTAACACCAGACACTCCATCGCAGCAGGTCTTTTAGGCGACCTGGCATCCCTGATTGCAGCAACTCTGATTGTTAACATCATGTGGTTCTAATAGAGGGTGAGATACAAATGCGTTACCCAAAAAAATTAAAAAAAGGTGATACAGTAGGTCTGATTTGCAGCAGTTCCGCAATTGGAACTGATAGAATTGCAGAGTGTAAAAAGGCAGTAGAAGATCTTGGATTTCAGGTAAAACTGGCAGATAACTTAGACCAGGATTATGGCGGATATATGGCAGGAAGCGGCAAGACCCGCGGTCAGTGGGTGAACAAAATGTTTGCGGATCCTGAGGTAGACGGCATTTTCTGTATTCGCGGAGGCGATGGTGGAAGCCGTGCTATGGAGTACATAGATTTTGATCTGGTAAAAGCGAATCCAAAGGTTTTCGTAGGCTACAGCGATGTGACCAGCTTACATCTTGCGCTGAATCAGCAGTGTGACTTGGTTACGTTCCATGGACCTATGGTATCTTCCAATATGGTAGATAGTTTCGATGAAGAAACAAAAGCGTCGTTTTTTGCAGCGCTGGAGGCAGAAGATACATACGAGTTCTGCAATCCAAAGGGCTGTGAGATAGACGTCATGAAAACAGGTAAGGCATCCGGCAGATTGATTGGAGGGAATCTCTCCCTCCTTTCTGCCGCCATTGGAACGCCTTATGAACCGGACACGAAGGGTAAGATTTTATTCATCGAAGAGGTTTGTGAGCCTGTAACGAAGATTGAGAAGTGGACATACCATTTAAAGAATGCCGGAAAGCTGGCAGACTGTGCGGGGATTATTCTGGGACAGTTTACGAAAATTGTCAATGAAGAATGCCCAGCCTATGATGTCTACAAGTGTTTGGAAGAAATTTTTGAAGACCTTGACATTCCTGTAATGTACAATGTAGAGTCAGGACATGGAAAGCCGATGATGACACTTCCGATGGGTGCACTTTGTACCATGGACACAGAAAAGAAGAGTATAGTTTTTAAGGTAGAAAGATAGCAGAATTGAGAGGCAAGATAATGGTGAGAGAAATAAAAGAGCATACATTATACATTGATGGATGCAGCACTGTAGAGCTTGCGCAGAAGTATGACACACCATTGTATGTCTACTCTGAGCGCGATATTGTAAACAGATTTAGCGAACTGCGCAGAGATTTCGTGGAGAAATATCCAGGAACAAGAGTTGCCTATGCGGCAAAGGCTTTTTTCCCTCTGGCAATGGCTAAACTGGTAAAAGACGAAAATATGTGTGTAGACGTGGTATCCGGCGGTGAGCTGTATACCGCAATAAAAGCGGGTTTTCCTGCTGAACGCATTGAGTTTAATGGAAATAATAAGCTGCGCAGCGAGCTTGAACTTGCTGTTGAGTATGGAATTGGAAGAATTATTGTAGACGGACTTTCTGAACTTGCAATGATTGAAGAAATTTGCAAGGCGAAGGATAAGACAATCAAAATACTCTTCCGAGTAACTCCTGGCGTGAAAAGCAGCAGTCATGACTATATTGTCACCGGAAAGAAGGATTCCAAATTCGGAATTCCTCTCGATGACGATGTGATTATGCCACAGATAAAAGCCGCAATCGATTCTCCATATGTAGAGTTTTATGGACTGCATTTCCATGTGGGTTCTCAGCTTTTAGATAATGATTCCCATCTGCAGGCGCTGGAAATCATCTTAGAACTGGCTGGAAAAATTAAAGATACCTATGGAGAAACAGTAAAGGAACTCAATCTGGGCGGTGGATTTGGCGTGACTTATGTAGATGAGAAACGACCGCCGTACAGCTATTTCCTTGATCCAATGATGGAAAGAATTGATCAGTGGTTTACAGAAAAAGATCTGCCTAAACCGCTGGTAGTCATCGAACCGGGCAGAAGCATTGTTGCTGAAGCCGGAGTTAGTCTTTATACCATCGGAAGCATTAAGGATATTAGAGACATCAGAAAGTATGTTTCTGTTGACGGCGGTATGACTGACAATATCAGACCGGCGCTTTATCAGGCGGAATATACCGGCGTTATCGCAAACAAGGCAGACGCTGAAAAAACTGAAACTGTAACAGTTTGCGGAAAATGCTGCGAATCCGGTGATATTCTGATTCATGACTTAAAGGTTCCGACTCCGGAAACAGGAGACATCTTTGCCATTTATTCCACAGGCGCATATGGATACTCTATGGCAAGCAATTACAATAAGAACCCGATTCCTGCAGTGGTATTCGTCCGTGACGGACAGTCCCGCGTTGTAGTGAAACGTCAGTCTTATGATGATATGCTGATGAACGAACAGCTTTAATGTAAATGTAAAACACAGGGCAACCGTAACGAAACAATCCTTTCTTTGCGGTTGCCTTTCCTATTTTTGTTATTTAGGAGATTGAACTTCTTTGAAGAAATGATAGAAAACTTTCAATGTAGTGAAGCAACAGTTTTTCTTGCAACTCTAAGGAAACATATGCTATACTGCAATTAAGGAGAAACGTATGGGTAATTTTAAACGTGACACGGCAAGTATGTATGATATTCCGCAGCGTTTTGCGGATACGACTTTTACGATATGTCCATTTTGTAAAGAAAAAAATCCGAAGTGGCTGACTCGTGATGAGTGGAAACTTTTGGACAGAGAATACTATTTTAAGTGTCCGGCTTGCGGCAGCGTGATGAAGGCTGCACAGTCAGATGTGACAGGCTTGTCCTTTACTACGGCAACTATGGCAGGGCAGTTTAAGAAGTTTAAAGGAAAGGAAAACCGAACGGTTTATATCAAGGTTGAGACGGTTGGAATTTCTGTAAGAAGTGATGAAAACCGCAGGCTTGAAGGCGCAGAGCTTTCTCTTGCGGAGCTTAAAGGTTTAGCAATGAAAGAGGAGGCAGCAGAATGAAATTTACGAAAATGCAGGGCGCAGGCAACGACTTTATCGTCATTGATAACAGAACTTTGAATTTGCCTGTGGAAACCCTTTGTGATATAGCAAGAACTCTTTGCCCGCGGGCAATGGCGGTGGGGGCAGATGGTCTGATGGCGGTTGTAGAGCCCAAAGCAGGGGGCGACTTCGGCATGATTTTTATCAATGCTGACGGCTCTATCGGCGAAATGTGCGGAAACGGAGCAAGATGCATCTGTAAATACGGCTATGAAAAGGGTATCGCAGGAGAGTCCATGACTGTGGAAACCACAGCGGGACCAGTGTACGGCAAGAGGCTTTCTGCTATGGATTATCAGATTCGCTTAAACGATGTGACAAAGCTGTCTCTTGATGTGAATTTGAATGCCCTCGGTAATGTTTGGAATACTGCTTATGTGGAGCTTGGAAATCCGGGACTCCCTCATCTGGTGGTGGAGTATCCGGGTCTTGCAAAGACGGAACCTGCGGCGATTTGGGAACTTGGAAAAGCGTTGCGGGAGCATCCGGATTTGCCCAAGGGTGCTAATGTGAATTTTTATGAAATCACAGAGAATGGAACGATTTTTGAACGTACCTTTGAACGGGGCGTAGAGGACTTTACTTATGCCTGCGGAACGGGAACCGGCTCTGTGGTGACCGTTTTATCGGAGAAGGGACTGGTTTCTGGCGACCATACGGCGGTAGAGATGGCTGGAGGCACTCTTTATGTAGATGTAATCAGAGAGGGAGGCAAGGTAAAAGACCTTTACTTAAGCGGCCCGGCGGTTATTGTTTATGAGGGAGAAAGGGCGGAACTATGAGCAATAGGGAAACGCAAGAGTACATCAAACAGTTAAAGAAGAAAAATCGCTGGAAATCGGCAAAGGAGTACTCTGATAAGGAAGTTGCAGAGTATGTAGAGCGCCGCAAACATGACTACCGTTCCAGAGAGGAAATCGAGGACGATGAGCGCTGGGAAAAGGTCAAAGGGAAGCTGATTTTGATGCTGTTTGCTGCGGGAGTACTTCTATTAATTGCGTTTTCTTTAAAAGAGATTATGTAGCTGTTGGCGGAATCAGACCTAAAGGAGGTATAGGGGATGAAGTATTCAAAGAGATGGAAAATCGGGAGGACGATACTTGCATTCTTTGCGCTTATTATGGTGGCGGAGATTCTATATGGCATTGCGGCTGGTTTTGGGGAATTTATCAATTTTTGTAAAGAATTTATTGGCGTGTAAGCGGGAGGAATTATGCGGGAATACATACAAAATGCATTTAGGAAGATGGACAAGGATGCTTTTTTCAAGGCTTCTGTCAGAAAGGGTACAGAAGAATATCTGGCGCAGAAAGCACGCGAGAGTGCTATGACAGAAGAGGAACGCAGGCAGGAAGCTGAGCGCGAAATGAAACGTCACCGCAAGGGAAAATGCATGGTGGCAGTTTATCTTATTCTGGTTTTTGCAGCGGGCATTTCGCTGGTTGTGTTAGGTGCGCGGGGAATTATATAAGAATATTTTTCTCTGACGACTGATTTTGACAAATTTTACACGCCTTTTTCGCTATACTTGATAAGTACCGGCGAAGGAGGCGTTTTTTATTGGTCGTTTATGGGGAATATCTTTTTTTAGAGAACTTTATAACAGGTGGGATTATACTGTATTTTACTGCAAAGGCGGCAGGGGAGCCATTTAGAATTCTGCGGGGAATTTTGTGCAGTCTGTGCTGCGGGGCGTACGCCTTTACTATGTTTATAACAGTATCGCCCCTGCTTGGATTTCTTGGGAAAATAGGATTTGTGCTGCTGATTTCACTGCTTGCTTTTGGGAAAAAGTCTATGAAAAGGGTGCTGCTTTTGGGGGCGCTTTTTTTCACAGTGACAATCCTTTACGGCGGTGTAGCTATTGCCTTTCTTAGTATGTTTTCCTGGGAAGGGGCGGTTTCCGCAGGGGGCGTATATATGCCGGCTGCAACCTATATGACGATAACGGCGGCAGCATCCTTTGGGGCGCTTTTCATTAGGCTGGTACTAAGTCTTGTAAAGGAGCGAAGAAGGCAGATGAGGACGGAAGTTACGGTAATTTTGCAGCTGGGAGAGGTTAGCTGGGAATTGACGGGATTTATTGATTCGGGGAATTTTCTTTCTGAGCCGTTTACAGGAAAGCCGGTGGCTGTGGTGCGCAGGGAGGTCATGGAAAAACTGCTGCAGACCATGGAAATGCCGCAAGCGAGGTATACCGCCGTGCCGTACCACACCGTAGGAACAGAAAAAGGAGTGCTGGATGGCTATAGAATTGATGCCTTGACAGTGCTTTCGCAGACTGTAAAAAAACCGGTTCTGGCAGTTTGCGAGGGAAAAGAATTTTTATCAGGGGGAAAAGGAAACGGACAGATACTTTTGCCGGAAAGTATGCTGGAAAGGGGTATTTATGCAGATTTTAAGGACGATCAGGGAATTTTTGCAGAGAGTGTTTCGAACTTCGGGACGCGGGTGTTTTTACATAGGGGGAAGCGATGTGCTGCCGCCGCCTCTTGCCAGAGACGAGGAACAGAAAATGCTGCAGGAGTATGCCAAGGGGAGCCAGGAGGCGAGGGCGGTACTTATCGAGCGGAATCTGCGCCTGGTGGTGTATATCGCCAAGAAATTTGAAAATGCGGGGATAAATGTCGAAGATTTAATTTCAATTGGGACGATAGGATTAATCAAAGCTGTCAATACTTTTAAAATAGATAAGAACATAAAGCTAGCCACCTATGCGTCTCGCTGCATTGAAAATGAAATTCTTATGTATTTGCGCAGGGATGTGAAACGAAAGAGCGAGGTATCTCTTGACGAACCTCTCAATGTGGATTGGGATGGCAATGAGCTGCTGCTTTCTGATATTCTGGGAACGGAAAATGATATCGTCAGCACCAGACTGGAAGAAGAAGTAAACAGGAATCTTTTGTATCATGCGATGACAAAGTTAAATGAGCGGGAGAAGCAGATTATGGATATGCGCTTCGGTCTGAAAAATGGTAAAGAGATGACCCAAAAGGAAGTAGCTGATGCCATGGGAATTTCTCAAAGTTATATTTCCAGACTGGAAAAGAAAATTATTGAGCGACTGCAGAAAGAGGTGCAGAAACTGGGATAAATTGCTGGGCATTTTTTATACCTGCCAGTGCAAGCTATGAATAGGAAATACATACTTTAATTGATGAAACAGCTGCATTTTTGCATTTTCGGCAAATCAGTATTAGCGGCAGATATGTGTGCGGCAGGGATTTTTTCAATTGAAGTGGAAATCTTGATAGAACAGGCTGGTGGAATCATGGCGAATAAGGTTGAAATATGCGGTGTCAATACGGCAAAGCTTCCGGTGTACAAGGACGCCGAAATGCAGGAAATGCTTCGTGCAATCAAAGCGGGAGATGAACAGGTCAGAGAAAAATTTATTACGGGAAATTTAAGGCTGGTTCTAAGCGTTATTCAGCGCTTTAACAACCGCGGTGAAAATCCCGATGATTTGTTTCAGGTAGGTTGTATCGGGCTGATTAAAGCGCTGGATAATTTTGATTTGAGTCACGGTGTGAAGTTCTCCACATATGCTGTACCGATGATTATCGGCGAAGTACGCAGATATTTGCGCGACAACAACAGCATCAGGGTTTCCCGTTCTTTGCGGGATATTGCCTACAAGGCGCTGCAGGCGAAGGAGCGGCTTTCTAATGAGCTTTCCAGAGAGCCATCTATTACAGAGATTGCTGAGGATATTGAGGTGGAACGGGAAGATGTAGTGCTGGCTCTGGATTCCATTCAGGAACCGGTCTCTCTCTTTGAGCCGGTATTCCACGATGATGGGGACGCAATTTTTGTAATGGATCAGGTGCAGGATACGAAGAATACCGATGAACGCTGGATTGAAAACATTTCCTTGTCGGAAGCTATGAATAAACTCTCTCAGAGAGAGCGGCACATTTTACAAATGCGTTTTTTTGAAGGAAAGACTCAGATGGAGGTAGCAGAGGAAATCTCCATCAGTCAGGCACAGGTATCCCGCCTTGAAAAGAATGCATTGAAGTATATGAGAAAGTATGTTTAAAGTTAAGATTATATTTATACTTTTAGATGTTTATCGGCAAGCAGCAGCATATGCTGAGTAAATCGAACTAAAATCGTTCTGCACCATTTTTCTTGAAAATACCCTGAAAGGTGCATTTTTCAAGAGAAAAAATCGACATCCGCACCATATATGACGAAATGAGGTCTCATGGTGCGGATTTTTTTATTTAAGCATTGAAACAAGTGAAATTTCTGGAATTAAATGGAATATTATGGAATATGTATGTTGGTTTATGGATATATATCCCTAAAATGGGGTGAAAATTTAAGAATTTATTCTGCGATATAGTTTCTGGCGCACCATTGTCTTTCATGGAGCGTCATATGGTGCAGCATAGAGACTGCAGAAATGCAAAAACGCACCATTGACTCATATTTATCCTAAAATGGTGCAGTTTTGGATAATACATAGAAAAATCATGGCGAAAACAATTTCTTTATTATGATAAAAAAATAGAATATAATGATATAGAAATAACTCCAATCATATAAAGAATGCTGCTTTGTACGAAAGGATAGATGTGATAGCAGCAATGACATTTTAACAAAGAAAGAGGACTTCGGTTATGGAAGAATTATATTACATTATTATATTTTTGCCGATACTGGCTGCTATCTGGTTTATAATAGTGCCTCTTGGCGTGCCGAGGCGAGGCAAGAGCGAGTTTGAGAGTCGAATCATCAGACAGATGTATTGCGGAACGGTGCAGCTGCGCGTGTTCTTATGGACTTCTGCAGCGTGCTGCCTCATTGGATTCAGCTGGATTTTGACCGCCTGGCCCGGCTGGTGGACAGTAATACCGATAGGTCTGATTTGCGCAGGGATAGAGACTCTTTTGTTCTGGTGCGGCATGATACGGATTTATCTAACATCTACGCAGCTGGGCATGAAATGGAGGCTGGTTGCCGCCTTTACCGGATTAATTCCGGTGGTAAATCTGCTGGTTTTGTTGAAACTAATTAACCTTGTACAGCGAGAGGTGGAAACAGAAACAGAGAAAGCTGAGCTGAACCGAGTGAGGGCAGAGAGCGAAGTTTGTCATACAAAATATCCGCTGCTTTTGGTGCATGGCGTGTTTTTCAGGGACTTTAAATATCTGAACTACTGGGGCAGGATTCCGAGAGAACTGCAAAGAAATGGTGCGAAAATTTTTTATGGAAAACAGCAGTCGGCGGATTCAGTAGCGGACTGCGGAGAAGAGATTGCGGCAAGAATTGAAGAAATCTGCCAGAAGACTGGAGCAGAAAAGGTTAATATCATAGGACATTCAAAAGGCGGTTTGGACAGCAGATATGCGCTTGCGATGTGCGGAGCGGCGCCGCGAATTGCATCATTGACTACTATCAATACGCCGCATTGCGGCTGTAAATTCGCAGAGTGGCTGTTTTATCATGTGCCGGAAAAGGTTAGGGGAAAAATTGCAAAGACCTATAACCAGACAGTCAAATATCTGGGCGATCCGAACCCGGATTTTCTAGCGGCTGTTATTGACTTGACAGAAAGTGGCTGCAAGGCTCTTAATGAGAAGATGCGTGAACCGGAGCAAGCGGCAGTGCAGGAGTATGGAATTTACTGCCAAAGTGTGGCATCGAAAATGAACAGAGCCGGATACGGAAAGTTTCCATTGAACTTGACCTACCGCTTTGTGAAACTTTTTGACGGAGCCAATGACGGACTGGTATCGGTTGAATCCATGAAATGGGGAAGCCGGTGCATTGAAATTCAGGCGGAGGGCAAACGCGGCGTATCCCATGGCGATGTGATTGATTTGAACAGAGAAAATATTCCCGGCTTTGATGTGCGAGAATTTTATGTGGAATTAGTGAAGGATTTGAAGGCGAAAGGATTGTAAGAACGAATTGCCCATTCTGACTGGGCGTAATGGGACTGCAGTAACGAATAATTGACAAATCATCGACAATCGGAGGTTCTTTCTTCTTGTTTTTTCTGAGGGTATGGCGTATACTGATAAGGAAAACTACGAGTATCTTAAGGAGAAAACTATGCTAAAAGATAAAACCGTTCTCTTAGGTGTCAGCGGCGGCATCGCAGCGTATAAGTGCGCAGCGCTTGCCAGCAGTTTGGTAAAGGCAGGGGCAGAGGTGCATGTGATTATGACTGCACATGCGTGCAATTTCATCAATCCTATCACCTTTGAGACGCTGACAGGAAATAAATGCGTTGTGGATACATTCGATAGAAATTTTCAGCACAATGTAGAACATGTGGCACTGGCAAAGAAGGCTGACGTGTTTCTGGTGGCGCCGGCAACTGCTAACGTGATGGCGAAGTTAGCGCTCGGTCTTGCAGACGATATGCTGACTACCACTTTTTTGGCGTCAACCTGCCCGAAGATTGTAGCACCGGCGATGAATACGGCGATGTACGAGAATGCAATCACACAGGACAATATAAAGATTTTGCAGCATTATGGCATTGAAGTGATTACACCTGCCACTGGTTACCTGGCCTGCGGTGATACGGGCAGCGGAAAAATGCCAGAGCCTGAGGTGCTGTTTCAGTATGTTGAGAAGGCTGTTGCAAGAGAAAAGGACATGGTCGGAAAGAAAGTACTGGTAACGGCAGGGGCTACCAGAGAGTCCATGGATCCAGTTCGGTTTATCACCAATCATTCCAGCGGAAAGATGGGCTTTGCTATTGCAAAGGAATGTATGCTCAGAGGTGCAGAGGTGACTTTGGTAAAGGCAGCGACTACAGCGGTGCTGCCTATGTTTATAGATACAGTTTCTGTAGAAAGCGCAGCAGATATGTTTGAAGCGGTGATTTCGCGAAGTGCAGAGATGGATATCATCATTAAAGCTGCTGCGGTCAGTGACTATACCCCGATCAATGTCAGTGATCAGAAGGTAAAGAAAAAGGATGGCGATTTGTCTATTCCGATGAAAAGGACGCAGGACATTTTGAAGCACCTTGGTGAACATAAGAGGGATGGACAGTTTCTCTGCGGTTTTTCTATGGAGACAGAGAATATGCTGGAAAATTCTAAGGCAAAGCTGCTTCGCAAGAATGCAGATATGATTGTGGCAAACAACCTGAAGGATGACGGTGCAGGATTTGGCACTGACACCAATCTGGTGACACTGATTACAAAAGATGAAGTACGGCAGCTGGAACTGATGGGAAAAGACCAGGTAGCAACGGCTGTGGTGGATACTATATTGGGACAATTGTAATGATAAATGCGGCACACCCATGATTGCCATGGTGTGTGCTGTTTTTATGCCTTGACTTTTGGCATAGCGGGGTGCTATAATATAAAATGCAAATGAGTTGCAAATTTAAATTGAAAGAGGAGCATATGACAGAAGTTTTACTAGACGCACTAATGGATAGTTTACGGTTGATACCGTTTCTTTTTTTGACTTATCTTGTCATGGGAATTTTGGAACGAGCAACTGGCAGCCACGCCAGAGGCATGATTCAGAGAGCCGGAAAGTTCGGACCTGTCTGGGGAAGCCTTCTGGGAGCATTTCCGCAATGCGGCTTTTCTACCGCAGCCTCGTATTTCTATATGAATAGAGTGCTGACTTTTGGCACGCTGATTGCGATTTATATGTCAACCTCGGACGAAATGCTGCCGATTTTGATTTCGCAAAAAGTGCCGGGAACTGTTATTGTAAAGATTCTGCTGACCAAGGTTATCATTGCCATGATTAGTGGTTTTTTAGCAGAGATATTGTTTGGATTTATGGCGCGAAGAAATAAGGTTTCTTCTGAGTTCGAACTGCCTGCGGAGCCATGTCATTGCGGCACAGGCGTGCTGGCTGATGCAGTGCTGCATACTGTAAAAGTTTTCTTTTTCCTTTTCTTGATTTCTGTCGCAATTGGAGGCGCCATTGAGCTAGTCGGAGAGGGGAATCTATACAGGATTTTTTCCAATGTGCCAGTACTTGGGCAGGCGGTTTCCGCCCTTGTGGGGCTGATTCCAAACTGTGCGGCGTCAGTGGTGATTACACAGCTTTATTTGGATGGCATCATCGGTGCAGGGCCGATGTTCAGTGGACTTTTAGTCAGTGCAGGCATGGGGCTTTTAGTGCTCTTTAAAGAAAATAGACATTTACGCGAAAATATGACTATTGCAGCGGTGCTTTACATCTTTAGTGTAGTCTGGGGTATCATAATTGAATTTTGCCTATAGGGAGGATAATGATGACTAGGCGAAGCGGATTAGAATATAAGACAGGGGCCAGGGCTGGGATTTTGTCCTATCTGAAAGAGTCGGGGCAAAGGCCCGTCAGTGTCAGTGAAATTCATGCCCATATGCAGTCGGCAAATCATCCGGTTAACGTAACGACTATTTATCGTTATCTGGAAAAATTAGAAGCTGACGGAAATTTAATCAAATATATGCCTCAGGCGAATGGCGAGAGTACAAAGGCGACCTATCAATATGTAGAACGGACTCACAAATGCGATGAGCATTTACATCTGAAGTGTGTGGCATGTGGTGTTGTTGAGCATCTGGACTGTCACTTTATGGAAGAGATTGCGAGCCATGTTGCAAAGGATCACGGATTTCAGCTACAGTGTAAAAATTCTGTGATTTACGGCTTTTGTGCAGGATGCCGCAGAGAAAAAGCGGTCATAGAAAAGTAAATAGGACTAAAGTTTGATTGACTTCTACAGATTAGATATGATAAATTCTGATTGTGGACAAACGATCCATATAGTATTATGTTATAGGTTGGAATATAGCCTGTGCGCATTGCACAGGCTATATTCTTTGTGTTTGCAGGCGTTCTTCTATAAAGCGGTGCGATAGGATGGGACTTCGCCGATATCTTCTTCCAGAATAAGCTGTTTGGATCTGGTAATCAGTTTTCTTTTTCCTTCAGGAGACAACTGATTATACAACTCCAGCAGATTGCGCTGCTGTTTGCTGCAACGGTCTGCGAAAATCACATCATTGACAAGTTTCTGGGAGTCCAGCTGTAAAATTGTATCTACACTGATATGATAAAAATCCGACAGAAGAAGCAGAACATCTGCGGTAGGAAGCCGTTCGCCGTTTTCCAGTAAGGCATAAGTACATCTTGACATGTCCAGAGCTTTCGCAAGTCCAGTCTGCGTATAGCCGAAAAGGCGGCGTAAGTATCCGATATTTGCTGCGATTTGTGCTTGTGTTTTTGCGTCCATAATGATTTGTTCTTCCTCCAGATAAAATGTTTTCATATAAATAGAGTCCTAAAGGGCAGCAAAAAGTTTCAACTTTTTTACATTAAGTCATCATAACAGAAAAATTTCTTTGTGATTTAGGGGGATTGACCTTCATCATCGTCGAAGATACAGTTAAAACCAGTTGAATAAATGCGCTGCCGATGATATACTAAAAGAAGTAACGAAACTTAAGTGGAGGTAGAAGATGATTTATACAAAAGAAGTCGAGAATATGTGTATCGTTGGAAGAGATGCAAATCACGGACCAGCGCCTATTCCCGAAGAAGGCAGATGGGTGCAGGCAAAAGAAATTGCAGATATCTCAGGATTGACACATGGTGTCGGCTGGTGTGCGCCGCAACAGGGTGCATGCAAATTAACCCTCAACGTTAAGGACGGCATAATCCAGGAAGCTCTGATTGAGACGCTGGGATGTTCCGGCATGACTCATTCTGCAGCCATGGCAGGAGAAATTCTGGTCGGAAAAACAATCTTAGAGGCATTAAACACAGACCTTGTCTGTGACGCAATAAATACGGCGATGAGAGAACTGTTTTTACAGATTGTATATGGAAGAAGTCAGTCTGCTTTTTCAGAAGGCGGACTTGCTGTCGGTGCAGGACTTGAAGACCTGGGTAAAGGCACCAGAAGCCAGGTTGGCACTATTTATTCCACTGCGGCAAAGGGTCCTAGATATCTGGAGCTGGCAGAAGGATACATTTTAGAGGAAGGTCTTGATGAGGATAACAATATCATCGGCTATAAGTATGTAAACATCGGTCGTATGATGGACTTTATCAAAAGTGGTGTGGATCCAATGGAAGCTATTGAGAAAGCCAGCGGGGTTTACGGCAGATTTAACGAAGCTGTCAAGAAGATTGATCCGCGTAAGGAATAGGAGGTGCCGGGATGGAATTATTTGAAAACTACGATAGAAGAATCGCCGGAATTGAAGCGGCGATGAAAGAATATGGAATCAAGGATTTGGAGGAAGCCCGTAAAATGTGTACCGATAGGGGTTTCGATCCTTACGAAATCGTAAAGGGAATTCAGCCTATCTGCTTTGAGGACGCCTGCTGGGCATATGTCCTTGGTGCAGCTATCGCAATGAAAAAGGGAGCTGTAACCGCGGCAGAGGCGGCAAAGGCAATCGGAGAAGGCCTGCAGGCATTTTGTATTCCTGGCTCTGTAGCGGACGACAGAAAGGTCGGAATCGGTCACGGCAATCTGGCGTCTATGCTGCTCAGTGAGGAAACCGAGTGCTTTGCATTCCTTGCAGGTCATGAATCCTTTGCGGCGGCAGAAGGCGCAATCGGTATTGCAAATTCCGCCAACAAAGTCAGAACAAAACCTTTGCGAGTAATTTTAAATGGTCTTGGCAAGGACGCGGCGCTGATTATTTCCAGAATCAACGGCTTTACCTATGTGCAGACAGACTTTGATTTCTTTACTGGGGAGCTGAAGGTTGTCAAAGAAACACCGTACTCCAAGGGGGACAGAGCGAAAGTAAAATGCTACGGCGCTTTTGATGTAAGGGAAGGCGTAGCAATTATGCACCACGAAAATGTGGACGTGTCCATCACTGGTAACTCCACCAATCCAACCAGGTTCCAGCACCCGGTTGCAGGCACTTACAAGAAGGAAAGAGTCCTTGAAGGAAAGAAGTATTTCTCTGTTGCATCCGGCGGCGGTACAGGCAGAACTCTGCACCCGGACAATATGGCAGCAGGTCCTTCTTCCTACGGCATGACAGATACTATGGGAAGAATGCACTCTGATGCACAGTTTGCAGGCTCTTCTTCAGTACCTGCACATGTTGAAATGATGGGATTTTTAGGTATGGGAAATAACCCGATGGTTGGCGCCAGCGTGGCTGTAGCGGTAGCTGTACAGGAAGCATTCAAATAAATATGTAAATTGATGACGCAGGAGTTTCTGAAAAAAACTCCTGCGTTTTTATTCAAAAAACTTACTAAATTTCTGATTATCTTTTCATAAGTTGGTAAATGCCGATATATCCCGTATTTTAGGGCTTTATCGGTATTTTCTTTTTGGAAGATACCTTGCATAAGCTGGCATTTACCAGCATGAAAATGCAACCAAAAGTAGTAAATGAGTAGTAAATATAAGCTCCGATATTAACAAGCCAGTCTTTCCAGTTCCGCTTTTGCAGATTGAAATGTACCGTGTGCGTAATAGCCAAGTGTCATGGTTATGTTAGCGTGTCCCATGAGATATTGCAGAGTGTTTGGGTTCATTCCTCTGTTTGCCATATTCGTACAGTAAGTATGTCGGAATGAATGTGGTGTGATGTTCGGTAACTTGTCCGTGTGATACTTGTTATACTTCTTAATCAGTCCTCGCACCATGCCCTCATAGTTTCCTGCAACTTTAGGCAAGCCCTCACGGTTTAAGAATAGGAAATTGCTGTAACCACCTACAATCAGCGGTTGTGCCTTTCCTCTGTTTTTTAGTATTCTTTGGATTGCTTGATAAGCCCGTTCTGTCAATGGAAGTTCCCGTTTTCCGTTTTTGGTCTTTGGTGTTTCAATATAGTAGCCGATTTCGCTATCTTTCAATAACTGGTGGTCTATATTGAGTATTCTGTTCTGCATATCAATATGCGTCGTCAGTCCGCAAAATTCAGAAATGCGAAGTCCCGTGTCCAGCAGAAGTACAACCTCATCATAATACTTGTTATAAATCTTGTCCGTTTCCATAAAGGCAAGCAGGTGTTTTTCCTGCTCTGGTGTAAGGATAACTTTCTGCTCCGTATCATCTTCCAGAACATCACTTAGCTTAAATTCAAACGGGTTCTTTCTGATACAGTCGTCTTGTATCGCCATATAAAATGACGCTTTCAAGGAACGCTTATAGTTATCAATCGTTTTATAGGCATATCCTTTTTCACTCATTCTGATAGCCCATTCTTTAGCGTCTGACTGTTTGACGGTATCAATTGCCCTCATACCCAACGGGTCATTTTTCAGAGCGTTCATAAGATACTGTCGTCCTTTTTCAGTAGCCCTCTTGATGTTCTTTCTTTGACTGTTCTTTTTCTCGTAGAGCTGGCAGACTGTCATTTTACCGCCGACTGTGTTGATACCGTCGTTAAGGTCTTTTTTTATCTGTGCTTCTTTTTCCCTCAACGATATATCATCACGCTTTCCAGCAGGTGTCTTGTCTGTCGGTACAAGTTTCCAAGAATAGATAAACTGTGGCTTTCCGTATATATCGGTATATTTATAAACGTATCTTCCGTCTTTTCTCTGGCTCTCTCCATTACGCAAATTGCGATTTTTACTGTCTTTTCGTTTCACATTAGACATAGTGTAAAGCTCCTTTCCGTCATGGAATGAGCCGTGATACGCTACATTTACTATACCATATTTACGGCTCAATGACATTAGATTTCGTCCAATGTATCTATGATTTTTTCAAATTGTTTTCGCTTAATCTGAATACGATTACCGTTCACGATAACCCAGCCAGCGTCAAGATTTTCTTCGGCTAATTTACGCAACTTCTTTTCGCCAATACGGAAGTATTTGGACGCTTCTTCTATCGTCAGCGTATATTTTTCCCAGATAGGCACATCAGTATTGTTCATAATCTATGCACCCCCTTTACTGTGTGTCATTTTTTGCAAGCAGGCAGACGGCTTTGGAAAGCTCCGTTAGTATCTCAACTATTCCCATTCTTGTGGGCAAAACCGCACCATGCGGACGTATCATTATTCTGTGAGGATAGGTCGTGGCAAAGCGACTTTTCCAACAGTCGCTCTCGGATCACTGCGTGGGTCGCTCGCTTTCTTTTGGAAAGGTCGTGGCGTACAGTCCCCGTGGCTCGCTATCTCACAAACGTATCTGTCTGCTTTATTCAGTTGTCAAAGAGCTGTGGCGAAAGCGTGTTGCTTTCATGTAAAAGCAGGTGGCAGAGCAGGAAAGAGGGGATTGAATAAATCATGCTCTGCGGTTACTGCTTGTTATTCTTCTTCGATTTCTAAGGCAATATCAAACCCTAAAATCATTTTGATAAGTGCTTCTCTGATAAGTCCTTTCAATTCCATATCTACAACAATATAGACATTTCCATATTCATCATAGAGAGGACGCAGACAGCACTTTGATATGTATGGGTCATAAAATGCCAGTATCTTTTCAATCGCTTTTTCGTCCCCGTCCATAGCCTGCGAAAGCAAATAGTAGGACGGTTTCTTAAAAGTCTGCTTCATTTTCTACTTTTCCTCCTTGAGTGATTTTTTCAGAGCTTCTAAAGCATGGTATCTACTTCTAAATGCTCCACTTCTTGTAATGTTTAAGATGTCTGCTATCTTTGTGTCGCTTAATCCCAAGAAATAGTACATTAAAACGTTATCTCGTTTTCTTTCTGGAAGTTTCTTCAATGCTTCTGCCAACTCATCATCATAAACACGAATATCATTACCGCATACATTAAAAATCGTATAGTCTGTTTCGTATTCGTCCCAGACAGCCAGTTTTTCAACAACGATTTCTGGAAGTTCACAGAATGGAATTTCTTTATCTATTCGTCGTTTCAATCCCTGCTGGTAGTCCTTTACAACATGACGGACAACTTTCTTCAAACAACTTTCAAAACGGCATTGAACAGTTTTTTGGAAGTCAGACGGTTTCATCAATCTCACCCCCTTTCCCGTTATGACATGAAAAGCATTTATCCCTCTTTCCGCACCATATAGGGAATGAAAGGTGTGATTTGCTGACTAAATTTACAAAAAAGTTGAAAAAACTTTTTAATAAAGCAAAAACAGCCCATTTGAATGTAACTACACAAACAGACTGTTTTATAAATTCTATTGATATGAAATTTTAATTCTAGCAAAGGGTATGATGATTGTAATACTAGAGTAAAATATTTATCCAGTTGGGAACGACAGAACATTCTTTCGTATGCAATCATGGTATAAGCCCCCTTTAACCAGAGCCATACCTTTTATACTTCCAATGAAAAAGGACAGTTCTGGTCATATCCAAAACCGCCCCGTTATTTTTCAAGACACACAAAAGTATATTATCTAGGAACGGTTTTTTTTATTTACCGCACACGATAACAGCTTTTGAATTATTACTGCATACTATATGCAATTTTAACACATTCTAAATATACATCATGAAGTATAAACTCATGATAGGTGATTTAAAATGAGAAAAACAAAAGAAACACATACTTTTGATTTCAAACCGCTAGGGCTGGCAATCAGAGAAGCCCGTGAGGGAGCAGGACTTTTTCGTAATGATTTAGGCGATAAGGTATTCTATGGGGAACGCCATATCGCAGATATTGAAAATATCGGGTCGCACCCAAGTTTTCAATTATTCCATGATTTAGTTACCATGTTCAATATATCAGTTGATGAATATTTCTATCCAGCAGAGAAAGTTGAAAAAAGTACAGTTCATCGTCAGATAGAAACTTCACTTGATTTATTGAGTGATAACGAATTAAAAATTATTCAAGGTACGATTGATGGTATCTTAAACAGCAGAGAGAGCAAGAAGTAATCAGCTTTTTGTTTTATTTTTTCATAGCTTAGACACTCTTATTTGCTGATCTGCTCCGCAGGTAACAAATAAGAGCCGACAATCTATAAGTTACAATAACCTACAAATTATCGGCTCTGCGTCTTAGCGTCTGGCTCTTTGATAATAGTTACTCTTCCATGTTCTATATTGATTAAAGTTTCCGTCTTACACTTTGGACAGAACAAAGGGAAATTTACCAGTTCCGTATCTTTTCGCACTTTAGTTCTTGTCTTATTATTGCAAATGGGGCATAATACCCATGACTGCATTTCCATTGAAACACCACCTTTTATTTTAAAGGAATACAAAATTCACATAAATGTGATGAAATTTTTGAGAAAGCATATCGTTCAATAATAGGCTTTGAAACATCTATTGATAAATCAGCAGTTAATGTCTGAATATTCTTCCAAAAATCTGATACACTTTCCTCAGTATGTTCAACCTCAAATATAGCGTAGCAACCATTAGCAATATTACGGACAGGTAAATCATATTTACTCTCTTTATTAGAAATAATAATACCTACATCATATCGTTGTCTTTCTTCTGAAATGTACATAGGATTATCCAAAGCTATACCAAGTATAATGGTTTCTTTTTTTAGTAAACCTTTCGCTTTTAAATACGCTTTAAAGGTTTCCATTAAGTGTTTATTCTCCAAACCATACTTACCAACTCTACGCATATATGCTATCTTAATATCTTCAAATTCTTCAATTTTCAAATTATTACCTCCTTCTTAAAATGAATATCAAGCTTGATAAGGTAATCGTAAGGGCAATTAAAATGAATTTCAAGAACTTTTTTAAATTAGCAAAAACTTTTTTAAATTGCAAAACAAATGAATATTAAAGAAATTAAACTTTTGTTTTCTTCGTAATCTTATAAATATATTCTTCTGGTGTAGGGCGTTTGTTTCCAAAATACCTTTTAAAATTCGCCTGCACCTCTGGGTCGGTGCTGTTCATGGCTTCGTCAATGGTAGCTTCTATATTTTCCTGCATTTCCGATAGCGGAACACCGCTTAATTTCGCACCTTGTTTTAGGATTTTTTTAATATCTCGCTTTTTTAATTTTATCACGTTTTCGCTCTCCTTCATGTTAATTTAAAAGGCGTTCCAAAGAAACAAAAAGGCAAAGATACAACCCCACACATTTTTTGTTTTATTAGCACAGTTTACCATGCCATAAATAAATATAAAGTTAACAACTATCTCAATTATTCCCCAAAATGATGTGCTGAAAGGGTGAATTAAGACACAGATTAAAGCACATAAAATAGCCCCTAAGTTAAGCTTACTAGGATACCTTTCATTGATTATCCTACTAATGATATAGTAATTAAATCCTTCAAAAAATCCCCAAAAAATTCCAACAATCAACATTCCAACCACTTTATTAAAAATACCGCTAACAAGTATGTCCTTAGTAACCAGAACAGAAAGTGGCATATATCCATTCAACTGTCCAGATACAAGTAGATAAATTAAATAAGGGACAAAAAATGCAACAGTTCCAATAATCGTTTTTAAAGTATCTTTTTTCTTAAATCCCATTCTTGAGAATGTGTCCTTACGAACAATACATACAATCGAACTTCCCAGACCAGCGATAGAAAATTGAACTAAGCCAGTAGCTAAGGCACGTAGCAAAATAGGGATTTCATCATTATCAATAAAGTGTACGAGATTATCGCTTAAAGCCATATATAGAATAAAGCCCGCTAATGTTGTCAAGGCAACAATCCAAATATCTATTTCTAATCTTTTTTGCTCCACTGTTAAATCTTTTTTCATGTCATTCTCCTTTCAACACAATTAAATTTCCTTTATATGAATTTATCAAGATATGTCGTATTTCATCTTCATTAAACGGATATTGATTAGTTGCAATCGTGCAAGCTATTCCATGTGTCAGCAACCATATATTAGAAAACAATTCTTTGCTTGCACATTCATCTAAACCCGTAGCACTAGCTATTCCATAAATAATCTCTGGACTATTAGCCATATCTGCGACAGAGTGAAAACTGTCTATTTCAATGTTGTCAGATAGGAAAATAAATCTAAACAGATTTTTTTCTTCCTTTGCAAAATAGATGTAATTCAATCCCATTTGTAAAAATGGCGAAGCATTTTCAAATGTGCGTGAAAACAAATATTTCTCATAATATTTTTCAGCTTCTAAATAGACATCTTTTTTCAATTCTTCCATGTTTCTATAAATCCTAAATAGAGGGTTGGTTGAACAATTCAATCTTTTTGCGATATTTCTCGCATTTAACTGTTCTACACCCTCATCTTTTATAAGTTCTACTGAAGCCTTTAATACATCTTTTTTTGATACTATTGTTTTAGGTGGCATAATCAATCCCTCTCATTCAAAACGTTTGTTACATAACGTATGTTCTTTATTGAGATTATATTATATTTCTAACGTGATTGTCAATAAGAAAGCGTGCAAATCCATAGAGAAATGCACGCTTTCAATCGTTATCCTATGATTTTCCAGTTACTATCTTTATACAATACAAGCTCATACTGCGATACTTGCGTTGCCTTTGTCTGATTATCAAGGAATTTTACGGCAACCTTGACTTTTACATTGTCCCCGTCCTTAGTAAAGATAGGATTTACCAATTCAGAATAAAGATAGTCCTTGCCGATAGGTTCAAGCAAATTTCCAGCTACATAGTAGGCAAGCTCTTTTTCTGTGGCTGTCGGGTACAACTTAAAGAATGTTTCCAGAAAAGCGGTAGCGTCATTTACGGTATCAGCGTCCACGCTTGCGTCTGCTTCTGGTGTCTTAGGCTCATAGTCTGATTTTTCGATTGCTGGTGCAAGGGTAGGGTTCTGAACGATTACCATATCCCCGTCAGCGTCTACATGGACTTTTACGATGTAGGTTGCCTTGACATTGCTTGTCTGTTCTCCCTCTTTTATCTGCTGATCTACTTCGTAGGTAGCAGAAAAAGTGTCTGTTTCTGACTGCTCGATATGCCATACAATCACATCTGTAACCGTGGAGCTGGTCGGTATATCGGTTCTAATGGTATCAACATTCAAGTCCTGCAATTCCTTTGTTAGATAACCCCTGATTGCCTGCGTCCTTGCTTCAATCGCTTCTTTACTGTTATTCCATGTGTAATAAGACTTCGCAAAGTTCTTTACGAAATTTTCAATCCCGTTAGTATTAGTAAGTCTTAACTGTATGGTTTCTGTTTCATGTACGGTGTGCATATCAATAGCGGTAAAATTCTTATATACCCCAAAACTCACGCTTGCGATAAGCACCACCCACAATGCAATCACAGATTTTTTATGTGTACCGACTTTCACAGTACGCACTTTCTTTTCTTTGACATTCTCTGTCTGTTTCTTATTCTTCTTAAACATATTTTCTAAGTCCTTTCTTTTATTTTACTCGTCCTGCACCGATTAAGTGCTGTTGCCAGTAATTACTACTTAGGTCTGCATATCCTATTGGATTGCCAGCATGATACATCTTGTTATTTCCCACATAGATACCGACGTGTGTTACATATGAACCAGCGTTATAAGTCGAGTGAAAAAATACCAAGTCACCAGATTTTGCCTGCGATAAGGGGATATGCTGTGTTGCGTCATACTGCAAGTCGGCGGTTCTCGGTAAGGAAATACCAGCCTTCCCAAAGCACCATTGCACAAGTCCGCTACAATCAAAGGAAGTGTTGGGATTGCTACCGCCATATACATACTTCCAGCCTTGATATTTCAACGCTTCATTCATTACCTTTTGTGCCAGTTCTCCCGATACCTGCGGAACAGTTAAATACTGATTGACTAATTCCACATAGAACATATTTCCATAGCCATACCGCCAGCCACCATTTTTCGCAACGGCTATCGGGTTGGTGTAGGTTACTTTTTTACCGCCCGATTTTTCACGAGCGAAGCTCTCTGCAAGGTTAAAGTTATGTTTCTTTCCTTTTCCTGCCACATATCCCACATAACCACTGCCATAGTTATAGGACTGTATCGCTACATTCAAATCGTCGATACCTTGATTTTTGCAGGAAGAAAGCAGGGACGCAAAATATTTACACCCCTGCTTGATTGAGCTTTCCGTATCTAAGGAATTAGGCGGTAAACCAAGACTTTCCGAACTCTGCATGACATCTTTTGCTGTACCGCCACTTTCTACTTGAATGATAGCCAGTAGCACATTGACATACTCGGAAATACCGTATTCTTTGGCGTATTTTTCCACCATAGGCTGATGTTTCAAGACTTCTGCGGATAAATTCATACCCGTAATGCCAGAAGAAAAGTTGCTGTTTTCGTCGTCGCTGTCCGCACTAATCAAGACACCAAAGAAAAGCACCAGAGAAAAGAGGATAGGAAACAGACTGCCAATGAGAGCGATATGTTTCAATTTCATTTTTTCTTCTGTCCTTTCTTCGTTATGAGGTTACGATTTTTCTCTGTGTTCTGCTGAACCTTTGCCCTGCGGTCTTTCGTGTAATTCTGGCGTGTTTCCTGCGATACGGTCTTTTCTACATTCCTATGGTTTATCTGTGGAGTTTTCCCGTCAGCACCACCCGAAGATAACGGACGCTCTTTCACAGCATTTGTCTTGACTGGCTCATTTGTTTTTGCGGTGGTCGCTGTGGCTGGTCGCTCATGGGGACGGGTAGCTCCCGTTGTCGCTGATCCGTCCGTCTTTCTATGCCTTGCTTCTTGTGCCTTTTGAAGCTCCATACGTTTGTCAGCGATATTTTTCTTATGCTGTTCCTGCTTTTCTAAATGTCTCGATTGTCGTTCTTTCTGTTCCTGCACGATACCACGCCTGAAATCAGATACGCTGGACTTTGCCTTTTCTTTTGCGGAATGGACAGCATAAGCGGTCTGTGTCGGCATATCCTTGATATTCTCTTTGACGGCGTTTGCCTTGTCTTTGATTTTATTTTTCGTATCAAGCATTGCACCGACCTTTGAACCTGCACGCTGTCCCATGCTGGAAGTGGTATTGCCCCGACTATCCTTTGCGGTATTTCTTCTTGCGGACTTTCTGCTAGAAATTGCACCACCAGCCACTGCACCAGCGACACCGCCAGCAGTAACAGCACCAGCAAGCCGTTTTTCCATACGCCTAGCTCTATGTCGCATTAACAGATATGGTCTGCGGAAAATACGTCGCCCTATGCTTTGACTGTCGCCAGCGTTTAAGCTGAACATACTCATTAAGTCGCCTAACTTCATGTAGATACCAGCGAAACACACTATCTGCAAGAACGCTATCATAAAGAATGGATAGTCTGTGGAAATGTTGTAAAACATACTGGAAATACTAAACGCCACCGTTACAATGAGCGTAATTCCTGCCCGTGTCATAATGGTATTAAATACCCTCACAATTGCCTGCTTTGCCATGCTTTCATAGCTCGGTATCATGGAGAGTAAGAAGCTGATAGGTAAAAACATTGCAAAGATAATAAAAAGTATCTGGCTAAATATCATCATTCCCGTAAGCAAAAATACAAATATCGTGATACCTAAGTTAAAGAACAAGAGGAAGAACACCATACCTAAACGATTTACTACCTGCGGTATCGTCAGATTGTTGTTGTCGTTGTCCTCGATTTCTGTTTTCACGACTTCCTCTCTTGTTTCGCCGTCCTCGTCCTCTGGACTTGCCGATACGAGAGCTTCGACACGTTCTGACCCGATTTCTTCGATATTGGAATTTCCAAACTGTAAGAGTAGCCACGGCTGTTCCACTTGAATAGAAAATAAGCTGTCCCGTATCCAATCTACGCTGTCCTTACCCTCGCTGTCAGAGTTCGGGAGCATGATTTTTGTTCCCAAGTCCAGCGAAGCGGTGCTGATGTCTGATGAAAAATCATTGACTTTCTTTATGTAGTCGGGAGCATAGGCAATAAACGAAGCGGACAGAATGAACACCACAACAAAGTTGATAACAGCATGAAGTGCCTTGCTGGTTTCTCTTTTTATCAATCCCGTATAGGCAACATACATTCCCACCACTAAGATAATCAGCAGTAAAAATCCCACATAAAAGCCCGTAGAAGAAAAGCCATTCTCGGTTACGCCTGCTAAGGTCTGTATGCTTTTCCCGATACTGTCTGCCATATCGTTAATAAAATCCAGCTTATAGGCTTCCTGCACCACATAGCCCGTTGCATTGCTTAAATATAAACTGATAGTCCAGACAAAATTAGTGATACAGTAAAGCCCGTATTGTACCGATTTCCCGATACCGTCCAGCCAGTTCCACGGCAACCACGACCAGCTATTATCCACATAAAAATCAAGCTGGTAGTTGGAAAGGGGATATTTGGAATAAAGATTTTCTGCGTTTATGGTATCGTCCACAAGCCCCGTCGCATGAGCCACCGTCCCCAAAAGTGAAAGCAGGATAAGGGAAAGTGCCACCACGAACAGAGCCATTTTGAGAAAGTGGAAAATTTTCTTTTTTGTGAACGCACTCTGTATCCTTTCTTTCATCACTCCACCTCATTTCTCTGTACGGGTGGTCTGGTATCAAAGGCGTGTAACAATTCTTCAAAGACTGGGTGTATCTGCACCACGCCAACACGTCCGTATAAGTCCTGCAATAAACATTGTCCGTTCTCCAAATCACGCAAGCGTTTCTGGTTGTTCTCGTCGTCCTTGTCGATACCGAAAAATTCTAATGTCTGTTTTATCTCGTTAATGTCAGTAGAACGGAAAGCGAATTTTAAGCCGATATTGTTTTTCAGACTTTCCTTTGACACGTCGCCAGAAGATTGTGTAACAAAATAAACGCCTGCCTGCATAGCACGTCCAGCACGTACCAGCTTATTTGATAAGGTTTCGCCTTGTGCCACATTTAAGAACGCCCACGCTTCGTCCAAATCAACAATCTTAAAAATACTTCTGTCGGAATGGATAAAATCTAATGCAAAGGTACTAATCACAATCAGCATAGACACCGACAACAATTCAATGGTCGTGTATTCCTCAAAGGTCGTGTCCTTATCGGGCAGTACAAGGTCAGCTACTTGAATGATGTTAAGCTGGTTATCCAGACTGATAGCATTTTCCACCGTTCCGTCTGAAAACAGCAGATGTGCAAAGTCGTAGTCTGTGAAACTGTCGATATGGTCTGCGATATTTCTTGATATTGGCGTATCTTCACGGCGTAGCTCCTCTATCACATGAAGCAAGCCCCGTTTGTCGCTTTGGGTAACGGCTCGCACCGCTTTTCGTAATACGGGAAATTTTTCGCCGTCCCTAGAGGAAATACCAGTTAAAAAGGTTAGTATGTCGATTGCCAGACTTTCAGCGTCTTTGACATTTTTCATAATCACGAACGGGTCAAGAAGTCCTGCATTATCTTTATCGCTGGTTAGGTTTACGATATTGATTTCATGGGCGATTTCTGAAAGTGTTTCTTTCCAGTTTCCACGTTCTGATTTTGGGTCTAAGATAACTGCTTGTCCCCCAAATAGAACAGAGTAGTACACTAGAAGATTGTTACAGAATGACTTCCCACCGCCAAGCGAACCAACAAAAGCAGAAGCAAGGGCATTTGTAACTGTACCTTTTACGCCTTGACTGGCAAGGGACGGTTGCAGATATACATTTCTTCCCGTATCAACGGAATAGCCCATATAGATACCCGTAGTTTCGCCTAATTGCTGTGTCGCACCAAAGCCAAGCCCTGCTAGAAAATCTGATTTTACATACTGCACATAATCATTGATATATCGTTTACTTGCTGGTAAAAATTCAGAATGAAGCCCCAGCATATCCCCAGCAGGACGTACCAGCTTGACATTGAGGTCGTCGTAAAAGTCCTTGACTTCATCACAACGACGTTTTAATTCGTCCAGACTGTCAGCCGATACACGCACCACATAAGAGAGCTTATACATACTTTCTTTTGTCTGGTCTAAGTCTGTTTCCAGCTCGTCCACGCTGTCTAATGCGTCTACCACGTTTGAACTGGTTTCACTTCCAGCTTGATAGGCGTGGTTATCCAAATCTTTCAATTCCTTTTTCTTGTTGCGGACGGTCGTTAGTGCTTTTCGGTTTTCCACGATTTCTACATTCATACTCGTATCAACGGGGAATGTGAATTGCTGTTGCTGGAAATAGAAGATTTCGCTGGACGGAAAATCAAGCTCTCCGACAATCGCATTGACGGTAAAATAGGACACATAGCTTTCCTTGTCCTCATGTTCCAAGCGTAAATATCGCTGGCTTTCCTCAATCACACACCTTGTCAGACGGATAAGGTCGTAGTATTTTACCAGCGTTTCTTTCTTCAATTTCTTCTTTGGTAGCTGGTACTCATAATCTTCATAGGCAATACCGTCCCTGCCGTAAAGATGTTCCATGAGATACCCAAAATCATTGATTTCCAAGCGACGCACCTTAAAGCGACGGGATATTTTATTTTCCAGTAATTTTTCCATTTTCATGTAACGGTTGATTTCATCATTCGGCATGGAAACAAAATCATTCATCAGCGTGTGGTTCACTTCATGGAGAAATTCTGTGAACGTCAGCCACGCCGATTTTTTGATGTTCTTCAGATTGAATGGTTCTTCCGTAACCATGAGCTTAAAGCCAAGAAAAAAGCGGTAGTCCACTTGATTGTCCCCAATCATAGATACTAACGCTTCGGTCTGTTCGTCTATTTTTTCTAATGCCACTTCACGAAGTTTTCCCGTAACCAGTTTCTTTGACTGTTCCTGCATACTTCGGATTGAGCTTTCCGTCGCTATCTGCAAGGCATGAATTTTACCCTCACGGGACTGTGCAATGAGCTGGCGAAAGCTGTCATGCACGATAAATTTCTGCTCTGCGGATAAGAAAGAATAGTTGTAGGGTATCAGCTCATAGTAAGCGAACACCTCATTGTCCTTGTTCCAGACAAGGTTGTTATCAATATATTTAATCGGGAACATACTTCACACTCCTAACTGCCGTAATATTTTCATGTAGTATCTGCTTATCCAGTTTTACGGCTTTTCCTGCATAAGTGATTTTTGGTCGCAACACATAAGTAATCTGTGATTTTAGAAAGCTGTATGGCTTCTTTCCGTCAAAGGTTTTCTGCGACATAAACCAAGTGAGAGCAACGGGAATACCGAAGTATTTTAAAAATGCCCCCTCAATCATGGAAAGTGGCGGTAAGTCCCCAAACAGAATGATGAGAAATTCTGTAATCACAAACCATGTAATCTGTGTAAAGGTAACGGGAAAGGGTAAGTTAAAGTCATTGATTGCATATAAGACTTTTTCCACGTTCCAGATACCCGTATAACTTCTGATTTTCTTCAATTCGTTTCAGCTCCTTTCTTCCAATGGAAAAGGACAGCCGTTTTCAGACTGTCCCTTAATAAATACGCTGTCAGTAGCAACAATGCTTGTTGCTGATCTTTCAGCTTTAATATGGTATCTCACACATACCTCGGCTTGTTGCAATAAAGCAACCGCCCATATCCAAATCTCGCCCGTAGGCTTCATAGTCAATGTAGTTCTGTAAGCTAGGGGGAATATCGCCCAACGCCTGCAATTCGTCTATGTAGTAATAGGCAACGTCCGTCATGGTATCACAGTCTGGATAAAAATAAATATCGTCCTTATGTTCCACGACTTCTTCCAGCGTCCCGTAGTGGCTGATAAATTCGTCCAGACAATCTACGATATAGTCAGGAAGTTCCTCTATCATTTCATACATCTCATTGAGTTCTTCAATAGAAACATACTCGCCAATCGCAATGGGGAAGTTATCGGTATCATGGATTGCGTATTCCTCATATTGTTCATTCAAACCGATTTTTTCTTTTACATCTTCCTCGTCAATAGGAAATGTGAACCATGCACCGACTAAATAGCCCTCATTGTACTTGCCAAGATTAGCGATATAAACTGCCATATCATCAATCATAAGCACCACCTCATTTCCTATTCTGGCAGTTCAAAGATACCATGTTCCGTTACAAGATAACGTCCGTGTTCCTGCAAGTGCGAAGCGTAGGCTTCAAAGTCAAAGTAATATTCTTGACAGTCCTCGGATAAATGTTTGAATGTCGGGTCATTCATCAGCTTTTGCCTTGCAACATCAATCATGCTTTTGCAGTCTGGATAAATGGTAATCACGTTCCTGCAAATATAAAGTGCTTCTAAATTTTCATACACCGTATGAAGCATTGTATATTCTTCCTGCATATCGCTTGAAAGCTGGCGATACATAAAATCTAATTCGTTGAGCTGGTACACGCTGGTATGCTCATGAACTTCATCAGAAAAGGGCAGTACCTTTTCGATAATGCGGTAATCCCCACTTTCTGCACCGATACCTAACTTTTCTTCAAACTCGGCAACATCTATCGGCAGGTCGAACCAGTACGATATTGTTTTTTCGCCAGTTGTTCTTCTCGTTTCCACCAGCACCCTTGTTTCCTGCATAGGTTATCACGTCCTTTCTTTTTAAAACTTCCGCTATGACGGTGTACGGGACACCAAAGACATAATGTGAAAAATCTTCTAGTTGTTTCATAGGATAGTCGGCAAGGTTTAAGTGCTTCAATTCAAACCAGACAGCACTTCGCTTAAAGGGTAAATCTGATATATATTGACAGCCAATCCTTGCCTGCATATCCTTAAAAATATAGTTCAATGTATCACTCCAATCTAATTTTAGTATGAAAAAAGCAGTCGATCTTTTCAGAATGACTGCTTTGTATGTGGGTATGAAGTTGTAATTTGTACTTATGATATTTATATAGGCTTAATCAAATGTTCTTCAAACAATGTTTCAAAAGTATTGACAGCACCACCATGTTCAACAATTTTACCGTCTACTACTTTATCAATATCAACACCAGTAAATAGTAATGTTTTGTGTGTGGGTTTTATTCCTATCCATTCGCCCTCATGTGTTCCCTGCATAATAAATTCAGAAATAACATAATCCCCGTCTGAATACTGCTTTATAATCTTCATAGTATAATCTGGATATGTTTTTTTAACATCTATCAGATGTTCTTTCATTCCATTTAAACCTAAAGGGAATATTTTATCGCCTACTTTTATCATACAATTTTCTGACACATAATTTGGCAACTCATTTAGCAAGTTCTGCGAAACAATTACCTCATAATAATATTTTACAATGTCTTTATTATTCATCTTGTACCACCTGACCCTTTTTCTATTTCTTCCTACGCAAAATATATAAGAGTGAACCTATAAATAAGTCTACTTAAATGTAATTCTCAACAAACAACAGTCAAACCCTTGCCGTATGCTGTGTATAACTTCCACGTCAATAGGCATTTCAAAAACAATTTCAAACAACTTTTTGTTATAGCCTGCCGTACAATGACACCATGTTAATGAGCTGGTTTCCTTAGCTTTTTCTAGCATAGGACATTCACATGAAAACATCTTTGTGTATAACTGATTATCTTTTATATACCAACCAGCCCCATTTTCATTTAGAGCATTAACAAAACTATGTAAATCTCTGTCAAATGACAGATAAAGGTCTTTTAAGAAATGTGCAGTATCTTCCAATCTGCCATTTTCATTACAATAACATTTCTTACGAATAGCTTTGACGGTGTTTTCATCAAATCTACTTTCAAGCAAAGCAGACATTCTATCAACCCATTCAGCACGAACATCTGGTGTTGAGTTTAGAGGTAATGATAATTCCGAGATTATTTTGTCAGCTTCCACTTTCGATATAGTGGTTTCTAAACTATGTTTAAGTCGCATTATTTCATCTTGTTCTAATGTTGCAGATACTTGTTCTGGCATAGAAAACTTTTCCATATTCCCACCTCACAAATTTTTAAATGCTCTTTGTCATACTCAAATTATATCATTATCTCAAAAGCACTACAATGAAAATTCTTACGCACCGATAATCTTATTGAACAGTTCTAACAGTACGTCTTTCACACCGCCAGCATTGAATACCAATCCGACAGCAACAAGAGCAACTACTAAGAAGCCAATGAGCTTTGAAAACTCACGCTTGAACCCTAAGTAGATACCGATAACCACAATCGCCATAAGCACTAAGCTCTGTGCGTTGCTTAAAAACCATGTATATAAATTTTGTCCGAAATTCATGTTATTTGTCCTCTCTTTCTTTGATTTCTTCCATGTATCTGTCAGCTTCTTTGCCGACACTCATAATGCACATCAGAACCACGCCGATACCCGTTCCAAGTGATACCAGCAGTAAGTTCTTAAATAATTCCCACATTTTTCATCACTCCTAACTTTTCACTAAATCTTTTGCAGGGGTCGTCTGCTGTTTGATTATCATTTCATGTTTTTCTGTGAGCTTTGCCTGCTTTTCAATCGTTTCCATGTAGTCTGTACCGTTTCCCTTATCAATCTTTTTCAGCATTTTCAAGGTCGGTGCTACCTGCCTTTGTACCCACCGCAATGTACGGTCTAAGGTATAAGGTTCTGGCTTTGTCGTCAGCTTCAAGCTCTGTCTGTTATCGCCGATGAACCAAGCCCAGCGGTCATTGAGTTTCCAGTCATTTTTTCGCTTGTCTGGTTCTTCATCAACAAACCGCACATACTGGTTGATGATAGAAAAGGCGGTCTGCTCTGCGTCATAATAGGTCAGCAAATCTCGTACTGCATAATAGGCACGTTCATTGCGAAGCCGTATTTCAAAACGATTGATAATGTCGGCTTCTTCCAGCGGTGTCCCTAACTTGACGTACTGCTCATAGTCTTTTTCATAGATACAGAAATACACATCTGATTTCAACGAACCAAGATAAAGGGTACGCCCCATATATTCTCTGTCGTCCTCTCTGTGCTTGATAAGCTCGCCCGACTGGTAAAACTTATAACTTCTGGACTTTCCGATATATTCCCGTTTCCTGCATTTTTCCGCAAGCTCTGGAATATCCAAAATGCCCGTATGGTCGTTGATAGCAAGGTCGATACGCTTCATCACGCCACCATCTATAAGTGCGTCCATGAGAAAGTCATACCAGCTTCTTTGCTGTGCCAGCAGGTAACTTTCAAACTGCCTGCAACCACGCCCCTTTAACTCTAAAAGGACACCTTTTTCTTCGTCAGCCGACGTATAAATAAAGATGTCCCCTAAAGAGTAATGCTCCGTATAACTGTAATGTCCGTAATCTTCATGAAGCATATAATTGATATTCAGTTTTAATATATCTTTGATGATGTGCTGTATATCCAGCGTAGGAAAACGAATTTTCACATAATCAAACAGCATGGTAAGCGGTGCTTCTGGATTGAACCTTGCCAGTTCCTTATGCAGAGTATGAAGAAGTTCCTTTGACGGCTTCATTTTTCCGCTTTCTATCTTGTTGAGATATTCCCTTGTGATACCAGAAGCCACCGCCAGCCTGCCTTGTGAGATACCGTAAGCAATCCGTTTCTCCCGTAATTCTTTTATCCATTGTTCTTCATTCAGAACCATACCCCCAATCTGTCAAGTGTGAAGTTTTTTAAGGCGACTTCACAACTGATTTTTACATGGAAAACACTTGATAAAGCCCATGTTTCCTATGTTTTTCGTCTATTGTCTATTTGCAAACGTACCCCTCTGTTAGATACCGAGGGGTTTTACCTGCTGGCGTGGCTAACGCCACACCAGCAACGGCTAGTCCGTGCCGTCGCCTTTCGCTTCGCACGTCGCCGTCCCGTCCTGCCTTGTTTGTGCAAGAGAACCGATTGTCTGCAAAAAATCATGTCCTTTTGGCACTAAAGGCGTGTAAAATTCACTTATGACGCTTGTTCCCACATCACAGTAACCACGCCCTTTGATATGTTTCTGGAAAAACTGTTTCTTCACATCAGAACCAAACAGCATACCGTAACCAAGTTCACTGATACGCCCAAGTCCTACACGAAAGTTGAAGTTATCCCTTATCCCGTCCGAGAAATACTTTGCGTCTGGTCTTTGACAAGCAACGATAAGGAAATATCCTGCCTGCCGTCCCAGCATGACGATTTTCTTTAACTGGCTAAGTAGGCTTACGCTTTCTTTTGTCCCCAGCATTTCAAAAAACGCCACATATTCATCAAAGATAAGAAAGCAGGGTGGCAGTCCCAGATAGGCGTAGTTTTCGCCCGTCTTATAGTTCGGGTGCTGTTTCATTTCCTCACTTCGCTGTACCATGCCGTCATAAAAAGCATTGACGCAATCTATCATTTCTTCTTTGGTGTGATAGACGTTCGGCATGACCGTTCCCAAGTCCGCAAGGTCAGCATTCTTTGGGTCTAAAATGTAAAGAACAACGTTTGTATGCAGTAGGGCTTCAATGAGCGTCAGCAGAAAGTATGTTTTACCGCCACCAGTTCCACCAGCAATCAGAGCGTGGGGTAGTGCGTCATACTCCCAGACTAGATTTTTCATCAATCTAAGACAGCCGTTTTCTGCCCGTACTTCATCAATGGTAATACGGTTCGCTATCATATCATAAAGCAGGGTATATTCGATATAGCCGTCATGTAAGGTCTTGTCGGTCAGTTCGCAATACAAGCCACTTTCCAGCTTATCCTCTAGCCGTAAAAGCTGGTCTTGATATTTCCCCAGCGTGATTTCACAGCGGATATGGAGCAGTCCCTTTTCCATTTGATAATAAATCTTGGGAAACCAGACGATTTTTTCCCTTGATCTGCTTTGCAGGTCAGTAAAAAAACCGCTGTTTTGTACGGTATCAGCTTCATACCATTTATTTTCCAGTATCATTCTTGCCAGCTTTTGACGGTGCAGGAACTTCTTAAAACTGTCGTAACAGAAGTGGTAATACAGAAAAGCGACCAATGCACAAACACCAGTCGCTATCAAAATCGTTATGCAGTTGTAAGTGGAAAGCGTCAAGCCATTGTCTAATAGGCTGAAATGCTCCCAATCGGTACGCATGAGCTGTTTGATATTCAGTAGCAGAAGAACCGCCACGAATACAAACAGAAGCGTTCCTATGGAAAAGTGGTAGACAAGGTGTTTATCACTGGCTCTGATATGGTGTCCTTTAATTCTAAATATTGAAATAACATTTACCCCCTTTGCTTTCACTTTCAAAAAATATTTAATAGCCTTAAGTATCGTAATTTGGTATAATCAAACCATATCTTTTCGATAGGAGTGAAAAAATGAAATTTGATTTTAACCTTGCTGATTTCTTTAAGTTGCCAACCAAAATAATGTTTGCCCTTGCTCTTGCCTCTGGTATGGTTCTATTTCTTCCAGACAATATAGTTGCCAAGATGTATATGGTTGATTTCAGAAATAAATACGGCTTTGCCATAGGATTACTATTTTTAACGTCCTTTTCAATACTTGCTGTTACACTCATCATAGGTATTTATAAATATTTCAGCCATAAACGCTCTATGAAAAAATTTAAAGCAACTGCTAAAGAAAGATTGCAAAAATTAGATAACTACCAAAAAGCTATTGTATATGGCTTATACATGGAAGATAATCATACTTCTGAATTACCATTCCATGACGGAGCTGTAAAATGGCTTAAACAAAGCATGATAATTATTGAAACTACAAATCAATACCTTGTTTCAGATTTAAACAATGCTGTATTTCCTTATATGTTGCAACCGTGGGCTGTTGAGGAATTACAAAATGACAGTGAATTACTTGCTAATTTCCATACAGCATATATCCAAATAGACACCAAATATAAAGCTCAAAGTCGATATAACGACCCTTATTCTAGTTTTCCATATTAAGCAATCAAAGGATAGTGTGAATATTCATTATCCTTTTTTTATTGATTGCTGTTTCTGTGGACTGCCTGCGTTCTGGTTGCCTTTATTCTTCAACGCAATATCCTCTGCCTTTACATACCAGTCCACCTCTGCACCCGTATAGGTTTTTCGTGATACCGTATCGGCTACTGGATTGACAAGCTCCACAACTGCATTATACGGAAATTCCCTTAACGGTACTTCTGGCGGTACAGACACGGGGATAATTCCACCATGCAGACTGCACTTCAAATCATAGATACGCTTTTTAAGCTGGGTACTCGGTGTCCCGTCCTCATTCTGCAAGTACACATCACGCACCGCTGTAAATTTTAATTCTCCAAATGTTTTCTCTTTGTCAATAACAAATCCGTTTGATAATCTCATAAATTCTTAACTCCTTTGCTTTTCTTCAACTGTTACAATATCATCAGCAAGCAACACATAATCGGTATGTCCCATATCCCCGATTGCGTAACCTCTGCCGTATAACTTCGGATTGACAAGTTTTACTTTCTGTTCATACTTGAAATGCTTTTCGCCAGCCTGCACGGGAATTTCTACCACAACATTTTCGCCTTTCTGTACGTCAGAATAAAGGTTATAGCTTCGTCTGGCTAAAACCCTGCGGTTATTTTTATCCCTTTCAAAGATAGGCTCGCTTTCTCCTGCAAATTCAAGAGTTCCAAAAGACTGTGCCATATCTGGCACGACATATTTCATTTCCATATTGTTTTACCTCGTTTCTTTCTATTTTTGATAAGTTTTTTGATTGTGATTTCTTATTCTGGCGGTTTGGAAAGTACCAGCAATCCCCCAGATAGTAAAGGGTAAAATAAATGCTTACGCACCCTTGACTATCCGTGTTCTTGCAGGTTGTTGGCAGACAAGCCAGAATAAGCGGAAGTCTGCCGTTTGACAGCTTCGGCGGAGAGCGTGATTTTCCTTTTCTCATACCGTTACCGCCTTATGATTTCTTCATTTTACGGCGTTTGTAGAAGAAGATACCTGCCAGTCCAGAACCAGAAGTCAAAAGAAGTGCAAGCAGTCCGTAAAGGTTGGTGTTATCTCCCGTTTTGGGACTGTCCGTAGGTCTGCTAGGCTTTTCTGGCGTTTGCGGTGTTTCGGGTTTCTCTGGTTCTTCTGGTTTTTCCTTAAAAGTAATCGTCTGTCCCTCGTCTGTGGTGTCCTTATGCTCGGTAACTTTCTTCGGCTCGTCTGGATTGCTTAAATCGTACAATTCTTCAAAAGTTACAAGCTGTTTGCCGTCAAGAGTAGAAGCGTCAAAGGTAAAGGCAACTTCCACTTTCATAGCTTCGCTGTCAGCGACAAAAGTATAGTCATTTTCTACACGCTTTCCATTGATAAGAAGTTCTGCATTTTCTTCTTTCAACATTTGCCAACCTTTAAGCTGATATTTTGTGCCAATTTCTAAGCCCTCTAAGGTTACGGTATCAATGATTGTTACCTCTTTTCCTGCTTTAAGCTCTTTGTTGCCGTCCTTATCGGTAGCAGTTGTATGTATCTTGATGATACGCTCTGTGATAAGTACCGTCTGCCCGTCGTCCTCAATGTCTTTGTGTTCCGCAACTTTTACGGGTTCGTCTGGATTGCTTAAATCATACAATTCTTCAAAGGTAACAAGGTTCTTGCCACCTAAAGCAGACGCATTGAATGTATAGGCAATTTCCACTTTCATAGCTTCATCATCAGCGACAAAAGTATAGTCATTTTCTACACGCTTTCCGTCAATGACAAGTTCAGCGTTTTCTTCCTTTAACATCTGCCAGCCTTTCAACTGATACTTTGTGCCTTTTGTAAGTCCGTCTAATTTGACAGTATCTACAATCGTGATTTCTTTTCCCGCAAGGATTGTCTTTTCGCCGTCCTTGCTGGTCGCTGTGGTATGGATTGAGATTTCTCTTTCGTATTCATCAGTCAGCGTTCCCAAATCAATCACACGGTTATTTCTTGATACCACGATTTCAAAAGGTGGGATAAGTTCAAAGCCTTTGTTGCTTTCACATTTTAATTCTTCAATGATGTAAGTATCATAAGGTAATGCACCCTTGCTGTCGTCTGGTTCAGAAGTCCCAAACCACACACCGTCCTCGCTGGTCTTTCCTGCGTTGGTATTGTGCTTATGACTAGCCCAGTCAGCAGAAGTGGAGAACTGCCCGTTATCATCAGTTACCACAACATGACTTTCGCCCGTCGTCTTGCTTGTGATCCTAAAAGGAACATCAGCAAGACGCTTGTGTGTGCCTGCACCGATTTTTACGCCCTCAATATCGCCACGCTTAATCTGATTGTAGATAGAGTTTGCTTTGTCGGTTAAATCTACGATTTTTCCATTCTCTGTGATTGCAAAGTCAATCGGCTTCATACCGTCTGTCAAATATCCGTCGGGAGCTTCACTTTCAACGATACGGAATTTTCCATAAGGTAAAAGGTCAGCGGAAGTAGAAGCAATACCCTCAATATCCGTATAGATTGTTTTTACCACTTCGTTTTTCTTATAGAGCTTGCCCTCAATCAATACAGAATTATCATTTAAAGAAATGATGTCAAAAGCAGTATCTTTCAATGTTGCACTTCCTTGTGGTTTGGTATCGCCAGTTTCTAAATCTCGTTTCTGAATTTTGACACCGCCACGAATGACTTTATCTGATACGGAAAACTGGTTACTTCCAGATAATACGGCAAGGTCGCCGTCCTCGGTAATCTGTGTTACATATAAGCCCTTAATCTGTTCGGACTTGTCGCCAGCCTGCATATATGCACCGTCTAGCAAGTAGCCGTTTGGAGCTTTTGTTTCCTCAACGGTTAGCGTTCCAAGTGGAAGAACCGCTTTTCCGTCCTGCATATAGAAGCTGTCGCCAGCTACCTTATAAGCGTCCGCTAATTTTGTGATGTAGTGGGTTGTCCCGTCGCTGTCTGTTTCAGCGATTGTCTTTGTAACCCATGTACGAGTAGCTTCGGCAGGAAGATTGTCTTTATTATAGAAGCCTGCATAATACTTCCATGTAAATTCCGCACCTGCTAAAGAAGCGTTCCCCTGCGGATTGTTTTTCTGTGTTTCCATATCAATCTTGAAAAGCTCAATCAATGTGTCCGTTACCTTTGGTGTATCAGATACATTCAAGGTCGCTGTCTTTCCAGCTTCAACCTTTAAGGAATATACAGTTTTATCCACTTTATATCCTGCTGGTGCAGATAATTCCTTGATATAGACTGTGCCAGCCGTTACCTCTACAACGTCCGTATTTCCGTTTTCATCAGTCGTAAGGGTGGCAAGCTGTTTCGTGCAATCCTTATCAGCAAAGACACCATATGTTGCACCAGCGATAGAGTAATTTCCGTTACCATCTGTAATGCTGGTATTACTGGAAATCTTTTGCAGTTTCGCATTTCCGACATTGAGTTTAGCCCAGAATTGTCCCAATTCCTGCCCCTCGCCAGAGTAGATATAACCGCCACATTCATAGCGTCCTTTATTTTCTTTGACAAAGGCTTTTGCACCAGCGAAAACTTCGTCCTGCGTTGCCTTTGGAATTTCATCATAAGAAGCTCGCACGTTATCACATTGCCAGCCTAGATGTACGCTCAATCTCTGCCAGACTACAAGCTGTCTTAAAAGGTAAGCGTGATTGTTGCTTATTCCGCTATGGTTGTCTGTGTACTGTTTCACATATTCGATAGATAAGGCAACATCGCTTATTTGGTCGGTACTCATACGGGTGCTTGCGTCAGCTCTGGTTTTATAACCGTTTTTGAATGCTGTATTGATGTCAATACAATAAGCGTCCTTGCCCTCAACGGTCAAATGTCCCTCATTAAAGGTTTCAGTAATAGAGCCATCATTATTAACACGTTCTACGATACCGACACGTTCGACAGACTCTGTCCAATACTGTGTTTCCGACGCATGAACGGGTGTACTCGGTAAAGCAGTAACGACAGTCGCAAGAGCAAGTACGCCAGTACATAATCGTTTTAATATTTCTTTCATAAGTCTAAATGTTCCTTTCATTTTGGGTAATAAAATAGCCGTCCAATAAGAACGGCTGGAAATAGAAAAGGAACGTCATTTTAGGCGTTCCATAGTCTATGAGTTATTCAATTTTTTCTTGTTTCAATACTGATGTGCTGTACCATATCTTTGCATATCTAGGAAAACTTGCGTATCAAGGCTCATTCAATGGTAGTAAATAAGTAGTAAATTGATGTGTTTGTTTCCTTGAAAATGCTGATAGATACTGTGTTTTAGCGGATAATCAGATTTTTAATGCGTTTTTAAAGTAAAAATTCTAAATCTGCCCTTTCTATCCCTAAAATAAGAGCAAAGGGGCGGATTCGTGGTTGAATTACTGTTGCAAATAAAAATTCGCCCTAAAAAAAGGGCGAACTAAATAAACATAATAGTATCAGTATCTACAATTAAAAAGAAAACTAAGATTGCCACAAAAGCGGTGCCGAGTCCGATAGGAATTGAAAATCCTTTGCGGCGTTCACGGAGCATTTTTTCCTGCACCTCTTCTTCCGTTAAAGGCGGCTTCTTTTTTCGTTTTCATACCATTTTCTTGTCGCTTTCTACGGACCGTTTCTTCATTATGCCATATCCTTCGGCGTTTTCATTACCTTCATAAGGCGTACCTCCTATTTTTAAAATGAATTAAAATTTAGCGGAGCTAGTGACTGAAGGCTTGTCAAACATATGTTACACCGTCATGCAAAAAATTAAATAAAGTATCTTTAGGAGAAAGCCACTTTAATGGACGCATAGGAAAGTTGTTGTACTTTCGGTTATGAACCTTTAGCTGAGCAGCAAAATCTGCAAGGGAGTAGAACGAGTGAGTTGCATAGAAGTATTCGTTATCTTTTCTATGTAATCGTTCTATCTTTCCATTATGTCTTGGTGTAAAAGGTTTAATCAACTTGTGCGCAATACCCAATTCTTTGAGCTTTTTCTCAAACCGGCTAAGGTCATTTGCTCTTTTGCTAACAAATCGCTTAGTGAACTCTGGACCATTGTCCGTCTGCACACATTCCACAACAAAAGGAAAAGCTTTCAGCATGTGTTGTAAAAATACCGTTGAGAGAGTTTTACCCAAAGTACGACAAGTCCGGCATGAGGGTTTCTACGGCGCATGTCTTTGATGAGCTTGAGTTCCTCAGGGGTATGCTGGTTAGGATGATGATGAGGTCTTCTAGAATGTTCTCTAAGTGACTGGATAGAGCCGTCAAAACGGCGACGCCAACGATAGATGTACTGGCGATTGACTTTGTATTTAATAGCAGCCTTGGTAACACCATATTTTTCGGCATAATTTAAAAGGGATAGACGAAATCTCATATCTTGTGTTATACTTGTCATGCGGAACCTCCTGTGTAATGGTTTGGTGTGGTAACTTAACTTTAACACAAAAATGAGATCTCGCAATTTTTTTTATTCAGTTGTAACCCATCTATTGTAAACCTAAAAGGAAAAACACCAGTGTATAAGAATATTGCTTGACTTTTTGTTTGAAAATCTATAAAATAGTCATAAATACATTAGGTATAAAGCGTTTGTCTGAGGGACGGCGGGTGGAATAGCCTTTATTTCATCCGCTTTTTTTCTCTAAGGCAGACCAGGATACCGCAAATTCAATTCAAAGAAAAGGAGAATCGTTCAATGACAAGTAACAAACGATGGTTGTATCTGTGTGTGGGTACATTGCTGTTAATTTTCTGTGGCCTTATCTATGGCTGGTCACTGTTTAGAACGCCTTTTAGCGAAGTTTATACAGATTGGTCACTGTCACAGCTTTCTATGACTTTTACTATCTCTATGGTCTTCTTCTGCGTGGGCGGATTTGTTGCTGGTAAACTGGCAGCCAGGTTCAAACCGCAGCTGATTATCCTGCTATCTGCAGTCTGTCTGCTGATTGGATTTTTTGGTGTATCTCGTCTGAATCCGGAAAACACTTCTTCCAGCTTGATTATGCTGTATATTTTTTATGGATTTTTCGGTGGAAGCGGCGTAGGTCTTACCTATAATTGTGTAATCGGCACCATGAATAAGTGGTTTCCAGATAAGCCAGGTCTTTGCAGCGGTATTATGATGATGGGATTCGGTCTTGGTGCGCTGATTCTTGGAAGCGTTGCAACCAGCCTGATTGCTTCCAAAGGGATTTTTACCACTTTTATGATTTTGGGTATTATGATATTCGTAGTTTTGGGAGTTGGCTCTTTCTTTATTAAAGTGCCTGAGGCTCCTGCAGGCAGTGGACAGGCAAAAGAACTTTATGGAGACCCGATTGGAACTGTTATGAAAACTGCTTCTTTCTGGTGCTTCCTGCTTTGGTGTGTGCTGATTAGTGTGGGCGGTCTGATGGTCATCAACAGCGCCGCGTCTATCGCTGTGGCATTCGGTGCACCGGCTATCGTAGGTATGGTAGTATCTGTATTTAATGGCGCAGGTCGTGTGATTGTCGGCGGCATTTACGATAAAACCAACGGAAAAACTGCTATGATGGTGGATATTATCTTCATGTTTGTAGGGGGCATCGCACTGCTCCTGGGAGCAAAGACCGGTTCCATGATTCTGATTCTGGTAGGACTTTTAGCGATGGGTCTTTCGTACGGAGCGAACCCGACCATCTGTTCTACATTGATTCAGAAATATTACGGACCGAAGTACTTTGCTGTAAACTTTGGTGTTGGCATGTTCAACTTGGTTCCGGCAGCGATTATCGGACCAACCATCAGCAGCAGCTTGGTAGAAAAATCCGGCGGTGCTTATGACTCTTCATTTGTTGCTATTTTAATTTTCGCAGTGTTGGCACTGATAATGTGGGTAGTTGTCAGCAATATTATCAAGAAAGAAAACAGCAGAAGAGAAGAACCAAGACCGTTCTAATGGAGTGAAAAGATGAAAGTAAAGAGAACGTCTCTTGTCGATCAGATTTATGACCTGATTTTGCAAAAAATACAGAATCGGGAACTGGTGCCGGGAGACAGACTAAATATTGAGGAACTGGCGAAAACCTTTTCTGTCAGCAGAACCCCTGTAAGAGAGACTATTAATAGACTTATTCAGGAAGGTTTTGTAGAGCAGAAGCACAATGTAGGACCTAGTATTATCAAGCTTTCGGAGGAAGAAGAAGCGGGACTTATTGAAGCCAACTGCTATCTCTTTGATATCGTCATTGATACATATCAGGGTCTGGATACGCTAAAATACCTCGTTGAAGAACTGGAGGATATCATTGCGGAGCAGAAAGCTGCTTATGAAACCGATGATGAGCAAGGTTCTCACAAAGCATCTGATTGTTTTCATCAGACTATGATAGAATACTGTACCAACAGGACTATCAGAGAGTGTGCTGCAAAGACGCAGAATCAAATCAATATGTGCACTTTTGCTTATCAGGCTGTCAGCGAAAACCGCAAGCAGAGTATTAATGACCATACGGAGATTCTGATAGCTTTGAAAAAGGGCAACATTGCCAGGGCGAAAATCCTGATGAATGAACATAATAAATTTTCAGGTACAACCTATATGAAACGAAAGCTTGATCTGGAGCAATCGAAATGAATGAAATGCGGGAGCAATGCGCAAGCAGCAGTATTGCTCCTTTTTTCTTGCGATTTTTTTCCCCACCTGATAAAATGAAATTAGAGATGCAATAGAGAAGAAAAAAAGTGGTGATGATTAGGGAAGGGAGATGGCTATGGAGGACAGCACAATCGTAGAGCTTTACTTTGCGCGAAGCGAAGAAGCTATTGCGGAGACGGACAAGAAATATGGAAAATATTGCAATTACATAGCTTACAATATCCTCAGAAGCAGCGAGGACGCGGAGGAATGTGTCAATGACGCCTACATGCGTGCATGGAATGCAATTCCACCTCAACGACCGGTGCAGCTTTCCACCTATTTGGGGAAGATAACCCGAAATTTGGCGCTGAACCGGTATAAAGGGCGCAATGCTCAAAAGCGAGGAGAAGGACAGGTTGCGCTGGCTTTGTCAGAACTGGAGGAATGTGTCGGTGAGCGTTCAGAGGTAGAAACGCTGGCGGATGAAATGGCAGTAGTCGAGGTCATCAATCAATTTCTGGCAAGGCAGTCCAGATTGAATCGGATAGTATTTGTAAAACGGTACTGGTATTTGTGTTCTGTTAAGGAAATTGCAGAGGAATTTTCGATGAATCCAAACCGAATTACATCCATGCTTTTTCGTATGCGAAAAGAACTGAAAAAATCTCTGGAAAGTGAGGGAATCGTGTTATGAAGAAAGAGGATATTTTATTTCATATCAATGAAATTGATGATGCATATATTAAGGAAGCAGCAGATTTTCAGTCAGCGCAGAGAAGGAGCATGCAGCGGAAGAAGTGGTTTCGTTATAGCAGTATAGCGGCGGCATGTTTTTTGATGTTCGTACTGGGCGCTGTGCAGCTACTGCCGTCTGGTGAGCAAATCGGAAATGGGTCTTCCGATAGAAATGGTCAGAATGTGGCAGCAGAAGAGAGCGATAAGCTGCCGACTTTGTCAGTTGAACGCTATGCGACGAAAGCGGAAGAGCCAAAGAAAAAGCTTGGAAACCCATCGACACAAGAGGATGGAAACCCATGGGAAGAAGATACTGAGGTTGAGTTTCTTCCGGTATATGAGAACATCGCTTATGCAGGAGAGGCAGATGAAAAAGCGATACCGGTCAGCGATGCCTTTCTGGACAAAAAACTGCGGGCAGCTGCAGCTGAAATGAATATGACGATAGATGAGATCAAGTATGAGAGAAAAGAGAAATCCGATGATACGAAGCCAGAAGACGGAACTTTGCAGAAAGCATTTAAGGCAACTGCGTATACAGACGATGGCAATATCACTGTGACATATAATAATTTTACGGAAATAAAATTTGCACAGCCAAAGTCACTTCCGCAGGATCATAAGACAGCAGATTCTGAAATGGACAGTGAAGAAGCGGAGCAGGTGACCGCGTATCTTTTGGAACAGTACGGGGGATTAATGGAATTCTCGAACCCGAGGGTCAGTGTTCGCATATTTTACGATGAGGAGAGAAAGCCGCATTGGATTTTATCCGGTTATGACGGGGGAGAAAATCTGCAGGAGCAGATTGTGGGATATAACCTGAAGCGTATGAGGTTTGAACTAAACGATGAGGGACAGCTAATCGGCATTATGATGATGGATAATCTGGCATCAGGCAAGAAGATTGAGGAGTACCCGATTATTACAGCTGAAGAGGCAAAACAACTTCTCAAGAAGGGAAAGTACGTGGCAGGCAATACGAAGCTGCCGTCTCTTGATAATATTGAGCGTTCATCTCTTGTATATCTGACGGGACCGCAGTGCAATATTTTCATGCCTTACTATGCTTTTGATGTGCGTATTGATGAAGATGATGACCTCATTTGCTACAGCACGTACTATGTGCCAGCTGTTCGAGAAGAATATTTGAGCAAAATGCCTGAGACACAGGAATAATTTTATATAATGGAAGCTGTGGAATAGCACAGAAATGGACACCTCGGCATAGGATAACCTGGGGTGTTTTTTATGGCAAAAAAGAAAGGCATTGATGTTAGTTATTGGAACGGCAGGCTGACGGAAGCTGATTATAACAGGATGAAAAAGGCGGGTGTCCGCTTTGTTATTGCAAGAGCAGGCGGCTATCGCGGAACGATGGAGGATAGCACCTTTTCTCATAACTATCAGATGGCGCGTGCAGCAAATCTGGGGTTTGGGGCATATTACTACTCGACCGCAGTAACGGTGTCTCAGGCTAGACGAGAGGCTCGCCACGCAGTGGCTTTGTGCAAAGGAAAGACCTTCGACTATCCAATCTGGATGGATGTAGAGGACGCTATGACCCTGGGCAGACTGTCAAAGCGAGCACTTACTAAAGTAGTGAAAGCTTTTGTCAAAGAGGTCCGCAAACAGGGTCGAAAGGCTGGGGTCTATGCTTCTTACTCTTGGCTGACTGAAAAAATAGGCAGTTTACAGGGAATTGATGTGTGGGTAGCACAGTATAATGATACGAATTCCTATAAAGGAAGGACCGCTATGTGGCAGTACAGTGATGTAGGGCGTTTTAAGAATGTGCCCGGCAAATTTGATTTAAACTGGTGCTACAAAAATTATGAAACTAGTAGTGGAAGCGGAGAGAAAAAGCATACCTATACCGGTACCATTACCTTGCCAAAGCGTGGCTACTTCATTCTGGGTGACCGTGGAAAAAAGGTCAGACAGCTGCAGCAATTTCTAAACTGGTATGGAAATTCTCTGGATGTTGACGGTATTTACGGACCTGCAACAAAAGATGCGGTAAAGCGCTTTCAGCGCCGTCAGCGTATCACTGCTGACGGATTGTTTGGTCAAAAGTCACTGGAAAAAGCGAAACGGGTAAAGAAGTGAGTTTTAACCGCATGCATTAGTGAAAAGAGGCACTCACTCTGGCTGAGTGCCTTTACATAGACTTGTGAAATGGAAGTGATTTAGTACTTTTGGGGTTTTTAATAAAATATTTATTATGGAAACGGGTTATGGATTGCTAGCTTAGATAATGGAAATTATTTTATATGCCAATGATATTTGGATTGTTGGAGGATATATGGGCGGGGCATGGACTATTCCAAAGATGGAATAGGCTGGCTTCTTTGTGAAAATATATCAGAAAAAGAGGGCTATATTGTTGAATATGCTAATGGATTATGGGTTGCATGTTCAACTTATGGTAGCGATGACGGATATTGCTATTCGGACAGAGTACATATTTGATGTAGTTTATCTGCTGATTCTTTACAGAATTGTGAAGGAAATAAAATAACCGCCTGAGCCTGACAAACTTAGCGGTTATTTCAATCGTTACAGGTTGACCGTTTTCAAGGGTTTCCTCTTGACACCAATATACCACGAATGAAGAGATTATGCAATAGTCAATTTATCTTGCGCATTCCGCAGAAAGGAACTTTTAGCATAAAAAGGCATAAAATAGTACTTAGATTTACATAAAATCATACTTTTAACGGAAAATAAACACCGCTCAAATCGTTGAAATTAGTACGTTTTGAGCGGTGTTGTTTATGGTACTTCCAAGGGGAGTCGAACCCCTGATTCAGCCGTGAGAGGGCTGCGTCTTGACCACTTGACCATGGAAGCATATTTAAAAATTATCAATGAGCAGTTGAAATCTCACGCTATTTATTATATACTTAAAAATGATTGTTGTCTAGTAGAATTTTTTATTTTTATAAATTTTAAATAGAAGGAGAAAGCTATAATGAGAAAATTTAAGAGTACAAGAGGGAGCAAGCAGGAACTGACAGGAGCACAGGCGATTATTCAGGGACTTTCTGAAGATAAGGGCCTTTACGTTCCGACCGAGATTCCGGCGCTTCCGTTTAATATAGAAGATATGATGGGAAAAACCTATCAGGAGATTGCTCTCGCAGTAATCGGTGCTTTCTTCGATGACTATACTGAGGAAGAGATGCAGTACTGCATCAAGGGCGCTTATGATGAAAAATTTGAAGCTGCGGATATTGCACCGATTGTCAGAGCAGGCGGCGCATATTTTCTGGAACTGTATCATGGAAGAACAGCAGCTTTTAAGGATATGGCTCTGTCTATTCTGCCATATTTGCTGACCACTGCCATCAAGAAAGAAAATGAAGATAAGAAGATCTGCATTCTGACTGCAACCTCTGGAGATACCGGAAAAGCTGCCTTGGAGGGTTTTGCAGATGTGCCGGGAACAGAAATCATCGTATTTTTCCCGAATCAGGGCGTCAGTCAGGTGCAGGAGCGTCAGATGATTACTCAGGAGGGTGCAAACACCCATGTCTTTGCTATCAACGGAAACTTTGATGATGCGCAGACTGGCGTAAAGAAAATATTTAATGACAACGCATTTGCCGAAAAACTGGCAGCCTCTGGGTGTAAGCTTTCTTCGGCTAATTCCATCAATATCGGCAGATTGGTGCCACAGGTTGCGTACTACGTCTACAGCTACATAAAGCTGGTGGAAAGCGGTGCGATTAAAAATGGCGAAAAGATGAACATCGTGGTGCCGACCGGAAACTTTGGGAACATTTTGGCAGGTTACTATGCAAAGCAGATGGGCATTCCTGTGGGCAAGTTTATCTGTGCTTCCAACGAAAACAAAGTTTTGACAGACTTTATCAATACAGGCATATATGATATCAAGAGAGACTTTTATCTGACTAATTCACCGTCCATGGACATTTTGATTTCCAGCAATCTGGAACGGCTGCTGTATCATTTATCCGGCGGAAATGGAGAGGAAATCAAGGCACTGATGGCGCAGTTAGACACCGAAAAGGTTTACAAAGTCAGCGATAAAATCAAAGCAGGCCTTGCTGATTTTTATGGCGGCTATGCGGATGTTGCACAAACCAACGAGACTATCAGCCAGATGTATGCGGAGCATGGCTATCTTATGGATACCCACACTGCAGTGGCGTATAAGGTTTATGAAGATTATCGCAAGGAGACAGGGGATACCACACCGACCGTCATTGCATCCACGGCTAGCGCTTATAAGTTTGCTGAAAGCGTTGCAAAATCAATCGGCCTTGGAGAGGAAGAAAATGGATTCCGCTATGTGGAAGCGTTGGCAGCAAAGACCGGCGTGCGCGTGCCGAAGGGCTTAAAAGATTTAGATAAGAAAGAAGTCAGACATACCGGCGTAATTAATATCGAAGAAATGATGAACGTGGTAGAAGAGTCTGTAAAATAATAAGTTGAATCAGTTAAACAAAAGGCTTCAGCATTTTCGCTGAAGCCTTTTTAGAAGGATTTTATTTTACTGCATTGAATCCGCCTTGGAGGTCTGCAATAATATCATCAATATGTTCTGTGCCGATGGACAGACGAATGGTGTTCGGCTTGATACCTTGCTCTGCCAATTCTTCTTCATTAAGCTGGCTGTGGGTCGTTGTAGCCGGATGAATCACCAGACTTTTAACGTCAGCTACGTTAGCAAGCAGAGAGAAAATCTGCAGATTGTCGATAAACTTGTGTGCTTCGGCAATGCCGCCTTTGATTTCAAAAGTGAAGATGGAAGCACCGCCGTTTGGGAAGAACTTCTGGTATAAGTCGTGATCCGGATGATTAGGCAGAGACGGATGGTTTACCTTTTCTACCTGAGGGTGCTTTGTAAGAAATTCCACAACTTTTTTTGTATTCTCTGCATGACGGTCAAGTCGCAAGGATAAAGTCTCTACACCCTGCAGGAGCAAAAATGCAGCAAATGGAGAGATGGTCGCTCCGGTGTCACGAAGCAGGATTGCGCGGACATAGGTGACAAAGGCCGCCGGACCTGCAGCTTCCACAAAGGAAACTCCGTGGTAGCTAGGATTTGGAGCGGCGATTGGGTCGAATTTTCCGGAGGCTGCCCAGTCAAACTTGCCGGCGTCTACAATAATGCCACCCAAAGTTGTACCATGACCGCCAAGAAATTTAGTTGCAGAATGAACAACGATGTCAGCGCCATGTTCAATGGGGCGAATCAGATAAGGCGTGCCAAAAGTGTTGTCTACGATGAGAGGCAGCCCATGCTTATGAGCAAGTTGTGCTAGCGCGTCAATGTCAGGAATATCACTGTTTGGATTTCCTAAGGTTTCGATGTAAATTCCACGGGTATTTTCGTTGATAGCACCTTCGACCTCAGACAGATTGTGAATATCCACAAAGCTTGCAGTAATGCCAAAGCCAGGCAGGGTATGAGCCAGCAGGTTGTAGCTGCCACCGTAAATGGTCTTCTGTGAAACAAAGTGACCGCCATTTTGCCCCAACGCCTGCAGGGTATAGGTAATTGCAGCTGCACCGGAAGCCAGCGCCAGTGCAGCTACGCCGCCTTCTAAAGCGGCAACGCGCTGCTCCAGTACGTCCTGGGTGGAATTGGTAAGACGACCGTAAATATTGCCTGCGTCAGCAAGTCCAAAGCGTGCTGCGGCGTGTGCAGAATCATGAAATACATAAGAAGTTGTAGCGTAAATCGGAACTGCACGAGCGTCAGTTGCTGGGTCTGGAGTTTCTTGTCCTACGTGGAGCTGGAGTGTTTCAAATTTATAGTTTGCCATGATTATTTTCCTTTCTGTTTATATGATTTTACATTTATAATATAGATTTACTGCTTAGCATCAGTGGTGCGGATTAGTCACATTCGTCCGAATCGGAAATTCTCTCTGACAAGTTCCTGAAAATAGTGTTTCATTGTCTTAATTCCTTTCTTACAAAAATCAAACAGCCCGGAAGATTCGATTTGCCTTCCGGGCTGATACGTAACTGAACCTTGCCTATCGTTTAAGCGATAACGCGACGTACTTTTGAAGGAGAGACCCAACCGAATTCTGCTGCACTTAAAGACGTGCACAGGGAGAACATCCACATGTACATAGTTGTCATCATATTTATCATTGCAAAAGCAGAATTGTAATTTTTCATGATAGGGACTCCTTTCTTTCAATTTCCTGTCTGTGAAGTTAATATGAGTATAAATGTTTTTTCCTACTTTGTCAATGGGTAAATAGGAAAAATATGAAAATATGTGTAAACAGGGTCAATGTGGGCAGAATGCGTTTCAATGATTTTTTGGCGGGGGACAACTCTTGCAGGACACGACAGGACAGACCCTGGTGCGGTCAGCGGAAAATTCGTGGAAGCAGATATGGCTGCGCCGCTTTTTTTGTGTGTAATACACTGCCTGACAGGCAATATCAAAGATATTTGCTGTAGCACGATGAAATAAAGATAGGTAGAGAATTATGCGCAGAGTAAAGGTTTTGTTTTGCACCAAAAACCTGCTGCAAAAAAATGTTTTAAAAACATAGCAGAAACTACTTGCAATCTTCCTCAACTTGTGGTAAATTATAATGGTGCTTGGAGGATTGACCGAGTGGCTAAGGAGCCGCATTGGAAATGCGGTAAGGTGTAACAGCCCCGTGGGTTCGAGTCCCATGTCCTCCGCCAGAAAATCATTAAAAAACCAACGGTTTTGCCCGTTGGTTTTTTCTATACCTACATTCCACCTACATTTTTCGGAAAATAATAGGAGATGTGCAAAGAAGAACTTAGACAACCTCGACTGTCCAGTCTTCCGGAATAAGCTGCAAGATAAAGCCCTTGACTGTATCTACAGCTTTTTTCTTTGCTTCGGTAAGGAGCCCCTTGGCAGTGGCTTTTTTCTCCATCTCAGCTTTCTGGTCTTTGTTAAAGCTGTTGTAGTCGGTGACCTTTAGCGGGTTGAAAATGCTGGTGGTTTCGTCGAAAACCTCCAGACTGTCTTCCTCAATCTGATGGGACAGAATTTCAGCCTCAGGGAGAGTAATCGAAATCTTTTGTCCGGAAACTGAAACCTCAGCATTGGAAAGATTGACACCGGCTTTAATCTCTCCATCGTAGGTAATGATAAATCCTTTGGTGGTGAAAGGAAGTTTAATTCCGTAAAAATCTTTACTATTTTCAAATTCAGCCATATTGGTGTATGAGTAAGTAATCGTGGCGAGTTCACTAATTTCCGTCAGTTTATTCTCCAGCACTACTGCATCAATTTCGGAAACACCGGCAGATTTGCCAACCGAGCGTCCGAAAAAGAAACAGATGAGGCAGACTGCTGCAAGAAACAAAGCAATTACGCCGATTTGTTTAGATTTCTTCATAATGTTCCCCTTTTCGACAAAATATATTGTTAAGCTTATTTTATCATCTGCCGGCAAAAATGCAATAGATTTACCACGGAATACAAAAATCTTCGTACTGCTTTTGTTGCAATAGATAAGACAAAGTTTTATAATAGATAATATCTAGTGATAGATTGGGTTTTAATTGAGAGTTTTACCAAAACACTGATACAGGAGGTGACCGTTTCCATGAAAGTCATCGTAATCGGTGGCGGTCCGGCTGGCTATGAGGCGGCAATGGGGCTTAGACGTCGAGGAATTGAAACAGTTTTAATAGAAAAGAACTCTATCGGAGGTACTTGTGTCAACAGCGGCTGTATTCCGACCAGAGTTTATTTGCAGGTGATAAAATCGGCAGAGCCTCTAATTCGAAGCGGTTTTGCGAAAACGGAGCTAACCCCGAAGGATCTGCGTAAGTTAGCTACTGGGAAGATTCAGCAGCTTGTGTACGGCATGACATATATGCTGCAGAAGCAGAAGGTTCAGCTGTTAGAAGCGGAGGTTAGCCAGATAGAGACCGGCAAGGTGTCACTGGCAGATGGAACCTGTCTGATGTGTGATGAAATTATTGTTGCCACTGGCTCAGAGCCAATCAGTGCAGAAAACTTTACCGCAGAGCAGCAGTTTACCGCAGAACAGCTTTTTACGCTGGAAAATCTGCCAAAACGACTTGATATAATTGGAGGCGGCGTCCTTGGGGTGGAACTTGCGGTGATTTTACAGTCCTTGGGCGTTCAGATTACTCTGCACGAGCATATGCCGCGAATTCTGCCGGGATGGGATAAGGACATCAGTGATGCCATGGCCTCCTACCTGAGAAGCCTGGGTGTACAGCTTGAGACCAACAGCGTATCCGGTGTTTTTGAGAATATGGTATTTTGCTGCGGAAGAAAGCCGAAGCTTCCGTTGATTAAAGGACAGACGGCAGGAATTCACTTGATTGGAGACTGCAAAGGCGTACATTTTACAGCGGATATGGCAGCAGAGGATGGCCGACAAGTTGGTGCGGCGGTGACCGGGGAAAGAACCGAACGCATAAAACCAAACATCGTTACTGCCCAGTGTATCTTTACGCCCCTTGAGGCAGCGGCAGCAGGCAGTATTTGCAAAGAAGGCATGGTAGAAAGTTATCTTTCGACAGATATGATGGCAGGCGGCGTGATTTTCGGCACGCAGGGCGCATTTGCAAAGGCAGTCATGGAAAAAGAAACCCACATCTTAAAAGGTTTTCATGTGGTTTCTCATTTGGCTTCAGAAATCATTCAAATCGGACAGGCAGCGATTGCTGCTGAGATGACTGCAGAGCAGTTTTTGGAGCAGGTATTTCCGCACCCTACGGAGGGAGAACTATTAAAGGAAGCCGTGCGAGGTCTGTTATGAATTTAATCATCGAAAGAAGTCATAACCCCAGTCATAATTTGGCAAGGGAAGAGATGCTTTTTAATCATGTGGAGGAAGATACCGTTTATCTTTGGCGCAACAACCCCTCAGTTATCATCGGTCGACATCAGAACACGCTGGCAGAAGTTGATGAGGCAGCTGCGGCACGTGAGCATATCGGAATAGTGCGGAGATTGACAGGAGGCGGCGCAGTCTTTCACGATTTGGGAAATATCAATTTTTCCTTCATTTTCCCAGATGGGGTCTTTGAGGAGAAGGCAGCGCAGGGATTGCAGATGATGATAAGCTATCTGCAGAGCTGCGGCGCACCATGTTTTGCAAACGGCAGAAACGACATCTGTATGACGGATTCCTCAGGAAATGTAGTGAAAATCAGCGGTACAGCCATGACACAGAGAGAAGAACGTGGGATTTTTCATGGTTGCATTCTCTTTGATTGTAATCTTGCTGCTATGGAAAAAGTTCTGACGCCAAAGAAGGAAAAATTAGTGTCGAAAGGCGTTACCTCTGTACGCAGCAGAGTTTCCAATCTGCGTGGACTGGTGCCTGCGCTTAGACATATCAGTGCAGATATTTTCTTTGAAGACTGGGGAAAGGAACTATCAAAAAGTTGTCAACTCATTGGGAAAATGAGCCCAGATGAAGAAGAGGAAATCGCGACTCTCATCGAGCGCAGATATGGAAACAGACAATGGAATTTCGGCAGGAATCCGATATGTACCATGGAGGCAAGCTGCAGATTTCCTGTAGGTACAGTGACCTTTCATGGAAATATCAAGGGTAGCGAAATCAAAAGTTGTTCTTTTAGCGGAGATTATTTGGGGCTGGAAGATTTTGGGGAAATCTCTGCGAGACTGCAGGGCGTTGAATTTTCTTACAGCGCCATAGAAAAAGCCCTGCAGGGGATAAAGCTTGAGGCATATTTTGGAACATCCAATAAAGAAGATATATTGAATTTTTTAGCAGGAAGGAGTGAGTAATCATGGCATTTATAATGAAAGATGAAGTTTTTACAGATATGAGAGCGGTCTGTAAGAGCATGTATGAAGAGGGAAAAAATCTCAAAGCGGAAGAAGCGCTGATGAAGCTGATGAACATGGAAGGCATGCCTATGCACTGCCCGTATCACCACTTTATCATGCCGGCGGCGTTGCTGTGCATTGCGGCGATTCAGGAGGGAAAATCCTGGGAGGAACTGGATAGCTGGCTTGCTATAACAGAAGAACGGGCAAAGACCGTGCCTCCTGGATTTTGTGGAAACTGCGGTACTTGTGGTGCGGCAGTAGGCATTGGCATTTTTATCAGTGTATATACCGGAGCGTCGCCTCTTTCTGTGGAAAACTGGCAGTGGGCAAACGAGGGAACTGGTAAGAGTCTGATTGCGATTTCCAAATATCCGGGACCTAGGTGCTGCAAGAGGACTTCCTTTTTGGCGGCGCAGGAGGGTGTGCCATATATCAACGAAAAATGCGGGTTACATATGGAGATTTCAGATGACATCAAATGCAGATACCATGGGAAAAATGCCCAGTGCCTGGAAGAGAAATGTCCGTTCTATGAAGAAGATGAGAAGGAGGCGTAAGAGATGGCAAAGGAAATTATCGTGCCGGAAAGTCTGCTGCCAAAGCCGCAGCCTTACAGAAACTGTGAGTGTATGAAGCAGCCTATTGATTTAACAGCAAAAAAAGGAACCATCACATGGCTGGTGGAAGTGGGAGAAGCTGTTAAGGAGGGGCAGACCGTCTGTGAGGGTGAAGTGGACAAGAAAACCGTAGAGATTAAGGCGCCGGTCAGCGGCATCCTCAAAGAAATTCTCATCGAAGATGAACATGTTTTTAAGGCAGGCGATGTAGTAGGATATATTGAATAGACGAGAGCCTGCTGCGCGTTTGTTGACTACAGAAAAAAGTTTTCTTATTTTTGGCGAAATTGCCTTTTAAGAAAACTTTTTTTTCTGTCGTGGATAATTGTGCAAGTATGCAAATACGCAGCGAAGCATGATGTTTTATTCGATGGATTTTAGTGATTCAGTCATGCTGATTTTCTCCAGCTTATAGTACATGGCGCAGCTGACTATTGCAGCAAAGGCAAATGTAAGAATCACGGCAAGTACGTAGCTGAGCGGTGTGATTCGCACGTCGAAGCAAATTAAATCCACTTGGATTTGGCTCATGACAAAAGCATGGAGTACTTTCCCCAGAATAAGTCCTACGAGGGCACTGATTCCTGTCAGGAAAAAGTTTTCGCGGAACACATAGGCAGAGGTTTCACCAGGATAAAAGCCCAGCACTTTGATGGTAGCGATTTCCCGAATTCGCTCTGTAATGTTAATGTTGGTTAAGTTGTAAAGCACGATAAACGCCAGTGCGCCAGCGCTGAGGATAACCAACAGAATAACGTAGTCCAGACTTTCCATCATGTTTTCTACGCGGATTCTGAAATCGTGGTTGATAGAAACTGCAGCTACATAGGAATCATTTAGGACGCTGGCGGAAGAACTGTAGATATGCTCGGTGTTATCGCCTGCATTTGCCTTTGAGCCGCTTGCAGCAGAATCAGAAGCGGCATAAACCAGTGCGGCTTTTATTTCAGGAAGGCTGCCCCAGTCATTTTCTACAGCTTTCGGTGAAATATAGATGTAGTTTTGCACGTAATTTTCGCAGACGGCGCTGACGGTAAGATGAACTTCCTTTCCGTCTTTGTTTCGCAGAATAAAATCGCTGCCTGGCGAAAGATTATAGGAGCTAGCCAGTTTTCTGCAGATAACCGCTTCCTTTTGGCTCGGGTAGGAAATTGGATTACCGGCGTTATCATGAAGCCTTATGAAATCACCAAAGTCAGAACTGTCTGCTGCAATCAAGTTGACCGATTTTACAGCGTCCTCTGTCACTAGGTCGGCACTGCTTAGGTGGAGATAAATCAGCTTGTCTATAGAAGAAGCATTTCTTTCAGAAAAGCGCTGTTGGCGAGTTTCTGTCATTTCCTTATTAAATGTGATGCTGTAATCGTATACCTGAATTTCGTCGTACTGATAGTCAGCGAAGTTTCGCACAGAATCGCTGACGCCGAGACCCGTCAGAAGCAGGGCAGTACAGCCGCTGATACCCAGTACCATCATGAAAAAACGCTTTTTGTAGCGGAAAATATTTCTAAACGATACCTTATAGAGAAAGCTCAGCTTATTCCAGAGGAAAGGAATTCTCTCCAGAAGAATTCTCTTTCCATTTTTCGGGGCTTTGGGGCGAATCAGCTGGGCAGGCACTTCTCTGAACTCTGCATAGCAGGAGAACAGGGTAGTCCCCATGGAACACAGCAGAGAAACTGCAAGAGCAGAGGCTGCCAGCGGTTTATCGACGATATAGACAAGGTCTGCGCTGAAATCGTACATCATGCCGTAGGCGTTCCAGATGATAATCGGGAAGATGTAACAGCAGGAGAAGAAGCCGATGATACAGCCAATTAAAGCGGCGCTTCCCGAATAGAACATATATTTTTCGATGACCGCGCCGTTACTGTAGCCTAAAGCTTTCAGAACGCCAATCTGGGTTCGCTGTTCATCAATCATCCTTGTCATGGTAGTCATACACACAAGGGCTGCTACCAGAAAGAAGAAAATCGGAAAGATTTTTGCGATTCCATCGATAATACCGGAGTCATTTTCGAAACAGGCGTAGCCGATGTTGGTATTTCTGTCCAGCACATATGTGTCAGGTGTTTCGATGTCTTCGATTTCTTTTTCGGCATCGGCAAGTTCTATTCGTGCATCTTTAAATTCCGCATCCGCTTTTGCAAACTTTTCATCTGCTTCCGCTTTGCCTTTATAGTAGGCGGTGAAGCCGTCTTCGATTTCTTTTTCGGACTTGGAAAGCTTCTTTCTGCCTTCGCTTATTTGCGTAAAACCTGTTTTAATTTCTTTTAGATTCTTTTGCAGTTCTTTTTCGGCAGCAGAAAGCTGCGCTTCGATCTGTGCAGCCTGTTCCGGTGGCAGATAAGCTTTATTTGCTTCAAATTCTTCTCGTTTTTTTGCGGTTTCAGCAAGCCCTTGTTCTACCTTAGCCTGATTATCTTTGAGGCGTTTTTCCTGCTTGTTTAAGTTCTCTTTGTTTTTGGCAATTTCGGCTCTGCCGTCTGTCAACTTCTGATAGGTACTGGCAAGTTCTCGCTGGGCATCAGCTTTTTCGTTCTGATATTTCTTGTAGTTTTTGTCATATTCTTTCTGAGCTTCTGTAAGCTCTTTGCGTGCCTCTGTCACGATAGCGTCATAGCGGCGGTCTGCTTGTATGTCAACCTGTGTCTGTACGGCATCCTCCGTTCTTGAGATGAGATCTTTGTATGCACTGGTGTAAATGGGAAAGTTTTCAACAAGGGACAGGTAAATTTCAGTGTAATAGTCCGTATCAAAACCTCCGTCTCCGAGGTAGGCAAAACCGGAAACGGATCCATTTCCAAGAGCGGTGGAGCCCCTTTCAAAATTCAGGTAAATGGGGGAAACACAGGTTCCCACAACGGTATAGGTGTCATGGGTCAGCATGTCCAGTGTGTCATCTTCGTTATCCTTGGACAAATGGATTACAGAGCCTATGGGATCTTCATCGAGGAGGTTGTAGTCGATAATGCATTCATTTGCAGCTTTTGGCATGCGACCGCTTTTTAAGGTTAAGGTATTGATATTCTCAGGCAGGGAATGCAGTTTCAGCACTTGGTCGGTTTTTACATTATCAGTATGATAAAGCACGTCACAGCTGATAGAGCCCTCGGCGTTTTTTACGTCTTTAAGGGCTGCCATAGCAGTGACATCTTCTTCTTCGAAACCCAGTGAGTTCATGACCTGATAGTCGAAAAAATTGTTTGCATCAAGATAGTTTCCTGCTGTGGCAATCATGGCTTGCCGGGTGACCTTTAGTCCGGAAAAAAAGCCTACGCCCAGAGCGACGATGGCGAGAATGGCAAGATAGCGACCAAGACTTGATTTGATTTCTCTAAATGTAGATTTCTTTAGCATGGGCGACCTCTCTTACCATTCGATATCTTCAACAGGAACAATATGTTGATTCTTTTCTTCAGAAAAAACGGTGCCGTTTTTGATATGAATAATCCTGTCAGCCATGGCAGTTAGCGCGGAGTTGTGCGTGATAATAACGACGGTCATGCCATTTTTTCTGCTGGTATCCTGCAGCAGTTTTAAAATAGCTTTGCCGGTGTTATAGTCAAGAGCTCCCGTGGGCTCATCGCAGAGGAGCAGCTTTGGATTTTTTGCAAGGGCGCGAGCGATGGCGACACGCTGCTGTTCACCACCGGAAAGCTGGGCAGGGAAGTTGTTCATTCTGTGACCGAGTCCCACTTCCGCCATAACGGTGCGGGCATCCAGCGGATTTTTACAAATCTGGGTTGCCAGCGAGACATTTTCGAGGGCGGTCAGATTCTGTACCAGATTGTAGAACTGGAACACAAATCCTATGTCATGGCGGCGATAGGCAGTCAGCTGTTTCTTGTCGAACTTTGAAATATCGGTACCATCTAAGATGACGGAGCCCCCGCTCAAGGTGTCCATACCGCCTAAAATATTCAAAAGGGTGGTCTTTCCTGCACCGGAAGCGCCAACGATGACGCAGATTTCACCTTTTTCTATTTCAAAGGTAGCGTCCTTCAGTGCTTCGATGGAAACCTCTCCCATATGATATACTTTTTTTACCTGATTGAATGCTACAAATGCGCACATAAAAAAGCCCTCCCCAGCAATTAAAATACTTAAAAATATTTTAACATAATTCCCGGGAAGGGTCAAAGAAGATTGGAAGAATTTCCTAAAGTTTCAGTTTTTTTATGGTCATGTCTCCGCTGGTGGAAGAAAATTCAAAGGAAGCTTTGCCGCTGCCGATGATGAATTCGTCTTCATCCTTAAAATTGATGTCAAATTCACTGTGGAAATTGCCGCTGATGGTGTCAAAGTCACAATCCAGACTAGGCTTTTTTGGAAGATACACAACACAGTCACCGCTGATTGTGTACATTTCAAAGGAAGAAGGACAATGCGACAGCTTTAAATCCATGGAGCCGGAGGTAGAATCGAAGGTGATGTCATCAGCCAGCAGGAGATTCCCCGTTAAGTTTCCGGAAATGGTATCAATAGACAGCGCCTGCGCCGCGATATTTTCCAGATAGATGTCGGAAGATATTGCGTCAACGTCCAGTTCCTGCAAACTTTCCGCTATATTTTTGGGAACTTTTATCTCCAACGCTTTAATTGGGAGATTATCATCATTATCGGAGAAGGAAAAACCGATATAGTAGTTGGATTTGCAGTATTCGACTTGAAGAACGCCGTGCTTAATCCGGTAGCGAAGGCAGTATTCATCGTCTAACTCTTTGTTTGAGGATTCGGTTAAAATGATGTCATCGCCGTCGTAAGGGATGACGGAAATATCGCCGTCAATCCAGTCGATACTGATGGAACGAATGGAAGATGCGGAGATGTGATATGTATTGTCATTTTCAAAAGTATTATCGTAGTGAACTTTTTTAAAACCTACAAAACGCCAGAGGTCGCTCTCCATAATATTTGTTAGAGAACCGCCGCAGATTAGACCGATAATGGACAGAATGAGACCGAAAGAAATCAGACCTGCAGAGGCAAGTAGGATAATTTTTGTACTGTGTTTCATCTATTACACCTCCTGTTTGATGAACAGACTCTTTATCTGCCCATAGATATAGCGTGAGAATTGAGTAAGGTAGACTGCGGCAGCCTTTGCGGCAAGAATGCCCAGAAGGCACAGACCAACAAAGATAAAGCTGAAGCCGATGGTGAGCAGCACATAACCGATACCACTGCTTGTTAGCGTAAATGCTTTAAATAGCAGTATAATCCCAGCAAATCCAATGGATATGACTACTGCGAAGATAGCAATGATGACTGCTGCGATGACGATAAAGATAGAGCCGATGACTGCAATGAACGCAAATAGCAGGGGCACCCAGAGAGGAGAACCGATGACAGCCAGGATAATGGCGGTTGTTGTCCATCCTTTCTTTGGTGTAGCTTTTGCTTTTACTAGATGAGACAGGGAAGCTTCCCTAAGAATTTGCTGTGCAAGCAGATTTACATCGCCAAAACTGGCAACTGCAGCCTCTTCACTGACACCGTCTTCGACCATATCGTCGATGAGCTCAGCATAATAATCAAGTCGTTTCTGTGTCTCCTGTGGCGGAAGTTGGGTCAGCCTGATTCGCAGCTGGTGCAGAAAGATTTCTTTATTCATGTTCTAATCCCTCCTTGATGTATCGATAAATAATTTCAATTTCTTCCCAGCCGGTAAGGAATTCTCTGATCTGGGTTTTGCCGGTTTCTGTCAGTTTGTACATTTTGCGAAGACGACTGTTGTGCTCTACGGTGTAGACCATCAGGCAGTCAGATGCTTCCAGTCTCCTCAAAATGGGATATAAAGTGGATTCTGACAGTTTGATATAGTCGGATAAATCCTTGATGATTTTGTATCCGTAGGAATCGCCTCGGCTGAGTACTGACAGTACGCAGACGTCGAGGAGTCCCTTTTTCATCTGTGGGTTAATCATGGATTATACCCCCTTTCGTGTAATACTATACAATGCGTAGTACTATCTGTCAAGAGGTATAATCGGATTTAAGAAAATTGTAAGAGATTTATGAGAAAGATATGCGATGACATTACAGTGGATTGATGATATACTGGAAGAAATTTATAAGAGAAAGGTAACTGAAAATGAAGCAAATTGAAGAACAATTATTTGCATTGCAAGATTTGAAATATAGGGATTTTCACGCAAGGCTCATGCCGGGTTATGAGAAGGAGAACATCATCGGCGTACGTACTCCGGCTCTCAGAAAGCTGGCAAAGGAACTTGCAAAGAAGATGGCAGCAGATCAGAAGATTGCCGCATTCCTGACAGAATTACCGCATAAATATTATGAAGAAAACAATCTTCACGCATTTCTCATCGAACAGATTGCAAAGGATTTTGATACAGCGCTTTCCATGACAGAGGAATTTTTGCCTTATATCGATAACTGGGCGACCTGCGACAGCTTTACGCCGAAGGCATTTAAGAAGGATTTAAACAGGCTTTATAACAAGACTTTGGAATGGATGAAAAGTGCGGATACTTATACGGTACGATATGGGATTGTAACTCAGCTGCAGCTATTTCTGGATGATGAATTCAGACCGGAAATGCTGGAAATTTTAGCACAGATACACAGAGACGACTATTATATCAACATGGCAATTGCTTGGTATTACAGCTTTGCTCTGATTAAGCAGTATGACAGCACTGTCGGGCTTTTTGAAGGACAGACGCTGGACAAATGGATTCATAACAAATCACTGCAAAAAGCGATTGAAAGCTATAGAATTGACAAGGAGACGAAAGACTACCTGCGCAGTCTGAAACGAAAATGAATGAAATAAAAGTGAAGAGACGAAGAAAACATCATGGCTGCCTGCACTTTATTCTGTACTGCCTGATTCTGGCAGGAATCTGGTACTATGGCACTTTTACGCTTACAACGACGGAAGTGACCATCGAGAGTGAAAAAATACAAGATGAAGTGACCATCGTACAGATTACGGACTTGCATGGGTGGAAATTCGGTGAGGACAACAAGTGGCTGATAGAAGCAGTTAAGACAGCGAAACCAGACTTTATCGTGTCAACGGGAGATATGTTTTCTGCAGGCGACAGTCGGGGAGCGGAGGTGGCAGAACAGCTGCTTTCTGATCTTGCAGAAGAATATCCGGTTTATGCAGTAAATGGGGAACACGACAATGATTCAGAGTTCGAGGAGAGACTTTCTAAGGCAGGAGTAGAGGTGATCCGATATGAAAGTCGTGATATTGAGATAGGGAAAACCAGCCTGCGCCTTTATGGAATTGATAATGTCTACTATTCCGACGCCTTCGACTTGCATAATGAATTCACACTGGATGAGAGCCGATACAATATTCTGGCGGCCCATATCAGCAATTCTAAAGCCTTTTCTGATTTTGGCGTGGATTTAGCGATGTGCGGAGATACTCACGGCGGACAGGTACGGCTGCCCTTTGTCGGCGGGCTGAACAACAGGGGAACATGGTTTCCGGAACTTGCCGGCGGCGAACCTTTTTATACCAAGGGTCTTTACGAAATGGACGCTATGAAGCTCTTTATTTGCGGGGGCCTCGGCAGCAGTCCGGTGCCGGTGCGGTTTCTTAACCGGCCGGAAATTGCGGTAATCCATTTAACGCCGGGGGACTGAGATTCATATTAAAATAACAACCCTATCCTTCCTCGGAGCAAAGCTTCAGGTGGGTATGGCAAATGAACAAAATGTATCATTGGTACCTTTAGGCGATTTTTGCAAAAAAGGTACTAAACCCTCAGAATAATTTTTCCTATTATATGGAAATCAAGGAATAAACTTTCGTATAATGGAATATTTGCATGAAAATATTCCGTTGAAAAACAGAAAGGTACAATAAATTTTGGTCCATTTGCTCAAAACCTTTTAGTTAGCATGAAACAACTCCTAATTTTTGATACCTTTTTTGCAAAAAAACGGAATAGGTACGAAAATTCAATGGAAAATAAAAACCTGCCGGGCAAATGAAAAAGCCGGACAGGTTTTTTTAATACTAATTTCCTAATGTTAATTCTTCAAGCTCTGTAGCGGTGCAGGGATTCTGCCGCCGCGGTGAATCATCTTGGCAGGGGATTGGCTACGCAGAGGCATAACCGGTCCGTAGCCCAACAGTCCGCCGAAGTCAAGTTCGTCGCCTTCAGAAAGTCCAATGGCAGGAATGACTCTGACCGCAGTTGTTTTGGAGTTGACCATACCGATGGCTGCTTCATCTGCAATGATTGCGGAAATGACTTCGCTGGCAGTGTCTCCTGGAATTACGATCATGTCAAGACCTACAGAGCAGACAGCAGTCATAGCTTCCAGTTTTTCGATGGAAAGTACGCCGTTTCTGGCAGCTGCGATCATGCCTGCGTCTTCGCTGACTGGAATGAAAGCACCGGAAAGCCCGCCGACACTGGAGGATGCCATTACGCCGCCTTTTTTAACCGCGTCGTTGAGCATAGCCAGAGCAGCTGTTGTGCCGTGAGCGCCGCACTGCTCCAGTCCGATTTCTTCTAAGATGTGGGCGACAGAATCGCCAACGGCAGGAGTCGGCGCCAGAGAAAGGTCTACAATTCCAAATGGAACACCGAGCATTTCAGCTGCTTCCATACCGACAAGCTGACCCATACGAGTAATCTTAAATGCTGTTTTCTTGATGGCTTCGGCGATTACGTTAAGCGGTGCATCATCCGGCATCTTTGATAAGACGGAACGCACAACGCCTGGACCTGAAACACCGACGCTGAGTACGCAGTCGGCTTCTCCTACGCCGTGGAAAGCGCCTGCCATAAACGGATTATCTTCAACGGCATTGCAAAATACTACCAGCTTGGCAGCACCGATGCACTGTCTATCTTTCGTCAGTTCAGATGCCTGTCGTACTTTTTCGCCCATGAGTCTAACTGCGTCCATGTTGATTCCGGCTTTAGTAGAACCTACGTTGACGGAAGAACAAACCAGTTCGGTCTCTGCAAGAGCGCGAGGAATTGCCTCAATCAGCTCTCTGTCGCCAGCGCTGAAGCCTTTCTGCACCAGAGCGGAAAAGCCACCGATAAAGTTCACGCCTACCTCGTGGGCAACTTTGTCCAGGGTTTTTGCGTATTTTACGGGATCGCCGCCGGAAACGCCCACCAACATGGAAATAGGGGTAACAGAAATTCGTTTATTTACGATAGGAATACCGTATTTTTTTTCAATGGATTCGCCGGTCTTGACCAGGTCTTTGGCAAGGCGGAGAATTTTGTTGTAAACCTTTTCGCAGGACTTATCGATATCGCTGTCAGCGCAGTCGATTAAGGAAATGCCCATGGTGATGGTTCTGATATCTAAGTTTTCTTCCTGAATCATGGTAATGGTTTCCATGATATCGCTCATATTCAGCATATTCTTATATCCCTCCTTCCATTAAATTCTGTGCATGGAGTTAAAGATATTCTCGTGCATGACATGAACCTGCATAGCAGGAACTGCTTCAGCGATAGACTTCTGCAGCTCATCGATTGAAAGGGAAGTTTCGGTAATGTCAATAATCATAACCATACAGAAAAAACTGTCCAGTACGGACTGGGTTACCTCGATTACGTTTGCGTTAGCATTTGCACAGGCAGTGGAAACCTTGGCGAGGATTCCTACCATGTCTTTTCCTATGACTGTAACTACAGCTTTTGATGTTTCTTTCATTTATTTATCTCCTTTAATATTAATTTCAAATTGATGGTCGCAAAGTGCGTCATTGACCTTATATAAAATTCGCAGGTTCGGGTATTTCTCTCGGAAATACGCCTTGTTGCAGCCGCAGTGTCCTACCATATTTGAGAAGTTTTTACCGTTTGCGTAAAAGTCTACCTTCACAGTCTCGCTTTGCGGAAGCATTGTCTCCAATAAAAGCGCTTCCAGCGCCTCTTTTGCCAGTTCGCTTAAGACCAGCTGGCGGAAAGCGGGGTGATAAGTTTCGCTGTTGATATCGCCGTCTTCGTTTATGATATCTGTGCTTTTCAGCCCGACGCGAATGATGTTGATACCGGCGTTTGTGAGGATTTTGTACATTTCTTTGGTGCGAAGCACCGCTTCTTCCTGTGTCAGCGGTATGTATTGACCGCAAAGATACTGGTCGTAAAGGGCGGTATCCCGTATCACCACCGTCGGATAAAGCCGTGCAATGGAGGGACTGATTTTAACAGTCTCTTTTGCCGAAAAAATACAGCGGTCGAGGGAATCTCCCGGAAGCCCGATCATCAGCTGGATCCCCAGTTCAAAACCGTAGTCCTTGATCAGCTGAGCGCTTTTGTATACGATGGCGCTGTCGTGCCCTCTTCCAGAAAGTTTTAGAACTTCGTCATCAAAGGACTGAACACCCAGTTCAATGACATCTGCGCCGTAGGCTTTCAGATTGTCTAAAATATGTTCGTTGATGTAGTCCGGTCTTGTGGACAGGTGGATTTTGTGAATTCTACCCGCATCCTTGTAGCGTTTGGCGACAGCGAGATAGGCAGACTGTTCCTCTATTGGAATCCCCGTAAAACTGCCGCCGAAGAAAGCGATTTCAATCGTTTCTGTGCCAGCAGGTTCCAGTGTTGAGAGCCAGGTTTCGATAGTGCTTACAACATCTTCCTCTGTCGGCGCATGCTGCCTTGCTGTAATCTTTTTCTGATTGCAGAAAATACAGTCGTTGGGACAGCCTTTATGAGGGATGAAGATGGGGATAATGGCATGCTTTTTCACTTTCTTTCACCTCCATTACATGAAGTCCTAGCCTGGTTTCTGCCTGAAGTCGATGGCAGGTCAAACGCCAGAAAATCCAAAATCTTTGATTTTGTGATTTCTACGGTGCGCATCCTTCCGCATTTTTTGATATCTCCGGAATATACTGCAAGGTTTGCAAATTGTATTTGCTCTCTTGTTTGTTTTTGTGTATTGACAAATTCCTATTATTTAAGGTTTTTTATCAATAAATGAAGCATATTCTTGATTGGAAACCCGATATTTTACACAAATATTGACAGGATTGACAAAAATCAAGAAATTTGTCAATTTTGTCATGGTTTTTTGTTGAAAACATTGACTAAATTGACAAAATAATGGAAATCTGTCAATTTTGTCAAAGTAATGCATTAAAATGATGAAAAAATTGATTCTTTTCTTTGCATTTGTTGACAAAAATACAAAAAACCAAGAAATTTGTCAACGTCTGAACCCAGAGCGGCGGCATAGCCAGGAACCCAGCCTTGCGTAGCGAAAGCCAGTCCGTCTCAGCGCAATCTCAGCGCAAAGCAGCCCGCATGCTCATAAAATCGACCCGATATCGGTCAGCTTAAACTGCGGAAACCATTTGCAGGCAAGTCCACGCTTTTCGATAAAATCCAAGATGGAAGAAAAATCCGGGTGCCCGAACAAATCGCCGTGGAAGATGATTTCTTTGCCGACTCTTCCACTAGCGCCTCCAATGAAGCCGGTATCGTAGCCGTCAAGGCGAACAAATCCAGGGGCAACCCGAAGTACGGAAATATCCGGATACTGGCTGCAAGCCTTGATAATTCCCTCATCGTAGGTGATAATAGAGGTTTCATCCACGATAACCGTGCTGCATTTGGTGTAGCCCTGATGAACATCGATAAGAACCATGCCCATTTCCTTGGCTGCGAGAAGCAGTTTTTCGTTGGTCAGGGAAAGGTTGTGAATAAAATATTTGCCGGTGCAGGCAGCATTAAAACTTACATCAGCAGGATAATCTTTGCCTAGGTCTTCTGCAGCAGCGAAAAAAATAGGCGAATTGGTTTCAACGCCCATTTTACACAGAAAAGTGTCGGGATGACTGGAAATTGCCTTATCGACAATGCCATCTGATGTTACAAATTCCAAACTGTAACCCAGTGTTTCTAAGTATTCTTTTAGTCTGACATTTGCGTCTTTTGAAATATATATCTTATTCATGAAACTATTCTAACATGAAAAAAGAAAGAAAAAAAGAGGAGATTGTTTTTTCTTTGCATAACCTCTTGACTTTATGCCTGAAAATGTGTTTACATGAAAGTAACGCTTTAGAGGAAAGGAGATATCAAATGGAAAAAAATAACACTTTAATGACATCGGGCACAATCTGGAAGGAAATCCTCCTTTTTTCAATTCCGCTGATTTTAGGGAATCTGTTTCAGCAGCTTTATAATATTGTGGACTCTGTAATTGTAGGCAACATCGTAGGAAGTCAGGCGCTGGCAGCAGTAGGTGCAAGCGGCGCTATCATTCAGCTTCTTATCGGATTTTGTATTGGCGCTTCGGCAGGTGCAGGAGTAATGACCTCTCAGGCTTATGGTGCGCAGAATAAAGATGGTGTGTTTAAGGCAATTCATACTACCTTGGCAATTGCTATCTGCGCAGGCATTATTTTATCAATCGTAGGATTTCTGACTACGCCATGGATTCTTCGCTGGATGAATACGCCGGAAGAGGTGTTTGCAGATGCAAAGGCATACCTGCAGATTTTCTTTGCGGGGCATTTCTTTGCAGTTATTTATAACATGCTGGCGGGTATTTTAAATGCCGTAGGAAACTCCAGACGTGCACTGATTTACCTGATTATTGCGGCGGTATCTAATACTATTTTGGATATTATCTTTGTTGCAGTGCTTAAAATGGGGGTAGTGGGGGCGGCTATTGCGACAGATATTGCGCAGGCTATTTCCTGTTTCTTTATTCTGCGGTTTTTGCGGCGCACCAATGAAATGTATAAACTGCACTTCAAAGCGATTCGCTTTTACGACAATTTACTGGCAAAGATTGTAAAAATTGGTCTGCCAACAGGTGTACAAAACATTGTAATTTCACTGTCCAATGTCATCGTACAGTCCAGTGTCAACAGTTTTGGTGCTACAGTTATGGCGTCTTATGCAGCATTTAACAGAGTAGACGGCTTTATTCTGCTGCCGGTTTTAAGTATCAGCATGGCAGCAACGACCTTCTGCGGACAGAACTTCGGTGCGCAGAAGGTTGACCGAATCAAGCATGGTATGAAAACGTCCATCGGCATGGGTACTGCTTATGCATTGGTTGCAGGTGCTGTGATGCTGGTCTTTGGTCCATACATTATTCGGATTTTCACTGGCGAGCAGGCGGTTATCGAGACAGGCATTTATATGATGAAGTATATGTATCCATTCTACTGGGTTTTAGCGATTCTGCAGATTGCCATCGGCGCAATTCGCGGTGTCGGAAGAACTTTTGAGGGTATGGTCATTTCCATCTTCTCGTTGTGCGTTTGCAGGGTAATTTGGATTAAAGCCAGTCTCAGCTTTGCGCATCAGCTGAATTTGCTGATTCTAGGATATCCAATTACATGGATGATTGGTGCTGTTATGATGCTGATTTATATTAAAAAGGGCAGATGGCTCAGATATGAAGAAATGGGTCTTGAAAACCCGCAGAAGGGATGAAATCATTATGGTAAATATAGGAAATCAATGGGACGAAATATTAGCAGGAGAATTTGAGAAAGAATATTATCAAAAGCTACGGCGGTTTCTAATTGCGGAATACAGGAGCAAAACGATTTATCCGGATATGCATGACATCTTCAATGCGCTGAAGTATACAGACTATGACGATGTCAAGGTGGTGATTTTGGGTCAGGACCCTTATCATGGCCCGGGGCAGGCTCACGGCATGTCCTTTTCCGTACGGCCGGGTATCAAACAGCCGCCTTCACTTGTGAACATTTTTAAGGAGTTAAAGGATGATTTGGGAATCAATCCGCCGGATCACGGCTACCTTGTTAAATGGGCAGAGCAGGGGGTGCTGCTGCTTAATACATGTCTTACCGTACGTGAACATCAGCCTAATTCCCATAAAGGAAAGGGCTGGGAAATATTTACCGATCAGGTAATCAGGCTTCTCAACCAGAGAGAAAAACCTATGGTGTTCATTCTCTGGGGCGGTAATGCAAAATCAAAACAAAGCCTGATCACAAATTCGAATCATCTGATTCTGACTGGAGCTCATCCCAGCCCGCTGTCTGCATACAATGGCTTTTACGGCGGACAGTATTTCTCAAAGGCTAACGCTTTTTTGGAAGACAGCGGGCAGAGTGCTATCGACTGGGATTTGAAGGAATAAACCAGGCCATCTTTATAGTCAAAAAGGTTGCGATAAAGCAACCTTTTTCTGTTGAAAATCGTTTTTTCTAATGCACTGAAAAGAAAAAATATTAGACTTATGCATAGAAAGCAGGAGTCTGTAGTCCTTGGCGACTTTATGGACTCTTGTTTTTCATTTGTTATAGAATTTTTTATTTCACAATCTTTCTTTTTCTTTCTTTTACGGTTGAATTTTTTGTTTTTTTGGTTATAATAAAAAGAAAGAAGTTATTGTAGGAGGGAAACTGAGATGAAGCGGATTGAAAATATAGACGTGGAATGGAAAGAAGTTTTCACAGGTGATATCAAGAAAGAAGTCATTGCCTTTGCCAATGCAGAAGGAGGCAGCATTTATATTGGAATCAGAAATGACGGAAGCGTAAGAGGGGTAGATGATTCGGATGCGGTGATGTTACAGGTTTCCAGTGCTCTTTCTGATGGGATTATGCCGGATGTCATGCCTTTTGTACAGATTAGAACCGTTGAGATAGAAGGAAAAGCAGTTGTTGAGATTGAAGTGCAGGTGGGAACTAGAAGACCGTATTATTTAAAGAGCAAGGGATTGCGACCTTCGGGGGTTTATATCAGGCAGGGCAGCGCCTGTTTGCCCGTTAGTGATGAGGGTATCAGACAGCTGATACTGGACGGCAGCGGTAAATCTTATGAGGACAGCCGCAGTATGGAGCAGAATCTTACATTTTCTGTGTTAGAGGCTGAGATGCAGCAAAAAGAAATCGAGTTTGGCATATCCCAGATGAGAAATCTGCATTTGATTGGAGAGGACGGTCTTTACACCAACTTAGCGCAGCTCTTGTCGGATCAGTGTGAACACAGTATTAAAGTCGCAATTTTTCAGGGTAAGGAGAAGGAAGTTTTTCTTAGCAGGAAAGAATTTTCTGGTTCGCTTTTGAAGCAGTTGCGCAGTGTGTATGAACTGATTGATTTGAGTAATAAGACAAAGGCCACTTTTTCTGGATTAAACAGAATTGATCGGCGTGATTATCCAGAAGGTGCAGTCAGAGAGGCTTTGATCAACTGCATTGTACATCGGGATTATGCTTTCAGTGCAAGCACGCTGGTCAATATTTATGAGGATCGTGTAGAATTTATCTCTTTAGGTGGTCTGGTGCAGGGGTTATCCCTTGAAGCGATTCTTATAGGGGTTTCTCAATCAAGAAATCCTAATTTGGCTTCAATTTTTTATAGGATGGGCCTGATTGAAAGTTATGGTACAGGCATCAGCAAGATTATGCGGATGTATAGGGAAGAGCCGAAACAGCCAAAGATTGAGACAGCACAGGGCGCGTTTCGAGTAACACTTCCGAACCGCAATTCTGATGAGGATACAGTTTATGAAAAGAACCAAATCGGTGATGAAGCGCAGGAACTTGCTTTAGGGGGTATTAAGATGCCGGAAATCAGATACGTTTATGCATCTTCAGAAGGTGCGCCTATCCCTTATATCACAGAAGAGGAACGTATTTTACGCCATGTGAGAGCAAAGGGCTTTATTACCCGAAAAGAAACAGAGTCTCTTTTACAAATAAAAACTACAAAAGCTTACCAGCTATTGAGAAGACTTTGCGAGAAGGGGCTTCTGCGTGAGCATGGAAGCGGTCGAAATCGAATCTATATCGGGGTATATGGCGCTGAGCAATAAGAGAAGAATTGAAATGAGGTAGCAAGTTGAACAAGAAAATTAAAGATTTAATCATGGTTGTTGTGATTGCAGCGATAATTGCAGTCATAGATTTATTAGATGGGAGTTTGCAGTGGCGTATGGATGCAGGCGTGCTCTTCCTGATTCTACTTATCGTGTTCTGGATGAGAAGTCTGATTCGCACAAGAGGTGCACGCAAAGAGATTTATCGCAAACTGGAGTCAGATGATAAAAGGGAGATGAAATAACGTATGAAACATAGATGTGCAGTAGTGACCGGCGCGTCCAAGGGCATCGGTCTGGAAATCGCAAAGGGTTTGCTTACAGATGGATACCGGGTCTTTGGGCTTGCAAGAAGCAGTGCAGGTCTTTCTGAAATAGATTGGATCAGCTGCGATGTGACGAAAAGGGAAAGTGTGGCTGCTGCTTTTGGGGAAGTGCAGGAAAAAGCAGGTTGTATTGATCTGCTGGTTGTCAATGCAGGCATGGGGATTTCCGGTGCAGCGGAATTTACCAGTGAAAAGGATTACCGCAGACAATTTGAAGTCAATGTATTCGGTGCTATCGCCTGCGCACAGCAGGCGGCTTACCGGATGAGAGCGCAGGGCGGAGGAAAAATTATCTTTATATCCTCTCTTGCGGCAATTTTTCCTATTCCGTTCCAGAGCTATTATGCAGCCAGCAAAGCCGGGGTTAATGCCTTTAGCGATGCACTGGGTATAGAGATGAAGCCTTTTGGTGTGGAAACCTGCACCATCATGCTCAACGATGTGAAAACTGAGTTTACAGAAAACCGTATAAAGACAGCAGAAGGAGACGATATTTATCAGGGCAGGATCTCAGCGTCAGTAGCAAAGATGGAGCAGTCTGAACAGCATGGCATGTCTCCTGTGAAGGTGGCGGACACTGTATGCGCATTGATTCGGCGAAAGAAACTTCCTGCGCACAAAATTGTCGGACTTTCTAATGAATTTCTGGGAGTTTTGTACAGAATTCTTCCAACTAATGCCATGCTGTGGATTCTAGCAAAGATTTACGGATAAACAGGAGATGCTTATGAGAGAAAAACTACTGAAAATGACCTTGGCTGTAGGAGCCGTGTTTATCGTGGTGACTGCAGTTTTCAGCTTTTATTTTTATGAAAACAGCCAAGATGCACAGAGTGCGCTGGCGCTTTATATGCCAAATGTAGAAGCTGTGACAGGAAAAGATGGAACGCTTTCGCTTCTATCCCTTTTTCGCAGCAATCTTTTTGCATGTGCTACCTGTGTAGGAATCGGATTCATCCCATTTATATTCCTACCTGCTTGGGCGCTGCTTTCCAATGCAATGATGATCGGCGCACTGCTGGGAATCGTGCAGGCAAGCGGTGCTGTCAGTCTGACCAAGACTATTATATTTGGACTTTTGCCTCACGGGATTTTTGAACTGCCAGCTTTTTTCCTTTCCATGGCTATGGGCATCTATCTTTGCAAAATCCTCACCATGAAAATTTTCGGAAAGGCAAGGGATGAAAAAATTCTACCTATGCTCAATGGAATTGCTAAGGGATTTGTGATGGTCGTAATACCGCTTTTGATTGTCGCAGCTGTACTTGAATGTTATTTGACGCCGCAGCTGATGAATCTGACAGGAATATATTAGAGGAGAAATGTAGAAAATGGAAACATTACAGACACTGTTTAACGATATATTTTCAACAGGGGAATTGGTGCGGATGATCTTTTCCGGCAAGCGTAAAAAATCACTTGCTTGTACAAAGGTCACCATCAGACCGCTGAAGATTTCGGGAAAGTCGTGCTTTCAGGCAGAGTATACCTTCGAAAAAAAGGTGACTCATGAGAATCTTTCGGAGTCGGAAGCGGCAGCTTTGGCGATGCGTCTTGTGCGAGAGGAATTTAAACAAGTAAATATTTTCACGCTTTCTGAGGATTTGCAAGTGCTGGCAGCAAAGCCGGAAAAGCCGAGAATTACCACAAAGTCTGCCACAAAGGGCATGCCAACCCTGGAACACAACAGAGAGAAGAGGAGGATCATTCCGGAAAAGACACCTTGCGACTTTTTAGTGCGACTTGGAGTTATGGATAAAGACGGAAATGTGATACAGAGGCATTATAGCAAATACAGGCAAATTAATCGGTATCTGGAAATCGTGGAGGATGTGTTTTCGTCTCTTCCAAAGGACAGGACGCTGCGAATCATTGACTTTGGCTGTGGCAAGGCTTATCTTACTTTTGCGCTTTATTACTACTTGAAAATTTTGAAAGAGCGGGATGTGGAAATTATCGGACTGGATCTGAAAGAGGATGTCATTCAGTTCTGCAGTAAAATTGCGGAAGATCTGCAATACGACGGACTGCAGTTCTTGCGGGGTGATATTGCAGACTACACCGCAGACTATGCGGATATGGTAGTGACGCTTCATGCTTGTGATACTGCTACAGATTATGCACTCATCAATGCAGTTTCTTGGAATACTAAGGTAATCTTGTCAGTGCCTTGCTGCCAGCATGAGCTGTTTTCTCAGATTAAGAGCGAAATCCATCAGCCTATGCTGAAACACGGAATTTTAAAAGACCGCCTGACAGAATACCTGACAGACGGTCTGCGCGGCCTTAAACTGGAAGCCTGCGGCTATGATGTAGCGATGATTGAATTTACCAGCCTTGCGCATACGGCAAGAAATATCATGATAAAGGCTGTAAAGAATGCAAATGCAGGAAGTAGCCGAGCAGAGAGAGCGCAGCGGCAGTATGAAGCGCTGCGTGACTTTTACCATGTAAATCCTACGATAGATCAGCTGTGAAGCATCAGGCCTCTACAAAAGGAACGCCGAGAATATCGGCGATGGAAAGTGCGAAGTTGCGTCCAATGGCGTTGATATTGTTTTTGATCCAGTTAGCGTCATCGACGTTATCATGGTAGGCGACCTCTACCAGAACGGCGGGAGCCTTTGTGCGGCGCAGTTCTGCCAGGGTGGTGGTTGGAACTGCAGTGACTAGAGACGGATTTGGATAGATCTGTTTTAGATTGTTTGCGGTAATTTCGGCAGCGCTTTTTCCGGCAGCGGAGTCTCTGTAATAATATACGTCGGGACCTTTGATAGCGCCGGCAAGATTGGGCGGTGCAGCGTTGGAGTGAATGGCAAAGTGCAGATCGTAGTTTCCGGCATTGGAATCGGCGATAGAGTTGCTCACCGTGCCGCCGGGATTGTTTCTGGAAAAAGTGATGCCGCTTGCTCTGAGATAAGGAATCATGGCATCGGTGATGAGATTGGCATAGTATTCCTCGGTACCGCCGTTTACAAAAAGGTTGTATTCCTGGGTTGAGGGGCTTAAAAAAACACTAGGCATAAGTAGTCCTCCTAAATTTAATCATACGTTATAGTATGCAAAAGAACGCCGGAAGGTGAACTGTAGTTGTATACACAAAAAATATAGATGAATATTATAAAAATTTAACAAAAAAATACAAAAACCTTGCACAAACTATTGAACAAGATGCGTTAACGTGGTAAAATTAATAAGTATTTTTTTCAAAAAAAGAAGGTAATGAAATGACAGACAAACAAAAGATAATTAATATAGCAGTCATCGCTCATGTCGATGCGGGAAAATCCACCCTGGTTGATGCGTTTCTCAATCAGAGCGGAGTATTTCGAGCAAACGAGGAAGTTGCTGACTGTGTTATGGATAGTGATGACATCGAAAGGGAAAGAGGCATTACCATCTATTCCAAGAACTGTTCTGTGATGCACGGTGATGTAAAGATTAATATTGTAGATACGCCGGGGCATGCGGACTTTTCTTCAGAAGTGGAACGTATTATGAAGACGGTGGATACGGTAATTTTGTTGGTGGATTCCAGCGAGGGACCGATGCCGCAGACCAGATTTGTACTGAGCAAATCTTTGGAACAGGGGCTGAATCCGATTTTATTCATTAATAAAATAGATAAAAAAGACGCAAGAATTGATGAGGTCGTGGATGAGGTTTATGAACTTTTCATGGATCTAAATGCAAACGATACACAGCTTGATTTTCCGATTCTTTACGGGATTGCAAGACAGGGGATTGCGGTTCGTGACCCGAAGGAGGCGGAGGGGCTTTCTGTAGAACAAGGTGATGTGAAAATGAAACACACGCCGGCAGGATTTGCAGGTCTTGACATTACGCCGCTTTTTGACACGATTATCGAGCACTGCGAGCCTTATGCTGATTTGCGAGAAGAACCGCTGCAGCTGCAGGTATCCACGCTGGCTTACGATGACTATATCGGAAGATTAGGCATCGGCAGAATCACGAGAGGTGTTTTGAAGGAAGGGCAGACTGTAGCCGTTGCAAAGGAAGACGGTCAGATTGTACAGAGAAAGGTCAATCAGGTCTTTGTATACAGAGGGCTTAAGCGGATAGCAGTGCCGCAGGCTGAGTGCGGTGATATTGTCGTAGTTTCCGGTATTGCAGATATTTCTATCGGTGAGACTATCTGCGATGTGGCAAAACCTGAGCCGATGGAGATGATTCACATCGAAGAACCGACTCTTTCTATGAATTTTATGGTAAACAAGTCGCCGTTTGCCGGAAAAGTTGGCAAATTTGTCACCTCAAGACATATCAGGGAAAGACTGAACAAGGAACTGGAGGTCAATGTAGGTCTGATGGTGGAGGATACAGATTCCACTGACAGTTTCAAAGTATCCGGCAGAGGGGAACTGCACCTTTCTATTCTTATTGAAAATATGAGAAGAGAAGGATATGAACTGGCGGTTTCCAAGCCGGAAGTGATTTACAGAAAAGATGAACAGGGTAAAAAGCTGGAGCCTATTGAAGAAGTGGTGCTCAGCGTGCCTGATGAATATACTGGAACAGTAATCTCTAAACTGAATCTCCGTAAAGGGATTATGGTGCAGATGACCGGCGAAAACGGCTATTCCAAGCTGGAATATCACGTGCCGACAAGAGGACTTTTAGGCTACCGCTCTGAATTTATCAACGACACCCACGGAGAGGGGACTATGGAGCGCAGATTCCTTACCTTTGAAGCATACAAGGGAGATATTGCAGGCAGAACCAACGGCGTTGCCATTGCCATTGAAGAGGGCGTATGCACTCCTTACGCACTGGCTAGTATCAGTGAGCGTGTGCAGATGTTTGTGGATCCAGGAACCAAAGTTTACGAAGGCATGATTGTAGGCATGAATTCCAGAAGTGATGACATGGAGGTAAACCCTTGCAAAGCGAAGAAAGCCACCAATATGCGTGCAGCGGGAAATGATGATGCTGTTAAACTTTCACCGCCGAGAACTTTCACTTTGGAAGAAGCGTTGGAATTTATTGCTGACGATGAATTGGTAGAAATTACACCGGATGATATCAGGCTGCGCAAAAAGCTGCTTCGCGAGATTGAAAGAAGAAGATCAGGGAGATAATATATGTCTCAAAAAAACATAGAACTTTTAATAGATCTTGGAACAACGCTGCTCGTCGTCCTACTTGGCTGGATTGCCATTCGCATTATTCTGCGGATTGAGAAAAAGGCACTGGAGCGATCCAATCTGGATGAAGCATTGTATTTATTTATTCTAAAATCTACCCGGATTATTCTGTGGATCGTACTAATCGTATCGGTGCTGCCGATGCTGGGAATTAGTCCGGCATCACTAGTTGCAGTGCTGGGCGCAGGCGGCGCTGCCATTGCGCTGGCTCTTAAGGACAGCCTCGGCAATGTGGCAGGCGGCATCATCATATTGATGAACAAACCTTTTAACAAAGATGATACCATAGAGGTAAGCGGAACTATAGGTGTGGTTGACGCCATCGACCTTTTGACAACGAAGCTGCATACCTTTGACAATAAAGTGGTGACCATTCCCAATGGGACCATTACCACATCAATTTTAACCAATTATTCCAGAGAACAGATGCGCAGAGTGGACTGTACCTTTGGCATCAGTTATCAGGCGGATATCGGAAAAGCAAAGGAAATCCTGCTTGCTGTTGCTGAGCGTTGTCCCAAGGCGCAAAAAGAACCGGAGTTTGTTATCGGTGTATCGTCCCATGGAGACCATGCGATTTTGATGGATTTGAAAGTTTGGTGTTCCACAGAGGACTATTTTGATGTAAAATATTATTTAGAGGAAAATGTAAAAATTGCTTTTGACCAGGCGGGTATTGAGATTCCTTATCCCCAGGTTGATATTCATATCATTCAATAGTTTTTTAAATTATTTTAATTTTTTTATACATCTCTGGGGCGGAAAAATTCTGAACCTGTGAGATGAGAGAATGGGAGAGAAAAATGAAAGAAATTAAAAAATTCAAGAGAGTGCTGGTCGCCAACAGAGGCGAGATTGCAATTCGAATTTTCCGTGCTTGTAACGAGCTGGGGATTAGAACCGTTGCAGTTTACTCAGAAGAAGACAAGAATTCGCTGTTCAGAACCAAAGCAGATGAATCCTATCAGATTGGCAAAGGCAAAGCGCCAGTTGCGGCTTACCTTGCCATCGAGGAAATCATCGAGCTAGCAAAAGCCAAGGGTGTAGACGCCATTCATCCGGGCTATGGATTCCTTTCAGAGAATCAGGAGTTCGCAGCGGCATGTGAAAACGCAGGCATCGAATTTATCGGACCGACTGACAAGATGATGGGAAGTCTGGGCGACAAGATTCAGTCCAAACTGGTCGCAATGAAGGTAGGCGTTCCTACTATTCCAGGTGTAGAAAAGGCAATTCAAACTGAAAAGGAAGCTGTTGAGTTTGCACAGAAGTGCGGCTATCCGATTATGCTCAAGGCTGCTGCCGGCGGCGGCGGACGCGGTATGCGTATTGTCAGAAACGAGCAGGATCTGCTGCCGGAGTATAGAAGTGCAAAGAGCGAAGCGAAGAAAGCCTTCGGCATCGACGACATCTTTATTGAAAAATATTTAGAAAGCCCGAAGCACATCGAAGTGCAGATTTTGGGAGACAAATACGGCAATGTAGTGCATCTTTGCGAAAGAGACTGCTCCATTCAGAGAAGACACCAGAAGGTTATCGAGTTTACGCCGGCGCTGTGTCTGACTGAGGAAAAGAGAAAGGCAATCTGCGAAGATGCGCTGAAAATCGCAAGAGCCGTAAACTACAGAAGTGCAGGTACAGTTGAATTTTTGCTGGATAAACATGGCAATCACTACTTTATCGAGATGAATCCGAGAATCCAGGTAGAGCATACGGTAACAGAAATGGTAACCGGTATTGATATCGTACAATCTCAGATTCTCATCGCCGAAGGATATCCGCTTGATTCCGACGAAGTCGGCATCAGAAGCCAGAAAGATATTCAGATGAGAGGAAATGCGATTCAGTGCAGAATTACCACAGAAGACCCTGCCAACGGTTTTGCGCCTGATACCGGAACCATCGAACTTTACAGAAGTGCTTCCGGCTACGGCATTCGTTTGGACGGCGGCAATGGATTTACCGGTTCTGTCGTATCTCCATATTATGACAGCTTACTGGTTAAGATTACGGCATATTCCAATACCTTTGAGGGCGCGACCAGAAAGGCGATCAGAGCCCTGCGTGAAACTCAGATTAAAGGCGTTAAGACCAATATCGGTTTTTTACTTAATGTACTGAATCATCCTACCTTTAAAGCGGGCGATTGTGATACCGGCTTTATCGGGGCTAACCCTGAGCTGCTCAATATCAGAAAAGCTGATGATAAAGAACTGAAGGTTTTAAACTTCATCGGAAATAAAGTCGTCAATGAGACAAAAGGCGTCAAGCCGCAGTTTGACGTGCCGGTATTCCCGAAGATTCCGATGACCGAAATCAACACGTTGAAAGGAACTAAGCAGCTTCTCGACATGGAAGGACCGGAGGCTGTTGCAAAATGGACCAAAGAACAGAAGAAACTGCTGATTACGGATACCACGACAAGAGATGCTCAGCAGTCCCTGATGGCAACCAGGGTCAGAACTGTAGATATGGAAAAGATTGCACCGGCAATGGCGCTTTACGGCAAAGACCTGTTCTCCATCGAAATGTGGGGCGGTGCAACCTTCGATACTTCCTTCAGGTTCCTCAAGGAATCTCCATGGGAAAGACTGGAAACGCTGCGTGCCAAGATTCCTAATGTTATGTTCCAGATGCTGATCAGAGGGGCCAACGCAGTCGGCTACAAGAACTATCCGGATAATGTAATCAGAGAATTCGTCAAGCAGTCTGCGGCTGCTGGTATCGATGTGTTCCGTATCTTTGACTCTCTGAACTGGATTCAGGGTATGGAAGTAGCTCTGGATGAAACCTTGAAACAGGGCAAAATTGCAGAAGCATGCCTGTGCTACACCGGAGATATTCTGGATGATTCCAGAACCAAATACAATCTGGATTACTATATCAGAATGGCAAAGGAGCTGGAGAAGAGAGGCTCTCACATTCTGGGCATCAAGGATATGTCCGGTCTTCTCAAGCCGATGGCAGCTTATAAGCTGGTGAAAGCGCTGAAGGAAGAGGTGGATATGCCGATTCATCTGCACACCCACGATACCAGTGGAAACGGTGTGGCTACCATTCTGATGGCTGCACAGGCAGGCGTAGACGTAGTAGATGCAGCATTTAACAGTATGAGCGGTCTGACTTCTCAGCCAGCGCTGAACTCTGTGGTTGCTGCTGTTGAAAACAGTAGCAGAGATACAGGCATAGATCTTGACGGTATTCAGAAGATTTCCGAATACTGGAGAGATGTTAGACCGGTTTACAAGAACTTTGAATCCGATATGGCGACTTCCACTGCGGAAATCTACAAGTATGAAATCCCTGGCGGGCAGTACTCCAACCTGAAACCGCAGGTAGAATCCTTCGGCCTTGGACACAAGTTCCAGGAAGTAAAGGATATGTATAAAACAGTAAATCAGATGCTGGGTGATATCATCAAGGTAACACCGTCCTCCAAGGTAGTGGGCGATTTGGCAATCTTTATGGTACAGAACGACATTACACCGGAGAACATCGTTGAAAAGGGTAAGGATATCGACTTCCCGGATTCCACTGTATCTTACTTTGAAGGTATGATGGGGCAGCCAGAAGGCGGTTTCCCAGAAGATATTCAGAAAGTTGTGCTGAAAGGTAAAACACCGATTACCTGCAGACCTGGTGAACTTTTACCGCCGGAAGATTTCGGTGCAATCAAAGCGCATCTGAAAGATGAACTGGGAATAGATGCAACGCCGCAGGATATCATCAGTTATGCAATGTACTCTAAAGTATTTGAAGACTACCACAAGAGCCTGAAAAAGGATGGGAACTTTAGATACATGGGCAGCGATATCTACTTCCACGGTCTTTCCGAAGGTGAAACCTGTGAAGTCAAGCTGGAGGAAGGAAAAGTGTTGGTCATCAAGCTGCACGAAATCAGAGGCGTAGATCCGGAAGGCAACCGCGATTTGGTATTTGAAGTCAACGGCAACAGAAGAATCGTTAAGATTAAGGACGAAGATATGCAGTCTGCTGTTTCTTCCATCGCAACTGCACGTTTTGCAAACGAGGACGATCCGATGGAAATCGGCGCCAATATCCCGGGCAATATCCTGAAGATTTTGGTGAAGGAAGGCGAAGCGGTAGAAGAAAAACAGCCGATCGCAGTCATCGAAGCGATGAAGATGGAAACCAATATTCTGGCAACTGCAAAGGGCGTCGTAGACACAATCTATGTACACGAAGGCCAGCAGGTTAAAGCAGGCGAACTGGTAGCCAAACTGAAAGAAAACTAAAAACAATGGGCGGGAGTATTCCCGCCTTTTTTATATATAAGAAACCACGCATTGAATGCATGGCTAGTTTTGAACATAAAAACACCGACTGATGATAAGCCGGTGTTTTTGTATACTTATAGTTTTATTACTTGTTCCATTTCAGCGTATAGTAACCATTTCCGTGACTATACTTCTGGACCTTGATGTAGTAAGTGCCCGGCGCCAGCTTAGTGCCTTTGCCGATGGTGTATAGCTGCACTTCTTTGCCATCATCGCCGTAACAGTTGACGCTGGTAGCCGGATAGGTTTTACCGGATTGATAGAAAGCTGCTTTCAGTCCGCCAGAACTGCCGCCGCCGTTAGCCTTTACTTTAAAGGTAAATTTGACATACTGGGTTTTGGTGATTTTAAATTTGTACCAGTCTCCAGAAGTTGCACTCTGCGCTGCAGTGATGATGCCTTTCTTGGTACTGCCCTTGGAAATGGACTTTGCCTTGCTCTTGGAAGAGCCGCTGCTTTCCTTGACGCTGGTGAAAGAAACTTTGATACCGTAAGCATTGTCAGAATTCTTTACCGCAATGTAATAGGTGCCTTTCGCAACGCCGATGGTGGTCTTGTATGCCTTGCTGGAAGACAGATATTCAAAGTTGGTGAACAGACTGTTTTTCTTGGAATTCATCAGTTTAATGTTGAAACTAGAGTAGTCGGTCAGTCTTTCTGGAAAGCTAACAGTCAGATAGCCGTTGCCAGGGGCGGTTACCTTATAGTAGGAAACGCCACTGTTATCCGGACTTGCGCCGTAGAATACTTTGCCTTTGGTCAGCGTGCCGCCTGCAGGATAGAGAATAGCGCGAAATCCTACGGACTGCGGCATGCCAGCGTTGTAGCTTGCAGTTTCAAACTTCAAATAGTAAGTGCCCGCTTTTTTTACTTTTGCGTACAGGGTGTCTTCTACTTTTGAACTGCTTAGATATTTGGAGTAGCCAATTTTGTCTCCGCTGGTTGCAGCAGAAGTAGAGTGCAGGGTTACGGTAACGCCTTTTCCTACTTCAACGCCGGAAAGTGGAATTGCCAAGGTGCCGCCTTTTGTTGTTTTGACCGGAATGACAGTAACATTGTCACTGCCTGTGGTCATTCTGGCGACATATGCATTGATATCTTCTGTTGAATTTGCGCCCTGTGCTGTAATTTCTGTGGCTGGGGTACCAGCTGCGTCAGACACAGTCCCCGCAAAGATACTTTCCGCACCTGCGAAAGCAGTGGTTAGAACCAACGCAAAAGCAAGAACGAGGGATAATAATTTTCTTCTTTTCATAATTTCTGTCCTTTCATATAAATTCACATGATTTCAGGTTTCTTACTTCTAATTATACGATAGAATGGGAATTTTTTCAAGATGCATGTACTGTGTAATCACGACAAACCCATGAAACTGCAACAGGTAATCCGCGAACAAAGCCGCAAAAGTTTTCAAGGTTTTGCCTTTCCGCACCTGCGATTTCTCTTTCTGCTGCTATCAATATGTGGTATAATAACCTCACGGCGTTAGCAGAATTGAAGATTCTGACGCCTGAGAGAACATTGAATCACAAACTCTGTGCCTACGGCACAGGCGGCATACGCCGCCGCAGCACCAGGTGCTGCGCTTGTGGTATAATAATTTCAGGTAATTTGATTTTAATGAGAGGTACGGGATGAAGCTGAGATTTAAACAGAGATTTTTTTCATGGTTTGACAGTTATGATATATATGATGAATCAGAACGACCGGTGTACACGGTGCAGGGGCAGCTTGCCTGGGGACATTGCCTGAAAATTTTTGACGCGCGGGGAAGTGAAGTCGGAACAGTCAGGGAGAAAGTATTGACATGGCTGCCTAAGTTTGAAATCTACGAAGGAGAGGGATATATCGGAAGTATCAGCAAGGAGTTTTCATTTCTGAAGCCACGGTATCATATCGACTTTAACGGTTGGCATATCGAAGGAGATTTCATGGAATGGGATTACGAAGTCATCGGTGTCGATGGAAGAAAGGTAGCCGTGATTTCCAAAGAGTTATTCCACTGGACAGATACTTACGTGCTGGATATCGAAGATTCAAAGGACGCGCTGTATGTGCTGATGCTGGTGCTTGCCATTGACGCTGAGAAGTGTTCGAGGAATGATTAAACGAACCTCTTGCTGCGGGATTCAATCTTGATAAAAGTGACAAAAATCAAGAAATTTGTCACTTTTGTCACAGTTCAATTCGCTGATAATTTTTCGCACCCCTGCCGTAGGGCTGAAAAATATGCCTGTTTTCATTCGGCGTTTCTTGTGCTAAAATGGCAGAAGGCGGATTAACGAAAAACGAGTTGGAGGACATATAAAGTGGAATATTTTTTTAGTCATATTGGATATATCGTTGTGGTAGCTGTGGTATTGGGGCTGATTGGCTTTGCCACCGTTGTCATGGCATCGAAAAATGAAGCAGAGAGAGATATTAACGAAGAAAAGTGCAATTTCCATTGCGGAAGCTGTCCGAATACGGAACTATGTCATAAAGAGGGAAAGAAAACCGATGTATTATAGTCCGACACAGTGGGTGTTTCTATTTTTTATATATTGTTTTCTGGGCTGGATTTGGGAGACTGTGTATGTGTCTGTTCGCACAGGACATTTTGAAAATCGAGGTTTTATGCATGGACCATTCTTGCCGATTTATGGGTCGGGTGCAATTGTGATTCTCTTTGCCACTTTAGGTGTGCGCAACAGCCTGCCACTGATTTATCTGTTTGGCATGATTAGTTCGACAATCCTGGAGTACTGCACTGGTGCGGCGATGCAGAAGATTTTTGGCGTGCGCTATTGGGATTACTCACAGCACAGGCTGAATTTGAATGGGCATATCTGTCTATTTGTATCTCTGGCGTGGGGCGGATTTTCCATTCTTTTGGTCAGAGTGCTGCATCCTCCCATTGAAGAACTAGTGCTGCAGATTCCAATGGGAGCAATTGATGCTGCGGCAATGGCGCTTGTCATATTGATCTCGGTGGATATGACCATTTCTGTAAACGAAGCGCTGGATTTAAAGGCTATGCTGATCAAAAAAGCAGAGAGCAACGAGGAACTGCGCAGACTGCAGAGCAGAATTGATTTTGTCTATGCCCTTGCTGAAGATGATATTCGGAAATTTAAGGAAGAGCAGGGGGCGAAAGCAGAAAAGTTCCGCAATCGCTTTGAGCGAAATTTGAGAGAATCCCGAAGAGAGTATGAGACAAAACTGGCAGCACTTCGCGATTATGCAGAAAACTATTTTACCGATAAGCAGGAAGCGCTGCAGGAGCGTGTGGACTTTTATGAAAGGCTGGAGACTCATAGACAGAAACTGGCAGAGCGTACCGATAAGGAGTACCGAAGAGCGGTGAACATTCTTCGCAGAAATCCAGGCGCTGTTTCCAAGGACTTTGAGGAAGAGCTTGACCAGATTCACAAGTTGATGAGAAAATAAGCGAAAGCTGTCTACTTACATATTATGAAAGCGGGCAGTTTTTTTATGGATGAGTGTGCACTACCGGAAAACTGTAGTGTGCATATTTTCAGAAGTTTTGCCGATTATATGCACACTGATGTGCATATTTTTGGAGAAAGTGTTTGATATATGCACAATAGCATCTAGAAAACGAAAAATATCGGCAAGGAAGTGATAAAATTTCTTTTCAAAACCATAGAATATGCATATATTGAAGTTTTTTTTAAAATATATGCAGAGGGCTGTGCATATTTTGGTTCTTTTGTGCGAATATATGCATTTTATCCGCCACTGGCAGCAGGACGAAGGGTCGGCGATCTGAGAATCGGTCCTCCGCTTTGTATAGCAAAAAAAACATAAAAACATAGTGTGAGCCTCTTGATTTAATGCTTTAATGTGGTAAAATAATAAAGCGAAGGGCGGAACTTAAGGAAAAGGTGTGCCCTATGAAAGCTGAAAGGAGTTAAAGACAGACAATGAAAATCAGCAGAAGTTTACTGAAAAGTGATGAAAGAGCAACTTTTGAACTGAGAAATCTATACCAGAACTACGGCTACAGACAGTTTAAGATGGGAAAGTTTGAGGAATACGACCTTTACGTTAAGAATAAAGAATTCCTGCAGATTGACAGCATGATCACTTTTAACGACAACGGAAAACTGATGGCTTTAAAGCCAGACTTAACACTTTCCATTATTAAGAATTACCATCACAGCGAAGGATATATAGAGAAAGTTTACTATAGTGAGAACATTTATCGCGCCTCCAAATCTTCTCATACATATAAAGAAATTATGCAGACGGGTCTTGAGTGTATGGGCGATATCGACCTTTATCATATTTGTGAGGTAACCGCTTTGGCGGCAAAGAGCCTTGCGACAATCAGCAGTAACTACGTTTTGGAAATTTCCCATATGGGCGTCATTAAGGCAGTGCTTGCGCCGCTTTGCGAGGAGCTGCAGCGGCAGGTTTTGAAGTGCATCGCGGAAAAAAATTTGCACGAAATTCGCAAGCTATGTGAAGAGAACGGAATCGAAGAAACGGTATATCAGTCCATCGAGACTTTGGTATCAACCTATGGAGGATATAAGAAGGTGTTAACGGCTCTGAAAAAAGCCAGCCTTTCCGATGAGGTGAGAGTGGCCTTGACCGAACTTGAAACCATCTGCAGCATTTTGGCGGTCAACAAGCTGGCAAAGAATATCAATATCGACTTTTCCATCGTCAACGATATGGGCTATTATAGCGGTATTTTGTACAAAGGTTTTATAAAGGGCATTCCAAACAGTATTCTCTCCGGCGGTCAGTATGATCAGCTGATGGAGCGAATGGGGAAGAAAGCCGGAGCTATTGGCTTTGCGGTATATTTGGATTCTTTGGACAGACTTGACCCTAGTGAAAAAGTCTACGACTTTGATGTGGTCTTTCTCTACGATGAGAAATCGGATTTACGCCTTTTGATGAAGGAGGCTAAGGATATGCGTGACAAGGGCGAAAGTGTCCTTTTGGAGCGCAGTATTCCGGAGAAAATGACTTACAAGAAGCTTTTGAAACTGGAAGATGGGGAGGTAAAAATCCTTGAAAGAAATGATTAATGTGGCTCTGCCCAAGGGAAGACTGGGGCAGAAGGTTTATGATATGTTTGAAAAGGCGGGCTATCCTTGTCCGTCTATTAAAGAGGATAACAGAAAGCTGATCTTTGAAAACGAAGACGTGGGGGTTCGCTACTTCTGGGTCAAGCCGTCGGATGTGACTATTTATGTGGAGCGTGGAGCTGCAGATATCGGCGTAGCGGGAAAGGACATTTTGCTGGAATACGAGCCAGAAGTTTATGAGCTTTTGGACTTGGAACTTGGAAAATGCAGAATGGCGGTTGCCGCAAAGAGTACTTTCCGCGACAACACCGAGCGAACCTTAAAGGTTGCAACAAAGTTTCCAAATATCGCGAGAACCTATTACGAGAGGGAAAGCAGAGATATCGACATCATCAAACTCAACGGTTCTATTGAAATCGCACCGATTTTGGGTCTTTCAGATGTCATCGTGGATATCGTGGAGACGGGAAAGACCCTGAAGGAAAATAATCTGGAAGTGGTAAAGACTATTGTGCCAATCAGCGCAAGACTTATTGCCAATAAGGCGGGCTTTAAGTTTAAGACGGCAGAGATTGAGCAGATTCGTGACAGTCTGGCTTCCCAGCTGAAGGAAAAAGAGGAAAAATAAATGAGTAAATTTTTGGTAGAAAAATACAGGAAATTAAAGCCTTATACGCCGGGAGAGCAGCCGAAAGATCAGGTGATGATTAAGCTGAATACCAACGAATCACCTTATCCACCGGGACCTGCTACCATTGCAGCATTAAACGCAGGTGAGGCTGCAAATCTACGTCTTTATTCGGATCCGGATTCGTCGGATTTGAAGCAGGCCATCGCAAATCTTTACAGGGTGCAGAGAAACAACGTGTTTGTAACCAACGGTTCCGATGACATTTTAAACTTTGCCTTTATGGCTTTTGCGGGCGAAGGCGGCAAGGTCTACTTTCCGGAGACTTCCTATGGATTTTACGAGGTCTTTGCGGACCTTTACGAAACCGATTATGTGAAAGTGCCACTGAAACCGGATTTTTCCATCGATCCCAAGGATTATGTCTGTAAGGACGGCATGATTGTCATTGCAAATCCCAATGCGCCGACAGGACAGACCCTCTCGCTGCAGCAGGTGGAAGAAATCGTCAGAACCAACAGGGATTCGGTGGTGCTCATTGACGAGGCTTATGTGGATTTTGGTGCAGACAGCGCAGTAGAATTGATACATAAATATGAGAATCTGCTGGTGGTGCAGACTTTCTCTAAATCGAGGAGCATGGCGGGGGCGCGTCTGGGTTTTGCCATCGCGTCAGCAGCGCTGGTTGCGGATCTTGAAAAAATCAAGTTTTCCACTAATCCGTACAATGTCAATAGAATGACCAGCGCTGCTGGTATTGCAGCCCTTTCCGAAAATGAATACTATATGGAAAACTGCAGGCGTATTATGGAAACCAGAGCCTATACTGCAGAAAAGCTGATTGCTATGGGCTTTGAGGTGGTGCCGTCTAAGGCCAATTTTCTCTTTGCAAAATCTCCCGATGTGGACGGTGGGGTTCTTTATGAAAAGCTGCGGGAAAAAAGCATTTTGATTCGTCACTTTGACAAAGAGGCAATCAGCCAGTACAATAGAATTACCATTGGAACAAGAGAAGAGATGGATTGCTTTTTAGAAGCAGTATCAGAAATTTTGAGGTAAAAAGATGAGAACAAGTGAAATCAATCGAAATACAGCGGAAACCCAAATCAGTCTGAAGCTGAATATGGACGGCAGAGGGGAAAGCGCTGTTCATACAGGCTGTGGATTTTTAGACCATATGCTGACCCTCTTTGCAAGGCACGGCAGATTTGACCTTACAGTCAGCTGTCAGGGAGATACAGACGTGGATTACCACCACACCGTAGAAGACATTGGAATCGTACTGGGAAGCGCTTTTTCTGAGGCGCTCGCAGACATGCGGGGAATCTGCCGCTTTGGTGATATGATTCTGCCTATGGATGAGACTTTGATGATATGCGCAGTGGATATTTCCGGAAGAGATTATCTGGGCTTACAGGTAGAAATGCCATGTGAGAAAGTGGGAGATTTTGACACGGAACTGGTGAAAGAATTTTTTCTTGGTTTTGTAAGAAAGGCGCAGGTGACTTTGCACTTTAAGCAGCTTGCAGGGGAGAATACCCACCACATCATTGAAGCCATGTTCAAAGCTTTCGGCAGAGCTATGGCAAAAGCAGTAAAAATTGACGAGGAATATAAAGACGAAATTCCTTCCACGAAGGGAGTGCTGTAAATGATTGCCATCATAGATTACGGCGTAGGAAATATTTTTTCTCTGGAAAGTTCTTTCCGTTATATCGGACAGGAAGCGGTATTAACCAGCGATCCGGCGGTGATTGAAAAAGCAGATAAGCTGATACTTCCCGGTGTCGGCGCTTTTGGTGATGCGGCTTTAAAACTGCGGGAAAGCGGTATGGCTGAGGTGGTGCTTTCGGAAGTTTCCAAAGGAAAACCACTTCTTGGCATTTGTCTCGGTATGCAGCTGCTCTTTGAGAAAAGTTATGAATACGGTGAGCATGCAGGTCTGGGTTTAATCCCCGGTGAAATTGTCACCATGGAGGGTGTGGTGCCTTGCGGTTACAAGGTGCCTCATATTGGCTGGAATGGGCTTCATTTCCCCAAGGACAAAGAAAAAAGCCCGATATTCAAATATCTGGAAGAGGGCGATTTTGTGTATTTTGTCCATACCTATTATGGAAGTGAGTGCGAGGAAGCGACCATTGCAACGACAGAATACGGGGCAGAACTGACGGCGGCAGTTGCAAAGGATAACGTTTACGGCGTTCAATTTCACCCGGAAAAAAGCGGCGAAATCGGTATGAAGATTCTGCGTGCATTTTGCGAGCTATAAAAGAGAGAAAGGAAGTTTGGTTATGAAAATTTTTCCTGCCATCGATTTGCGTGATGGCAAGGTGGTACGCCTGCTAAAAGGCGACTACGACCAGATGACAGTATACGGAGACGACCCGGTAGCCTATGCCAAGGAGTTTGAGGCGAAGGGGGCAGAGTTTCTCCATGTGGTAGATTTAGACGGCGCAAAGGACGGCGATACCCCGAATTTTCAGGTGGTAAAACGCCTAGCGGCAGAAACCGGTCTGAAAGTAGAAATCGGCGGAGGAATCCGCAGCGAAGAGACCATCAAGCGGTATATTGACGCCGGTGTGTACCGGGTGATTCTCGGCACTGTTGCTGTAAAAGAGCCGGAATTTACTACAGAAATGATTAGGAAATATAAAGAAAAAATTGCGGTAGGCGTGGATATTTCGGAAAGGCATGTGGCAATTCATGGCTGGAAAGAAGTGTCTCAGATTACCGTAGATGAGATTTTTGAAAAGCTGGCAGATGACGGCGTCAGCTGCATTATCTGTACGGATATTTCAAAGGACGGCGCTATGCAGGGAACGAATCAGGCGCTTTACAAAGAGCTTTCAGAGAAGTATCCCGTCGATATTGTAGCTTCCGGCGGCGTGTCTTCTATGGCGGATGTGGCGGCGCTTCTTGATATGGGCGTTTACGGCGCTATCATCGGAAAAGCGATTTATAACGGCGCAATCGATCTGCAAAAAGCTATCGCTTTGGCGAAATCTATTGAGCAGGCAGACGTCTTTGCTGCCCTCTTTGATGAAGGAGGAGCAAAATGATTACCAAAAGAATTATTCCCTGTTTGGATGTGCGAAACGGCAGAGTGGTAAAGGGTGTGAATTTTGAAGGATTGTCAGACGTCTCTTCGCCGGTGGAGCTTGGCAAATATTACAGCGAAAACGGTGCGGATGAGTTGGTATTTTATGACATTACCGCTTCTTTTGAAGAGCGGGCGCTGTTTACGGAGATTCTGAAGGAAGTGGCTTCCAAAGTGTTCATTCCCCTGACTGTTGGCGGAGGTATCAACACCATTGCAGACTTTGACCGGGTGCTGAAATGCGGCGCGGATAAGGTTTCTGTCAACTCTGGCGCTATCAAAAATCCAGGACTTATTGCAGAGGCTGCCAAGAAATATGGTGATCAGTGCGTAGTGCTTTCTGTCGATGTGAAACGTGTTGACGGCAGTTTTCATGTTTTTGCAAAAGGCGGCAGAGAGGATACCGGGCTTGACGCATTGGAATGGATTAAGCAGGGTGAAGCCAGCGGCGCAGGTGAGATTGTAGTCAACAGTATTGACACTGACGGCGTAAAGAAAGGCTTTGATATTGAGCTTCTGCGCGCGGTAAACGATTTGGTGTCCGTGCCTGTGATTGCTTCAGGCGGTGCGGGCAGCATTTCTGATTTTATAGATTTATTCAGAGCGATTCCGGCCATTGATGCAGGATTGGCAGCATCTATTTTTCACTTTGGAGAAGTTGCGATTTCAGATTTGAAGAATCAGCTGGCAGCTGCCGGTATTCACGTGAGGAAGTAGATCGGTATGGATATTGGAATTTTCGTACCTATTCCGGATTTTTGTGAAAAAGGTACTAAGATTCGGAGTGATATTATGTTAATCGAAGTTTTTTTGAAGAAGTTATTTGGAATTTGACGGAGATTTATCACGTTTTTTTGCTTATGATACATTTATCCATGAATAATTCTTTCATTATGTGGGGATTTATTCTTTGATTTCCATATAATGCGTACGATGATTGGGGTGTGTTAGTACCTTTTTTACAAAAACAGCAGTTAGGTACTAAAACATGGTTTATGGCTTTCATGGGCTTGACACAAAAAGTAAAATATATTAAAGAAGACAGCAGGAGAAGATTATGGTAAAAATAGAAGAATTGAAATTTGATGAAAAGGGACTGATTCCTGCCATTGTGGTGGATGCACAGTCCAAGAAGGTGCTCACTCTTGCTTATATGAACAGAGAGAGCCTTGCAATCAGCATGGAGGAAAAGAGAACCTGCTTCTGGTCTCGTTCCAGACAGGAACTGTGGAGAAAGGGCGAAACCAGCGGCAATGTGCAGCATATCGTCAGCATTACGGCTGATTGCGACCGTGACGCACTGGTTGTCATGGTCAACAAAGAGGGACCTGCCTGCCATCTGGGCGGCGATTCCTGCTTTGAATTTCCTGTAATGGGAGAGCTGGAAATAGAAGAAACCGAGGGATTCTCTGTAAAAGGTCTCTACAAAATGCTGCAGGGCCGCAAGGAGGAAATGCCGGAGGGCTCCTACACTTCCTACCTCTTTGAAAAGGGAATGGACAAGATTTTGAAGAAGGTCGGCGAGGAGTCCACCGAAGTCATCATTGCAGGAAAAGCGGATGACAAGGCGGAGACGATTTACGAAATTGCAGACCTTGCGTATCATGTGATGGTACTTATGGTAGAAATGGGAATCACTGTAGATGACGTGATGAGTGAACTGGCTTCCCGTCATATTATAGACCATAAAGTGAAACAGGAGAAAATGAAATGATTGTGTTAAACCCAAAAGGGAATCTCAATTTGCATACCCATACCTGTTTTTGCGATGGAAAAGATGAGCCTGAGGAGATGGTAAAAAAAGCCATCGACCTCGGGTTTTGTGCCCTTGGGTTTTCCGGTCACGAGTATTCGGTCAACGATGAGGAGTTTTGCATGAGCAGGGCAAACACCTTGCGCTACAGAGAGGAAGTCCTGCGTCTAAAGGAGGCGTACCGGGGACAGATTGACATTTATCTGGGAGTCGAGCGAGATTACCTTGGAGAAGGAGACGATTATCCGTATGATTATATCATCGGCTCTGTTCATTATGCCCTTGCAAAGGATGGTACACCGGTATGTGTGGACAAGTCCGAGCAGGATATGGTAGCTGATGTACAGAAGTACTTCGGCGGTAACTACAGAGCTTATGTAGAGAGCTATTTTCAGTCTGTAGCTGACGTTGTAGATAAGACCGGCTGCGATATTTTAGGACATTTTGATCTGGTGACCAAGTTTAACGAAGGCTATAAATACTTCGATGAAGAGGCGGACTGGTACAAGGCGGCAGCCCTTTCGGCGCTGGACCAGGTGCTGGCTTCTGAAAAAAAGCCGATTATCGAAATCAATACCGGTGCTATGGCGAGAGGTTATCGCAGTGTGCCGTATCCGGCGGCCTTTATTTTGCGGGAGCTTGCAAAGAGCGACTGTTCTGTGATTCTGGGGAGTGACTGTCACGATAAGGAGCAGCTGAATTTTGGGTTTAAAAAGGCAGAAATGATTTTGTATACATTTGTTTAATCTGCGGAATTGTGTTGATAATATGAAATAGTTGTGGTAAAATCTAGTCAAAATATTTATTACAAATATGATAAAACGGAGGATGAAGATGAAGAAATTTATTTCATTAACCCTGGCTGCCGTAATGGTACTGTCCATGTCCTTATTTATGGCAAGCTGCGGCTCAAGCGATGATGGCGGAGATGCTGACGCGCCAGAAACAAAGGCTGTTAAAATTACTGGAGTTATTGCAACGCAGCTGGGCGACATGTCTTTCAACGACTCTGCAAATGCAGGTCTGAATGAGTTGAAGGAACAGGGTTTCGAGGTAAAAGTTACTGAATGTAATACTGACGAGACTTTATACGAGCAGAGCCTGAGAACTGCTGCAGAATCTTCTGATGTAGTAATCGGTGTAGGCTCCGAACTGCTTATGATTGGCACTGTAGCAAAAGAGTATCCGGATACTAAGTTTATTTGGGTTGACAATGTGGTTGATGATTATGCTGACATTCCTAACCTGACTTGTATCTCCTACAAGCAGAACGAGGGTTCTTATCTGGTAGGATATATCGCAGGTTCCATGACCGAAAGCAATGTAGTTGGCTTCATCGGTGGTGCTGACATTCCTGTTATCAACGACTTCTACGTTGGTTACAAGCAGGGCGCAGAGCAGGCTGGCAAAGACCTGAACAAGGATGTTAAGGTAATCAAGGGTTACACTGGCGACTGGTCCGACACGAACCTTGGCGCTGAACACGCACAGGATCAGGCATCCAAGGGTGCTGACATTATCTTCTGTGCAGCAGGCGGTTCCGGTAACGGCGCTATCATGAAAGCAAAAGAACTGGGCATTAAGTGCATCGGCGTTGACCAGGATCAGAGAATCACTATGTCCAAGTATGCAGACGAGATTCTGTGCTCCATGATTAAGAACGTACAGAAGTCTATCGTTGACTACGTAAAGGATTTCACTTCCGACGATTCCAAGTGGATTGGCGGACGGGTATTCTACGCTGGTTCCGATGGCGAATATGTAAAGGTTGCATATGGTCCGGAAGATGCGGATATGCTGGTTCCTGAAGATGTCATCAAAGCTTTGGATGAACAGATGGCTAAGATTACTGCAGGAGATATCGTAGTAGATACCGTATTCTAAATTTTAAAAGCAATAAACCATTTAGGGCGTGGCGTTTTAACGCCGCGCCTTATTTCATTTATGTAGACTAAGAAATGTGAGGAAACAATTTTGCAGGAGACGATTGTAAAGTTTGAAAATGTGACCATGCAGTTTCCGGGCGTACTGGCAAATGATAACGTTTCCTTTGATATCAGGAAGGGCGAAATTTTCGCGCTGGTTGGAGAAAATGGTGCAGGCAAGAGTACTCTGATGAATATTCTTTACGGTATTAACACACCGACCAGCGGCAATGTCTATATCAAAGGCAGCAAGATGGAAAAGCATACGCCGACAGAATCAATTGAACATGGCGTAGGCATGGTGCACCAGCACTTTATGCTGGTTCCCTCTTTTACTGTGGCGCAGAATATCGTGCTCAGTAAAGAACCGAGGAAGAACAGATTTTTTTATGACCTAAAAGGTGCCGAAAAGGCGGTATCGAATCTAGTGGAGGATTATGGTCTGGTAGTTGACCCAAAGGCTGTGGTTGAAGAAATTAGCGTAGGACTGCAGCAGAGAGTCGAAATTTTAAAAACGTTGTACAGGGGTGCTGATATTTTGATTCTGGACGAGCCCACGGCAGTACTGACCCCGCAGGAAACAGAGGAATTATTTGATGTAATCAGACGTATTGTCAAAGAAAAAGAAATGACCGTTATTATCATTACCCATAAGCTTAACGAGGTTATGGCTATTTCCGACAGAGTCGGGGTAATGCGTCAGGGTCAGCTGGTAGGCGTGGAGCAGACTAAAGATGTCAACGAAAAGATTTTGGCTTCCATGATGGTAGGTCGTGACGTACTCTTTGATAAACTGGAGAAGAAAGGAACGCCGGGCGATGTGATGATTGAAGTAGAGAATCTTCAGGTTGCAGATAATCGCGGTCTTCTTGCTGTTCGCGGCGTAGATTTGCAGGTACATGCAGGTGAGATTTTGGGCATTGCAGCAATTGAAGGTAATGGTCAGAGTGAGCTTCTTGAGGCGATTACAGGTATGCGCCATATTGAGGCAGGTACAGTAAAAGTATCAGGCACAGATATTGCTCGTCTGCGTCCGGGACAGGTTCGTGATTTAGGCCTTGCTCATATTCCGGAGGACAGAATTGCCACCGGTGTATCTACTAAGTCCACCATTACGGACAACCTGATTATCGGCAAGGAAACGTTGCCTGAGTTTTCCAAATATAAGATTCACCTAAAACGATCTTCCATTGTTAGGTATGCCAATGAGCTGTTTAGAAAGTTTGATATGAGAGGCGCTGGTGTTAACACAGAGGTTGGCTCTTTGTCCGGCGGCAATATGCAGAAAGTTGTCGTCGCCAGAGAATTTTCCTTTGATACGCCGATTGTTATCATTGCTCAGCCGACTAGAGGCGTGGATGTAGGCGCCATTGAATTCATTCATCAGTGTATCATCGACAAGCGTAACGAAGGTTGTGCAATTTTGCTGGTCAGTGCAGATTTGGACGAAGTATTCCGTCTCAGTGACCGGATTATCACCATGTACGAAGGTGAAATCACAGGAGAGTTCAAAGAAGGCGAAATTGATAAGATGGGTATCAGTTACTACATGACCGGACACCGAAATGAAGAAGCGGAGGTGCAGGCATGAATCAGCTAAAGGAAAAAATTAATGTAAGATATATCGGAACGTTGGCAGCCTGCATTATCGCAGCGCTGCTCATCGGCGCAGTGCTGATGGTACTGACAGGATTTAATCCTTTTGAAGCTTACGGAGCGATGATTGAAGGTGCTCTGGGAAGTCCCCGTTTTATCGGTAATACCTTAGAGCGCGCTATGCTGCTTTGCCTTTTGGGACTTGCTACGGCAATCGGTGCAAAGGGCGGACTTTTTAACGTCGGCGGTGAAGGGCAGCTGTTTTTTGGCGCTTTGACTTCGACCATGATTGGTCTTTGGTGCTCCAATCTCCCGACTATTGTAGTAGTGGTACTTTCATTTATTGGTGCCGTTGTAGTAGGCGGTTTTTATGCATGGATTCCGGCGCTTTTAAAAGTAAAGCTTGGTGTCAGCGAAGTCATTACGACTATTATGTTAAATACCGTGGCAATCAAGGTTTGTACATATCTTGTAAATGGACCATGGAATGCACCTAGTGCGGCTATTGCAAAGGGTACAGAGTATCTTCCGGATACGCTTCGCTTTACAAAGCTGATTCAGGCATCCAATTTGACCACTGGTTTTATCGGCGGTGCAGTAGTAGCATTTTTTATCTGGTATGTGATGAAGATGACCAGCACAGGTCTTCAGATTAAGGTAACCGGTGAGAATGAAAGATTTGCAAGATTTGCAGGACTTCCAAGCAGTAAGCTGATGATTGGGTCTATGGTTGCTTCTGGTGCAATCTGCGGATTTGTAGGTATGTTCCTGGTTTATGGATCTCAGGGCCACATGACCGAAGCTGTCAGCAACGAATTCTATTTCGACGGTATGCTGGTTGCTATGATTATGAACTATAACCCGATTGGTATTATCATCATGAGTTTCTTCTTTGCGATTATGAGCGTAGGCGCAGCTTATATGGATATGATGGTCGGCATTTCCACCCAGATTTACGATATCATTTTCTCCATTATCATCTTCCTGATGGCAGCAGAAAAGGGTATCAACGCATGGTTGGAACATAGAAAACTACAGAAAAAAGCAAGAAAGGAGCTGAAATAAAATGTGGGATCAAATTTTAGGATTATTCAGTGTTGGATTATTCCAAAACACCATTCGTAATGCAACTCCGGTACTTCTTGCTGCTCTGGGCGGGCTTTTTACTGAGCACGCCGGCATTATGAATATCGGCATGGAAGGCATGATTTTGATGGGGGCGTTCTTTGCTGTTGCATTCAGTTTTATGTTTGTCAGCGCACCGATGGGCATTCTCGCGGCGGTTCTTGTAGGAATTCTGGTGGGGCTATTCTTTGCGTTGTTTGTTGTAAAGCTGAAGAGTGATGAATTTATCATCGGTATGACGATTAACACCTTTGCAGGGGGTCTGACTATCTTCATGCTCCGTTCCGTGTTCGGAAAGGTTGGTACCTGGACTGACGCAAACATCAAGGGGCTTGACCCGATTGAAATTCCTCTGATTAAGGATATTCCTGTACTGGGAGATATTCTCAGCGGATACTCTCTGTTTGTCTATCTGTCTTGGCTCTTTGTGATTCTAGTATGGATTTTCCTTTATAGAACCCCTTACGGTTTCTGGCTGCGTGCGGCGGGAGAACATCCGGAAGCGCTGGAGACAGCAGGTATCAGTCCAGTTAAGATGAAAGTGATTTCCAGTATTTTATGCGGTATTTTCTGTGGTTTTGCAGGAGCACATCTGTCTCTAGGATTCCTTAACTGCTTCACAGAGGGTATGAGCGCAAGCCGCGGCTTTATCGCATTTGCATGTGTGGTATTCGGTATGGCAAATCCGCCGAAAGTATTCGGTGCTGCCTTGCTCTTTGGCTTCCTGCAGGCACTGGGTATCAGACTGCAGTCCGTGGGCGTGCCGAGTGATTTGACGGCGGCAGTTCCGTATCTGGCAACCGTCCTCATGTTGGTATATATTACAGTGTCCGCAACAGCAAGGAAGAGAAACAGAGCGAGAAAGGCGGTCGAAAGACTGGAAGCACAATCGTAATCTTTTGACCATGTGAAAAATTGTGTATTTTATGTGAATTCTCGTGATAACATTTGAAAACTGCTGATAGCCGTGTTAGAATGTGTATAGTCTGGTAACGGACAAAGTATTATAGATTAGAGGATGGAATGACATGAAGAAAAAACTATTATCAAGCAGTCTGATTGCAGTGCTTTGCCTGGCGTCAGTTTTTGCGATGACTTCCTGCGGTGAAAGTGAACCTTACAGCGATTACGATCTGTCTGAATACGTGACTGTAGGAGAATATAAAGGACTGGAATATGAGAAGGTTTCTGTTTCTGTATCCGACAAGGAAGTAGAAGAGGAAATTCAGAAGAGACTGGAAGCCCATAAGACTTCTGAAGACGTAACTGAGGGTACTGTAAAGGACGGAGATACTGTTAATATCGACTTTAAGGGCACCATGGATGGCAAGGCATTTGACGGCGGCAGCGCTGAGGGTCAGAGCTTGACTATTGGTTCCGGAAATATGATTCCGGGCTTTGAAAGCGAACTCATTGACAAGAAAGTTGGCGATACCGTAACTTTCGATATCACTTTTCCAGATCCTTATGAGAACAATCCGGATATAGCAGGCAAAGAAGCAACCTTTGAAGTAAAGATTAACAGCAAGAAGGTTGAGAACGTACCTGAATACAACATGGACTTTGTCAAGGAGTACTACAGCGATTATAAATCCCTGGACGAATTCGAAAAGGGAGTAAAGGCTGACTTGACTGAGACTAAGACTACAGAAGCTGAGAACCAGATGAAAAGTGGTCTGTGGCAGCAGATTGTGGAAGCTTCCGAAGTAAAACAGTACCCTGATGAAAAGGCTGAGAGGATTGAGAAAGAAAAGGAAAATCTCAAGAAAGTCGCAAGCGACTATAACATGGAATGGGAAGATTATTTAGAAACCATCGGTTATGAAGAGAAAGATTTAAACAAGACTATTGAGACTTATGCGGAATCTATCGTCAAAGAAGAGATGGTGCTTTACAGCATTGCTAAGACTGAGGGACTGGAAGTCAGCGACGATGAGTATGCGGAGTATCTGCAGAGCCTGCTGAAATCTGCTAATATGGACGAAGATGCATTTAAGAGTGCATATAACATGACCATAGAGGAGTGGGGCGAAGAAAACAACGTCCGTACTTCCCTCCTTTTAAATAAAGTCATGGATAAAGTCATCGAGTATGGCAAAGAGGTCAGCAAGAAATAACTGAATATTATTTGTGAATTTTGAGGGAACCGCCTGTATGAATGGAAAATAGCCGTTCATGAGGTGGTTCTTTTTTCTATATGTAAAATGTATTTTGCTAAAAATTTATAAATAAAATGATTTTAATATTATATATTATAAAAACAAATCATAAATTGACGAATTTGAGCAAATATGCTATCATATAGAAAAGTCAGAAAAGTTAACAATCCTACAGCAGGACCATATGCTTATAAATCGGGTTTTAAAGCAGAAGCGTTTCCGAAACATAATCCGTTTAATGATTAAGGGAAAATAGAATCGAAAGGGGTAAAGTCTTGTGAGTTACAAAAAAGTGTATTACATCTGGACTATGTTTATAGTAGCTATGCTGATATATGTATTGACTTTTCACCATGACATTGTTAGTGGACCGTCTTTTTTGTCGAAAGGTTTTTCGATAAATGAATGGGGTGAACTGCTACAGCAGTATCAGAATCAAAGGAATATCACGGGGCTGAGAACCTTAATCGAAGGAATTAGTAGAATTAATGTCTTTGTGATTATTGCAGTTTACTTCATTGTTTTTAAAAGCATAAAAGAAATTGTAATGAAAAAGAAAGTGAAAATGATTATTGCAAATGTGATATGCTGCGCTATTACAATTGTTTTCATGGCGTTTATGAAAGAGTCCTTCAAATTATATTTATCCATTGCAGCAATGATTCAATTTAATTTTTGCCAATGCTATATGCTTGGAATAATTGGCAATGATTAACCATATATAATATTGACTAAAATAAAAAGGTTAAAAGGCAAAACAAAGCGGTCCCTGAAGGGGATCGTTTTGCATATTCGGAAAACTTTTGCATATAGTGAATTATACGACTATGGTCAGATCAAAGGGGGAAAAATATGTTAAGTACGGACAAACTGAAGAATAAGGAAGTCATCAATATGCGGGACGGCAGGAGCCTTGGCTTTATCTATGATATAGAAGTAAATCTGGAGAAGGGAACGATTGATGGTGTGATTATACCGGCAGAGCGGGGGTTATTTCGATTTTTTGGAAACAGGGAGGATGATTTTGTCATAAAATGGGACAGGATTAGAACGATTGGAGACGATGTAGTGCTGGTAGATTTAGAGGGGTATTGAGTTGGACAAAACTAAGGGAAAGCTGTGCAGGGTGATAGTCACCGGCGGATGTTTTCTAAAATGGAAAATTACTAAATATAGGTGCAGTCTTCTGAAGAATTTTCTTTGCAAAAACTACAATATGTAGTAAAATGGAAAAGTAAACTGTTTCCAGAGAAAGATCAAGGAGGAATGCCAGATGAAATGCCCATACTGTGAGAATCCGGATACGAAGGTAATCGATTCCAGACCGACAGAGGAAGGACATGCAATTAGACGGAGAAGAGGCTGCGAAAAGTGCGGCAAGCGCTTTACAACTTACGAAAAAGTAGAAGAATCTATCATCATGATCATTAAAAAGGACGGACGCAGGGAGTCTTTTGATCGCAATAAAGTGATGAACGGCATTGTTAAGGCATGCGAGAAACGCCCGGTTTCTATGGCGGATATTGAACGAATCGTCAACGAAATTGAGCGGGGGCTGAACAATTTGATGGAGAAGGAAGTCGAAAGCACTTTTATCGGAGAACTGATTATGGAGCAGCTGAAAAAACTGGACGAGGTTGCTTATGTCAGATTTGCGTCAGTATACCGTCAGTTCACCGATGTGAATACATTCATCAAAGAAATTGAGAAACTCATTGGAAACAAGTAAAAAACAGGAGAAATACATGAAAGAAATCATTAGAATTGCGGTGGATGGACCTAGCGGTGCAGGAAAGAGCACCATCGCCAAAGCCATTGCAAAGAAACTTTGCATAGACTATATTGACACAGGCGCAATGTACAGAGCTGTGGGATATAAAATGCTGCAAAAGGGTATCGCTATGGATGATATTCCTGCGATTACCGAAATGTTAAAAGAAACCGAAATTGACTTCTCCAGTGGAAACATCTATTTGGATGGGGAAAATATCAACGACAGAATTAGAACAGAGGAAATTTCCAAGCAGGCTTCTGATTGCTCTGCCCTTGGCATTGTCAGAGCTAAGCTTACAGAACAGCAGCAGAAGATGGGTGAGAAAAAAAGCGTTATTATGGATGGCAGAGATATCGGTACAGTGGTATTTCCAGATGCGGAGTATAAGTTTTATATTACGGCGACAGCAGAAGAGCGTGCAAACAGACGATTTAAGGAGCTGATTGCAAAGGGCGAAGAGGTGACTTATGAGAAAGTTCTTGCAGATATCAAGCAGAGAGACCATAATGATTCTACCAGAGAAATAAATCCTCTTAGAAAAGCGGATGACGCATTGGAACTGGACACCACAGAGATGAAAATTGAAGAAGTAATAGATTTTATCAGCAAGGAGATGAACAAATAATGTCGATTGTCAGACCTTTTCGGGCTGTCAGACCTGCAAAAGAAAAAGCAGAACGCGTCATTGCACTTCCTTATGATGTAATGAACAGAGAAGAAGCGGCAGAAATGGCAAAGGGAAATCCGGATAGTTTTCTTCATATCAGCAGAGCCGAAATTGATTTGCCCGGGGAAATTGATCCCTATAGCAGAAGTGTTTACGAAAAAGGCAGAGATAATATCCAGGCATTTCTAAAGAGCGGAGTGCTGCTAGAGGAAGAAAAGCCTGCCCTTTATATCTACAGACAACAGATGGATGGCAGATTTCAGACCGGAATCGTAGGATGCTGCAGTATTGACGCCTATGCAAATAACGATATCAAGAAGCATGAACTGACCAGAGTTGAGAAAGAGCAGGACAGAATTAATCACTTTGATGTCTGCAGCGCCAATACGGAACCGATATTTTTGACTTATAGGGACAGCAGCGACATTGATGCTGTAATCGATGGTTATACGAAAAGCCATGAACCGGTGTACGATTTGACAACGGCAGAAGGTATTGGACATGCACTTTGGGTTGTTGAGGAAGAAGTTGTGATAGCAAAACTTTGCGAAGCCTTTGAAGAGGTACCTGCCCTTTACATCGCTGACGGACACCATAGAAGTGCATCTGCTTACAAGGTTGGAATGAAGCGGCGGCAGGATTGTCCTAATTATACTGGTGAAGAGGAATTCAATTACTTCATGGCGGTGATTTTTCCGGACAGTCAGCTGAAAATCTTTGACTATAATAGAGTCGTAAAAGACTTAAACGGTTATACAGAGAAAGAACTTCTTCAGAAAATTGAAGAAGCAGGTTTTGTGATTATAGAAAAGGGTGCGGAGAGCTATAGACCGCAGCATATTCACGAGTTTTCTATGTATTTGAGTGGCACGTGGTATGAACTGCGGGCGAAAGATGAGCTGGTGCCGGACGATGTAATTGGTGCGCTGGATGTTTCTATTTTGCAGAATCATCTCCTTGGACCAATCCTTGGAATTTCTGATCCGCGTACAGACAAGCGAATTGACTTTATCGGAGGAATCAGAGGACTTGAGGAACTGAAACGCCGTGCGGACAGTGATATGAAACTGGCATTTGCTGTATATCCGGTGACTATGGCAGAGCTGATGCATATTGCTGATTGTGGTCAAATTATGCCTCCGAAATCCACTTGGTTTGAGCCGAAGCTTGGGAGCGGTCTGTTCATGCATCGCATTTAAAACACTTGAAAATGTATAACGAGAGACTTTGCGGAAAAACTATCTGCAAAGTCTTTTTTATGGGAGGAAGCGACATGGTGAAGCGGTATGGAAAGCGGATTAGAATCATTGGGATTGTAGGATTGGCTTTATTTCTAGCGCTGATTGGCAGGCTGTATTATATTCAGATTTTGTGCGGGCAGGAACTGGCGGCAGGCGCTTTGGGGCAGCAGATTATAAAGGTGCAGTCTGTCAATAATCGCGGCACCATTTATGACAGGAATATGCTTCCCCTTACAGACAGCGGATGCAGTTATTATTATCTCGTGGCGGAAGAAAGGTGCGACGCGGGATTTACTCTTTTGATGAGGAAGGTGCAGGCAGAAGTGGCAGGCTCCAAAGGGGAGGGTTATACGGTATATAAGACTGCCGTGTACGATGAAGAGGTGAATGAAACGCTGCTTACCCGCTATGGCGCTTATGGATTCTGCCTTGGAAGCAGGTACGAAGATACGCAGACTGCTGCTCACTTAATCGGCTATCTCAGTGGGGAGGATAGAACCGGTGCAGCTGGTCTTGAAAAAATGTTCCAATATCGTCTCTCTGCTTCTTCTGCAAAGCTTCTGATGGTAGGCAATGGCATAGGGGCACCGGTTCCTGGAATTGGAGTAAGTCAGAGCCAGGACTGCACTGTGATTGATCCGGCAGCAGTGGTAACAACTGTTGACAGCAGTCTGCAAAAGAAAATTGAAGAAATTTTGAAAGAAAAAGAAATTTCTGGTGCGGTAGTGGTGATGAAACCGGGATCAGGACAGATTTTGGCAATGGCCAGTACGCCGGGGTTTAATCCCAATCAGGTGGAGAATTACCTTAACTCCGGACAGGGAGAGCTTGTCAACAAAGCGGTGCAGGGAGTATATCCGCCAGGTTCAGTGTTTAAAATTGTAGTGGCTGCCGCTGCTCTTGAAAGCGGTGCAGCTGATTTGACGGAAACATATAATTGTACTGGAAAGACAGAAGTTAACGGTGTAACACTGATTTGCGATGATCATCCGAGCGGACATGGGGAAGTGGATTTTGAAGAAGCTTTTGCGCTGTCCTGCAACGGCTTTTTTGCCCATTTAGCAGAAAAGACTGGATCCGAGACCATTGTTGAGATGGCACAGCGGATGGGTCTTGGAAAGACTGTCATTTCCGGCTTTCCTGATGAAGAGTCTGGAACTTTTCCGGAGGAAAGCGAGAGAAGGGATAGAGGGCTATCAAATTTTGCCATTGGTCAGGGAAGTCTCTTGGTTACACCGGTGCAAATCGCAAAAATGACCAATATTATCGCCTCTGGCGGAGTGGATTATCAGGCAACTCTTGTTATGAGTATAGAAGGCCAGTCACCGGAGGGAACTAGAGTAATGACTGAAGTGACTGCCAAGGAGATTGCCCACATGATGGAGGCGGTCTGTGAAAAGGGAACGGCTTCCAGTGCAAGTCTGCATAGGAAATCTGCAGGAAAAACCGGTTCTGCCGAGGCGGGGTCAGATGAAAGTTATACAGTGCATGGCTGGTTTACAGGATATTTTCCTGCGGAGAACCCTGAATATACAGTGACTATAATTGCTGAAAATGGAAAGACAGGAAGCCGTTCAGCACTTCCTGTCTTTGAAGAGATTGTAAATTTTCTCTACTGATGAAATCCGTCTCGCAGCTTTTCCAGCGCACGCTTTTCGATTCTGGAAACATAGGAACGGCTGATATTCATAGAAGATGCGATTTCCCTCTGAGTTTTTGCCTCTCTTCCCGAAAGTCCGTAGCGAAGACAGATGATTTCCTTTTCTCTGGGTGTCAGCACTTTTTCTATGATTTCGTAAAGTTCTTTGATTTGAAATTTCAGATTTAGATTGTCAACAATTTCATCGGGATCTGTGCCTAAGATGTCATTGAGACTGATTTCGTTTCCGTCTTTATCCGTGCCGATGGGAAGACTGATGGAGACTTCCTGTTTGTTTTTCTTTGATGCCCGGATGTTCATCAGAATTTCATTTTCGATACATCTTGCCGCATAGGTGGCAAGTCTTGCGGCCTTTTTGCTGGTGTAGGTATTGATTGCTTTTATCAGCCCAATAGATCCAATGGAAATTAAATCTTCTAAAGGGGTATTGGCGCCTGTATATTTTCTGGCAATATGGGCGACCAGACGAAGATTTCTTTCGATTAAAACGTCTTTCGCCAAGGGGTCGCCAGCTTCCATCATTTCAACGTACATTTTCTCTTCATTTTCTGAAAGTGGCAGTGGAAAGGAACTGCTCATATATGTAACCCCCTCTTCGAATAAAACTATATGCGAAAAGAGAGGGCAAAGTGCATGACTACCTTGAAATAGGCATGGTTCTAAATTTAGACGCCGCGCTTATTTTACCTGGAAGGACATGCAGTCTGTGCACTGGCACTGGGTCGGATTTGCCTCGTGAGTGCCGACGGTGATTGCTTCCAGAGAGCAGTGGGTGCCATCACCTGCGATGTGCTTGCACTGCGTTACAGTGCAGTTGATTTTCTGATTACAACAATGACTCATAATAAAACCTCCTCATCACGTTATCTCAGTAAATATTTTGCCCGCCTTTCACAAAAATATAAGGGCTTTTGCTTGTAAGGACTGACAAATAATGATATAATTCATAATGATATTTTGCGATTAATTTAAAATGGAATGGAAATTGTTACGGCAGATTTTATCAGCATAGAGAGGATATGATATGCAAATAAAATTATTGCCCGAGAATGAAAGACCTGTAGAAAAAGCCTGCAGTATCGGCATAGACAAGCTGTCCAGTGCGGAGCTGATTGCGCTGATTCTTCATACAGGCACCAAAAACAAGTCAGCAATTGGTCTGGGAGAAGATGTGCTTTCAGCATTTCCCGGCGGCATCTGTGATTTAGGTGGATGTACGCTGGAAGATCTTCTGCAGATTGATGGTATCGGACCTTCCAAAGCGTGCAGTATCTTGGGAGCCATAGAACTTGGTAAGCGTATTGCGGCAAGTATGCCAAAAGAGCGCAGTACTATTACAGGTTCTGAGGATGTTGCTAAGCTTTTTATGGAAGAACTTAGATATCGGAAAAAGGAACATTTCAAATCTGTACTGGTCAACACAAAAAGCGAAATCATTGCTGTTGATTCCGTGTCTGTGGGTGAATTGTCAAGCACCATCATCCACCCGAGAGAAGTTTTCCAGCTGGCAATTAGAAAGAGCGCTGCTGCTGTAATCTTTATCCACAATCATCCCAGCGGGGATCCGACACCCAGCGGCGAAGATATTGAAACTACGAAGCGACTGACAGAAGCAGGAAAGCTTCTTGGAATTCGGGTTCTTGATCATGTCATTATTGGTGATGGCAGGTATGCAAGTATGGGAGCAATGGGATTGATGGAGTAAACGTGATAGAATTTTTGGAGGTAACAGAATGTTTAACTTATTTTCGGCAAAAGATATGGGAATCGACTTAGGAACTGCCAACACCTTGATTTACATCAAGGACAAGGGAATTGTGCTTAACGAACCATCCGTCATTGCGATGGATAACAGAAGGGGCGTTACCCTTGCGGTAGGCTCACAGGCAAAGGACATGATTGGCAAGGCGCCAGCTAACATCAGTGTTATCAGACCCCTTGAAGACGGCGTTATTTCTGATTTTGACAGAACTGCAGATATGCTAAAAGCTTTCATTGAAAAGGCTGCGGCAACCAATAAGGTAAAGAATTTCCGTGTGGTAGTCGGTGTGCCGAGCGGTGTCACTGAGGTAGAGAAGAGAGCGGTAGAAGAGACTGTCAGAAATATGGGCGCTTCCGAAGTATATATTTTAGAAGAACCGATGGCAGCTGCAATTGGAGCAGGTCTTGATGTGGACAGTTCTACTGCTTGTATGATTGCTGATATTGGCGGCGGTACGACGGATATCGCCATTATTGCGCTAGGCGGCATAGTAGCAAGTTCCTCTATTCGCCATGCGGGAGATAAGTTTAACGACGCAATCATTCAGTACATGAGAAAAAGACATGCACTGCTGATTGGTGAAAAGACGGCTGAGTACCTGAAGATTCAGGTGGGAGCAGCATGTCTTGATCTTGATGAAAACGGTGATGAGATTATTACCACTGTTAATGCCAGCGGCAGAGATATCATCTCCGGTCTTCCAAAGATTCTGGAGGTAAGCAACAGAGATATTATGATGGCGCTGCAGGAATCTGTGGATATTATTGTCGATGGTGTAAAAGCTACTATTGAGAAGGCTCCGCCTGAAATTGCGGCAGATATTGCGGCGAACGGCATGCTTCTTTCCGGAGGCGGCGGTATGATTCACAATTTGGATCAAATGATTGAAAAGAGAACTGGCGTGAAGGCGAATATAGCCGAAAATGCCTTTGAAGCAGTGGCGATGGGTACAGGCATGAGTCTGAACAATATCGAAAAACTGAAAATCTATGCGACTAGCATTAATAGAAGATAGGATAGATAGGGTATGAAGTGGATTAAAAATCACAAGTTAATCAGTTTTCTTTTGGCAGTGATTCTGCTTAGTCTGCTGTTTCTGGCAGGCTCTGTGGCTGCCGGAGGAAGTGGCAATATCGTAACGGGAGTATTCAATCGTATTTATACAGCCATTGAGCGGCCTGTTACGGCTGTAGCAGGGGGGATTTCCGACAACGTTTCCGGAATTTTCTCCTATCAGCAGCTTCAGAAGGAAAATGAAGCGCTGAAGGAAGAAAATCAAAAGCTAAAAGAGCAGGTAACGGGGCTGACCCTTTCTGCCAATGAGCTCAAAGAGTTGAAGACTTTGTCTAAAGTTTTGAATTTCAAGGGCATCAGCGGAAGCGGAGATATCGTGTCGGCAGATGTAGTATCCATGGATGGTGCCAACTGGATGAATATTTTTACCATCAATGTGGGAACTGAAAGCGGGGTTTCGCCGGATAGTATTGTTATCTGCGGTGAAGGACTTGTAGGCAAGGTGCATTCAGCGGGTAAAGGCTGGGCGAAGGTAATATCCATGATCGATGAATCCAGCCGCATTACCTTTAAAGTTTCAGGCAATCTGAAGCTGATTGGTGTGGTGGAGGGTTCTTCTGACGGAACACTCAGCGGTTTTATGCTGGACAGCAATGCCAAGGTGGAAGAAGGCGACCGTCTGGTAACAAGCGGTATGGGACTGTTTCCTGCCGGCATTGAAATTGGCAGAATTACCAAGGTAAGATACGATAGCGATGAACAGCTGCAGAAGGTGGACATCAAGTCCTCTGTTGACTTTAAATCTTTGCAGAAAGTTGCGGTGATTCTATGAAGTATCGGCAGGGATTCCTTCTATATATAGCGGCATTTTTCCTGAAACCTTTTCTGCAGGATTTGATTCCTGCCTTTGGGAACAATGTGAATCTGCTTCTATGTCTGACGGTAGTGCTGACGTTTTTGTACGATGAGACTCTTCCGGGCATTCTCTGCGGATTTGTTTTCGGGCTGCTCCACGACATAGTATTCGGCATTTATATAGGACCGGGCGTTACCGCACTGGTCGTGACGGGCATTGCAGTTTTAGTGCTGCGAGAGTTTGTAAATATAGAAAATTTTTTTAATGCACTGATTGCAATGCTGTTTTCTACTTGGCTGTATACATCAGTGTACTGGGGCATTTATTTTGTACTGGGAAGTCCGTACAGCTACGGCTATGCGATGAAAACCGTGCCTTGGCAGCTTTTATTTAACTGTCTGGTTGCAGCAGTACTGTATTTGCCTCTCATTAAAAGGGTAAAAAAACACAGAAGAGATAGGTATTTTAAATGAATAAAGGGTTAAAACAGGCGCATGCAAGGTATCAGCAGATTGTAGTGGTACTCATTGTTCTGATGGTGATTTTGTCTTTTCGCTTGTTCATGGTAACAATTTTGCAGCATGAACAGTGGACTTCCAAGGCTTCAGACCAGAATACGAAGACCATCAGTACTTCTGCGCCACGGGGGAATATTTACGACAGAAACGGCGAAGCGCTCGCTATCAATAAGCAGGTATTTACCGTGAATTTTAATGTCAGCGCTTTGTCTACAGAAGAAATTAACAGTTCTGCATTGGAACTGATAAACACGCTGATTAAAAACGGCGATAAGTATACGGACAACTTTCCGATTAAAATCAACAGCAGCGGAAAATTTTATTACACTTATAAACAGCAGATTAAAAAATGGCTGTCAAAGCAGGGCTTTGATACAAATCTGACTGCGGCAGAGGCGTTCAGCAGACTTTGCAGCAGATACAATCTGGATGACAGCCAGGAGGCGAGATTTGCTTCTATGGCGATGCTGGAAGAAAAATACAACCTGAATATTCCAATCAACGAGGATAAGATGGTCTATACCTATGACCAGTCCTTGGAACTTTTCTTTGGAAAATTCAGTTCCTATGAAGATGAATTTAACGGCAAGATGACTGCAGAGGAATGCTTTGCAGCGCTTCGCAAGAAGTACGATATTGATCCGGAGCTTTCAGATAAGGAGGCACGGAAGATTTTTATTATTCGAAACGAAGTTGCGACCAATGGTTTTACTCGATATTTGCCGATTAAAGTTGCGTCGGATATCAGTACTAAAACCATTGCACATATTGAAGAATCTGGCATTCCCGGCGTGGAAGTTGCATCAGAAAGCGAGCGCGTTTATCCTAACAAAAATACGGCGTGTCATATTCTTGGTTATTTAGGTGCGATTTCCGAAAGTGAGACAGCGTACTATGTAGATGAGCGTGGGTACAGTTCCAGTGATCTTGTTGGAAAAGACGGTATAGAAGCGGCGCTGGAAGAAAAGCTTCACGGCACACCTGGCACGACCCAGATTCGTGTAAACAGTGCGGGTGAATACGTGGAGACTATCAGCACCAGCGAGCCGAAAAAAGGTTCTGATGTATATTTGACTATCGATTTGCGCCTGCAAAAGGCTGCAGAAAAATCTCTTGCCAAGGCGGCTGCGGGAAAGAGCGGTGCGGCAGTTGCAATCGATGCAGAGACAGGTGATGTTCTTGCTATGGCAAGTTATCCGACCTACAATCCGAATATTTTTGCTAATGGCATTTCTGATAGAGCCTGGGATTCAGTGCAGCAGGAAAATCCGAGAGATCCGTTTTCTCCTGCCCCGCTGTATAACAATGCAACGAAGGCAGCGATTCAGCCCGGATCTACCTTTAAACCTATTACGGCGGTGGCAGCTCTGGAAGCAGGACTGGATCCTAACCGAAGCATTTACGATGACGGTATGATTGAATATGGTGATAGAGAATGGGGTTGCTCCGCATGGAATGATTACGGAGGCAGACATGGCAGCCAGAATTTGGAATGGGGTATTGGAAACTCCTGCAACACCTATTTTTATAATATTGCTACCGGTAAGGACTGGGATTCAGGTGCTTCTTTAGGCTATACCATGACCGTGGAAGATTTGATGGATACTGCAAAGAAATTCGGTCTGGGTGTCAAGACCGGTATTGAAATTGACGAGGTTGTAGCAGAAACGCCGACGTCTCAGATGAAAATAGACAACACGAAAGTGGGAATCAGAGATTATCTGTACAATAACAGAAATACTTTCTTCCCGAAGTCGGTGGTGAACGACTACGACAAGCTGGTGGAGAACCTGAGCACTATTGCGGACTGGACAGAGGACAATCCGGAGTATGGAGATTTGATTGAGCTTTTGAAAGCGCATACTGATGTAAAAGAGAGTCAAATTGAAACGGTAGCCTCCCGTGTCAAGTTTGACTACTATATTCAGGCGCAGTGGGGTGTAGGCGACCAGTTCAACTTCTCAATCGGGCAGGGATATAATGCCTATACGCCTCTTGCAATGGCAAACTATGTAGCAACGCTTGGAAACGATGGTGTCAGAAATCAGGCGAGTCTGGTTTATGGCGTAGAAGGCGAAGGGCTTAATGTTAAAGATAAAGCGGTAGATTTGAAACTGAAAGACGGCACAGTAGACGAAGTAATCAAGGGTATGCGTCGTGTATGCACCAGTGGTACGCTTTCCGGCTTCTTTGGGAATTTTCCTGTAGCAGTTGCTGGAAAAACGGGTACAGCTGAGAACCAGACGCTGATTCAGCCGAAGAGTGAAGTTAATTATGTAAAAAATCATTTGGGACAGTTTAACTCTGCGGCAGGCACTGACATTTCCTGGTCTAAGGTTAAAAAGACCATGGAAGAGATGATGGAAAAGGATTCTGAACGCTATCCATCAGAAGAGGACACGGTAGATGATGCGCTGATTGAAGCAAGCGGTTACAAGATTACTCAGTCGATGATTAATTCCTATAAGCAGACTCATGATTATGTGGCTTGGACAATCGCTATGGCGCCTGCTGATAATCCGAAAATTGCGGTGGCTGTCATGATTATCGACGGTGGTTATTCTTCCAATGCAGCGCCGGTAGCCAAGGATATCTTAGAGGCTTATCTGGGGCTGGATGAGGCTGATAATAAAGTAAAAGTAAATAAAACCGATATGGACGGAAAAAATAGAGTACAGTAGTTTAGATTTAATTGGAGGACGAAATGGGCAAAGCATTTTTAATTGCATCAGGAAAGGGCGGAACCGGAAAATCTATGTTTGCCGTTAACTTTGGCGCGACACTGGCAAAGGGAGGGGCAAAAGTGGTGATTCTGGATCTGGATTTAGGACTCCGAAATCTTGACCTATATTTTGGCCTGGAGAACAACGTAGTGTATGATGTTTACGATGTTCTGACAGGAGTCTGCCGCATCAAACAGGCTTTGATTCGAGATAAGAGGTTTGATGATTTATATCTGATGGCTGCATCACCGACCAGAGATGATGGCACGCTGACACCGCTTCATATGAAGGTGCTTTGCGAAAAGTTAAAAAATACCTATGATTATGTGATTATTGATGCGCCTTCTGGTATTGACGATGGTCTGGTTCTGTCCTCTGCAGGTGCGGATACAGCTATTATCGTGACTACACCAGAGTATTCGGCTCTTCGAGATGCAGATGCAGTGGATCGTCAGCTTCTGAAGCTGGGAATAAAAGAGCGTTTTGTTATTCTTAATAAGGTAGTTGCAGAAATGATGAGCGCAGGTTATATGCCGCGACTTCGAGAGATTACCTCCATGCTGCAGCCTCCTTTTGCGGGTCTCATCCAGTTTGATGAAAATATTCAAATTTCTATGAATTTGGGGATTCCGATTGTATTAAAGGAAGATACCTATATCGAAGAAAATTTTGAACATATCGTAGAGAGAATTGAAAAGCAGCAGTCAGAACTTGTATGAGTAAAAAATAGCATGATAAAGTGCACAGGTGCGTTTGGGTACCTATGCACTTTTTTTATAGAAGAATTGAATTTACCATTATTTCTGTAAAATTTCTTAGAACAAGAGCGGCACTTATGATAGAATTGTTCCTGTAGTAGACATAGTCTTATAAAAGATATAGTCTTTACAAATGAAGCTCGATTATGTAGAATAGTAGGAGGGAAAGAGAATGGCAAAAAGAAATATGAAAGAATGGAAGGAAAGTGTAATTGCCAATCCTAGAAAGCAAGGTGCACCAGTACTTACCTTTCCATCCGTACAGCTGACAGGCGCAACAGTGAAACAGCTTGTTACAGATGCGCAGATTCAGGCAGATGGAATGAAATTCCTGACAGAAAGAACCCCGTCTTTAGTAGCAACTAGCATGATGGATTTGACAGTAGAGGCAGAAGCTTGTGGTGCTGAGGTCAGAGTACCAGAAAATGATGTTCCGGCAACTCTGGGTGAACTGATTAAGACAAAAGCTGACGCCGAAAATATGAAAGTGCCTGAAATTGGAGCAGGCCGCACACAGCTGTTTATTGATGCAACAAAGAAGGCTGCTGAGATGATTACTGACAGACCTGTGCTTGCGGGCATTGCTGGTCCATATACTATGGCTGGAAGATTGATTGGTATGACTGAGATGATGATGGCGTGTATGAAAGAGCCTGAAATGGTGACCATCGTAATGGAGAAGTGCACGGAATTCATTACTAAATATGCTCTTGCTTATAAGGAACAGACCAATGCAGGTGGATTTGTTATGGCTGAACCGATGATGGGACTGCTTTCACCAAAGCTAAGCAAGAAATTTGTAACACCTTACTGCAAGCAGATTGTAGAGGCTGTACAGGATGAAGAATTTGTAGTAATCTTCCATAATTGCGGCGGCAATGTTACGAAGATTGCCGACCAGCTGATTGATATTAATGCAGAGGGCTATCATTTTGGCAATGTTATCAATATGGCAGATATTTGCCCGCTGCTGCCCGCTGACAAGCTGGTAATGGGCAACATTGATCCGGCAAACCAGTTCTGTTTCGGTACGGCAGAATCAATGAAAGAAAACACGAAAGCTGTAATGGAGAGTTGTCATAAGTATCCTAACTTTGTAATTTCCTCAGGCTGTGATATCGGACCAAATGCAAGTTGGGAATGTATTGACGCATTCTATGAGGCAATCGACGAGTTCTATATGGAAAAAGGACTTTAAAAAATTTTGCAATCAGGTCAAATTTTATATACCTTCACATTACTAACAGAAGAGACACCCTAGCTTTGCCAACTTAAGGGTGTCTCTTTTACTGTCGGTTATAGTTAATCATAGAGAAAGACGATATAATCAAAGCGTGCAACTGAATCAATTTTGCTTTAGTTGTTCACGCTTGATTAAAAATTAATCCCCTTACTGCGCATACCCACATCTAATACCAGACCGATGGCGAACATATTACTCATGATGGATGAACCACCTGCGCTGAGCAACGGCAGGGTAATACCGGTTACTGGCATAAGCCCCATGGTCATGGCGATGTTTTCAAAGATTTGGAATGCAAACATGCCGATGACACCGGCAACCACCAGGGCGCCGTAAAAGTCTAAAGCGTCTCTGACAATACCTGCCATGCGAACCATTAAAATTGTAAATAATCCGATAACAGCAAGTCCTCCAATCAGTCCCAGTTCTTCGCCGATTACAGAGAAGATAAAGTCAGAGGTCTGTACTGGGATAAAATCCAGTTCTTTCTGCGTACCATTGAAAAGACCTTTTCCGAAGACACCACCAGAACCGATAGCAACTTTGGACTGCCATACCTGCCAGTTGCCGGACAGATTCAGATTATCCGGGTGAAGAAAGGCTTCGATACGCTCTTTCTGATAGTCTGCCATAAAGACATAGGCAACAGGAACGGCCGCAAGAACCAGAGCAAAAAACTTTCCGAAGACTTTCAGATTGATACCTGCAAAGAAAATCATGGCTACCCAGGTGAAAGAGAATACTAAGGCGCTTCCTAAATCCTCTTTCAGCACGATAATGATAATAGGCGCAGCCACAATGCCAGCCTTCAGAAGACCTTTGAAGTTATATAAGTCATCTTTGTGCTCGTTGAGATAGCCTGCCATAATAAGAATAAATAAAAGCTTAACAAATTCTGACGGCTGGATGGTAGTTACCCCCAGGTTAATCCAGGAACGAGCGCCGAACTGCTCCATACCAAGTCCCGGTATGTATACTGAGAGAAGAAGTAGCAGCGACAGCACGTAGAGATACTTTTCCATCCCAGCGAACATATTATAGTTAAAGTTTAAAATTATGACAACACCTATAAATCCAATGAAGTAGGCAATGCACTGTACCACCACTTCTCGGGATATAAATCCACTGCTGATTTGGGTACTTCCAATCATCAAAATGCTGAGTCCGGCAAGCAGAACAACAACTCCGATGATGACTTTATCGATATTTTTAATTAAATTTGAAAAATAGTTCATAGTTTTCCCCTCTTGTTCTTGACATTATGCCGATTACAACATTATAATATATGTTGTGCGAATATATCAAGATTTAATTACGTAATGCGAAATTTTTTATTGAAAACCTTGAAAATATAAGACGACTTTAGAAGAGACTTGAAGAAAAATTAAAAAAAGAAGGAGGTGCTTTAATGTCTCCAATTATATGGATTATTATCTGTGTAGCAGTACTTGCGCTCGGAATATTAGTAGGCTATATCCTGAGAAAAAATATCGGGGAAAAGGCCATCGGCAGTGCAGAACAGAAAGCAAGAAATTTGATTCTGGACGCTGAGAATAAATCCGAAACGATTAAGAAAGAGATTACATTAGAAGCAAAAGAAGAAGCTCATCGCATGCGAACAGACATTGAGCGAGAGGCAAAAGAGAGAAGAGCTGAGATACAGCGCTCTGAAAGAAGGTTGATTCAGAAAGAAGAGTCAGTTGACAGAAAACTGGAAAACATCGAAAAAAGAGAAGAAAGCATTACTAAACACGAGAAAGAAATCTTAGAAAAGAAACAAGAGTTAGAAGGTTTTGTAGCAAGACAGATTGAGGAATTAGAAAAGATTTCCGGTCTGACTGCTGAAGAAGCGAAAGCTTTGCTTTTGGACGAAATTGAGAAGGATGTCAGACATGACGCTTCTTTGATGATTAAGGATATCGAGTCTAAGGCAAAGGAAGATGCGGACAAGAAAGCCAAAGAAATCATTACTGGAGCAATTCAAAGATGTGCGGCAGATCATGTTGCAGAAAGTACAGTTTCTGTAGTTTCTCTGCCAAACGACGAAATGAAGGGCAGAATTATCGGTCGTGAAGGAAGAAACATCAGAGCGATCGAAACACTGACCGGTGTAGATTTGATTATTGACGATACACCGGAGGCAGTTATCATTTCCGGATTTGATCCAGTAAGACGTGAGATTGCAAGAATCGCACTGGAAAAGCTCATCGTCGATGGTCGAATTCATCCTGCCAGAATTGAAGAAATGGTGGACAAAGCTGAGAGAGAAGTCAATTCAATCATCAAAGAAGAAGGTGAACAGGCAACCTTTGAAGTTGGAATTCACAACCTCCATGGAGAACTTGTGAAGCTTCTGGGAAGACTGAAATACAGAACTTCTTATGGGCAGAATGTGTTAAAACATTCTGTGGAAGTTGCACATTTGGCGGGGCTCATGGCAGGAGAGCTTGGTCTTGATCCAAAGCTGGCCAAGCGTGCAGGATTGCTTCACGACATAGGCAAATCTCTTGACCACGAGTATGAAGGCACCCATGTCGATATCGGCATTCAGATTTTAAAGAAATATAAGGAGTCTGAGGCGGTAATCAACGGCATGGCTGCTCATCACGGGGATTATGAACCTAAGAGTATGGAAGCAGTATTGATTGCTGCTGCTGATGCGCTTTCTGCAGCAAGACCTGGTGCGAGAAGAGAAACCTTAGACGCATATATCAAACGTCTTGAAAAGCTGGAAGAAATCGCGAATACTACGCCTGGTGTAGACAAGTCTTTTGCAATTCAGGCGGGCAGAGAAATCCGTATTATTGCAAAACCGGAAGAAATGAACGATGATGATATTGTCTTGCTGGCCAGGGAAGTTTCCAAGAAGATTGAATCTGAACTGGAATATCCAGGGCAGATTAAAGTCAATGTGGTTAGAGAAACAAGAGCAATCGACTACGCTAAGTAATATCGCAAGTATAACTCCCCATTTCCGATGGGGAGTTCTTTCATGAGAAGGTTTTATGCATAGGTGATAATTTTCTCATAGGATGGCATGCATAGTTATACTTTTGCGAGGAAAGAAGGACAAAAAATAAATGATAAAACAAACGGAACCCAATTACTATAAACGACTTTTGCTGCTGGCAATGCCAATTGTGCTGCAGCAAATTATTTCCGTAAGCTTGAATTTAGTGGACAATATTATGATTGGAAAACTGGGGCCGTTACCGCTTGCGGCGGTAGGTTCTGCGAATCAGGTCTTTGGAATTTATTCTATGATTCTATTTGGGCTGTTTAGCGGGGCGGCAGTGCCACTGGCGCAGTATTTCGGCGTTAGGGACTTTAAGAGTATTCGAGGGATTGTCGGCATGGATGTAATTCTTTGTTTGGTAATGGGTATTCCTACGGTGATTGCAGTGGTTGTCGCAGCACCTGAGGTTATCTCTTTTTTCGCAGATGATCCGCAGGTAATTGCTCTTGGCACCCAGTACATCAGAATTACGGCATTGACCTATTTGACGGTAGGCGTCAGCTATGCTATTGCGTTTAACTCCAGATCGGTTCAGTCACTAAAGGTTCCGACTATCATTAATGTGTGCAGTATTTTGACCAATACTGTGCTCAACTATCTGATGATTTACGGTCATGGTGGTTTTAGTGCCATGGGAGTAAAGGGGGCAGCTCTTGCTACACTGATTGCGAGAGTTTTTGAGCTGACTGCGTTAATTACATATCTGTGTGTGGATAAGAATCACCCGTTTCATGGGCGAATTAAGGACTTTACCAGCTTTACCATGGATTTTGTAAAGTCGGTGATGAAGACGGCACTGCCAGTAGTCATCAGTGAAGGAGGCTGGTCTCTTGGGGTCAGCTTGACCTTTGCGGCATACGGCAAAATTAGTGCGCAGGCGTTGGCGGTCATTCAGGTCAGTCAGGTTCTCTGCAATCTTTGTCAGTGTGCATCTTTTGGTGTGGGTAATGCAAATGCAGCGCTGATAGGTGCAACGCTTGGGCAAGGGAAAGGGGAAGAAGCCTATGAAAATTCTAAGAAATATATGGTAATCCAGTGGGGACTTAACGCAATCATGTGCGTGCTGATTTTGCTGCTGCGAAGACCGATTGCTGTAATTTACGATTTTGACGCAGAGACAACACAGATGTTAATGCTTTCTTTGGGAGTCTTTGCATTTACTTTGATACCAAGAATGGCGTCCTATGCGGTACAGTCCGGTATTTTGCGCGCCGGAGGAGATACCTTTTTCTGTATGGTGGTAGAGCTTGTCTGCAATTTAGGCATTGAGGTGGCGTTGGCGTATATCAGCGTACTGGTATTTAAACTGCCGCTGCATCTCTGCATTCTGGTAGCATCCGGCGGAAATCTGGTAAAGGCAATTGTCGAATACAAGCGATATCTTGGAAAAAAATGGATTAATACAATCATTTGAGCATATAGGAGAAAAGAATGTTTGTTTATTTGGATAACAGTGCGACCACTCGTCAGTATGAACGGGTGACGGAAGTGATGAAAACTTCCATGGAAGAAAACTATGGGAATCCGTCTTCCCTGCATAAACTGGGACTTGCGGCAGAAAAGCAGATGCGACAAAGCCGCAAAACGGTAGCGGATTCACTGGGGGCAAAGGAAGACGAAGTATTTTTTACATCGGGAGGAACAGAAAGTGATAACACCGCACTTTTTGGTGTTGCTCGCGCAAGAAAACGGACAGGCAAAAAAATCATTACAACTAAGGTGGAACATCCTGCCGTGATGGAAAGCTGTAAGGCGCTTGAAGCAGAGGGCTTTCAGGTGGAATACATCGGCGTGGACGATAAGTGCCGTTTGAATATGGAAGAACTGCATGCTGCCATCAACGAGGACACGATTCTGATTTCGATTATGGCAGTCAACAATGAAACAGGAACGATTATGCCCATAGAGGAAATCGCAAAGATAAAGGAAAATGCGTTGCTGCACACAGACGCAGTGCAGGCCTATGGGAAAATTTCTCTGGAACATACTGGCGCTGATTTGATTTCTGTCAGCGGACACAAAATTCATGGCCCAAAGGGGATTGGCGCGCTTTATGTGCGGAAAGGGATTCGAGTGCCGGCTTTTGTTGTAGGCGGTGGTCAGGAAAGGCATATGCGTTCGGGAACAGAAAATGTGCCCGCCATACTGGGATTTGGCGAGGCCGTGGAGATTTCTCAGAAAACATTTGCTGAACGTGTTAGAACTATGGGAAAAGCCAGAGAACACCTGCTTGCAGGGCTTTTAGATCAGGTGCCTGATATCAAAATTAACAGCCCGGATGATGGCGCGGTAAGCGTGCTGAACATTTCATTTCTGGGAACCCGGGGCGAAGTTTTGCTGCACACACTGGAGCAGGACGATATCTATGTATCCACAGGGTCAGCCTGTTCTTCCAATAAAAAAGGGCGCAGTCATGTGCTTTCTGCTATGGGTCTTACGGATAAAGAAATTGAAGGTGCGATTCGTTTCAGTTTCAATGAATTTAACACCATAGAAGAAATGGACTACGTAATTGATAAAGTGAAAAACGCTGTAAGCCGCTTTAGGAGACTGGGCAGTTTTAGATAATAGTTTGCTGCGAAGAATTAGTAAAGTTTGCAGTTTTAATGGAAGGTTGTGCCAAAAGGACTATTCGAAAGGTATTTGCACAACTTTGCGGATACAGTTGAATGAAAGCTGTGTAAATCAGCGCGAAATAGGTCAATCTGCACAACAAGGTTGTGCAAAATAGGAAATTTGAAGTGTGTGTGCACAACCTTGTGAAGACAGAAATTAGGTGGGTTGTGCAAACTGAAGCAGGACGCAGCTAATCTACACAACTAAGTTGTGCAAGACATGGTAATCAAATGATGTCTGCACAACCCTGCGTATATAACAGGTTCCAGAGTTGTGCAAATCGATGGAGAAGCAATTAATCTGCACAACAGCGTAATGAATTATGAGATAGTAGAAGGGAAAGAAAATGAACGAACAGAATATTTTTATTGTCCGTTGCGGTGAAGTGGCTTTAAAAGGTATGAATAAGCCGTATTTTGAGCGAATGCTGGTAGATCGGATTCGAAAAAATCTAAAGGAATTTGATGCGGTAGATGTGAGACGACATGAAGGTCTAATCTTCGTCAGAGCAGATAAAAAATACGACAAGGAACAACTGATCAAACAGATTTCAAAGGTTTTCGGTGTGGCATCTATCAGCCCGGCTGTGGAGGCACCGAGCAATCTTGATGCAATCGGTGAAGAGGCTGTCAAATACATGATGGAACTGATTGAGACCAAAGGCGTCAAGACCTTTAAAGTAGAGGCTAAACGTGCAGATAAAAATTTCCCGGTCAAGTCGCCGGATATCGGCAGAATCATCGGTGCAAAGGTGCTGATTGGCTGCAGGGTGCTAAAAGTAGATGTGCACAATCCGGACGTTCATCTTTTTGTTGATGTACGTCATGATAAATCTTATATTTATCAGCAGAAAATCGCTGGCTTTGGAGGGCTTCCTCTTGGCACTAACGGCAAAGGCATGGTGCTGCTTTCCGGCGGAATTGACAGCCCGGTAGCGGCGTGGATGATGGCAAAGCGAGGCATGGTCATCGAGGCGGTGCATTTCCATTCCTATCCGTACACCAGCCAGCGTGCCCAGGAAAAAGTAGAAGATCTGGCGCGCATTGTGGCATCCTACTGCGGAAATTTTAAAATGCATGTGATTAATCTGCTACCGATTCAGGAGCAGATTGTACAGAACTGTCCGGAAGAAGAAACCACTATTTTGGTGCGTCGCTTTATGATGCGCATTGCTGAAAAGATTGCCGAAAAGAATCGCGCCATGATGCTGATTACTGGCGAAAATCTGGGGCAGGTGGCAAGCCAGACTGCAGAGGCGCTGGTGGTGACCGATGCCTGCGTGAAGATGCCAGTGATGAGACCGCTCATAGCCATGGACAAAGTTGATATCATGGATAAAGCCGAAGAAATTGGCACCTTTGAAACATCCATTCAGCCATATGAAGACTGCTGTACCGTATTCCTGCCTAAGCATCCGACAACAAAACCAAAACTGGAACGTATTTTGGAATCGGAAAGTCATCTGGATGTAGACGCATTGGTTGATGCGGCAGTGGCATCAGCCGAAGTTGTACAGATTCGACAAAATTAGTAAGATTCCCCCTTTTTCTCTTAAAGACAAGACGCTAAGTCAGAATTATAATAGAGGAAAGGGGGTTTTTATATGGATACAATGTTTCATTTAAAAGACAGTATGCTGGTGGCAGAACTTTGCGGAGAAATTGACCACCATGTCTGTGATAAAATTAGAGAAGATATAGATAAAGAGCTGGAACTGTACGAAGTAAAGCATCTGGTTTTTGACTTTAAAGGTGTAACTTTTATGGACAGTTCCGGAATCGGCGTGGTGCTGGGGCGATATAAAAAACTGAAAAAAAATGGAGGGACTGTAACCATTCGCAGTGCAAACAAGCTGGTAAAGCAAATTCTCGACATGTCGGGAATTTTTACATTGATGGAATATAAGGAAGAGGAGGAAGAAGATGGAGAGTAATTTTGTAACGATAGAGTTTGAGGCAATGCCGCAAAATCAGGGTTTTGCCAGAGCGATTGCAGCTTCCTATGCGGCGCAGCTTGATCCTACCGTAGAAGAGCTGACAGAGATTAAAACTGCAGTATCTGAAGCCGTAAGCAATGCAGTGATTCACGGATATCAGCGAAAGGGCGAGGGAAAGATTGTCATGGAATTTAAGACTATCGACCGAGATAAAATTTTTATTAAAATTGCTGATTTTGGTAAAGGAATACCCGATGTAAAAAAAGCTATGGAACCGATGTTTTCTACAGAGGAAGAAAAGGAAATGAGTGGTATGGGCTTTACCGTGATGGAAAGTTTTACGGACAAAGTTTTTGTAGAGTCAGAGCCGGGCAAGGGAACAGCGGTGACTTTGATTAAGTATCTGGACGTTTACCATGGCATATAAATACGTGCCGATTCCAAAAGCCGATACATATGAACTGATTAAAAAAGCGCAGAATGGTGACGAAGAAGCTTTGAGTTTGCTGTGCGAGCAAAATACAGGGCTTGTAAAAAAGATGGCGCTGAAGTTTACGACCTCTGAGTACGAAGCAGAGGATCTGATTCAAATCGGGTATATTGGGCTTTTAAAGGCAGTCAATAAATTTCAGCCGGAGTTTAACGTGATGTTTTCTACCTACGCTGTTCCAATCATCATGGGGGAATTGAAACGTTTTTTTCGGGACAATGGGAGAATTAAGGCAAGTCGGAGCTTGAAGTCGGAAATCTATGCGCTAAAAAAAGCACAGGAAACTCTTTGTGGTAAAGACGGAAAACAGCCGAAACTGAGCCAGATTGCTGAATTTATGGGGGTTTCCACAGAACGGGTCTTAGAAGTTATGGAGGCTGCAACAGCACTTTCTAATGTGGTCAGCCTTGACAGTCAGCCGGTAGAGGAAGAATATAACACATATTACAGACAGAGTTCGCCGGAAAACAACTTGGATAGCATTATGATTAAGAAAGAAATCGAACATCTGCCCATGCGTGAACGACAGGTGCTCGTACTGCGGTATTATAAGGATATGACGCAGCAGGAAATTGCAAGAATTATGGGGATTTCACAGGTGCAGGTTTCAAGAATTGAAAAGAGAGCCCTGACAGAGATAAGACAAAAAATGGCAGAGTAAAAATTTGCAAGTGAGTCGAAAATAACTCACCTTTTTCTTTCGACAATTTGTCGCAATAAATGCGAAAAACGCTTGCAAAAATCGCTGAAAAGTGGTTTACTATATATGTATGCTGTTATTTTTATAACAAACAAAAACAGCATAGTCTGATACGGTTAAATACTCCTTCCGAAAGGGAAGGACCGTTATTATAATTTAAGGAGGCATTTACATGAACTTTCAACTAACGAAGGAACAAGAATTCGTAAGAAAAATGGTAAGAGAATTCGCCACTAACGAAGTTGAACCATTAGCTGCAGAAATTGACCAGGAACACAGATTCCCAGTGGAAACTGTAGAAAAAATGGCAAAGTACGGCATGCTGGGCGTTCCATTCCCAACTGAGTACGGTGGAGCAGGCGGAGATCACATCTCCTATGCAATCACTGTAGAAGAATTATCCAGAGTTTGTGCATCCACAGGCGTTATCTGTTCTGCACATACTTCTCTGTGCTGCTGGCCGATTTTTAACTGGGGTAACGAAGACCAGAAGAGAAAATACCTGCCAGACCTGTTATCCGGCAAGAAGTTAGGCGCTTTCGGTCTGACAGAACCTAACGCAGGTACAGACGCATCCGGACAGCAGACTAGAGCTGAACTGGTTGATGGTAAATGGATTTTAAACGGTGCGAAAGTATTCATCACCAATGGTGGATATGCTGACGTTTTCGTTGTAATGGCTATGACCGACAAGAAAAAAGGAAACCACGGTATTTCTGCATTCATCGTTGAAAAAGGCGACGAAGGTTTCTCCATCGGTAAGACTGAAGACAAGATGGGTATCTGCGCATCTTCCACTACTGAACTTATTTTCCAGAACTGCGTAATTCCTGAAGACAGACTGCTGGGTCAGGTTGGCGAAGGATTCAAAGTTGCAATGTCCACACTGGACGGCGGTCGTATCGGTATCGCTTCCCAGGCTCTGGGTATCGCACAGGGCGCATTCGACGTTACAGTTGAATACATGAACGCAAGAAAGCAGTTCGGCAAGAAGCTGTCTCAGATGCAGGCACTGCAGTTTGCTATGGCTGATTTGAAGACTAAGATTGAAGCTGCAAGACTGTTAATCTACAGAGCTGCTGACATGAAGGATAAGCACATGGCATACGGAGAAGCTGCTGCAATGGCTAAGTTGTTCGCTGCTGAAACTGCCATGGAAGTAACTACTAAGTGTGTACAGTACCACGGCGGATACGGATACACCAAGGATTATCCGGTAGAAAGAATGATGAGAGACGCGAAGATTACTGAAATCTACGAAGGAACTTCTGAAGTTCAGAGAATGGTAATCGCTGCGAACACTTTCAAGAAATAAGATAGTAGGAGGAAATAGAAATGGCATTTAAGATTATCGTATGCGCAAAGCAGGTACCAGATACTAATGTTATCAAAATTAACCCTAAAACTGGTACTCTTATCAGAGACGGCGTTCCAAGCATCTTAAACCACGACGATGCTAACGCTTTAGAAGAAGCATTAAAGATTAAGGATAAATATGACGATGTAACAATCACCGTAGTATCCATGGGACCTCCTCAGGCTTCTGACCTTCTGTTTGAATGTATTGCAAAAGGTGCTGACGAAGGTATTCTGGTTTCCGACAGAGCAGTTGGCGGTTCCGATACATGGGCTACTTCCAACACGCTGGAAGCTGCAATCAAAAAATGGGAAAAAGAAAACGGTCCTGCTGACCTGATTTTTGCTGGTCGTCAGGCTATCGACGGAGATACCGCACAGGTAGGTCCTCAGATTGCCGAAAAATTAGACCTGCCGCAGGTTACATATGTTGAAGAATTTGAAATCGCTGACAACATGAAAGACATCACAGTAAAGAGACAGATGGAAGATGGTTATGAACTGATCGGCATTAAGACTCCTTGCATGCTGACAGCGATTAAAGAACTGAACGAGCCAAGATACATGAACATGGCTGGTATCTTCGCAGAGAAAGATATCAAAGTTTGGAATGCAAAGGACATCGAAGTTGACCTGACTAAAGTTGGTCTGGAAGCTTCCCCTACTAACGTATTCAGATCCTTCACACCGGCTCCGAAGGCTCCTGGCCAGATCGTTAACGGAGATTCCGAAAACGAACAGGCAAAGAACCTGCTGATCCAGCTGAAGGGTAAGCACATCATCTAATCTGAAGGAGGAATAATAATGGCTATTAAAATCATTAATGATAAATGTAAAGGATGTTCCCTTTGCGCAAAAGCTTGTCCGTTTGACGCTCTGAAGATCGTTGACAGAATTGCTGTTGTAGACGAAGGAAAGTGCACAAACTGTAACGCTTGTATCGCTAAATGTAACTTCGACGCGATTGAAGCTGCTCCTGAAGCTGAAAAGGTTGACCTTTCCGCTTACAAGCACATCTGGGTATTTGCTGAACAGAGACAGGGCAAAATTCAGAACGTGGCACTGGAATTACTGGGCGAAGGTAAGAAATTAGCAAAAGACATCAGCGAAGATACACAGATCTGTGCTGTACTGATTGGTAACAACATCGACCACCTGGCACAGGAATGTTTCGAATACGGCGCTGAAAAAGTATATATGGTTCAGGACCCACTTCTTGAAAACTTCACAACTGACGGTTACACTAAGGTTATGAAGCAGTTAATCGATGAATACAAACCGGAAATCGTTCTGTACGGCGCTACTCACATTGGTCGTGACTTTGCACCTCGTATTGCTGCAAGATGCAACACTGGTCTGACTGCTGACTGTACACACTTGGACGTTAAAGTTTCCAAGTACATCGAATTTGCAAAAGCTAATACTACATTAGATACTTCCACTCTGGATCCTAACGATCCATCCACTGGAATCAAGCAGACTCGTCCGGCATTCGGCGGTAACCTGATGGCTACCATCATCTGCCCTAAGACCAGACCGCAGATGTCCACAGTAAGACCTGGCGTAATGCAGAAGCAGGAAAGACAGGCTGGTGCTACTGGTGAAATCGTAAACGTTAAACCAGAAATTAGCAAGGAAGATGTCAGAATCGAAATCAAAGATATCGTTAAATCCATGAAGGAAATGGTATCTCTGACTGATGCTAAGATTATCTGCTCCGGCGGACGTGGTCTGGGTGATGCTTCTGGTTTTGAACTGATGAAGCAGTTCGCTGACAAAGTTGGCGGTGTTGTTGGCTCTTCCCGTGCTGCTGTAGATGCTGGCTGGATTGACCACTCCCACCAGGTAGGTCAGACTGGTACTACAGTTAAACCTGAAATTTACTTTGCTTGCGGTATTTCCGGCGCCATCCAGCACCTTGCTGGTATGCAGACTTCCGGCTGTATCGTAGCAATCAACAAGGATCCAGACGCTCCGATCATGGAAGTTGCTGACTACGCAATCGTAGGCGACCTGTACAAAGTAATCCCAGAAATCATTGCTGAATGGGAAAACGCAGAAGCGCTGTACGACGCAACTACGAAATAGGGAGACCTAACCCAAATTGCATAAAAAGAGGACGCAAATGCGTCCTCTTTTTGAATGCAATTTGCTGGTAGATTTCTGAGAAGTCGAGTCGATAGTGTAAATGTTTAAACCATTATTCTGAATGGTACTTTTGTAGTTTTATGGTTGTGCAGCTACATGGACTTACTTCGTGTTTGCACAACTTGACTTATGGAAAGTTATGTGGATGAGATTTGGATTTAAGGATTTGCACAACTTCTTTGGAGTAGTGGGATTATAGATGAAATAACTATCACATTTACGTTTAAAATGTTGTGCAAGGTTGAATTGTTTGGGCAGTATTGCACAACGATAATCAGTGATAGGTAGAGTGCAGCGCGTTTATCCCTTAGTAGTTGTGCAAAGGAATGTTGTTTATTAGGTTATGCACAACTCCTTATAGAAGAAGTTGTGCATAATGTAGGTGTGGAAGTGGGGAATTGCACAATAAACCTCAAACAGCGCAAGAATTCAAAATAAAGACGTGAAGTTGGCATCTACCGTTGGCTAGGTTTGCACTAAAACATATCGAAACATTTTATGACTTTTCACTTTGCCTTCTCTTTTCATGGGTCACCAGGATTATTATAGGATTAAGGGCTCCTACAAAAACTTTCTCCCAATGGATTGGATTTTCAATTGTAATGTGATATAATGATGATTGCCCTAAGCTGGCAGAGGTATAGCCCCTTGCAAGTAGAGGGCAATTTTCATAGAGGAGGAAGGGTTATGACAGAATTGACGGTGCAGACAGCGCAGAAACGATTTTATCGAAAAATGCTCATAATCGGGATTCCGGTGGTATTTCAAAACTTAATCAGCTTGGGCCTTAACTTAATCGACACGCTGATGATTGGAATGCTAGGGGAACAGGAACTGGCTGCTGTAGGTGCTGCTAATCAGGTTTATTTTGTATATACAGTTACGCTTTTTGGTCTTTACAGCGGAGCGGCAGTTTACACTGCGCAGTACTGGGGAGCTAAGGATATTGCCGGTGTACGGCGGATGCTGGGGATTGACTATGCGGTAGGTTTCATTTTTGCACTCGTAGTGAGTGTAGCAGCATTTGTTTTTGCACCAAATGTGATACAGATGTTTTCTGAAGATGAAATGGTGATTAAACTTGGCGTGGATTATCTTAGAATCGCTTGCTTTTCGTATGTATTTTCGGGTATGTCATCTGCCATATCCTATAATTCCAGAGCGATTCAGGATTTAAAAGTGCCGACAATAATCAATGCAGTTGCCTTGTGCATCAATGCGGTACTGAATTACGTTTTGATTTTCGGAGTCTGCGGATTTCCGGAACTCGGTGTAAAGGGTGCTGCTGTAGCAACTTTAATTGCAAGAATTTTTGAGTTTACAGCGCTGGTCACCTTTGTCTATACGAGAAAATCTCATCCGTTTAAGACAAACTTGAAAACACTGCTCAATTTTGAAAAATCTCATTTTATGCGTGTTATGAAAACAGCTGTTCCGGTAGTTTTTACAGAGTGTAGTTGGGCGGCTTCCGTAACGCTGATTTTTGCCGCTTACGGAAAACTGGGGACAGCAGCTCTTGCTGTGGCGCAGGTTGCCAATGTAATCTGTGAACTGCTCCAGTCAGCATATTTTGGCGTCGGTAATGCAACGGCAATGCTAATAGGAGAAACTTTGGGGCAGGGTAATAAAGAAGAAGCCTTCCAAAATGGAAAGCGTGCCGTTAAAGTAGTTATGATACTTAACGTTTTTATGACGATTTTGATGATACTCGTTGCAAGGCCGGTGACAGGCATTTATCACTTCAATGGTGAAACCAACGATTTGTTGGTGCATTCGCTGATTGCGATGGCAATTACTCTGACACCGAAGATGCTAGGGTATATTTTTATCGTGGGAACTCTACGAGCTGGAGGAGATACCTTGTTCTGCATGAAAGTTGAGATTATCTGTAACTTGCTGGTGCAGGTGCCTCTCGCGTTTTTCTCGGTTTTGGTGCTGAAGGTTAGCCTACCTATTGCAATGCTCATTGTTGCCATTGGCGATGTTGGAAGAGTAATTGTATCACTGCCAAGATTCAAAAATCGTAAATGGATTAATATTGTGGCGGATATCCCGCAAGAGAACGACTAATTTTCGCTAGTAAGGAGTTCTTTAAGCTTTAGCTGAATCAATTCCCAGGGAAATCCGACTACGGTGTCAAATGAGCCGTTCCAGTGATCGATGTGTTTTGCAAAGATTCCCTGAATGGCATAGGCTCCGGCTTTGTCGTAAGGCTCATCAGTATCAAGATAGGCGGAAAGCTCATCGTCGTTAAAATCCTTGCAAAAGACTTCCGTTATATCATAAAATACGTTTCTAGTAGATTCACCGGCTATTAGAATCGCAACGCCTGTTGCGACCTGATGGCTGGTGTTTTTTATTTTTCTGAGCATGCGGGCAGCATCGCTTCTGTTTTCCGGTTTTCCTAAAATTCCATCCTTATAAACCACCGTGTCTGCGGCGATGATGATACTGCCTGGCGCAGCTTTTTGCTCTACGTAAAGGGCTTTTTTGAGTGCTAGAAACATGACTGCATCTTTAGCAGAAATGTTTTTTGGCAGAGTTTCGTCTATGTCAGCAGGCATGATAGTAGGATTATAGCCGTGTTTGTGCATCATTTCGATTCTTCTTGGCGATGATGAAGCTAAAATAATTGTTTTTTTCATGGTTTTACCTCCGAATAATATTATGGCATAAAATTTGGATTTTGCCAAATACTAATGAAAGATTTATGGGAGGTGACCGAAATGGCACAGAACACAGAGAAAAAAGAAGTACAAAAGAAAGATGTAGCGAAAGCATATGAAAAATATTCTAAGCAGTTCACACCGAAACCAACTTATTTTGCCAATTGTATGCGGGCATTTATTGTCGGCGGACTAGTTTGCACAGCAGGTTCTTATATCAGCAATCTGCTAGTAAGCAAGGGGCTTTCGGAAAAAGATGCAGGCACCTATGTGACCATCGGAATTGTGGCGCTGGCGCAGCTTTTAACGGGCTTTGGCATCTTTGACAGTATCGCAAAGTTTGCTGGCGCAGGCGTTATTGTACCCATTAGTGGTTTTGCCAATTCTATGGTCGCACCGGCAATCGAGTATAAAAAAGAAGGACTTGTACTGGGCGTCGGCGCAAAACTTTTCAGTGTAGCAGGACCTGTGCTGGTAAGCGGGATTACGGCGGCGACAGTGGTCGGGGTAATTTACTGGATGATAGGATTGTTTTAAAGATTGTTTGAAAAACGGTTGTGAGGAGGCAGAAATGGCAGAAAAGAAAATTGGAAAGCAGACGGTGACATTTGATACCTGTCCTTATATCATAGGTTCGGCGGCAGTGGTCGGAAAAAAAGAGGGTGAAGGACCTTTGCGCGATTCATTTGATATGATTTTAGAAGATGATATGTTTGGCGAAAAGACCTGGGAAAAGGCGGAAAGCAAGATGCTGAAAGAGGCAATGCTTGCGGCTCTGCAAAAATCGGGAAAAGAGAAAAAGGATATCGATCTGGTACTCAGCGGCGATCTTCTCAATCAGCTGATGTCTTCATCTTTTATGGCAAGGGATTTACATTTGCCGTTTTTAGGACTTTACGGCGCCTGTTCAACGATGACGGAGTCTCTGCTTCTTGGAGCAATGCTCACCGACGGCGGTTTTGCCCATAATATTATCGTGGGTGCGTCCAGTCACTTTTGCACGGCGGAGCGGCAGTTTCGTATGCCAGTAGAGCACGGCAATCAGAGACCACCTTCAGCGCAGTGGACTGCTACTGCAGCAGGGGCAATGGTGGTATCCGAAAAGATGGCGGACCTGTCGCAAGTCGGCGCTTTGGACGGGAAGAAAGCTGCGGAGCCGGTTTCTCTGAAAAACATAAAGGTTGACTGCGGTACCATTGGTAAAATTATCGATGCAGGGGTAAAGGACGCCAATCAGATGGGAAGCGCCATGGCGCCGGCTGCGGTAGACACGATTCTCAATCATCTGGAAGATACAGGCAGGAAGCTGGATTATTATGATTTAGTTTTGACTGGCGATTTGGGATATATCGGAAAGGATATCGCGGCGGATTTACTGAAAGACGCGGGTCTTGACCCGGCAGCTGTGAATCAGCGGTATGATGATTGCGGCACGATGCTTTTCTATCGGGAAGAGCAGGATGTCCATGGCGGCGGAAGCGGCTGCGGCTGCTCGGCTTCGGTTTTCAGCGGAAACATTTTGCGAAGAATGCGCTGCGGGGAGCTTTCCAGGGTGCTGCTGATTTCAACGGGAGCGATGCTTTCCACCATCAGTCCTTTTCAGGGCGAAAGCATTCCGGGGATTGCTCACGCGGTATCTTTGGCGACATGTTAAAGATCTAAGATTTGCAGGATTAGAGAGGATGAGATTATGGATTATATATATACGTTTTTAATCGGCGGCGCGATTTGTGTCATCGGACAGATTCTCATGGATACTACAAAGTTGACTACGCCGAGAATTTTAGTCATCTTTGTAGTGGCAGGTGTACTGCTTGAGGCAGTTCATCTGTACGAACCCCTTGTGCAGCTTGCCAGCCAGGGCGCAACAACACCGTTGCCGGGATTTGGCTATGCACTTGCAAAGGGCGCCATGGAAGGCGCAAAGGATGGATTTCTGGGTGCTGTCACCGGTGCAGTAAAGGCGACTTCCGCAGGAATTGCGGTGGCGATTGCCTTCGGATATATCGTAGCGGTGCTGTTTAATCCGAAGTCGCCGAAGTAAAGTTATTCAAGGAAGAGGACGAAAACGACCGGAATCAGAAAACAAAGGAATCCTCCCAGGAGCAGGCGACCGGCTTCACGTATGCCGGAGGATTTCTTTTTCCAAGGATATCGGTTCCGCAAATTGAAATAATTGGTGTAGTATATGAGGCACAGCAGCAGGGCGATGGCAGAACCGATTCGATTTACCCAGAGGGAATATCCTGTAAAAGGCTGATTATTCTCTTGGGTAAATTCTGTGGTCATGCTGACATAGGTAAAGAATACACCTGTGAGAAAGACGAGAGAATGCTGCAGGGGTGTTTTTTTCTTGGGAGCCGGTTCAACTGCGGCATTTGAGGTATTTACAGGAACAGCCGCAGCAGGCGGCACGATGCTGTTTTTTAATGCCTGCGCCAGCTGATCGCAGCTTGCGTAGCGATCGTCAGGATTTAATGCGGTGCAGGTCTGGATGATTTTTCCAAGACGGCCGGCAGCCAGAGTTTCGGAAGGGAGACTTCCGGTCAGCATTTTGTTCATTAAAATGCCGATGGAGTAGATATCCGTTCTTTGGTCGGACTGCAGAAAGCCGTATTGTTCCGGAGCAGCATAATCCACCGTACCCATCAGTACGGTGTCCTTTGTTTTGTTGGGATTGTATGTCTTTGCTGCGTCAAAATCAATTAAATACAGATGACCGTGTTTTTCCAAAATAAGATTGGAAGGTTTAATATCACGATGAATGATTTTAGGAAAATGGTCGTGAAAGGGCTTTAAAATTTTACACAAGTCGATGATGATATGTGCGGTTTCCTCTTCAGAAAACAGACGCTTCTCTAAAATTTGTTCCAGATTTTTTCCGTGGATGTATTCCTCGATAATCGTCAGGGAATCGGCATCGGGAATCAGCTCAATGATTTCGGGAACCGATGGAAATGCAGATTTTTGAAGCGTATCGTAAACGGGAAAGCATTCTATTGACGCATGCTTTTTGATGTAGATTTCTCCGGATTCAACATGCTGGACAAGATGTACATCGTGGTCTTTGCTGATTACGGCAATTTCCTTGTAAAAGGAAAGTGTCAGTTGGTTTTCTGGGGTCATGCTATTTCTCCTGCTTGCATTTAATCTAATTGTATTGTAACATATTTGAAAAGAATATCATATAGCATTTTCGGGAGTAAAAGTTTATGAGTGAGAAGACGACGAGAGGCTTATCGAAGATATTAGAACAAGTGAAAGACTGCAGCGAGGCGGATCAATTCATCGATGCCTATAAGGAACGGGAGTTTACATATTTTTATGAATACCTGAACTGGATGATTGGAGTAAAGGGTCTGACTACGTCAGAAGTAGTTGCCGCCAGCGGAATCAGTCGCAACTATGTGTATAACATTTTAAATGGTGACAAGAAAAATCCCGGCAGGGATAAGGTGATAGCTCTTTGTATTGGTGCAGAGATGAACTACAGTCAGACGCAGCGGGGTCTTGAGATTGCAAAAGCCGCGCCGTTGTATCCCAAAGATGAACGGGACGTGCGGATTGCTGTGGCAATTAACAAAGGAATCCGCAGTGTGACGGAAGTGAACCTGCTGCTGGATCAGTGCGGTGTAGAGCCTTTGAAGGTCTGAGACTACTATAGAAGGGGCGTGTGCATATATCCGGAAAAAAAGCCAAAAATATGCATAGCGTATTGAAGAAATCTGCATATTTCTGATGGTTTTGCTCCACATATGCATTTTTATTTTGAAAAAACTCTGAAATAGCAATTAGATTATTCGTTCACAGTGGCAAATATGCATATATAACGTAAAAACCCCGAAAATATGTAGACTGATGTGCATATTTTTGGGGTTTTCTTTAAAAATATGTATTTCACCGTGGGGAAGGCAGTGCAGAATCAAGAGCGTTAAAGTCTGCGACAGACCTCTTCGCTCATATTTTTCGTGCTGTCAGCACAACATCCCCTAACGTTTTTGTGTAAACTATAGGTAAAGGCGTATCTTCGAGGCAATACAGCTTTATTCTTTTGTTGGAGGAACGAACTCCAGTAAATCCTCAATTTTGCAGTCTAAGGCAGTACATAAGCGGGCCAGCACATCGATATCAAGTCTGCTAATTTGATTGTTGCAGTATTTGTTCAGCTGCGTACGCTGCATATCGGCTCTATGGCTCAATTTGTTTTTACTGAGATTTCGTTCTTTTATCAAATCGTTCACTTTAATGTGAATTGTTCCAAATTCGTAATCCATAGAAACCACCTTTCCGGATTATAAAAAATAGTTGACATGTATAGTGTAACCGTATTAGAATAGCTTTATAAGCTGTAAGAAATCTTGTGTAAGAAATTACACAAGATGGATGGAATATTAAGAGAGGTTAGAATTATGAATGAAAATTGTCCGCTATGCGGAGCTCCGATGGAGTCAGATACATGTGATTATTGCGGACATACGAAAGATAAGGTACAGTCGACACTGGCGCAATTATTGGAAATAAATTATACGCAAAATTATGCTTACAGAACCTGTAGTAATAAAGATATAAGGATAGCGCTACTTCTTTGTGTTTTTTTTGGAATACTTGGCGTCCATAGATTTTATGTTGGTGATATCAAGATAGGGCTTCTTTATCTGTTCACCGGTGGCATTCTCTGTCTCGGATGGTTTTATGATATTGTGAAGATTCTACGGGGTTCGTTTCGGGATAAATATGGATTTAGATTGCAATGATGAGAGAAATTAAATGAGATTATTCGATATTGTAAAGGATCAATTTCTTGATGTAATTGAGTATGTAGACGAAAGTAACAAACTTGTCGTTATAAAGTTTCAAAGAAAAAGTGGAAACAATGAGTTAAAGCAAGGTTCAAAAGTTATTGTGCGAGAAGGGCAGATTGCAGTTTTTCTGAAAGGTGGACAGCTAGCTGATATTTTGCCGCCGGGGACATATTCTCTTAATACGGGAAATATGCCGGTGTTGTCAACCCTAGAAGGATTTCCGTATCTATTTACGTCTCCTGTAATTGCGGATTTATATTTTTTAAGTACCAGACAGTTCATTGATAATAAGTGGGCGACAAAGACCCCGATTATGAAGCGAGATAATGACTTTAATATGGTACGCATCCGCGCATTTGGAAAATTTGCTTTTAGAATTATAGATGTCAGCAAGTTTATGCGTGAAATATTTGGCGCTATGGGAATGACCAAAACCTATGATATTGTAGGATATTTGTCCTCTATGGTAACAGAGACTTTTTCAGTTGTAATTGGGGAAACAACAATGTCTGCCCTTGACTTAGCAGTAGAATATAGGAAACTTTCGGCTGTGATTCAGGAGAAATTGAATGAAAGAACAGAGTCTTTGGGAATTCAATTTAGCAACATCATTATAGAAAGCGCTTCTCTTCCGGAGGAAGTAGAAAAAATGATTGACGAGCAGTCCGGAATAGGTATGGCTCAAAAGGATATGAGTACGTTTACTCAGTATCAAACGGCACGAGCCATTCGGGATGCTTCTAAACAAGAAGGTGGACTTGCCGGCCTTGGAACTGGTATTGCACTAGGTAACCAGATGATGAATACGGTGCAGAGCACATTACCGGAATCGAATCAGCGTAAAACCGGAAAGGCTGATATGCTTCGTGAATTGAAAGCTTTATTTGACGAAGGAATTTTAACGCAGGAAGAGTTTGAGGCAGAGAAGAAACAGATTTTGAAACAATAACTCGGTAATTTAAACATGATGAGAAGGAGAAAGAAATGAGGAAAGAGAAAATGATGAAATGCAGCCATTGCGGAGCAGATATCGCAGCGGCAGCAAAAGTGTGCCCAGTATGCGGAGGAAAAAATAAGAAGCCGATTTATAAAAAACCTTGGTTTATTGTTCTGATTATTGTTTTGCTTCTTGGAATTGGCGGTGCTGCCGGTGGCGGCGATTCTACCGACAGTACTCAGAATAATTCTAACCAGGCGGTAGAAGAAAAAGAGCCTGTAGAGCCTATTCAGGAAGAGGCAGAAAAGGAACCTGAAGTCTCTAAAGAATTCCAAAATGCTCTTGCAAAGGCTGAATCTTACTCTGAAATAATGCATATGTCTAAAAAAGCAATTTATGATCAGCTCGTTTCCGAATATGGCGAGCAGTTTTCTGAGGATGCCGCAGAATATGCAATGGAAAATTTAAAAGCTGATTGGAAAGCAAATGCTCTTGCTAAAGCAAGGGAATATCAGGATATGATGAGTATGTCGAAAGATGCGATTTACGACCAATTAGTTTCTGAGTATGGAGAGCAATTTACTGCAAAACAGGCACAATATGCAATTGACCATTTAGATGATTAATTGAAAAAATATGAATCAAAAAACAGGTCGAGGAGTCCTGTGCAATACACGGGGCTCAGCCTTCCGGCTACATAAAACTAGTGAGGCAGCCAGTGGGGAACATGGCGTAGCTTTTACTGGCAAAAGTGTGGAGATTACAGTAGAATAAGATGGTTCATGAGATGAAGAGGGCAGATGACAGGCTCTCTTCATTTATTTCATGTGTGCAACCTGTGAAATCTACCTGTGATTATTTACAAAGGTGGACAATTGTGGTAAACTAATACGGAATATCAGTAGTGGGATTATGATTTTTAGCTGAAAAAATGGAACTGTTTTCAATATATGACGGGTTGATTAGCGATTACTTCACAATTATCATAGCGAGTTAAATAAAAAGATGTACTATTATCCGCTCAATTACAGAGAATATGTAGAGAAAATAACATCAACGTCAGTTTATTTGACTTCATGGTGTGTTGTGCATGTTTAGAGCAAGGCAACTGATGTAAAATTTGCAGAGCGTTGTTTTGTTTGCATGATGATACAAAAAAATTTGGAGTGAGGAATTGTAATCAATCAATTGATGAGAGGTTAATTTGTGAATACGATAAAAGAGATAATAAAAGACCATTATGATTACCGGAAGCAATTATTCAAACTTGCCAAAGCGGAAATTATTAAGACTTATAAGGGTGCAGCTCTCGGCTGGTCGTGGGCAATGATACGACCAGCAATTCAAATCTTTGTGTTTTGGTTTGCGTTTTCTATCGGCCTCAGAAAAGGAAATCCGGTAGAAGGGTATCCTTTCTTTTTATGGCTTATTGCAGGCATGATACCATGGTTTTATATGAAAGATATGATTCAGGGCGGTTCGGCTTGTCTTAGGCGTCATACGCATCTGATTACAAAAATTAAATTTCCCATATCTACGATACCGACCTTTGTAAGCATATCTCTGTTTGTGGTTCATATTGGACTGCTTATTATAGTAATTTTAATTTATATGGCTTTTGGATATATGCCAGATATTTACTATTTTCAGTTGCCCTTCTATATGGCATTGATGTTTGTTTTCTTTACAGCATGGGGACTTTTTGCCGGAGTACTATCAGCTATGAGCAGAGATTTTCTAAATCTGGTTAAGGCGCTTACAACGGCACTATTCTGGATGAGCGGAATTCTATATGATGTTAATACAATTGAAATTAGCTGGCTTAGAACAGTTTTGCTCTACAATCCGATTACTTTAATTGATAATGGATTCCGGAATTGTTTTATCTATAAAAGGTGGTTTTGGGAAACACCGCAGGAGATGTTAAATTTTGTAATTGCTTATACGGTTATGGGATTCTTTGCAATCTGGGCATACAAAAAGCTGCGCAAAGATATTCCGGATGTATTGTAGGGGAAGTGGTTAATATGAGTAAAGTAACGATAGAGTTTAAGAGTGTTACAAAACAATATAAATTATATAAAAACGACAAGCAGCGTTTCAAGGCCATTTTTTTTAAGAAAATTAAGCCGAAGATAAAAAACGCAATTGATGATGTTTCGTTTACTATTGAAAAGGGAGAAAGTGTAGCTCTGTTTGGACGTAATGGTGCGGGAAAATCTACCCTTTTAAAGATGATTACGGGTGTTACCTACCCGACAAGAGGAGAAATCGTTGTAGATGGTAGAGTTAGCGCATTGCTGGAACTGACAGCGGGTTTTGACCCTGATTTTACTGGCAGAGAGAACATCTTTTTTCGAGGTCAGCTGCTTGGAATGGAGGATGCAGAGTTAAGGGAGTTGGAACCGGAAATCGTTAGATTTGCAGATCTGGGGGATTATATTGATCAGCCTGTCAGAACTTATTCCAGTGGTATGAAAGCCAGGCTGGGATTTGCTATCAATGCAAACATAAAGCCAGAAATATTGATTGTTGATGAGGCATTGAGCGTAGGTGATAAAGATTTTAGGTTGAAATGTAATCGAAAAATAAAAGAAATTCTTGGAGAAGGTGAGTCCACTTTCTTATTTGTAACCCACTCCACAAAGGTAGCGAAGAGTTTTTGCGAACGAGGAATTGTGCTGAAACAGGGTAAAATCCTGTTTGACGGAGAAATTCAGGATGCCATAGATTTTTATGAAACGCTTCCTGAACAGGCGCAGAAAATACAAAAACGCAAGGAGAATAAAAAAGTTTTAGATTAAAAGGAGTGATGGAACATGGCAAGACGCAAAAATGAAATATTTTCGCATAACAACAAATACGAAGGAAATATTTTTAAAAAGTTCGGAAGATGGTTTGGAAGGCTAAAGGGTTGGCAGAAAGCGATTTTTATCGCATTAATCGTGATACTTGTTACTGTATCATGTGTAGCCGGCTATGTCGTCTCAAAGCTGGACAAAATTGACCGCATAAAACTTGATGAGAAAGAATTGTCCTGCGTAGATGTGGATGGCTACATCAACATTCTGCTGTTGGGAGTCGACAGCCGGGATATGGAAGATATTCAAGGCTCTGGCGCGGATGCGATTATGATTCTCAGCATAAAGGAAGAAACTGGTGAAGTTAAACTGATGAGTGTATATCGTGATACTTACCTGAAGTTTGGCAATACAGATACTTATGGGAAAATTACAGACGCCAACAGAATCGGCGGACCTGCTATGATGATTCAGTCGCTGAATCAGGCTATGGATATGAATATCAGCAAGTTTGTTGTCGTGAACTTTAAGGCTGTATCCGACCTTGTGAATGCTGTGGGAGGTATTACCGTAGATGTGCAGGAAGAGGAAATTCAGCAGCTCAATAAATACACTATACAGACTGCTAACAATATTGGTCAGAAGACCTATAAACTGGTGGAAAGCGCTGGTGAGCAGACCATTGAAGGGGTGCAGGCTGTTTCTTACGGAAGAATACGTAAAGGTGTGGGTGATGACTATAAGCGTACAGAACGCATGAGAATTGTTCTGACCAAAGTCTTTGAGAAATTAAAGACAATGAATATCGGCAAACTTGACGATCTTTTGGATATGATGCTGCCGCAGGTGCAGACCAATCTTTCCAACAACGATATGTTGGGACTTGCTATGCGTCTTGCAAACTTTAACATCAAAAGTGGTGCGGGATGGCCATATAATGTGACGGGCGGATTGCTGAACGGTATATCCTATGTTTTCCCGGATAATCTGGCGGAAAATACCACAAAGCTGCATCAGGAGATGTTCAATCAGCAGGATTATGTACCGTCAGATACAGTAGAGAATATCAGTGCTACAATTATCAGCAATATCAGTTCATCTGTAACCAACCAGAAACCGATTGATACAGGCGGTGCTTCACAGGAACCGGATCCAGAACCTGCGACAACGCCGAATCCAAAGCCGTCACAGAAACCGAAACCAGATCCAGAGCCGGAACCGACACCGGATCCTGAGCCAACGCCAGAGCCGGAACCGACACCGGATCCTGAGCCAACGCCAGAACCAGAGCCGACGCCGACGCCGGATCCGGGTACAGACAGTTCACAATCATAAATGATATATAGAAAGAAGGATAGAGAAATGGCAAAAGAGAAAATTAATTTTGAAGACGAAGAGATCAAGCTTCGGTATAGACATACGACATCTCACATCATGGCACAGGCAGTGAAAAAACTATGGCCTGATGCAAAGCTGGCAATTGGACCTGCTATTGACAATGGATTTTACTATGACTTTGATATGGAACATAAACTCAATGATCAAGATCTTTTAAAAATCCAAAAAGAGATGAAAAAAGTCATTCAGGCTAACTACAAGCTGGAAAGATTTGAGCTTCCTAGAGAAGAAGCTATCAAGTATATGGCAGATAGAGATGAGGACTACAAGGTAGAACTGATTCAGGATTTACCGGAAGATGAGGTAATCTCCTTCTATCAGCAGGGCGACTTTGTCGACCTTTGTGCAGGACCACATATGGAGTCCACCGGTCAGATCAAAGCTGTGAAGCTGATGAGCGTGGCAGGTGCCTACTGGCGAGGTGATGAGCACAACAAAATGCTGCAGAGAATTTACGGAACTTGTTTCCCGACGCAGGAAGAACTGGACGAATACATCAACAGACTGGAAGAGGCAAAGAAGAGAGACCATAGAAAAATTGGAAAAGAGATGGATTTATTCGCCCTCTTTGAGGAAGGTCCGGGATTTCCGTTCTTCATGCCAAAAGGCATGATCATCAGAAACGAGCTGGAAAATTTCTGGCGTGCAGAACATCGCAAGAGAGGCTATGTAGAAATCAAGACACCGCTGATCTTAAATGAACAGCTGTGGAGAACTTCCGGTCACTGGGATCACTATAAAGATAATATGTACTTTACTAAGATTGATGAGCAGGATTATGCGATTAAGCCGATGAACTGTCCGGGTTCCTTGCTTTGCTATAAGAGAAAAATGTGGTCCTACAGAGATTTCCCGATTAGAATGGGAGAACTGGGTCAGGTGCACAGACACGAACTTTCCGGTGCGCTGCACGGATTGATGCGCGTACGTACCTTTACACAGGACGATTCCCACATTTTCATGCTGCCAGAACAGGTAAAGGATGAAATCGTAGGCGTTGCAAAGTTTATTGATGATATTTACAGTATGTTCGGTTTCAAATATCACGTAGAATTATCTACTCGTCCCGAGGATTCTATGGGAACCGATGAGGAATGGGCGACTGCGGAAGATGCGCTTCGTGAGGCGATTGCAGAGGTTGGCGTGCCATACGTAGTCAATGAAGGAGACGGTGCATTTTATGGTCCGAAGTTGGATTTCCATCTGGAAGATTCAATTGGAAGAACCTGGCAGTGCGGTACTATTCAGTTAGATATGCAGCTGCCGCAGAGATTCGACCTGACTTACGTAGGTTCCGACAATGAAAAACACAGACCGATTATGATACACAGAGTCATCTTTGGCTCTATCGAGCGTTTCATCGGTATTCTGACTGAACACTTTGCTGGAAAATTCCCGCTGTGGCTTGCGCCAGTGCAGGTAAAACTTTTGACAGTAGCAGAAGCCTTTTCTGATTATGCAAAAGAAATCGCTGTAAAGTGTGAGGAAGCGGGTCTGCGTGTAGAACTCGATCTCAGAAACGAAAAAATTGGCTATAAGCTGAGAGAAGCCAGAAACGAGAGAGTTTCCTATATCTGCGTCATTGGCGAGAGAGAAGCAGAAGCTGGCAGCTTATCTGTTCGCTCCACCAAGGTGGGTGATCTGGGCGAGATGGCCGCTGATGAATTTGTTGCAAAGCTGGTAGAAGAAATTAAAACGAAGGCGATTTAATCATGTATAAAAAAGATATAAGCGATACATGGAGAGGCGGCGTATATCTTTGCACCGCTGAGGATAATCTGGAAGCAGACCTTCTGGAGTCCAAGCTTCGCAGTGAAGAGATAGTTTGCATTCGCAGGTATGAAGGCGGTGGAAACTACGTGGAGATTGTCATGGGTATTAACAGTGCACGTGGTATTGACCTTTACGTAGCCGAAGAACACCTTGAAGATGCTTCGAATATTATAGTTCCAATCGATTTAGATGACTGCGAAGAAATAGAAGGATAGTGTAAAATAAAAAAGAAGCCTATATGTATTTAGCTTTGCGAGTGTGTGAAAAAAAGTTTGTAAAATGCCTACTATGGTAATTTAGCTATGATAAAACATTGAAAATTCAATGAAATTTGACTGTAATTAATATAATCTATGATGAGCAGTATGTCAAGGACTCCTTCGCAAGAGGGAGCCCTTATACCATATATGAATAGATTTCTAAATAGGCATTCGATCCTTGTATATGATGGTAAACCCACCATATATCTTGCCCCAGTTCCTAAGTGGATGTGTCCATTTCTTCGTCGCCTGAAGAGTCGCAAGTACAGTGTTTTTAGCAGCGCTTTGTCATTAGGAAATACGCTCCTTTGCTGGTTCAGCTTCTTGTACATGCTGTTTAGGCTCTCAATGACATTGGTCGTGTAAGTGACCTTGCGTACATCAGATGAAAACTTGAATATCGGTGTCAGCACGTCCCAATTTTGTACCTAGCTTTTCATTTTCAGCTTACATCATGGAGTTGATAATTCCTCCAGGAAGGTCTTTGAGTGCTTCCTGGATACCGTCAGCTGTTTTGATGTCATATCCATCAATCAAAGCGGCTATGATATTTTTCTTGTTTTCATTCAGTGATTTTATCTGGTGTACATCTTTTTGTTTGCCATAAAAAATCCTCCTATGGCTACTTTGATTTTACTATAGAAGGATTTTCTTTTGCGTTTTTTACGGACTTTTTTCAAACTCTCGACTATTCAGTTATTTTGGTTTCCAGAACCTAAACTTTTTCTCCATCGGGGTTTGAAGGTGTTGCTGGCTTACTAATCTTAGATAATATTTTAATGTCTAAATATTCCCACTGGGTATGGTAGTCTTTGCCATTAATGTCTTTGAGACCTCGAATCTTGTAATAATATCTGTACCCCTTTTTCAGGTTGGAGGCATTAATGAATCTGCACTTTTCGGTAGAACCAAGCTTGCGGTAGCCAGAGTCAAATTTGGTAGATTTCCAGATCTGATAGCTGTCTGGTTTTATGTTAATCGGCTTTTTCAGTTGCCAAGTTAAAACAACCTTATCTTTTTTGCCTTTAACTTGTGCGATTTCGCCAATAATATGCTGATTGTGGATCGCCTTAATCTGTTCCATGATTTTATCAGTCGGCATTTTTTTAGCGCTGATATTAAATAGAACACGCCAAGTATTAATACCGATTTTTCCAGTGGTTGTAATTCCATTGACATGTTGGAAGTTTTCTACTGCTTCGGTTAGAGCAGCACTATAAATGCCATCAATGGAGCCGTTGTAGTAATCTAGTTCTTTAAGGCGTTTTTGTACTGCTTGAATGTATGAAAAGTATATGGCATCGTTTCTACCCTCATATAAATAATAGCAATAGCTGTTTGGATTCAACTCAAATCTGATTTCATAATTATGAAAATCAGGATTCGTACAGTAGCCAGATGAATTTGAGGTTAGCTTTTTGCCACCTCCGTTATAAATTCCGCTGGCTTTATATCCGATGTCAGCCTTGAAAATCACTTCTAATTTTTTTGTATTTTTAGCATCATACTTTAGCTGAAAGGCACCGTTGTTGCCAGCATAAATATGAATATTTTTGTGATTTGCATATAATCGAGCATCTTTGAGCCTGTTATCTGTTGTAATATTGGCAGTTTTCAACTGTTTTGTATTTTCTAGGCTTATAGATTTGAGATTGTTGTTATAAAGTCGTATAGTTTCAAGATTCGGACAGTTGCTTAAATCTACATGCTCCAGTTTATTATGATGCATGGAAAATAGTTTTAGCTCTTTGAAACCAGAGAAATCAGCGCTTCCCTGAAAACCTTTATTACTCCATTGAATTTGAGATGTTTTTCCGTAGGCGTTGGTCATGAAATTGGCTTTAAAACCATCTCCCCAAGTAGTTTTATCCCACTGTGTATAGTTACTGTTCATGATTTTCCCATTCGATAGATTACCGGTTTTTGCATTCAAAAATGCAGCAAGTTTACTAATTTCATATTGATCGGTAATCAGATATCCAAATCGTTTCTCGGGATAGATGTTGTGATAAATATGAGAAACTGCAATCTGCTCATCGGAGGGATCAAAAAAAGTATAGCTACATAATCCATAATACTGCCATTCTCCGGTGTTTTTGTTGTACTTGTTACTTGTGCCGATAGTTGGGTCGATGAAAATCCATCTACCGTCTACATATGACTCTACCCACCAATGATCTTTTTTTCCAATGTTCTGTTCAGTTTCCCAGTTATTGAGAGGAGAGGAAGCTCTGTGACCAAAAACGAATCTAGTCGGAATGCCTTGTGCTCTTGCCAGAGAAAGGAAGATGGCAGCATATCCTTGACAGGTGGTGGCTACACGCCCCTGATTGTCACTGTTTGCACTAGGAATTTTGTTGACATGATTATATAAATTGTCATAAGGATTTGCATATTGGAACGAATGTGTGATATAAGCAATAGTATCATAGTAGAATTCTCCTGCCACATATTCGTAAATTTTCAGCAGTTTGTCATAATCGCTGATGGCATCTGCGGTGATCAGATCCGACATTTCGCGCATAAAATGAATTTTGTATGGCGTCATTTCCTTATAGACGTTGGTTGATGGGATTTTTAGTGTAAACCTGATATCTGACAGAGTTTCATCTAAGTACCAGTCTGTCTGATAGGAGGCACCGATATCTTTTATACGTTGATTTTCGACCATAATATCATCGTATCTATAAATCTCAGGCGTTCCCTTGGTTAGATTAAAAACCAGATTTCTATATAAACCGCCATTGTTCGGATGCCTTTCATAAACGTCGTTTTCATCTTGAATGCGGGAGATATATAGGAAATATTGTCCATCTTTAATTTTCTTTTTAGAAAAGTCGATGGTTTGTGTAAAACCATAAATAGGTTGACCACTTGCTGTTTGATCCACATTTTGGGCTGCAGTGAAGGTATCCAAATTTGTAAAACATCTTTTAGGAACGACCCCATAAAGTGCGATGCGAAATTGTACTGCAGGCAGCATGGTTTTGAATTCTATAATCATTTTTTTCCCTTTGACCGTTGCTTTACAGTAATCATTTTCCATAGTGGCGCTGGATTGAAAGGATTTTGAGGTATGTGGCTTTTCTACAGTGTCTTTTGCTGCGGCGAATCCACTGGTTGGGAAAAGGAAGGTTAGAATTAGTGAAAATATTAAAATGACAATGAGTAAAAAAGGTTGTTTTTTCTTAAATGTTTTCAATTTTTCCTCCTTTAAATCTTATTAAGCTTTAATAGCTGATTTTCCAGGGTGTAATTGATTGTATTAGAAGCGGCGCAGGCGGAGGAATAAGCGAATTGTAAGTTGTAGCCTCCTGTTGCACCGTCGATATCAAGGACTTCACCTATGATAAAAAGACCTGGATAACGGCTACATTCCATGGTTTTACAGTTTATTTCTGAAAGGGCAATGCCACCTGCTGTAACCATGGCTTTTTGGTAACCTCCCGGTGAGGTGACTGTAAAAGTGTCTGCAGTAAGCTTTTCTGCAATGGCTTTGGGTTTCTCACAGGTCACAGCGATGACCTCTTTCAAAAAACTTTTTGGCAGCTTTAGTTCATTTGCAAGCAAATGAATAAGCTGTTTGTTGCGGTTTTGCATTACATAATTTATTTTATCCAGAATCTCAGTTTTTTCACTTGGATATAAATAGTTTAACACAATTTTGTCGTTTTTTGTGATAACTTTGGAAAAATTTAAAATTAAAGGACCGGAAAAATTTTCATGAGTGAAAAGCAGCGGTCCGTTTCCACGCGTACAGAGCTTTCCATTTCGCCAGATGGAAAGACCAGCATTTTTAAAGGAAATTCCAGATAAATTGCTGTAGGGATAGGAAGCGACATTGACCGGTGTCAGAGCAGGGCGCAAGGGTGCTAAATCAAGACGCGGCTGATCTTCTTTTTGGTTTTCTGTCAACACTTTAAATATGGATCCATCAGAGCCGGTTTGAGGGAAAGAGCAACCACCGGCAGCAATTACCAGATTTTTACACAGGTAAGAATCTGCATTTGTGCAGACCTGCCATAAACTGTTATGCTGTACAATAGAAGTAACCGATGAATTGTACAGGATAGAAAATCCGTTTTCACGGCCTTTGCGAAGCAGCATATCGCGAATGTCTTTTGCGCTCATAGATTTTGGAAAGATTTTTCCATCTTCCCGTTCCCAGGTGGGCACATCGTTTTTACACAAAAAATCCTGCAGATGCAGGTTATTGTATTTATAAAGGCAGCTTCTGATTTTGCTGCCGTTTTTTCCGTACATGGAAATAAAGTTTTTGATGGAGCCGCTATGGGTAATGTTGCACTGACCAGCGCCGCTCATCAACAGTTTGGTGCCGGGCTTTTTTGTCTTTTCTAAAATCAGGCCGTTTATTTCAGTGGGAAAAGCGGCACTGCAGAACAGGCCTGATGCGCCAGCTCCGACAATAATACAATCGTAAATCATGAAGGGAAGTATCCTTTCTCTTCTAGTCTAACAGAAATTATAACGTAGTTTGGGGTATGCGTCAACAAGCGGAATGTGATAATGATAAAAAATATGTAAAATATGTAAAAAAATGGTTGAAAAATATGTCGGAATTCTTTATAATGAAAATAGAGTTGCATACATTTTCGAAATTAAAAATCGTTTTACAGAAAAAAGTAAAATAAGAATCAAAAAAAGGAAAATCGATATGTTAAATTGACTAATAACTGATTTATATCGGGATTTTTCTTTTAAGAAGACGAGAACTTCGTCCTTTCTTGGCAAAAAGTAGAAGTGGTCAAAGCTCAGGAGCAGTATTTATCATTTGAGAAAGGAATTTTAAGAAGTTAAGGAGTTTGTATTACATTTTTTTCTAAAATAAAGGGAGGAGTTCTGCAAAAATATTTTTTCTTTGAAAGAGAGGTGTTGTAATGTGTTGTTTAATAGTCAGGAATGTGTGAAGCGAGATTTGAATTTACAAAAAAATACATTGAAGCGGTATAAAGAGCAATTGAAAAAATTGCCGAAGGGCTCTTTATATGCCAGTGAGAAAAACGGAGTAAAGTATTATACGAAGGTTATTAACTTCCGCGGAAAAAAGAGAAGTGTGTACTTGGGAAAGGAAATTAATCCACAGGTGCAGCTTCTACAGAAGAAGTATTACCTGCGTAAAGCGATTCAGGCGATGGAGTCTAATATTTCCTTGATGGAAAAGTTTTTAAATGGTTATCAGTCCATTGACCCCAATGTTTTGCAGAAACAGTTTCCGAAGGCATATCAAAGTTTGCCACAGTCTTGCTTTGATACAGCGGGGGTATTTAACTTGGATAGATGGGGAAGTGAGTTTTACGTAAAGTCAACAAGCAGGTCGGAGAACCTTTTGAATTCTACAAAAAAAGGCGATAAAGTGCGCTCTAAATCAGAGGTTATTATTGCCAATGCAGTAGCAGCACGAGGCCTGCAGTATCGCTATGAAGAAGTTACATATATTAATGGGTATAAGAAAGCACCAGACTTTAAAGTTATAGACCCGAGAACAGGAAGAATCATCTACTGGGAACACCTTGGACTGATTACAGATATGGAGTATCTAAAACAGGCGCTTTTTCGTATTGCAGACTATATTAGAGATGGTATAGTTCCAGGTGTAAACCTGATTTTGACCTTTGACGATGCGGAGAATCACATTGATTCTCTGATGATTGAAAGAACGCTGGACTTGTGGTTCGGCGCAGCGGCGTAGAGACTGCAGCATGTAGATGTCTAGGGGCAAAAAATAAAATTTAATGTCAAGGAAAAACCCTTGACACCCGGTGCCTGATATGGTAAAGTAATACGGTGTTAAGGAATCAGCCTTGACATTTGACTGGATTTTCATCTCAAAAAGAGGGGAAGGAATGATAGATAAGATTACAGAAGCTAGTCTTTTATATGATTTTTACGGACAGCTTCTTACAAAGCGCAAACAGGATGTAATGCGCCTTTATCATGAAGAAAATTTCTCATTAGCAGAGATTGCAGAGGAGTTTGGCATATCGAGAGCTGCCGTTTACGACTCCTTGAAGACAGCGGAGAAATCCCTCAGAGAGTACGAGGATAAGCTGGGACTGGTTAGCAAATTTATGAGATCCAGCGAGGCAATCGTCCGTATTGACCAGATGATTTGTGACTTGACAGTGAAGTATCGGAAGCAGACGGATTTGGTTGAAAAATTAGAAGAGATTAAGTCTGTTATTAACAGTTTGGAGGATGCTTAAGAAATGGCATTTGAGAGTTTATCGGATAAATTACAGAATGCGTTTAAGAAGCTGAAGGGCAAGGGAGTCCTGACAGAAGCTGATATAAACGATGCAATGCGGGAAGTGAAGCTGGCGCTGCTGGAGGCAGATGTCAACTTCAAGGTTGTAAAAGGCTTCGTAAACGATGTAAAAGAAAAGTGTCTGGGCACCGAAGTGCTGGAAAGTCTTACGCCGGCGCAGCAGATTATTAAGATAGTCAATCAGGAACTTGTGGAACTGATGGGAGGAACCGGCAGCAAGCTGACCTATTCGCCATCGGGTTTTACTACCATCATGATGGTTGGTCTGCAAGGTACGGGTAAAACTACCACCTGCGGAAAACTGGCAAACTATCTGAAACAGCATGGTAAAAAACCGATGATGTGTGCATGTGACATTTACAGACCGGCCGCAATCGACCAGCTGGAGGTTGTAGGAAAATCAGTGAATACGCCGGTATTCACCATGCGTGACAGTAAGGAACCTGCAAAGATTGCGCTGGCAGCAAAGAAAGAGGCCGAAAAAAAAGGTTTCGATGTCCTCATTGTCGATACCGCAGGTCGTCTGCAGATTGACCAGGCGCTGATGGATGAGCTTGTGGACATCAAAGGCGAAGTGAAACCTCATGAGATTTTACTGGTAGTAGATGCGCTGACCGGTCAGGATGCAGTTAACGTAGCTGAAGGTTTTAACGAAAAGCTGGGTGTAGATGGAATTGTCATGACCAAGATGGATGGCGATTCTCGCGGTGGTGCAGCCCTTTCTGCAAAGAAAGTAACCGGCAAGCCGATTAAGTTCATGGGCGTGGGCGAAAAATTCGACGCGCTGGAGCCGTTCCATCCGGAACGAATGGCGAGCCGAATTCTGGGTATGGGTGATATGCTTTCACTTATTGAGAAAGCAGAGCAGGCTTTTGACCAGGAAAAAGCTGAGAAACTGGAAGAGAGACTGAAGAAAAATCAGTTTACCTTAGAGGATTTTCTGGATCAGATGGGGCAGGTTAAAAATATGGGCGGCATTGGCAAAATCTTGGAGATGATGCCGGGTGTAAGTGCAGCTCAGATGAAAGGCGTGGACCTTGAAGAAAGTGAGAAGGAATTCCGTCAGATGGAAGCCATCATACAGTCTATGACGATTGAGGAAAGACAGAATCCAAATATTTTAAACGCCAGCAGGAGAAAGAGAATTGCAGCAGGCTGCGGACAGCCGGTTAGCAAGATTAACAACCTGATTAAGCGTTACGAAGAAATGAAGAAGATGGTAAAACAGCTTTCAAACCCGAAAGCCATGAAGAAAAATAAGTTATTTAGAGGTTTATTTTAAACTCTGACATAAAAGCAAAAGAATTATCATAAAAGGAGGAACAGAAAATGGTAAAAATCAGATTAAAGAGAATGGGTGCACACAAGAAACCTTTCTATAGAGTGGTTGTTGCTGACTCTCGCAGAGCTAGAGACGGTAAATTTATCGAAGAAATTGGTTACTACAATCCTCTGACAGAGCCACCTACAATCAAAATCGATGATGAAAAAGCAAAGACTTGGTTATCCAACGGTGCGCAGCCTACAGATGTTGTAAAAGGCCTGTTTAAGAAGTCTGGCATCATTGAATAAGAAAGCGGTGAGACGACGTGACTAAATTAGTTGAATCAATTGCAAAATCGCTGGTTGAACATCCGGATTCTGTTGTAGTGACAGAAACAAAGGACGATCAGGGCAGTGTTTTGCAGCTTCAGGTTGCAGCTGATGATATGGGGAAAATTATTGGCAAACAGGGAAGAATTGCCAAGGCGCTCCGCACTGTTGTCAAGGCTGCCGCCACAAAGCAGAACAAGAAAGTAGTAGTAGAAATCGTTTCAGAAGACGAATAATATTGCTGACAAAATCGGGCACATGGATTTACCTGTCAGGTATTTTCATGTGCCTGAAATAGTATTAGGAGAAAAATGGAAAAAATTAAAATCGGACGTGTCGTTAATGCGGTAGCGCTTCGCGGAGAAGTTAAAGTCTATAATTACTCCGGTTACAAAGAGCGCTACGAGGAATTGACTCGAATTATCGTCGATGATAAAGAATATGAAATTGAAAAAGTCAGGTATCAGCAGCACATGGTGATTTTGAAGCTTTCTGGTATAAACGACAGAAACGCAGCCGAATCGCTGAAGACAAAGGACGTTTATATCACAGAAGATGACCTGTTAGAGCTGCCGGAGAATACCTTTTATATAAGAGATTTGATAGGCCTTGCAGTAGAGGATGCGGACAGTGGGAAGCAGCTGGGAAAGCTGAAGGACGTTCTGCAGCCTTCTAGTCAGGATGTCTACGTGGTGGAGCTTGCCGGCGGCGGTCAGATTATGATTCCAGCGGTCAGCGAGTTCATCAAGGAAGTGAATCTGAAAGAGGGCGTTATTTCTGTACATCTGATAGAGGGGATGATTCCGTAATGAAAATCAATGTATTGACGCTGTTTCCTGAAATGTTTTCTGCTGTAACGGGAAGCATACTTGGAAGAGCCTGCGAAAAGGGTATTTTGGAATTTCGGTTCATCAATATCCGTGATTTCAGTCAGGATAAGCATAAGAAAGCAGATGATTATACCTTCGGCGGAGGTCCAGGGCTTCTGATGCTGGCAGACCCCATCTTTGGCGCATTAGAACATATCGACGCAGATAAAGATAGAGACAAAAAGAAGCTGCTCTACATGTCGCCTCGCGGCAAGGTGCTGGATCAGACAAAAATTGAAGAACTTGCAGCTGAAAAAGAAATTACCATCCTTTGCGGTCATTACGAGGGAGTCGACCAGCGGGTGCTGGATTACTGGCAGATGGAGGAGGTTTCTATCGGTGATTATGTACTGACTGGTGGGGAACTGGCAGCTATGGTGCTGATGGATTCTGTCGCCAGACTGGTACCGGGTGTTTTACCACGGGAAGGATCCGCAACAGAAGAATCTATTTACAGCGGGCTTTTAGAGTATCCCCAGTATACCAAACCGAGAGACTATCGAGGCATGGAGGTGCCGGAAATTTTACTCAGCGGCAATCACAAATTAATCGATTTGTGGAGATTTGAAGAGGCGCTCCGGCTGACAAAGGAAGTTCGTCCCGATTTATTTGAAAAATTTGTGAGAAACCGTGAAGATTTGACAAAAGATGAACGAAAGGTATTGGAAAAAATACTGAAATGATGTAAAATATTTTTATGAAAAAGATTAGAAAAAGTCCAATTGTATTATTTATGCTGGCGCTGATTTTGCTGTATGTGATTATCTACATTGTACCATCAGTAACAGGGGCGCTGGTGTCTTCTTATATCGTTGAATACGGCGAGCTTAAGGTCGCCGATGAGGTGACCGGATATCTGGTTCGCAACGAACAGGTTTATACCGCAGGGACAACAGGTACCGCCAATCGGTATATTGATAACGGCACCTTGGTGCGCAAAGGCACTACAGTGATGGAAATAACCGGAGGGGCGGATGGTGAAATTGATGATAAGTTTTCGCAGATTGTGGACAGGCTGGGAGACGATGCAATTCTCACCAGTGATTATGCGGCTACAAAGGGCGGCGTTATCAGCTATTACGCCGATGGCTACGAAAGACGTATTCGCCCGAACAATATGAAAAACGGCGGATATAGCTACTACAGCAAGTTGAGTCAGGACAGCGTGCAGAACTTGCAAAGAGATACAGTTGTAAGAGGAGAGCCGGTTTTTAAAGTTGTTGATAGAACTAAGTGGTATATCGTGACTTTCGTACCTAAAGACCATGGGGCACGTTACAAAACCGGACAAGATGTCATAGTCGAATTTGAAGATGGAACTGTAGACGCAGAGGTGCACAGCGTAACAGCAGATGTAGATGGCGAACATACCAGAGTTATATTGGCATGCAGCAATTACTACGAAAAATACATGCAGATGCGTGCATGTCCGGTGACACTGGTTACTTATGAGGAGAGAGGGCTTCTTGTCGAAAACAGCAGCATCACCAAGGAAAATGGACAGCTGGGGGTTTTTGTTAAAAAGAAGACCAGCGGCTCTGACTTTGTGCCAATAAAAGTGTATGCGACTGACGGTGTTCGCTCACTGGTAGCTGACACATTCTTTGACGACGCAGAAACAGGCAAACGGTACGATACTGTAGAAATCTACGATGAAGTGCTGAAAGAGCCAAAAAATTAAAAAACTTAAACAAAGGCAGGTGCTTAAAATATGTCGATCAAGTCAAATATCGAGTATATTCAGGAGCTGAAGACAGCTGCGGCCGAAAAATCCGGCAGAAGTGGAAGTGATGTGCTGCTGGTGGCAGTTACCAAGCTGCATGGAGCAGACGAAATCAATGAGGCTATCGATGCAGGTATTACAGATATCGGTGAGAATAAAGTTCAGGAAATCATGGACAAATATGAAAAAGTAAAACCTGTTCGCTGGCATTTGATTGGACATTTACAGACAAATAAAGTAAAATATATTATTGATAAGGTGTCCATGATTCATTCCGTGGATTCACTAAAGCTTGCCAGAGAAATTGACAAGCGGGCAGCGCAGCACAATTTGACTATGGATATTCTAGTACAGGTCAACTCTGCCGAAGAAGAATCCAAATTTGGCATCACTACCGAAGAAACGGATCAGTTGATTCTAGACATTGCTAATCAGTGCCCGAATATCAGAATTAGGGGCCTGATGTGTATTGCCCCTTATGAAGAGGATCCAAATGATGCAAGGGCATACTTTTCAGAAGTAAAGCAAATTTATGATAAGTACGCAGGTAGCCAGGAAGGGAGAATTGACTTCCAGTATTTGTCTATGGGCATGACCAATGACTTTGAAGTAGCCATAGAAGAGGGTTCGAATTTAATCAGAGTCGGGACTGCCATTTTCGGGTATCGTGACTATCGAAGTGAAGAAAAATAATAAAACAAATATAATTTAGGAGGAAAACAATATGGGTTTTGCAGATTCAATCAAGAAGGTAATCGGAATCGAAGAATTAGATGACGATGAAATGATTACAGAAGAAGAAGTTAATGCAGCGAAAGAAAAGCTTGCAAAGGAGCCAAGACGTTCCTTTGTAAGTGAGACAACAGTGCTGCCAGAGAAGAAGTCGAGCGTTTCTCAATCCAAACCAAGCGAAAAGCGCTTCTCTGTAACAGGTACCAGCGCATTTAAACTGGTTCTCATCGAACCAAAAGCTTTTGAAGAATGTCCGAAACTTGTGGACAGCCTGAAAGGCAGAAGACCTATTATTATCAATTTAGAGAAATTAGAGACAGAAGTTGCAAGAAAGATTTTCGATTTTATGAGTGGTGCAACTTATGCCCTTAACGGAAATGTGCAGAAAGTAGCAAACAATATTTTTATCTTTGCTCCAGAAAACGTAGGTATTTCCGCCGCTTCTGATGATAGAACCGCCTTTGAGTTTGGTGCGGAAGAAAAGAGTCCCTGGAGGTAAATAAATTTGGCTATTGTTTTAATAAGAGCAATTTACTGGTTTGCACAGATTTTAACTATGGCTCTTGTCGTAAGAGCACTGCTGAGTTGGTTTGCAACAAATCCTTATTCAGCCGTAGGAAAGATTTATCAGTTTTTAACTAAGCTGACGGAGCCTATTGTAAATCCTTGCAGACAGCTTCTTTATAAGCTGAATATCAACACAGGCATGCTGGATTTTTCTGTGCTTCTAGCGTTCTTTCTCATCGAGATTGTAGCAAATCTTCTAGTGAAACTGGTATTAATCGTTCTTTAAGAAAAATCGGGAGGTAGAGATATGATTACTCCACAGGAAATCGAAACAAAAGAATTTTCTAAATCAATGAGAGGATATAATGCAGAGGAAGTCGATGAATTTCTGGATATGATTATCCTTGACTTGCAGCAGCTGATGGACGAAAACGCACGGCAGCAGAAGACCATCAAGAGCTTAGAAGCAGATTTAAGTCAGTATAAACGTTCAGAGACATCTGTCCTGAATACTTTGGAGTCTGCTAAAAAACTGATGAACGATATCTCTGAGAGCGCAGAAAAGAGAGCAGAGATTATCATCAGAAATGCGCAGCTGGATGCTGAGACCATTCAGAGAGAAGCACGAGACTCTGTGTCCAAGCTGACTGAAGAGGGTGAGAAACTTAAATACAGACTAAGTACATTCAGAGAACGCTACAGAAAGCTTCTTGAAGATCAGCTTAGCCAGATTGAAGGCTCCAGCGAAGAACTTTTTGCGGAGCTTGAAAGAGAGTTTATGCCTGCTTCAATGGAGGAGACAATTGCCCCGAAAGCACCGGCAAGACCAGCGCAGTCACCAATGCAGAGTAATCCGGAACCAGCAATGACACCTTTGCAGAAAACACAGGTGCGTTCCAAGATGGATTCCAGAGATACCATGGTAATCGGCGGTGAGAAATCTTTAGAAGAGATGCTGATGGAAGACCTGCAGAGCAGGCGAAATGAAGAAACGACCCAGGTAAACAGTGACATGTTTAAAACCAGAGTCATCAAATAAGTAAGAATTAGGAGGCGGGGCACATGTGTTGCCCCGTAATTTGTCATGAGATATTATATATTAGCCTGCTTGCTTGTTATAGCAGATCAGCTTTGCAAGCTGCTGGTACGTACCCGAATGTATCTGGGAGAGTCTGTCAGTGTTGTTGGGGATTTTTTTAGATTGACGTATATTCAGAACCGAGGTGCTGCTTTTAGCATGTTCAGCGGTCAAAAAGTGATTTTAATCTTGATTCCGCTATTGGTAGTAATCGCAGCCATTGTGATTCTTCATAGAAAAAAAGGAGAACATTTCAGTTTATACCTTGCGTGGAGCATGATTCTGGCAGGAGGCATCGGCAATTTGATTGACCGCATAGCTTTGGGCTATGTGACGGATATGCTGGATTTCTCTATTTTCCCGCCGGTGTTCAATATTGCGGATATTGGTGTGACAGTGGGGTGCGGCGTATTGGTATTATATGTGCTGGCTGGAGACAAATTAAAGAGCAGGAAGTCGTGAGAAAGAAGATGGAAGAAAAAATCCAATACGAGTTTGATATAGAAGAAAAGCTGCAGGGCAGTCGAATTGATTCTGCGTGTGCGCAGGTACTTTCGGGAATGTCGAGGAGTTTTATTCAGAAGCTTTTTGAGAAAGGCAATATCTCGGTAAACGGAGAAATCTGCATTTCAAAAAAATATAAAGTAAAGTTTGGCGATAGAATTAAAATTGCTATACCGGAGCCGACAAAACTGGACATTTGCGCTGAGGATATTCCTCTGGACATAGTTTATGAAGATGAAGATGTTCTAGTTGTCAATAAGCCAAAGGGCATGGTAGTTCATCCGGCTGTAGGCAATTATACGGGAACTTTGGTTAACGGAATTATGTTTCACTGTGGGGACAGGCTATCATCAATTAATGGGGTTGTAAGACCGGGTATCGTGCACAGGATAGATAAGGACACCAGCGGACTTTTGATGATTGCCAAAAATGATGCTGCTCACGAGTCCCTGTCAAAGCAGTTAGCAGACCATACTATCACCAGAGCCTATCAGGCACTGGTGTATCATAACATAAAAGAAGATGAGGGGACAGTGGAGGCTCCTATCGGCAGAGACCCGGCAAATCGTCTCAGACAGGCGGTGACCGATTTGGACCACGGAAAGAGGGCAATTACGCACTACAAGGTACTGGAACGTTTTGGAAATTTCACGCTAATTGAGGCCAGACTAGAAACGGGACGAACTCATCAGATAAGGGTTCATATGGCGCATATTAAGCATCCCTTGGCAGGGGATATGGTATACGGACCGAGGAAAAGTGCAGTCAAGCTTCCACCTGATTGCAGTGGACAGGTGCTTCATGCTAAGGTGTTAGGATTTGTGCATCCCAGGACGGGAGAGTATATGGAGTTTGAAAGTTCTCTTCCCAGGTACTTTGAAGAGTTACTCGCCAAATTGAGAAAGGAATAGAAAATGGCAAAAATTTCAATGAAGCCCGGAACTATGCTAAATCCAGTACCGGCGGTATTAGTAACTTGCGGTGACAGTCTTGCGACAAACATTATAACCATCGCATGGACAGGGATTATTAATTCGGATCCGCCAATGACTTATGTGTCAGTGCGGAAGTCCAGATATTCCCACCATTTGATTTCTGAATCTGGCGAATTTGTCATAAACTTAACGACAGAGGAACTTGCGAAGACGACAGACTTTTGCGGTGTCAAATCGGGGCGCGATGTGAACAAGGCTTTGGAGATGGAAATTTCTTTGACAGCGGCGGACCATGTGTCTTGTCCGATGATAGAGCAGTCGCCTGTGAATCTGGAATGTAAAGTGGTGGAGGTAAAGGAATATCCGACTCACGATATGTTCATTGCAGAGATTGTAGGTGTTCATGCAGAGGAAGCGCTTTTCGATGAAAAGGGAAAGCTGTGTCTGGAGCGGGCAGGACTTCTGTGCTATAGTCACGGTGAATACTTTGGTCTGAAAAAGGAGCCTTTGGGTAAGTTTGGCTATTCAATTATGAAAGCGAAGACCCGAAAGCGGATTAACAGAGAAAGAATGGAGACTAAAAAGAAGGCCGGATACAGGTATGGGAAAAAGAGGAAGAAAGGCTGAGTGCCTTGCGGCAGTCAGCCTTGTAAGCTTGCGCCCAGCCAGATGTGCCTTTCGTTCGTGTTTGAAATCAAACTGCGATATTTTGCGGTAAGAGTGGAACTTGTACGTCAGCTAATCTAAAGTTTTTGGTTACATTTGATGTATTTAACACAATCTTCACACACATATCCGCCTTTAAATGTTGTGTTGTGATAGATGTTTCCGCAGAGGGAACAGTATTTTTGTATCATGCTAACGCCTCCTTCTAAAGCACGAGGCAAAGTGCAGCTTACAAAGCTACTGTAGACGATTTTTTTCAAAAAAACAAGGGGGATGTCGGATTTTGACACTTTTTTGTAGGATTTTGATACTTTTTTGTAAAGGAGCGTAAATCATGTACGAAAATTTTGCATTTCCAGAGAGAGATAAGGCGGTGACAGGATATCATTTTTCCTGTGAGAATCCGTCTCATGTGCTTTGCCTGATTCACGGAATCGGAGAGCATGCAGGTCGTTATAAGAGAATGGCACGGATTTTAGCAGAAAAGGGGATAGCTATCGTGTCTATGGATTTACGAGGTCATGGTATTTCAAGTGGTGTGCGTGGTGATACTGCGCCGAGAAGAGAAGTACTTGCCGATGTGGATGCGTTGATTATGCGGGCGAAGACACTTTATCCAGGGCTTCCTATCACGCTTTATGGACACAGTATGGGAGGAAATATCGGTCTTGACTATATGATGCGCGGAAGCAAAAATTACATTCCCGCGAAATATATTATTTCTGCGCCGTGGATTAAGCTGGTGATGTCTGTGCCCGGACCACTGCTTCCGTTGATTCGTACTGCCGCAAAGATAGCGCCGAAAGCGACTATCAGTCAGAATATCGATGAGAAGGATCTTGGGAATCCAGACTATGTAAAACCTTTTAAGAAGGATCCGTTGGTACATTCCAGAATTTCTCTGCGTTGTGCTGTGGACGGTTTTGATATTGGTACTGCCATTTATAAGGGGAGTCACCCAGATAATGGAGGAGCAGCGGATAAACCTTTTCTTTTGATGCACGGTGACGCAGATAAAATCTGCGACGTGGAGGGAAGCAGAAGGCTTGCTGCGAGACTTTCTCAGCGAGAAAACTTTACTTATGTGGAGTGGACGGGGTATTGTCACGAAATTCACAACGGAGGAAAAGAGGATACAGGAGAGGCAGTAATAGAAAAGATAGGACAGTTTATTGTAGAATAGGGGTAAAGACATGAATGAAGAAAACACAAAGGTATTGATGGATGAATTGCTTGCAGCTCATGACGGCGATCCGAAGAAAGTGCTGCAGGAGTATGATATTTTGATGATGCGTTATGATTCTGCGATTAGAGAGGTTAGGACAAAGCTGCAGATTCTAAACGATGAGCTTTCGCTGGCACAGCAGAGCCCGATTTCATCCATTACTGCAAGACGAAAAAAGACATTCAGTATTTTAGAAAAGCTGCAGAGACAGGGATTTCCGGTATCGCTGCAATCCATTGAAGAAAACTTAAATGATGTTGCAGGAATCAGAGTGATTTGCTCCTTTCTCGACGATATCTATAATGTGGCGGACATGCTGAAGGCGCAGGATGATTTAAAGGTCATTCAGATTAAGGACTATATCAAGAATCCAAAGCCAAACGGCTACCGAAGCTACCATATGATTGTGGAAGTGCCTGTTTTTTTCTCCAACGAAAAAAGACCTATGCGGGTTGAAATACAGATTCGGACAGTAGCGATGGACTTTTGGGCTACCTTGGAACACAGGATTAAGTACAAGCAGGATATTCCGAATCAAGATGAAATTATTGAGGAACTGAAACAGTGTGCGGATACGATTTCCCAAACTGATGAGAGAATGCTCAGTATTCGTGAGAAAGCCAGAGTATAAATTTTGTTTCCGAAAAGTAAAGGAGTATAGCATGATTGGAATTGGCATTGATACCGGCGGTACCTGTACCGATGCAGTAGTTTTGAATACCGACGGAAATCAGGTATTGTCTTTCAGCAAGACGCTGACGACGAAAGGAGATTTAAAAGAGGGCATTTTGAAAGCGCTGAGAGGTCTGGATGAAAATCTCGTTAAACAGGCGGAGTATCTGTCTCTATCTACGACTCTTGCAACAAATGCCTGTGTCGAAGGCAAGGGCGGTCGTGCTAAACTGGTGCTGATCGGTGTAAAACCACAGATGATTGCGAGGATGCAGGGAACCTATGGGCTTCCGCCGGTTTCAGAAATTTGCTTTTTAGAAGGAGATGCTGCCACTGTTGATAAAGGAACGCCTCTTCCGGACTGGGAGACTTTTCGAGAGACTGTCAAAGAAACCTTTCGTGAGTTTGACAGTGTCGCAATTGTGCAGATGAACGCCAAATACAATGACGGCCAGTTTGAAAAGGAGGCAGAAGCGATTATTGGTGAAGTGCTTTCTGTTCCTTGTGTGCGTGGATACAATCTTTATCAGGAACTGAACGTACAGAAGCGAGCAGCGACAGCACTGCTCAATGCCAGATTGATTCCTGTTATGGAGAATTTCTTTGACTCCATTGACCAATCTCTGGCGGAGCTGGGGCTGTCACTGCCGATTCAGGTCGTCAAAAGTGACGGCAATATTATGAGCAGAGACTATGCTATGGGAAGGCCGGTAGAAACTTTGCTCTGCGGTCCTGCTGCCAGCATTATCGGGGCTATGGAGCTTTCTGACAAAAAAGATGCCTTGATTGTGGACATGGGCGGGACTACCAGTGATGTTGCCCTTTTAAAAAATCGAGTGCCAGTGACAAGTGATGCAGGTATTTCTATCGGACCTTGGAAGACTATGGTTAAAGGGGTCACCATTGATACCTTTGCGTTGGGTGGCGATAGTGCGGTGGAATACGAAGACAACAGCCTTTATCTGGAGAAACGACGTATTGTACCTCTTTCCATGGCAGCAGCCCAGTTTCCAAGGGTTCGGGAAAAGCTGACGGAGCTTAATGCTGGTTTTGCTACCTACAGCTATCCTGCCAATCAGTTTTTTATGCTGGTAAATCGGCCTAAGAATATGGAAAAGTATACCGCTAACGAGCAGAAGCTGATTGAAGCGCTGGCAGTACAGCCTTTGATGTTCAGTGAAGCAGCAGAAGCAGTAGGGGTGAGCCCCTATGTGTTTAGAAGCAAGCGTCTTGAGGATGAAGGCGTAATCATCAGGTGCGGTGTAACACCGACTGACGTTATGCATATTTGCGGCGATTATGATGCTTACGATGTGGAAGCGGCAAAACAGGGTGTGATATATCTCTGCAAAGCAACGAAAAAAGATTTTGATACAGTTTGCAGGGAAATTTATGACTTGGCGAAAGCAAGACTTTACAGCAGCCTTACCGGTATTTTTATGAAATATGAGACAGACGGCAAGCTTTCTGCCGAAGATGAGGCAGCCGTTGAAAAGTTGGCGGCCTATATCTTTAAACAGAGACAGAGTGGTGCAAAGTTCATGCGACCGGATTTTAAATCTCAGATAGACTTTATTGGAATTGGTGCACCGACTAGAATTTTCTTACCGGAGGTAGCAGCGCTCTTTGGTGTTTCGGCGGATGTGCCGGAATATGCTAAAGTTGCTAATGCTATCGGCGCAGCAGTTGGCCGTGTAGTCGCTGAATATACTGTGCACATTCAGCCGGCACTGGGCGTTTATCGAGTCACTGGCGGCAGTAAAACGATGACCTTTGAAGAATACGACGAAGCACTTTCAGCGGCGAAGAAAGTTGCTGAGGAGCGGGCACGCGAGAAAGCGCTGGAGCAAGGTGCAGCAAAAGTGACGCGGGTTGAGACAGAAGTTTCAGAGGATTACTATCAGCTGACTGGAGAATCGCGAAAACTGTTTCTTGAAACCCTGGTGACGGCAAAAGCTGTGACCAAATAATTGTTGTTTGTTTGAAAAAAGCCCCTTTTCCGAAGGAAAAGGGGCTTTCTATTGTGATATTTGAGGCAGCTTGCGCCCCTCCTTTTTGCTTATTACTGAATAAATAAGAGGCGGATTTTTATTTTGATTCAGGCAGCTTCGGGTTGACCCAGAGGGTGCGGTTGTTAGTAAAGATTACCATGCCCGGTTTGGCGCCGGAAGGCTTTTTTACATATTTAACTTGTACATAATCTACAGGAACATTTTCTGAGGTGCGTCCCTTACTGTGATAGGCTGCGATAGCAGCTGCTTCAAAGAGCGCTTCCTCAGAAAGTGCAGCGCCGCCTGTCTGAACGATAACATGAGAGCCGGGGATATCTTTGGTATGCAGCCATAAGTCCGTCTTAGAAGCAGTCTTTAGTGTTAAAATATCGTTTTCTTTGTTGTTGCGTCCCACCAAAACCTGAGATCCATCGCAAAGGGTATAGCGGTGGGGCTGAGGTTTGTATTTTTTCTCTTTAAAAGCGCTTTTACGTTTTTTGATATAGCCTGTTTCGGAAAGCTCTCCGCGGAGTGCTTCTATTTCTTCTATACTATCTGTATTGTTCAGGTAAGTCAGAACTGATTCCAGATACTGGATGTCTGCATCAGTTTCGCAAAGCTGCACCTGTTTTTCTTTAATGGCTGTCTTGGACTTTCCATAACGTTTAAAATACTGCTGTGCATTTTTTGACGGGCTATGCCGAGGGTCAAGGGGAATTTTCACTGTGCTTCCGTCATAGTAGTTCATGACATCCACTGCAGCATCGCCCGGTTTTGCAAGGTGCATATTTGCAGTGAGAAGCTCCCCGTAAAGTCTCAGATCTTCAGAGTTTTCCGCTTTCAAAAGATCTTCAGAAAGACGCTGCTTTTTTAAGTAGAGCTTATCGAGAAGACTGGAGACAGATTTTACTAGATCGTGAGATTTCTGTCTTGCCCGGTTAGATGACTGCTTGTGGTCAAAATAATAGCTGAGACATTGGCTCAGGGTCTCAAAATCAATGCGCTGCGTACTTTCTTCGTACTGAGAAAGTGAAGCGATGTGAAATTCCTGTGGCACTCCTTTTTCATCAGCGTAAATATGGGGCATAAAAGTGCCACTTGCAATAGAAGAACGCTGAGCAGAAAGCCAGCTGACGCGGTCGTCATTGACAGCAAGTTCGCTAGCTACAGCAGGGGAGATACCGCCAACTTTTGAGAGAATTTCTTTTGGGTTTGTAGCCATTTCTAAAAGCGCTTCATCTGAGATTTCTTTGAAGGAAATTTTGTCTTGGGCCGGCGGGTAGACGTATTCCTTGCCGGGCAGAACCTGGCGCACCCGGTTAACATCGATGGAAATTCGTTTGATACTGTCGATGATTCTGCCAGTAGTCATGTCCACCAAGATGATGTTACTGTGTTTTCCCATGATTTCAAAGATGAGCTTCTTAGAGACAGTGAAGCCCAGTTCATTTAAGGTTTCCAGGGAAATCTCTATGATACGTTCTGCGTCTTTTTGAGAAATCTCTACGATACGACCGCCCACAAGGTGTTTTCGGAGCAGCATGCAGAATGCCAGTGGCGCTGGCGGATTGATCGGATTTTCCTCAATAAAATGCAGGCAGCTGTGGGCGCTGTTTATGCTGGCGTAAAGTTTTTTGTTACCCTGCTTTGTGTGTATATGAAATACCAGTTCATCACTTTCCGGTTGATAAACTTTTTCAATTTTTCCAAGCATAATGGTGTCCTGCAGCTCTTTTACCATAGCGCAGGTGATAATGCCGTCAAAAGCCATAATATGACTCCTTTCTTTTTGCGATACTTTCTCTATTGTACCCCGATGTAGAATCGTTTGTCAACGAAAGGAAAATATGATAAAATAAATTTATTATCATTGATGTAAGAAAGAGAGGAAAACGTTAGATGATAAAAAGTATGACAGGATTTGGCAGAGGTGAATATAATGACGGAAAACGGAGCATCATTGTAGAGATTAAGTCTGTCAATCACAGATATTGTGATATTTCGGTGAGAATGCCAAGGAGATATTCTTTTGTAGAAGATAAAGTGAAAAACACTGTGAAGGAAAAGATCAAACGAGGCAAGGTGGATGTTTCCATCATGGTAGAGAATTTGACGGAAAATGATGTCAATATTAAGCTGAATACCATGCTTGCACAGCAGTATTTGGACAATCTGAAAGCACTGCAGGCAAGCTTTGAACTTCCAGGTGAGATTACATTGCAGTACGTGGCAGGGCTTCCCGATGTGCTAAAGGCTATTCCCGATGTGGATGATGAGGAAGAAATGACCAGATGTATTCTCACCCCCGTTAGGGAAGCGGCCTCCAATTTGGAAGCCATGCGCAGCGTAGAGGGAGAAAAGCTGGCGGCTGATCTGGTTATGCGCGGAGGCATCATCAAAGATCTGGTAGATAGAATTGAAGAACGGGCAGCAGAGGTTCCAAAGGCTTATACTGAGAAACTTCGCGAGAGAATCAAGGAACTGATTGGAAACAGCGTGACTGTGCCGGAGGACAGAATCCTTGTGGAAGCAGCCATCTTTGCGGACAAATGCAGCATTGCAGAGGAACTGACCAGACTCAACAGTCATATGGATCAGATGAAAGAAATCATTGAAAAGAGCAGCCAGCCTGATGGGAAAAAACTGGATTTTCTGGTGCAGGAGATGAACCGGGAGGCGAATACGATCGGCTCTAAAGCCAATGATATCGCAGTGACTAATTTAATGCTGCAGGTGAAAGCTGAAATTGAAAAGATTCGTGAGCAAGTGCAGAATATCGAATAATTTCCTTGAATGAGAAGGCGAAAAGTGATATAATATTTACTCATACAACGCTTCGAGGAGATAAAAATGGACAGAGCCGAACACGCAGGAAAACTATTTATTATATCCGGACCTTCTGGCGCCGGCAAGGGAACGATTTGTAAGAGACTGGTAGAAGATACCAAGGTAGAAGTATCCGTATCGATGACGACCAGAAACCCTCGTCCCGGAGAGGAAGAGGGTGTTAGTTACTACTTTACAACGAAGGAGGCGTTCTGCAAGGAGATAGAGGCTGGAGGATTTCTGGAACATGCAGAAGTCTACGGCAATTATTACGGCACGCCGAAAGCCAAAGTGATAGAAAAACTTCAGCAGGGCATCGATGTTGTACTGGAAATTGATATTCAGGGTGCGCTGAATGTAAAGACTGCATATCCTGACGGGATTTTTATCTTTATTTTGCCGCCTTCTATGGCAGAACTCAGAAAGAGAATTACTGGCAGAGGTTCAGAAACGGAAGATGCGATTAACTTGAGGCTTTCGCAGACACTGAAGGAAGTTTCCTACATAGATAAATATGATTACTGTGTGGTCAACGGCGAACTGGAAGAGGCAGTAAGCAGGGTTAAGGCTATCGTAGTTGCCGAACACTCCAGAGTGTCTCAGAATGTTTACAAGCTGATTGAAAAATATAAGGAGGAAGTATAATGCTATACCCATCAATTAACGCGATTAGAAAGAAGGCAGACAGCAGATACACCATCGTAAACATGGCTGCTAAGAGAGCTAGAGATATCATTGACGGAAAACCGATTTTGACAGAATGTGAGATTAATAAGCCCGTATCTATCGCAGCTCACGAAATTGCAGAAGATTTAATCACTTATAAGAGAGAAGCACATTTAGCGGAGTTTGAAGAAATCGAAGAATTATAAGATCCAGCTGAGACTGTAAAAACAGCCCTTTGCATTTGCAAAGGGCTGTTTTATCGTGCTATACCGATATTCTCTGGCTGAATGACAAAAAATATGTTTTTCTTTTTGATTTCTCTTAGTTCTATAAGTTGCAAAATCATAATTTTGTTTTAGGGCGATTTGCCATATTTTGTCATAACCTGTCGAAAATAGTCGGAAAAAGAGGAGAAATTGCCATAGGCTCCTATTTGTGTTTATTATATAATGAAAAGTATAATACTGAGAATAATACGACTAGGAGGAACGATAATGGAAGAACAATCCATTCTCATAATAAGCGGTGCGGAAGTGGCAAGAGTTTTCGTAGGTGACATCGTCCTTGTGGAACAGGAGGGAAGAAAGCTTCATGTGGTAACTTCCTGCCGGGAGTATCGATATTATGAAAAGATGAGAAAACTGGAGGCGGCTCTTGACGGACGGTTTTGCCCCTGTCTAAAGGGGTGTTATGTGAATCTGGAACGCATTGTGTCGATGAAAGAACCGGAAATCCATTTTGATAACGGGTATGTTTTTTGCTTGGGTAGGACAAATTTTATTAAACTGAGACAGAAATACAAACTTTTTCTGAAAAATAGCGTAAATTTGGCATAATAGTTTTTAAAAAAGCTTGCAATTTCAATCTAAATGACGTATAATAATGGTCGGCTTGTTTATCTTTAGCCAAAATGAATTAATTTAACACACCCGGTTGTTTTGTAGAAGCGGTGCCGCGAAAGCGGTTTTATGCACGATAGACCGAGTGGAAGGTAAAACCAGGAGGAAAAGAATCATGGCAGTAATTTCAATGAAACAATTACTTGAAGCTGGTGTACATTTTGGACACCAGACCAGAAGATGGAACCCTAAGATGGCTCCTTACATCTTCACAGAAAGAAACGGAATTTACATCATCGACTTACAGAAGACTGTAAAGAAGATTGAGGAAGCTTATGACTTCATGAAGGAAGTTGCGGCAACCGGCAAACCAATCCTGTTCGTAGGAACTAAGAAACAGGCACAGAACGCTATTATCGACGAAGCGAAGAGATGCGGACAGTACTACGTAAGCGAAAGATGGCTGGGCGGTATGCTGACCAACTACAAGACTATCAGCGGAAGAATCAAGAGACTCTTTGACATTGACAGAATGGAAGAAGACGGAACTTTTGAAAAGTTATCCAAGAAAGAAGTTATCAAGCTGAGAGCTGAACGTGATAAATTAGAGAAGTTCTTAGGCGGTATCAAAGACATGAAGGGTATGCCTGGAGCACTGTTCATCGTTGACCCTAAGAAAGAAAGAATCGCAGTAAAGGAAGCTAGAATTCTGGGTATTCCTGTAGTAGGTATCGTAGATACAAACTGTGACCCGGACGATGTTGACTATATTATCCCTGCTAACGATGATGCAATCAGAGCAGTAAAACTTATCGCTGGCAGAATGGCTGACGCTGTAATTGAAGCTAATCAGGGCGAAAGCTTTGACGAAGGCACAGAGGAAGCAGCAGTAGAAGTTGAGGCTGCTTTAGCAGCAGACGCTGAATAATTCACATCGCTATTGATATAAGATTTGGAGGTCAAAAAATGGCTGTAACTGCACAATTAGTAAAAGAATTAAGAGAAATGACTGGTGCCGGCATGATGGACTGCAAGAAGGCACTTGTTGAAACCGATGGCGACATCGATAAAGCTGTAGAAGTTCTGAGAGAAAAGGGTTTATCCAAGGCAGCTAAGAAAGCTGGAAGAATCGCTGCAGAAGGTCTTGTTAAAATCGCATTTTCCGATGACCACAAGAATGCTGCTGTTATCGAAGTAAACTCTGAAACAGACTTTGTTGCAAAGAACCCTGAATTCGTAGAATTCGTAGATAATCTTTCCAAGATGGCACTGGCTGACGATGCAAAGTGCATGGATTGCTTCATGGAAATGACTTATGGCGATGAGGGTACTGTAAAAGACGCTCTGACCAACAAGATTTCCAAGATTGGTGAAAACATGAACATCAGAAGATTTGAAAAGATGACTACTGATGGCGTTGTTTACACTGGATATATTCACGGCGGCGGCAAAATCGGCGTTATTGTAGGTATCGAGACTGAAGCATCTGCTTCCGAAATCGAGACCGTAGGTAAGGACGTAGCTATGCAGGTTGCTTCCATGAACCCTAAGTTTGTAGACGAAACGCAGGTTGATGCTGATTGGCTTGCTTCCGAAACAGAAATTGCGAAGCAGCAGCTTCTCAACGAAGGCAAGAAGGAAGAACTGCTTGACAGAATCATCCCTGGCAAAATTAAGGCTATCTTAAAGGAAGTATGCCTTGTAGACCAGAAGTTCGTTAAGAACAGCGACCTGACAGTTGCACAGTATGTGGAAGAAGAAGCTAAGAAGCTCGGCAAATCCATGAAGGTTGTAGAAATGGTTCGTTACGAAGTAGGCGAAGGTATCGAAAAGAAAGAAGAAGACTTCGCTGCAGAAGTAGCTGCACAGCAGGCTGCAGCAGCTGCTAAGAACTAATCAAAACAGCAACTGGCAAATAAGTAAGAATGAAAACCCTTGAAAGACTCACCGGCTGAGCGCTTTCAAGGGTTTTTTAGTGGTTTTGATTGTAACGGTTACAAAAAAACAGCGGGTTTATTTGTCAGGGCGAATAAAGATAAAGTGAGGAAGGCCTGCTACCATGATTTAGTGAAAAGCAAAGAGCCACGGCGCTGCGCATATCGCTTTAGTAAAACCGGTAGATTTGACGGTGCTGGAGCTTCGGGAAAATGATTTAATCCAGCGGCTTGTCAGCTGCTGCAAAGAGTTTGAAAAAGACAGGATTACCACCGTTATTTTAGGCTGCACCGGTATGAACCGGGCGGCAGATGCTGTGCAGCTTGCTTAAAAAGAGGTCGGAAGTTGTGTGCAGGTCATTGAACCTTTGAAAACAGGAATCAAACTGCTTGAACTGATGATACAGATGAAATTTGTCAACGGTATTAAAAGTATAGAGATAAAAAGGAGCGATTATATCGCAGAGTAGGAAATGATACAGGGTAGGCTTTCATACAAAATCAAAAAATGATTTTAAACAAAAATGTTGTTTAAAATCATTTTTGGTGTATACTATAAACAGAGGTGATATACATGAAATTATTGAGAGTAAAAGCGAATGGATTCAAGAATTGTAAAGATGATTTTACGATAGACTTTACGGCAAAATCTAAGAAGACTGCTGAAGACAAAGAGTACGAGCTTCAAAAGATAGCGGAAGATTTGTATGTGTTCAATACGATGGCATTTGTAGGAAAAAATGCCTCTGGAAAAACGAGTGCAATAGAGCTTTTGGATTGCTGCTATTCTATACTCGGCAATTTTAGACTTGAGGAAAAATACTATCATTACGACGGAATTCAGCTTGAAATCATTTTTTTTCATGAGAATTCTATCTATCGCTATACAACGGAATTGAAAGGCGACAGCTCTCTTGGAAACAAAGCGAACTTTGTAAGTCAGCATTTGTATCAGAAACCGTATTATAAATCCAAGGTAAACGGTATTTTTGATTTGGAAGATTTCACAGAGTTAAAGGATTTGGGTGCATTGCCGGAGGATACCTCTATTCTGTTCTTTGCTTTGGAGAAGAAAAGAACGCAGGCTTTTTATTTTGATAGTTTCGGAAGCGGCACAGACACATATCAGCTTCTTTTTAAGGCAATGAAAGCTTACGAGATAGAAGAATCGGTATTTCTTACCATTATAAGGATTTTCGACGAAAATATTAAAAAAATAGAACGTGTAGATGCGCATAATTACAGATTAGCTTACGGCAGCAGTGAAGAAGTTGTATCGGATAACGAACTTTTGCATTTTCTTTCCAGCGGAACGACCAAAGGAATTTTTTTATACATTTTGATGGTAGCTTCTCTCAAAAATGGATTTGACCTTTTGATTGATGAAATAGAAAATCACTTTCATAAGACGCTGGTCGAAAATATGATTAGTTTATATAAAGATAAAAATGTAAACAGAAAAAATGCCTCTTTAATTTTTACCACCCACTATTGTGAAGTGCTGGATTTATTTAACAGGCAGGATAATATATGGATTTCCAAGGCGTCAGATAAGGTGGAATTGTATAACATGTATAGCGAGTACAATGTCAGATCCGAGCTTTTAAAGAGTAAACAGTTTTATTGTAATGCATTTAATACAGCAGTAGATTACGAGACACTGATGAAGATGAAGAAGGAGCTGATGGCATGAAAATTCTTATGATGTGCGAAGGCTCTAACGAACTGGAAATCATGAGGATTCTTTTGAAAAATAACTGTTTGAAGTATTCTGAAGATGACCTTTTGAATGTAACCCCTTATCATGCGAGACAGATTGAGAAAAACAGTGCAGTAAAAACGGCATTAAATCTCTATCAAGGCGAGGTGAAGGTTTTTCGTATCGGTGACGGATTTGGCGACAAGCTGAGAATCCCCAAAGATTATAAAGATAAAATCATCAGTGTAGAGAAATACTGCACGAAACCTGAGCTGGAAATGCTTCTTATCATTGCAGAAAAAATGACTGCAGAATTTGAAAAGGTGAAGTCATCGGTTAAGGCAAAGAATTGCAAAGAAATATATCCGCTGCGGCAGAAGAAAGTATGACAACAGCAGTGCATTTTACCAGGAATATTTTGGAAATCGTGCAGAATTACTGGTTGATTCCATAAAAGAGTATAAGAGAATAAAAGGAACGCACAAAAAAGACGAGGGATATTTGGCAGGCCTTCTAAAATGACGGCAAATCTTATTGACATAGACTGGGAATTACCTATATAATAGAGGTACATTTATGTGGCGGAAATCGGAGGTATAGGTATGTCCAAAAATGACTTTGTGTGTGTTCGCATGTTTGGTGGATTCGTCATTAGCTATCAAGGCACGAAGTATAATATGACGCAGCATTTAAACAAGCAGCCGCTGAATCTTTTGCAGTATCTGCTGCTCAATCATGAAAAAATTGTTTCTAATGAGGACCTTTATGACGCACTTTGGAGTGAGAGTAAGAATCCAAAGAGTGCGCTGAAGTTCACTATCCACAGCCTGCGAGCATCCTTGAAGGAATTATTTGGAGATGATACTGACTGGATTGTTTCCAGCAAAGGCGGATACAGAATTACAAATCAGATTAGATTTGTACTGGATACGGATTTACTCACTGAGATTTCTCAAAAACTGGAAGGAAAAGTGGAACTGACAGAGAAAGAGTACAAGTCAGCCATGAAAGTTATGGATCTTTATACCGGACACCTCTATATGACGTCTTCTCAGCATTTTTGGATTATGCAGCTTGCAGAATGGTACAGAGCAAGCTTTGCCAATATTGTAGGAAGAATCTGCAAATATCTGATTAATCAGGGCGAATATGAGCGAATGATTAAGATTGATTATCAGGCAATTTTGCGAGAACCTTTCTATGAGGGTTTGCATTACTTTTACATACAGGGACTGATTAAGACCCAGGAATATCACAAGGCGATTCAATATTACGACGAGATTAATGAAGCCTTTTACAAAGAACTGGGAACGGGCTTGTCACCAAAGTTTAAAGAACTTTATGAACTGATTGAGGAAGAGAACAAGTCAAAAATTCTTAAGATATCAGAAGTAAAAAAAGAACTCAATGACAATCGGGATAAGCAGGCAGACAGAGGTGGATTTTACTGCACCTACGATATGTTTAAGCACGTGTATGAGTTGACTTCCAAGGTTGCTAAGCGTGAAAACAAGAATTATTATCTCATTTTGTTTAATGTGACGGGTGCTGCAGAAATTGATAAGAAAAGCACCATTTTAAACAAACTGAAGGCTATGATTTTAGATTCTATCCGTTCGTCTGATATTTGTGCAAGAGTGGCAGATGATCAGTTCGTGCTTTTGGTGCAGTGCGCTAAACCGGATGATACCTATATCATTGTGCAGCGTATTTCCCAGCTCTTTTATAAATCCTATTCTTCCCGCCAGTATCGTCTGAATTACAGCGTGGAAGACATTAATGATTAAGTAGATAAAAATATCCACATATACTAAAAAAGGACTTTCAAAAAAGTCCTTTTTTTAGTATACTTAAAGTGAGACTAAAGCTTGAATTATAGAGGAAATTTAGATATGGCAGGCAAAGAAAAACAAAAGATTTTAATCGTAGATGATTCAGAGATGAATCGTCTGATTTTAAGTGATATTTTAGAGGAAGAATTTGAAATTCTGGAGGCAGAAGATGGTGAGGAAGGCATTATGATTCTCCAGAAAAGAAATATGGAAATTTCTTTGGTACTTTTAGATATCGTTATGCCGAGCATGGACGGGTTCGGTGTGCTGGAGGTGATGAATCAGAATCGCTGGATTAAAGATATTCCTGTGGTGATGATTTCCGCAGAGAATTCCACCGATTACATCGCAAGGGCCTATGAACTTGGGGTAACGGATTTTATTTCGCGTCCCTTTGACTCTTCTGTGGTTTACCGGCGAGTGAATAACACCATCATGCTTTATGCCAAGCAGAAGAAGCTGGCGACTATGGTTGCAGACCAAATTTATGAGACTGAGAAGCGAAGCGGACTATTAGTTTCCATCTTAAGCCATATTGTTGAATTTAGAAACGGCGAAAGCGGCATGCACGTCATTCATGTACAGGCGTTGACAGAACTGCTGCTTAGAAGTCTGGCGAGGAAGACGGATCAATATAACCTGACCCCGGCGCAGATTTCGCTGATTTCCGTCACTTCGGCCCTGCACGATATCGGAAAGATTGGCATTCCCGATCAAGTTTTAAATAAACCGGGCAAGCTAACCGATGAAGAGTTTGCCATTATGAAGACTCACTCTCAGCTGGGCGCATCTATGCTTGAGGCCATTCCTTTTTACAAAGATGAGGAGCTGGTTAAGGTTGCGATTGACATTTGTCAGTCACACCATGAGCGATACGATGGAAGAGGCTATCCTAACGGTCTGGTTGGTGAGGAAATTCCTATTGCGGCGCAGGTTGTGGCTTTGGCGGACGTCTACGATGCGCTGACTAGTGAGCGCGTTTACAAAAAAGCCTTTTCTCACGAAAAAGCCATAGATATGATTTTGCATGGGGAGTGCGGCGCATTTAATCCGTTGATTATGGAGTGCCTTAGAGACAACGAAGAGGAAGTGCGCAAGGTCATGGATAATGGGACACTGGGCTCCAGCTTAGACAAGGAGTTTTATCATATTTCCGACAGCATTGCCGACCGTGAGGAACTTTCTGCAGTGGACAAAGCTATGCGTCTTTTGGAATATGAACGGAAAAAGAATGAATTTTATGCGGAGATGTCCAAGGAAATTCAGTTTGAATATATAGCAGCGCCCCCTTTGCTTACAGTATCAGCGTGGGGTGCTAAAGTGCTGGGAATTTCTGAAAATATCCTAAATCCTATGGAGGATGAGAGCTTAGGTAATTGTTTCGGGAAAGAAAACATACAGAAGCTTATTGAATGTCTGGAGCAGACGTCACCGGAGAATCCAATTGTTCAGTTGGATTTTGAAATGACGCAGGCAGGCGAGGCAAGATGGAAACGGGTCGTTGCACAGACCATTTGGAGCAGTGAAGGCAGCGAAGGTGTAGGTTCCTTTGTAAAGTTCTATGGAAAGATTACTGACATTCATGAAGAATATGTCGAGCTATCCATTCTGAAGCAAATGTCGTCAAGAGATGGATTAACTGGTCTTTATAACAGAGCTGCTGCCACGGAAATGATGGTGGAGCGCATGCAGAAAAACCCGGATCATTCCTTTGCTTTCATTATGTTTGATATAGATGATTTTAAGTCAGCTAACGACCAGTATGGGCACATTTTTGGTGACTCGGTGCTGAAGTATGTGGCAGATAAGTTAACGCAGAGTATTAGAAGTTCTGATATTGCAGCACGTATTGGCGGAGATGAATTTATGTTGTTCCTGGAATACAGAACCAGTTTAGAGATGGTTGTTGAACGTATCTTTACGGCAATCAACAGCATGTTTAATGAATTTTCTGTTTCAATCAGTATGGGCATTGCAAAATCCGACGATGTGGGAACAGATTATACGCAGCTTTACCACTGTGCGGACTGCGCTTTATATACTGCAAAGAAAGGTGGAAAAGGACGTTACTATTTTTATGATGAAACCATGAAGGACACGTTGCTTGCGACTTCGCAGAACAAAGAGGAAGAAGAGAAAGTGAGGGAGTAAAAATGACAGTAAAAGAATGTTATGAAATGATGGGCGGCGACTACGAAGGCGTACTTTCTCGCCTGCGCAAAGATGAGAGAATTGAAAAGTTTGCGCTGAAATTTTTAGATGATGGCAGCTATCAGCTGCTGTGCGACTCTTTAGCAGCAGGCAATTATGACGAAGCCTTCCGGGCTTCACACACCATTAAAGGTGTTTGTCAGAATTTAGGTTTTGATAAACTTCATGTATCGGCAGACGCTTTGACAGAAAAGTTGAGGGCGAAAGACACCGATGGTCTGGAGGCATATATAGATTGCCTGAAAGAAGATTATGCCGTTACTATTCAGGCAATTCAAGGATTGCTGAAATAAGGAGAAAGAATGTGAAGAAAAATTTTAGCAGATATTTATTAATCAGCGTTATAGTCGCAGCGGTTTTGAGTACTGCTGTTCTCGCCGGGGTTACTATGTTTATGAAGGATAAGAGCGAATCCTCCATCAGTAAAATCGGTGAAATCTATATGGCAGAGATGAACCGTCAGATTCAGCAGAAATTTGATACGGTAGTTGAGCTGCGAATTTCTCAGATAGAAGGACTGATTCAAAGGACACCACCGGAGGAATATGATTTCGGTGAGGCACTGATTGCAGAATTGCAGACAGGTGTTCGTGTGCGGGATTTTCAATATTTAGCCCTTTACACCCAAGAAGGAGATTTCTATCGAATTTTCGGAGAGGAAATACAGCCTTTCGACGAGGCGGAATTTCTGCAGCTTTTGCGAGGGGATGGTAAACAGATTTCACGTGCATATACGGCGGATGAACAGAGCATGCTGATGCTTTCTGTACCTGTCAAATATGATATGGGTGGCGGAAAGAAGAGTGATGTCATCGTTGCAGGCATTTCTATGGAGTATATCAGCCAGAATCTGTTTTTAAATGAGCAGGATACGACTGCATATTCCCATATCATTAACAGCGATGGGGATTTTGTTATTCGTGGCGGCGATGCTTTTAGAGACAACTTTTTTGACCGAATGATGGCAACTTTAGAAACCTATAATGGAAAAACCAAGGAAAATTATGCAGCAGAATTAAAGGAAGCGATTGCGAAAAATATAAAATACTCCACTGTCATTTCTATTAATGGAGAGAGAAGACACCTCTATATGACGGAGTTGTCCGATTCGGAATGGTACTTAATCAGTATTATGCCGTTTGGGGATTTGGACAAGATTGTTTATGAGTTGGATGAAGTGCGTGCTGTTGCTATGCTGACAGCTGGTGGCACCATCCTGATTATGCTGCTTCTGATTTTCCTGCTTTATTACAGAATGATGAAGACACAAATGCGGGAACTGGAGGAGGCAAAGAGAGAAGCTGTGCATGCTAATGCAGCTAAGAGCGAGTTTCTTTCTAGCATGAGCCATGATATCAGAACACCGATGAACGCCATTGTCGGCATGACGGAGATTGCAATTAAGAATGAGGGAGACAGCAGCAGAGTAGATGATTGCCTGCAGAAAATTAAATTGTCCAGCAAACACCTGCTTGGACTGATTAACGATGTTCTCGACATGTCTAAGATAGAAAGTGGAAAGATGAACCTTTCTATGGACCAGCTTTCTCTGCGGGAAGCAATGAAAGATATCGTACAGATTATGCAGCCACAGTTTAAGTCGAAGAATCAGCATTTTGATATTTTTATTCAGAAGATTGTTTCTGAGAATGTTATGTGTGATAGCGTGCGTCTGAATCAGGTGCTTTTGAATTTGCTTTCAAATGCTCATAAGTTCACACCGGAAGACGGTACTATCAATGTATATTTAGTGCAGGAAAATTCTCCTTTAGGCGAAGAATATGTCAGAAATCAGTTCCGTATTAAGGATACCGGAATCGGCATGAGTCCGGAATTTATGGACAAGATATTTGACTCCTTTACCAGAGAAAAATCTATGGCGGTAGAGAAGACTGTAGGCAGCGGTCTGGGAATGGCAATTACTAAACATATCCTTGATGCCATGGGCGGCACCATAGAAATAGAAAGTGAACTGGGAAAAGGAAGCGAATTCCGCATTACTGTTGATTTAAAGAAGGCGACCATAGAAGAAGAGGAGATGACACTGTCGGTTGATAGAGTGCTGGTGGTTGACGACAACGAAAATCTTTGTTTTAGTGCGGTAGCAGCCTTGGAAGAACTGGGAGTTAAAGCAGAATATGCCCTTAGCGGTGAAGCAGCACTGGAAATGATTGAGGCAAAACATAAAGAAGGCAAGGACTATCAGGTGGTTCTCCTTGACTGGAAAATGCCAGGTATGGATGGTGTGCATACTATGCGCGAAATCAGCAGAAGAGTAGAACATAAAATTCCGGTATTTTTAATTTCTGCCTATGACTGGAGTGATATAGAACGTCAGGCGCTGGAAGCAGGCATTACCGGCTTTATTGCGAAACCGCTCTTTAAATCTACCCTTTATTATGGGCTGAAACGTTATCTTCAGGGAGAAGCGGCAGACGAAGAAAAGGAAGCAAGTTATGACTTTTCAGGGAAAAGAATTTTGCTGACAGAGGATAATGAACTGAACTATGAGATTGCCAATGATATTTTGACGGAAGTTGGATTTGAAGTAGAGTGGGCAGAAAATGGACAGATCTGTGTTGATAAAATGAGTCAGTCACCGCTTTACTACTATGATGCAATTCTGATGGATATTCGGATGCCGGTAATGAATGGATATGAGGCGGCCACTGCTGTGCGTGCGCTTGAACGTGAGGATAATAATCTTCCGATTATTGCTATGTCAGCTGATGCGTTTGCAGAAGATATCCAGCATAGTTTGGACTGCGGTATGAATGCTCATACAGCAAAGCCAATCGACATCGATGAAGTGATGAAACTTCTTGTTAAATACATTCAATAGATAATAGAAAGCCCCCCTTTGAGAAAGCAGTGAACTGCCTTCTCAAAGGGGGCTCTTGTATAATTTTCAAAAAAAGCGGCGGGAGTTCTGGAATTTTACAAAACATTTGCTTTTTCAAAGTTGATATACTTTAAATAGATTTTAGACAAGAAGCGTAGTTTTGGAAAGGAAATGAGAGATGTTTACATTACGAGTATTGAGCAGGGAAGTCACAGAAAAAGTTCTGAAGCTTTCCGATGTTATCAGCACGGTAGAGGAAGTATACCGTCTAAAAGCTATGGGAGAGACTGCGGTATTTCCTCTGGTGTTTCATGAATTTGAACCGGGCGTAGCAGACATGGATATCAAGTCCGGCTGGCTGAAAGGCAGCGATATTTTCGGTCTAAAAGTGGTATCCTGGTTTGGCGAAAACACAAAGAAGGATCTTCCAGCGCTGATTGGAACCGTTCTGGTTATGGATGCAAAGACTGGCGTTCCGCAGGGAATTTTAGACGGCAGTCACATTACAGGAATCAGAACTGGCGCGGCAGGCGCAATCGGTGCAAAGCTCCTTGCAAGAAAAGATTCTAAAAGTTTGATGGTAGTAGGCGCGGGTCATGTGGCAACTTTTCAGGTGGCTGCGACTTTGACACAGCTTCCTGATATCGAGAAGGTCTATGTTTACGATGCTCTGAGCCAGGAAAATGCGGAGCGTTTTGCAGCGTCTATGCCGGAAGTTCTAACTGAAACTTTTGAGATGAAGGACTGTAGGGCAGTCTTTGAGGCGGTGACAGATTTACCGGCTGCCACAAGGGACAGCGATATCATCATTACGGTGACACCGTCCAAAGAGCCGATTATCCGCAAGGAGTGGGTAAAACCGGGCACTCATTTCAGCTGTATTGGCGCTGACATGAGTGGAAAGGAGGAAATCGACGCAGAAATCTTTGACGGCGCAAGGGTATTTACCGATGATACACCGCAGTGCATCAATGTAGGTGAAATCGAGATTCCAATCAAGAAGGGCATCCTAAAGGCAGAAGATATCGCAGGGGAAATCGGAGAAATTCTCACAGGAAAGACCTGCGGCAGAGAAAGTGATGAGCAGATTACCGTATTTGATGCAACTGGCACGGCACTGTTAGATTTGCTTACTGCAAAGTTGGCGCTTTCAAAGGCTTTGGAGCAGGGTCTTGGTGAAACCGTAAATCTGTAATAAAGAATTGGAGGAAAAACATGGATATTAAAACTTTTAAAGTAGAACGCTGGATGAATGAGTATGAAGAGCAGGCGGTATATAACCTGGCAGAAACCTGCGTAGATTCTATTACTATTAAAGAACTGTTAGAACTGGCAGGGGAGGATGTGGATAGCTATATGAGAAGCCTTGCAGACCTGCGCCTTTCCTACAGTCATATCTTTGGATCTCCGCAGCTTCTTGCCGGCATTGCGAGCCTTTATAAAGACGTAAAGCCGCAGCACGTAATTCCAACTCACGGTGCAATCGGTGCAAATAATCAGGTGATTACTACGTTGATTGGTCGTGATGACAACATGGTTTCCGTTATGCCGACTTACCAGCAGCATTACTCCATTCCGGAGTCCATCGGTGCAGATGTAAGAATTTTGCAGCTGACCCTAGAGGATGATTATCTTCCAAATCTTGATGTGCTTCGGTCCTTAGTTGATGAAAAAACCAAGATGATTACCATCAACAATCCGAATAACCCGACCGGTTCATGGATTCCGGTAGATATTATGCAGGAAATTATTGAAATTGCAAAGAGCGTGGACGCTTATGTTCTCTGCGATGAAGTATACAGAGGTATTGCTGAGGATGAAAGATATATGCACTCCATCGTAGATCTTTACGACAAGGGTATTTCTGTAGGCAGCATGTCCAAGGTATTTTCCATGGCAGGCGTTAGAATGGGCTGGATTGTTACTAAGGACGAAGCTGCACTGCATTTGTGCCACGAAAGACGCGACTACGATACCATCAGCTGCGGCGTGGTAGATGATGCGCTGTCTTCACTGGCCCTTGCTCATAAGGAGGCAATCTTTGCAAGAAACAGAGGCATATTAAATAAAAATAGAGCGATTTTAGACCAGTGGGTGAATGAAACCCCAGAAGTAAAATATCTCAGACCTGTTGCAGGAACCACAGCTTTAGTGTATTATAATAAGGACATACCATCACAGGAACTGTGCAAAAAGCTCCTTTTTGAAAAGGGTGTGCTTTTTACACCGGGCGAGTGTTTTGAAATGGAAGGAGCAGTCAGAATCGGCTACGCATACGATTCCAAAACCCTGCGTGAAGGACTGGATAAATTCACAGAGTTTCTTAGAGAACTGTAAAATGGCGGGCGGGCTGCTTTAATCATGTAAGCATAAAACTTCGTAAAACGATGGGTGATTCATTGTGCCCATCGTTTTGTTTTTAGCAGAAAGGAGAGAAAAGATGGCATTAAAAGTAAAAGATCTGCTGCATTTGCAAAGTTTGCAGGGACTTAGGCTTCTTTCCGGAGAGAGGGGGCTTGACCGGGTGGTCTGCTCTGTTGGCATTATGGACTATGAGTTTGCTGAGGGTGTGGACTATCAGAATGAGGCGCCTTTTGAGAGGGACAGCTTTGTCATTTCCTCTCTTTTGTTCGCACAGTCGGACAGCAGCAGAATTCTGGAGGCGGTTAAGGCACTGTACGAAATGGGAACTTCTGCTTTTGCCTTTAAGAGTGTCATCTTTGATACATTGCCTCAGGAGGTACTGGATTTTTCCAGGGAAAAGAACTACCCGATCTTTGTTTTTGGGCTGGAGCGGTATTTTGAAAATATTGTCTACGAAATCATGGAAGCGGTGCAGCGAGATGACACGCAGATTTTAGACGAACAGATGATTAAGCGAATGATAGAAGGCGACATGCCAGGGGATGAGGTAAGCCGTATTTGCAAGAACCTTTCACTGTTTTTTAAAGAGCATGCGCAGGCCGTTTACGTGCGACCTAGGGCAAAGGGAGAGAGGCTTAAGACTACGCGCATTTTCAGAAACTTTTATATGAACAAGGCCCTTAAGAAAAAAAGTCTGTTGTGCCGTTATGATGGCGGTGTTTTTGTGATTCTAACTGCCGCCTCTGAAAACCTTGAAGGTTTTGAAGTGATTCTAAAGGAAGTGTGCGACAATTTATCCTTTGAAGGGGCTGTATACTTTAGCAGAAGCGACATTCACCCGCCTCACGAGGCGTTGGACTTGTGTCTTCGAGAGAGTTTTCATACCTTTGCCGCCAGCATGGCAGAAGGTAGAGAATATGCAAACTATGAGAAAATCGGCGCATTTTCCTATCTGGTGCCTCTAGCAAATACGCAAGCCATGCGAACTTTTTCGGAAGGCTTCTTAAAACCGCTTTTGGGCAGAGAGGAATACCTTTCTACCTGTCAGGAATGGGTATTTCAAAAGGGCGATATCAACGCTACCGCCCTTTCTATGAACTGTCATCAAAACACCATTCGCTACAGACTCTCTAAGGTGAAAGAACTTTTGGCTGCGGAGGAAAAGACTGAAGCTGAATTTTATGGAGAATTGTCCGCAGCGCTTCGGATTCATCTGCTCCACGAAAGTGGTGTTCTGTAAATGCAGTTTGTATGTTATTTGATGGACTTGATTTTCAAATCACTGATACTGTCTGCGGCACGACCAATCTTGTTGGCGAGGCAGTTAAGGTCTTTAGAAAATTCACGCATAATAATGATTTCCTTTAAGGGAAGCGTCTGTTTGTCAAGTTCTGCGATGATTTCCCAGTAAAGTCTCTTAACTTGGTTTTCGTTCTTCTTTGCCTTGACTAGATTTTCCCAGAAAACATCACAGTTATCGTTCCAGCTTTCCATGGCTGATGTGATGGCGAGAATGGAACTTGCAATGCAGCGTGCCATTTCTACGTGCTTTTCAAAGGGGGTATAGCTGAAAAATACCAGAAAATCCTTTAAATCCTTGACTTTATCTGTCATGTCGTCGATAGAGCGGGACACGGCAAATAGATCGTGACGATCAAGGGGTGTGATGAAAGAGTTTTCTACATAGTCGATGAGGCTTCTTCTGACCTTATCGGCTTTTTTTTCGCATTGCTCGATAGAATCTGCCAGTTGGTCGTCTGGCTGATTCATAAAGTTTAAGAGCAGGGAAATACTTTTGGATGTATATTCACACTGTTTGAGCAACATGGAGTGAAAATCGGGTCTTTCGTTTTTCTTGAAAAAATTTGGTTTTCTTTTCATGATATTCGAGTTCCTTTCTACCAGTTAAATCAGGTGAAGCAGCAGGAAGACCAGACCGCCGGTTGCTGCCGAGGCGGGAATGGTAATCAGCCACGCGAGGAGAATTTTTTTTGTAACAGTCCAGTTGACGGATTTAGGCGTATTGCCGCTGCCGACTCCCATGACCGAGGAGGTGATGACCTGGGTGGCGCTGATGGGAAGTCCGGTCAGGTTAGCAAGGGTCATTACGCTGATGGTAGCAATCTGGGAGGCAAAGGAATTGTGAATATCGATTTTACAAATTTCCATGCCCACAGTTTTAATCATATTATATCCGCCGGTGATAGTACCGATGGCAAGAGCGGCACTACAGCTTACGATGAGCCAGAATGGGATCTCAATTCCTGCGGAAAAATATCCGGCAAGGCCGATGGCGATAAGTCCCATGACCTTTTGGGCATCATTGCTGCCATAGCTGAACGCTAGGAAAAAACTGCTCAGTTTATGCAGAATACGAATCCTGGGCTGCCATACGATGGTAGCGTTTTTTAAAAGGGTGTTCTGCAATTTCAGGAACAAATAGCCGAAGATAAATCCCAGCAGAGGGGATATGAGCATAGCGAGAATGACTTTTACAAAGATAGAGTTCCAAAGTATGTATCCTGCGCCATAAGCGGCAATACCGCTGCCAATCATGGAGCCAATCATAGAGTGAGAGGCGCTTGAGGGAAGTTTGATGATCCAGGTCAGGATATTCCAGACCATGCTTCCTGCAAAGGAAGCAGCCACAAAGGTGTAGCACTGGTCAGAACTTCCGGCAAGAACTGACGTGATATCAATGATGTTTTCTGATATGGTGTAGGCCACTGCTGTACCCAGTGCTAGAGCCCCTAAAAGGTTTGCAAGCCCGGCGATAAAAACGGCTTTCGCAGGCGGAATAAGCCGAGAGGAAATGGTGGTGGCAACGATGGTGCCGCCATCGTGCATACCGTTGATATAGGCGAAAATAAGTCCAATGGCAATCATAAAATAAAACATAAAATACGCTCCGTTTCAGTATTGTCAACTTCATTATATATGCAAGAAGGAAGAGAAAAGTTTGGAGAATCCTAGAATTTTCGGAAGTTTTTTTGTAGAAATATTGCTATAATTTACACAGTGCAATAATACTATATAAATTTTTAAAGGAGGAACTTATTTATGAAAGATAAGGCTAAGACCAAAGAGCGTCCGGTTCGCGTAAAGAGAAAACCGAACATTGTGGAAGCGCTCTCAGCAGTCATCGTGCTGCTTGTAATCTTTTTCTTCGGTTCCCTTGCAGACCTGTCTGCGCCAGCGCTGATTGGCATTTCCCTGTGCTGGGTGGTATTCATCGGCTGGCGCTGCGGCTATAGCTGGGAAGAGATGGAAAAATATACCGCAGAGAAAATTAAATCTGCTGCACCGGCAATGTCGGTTCTCATTGCAGTAGGGTTTCTGCTGGGCTCCTGGATGTACTCCGGAACCATTCCAATGTTTATTTATTACGGCGTACAGCTTGTCAGTGAAAAGTGGATTTTAGTTTCCGCATTTGCATTGTGTGCGATCTTCTCCACCTGTACAGGTACTTCATGGGGATCTGCTGCAACAGCAGGTATTACTATGATGGGAATCGCAACAGCAATGCCGAACGTAAACATTGCAGCGGTAGCAGGTGCGTGCTACACTGGCGCCATCTTCGGGGACAAGCTTTCTCCGCTGTCTGATACTACCATTTTAGCAGCGCTGTCCACGAAGAACGATATTTTCGATCATATTAAGCACATGTCTAAAACGGTTATTCCGGCTGCGGTCATCGGTGTGGCAGTATATCTGGTGATGGGTATCAGTGCTTCCACCACAGGTACAGGACTTCCGGAAAACACGCTGCAGCTTCTTTCTACGCTGGATTCCGTATTTAAGTGGAATATTCTGGTGCTGCTGCCTCTGGTAATCGTAGTATACGGCGCGGTTACTAAAAAGCCGTCTACGGTAGTGATGATGATTTCTGCGGTTGTAGCGCTGCTCATCGGTATGTTCTATCAGGGATTTGAACTGGCAGACGGTGTAACTGCCCTTTACAGCGGATTTAATCTGGAAATGGTGGAAGGCGCAAGACCTGGATTTATAGCTGCAGAGGCAGGGGAAGACGCTATGACGCTTCTGAATCGAGGCGGACTTTCCTCCATGCTGAAATCTTTCATTCTAATCTATATTTGCTTCTATTTTGCAGGTATTATGGAACAGATTGGCGCAATCGAAGTACTGCTTGGTAAACTGTTGCAATCTGTAAAGACCAGATTCACGCTAATTCTGGCAACTGCGGTTTCTGTAATTATTTTGGTTGCGATCGGCGGAAGCTCTTCGCTAGCACTGATTCTGACTGGTGAGATGTATAACGAAAAGTATAAGGAAATGGGTCTTTCTACACTGAACCTTTCCAGAACTATGGAAGATTTCGGTACTGGTATGGCAGGGTTTATCCCGTGGTCTGGCTCCGGCGTTTACTATCCGTCAGTGCTGGGCGTTCCAATCAGCGCATATCTTCCGTATTGCTTCATGAGCTATGCAGTATGGGTAATCGCACTGGTATACGCTATGACCGGTATTTGCATGAAACCTCTGGAAGCAGATGCTGAACTGAAAGAAAGTGAAGGAGCTGAAGCATAATGATTGCGGATATGCATGTACATACAAGATGGTCCAGTGATTCTACAACACCGGTGGCAGAGCAGGTAGAGCGCGCCATTGAACTGGGCATGGAGTCTATCTGCATTACTGACCATCAGGACTTTGATGCACCGAGATTTCCCCCGGACTATTTTACGTTTCTCATCGACGACAGAGGCGATGATGCGGCAATTTCTGCATATGTTGCAGATTTAGCCAGTGTAAAGGAGCGTTATGGGGACAGAATTGAAGTACTTACAGGTATTGAGCTTGGCATGCAGCCTCATCTTTGTGAAAGATTGACAGAACTTGCAAATTCCTTTCCGTTTGATTTCATTATCGGTTCAACCCATACGTTTCACAAGATGGACGCTGAGGATAAGAGGCATTATGAAGGCGTAGATATCCAGCTTGCAGTCTCTCAATATTTTGAGGAGGAGCTGGAAAATATCAAACGTTTTCAGGCATTTGATGTAGCAGGCCACATGGATTTTGTACTGCGCTACGGTCCCGGTGCACTGGAACAGTTCACTTATGCTAAATATGCAGATATTCTAGATGCGATTTTGAAAGAACTCATCGAAACAGGGCGGGGCATTGAGTGCAACACTTCTAAGTTTGTTGCAAAGAACATGACCAATCCACACCGTGATATTATAAAGCGGTATGCAGAACTGGGTGGTGAAATTATCACCTTTGGTTCTGACTCTCATGTATCTTCCCGCTTAGGCGAGGGCTTTTGTGAAGTCGCAGAGATGGTGAAGGCTTGCGGCATTGATTACTATGCGGTGTTCCGCCAGCATAAACCTTCGTTCTATAAAATTTAAAAAGTAATAAAGAACCCGGATATGTAGGTCATATGCGGGTTCTTTTGCAGTTAAAAGGGAAATCGGCTATTTTGTTATTAGTTTACAGATGTCTTCACCTAGTTTCATGGGGTCTTCTACAGTGAGACCGGAGATCAGGACAGCCTGGCTGTAGAGCAGGTTTGCATAAGTTGCGACCAGATCCTTGCCGTCGTTTCCTTTTGCATAGGTTTCTTTCAGCGTTTCCATTACCGGATGGTTTGGATTGATTTCTAAAATGCGCTCTGCCTTTACATTCTGGTCTGTCGGCATAGCGTTGAGCACCTTTTCCATTTCCAGTGAAAGTCCGCCTTTAGTAGTCAGGCATACTGCGGAGTTTTTCAGGCGAGGGGACAGCTTTACTTCGGTGACCTTGCCTGCCAGGGTTTCTGTCAGGAATGCGAGAAGGTCTTTGCTTTCTTCTTCTGCTTTTTTCATTTCTTCCTGCTGGGCTTCTGATTCCTCAAAAGAAAGGTCTTCTGCGGAAACGGACTTAAACGGTTTTTCCTTGTAAGTTCCCATCATCTGCAGAACAAATTCATCGATTTCATCGGTCAGGTAAAGGATTTCATAGCCTTTATCCTTGATAAATTCAGTCTGCGGCAGCATGTCGATTTTTTCTACAGATTCACCTGATGCATAGTAGATTGCGTTCTGCGCTTCTCCCATTTTGGCAAGATATTCGTCTAGGGAAATCATTTTCTTTTCCATGGACGAGTAGAAAAGGACTAAGTCGGAAAGTACATCCTTGTGCATTCCAAAGTCGTCGTAAATGCCGTATTTTAACTGTCTGCCAAAGTGATTGAAGAACTGCTCGTAGCCTTCGCGGTCGTTTTTCATAAAGTCTGCCAGTTCTTTTTTGATTTTCTTTTCCAGGTTCTTTGCAATGTTGCGAAGCTGTCTGTCGTGCTGCAATGTTTCCCGGGAAATATTCAGTGTTAAATCCTGAGAATCTACGAGCCCCTTTACAAAGTTGAAATAATCTGGCAGCAGTTCTTTGCATTTATCCATAATCATCACGCTGCTGGAGTAAAGCTGCAGACCTTTTTCGTAGTCCTTAGTATAGTAGTCGTATGGTGTGTGTCCCGGAATAAACAGAAGGGCAGTGTAGCTGGAAACGCCTTCTACACTGGTTCTGATGACACGACAAGGATCCTGGTAATCGCCGAATTTACTCTTGTAATATTCGTTGTAATCTTCGGCTTTAACTTGGCTTTTGGCGCGCTTCCAGATTGGTTCCATGGTGTTTAGCGTATCCAGCTCCATGTAGCTTTCCATTTCCGGCATTTCGCCTTCTTTGGTTTCAGCATCTTCCTTTGGACGGCGCTTTTCGACCATCATCTGAATCGGGTAGCGAATATAGTCGGAGTATTTTTTGATTAAATTGCGAATGGTATACTCTTCCAGGAATGTGGTATAGTTTTCGCCTTCGGTATCCTCTTTGATATGAAGTACGATTTCGGTACCTGGGCTTGTTTTTTCCGCTGGTTTGATGGTGTAACCATCTGCACCCTGGGATTTCCAGACGTTAGCTTCCTCGCTGCCGTAGGCTTTAGATGTGACAGTAACTTCGTCAGCCACCATAAATGCGGAATAAAAGCCAACGCCGAATTGTCCGATGATGTCAATCGGGTTTGTATCTTCAGATTTCTTTTCTTCAGCATGTTCTTCCTTAAAGGCAAGGCTGCCGCTCTTTGCGATGGTACCAAGGTTTGCTTCCATTTCAGCAGCGCTCATACCGATGCCGTTATCGCTGATGGAAAGGGTACGGTTTTCCTTATCGGCTGTGATGTCAATGTGAAAGTCGGAACGCTTAATGCCGGTATCACCGGACTGCAGACTCTGGTAATACAGCTTATCCAGTGCGTCACTGGCATTGCTGATAAGTTCTCTTAAAAAAATCTCTTTATGGGTATAGATTGAGTTAATCATTAAATCCAAGAGTTTCTTGGACTCTGCTTTGAATTGTTTCTTAGCCATTGTCTCTCCTCCATAGTCTTCTACTCTGTGTTGTTAGCACTCGATAATAATGAGTGCTAAAACTCATATAATATAATGTACCACTTCTGGCAAAAAAGTCAAGAGGGATTCGAAAAGAAGTTGAAAATGAAGAGATCTAGTGCCCGTTTTGAAGTTCTTTGCTGAGAATCATTAAATTATTCCAAAACATGTTCAAGCCCCTGTGCCATGATGGTAGCGACATGATCGTCAGCCAGTGAATAGTAGATGGTTTTTCCTTCTCGGCGGAATTTTACTAGGGCAGTCTGCTTGAGAACGCGCAGCTGATGAGAAATTGCGCTCTGGGTCATTGACAGCGCATCTGCAATTTCCTGGACGCAGAGTTCCTGAGAGGATAAGATATACAAAATCCGGACTCTGGTAGGATCGCCAAAGACCTTAAATAGCTCTGCTAAGCTGTAAAGGGTTTCTTCCTCGATAGGGTGATCTGTTTTTTCAAAGTCCATGTTTCTTCCTCCGTATTTTTATGGATGGGAGGAAAGCGGCATTGGCGTTTCCTCCCGATAACATTATTTTTTGTATAGTGCTCTGATTGCATTCAGTACGCACAGCATAGCCACGCCTGTGTCGGCAAATACAGCAAGCCACATGTTGGCAAAGCCGATAACACCTAGAACCATGACAGCTGCTTTGATTACAAGGGCAAAGATGATGTTTTGCTTTGCGATTGCGTTTGTTGCTCGTGCAATAGAAATGGCGCTTGGAATAGAGTTTACCTCTGTTTGCATAAATACTGCATCGGCAGCTTCAATTGCTGCATCGGCGCCGCTTCCCATAGCAGCACCTACATCAGCTCCGGCGAGAACAGGTGCATCGTTGATACCGTCTCCGACAAACATAACGCTGCCTTTTTCTTCTCTTACTTTTGTCAGCATGGTCAATTTATCCTGCGGAAGCAGTTTTGCATATACCTGATCGATGCCTACTTGAGCTGCAACAGCTTCAGCGCTGTTTTTTGCATCACCTGTCAGCATGACGGTGTGAAGGCCCATTGCCTTAAGACGGCTGATGGCGTCTTTTGCATCAGCTTTTATAGTATCTGCGATGATGAGGCGCCCTGCAAATTTTCCGTCGATGGCGACAAAGACTTCGGCGCCGCTTGCAGCCTCAGAAAGTGTCGGCATAGCAATTTGATATTTTTCCATCAGTTTTTGATTGCCGCAGAGGACAAGCCCTTCTTTCATTTGGGCGACGATACCGTGTCCTGCGATTTCATTCCGCTTTTCTGGAACCGAAAGGGTGAGTCCTTTACCAGTGGCAGCGCTGACGATGCTGGTTGCGATCGGATGCGTAGAGTGCTGCTCACAACTTGCACAGATTGCAAGCAGTTCGTCCTCGCCATAAGTTCCGGCGGAGATGATTTTCTGCAGGAGGAAATTTCCTTCTGTAATCGTGCCAGTTTTGTCCATGACAACGACCTTCAGCTTACCCAGGGCTTCTATGGAAAGTCCTCCTTTAAACAGGATGCCTTTCTTTGAGCCTGCACCGATGCCGGAGAAAAAGGCAAGGGGTACACTGAGTACTAGCGCACAAGGGCAGCTCATAACAAGGAAGGTAAGGGCAGTATAAACCCAGTAGTTCCAATTTCCTGTTGCCAGAGAAGGTACCACAGCAAGAAGAAGTGCAGCGATAACGACGCAAGGCGTATAGACTCTGGAGAATCTGGTAATAAAGCGGTCTAATTTCGGTTTACTTGCAGCAGCGTTTTCGACAGAATCTAAAATTTTGGAAACCATAGATTCGGAAAGGGATTTTTCTACTCTGATTTGCAGTTGACCGGAAGTATTGAGGCAGCCGCTGGTTACAGCGGTGCCTGGTTTTGCGCTAACAGGAACAGGTTCTCCTGTGATTGGAGAGGTATCAATACGGCTTTCTCCATCTATGATGATGCCGTCCAGAGGGATTCTGTCTCCAGGACGGATAAGCAGGATGTCTCCGACTGCAGCTTGTTCTGCGGGGATTATTGCTACGGATGTTCCTTTTACTAAATTAACCACTTCGGGACGCATATCGATAGCATCCATGATCTGTACGCGGCTTTTCTCGACAGCTTTATGTTCAAAGTATTCGCCGATGCGGTAAAAGAGCATAACGCCTACCGCTTCTAAGTATTCAGCGATGATAAAGGCACCGATGGTAGCAATGCTCATCAGGAAGTTTTCATCAAAGATCTGTCCTTTTGTAATGTTTCTCAGGGCTTCTAAGATGATTTTTCCTCCCAGAATCAGGTAGGATATGACGGACAGTGCAATCATAATGCGGGGATCCAGCCCCATATGGTGGGTAATGACACCGCCTGCAAAGAGGAGGGCGCCTGCCAGAATCGTGCCGAGTTCCAGTTTGTCTTCTGAAATTTTTTTCTTTTTGGAATTGCTGCGGGCTTCTTTTGTATCTGCAACGCTGGATGGCTGTTTTGCCTGCATTGTAGCAGGATCTACGACTTTTACCTGAGATTCAATAGAACTGCAGATTCTGCGGATTTCTGGCAGCAGTGCATCACAGTCATCAGCAGCAATGCGAAGCTGTTTTGTCGCGTAGGTAATGGTTGCGTCTTTTACAGTCGGCAGCTGATTGATTTTGTCTTCCATCTTGGAAGCACAGTGGGCGCAGCCAAGATTTTCCAGTAGATAGATTTTTTTGTCTGCCTTAGCAAGAACAGCAGCGTCAACGTGGTGATGCTCATGCTCGTGGTGCTCATCGTGTTCGTGGTGGTCGTGCTCGCAATGGCAGTCGCAGTGTTCATGATGATGGTGCGAGTGTTCCTCATCTCCATCACCGCCGCTGTCATCTTCCTCACAGCAGTGCTCATGCTCATGGTGATCGTGGCCGCAACCGCAATCGCAGATTTCTTCTTGGTGTTCATGGTGATGCTCATGGCTATGACCGCCATCACAGTGTACACCGGCTTCGTGATGGTCGTGATGCGCATGACCGCAGCCACAGTGTTCATCGTGATGGTGAAGTAATGGCTGTAAAGAATTTCTTTTGTGAATTGCTTTCATTATAAAACCTCCTCTTTATCATTCAATTAACATGAATGAATGTTCATATGTTTATTTAATCATATATCGTGGCTGTTGTCAAGAGGAAAAGGCAAATTTTAAATAAGTACACCATAGAAGCAGTGTAAAACGTCAAAGAAAAACTGGAAAAAGGAAAACTTTAACCTAAATTGCGATTTTTATTAAATGATGTATAAAAGATTTTTGGCAGAAATCTTTACTTTTGCGTTTTATGCAAGATACTGAGTAAAGCTTCAAATAAACTTACGCAAAATGCAAAGTATCAACAAGGCAGCAGGGATAATATCTGTAAGAATAACCGGTAAGTATATTTTTTCAGATGGTTTTATACATTTTTTCAGAATTTTATAATTTTCGGTTAAGAATCGCACATCCACTTTATACACTTTTTCAAGAAATACCTGTTTTAAGTTAAAATCATTGCACGGGTAAGACAATTTTCAGGTGGATAATTTTTTCTTCATGCCCTTGCCATGTTACTCAACTATCAGTTGGTTGCGGCTTTAGATATGTCTGTGGTAAAATATAAAAAAGGAGGAAGAGGATGGACACCAGGACTTTAGATTATGAGAAAATCGGCGCATTTATTGCGCAGCGGCGGAAGGAAAAGCATTTGACCCAGCTGCAGCTGGCAGAACTTTTAGGGGTAACAGATCGGGCAGTTTCTAAGTGGGAGAGAGCAAAGAGTTTTCCCGATGTATCCATATTGCATTCTTTATGTGATGCTCTTTCGATTTCGGTAAATGAGCTCTTTGCAGGGGAGCTGAGTACGCAAAGATGTTTTTGCGAATCAGAAGGCGGAGAGCGGATGCTTAAAGGGATTAGAAGTTATTTAAAAAAACAGAGAAAGAGAACAGTCGCAGCTTGGATGACTATAGGTGTTCTGATGATTATAATTCTTTTTTCAGTAATTTTTTACTGGCAGAGTAAACAGCCAGTAAATTTTGCTGAAGGAGATTTTGTAATCCGTGAGATACAGGGCGTGCTTTCCGATGGCACGGTGTATACGCTTGTTGCGGAAAGCGGAACTGAGGAAATAGCACAGAAGAGAATTAAGACGTTGCTGCAGGATATTGAAGGCATAGAGAGGATTGATGATGCGAGACAGCTTTATCAGGAATATTACATAGAAATAAAAGGAATTGGGATTTTTTATCAGAACGGATATTATGACGAAAAAAGTGCGTGTTATTATAGCTATGAACAGATTTGGTTTACTTATCTAGAAAATCTGGTGAGGAATTATGCAGAAGAAGAAAACTATATTTATAGAGGAAAGAAAGCGTTTGATTTTGGGGACAGATCTGTTACACTGAACACAGAGGTGGTAGAAAAACCACAGGAACTGATTATAGATGAATTTTGTGATATGATCAAAGGGAATGAGGCAGGTAATAAATCGGCGCATGTGGAAAGTATTAAAATTTTGTCTATAGAAAATCTTTCTGATGATATACTGTTTTCTCATTCTGAGGTGGAAGCGATTCAAAAAGAAATTACATATCTCTCCTTGTATGATTATCGAGTATATGAAGTTGTTTCGGAATTTAAATATACTGAATCGCTCAAGGCTTTAGGACCGCAGATAAAAGAGGGTGTACGGCAGCAGCTTTTTCTCATTGGAGATAGAGGCGATGGCTATGAGATCTGTTATAAAACTTTTCCTTTCTTTCCTTGAATTTCGTGATAAAATAGAGTTGAAAGTAAATACTATTTTAGTCAGAGGTGTGACAAATGATTCAGGAATTAGGAGAACGGAAGTTGTACAACGAGTTTGAAAAGAAAGAGGCAGAGGCGGAAGATCGGGTCTTTGTCTTTGACGAGGATAGAATTTTAGTAAGGAAAGGTAGCAACGGCAGGCTGGCAGTGCCTAGTGCTGTTTTTTTTGAAGGGGCTGATCTGCAGTACCTTTTCAGAATTGAAAAAGATGGTTACTTCTTAATGAAAAGCGACGGGGAATCTGTAATTCAACAACTTTTGAATGATGGATATTTTTGGGAATCCACAAGGAATTTGCGGGATTTGGAACATAAGGAACTGGCCTTCGCGGCATCTACTGCACATCATTTATATCAATGGTACAGAACCAGCAGATTTTGCGGGAGGTGCGGAAAGCGTCTGAAACCCGATGATAAAGAGCGGATGATGCGCTGTGCTTGCTGTGGAAATACAGTGTATCCGAGAATTGCGCCGGCAGTTATCGTAGGGGTAATCAATGGCGATAAGATACTCCTCACAAAGTACAATGGCAGAGCGTACAAGAAATATGCATTGATTGCTGGCTTTACAGAGATCGGCGAAACAGCGGAAGAAACGGTGAGTCGTGAAGTCATGGAAGAAGCTGGGCTTAAGGTAAAAGATATTACCTATTATAAGAGTCAGCCATGGGGAACGGATTGCAATCTGCTTTTGGGATTTTTCTGCCATGTGGATGGAAACGATGAGATTACCATGGATTCTGAAGAACTTTCTGTTGCGGAATGGCTCAGCCGAGATGAGATGGATGTTAAAGACGATGGCATCAGTCTGACGAGAGAAATGATGCGCATTTTCAAGGAGGGAAAAGTAGAGTGATGTATGACATTATAATTATTGGAGCGGGACCTGCGGGGCTTACTGCCGCTATTTACGGACAACGTGCCGGAAAGAAAACTCTTCTGATTGATGCAAAAGGATTTGGAGGGCAGATATTAAACACGCCGGAGGTAGAAAATTACCCGGGGATCAAGAAAATTTCGGGGTTTGAACTGGCGACAAGTTTCTATGAACAGGCGACAGAGCAGGGCGCTGAGATTATCTATGAAGAAGTGGTTTCTGTTGAAACTTGTGAGAATGTAAAGCTCGTTGTGACAAAGAACGGCAGCTACGAGGCGAAAACAGTTATCCTCGCTGCTGGGGCGAAAAATCGTCCGCTGGGTCTTCCAGAAGAAGAAAGATTTGTGGGAAGCGGAGTTTCCTACTGTGCAACTTGTGATGGCGCTTTCTTCAGAGGGAAAAAAGTAGCGGTCATCGGCGGCGGAAATACAGCCCTGGAGGATGCGGAGGTTCTTTCTGATCTGGCAGAAGAAGTCTATCTGATTCACAGAAGAGGCACTTTTCGCGGAGAGCAGACTGTCGTAAAAAGACTGCTCACTAAGGATAATGTAGAGTTTTATCTGGATAGCGTTCCTGAAACAATTTTGGGAGAAGCGCTGGTGAATGGTCTTAAGATCCGTAATGTGAAAACAGAGGAAGTTACAACGCTGCAGGTGTCAGGCGTATTCGTCGCTATCGGACAGATGCCTGCAAATCAGGCGTTTTCAAAGGTAGTAGACCTGGATGAGAAAGGCTATATCATCGCTGGTGAAGACTGTCTTACAAAGACACCCGGCGTTTTTGCCTGCGGAGACTGCAGAACCAAGTCTGTTCGCCAGCTGGCTACAGCTGCCGCCGATGGAGCCGTAGCAGCACTTGCAGCTGCAGCGCATGTGAATGGGTTGTAAAGGAAAATTTGTCTGCGGTAGAGTGATATGAATAGTAAGAGGAGAAAGCATGACAGAGAAGAAAAAATTTGTAGCATCATTTAGTACAGGCAAAGATAGCAGTTTAGCACTTTATAAAGCGATAGAAGCCGATATGGAGCCGCTGGGACTTTTAATTACTTATAATACAAACGCAGAGAAAGCTTGGTTTCACGGAGTGGGACGGGATGTGCTCGATAGACTTTCTGCGGCGCTGGAAATTCCAATCGATTTAATTATGACGGACGGAACAGATTACGAGGAAAGGTTCGAGGAGAAACTGCGTGAGTGGAAAGGCAGGGGCGCTGAGTACTGTGTCTTTGGCGATATCGATTTAGAAGCACATCTTAAGTGGGACAAGGATCGATGTGAGGCAGCAGGTCTTACAGGATATTTTCCTCTCTGGCAGATGGATCGCAAAGAAGCGGTGAAGGAACTTTTGAAAGCGGGATTTACTGCAAGAATCACTACAGTAAATACAAAATATATGGGTGCAGAGTATCTGGGGAAAGCATTATCTTTGGAACTGCTTACACGTCTTGCAGCAGAAGGTGTTGATGTCTGTGGAGAGAATGGAGAATATCATACGCTGGTTACAGATGGTCCACTGTTTAAACAGACTTTTGATTATGAGTTTGGAAAAACGGTTTTTGACCATGGATATGCAAAGCTTATGGTGGAATAGATCGTGTGCGAAAGTTTAAGAAAAACTTCTGAGGAATTTTAAAATTCCTATTGACAAACCTCCAAGAAAATGGTAATCTATTCAAGCTGTTCATTGAATGGAAAGATGGGCAGTGCAGGAAAGATACCTGCCGGCAGAATGTTAAGTTGCGACATATTAAAAGCATAAAATACTAAAAAAGTTCTTGACATTCTCAGCTAGGTTTGATAATATATTTCTTGCAGTGATTTGAAGAAACTATGTGGCGGTGTAGCTTAGTTGGCTAGAGCGTCCGGTTCATACCCGGAAGGTCGGTGGTTCGACTCCACTCGCCGCTACCACTTTGGGCGTTTAGCTCAGCTGGGAGAGCATCTGCCTTACAAGCAGAGGGTCATAGGTTCGAGCCCTATAACGCCCACCATTTTTCAAATCACTGACGCTTGTATGCGAGCTGTGTAAGTGATAGTTCCTCAGCTAGCAAGCAAGTGGCTTACGGAGGTCGTTTACTGTATTTGTAGTGGCAGTACGGTAAATGAACCGGTAATGCGGCCTGGTAGTTCAGTTGGTTAGAATGCCAGCCTGTCACGCTGGAGGTCGACGGTTCGAGCCCGTTCCAGGTCGCCAATTTTTTTAAAGTATATTTTGCTGTGGATGATGCAAAAGCTGAGCATAAATTGACGGTGAATTGCATAATTTCAGCAGAGTAGTATATACTATATGGTGGGTATCGTCAAGTGGTTAAGACACAGGGTTGTGGCTCCTGTATACGTGGGTTCGAATCCCACTATCCACCCCATATCATTTTTATGATTATGGCGACATAGCCAAGTGGTAAGGCAGAGGTCTGCAAAACCTTTATTCCCCAGTTCAAATCTGGGTGTCGCCTCCAAATGTTGGGGTATCGCCAAGCGGTAAGGCAATGGATTCTGATTCCATCATGCGCAGGTTCGAATCCTGCTACCCTAGCCAATCTATTGAAAATGCTTGAGTCCAGCGACTTGAGCATTTTTTTTATTAGGAATAATAGGCAGTTCATTTTGCTAGGGTGAATTTGCTCAGTATAAATATAATAAATTTATAGGGGATTGATATATATATTTAGTAAATTTTCTTATAAGAATAGCTATATAGGTATTTTGAAGATATAAGTAATGGTTCCATTGATGACAGACTTCTGCGGATTGACTATCGTTATCCACAGGGACGTGAACGTTTTACCGGTGGCGAAGATATCACTGTTTACGGGGTAGTGGGTGGTTATAGAGAAAATGATCCATATGTGCAGTCGTTATGAGTTAAATAACTTCAAAATATAGACATATAAATATATTCTATGATATAATACAAGAAAAACCCAATACCGAGATTTATATTAGGAGGTAGAAGATGTATTGCAGTAAATGTGGAACTAAGGCAGATGATGATGCTTTGTTTTGTGCATCATGCGGAGCAAAACTTGTACATATTGAGCCTGCTGAGGAAGAGAAAGTGATAGGAGCGGAGACAGCAAATAATCTGGAAGAGGCAGAACTTGCTCAAGGAGAGATCCCCATGGATGCAGTTGCTGCAAACAAAGCGAAGAGATTTAAATGGCTGATTGCAGCAGGAGTTGTAGTTGTGATTCTAGTTGTTTTCTTAATTTTGAAAATGACTTCTGCTCAAGGATATTTAGGCAAAATGCCATATGGTATTAACTTCGGAGAAAGCTATGAGCAAATTTTGGAAAAAGATGCTGACGCAGGGAAACCTAACTGGAATGATACGCAGGACATCAGTACACATGAATCGCTGGACGGAACATTTTTGGGTCTGGAGAAAGATGACCTGGAAATTAATTTGTCTTATGCATTAGGAACGGATAATTCTCTTCGGACAATCACTGAGGTAATACAGAGAACGAATGATTCTGATATTCCTGAAGGAGAATTATTTGACACTTTGCAGGAACGTATGACCAAGAAGCTAGGTGAACCAGAAACTACAACGTTGGGCGTGCAGTGGAAGAATTCTGATGGTATCACATTTGAATTACTTTACTTTGGTGATGATATCATATTTTTGACTATTTCACCGGAATAAATTGAACAATCTGAGAGGATAGCAGCAGCGGTCGGGCTTGTGTATTTGCAGCCTGACCGTTTTTTATTGGTTTCACAAACCACCCATTTTGATGTATAATGAACGCAGACGATTATACCAGCGTTGCTGCAAGGAATCGTCATGGTATAATGAACGCAGTTATGAAAACAGAGGGGGATTTCATGAAAAATATCGCAAAGACTATTGCAATCATAGATGATGATGTACCAATCGGAGACATGCTCTGTGAGGTGCTCGAAAAGGAAGGTTACAGCGTGTGCAGAGCTTATTCGGGCACAGAGGCTCTCTATTTGCTTGCGCAGAAAAGACCGGATTTAATCCTGCTGGATTTAATGTTACCGGGTCTTTGCGGCGAGGAAGTCCTGAAACATACTTCCGGGATACCGGTCATCGTAATCAGCGCGAAAGTAGATGTAGAGGATAAAGTCAATCTGCTGATGAGCGGCGCTGTAGATTATGTGAGCAAGCCATTTGCAGTGAAAGAGCTTTTGGCGCGCATCGCGGTGCACCTCAGGACTGCGGTAACGCCTTCGGAACTTCTTTCTTTTGGGGATTTAAGATTGGACGAACAGCGCCGGCTGGTGACCGTAGCCAATCAGGAGGTAAAACTTACGAAGACAGAGTTTGCGATTTTGAAGCTGCTGATGCAGCAGGCAGGCGGCGCGATTTCAAAGTCAGCCATTTTGGAGCGCATCAGTTTCGATACGCCGGACTGCACAGAGGCTTCGCTGAAAATCCATGTCAGCAATCTTCGCAAGAAACTGCGTGAGACTTCCGGCAGAGATTATATTGAAGCCGTATGGGGAATTGGATTTAAGTTGACAGAATAAACCTTGTAAAAGCTTTACGAAATCTTTACATTTTTCTTTACCGCTTTCTTTACCGTCTGCTTGTAAACTGATAGGCGTGAAGAGAAGGAGGTATATCATATATGGAATACGTTTTAACGACGGAGGGTCTGTCCAAAAGCTACAAGCAGTTTAAGGCGCTGGACGGACTTTCTATGCATGTGCCGAAGGGCTCTATTTATGGGTTTGTAGGAAGAAACGGCGCGGGAAAAACGACACTGATTCGGCTAATTTGTGGTTTGCAGGAGCCATCTGCGGGAAGCTTTGTCCTCTATGGGAGAAAAAACTGCGAGAAATCAATTGCAGCAAGCCGCAGCAGGATGGGTGCTGTGGTAGAAACGCCATCTATTTATGGCGAGCTTACGGCTGTCGATAATCTAAAAATGCAGTGCAGGATGCTGGGGCTGCCGTCTTTTGACGGTATTGCGGAAATTTTGGCGTTGGTAGGACTTGGGCATACCGAAAGAAAGAAGGCGAAACATTTTTCTCTTGGTATGCGCCAGAGACTGGGGATTGCCATTGCCCTTGTAGGAAATCCTGATTTTCTGCTGCTAGACGAGCCGATTAACGGATTGGATCCGCAGGGGATTATTGAAATGCGGGAATTAATTTTGAAGCTGAATCGGGAGCATCAGATTACGGTACTGATTTCCAGCCATATTTTAGATGAACTTTCCAAGCTGGCGACCCATTATGGGTTCATTGACGGCGGCAGAATGATGAAAGAAATCAGTGCGAAGGAGCTTGAGGAGGTTTGCCGCAAATGTGTGCGCACGGAGGTTTCAGATACGAAACGTCTTGCAGTAGTCCTGGACCGCATGGGAATCGAGTATCACATTTTCTCAGAAAAACAGGCTGATATCTATGCGAAGGTCAACGTTTCAGAACTTGCGATGGAATTGGCAAAGGAAAATTGTCAAATCATTTCAATGGAAGAACGGGACGAAAGTCTGGAAAGCTACTTTGTCAGTCTGGTGGGAGGTGCAAGTCATGAATAATTTAATTTTGGCAAATTTGATGAGATTAAAAAAATCAAAAATCTTCTGGGGCATTGCGGCTTTTATGGCAATGTTGGGATTTTTTTTCGCTTTTATGAAGAAACAGGTCCGGGACAGTGGAATGGACGCTACCCTGGAAAGCGGGGCTTTTCAGTACGTGGCGCTTGTTGGAATAGTGATTGCCGTATTTTGTGCAATTTTTACAGGAACGGAATACGCTGACGGAACGCTTCGAAATAAGATTATTGCAGGACACCAGCGGTGGGAGATCTATCTGTCGACGTTTGTGGTATGCAGTCTTACCTCGATGTTTTTCTGCCTGATTCATATGGTCTGCTACCTTGGATTGGGCGCGGTGCTTTTGGGCGGCTTTGGCGAGGCAGTTTGGGCGATGGTGATTTTTGCCGGCTGCGCTCTGATGTTAAGCGTCTGCTTTTCCGCAATTTTTACGCTGGTTGTGCTTTTGTGCCACAACAAAGCAGCCTCTGCGGTAGCCTGCATTCTTTTGGCGCTGCTGCTGCTTTTTGCCGGTTCTTATATAAAGGGGTTGCTTGATGAACCGGAGGTTTACGGAGGCTATTACATGGATGAAACGGGAACGCTGCAAAATGCTGAGCCGGAACCGAACCCGAGATATATTTCCGGGACTACGCGGGATGTCTATACATTTTTATTGGATGCGACGCCGGGCGGACAGCAGATACAGGTATCCACGATGGAAAATGATAAACCATGGTTGCTGGCTGGCTACTCGGCGGTTATATCGGTTGCGGTCACGGCTTTGGGTATTGCGCTGTTCAGAAAAAAAGAACTGAAATAGAGGCTAAGATAAAGGACGTGTTTTATGGTATTTTTCTTATGGGGAATAATCGGTGTTTTAGGCTGCACTGTGGTAGTGCTTGGCTATAAGCTTTATGGAGTTAGAAGAGCGGCAGAGGAGATTCAGCGGGAATTCGCGCTGCGTCTTGAAATGGATACAAACACGTTGATTCATCTGTCACATCAAGATCCCGCAATGCGAAAGTTGGCGGCGGCAATCAACGACCAACTGCGCAGGCTGCGCAAACAACGTATGCATTTTTTGCAAGGGGATACGGAGCTAAAGGAGGCAGTCACGAATATTTCTCATGATCTTAGAACACCGCTTACGGCAATCTGCGGTTACCTGGAACTTTTAGAGGATATAGAAAAAGACGAGGTGGCGGAACGCTATCTGACACAGATTACCAGCAGGGTGGAAGTGATGAAGCAACTGACGGAAGAACTCTTTCGCTATTCGGTAGTTGCTTCGGTGAAAGAACTGTCGGAGGAAACGCTGGACTTGCGCAGGGTGCTGGAGGAAAGCCTACTTTCCTATTACGGCGCTATGCAGCAAAGAGGTATTATGCCGAAAATCAATATATGCACAGAGCCGGTTGAACGATATCTGGATAAAGCGGCGGTGAATCGAATTTTCGGTAATGTCATCAGCAATGCACTGAAATATAGTGATGGAGATTTTGAGGTAACCATGAGTGCAGGTGGTGTAATCATTTTTGCTAATACAGCAAGGGATTTAACATCACTGGATGTGGAGCGACTTTTTGATCGGTTCTATACAGTGGAGACAGGCAGAAATAGCAGCGGTCTGGGACTTTCTATTGCAAAGCTTTTAACGGAAAAAATGGATTGTACTATAGAGGCCGAATATGTGTGTGATAAGCTGCTTATTATTCTAAAATTTCCTTGCATGGGAGAAGACGGTAGGCTATAATATTTGGTATGAAAAATATTGTACGCTATTTTCTTTAACAATATATGGAGGAAAAAATATGGAAAAAATTGTACGTCCTGAGTCGATGGAAAGAATCACAACTGCCGCATTGGCAGAGGCTTTCATTTCCGAACAGGTGGAAGAAGTGAGAAAACAGGTTGGGGATAAGAAGGTACTGCTGGCGCTTTCCGGCGGGGTAGACTCCTCTGTCGTAGCGGCGCTTTTGATTAAGGCAATCGGAAGCCAATTGGTCTGCGTGCACGTAAATCACGGTCTTCTGCGCAAAGGCGAGCCAGAGCAGGTAGTAGAGGTGTTCAGAAACCAGATGAACGCGAATTTGATTTACGTAGATGCTGTGGATCGTTTTCTGGACAAGCTTGCCGGTGTGGATGAACCTGAGAGAAAGCGTAAGATTATCGGCGCGGAGTTTATCAGAGTATTCGAAGAGGAGGCTCGCAAGCAGTCCGGCATTGAATTCCTGGCACAGGGTACAATTTATCCGGATATTTTAGAAAGTGATGGCGTTAAGGCGCACCACAATGTTGGCGGTCTTCCGGAAGACCTGCAGTTTGAACTGGTTGAACCGGTGAAGCTTCTCTTTAAGGACGAGGTCAGAGTGGTAGGAAAAGCGCTGGGACTGCCTGACAACATGGTGTTCCGTCAGCCGTTTCCTGGTCCTGGACTTGGCGTTCGCTGTCTTGGCGCGATTACAAGAGATCGTCTTGAAGCGGTTCGCGAGTCTGACGCAATCGTTCGTGAAGAGTTTGCGAAAAATGGGCTTGAGGGCAAGGTATGGCAGTATTTTACCGCGGTGCCTGATTTTAAATCTGTAGGCGTAAAGGATGGCGCAAGAAGCTACGAATATCCAGTCATTATTCGTGCGGTCAACACTGTGGACGCGATGACTGCAACGATTGAAGACATCGACTGGCCGGTGCTTCACAAGATTACTGATAGAATTTTGGCTGAGGTTGAAGGGGTAAACCGAGTGTGCTATGATTTGACACCGAAGCCATGCGGCACCATTGAGTGGGAATAAATCATAAAAAATCCTACATTCCTTGAAATGAAAGGAAACGACAGGCTGGTGCTCCTTGGAGCGCCGGCCTGATTTATGCTTGTCGACGGGAGTGTTTGCTGTTATAATGAAAGAAACAAATCGGTATTTGAAGGAGAGAATCACTGTGAAAGACATCAAAAAAATCTGCAAAATTGCATTGGTACAGGCAGAGCCTGTTTTGTTTGATAAAAAAGCATCTCTGGAAAAGACACTTCGATATATCGACGAAGCGGCATCCCAAAATCCAGACCTAATCGTTTTTCCTGAGCTTTTCATTCCCGGCTACCCGATTGGAATGAACTTTGGTTTTAGCATGGGCAAGCGAACTGAGGAAGGCCGAAAGGATTGGAAACGGTATTATGATGCTTCTGTTGTTGCCGGGGCTGAGGAATTCAGAGAACTTGCCGACAGAGCGAAGAAGACAGGTGCCTATATTAGTCTTGGCTTTTCTGAGCGGGATGCGGTCAACGGGACGCTTTATAACAGCAATGTCATTTTCGAGCCGGATGGGACCTATAAGGTGCATCGCAAGTTGAAACCGACCGGATCAGAACGGACTGTCTGGGGTGACGCAAACAAGGATTATTTTCCGGTGACAGAAACGTCGTGGGGGCCGATTGGCAGCCTGATTTGCTGGGAGAGCTATATGCCTCTTGCCAGGGTAGCACTTTATCAAAAAGGAATCACCATCTATATTTCGCCGAATACGAACGACAATCCGGAGTGGCAGGCTACGATTCAACATATCGCGATTGAGGGCAAATGCTACTTTATCAATGCGGATATGATTGTTAGACGTTCCTCCTATCCTTCTGACCTCAATGAGAACAAAGCGGTTCTTCAGCTGCCGGAAATGGTCTGCAGTGGGGGCAGCTGTATCATTGATCCCTATGGGCATTATGTGACAGAGCCTGTTTGGAATGAGGAAACGATTATCTACGCGGAGCTTGATATGGATTTGCCTGCTGCGTGCAAGATGGAGCATGACGCGGTGGGCCACTACGCAAGGCCGGATGTACTGAAGCTGCTTGTCAATGAGCAATAACTTCTGGTTTATCAGAAGCTTTCTATTAATAAATGTCTTGGAAAAAGGCGGGGAATGCGGTTGTATTTTCCGCCTTTTGTAATTCTATTTTGACACTAAGAAAATGAGCGACCCAAAATAACAGGTGAAATATTAATAAACCTGCGAATTTTTTTCCGTGAGTGCACAGAAAATACAGCCCCATATAAAATAGACGTTTTCGTGGTTCTATTGTCATTTTGGTAAAAAAGAAGTATGTCTAGTTATATAAATTATACTTATGAGATAGAAGAAAATGAAAGCACCTGAAGGAAAATATGTATGAACAGCCAGTGCCGGTGAAAAGGAACAGATTGTAATACCGAAACAGGCTCGTGATATTTTGGGGATTAAGCCGGGAGATACGCTCCTCCTGCTTTGCGATATTGAGTGTGGGATTGCGATACCTCCGAAAGGAGCATTTGCCGAATTGTTCGGTATAGCATATGGAGAAAAGGGCGGTGATTGAAGAAAATAGCCTTTTGTATCCCTGCACATGGTAAACCCAATCCCATGCTGCCAGTTGCAACAGAACTGGTGAAACATGGAGATGCGGTCAGGTTTTATTCGTTCAACGAATTTGAGTGCTGTAAATTTGCATTTTGAACCGTGTGATATCTAAAAGAAAACGACAGAGTATTTGAAGCTGAAAAGACAGCTGAAAGTGCTATTTTTCTTGCATTTTGGCAGGCGATGCCGTATAATGCATGGCGGAGGCGATAACTACTAAACCAGACGGGAGGAACCAATGACTGAACTATTAGCTCCGGCGGGAAACATGGAAGCGTTAAAGGCTGCGATTGCAAACGGCTGCGACGCAGTCTATTTGGGGATGCGGAAATTCGGCGCCCGCGCTTATTCGTCCAACTTTGATACGGAATTATTAAAAGAAGCGGTTGCTTATGCGCATCTCAGAAATGTAAAAATATATGTAACCATGAATACGATTGTATTTGAAGATGAGATTGACGACATGAAGAAGCAGCTTCAGCTGCTGAATGAGATTGGCGTAGATGGTGTCATCGTGCAGGATTTAGCGGTTTTTGACTATGCTGTCAACCATTTTGAGGATATGGAAGTACACTGCTCGACCCAGATGGGCATTGATGACCTTGAAGGCACTTTACTTTTCAAAGAATTGGGTGCTAAAAGAGTTGTTCTGTCGCGAGAAGTCGAAATTGAAAAGGTGAAAGAAATCAAACGGACTGCGAAGATACCTCTGGAAATCTTTGTCCACGGCGCTCTGTGTGTATCTTACTCAGGAAATTGTCTTATGTCCGGTCTCATCGGATATCGGAGTGGAAATCGGGGCAGATGTGTTGGATCCTGCCGCAAACCTTATGAACTAATTGACAGGACCACAGGCGAGTCTTTTGGAAAAAACTACCTGTTATCGACCAAGGACTTAAATACCATCGACTATATAGAGGAACTTAAGGAAATCGACTCTCTGAAAATCGAGGGGCGTATGAAAGAGCCTGCCTATGTGGCAAACGTCGTTTCAAAATACAGAGCCGCACTGGATGGCAAGGTGACAGTAAGTGACAAGGAAGATTTGAAAAAAACTTTCAATAGAACCTTTACAAAAGGGTATCTGTTTCACGAGGACCCGAAAGACTTGTCCAATATTCAAAGACCGAACAACTTCGGTTACGAGATTGGCAGAATTACAGGATTTTACAAAGGCATGTATGAAATCACCCTGGATAAGGTATTAAATCAGAACGATATCATCAGAATCGATGCTGGAGGCGAAGACGTTAATCTGTCCGTTGTAAAACTGTACGACAGAGAGGGAATGCTGATTAACAAAGCTGAAGATGTTTGCTATATCAAAATAAAAGAAAAGCTATCCATAGGAGACGTAATCTATAAGACGAAAGACTACCTGTTTTATAATGAGCTGGGAAACGGTTTACAAGACGAATTCAGACGATTTCCGCTACATATGAAAGTTTACGCTTATCCCGGTGCAAATCTGGTCATTGACGCAGAAGGGCTGGGATGCAGCTACTTGTATGAAAGCGGAGAAATTTTGGAAGAGGCGATGAATAATCCGACCACTAGAGAGCAAGTTGTGAAACAGCTTTCTAAACTGAAAGACACAGTCTTTTCCCTTGGTGATGTGGAATTTGAAGAGTACAACGCTTTTATTCCGGTGAAAATGCTCAACAGCGCCAGACGCACAATCGTCCAGGCCTTATACGACGCAAAGATTACAGGCAAAGCACGACGTACGAAAATTCCCGAGGCGAAAAAGAAAATCTCTTTCGCACAGAAGAATCCGTATCTTACTGTTTCCGTTACGACAAAAGCGCAGTATGACGCCTGCGTAAAGTGCGGCATAAAGGAAATCTATTTTGACAATGTTATTCGAAGAAATCAAATTACTTATGAAGAAAAAGAAGGGGAACTTTTGATCGGCGGATACGGCGGAATCTATTATTACAGAGACCGCAATCCATTTGTCACCGACTATTCTCTAAATGTAGTCAATGCAGATAGCTGCTACGAGCTTTTTCGACTGGGCGCAAAGCGAGTAACTTTGTCCTATGAGTTGAACAAAAAGCAGATTGGTGATCTAATTGACGCATACTATGCAAAAAATGATGGCTATCCAGCTTTGGAAATGGTGGTATACGGACGTGCACCGTTGATGTTCACAAAGTATTGTCCTATGAAAAAAATGAATCAGTGTGGTAACTGCAGAGCAAAGACCTACGAGATGAAAGATGAATACGGTACCTTTCCGATTCTTTCCCATGGTGACTGCACAACCACGATTTTGAACGGCAAGATACTGAATCTTCTAGATGAAATACCGTCCATTAGAGGTATTGAGGCTTTTAGACTGAACTTCACCATTGAATCAAAAGACGAGGTAGTCAAAGTAGTTAAAGCAGCGCAGCAAAAGCTGAACAGCGCAAATGCTACAGCTAACAAACCTCTTTTCAATCAGGAAACAGATACCAGGGGACACTTTAATAAAGAAATTATCTAGCAATAGTAGAAACGAGGATAAAAAGAATGATTCGAGTAGAAAAACTATCTTACGGTTTTCCTGCAAAAGATTTATATCACGATATTTCGTTTTCTTTAGAAATAGGGCAACACTGCGCTTTAATCGGAAGCAACGGAAGCGGCAAATCAACTCTGGTCGATATGCTGATACAACCTGACGAATATCTTTACGACGGAAAAATATACAGATCAGAAGATTACAGAATTGGATATGCTAGCCAGTTCAATGCAAAAGATAAATTACAGGATTGTACTGTTTTTGAATATCTCAGTGAAAGATTTTTAAAAATCCAGAAAGACATCGCTGGAGTTTGCGAAGAAATGGCGAAAGCGGAGGATATGGAGGCGGCACTGGAAAAATATCAGCAGCTTCTTGACATAAATGAAGCCATGGACGGGGACCATTATGAAAGCAATATCCGCAAACAGCTGTACATCGCACATATGAGTGGTCTCGCAGAAACAAAGCTGTCTAAGATTAGCGGTGGTGAATACAAGGTTCTGCAGATTATGAGAGAAATGCTTCTTGCACCGGATTTGCTGATTTTGGATGAACCCGATGCATTCTTGGATTTTGCCAACCTGAGCAGTCTCTGTCAGTTAATCAACGAGTATAAAGGAACTTTGCTGGTGGTGACTCACAGCAGATATCTGCTCAATCACTGCTTTAACAAAATCCTGCATTTGGAGAATGCAGATTTGCAGGAATTTGACGGCAATTACACGGAATACCGCTGTTCTATTTTTAGAGAAAAGTTGAAACTGAGGATGCAAAATGCAGCGGAGCAGGAGGAAATTGAACGTACAGAACAGATGGTTCAAATCCTTCGCAAAAGAGCAACGGATATGGTGAATCCGGTCATCGGAAGGTCTGTCAATGCAAAACAGTCTCAGCTTGATCGTCTGCGCACAAGGCAGATTAAGGCTCCCTTTATTGAAATTCGTGAGCCGGAAATCGTGCTGCCGGAGGTTTCGGCTGCTGAGTCTGGAACTGAAACAAAGAAAACTGTACTTCACGTTGCAGATTATGAGGCAGCGTTTGATGAAGACTTGCTGCAGAATGTGAATTTTCAACTGTTTGCAGGGGAAAAGGTGACGATTGTTGGCGCAAACGGCACAGGTAAGACTACTTTAATCCGTGACATTTTGGAAAATGATAATCCTTCCATTTATATAGACGAGAACACAAAGTATGCGTATCTGTCACAGCTACAAGGCGTATTACACGATGAAAGCAAGACTGTATATCAGGTTCTGCAGAATTATGGCTTTGAGACAAAGGAAAGGGCGCGTGGATACCTTGCAAAGTTTTGCCTGGAAGAAGCGCTGCTGGATCAAAGAGTAGGGCAGCTTTCTGGAGGTGAACAGAATTTGCTTCAGATTGCCCTCATCACAAATTCAAACGCAGAGCTTTTAATTCTCGACGAACCGACCAGTCATCTGGATATTTACGCGCAGATGGCCTTGGAAAAAGCGATTTCCGAATACAGAGGAGCGGTGCTCATGGTCAGTCATGACTTTTATTTAGCAGCAGGATGTGCGGATTATGTGCTTTTAGTAGAAGATAATACTGTCAGACGCATGCGAACGAAGAATTTTCGTAAAATGGTGTATGATAAGTATTTTGACCGAAATTACCTGGAAACAGATAAACGGAAGCAGGAGCTGGAAGCAACCATCGCTGCAGCCTTTAAGCGTGACGACTTTGCCGCAGTGGAGAAACTGTGCGGAGAATTGGAAGAAGTGAGCGCTGAAGGATTCAGAAAAAAAGAACAATAGAAAAAAGGGAAAAAGGTACTTGACGGGAGAAGAAAAGGGTGATA
>NZ_QWEQ01000069.1 GCF_009936045.1 Emergencia sp. 1XD21-10 | reverse complement strand
ATGAGTTATGCGCAGTACAAAACGACTTTTTGTCCAGAATGCAGTCGGGAAAATTGCATTCATCGTGATGCATATCGGCGTTTGCCTAAATGTGACGGCGGGTTGGGATTGTGCCCGAATTTAAAAAAGGAGTGAGACTATGAACTTTTTTGATACAGTAGCAGGACATAATTTTACAAGCTATGTTGTACCAGGGTTGATTGATGTAATTGAGAAATTGACAATGGAACTAAAACGGGCAAATGATCTAAATGAGCGGAAAGTGAAGGAGGAACAAAAATGCGTAGAGGAACAGTAACGGGAAATACACGGAGAAAGCATCTTTTGGAGCAAAGGGATTTTGACTATATCTTAGAGGAATATGATGCACCGGATTTTTATGAAATGACTGTTTCGATTGGCGGAGATGTATGCCGGTTCAGATGTTATGGTAATGCGGCAGACGGATTTTCAATCTGTGAAAAATAAAGAAATCATGTGACAGGCGGGGAGAGATGTTCCTCGCCAGAAAGGAGAAACAAATGAAACTTGGAAAGGTAAAGGCAACAGTATTTGAAGCAAAGAAGGAAGAAAACAGGAAAAATACTGTGACAGCAAACATCAGTACCTACGAAGGAAAGGATCAGGACGGCAATAACCAATATTGCAGTTGGCGCGCAAGATTTGTGGGAGACGCGTATGAAAAAGCACTGGGTCTTGAGGACAAGGACCGGATTGTTATATCAAAAGGCAAGATTGAAAACAACTATAATAAAGACAAGGAAAGGCTTTATGTGTTGGTAACCGTATTTGATTTCGATTACGATGAGGAAAGCGAATAAAATGTGCTGGTGCTGCTTTGGCAGAAGGACTGCTTCTAACATGACGTATGGAAGCAGTCCCCTTGATTTAGGGAAAAGGTAGCTTTCCTGAACGGAAACCTTCTGATTTTTTCTGTTCACTTTTGGTTGCTCATTATATCACTTCCAGTCCCATCGGCAAGGGGCAAGCGGTTGTATTTGCCCTTAGGGCAAATCTCCACCGGCAGGTTTGCCCCCTATGCCTCTGCTCTTTCCAGTGGGCCGCCTGCAGCGTCCTCTTTTCGCACCTATCAAAAGTGAACACCGCAAGGTGCTCACAGAAACAAGAAAAGGAGTGGAAGAATGGTAGTAAAGAAATTTGAATTGTTGCTACAGGAAAGCGTTGAGTGGGAACGGGATTATGACGTTATATTAAATACCAGTGAGGATGTTGCTGATTTTGCATTTCACGGTCTTCAGGCACATACATGGGACAGAGAAAAGTTCGTTGCAATTGCCCTAAATTCAAAAGCTATGGTAATTGGGTATAATGTGGTTTCGATTGGGAGTTTATCTACAACTACGGTACATCCAAGAGAGGTTATAAAATTTGCAGTTATGGCTAATGCAGCAGCTGTTATCTTGCTGCATAACCATCCCAGTGGAGATGTAACCCCGAGTGAAACAGACATTGAAACTACAATGAGACTTTCAGAAGCATTGAAATTAGTAGGAATCAAAGTCCTTGACCACATTATCACGGGAGAAAAGGATAGCTTTCTTGCTTTGTATAGAGCAGGATATATTGAATAGATTAGGGTGTAAAACGAAAGAAATAGGCGGTGCCGAT
>NZ_QWEQ01000068.1 GCF_009936045.1 Emergencia sp. 1XD21-10 | reverse complement strand
TAATCTGAGGAGGTAAAGCAGAAAGTGTCTGATAATAGGTCGCTATATTTTCAAGTTCTCTGATATTACCGGGCCAGTTGTAGTCAGTAAGTTGACGCAGCTGTGCGGGAGGGATATTCTTAAAAGTCGTGCCAAGGAAATGCTGCAGCAACGGCAGAATATCTTCTTTTCTCTTTCGCAGCGGCGGTATGATGATGGGCAGCACGTTGAGTCTGTAAAATAAATCGCTTCGGAAACTTCCCTCTCTGACAGCTGCTTCCAAATCTCGATTGGTTGCAGTAATCAGGCGAATGTCGACATCAATGAGTCTGTCGCTGCCAACTCGCATAACCTGTCTTTCCTGAATGGTTCTGAGTAGTCTTGACTGCAGCTTTGGGGAAATATCCCCTATCTCATCGAGAAAAATAGTGCCGTGGTTTGCCTGTTCAAAGAGACCGATTTTCCCCTTAGCCTGTGCGCCGGTAAAAGCGCCTCCTTCGTAGCCGAACAGTTCGCTTTCCAGCAGATTGTCAGGAAGTGCTGCACAGTTGATGGCAACAAAAGGAAATTTGTTGCGGTAGGAGGCGTTGTGGAGAGACTGAGCAATCAGTTCTTTTCCGGTTCCGCTTTCCCCTCGAATCAGTACAGTGTGGTCGGTCAGTGCAATCTGCTTGGCGGTCTTTATGACGTGTTTCATGCCGGGAGATTCGTGGATAATATCCTTAAAATGATATTTAGCGATGTGACCTTTTTGTCGATTGAGTTTATTGGCGATAGAAACTTCTGCTTCATCCTGCAGGGTGATATAGTAGCCCGTAACTTCATCCATCAGGGTTAGGGGATATTTGCTGTAATAATAGCTGCCTCCATCGATCATGAGGGGATCTTGTGGAGTGTCAGCAGCGGTTAGTATGGCGGGTTCGATAAACCGCTCCAGCTGGATATCGTTTTTGTCATCTGCCTGAAAAATCTGCAGCGCCTTGCTGTTGGCGTAGACAATCTGGTTGTATTTGTCGATCAGCAGCATGGCAATTTTGCTGGAATTGACAATGTGGCTGAGCATTTCGCTCTTCAGATGACCATAGACGTAGTTGTCGTGGAAAGCACTGTTGGATTCTACTAAAGACTGCATGTAGCGGAACAGATTCCGGTTGATGATGCTGATGTCAAGATCCAAAAGCTTCATCAGCTTGAACATGGTTTCAAAGCTGACCTGGCGATAGCCGATATCGATGATTTCTTTGATATGAGAAGGCACTAACTGCGGCTCTGCCGGTGTGATGGCAATGTTTAAATGACTGTAAATACCGGTGTGTGCTAAGGATTCATCGAAAGCAATCATATTGATATGGCTGATGCCCACCTCATAAAAGGAGTTAAGTGTATCAAGGGAGCTGTTATAGGAGTCATTGACGATGAGGACATCGGTTCCAGCTGGGATTTTGGAAATTTTTTTGAGCGCTTCACGCTCCGGACTTCTGGTGATTTTGATGATTTTGTTGAAATCTCTGATGTAGGCGGAGGCCTGCTGGTAAATGTATTCGTCAATGGCAAGAAAAGCATCGGCATGGAGTTTCTGTCCATCTGCCAAATCGTTTAAGTAGCAGTTGGTGAATACGATATGTTCGCCAAAGATGTCCTCCAGATTATTTTTGATAAACT
>NZ_QWEQ01000067.1 GCF_009936045.1 Emergencia sp. 1XD21-10 | reverse complement strand
AAGGATTTCTTAAGGAAAGATATTTAAGACATTAGTCTTTGATATACCATTTAATTAAGAGTTTGATCCTGGCTCAGGATGAACGCTGGCGGCGTGCCTAACACATGCAAGTCGAGCGAGAAGCTGATGACAGATACTTCGGTTGAAGGAGTCAGTGGAAAGCGGCGGACGGGTGAGTAACGCGTAGGCAACCTGCCCTTTGCACAGGGATAGCCATTGGAAACGATGATTAAAACCTGATAACACCATTTGGTTACATGAGCAGATGGTCAAAGATTTATCGGCAAAGGATGGGCCTGCGTCTGATTAGCTAGTTGGTAAGGTAACGGCTTACCAAGGCGACGATCAGTAGCCGACCTGAGAGGGTGAACGGCCACATTGGAACTGAGACACGGTCCAAACTCCTACGGGAGGCAGCAGTGGGGAATATTGCACAATGGGCGAAAGCCTGATGCAGCAACGCCGCGTGAAGGAAGAAGGCCTTCGGGTCGTAAACTTCTGTCCTTGGGGAAGAAGAACTGACGGTACCCAAGGAGGAAGCCCCGGCTAACTACGTGCCAGCAGCCGCGGTAATACGTAGGGGGCAAGCGTTATCCGGAATTATTGGGCGTAAAGAGTACGTAGGTGGCAACCTAAGCGCAGGGTTTAAGGCAATGGCTCAACCATTGTTCGCCCTGCGAACTGGGATGCTTGAGTGCAGGAGAGGAAAGCGGAATTCCTAGTGTAGCGGTGAAATGCGTAGATATTAGGAGGAACACCAGTGGCGAAGGCGGCTTTCTGGACTGTAACTGACACTGAGGTACGAAAGCGTGGGGAGCAAACAGGATTAGATACCCTGGTAGTCCACGCCGTAAACGATGAGCACTAGGTGTCGGGGTCGCAAGACTTCGGTGCCGTAGTTAACGCATTAAGTGCTCCGCCTGGGGAGTACGCACGCAAGTGTGAAACTCAAAGGAATTGACGGGGACCCGCACAAGCAGCGGAGCATGTGGTTTAATTCGAAGCAACGCGAAGAACCTTACCAGGACTTGACATCCCTCTGACAGACCCTTAATCGGGTTTTTCTACGGACAGAGGAGACAGGTGGTGCATGGTTGTCGTCAGCTCGTGTCGTGAGATGTTGGGTTAAGTCCCGCAACGAGCGCAACCCTTGCCATTAGTTGCCAGCAGTAAGATGGGCACTCTAGTGGGACTGCCGGGGACAACTCGGAGGAAGGTGGGGATGACGTCAAATCATCATGCCCCTTATGTTCTGGGCTACACACGTGCTACAATGGCCGGTACAGAAAGCAGCGAAGTCGTGAGGCGGAGCAAATCTCGAAAACCGGTCCCAGTTCGGACTGCAGGCTGCAACTCGCCTGCACGAAGCCGGAGTTGCTAGTAATCGCGGATCAGAATGCCGCGGTGAATGCGTTCCCGGGTCTTGTACACACCGCCCGTCACACCATGGAAGTTGGGGGTGCCCAAAGCCGGCAAGGAAATATGCTGTCTAAGGCAAAACCAATGACTGGGGTGAAGTCGTAACAAGGTAGCCGTATCGGAAGGTGCGGCTGGATCACCTCCTTTCTAAGGAGACGAGATTTTTACACTATGAGTTCATGGGGAATTAGCTCAGCTGGGAGAGCACCTGCCTTGCACGCAGGGGGTCAAGGGTTCGAGCCCCTTATTCTCCACCAAGGTCGAAAGACCAAAGTACCTTGAAAACTGAATAACAAGAAACAAACACAGAAAAGAGAGAAATCGAGAA
>NZ_QWEQ01000066.1 GCF_009936045.1 Emergencia sp. 1XD21-10 | reverse complement strand
TGGAGGATGTAAAAAGCTATGGAAAGTAGTGAAATTGATGCCAGAATAGGGTAAAATAGTGTTAATGCAGGGAAATTCGGGCATAACAAAAAGCCGTCAGCATTCATATTTTTATTTTTGCCAGAGTGAATTCTGCCGGCTGATGGTCTTGTGAAACTAGCGATATATCCCGGTAATCCATTAAAAATTAAAGTTCTAGCAGTTCATCGTGTTTTACGTAGCATTTGCGTTCTTCGCACCATAAAGGCTGGGTGTCTGGTCCTTTCCAGCTGTCCCATGGACCGGCGGAATAGCCGTATTCCAGACGGTAGGCTTGCAGATAATTTAACTGCCAGCCGTCGCTGTCCAGATACTCCCATGGATTGGATTCAATCTCATGACCAGAGCGAACCCAGTTGCGAAGCATGTAACGTTCGCTGCGTGTCATGGGAACAACATCTTCCATTTCATGGAGTGCACAAAGGTTGAACTGATAGTCGATGGATTGTTTATCGTAAATGGTTCGTCTTTTCACAGGGATGCACCTCCTTTTCTAAAGATGGAAGACTTCAGGGTAACTTCTTTGGAAGGAATTCTGCGGCAGCCGAGAAGGTGAAGGGTTTCGGCGCCGAAAAAGAATGCAAACATTTCGTGAGGGCATTTGTTGCTCAGGCTTTCCCTGCAGTAAGAATTAATATGATGCATCATGAGTGAAATATCCTCTTGGCAAAGGTGGTCGAAAGAAGTACCTTTCGGCAGGAAATAGCGGATAAACTCGTGATTGCGCTCAATGGATCCTTTCTGCCATGAAGCCTGCGGATCGCAGTAATAGACTGCGGTACGCTTTTTACCGGAAGGATCTTTTTCAATGGCTAGAGGATTGGAAAATTCACTGCCGTTATCGGTAAGGATTAGCGGAAAGAGGTGGCGAAACCGTTCTGATCCCAAAAGGTCATACAGTTTTTTAAAGACATCTGTGACGGATCTGGAATCATTGTAGTCACGCAGAAAGGCCAGCATGAATTCTGCTTTGACAAAATGAATGGTTAAAAGGACTTTGCCGCCTTTCTTTCCTTCAACGGAATCCATTTGGACAACAGGATAGTTTGGATGCTCTTCCATAAATTTTTTAAAATCCTCAAAGGTTCTGCCTTCGCGGCATTTACGGTCGACTTTGAAAGTCTTTTTCTTTTTCCGCGATTTGAAACGGACTTTCCTTGGAAGGTCAAGATTCTTTGCGGAAATCAGTCCGGCATCAATGATTCGGTAAAGGGAGCGTTCGCTAATCATCAGGGAATCGGTATTGGTTACACAGATATGATGAAGGGATTGTCCCTGACGGATTAGCGGAGAGACAATGCGGTCGAAATGCTGCAGCTCTTCTTCGGAAAAGGTAAAGCCTTTGCGGGATTCAGTCAGTTTGCTGCGGTATTCTTTGTCAGCTTGCTTGGCACGGTAAAAATGTTTTTCTAAAGTGCAGTGGGGTCTTGTTTTACATCCATTACACACGTAGGGTGGCTTGTCCAGTTTTGGGCAGCTGTAAGCTTCAAAATCAGGACAGAAACGACTGCACATACCGCAACTCCTACAGAAGCGGTAATTTCTTCCTGCGTTGCAGGGAGAACACAGTCCGCTGACAAGACAGACATTACGTTTGGTGCAGGCATTGTACTTTTTGCGGAATCCGCCAATACGTTCAACCGACAGATGCGAACGGACTTCCTTTGAGATTGTGGAAGGATCCTTGTCAAGGGCGGATGCGATGGCTTTAAATGATGTACTATTGGAAAGCTGGGTTTCGATGACCATGCGGTCAGACAGTGTAAGATGTTTTTGATTTGTCATGATTGTTACCTCCATTGACCGGGATATGTCTTAAGGTAAATATATCATAAAAATGTGAGAAAAGCAGTTTGTCAGAGTAA
>NZ_QWEQ01000065.1 GCF_009936045.1 Emergencia sp. 1XD21-10 | reverse complement strand
ATTGACATAGATGTAACACCGCCTCTATTCTTTTGATTTTTGTGCAGCCTCCCAGTTTGGGCAATTGGTTGTTACGCTGAGTTTTTTCTTTGGAATGATGTTTTTCTTTTTAGGACAAACATACACATTTTCATGATATTTTTGTAAGTGGTGACATTCTCCACAAGTTCTCATAGGTTGACTCAGTCTTCCCATTCTTTCTGTTCTTCCGGATGCTCTGCTAAATAATTGTTATACATAATCAGCGCCGCCTGCGTATATGCCCTTTTTCTTTCCACATTCAGCTTTCGCATGGGTTCCGGAAGATACTCCGTAACAAAGCGCTCGTTGATTTTTAACTTCTTCGCTTTTGGTGCTTTTAGTTCTGTCTCTGCCCCGGTCACTTTACTGTCCCTTCCAGTTAACTGGTCAAGATATACTGCATCTACCGTTCCACCATTTTTATAATGCTTTTTAATTTCCGTCGCTTCTTCCAGTGATGGCATATATCCGGTTTCCTGCATATACTCCAGCAAGTTTTTCTGATCTTTCTTATCCAGATAGGACAGTTCCACGCCGACTCTAAACTTGATTTCTTTCGCGTCTACCATGCCAAGCAGCGGAAGAATGAGTTCATTAAGCCGTATGTAACGTTGAATGTTTCTGGCACTTTCCTGAAACTCTTCTGCCGCCTGATCATCGGTACGTAACTTCGTGCCCAGTGGGCACGAAGTTAAATCTGCTCGCTCTCCCTGCCTTTTATTAACCTCCATATACAAAGCATATGCCTTTGCCTTGGTCGATGGTTTGATAACGGACCTCTTTTGTAAATTGGAGACGACCATCAGTCTGGTAGCTTGTTCGTCATTATAATCTACGATGGTTGCTTTGATCTTATCAAGTCCCAGTTTTCTTGCCACAAACATTCTCCTGTGACCGGTGATTGCCTCGTATCTTCCTGTCAAGTTCACATCCTTCCGGACAATAATCGGTTCCAATTGTCCATTTTCACGTATATCGTCTTCAAGGTTATGCATGTCATCATCATCCACCACTTCAAATGGGTGGCTTCCACCCGTGTGAAACGGCAGAATGTCATCAAGCAGTATGTCTGTTACACTGCTGCCTTCCTCTTTCTTATCCTTAGCCGCTTCCGGAAAAAGGCTCTCCAATGCGGATGGATCAAATTCATTTCTTCTTCCCATACAAAACTCCTCCTAACTACTAGGGTTTACTCTCGGTTGTTAATCGCTCTACCCAAATTCTCTTTCACATGCTCAAATATTTTGCAAGAACTCTGCTACAAATGCCCTATAATCTTCCGTCACTGATGCCTTTGGTCGTTCCGTAAGCGGGTTTGTCTGCCGGTATTGCGCTTCTTCGATTGCAACGCCGTTCCGAATCACACTGTCAAATACCCTGATGCCCTGCGCATCCATCAGCTTGTCCAGCGCAGCCTTGATGCCTTTACGTATGTTGCTGCGTCCTTCATGTTGCGTAACCAAAACTCCGGTTATCGCAAGATTTTTGTTGTAATATCCTTGTACCAGCCGTATAGTTTGAAGCAGCTGCGATAGCCCTTGCACGGAATACTTTGAAGCTTTGACCGGTATAACGATTCCGTCAGCTGCCGCCAATGTGTTGATGGTGATGATACCCAATGTGGGCGGCGTATCAACCAAGATAAAATCATATTCTTCTTTAATTGGTTCCAGTGCTTCCTTCAACAAATACTCTCTGCCGGCAAAAGAAAACTCCATATCTGCCCCTGCCATGGACAGACTGCCTGGTAAAAGATTAATATTTGCATTGATCCGACAAATGCAGTCTTCCACTTTCTTTTCTCTGCGGAAAAGCTGGTAAACAGTCCCCTCCATGTCGCCGTTCAGTCTGAAGCTTTCCGTAAGATTGCATTGTGGATCTGTGTCAATGGTCAATACCTTGCAACCCTGATCTGCCAACCCATAAGCCAGTACATGGCATGTGGTTGTCTTCCCAACGCCACCTTTCTGATTTGCTAATGCGATAATTTGCGCTTCCTTCTTCATGTTTCGTTCCTCCAATTCATTGCTCATTTCCCT
>NZ_QWEQ01000064.1 GCF_009936045.1 Emergencia sp. 1XD21-10 | reverse complement strand
CTCCATTTTCCATCGGTAATGCGGTAATCAGCCGGATTATAGTTCAAATGCCGCAAAATAGTTTCTTGATAACCTTCAAACGTTGGTGTTTTAGGGTTGTTTGGAATTTGCGTATCATCTAATTTGTAATAAGCGACATCTGAATCACCGATAAACTTTGCAGTCACTGTGAATGGTTTGCTATAACTGCTGCCAGTCTGCTTGATATCCTGTAACTTTCCAACAACGGATATTTCACTTCCATCCGGTAAAGATGTCGTAATTTCTTTTGTCTTGGGCGCATCCGGTCTTTTATCACTTCCCTTATAGGTAAGTGTTCCTGTTGCAGCATGGCGGTGATGCTCTGTCCACTCTACATCATCAAGTTTCAGCTTTTCACCCGATTTCGTAATACTTTGCTGTACCTTTTTGTCGGTAAGATTTGTATAGGTCTTTTTTACTGTAACAGGCTCACTTTTGCTGATTACACTTGCAGTCACTTTTACTGCCTCATACGTCTTGCCATCCTCATGAATTTCTGCAGTATTGACAAGCTCACCTTTGCCGAGATCGTCAAGCGTGATATTTGCATAGTCCTGACCCGTTGTGATAGTCCATGCCTTTGTTGTCATGCTCCCTGCATAAGCGGTCGATGTAAGCGATAACAGTAGTATAAGGCACAACCCCATCACTCGCTTTTTCTTCATCCTCCTCACCTCCGATTTTTATATCACAAAAGGCAGCTTACTGCTGCCTTTTGTCTCTCATTATTTATCATTTATCCAATTTTCTCGCTGCAGCCAGAAGAGTTCCTGCTGCAAAAAGAATTAACAAATATTTTAGTAATGCAAAATCATCGCCTGTTTGTGGCGTACTGCCAGGTTGATTATCCTGCCCGCCCTCAGTCGGTTTTGTCTCGCCCTGATTGCTACCGTTATTCGGCTTCTCCGGCTTAGTAACATCTTCTTTTACTTTATCTTTATGCGTCAGAATATATGTGCCGGCAGAAGATGTTTTTACAGTGATCCAGTTACCGCCATCCTTGTCGTAACGGTTATTGGCAAGCTCCTGCCCTTTTCCATCCTTTAGGTGTATTGCGATGATTTCATCATCCAGCAGTTTTCCATCGGCTTTTAACAGCAGCGTGATTGTACCGTTTATAGTCTCAATCTCTTTTCCGCCGATGGTGATAATCACCCGGTAGACAATTCCGTCTTTACCGGCAATTTCTTTTTCCTTGCCAGTTGGGTTATCATCTCTAATGATAGTAACCACGATGTCCTCCCGTCCAGCCTTTTCTGCTAGATCTAAAATACCATCATTGTCAATTACGATTTTTCCAATCGAAGTGTTGACTGATAGGTCGAGGTCTGGTCTCTTGCCAATTTCCTCTAGCAGCGAGCCGGGTATCTTGGTGCTGCTATCGTCACCATCTTCTGCTGGTTTAATTACCACAACATCAGAGCCATACATATCAGCCTGCCGGATTAACTCTCTCTGGTTTTCTTCCTTTACTTTATTTGTACCATCATCTTCTTTCACAGTCGGTGTTGTTGTTGTCGTAACATTGCCGCTGTCGTCATATTTTGGCACAATTTCGGTCACTACTTCCGTAGTCTCCTCCGGGAAAACAAAGTCAAATTTGCTCCTCGGCATTGTCAGATAACCGCCAGTCTCGGCGCTGGAACTTTGCGCATATGCACAGGTAGGGACAGCAATCAGGATAGACATTACCAAAGCCATGATGAGGCTTCTTCTCGTTTTCTTTCTTTTCATCTGCTCCCCTCCTTACTCCGTCTCAACCGTTACTATTAGATTTGCAACCTGTTGCTGATTGATGGATTTGCTCACAATACCGGTTTTCCCAGTTAGCTTAAACACCTTTTGCCCATCGACTGCAATAGTGCCGCCAGCGGTATATGCACCTTTGGACAAATCAAATTCGCCTATTACAAGCGAGAACATTTTACTATCCTTTGCAAGTGCGGCAAAGTCAGTACTGTTTGCAGCAAGCGTCCAACCATTTAATATATTGTCCACCTGCACGCTGCTGACCGTAATTGCCTTTGAACCAAGATTTTCCACTGTTAGTTCACTTACTGTTAGATTAGCGGAATTTGCAGTACCAGTCATTGTGATAGATTCAGATACAGTAAAATCAAGCATTTTGCGGAGATATACATGACCCTGCGTAACGCTGCCATTGATGCCATACTTACCCTCTATATCTTCCGCTTGGCTATATCCCATATCGTCTGGCACAAGATAGAGTGCACCCTTTTCCGG
>NZ_QWEQ01000063.1 GCF_009936045.1 Emergencia sp. 1XD21-10 | reverse complement strand
TGATTGCAGACAGAGGATATGAGGCATATAACAACATGGCTCATATCCAAGAAAAAGGATGGTTTTATCTAATACGGTTGAAAGATTTTAATCAATATTCATCCGGTACTCTGCATGGCTTGGAGCTGCCGGATACTGAGGAATTCCCTGCGGATACTCTGAAACAACTGTATGGCATGCGGTGGGGAATTGAAACTTCATTTAGAGATTTGAAATATACAGTATTTTTTTGACAAGGGAACGCTCTTGTCTATTTGTTGCATTTTTAAATCTACAAAAAAACAATTAATCAGCTTGAATCAAAGGGAAAGAAAGAGAAGATAATATCGCGAACAATACTAACTTCTCTTTAAATCCCTTAACTTAATGCCATTGAACATTTGCTAGAGAGTATTATTTTTACAGCATCTTCAAGAAATCTGAGGGAGTCATAGCTATATGCTTTTCAAGCCCTGTCTCCAGAAAGTCTTTGTCGCCGGTAAGAAGAATATCTGTACTAGTAACTATATCTGCACGAAGAGCCGTGCAGGAACCTGTCAGATTTGATGAAATAGACTGAAATTTTCATTTTTTTTGAATAAGCGATTGACAGATTATTATCGATATGATATTCTTATAAAAAAGAAAAGGGGGGATATAATAATGAAATCTAAAAAGATAGTTATATGTAGTATAACGATTCTTACAGTTTGCATTGCTCTTTGTTTGAATATTGGTTATAAGACGAATGAAAATGGAGAAACTTATGGTCGCATGGCTCATATTGCTGATCCAACAGGAATTTTCTTAAAGGAAGATCCTGATTTGATAGCTGTAATGGCTACAAATGGAAAAAGCGGATATGTAAAAAAGGACGATTTCGTATCAGAGATTCCTAAAAATCCGGAAGAGGCATTAAACATACAAGAGGATTCTTTTGTGAAAAGTATTCCGGTCTATAAAAATGATGGTATTACTGTCATTGGAGAATTTCAATTTAATTAGTATTCGTTTATATTCTATTATAATTGAAGATAGTAAGGAGGTCGTATTATGACTTGTAGAAGCAAAGTTTTTCGGTTAGGTTTAGCGTTAGCATTAGTTGCTACATTTATGCTGGCATTAGTACCGGCTGAGAGTGAGGCTCAAACGCTAAAAACAAATGAAGCTGGGGATACGTATGGTTCCATTGTGACACAGACAGAAGTTCCAGATCTTATTGCTGCAGTAGCAACTAATGGACAAAATGGATTTGTTAAGGAAGCGGATTTTTTCGGTGAGTTACCAAAAAATCCAGAAGAGGCAATCCAGCTTCAAAAAGAACAAAAAGATCGAATAATCCCCGTTTATAAAAATGATGGGATAACGGTTATTGGGGAATTTGTTATTTCTGCACCTGATACAAATGAAAGTGGTATTCAAGCAAGATCTCTGTATTCTGCTACATCTTCAAAGAAATTTTGGACGGTTGGATCAAGAACATATTATGGTGAGGCTACCATTAACCTTTCTAAAGCAGGAACAAAATATGCAAGTTCAAGTGTTAGCCTTGGGGTTGAAAGCGGAACTTCTGTTGCAGCAGGTAATTTAGGAATAAGACCCTATGTTGTGAATGCCGCTGGTACAATTGTTGCATCGAAGGATACGTCTTTTAATAGTAGTGATGGTTGTAAGAAGTATACTACAAGCGCAACATATTCAACATCATCCGGAACATATCGTGCTTATGGTCACATCTTTATTTGGAATGGGACAAGTTACAAAGGAGATACCACGTACAATTCCCCATATTTAAATTTCTAATTTCTCCAATAGTAAGAGAAATATTCTAAATAAAAAAAGAGTCTTTATGCACTTTTGCAGAAAAATAACACTCTCCAGCATTTGCCCAATGGCATTAAGTTAAGAAAATCTCACATCACAGAAAATGTGGTGTGGGATTTTTTTGAGAATAAGTATTGACATATGAACAAAAAAATGCGGTCGCTTTAGCTGCTGAATATTTTAGAGGCAGCTAAAGCGGCCCTTGTAATTAGATAACATCTTTTTACAAGGAGGATACCGCATGAATAGGACTTCACTGGAACTAAAAAATTTGATTATGGACATTATTAATAAGCAGAAACAGGATTTAACAGACCTTGTTTCTAACCCCAAAACAGATTTTTCCAGAAACAGAAAAATACCATATGAGAAAATGATTCTTTCGTTATTGACAATGGAGGGAGCATCTTTATCAAATGAACTTTTACGGCAGTTTGGCTATGGCTTAAATACAGCAACATCATCTGCTTTTGTCCAGCAGCGTAAGAACATACCTCCTAAAGCATTTGCGTCGCTTTTCCATGATTTTACAGCAGCAACTTATATTAATGATAATTATAAAGGATATAAACTCTTGGCTGTTGATGGTTCAGATATTCAAATCGCAACTAATCTAAACAATA
>NZ_QWEQ01000062.1 GCF_009936045.1 Emergencia sp. 1XD21-10 | reverse complement strand
ATTGACATAGATGTAACACCGCCTCTATTCTTTTGATTTTTGTGCAGCCTCCCAGTTTGGGCAATTGGTTGTTACGCCGAGTTTTTTCTTTGGAATGGTGTTTTTCTTTTTAGGACATACGTACACATTTTCATGATATTTTTGTAGGTGTTGACATTCTCCACAAGTTCTCATAGGTTGGCTCATTTCATTCTCCTTGTCCTTTCAGCGCGCAATTTGTGCAAGCCTTAAGTATGCCTGGCATCTTTCGTATTAAAATTCTGGCTTGCACGGATTCCCAGCAAGGTGCGCCACACACGGGGCACACCGCTGGTTTCCAGTCCTTATGCTTTGGTTCAGGTATATTTTCCTGCAATGGCATCATCAAAACGTTATTCATTCCTGCCCTCCTTCTATGGGGTTGACTCAGCCTTCCCATTCTTTCTGTTCTTCCGGATGCTCTGCTAAATAATTGTTATACATAATCAGCGCCGCCTGCGTATATGCCCTTTTTCTTTCCACATTCAGCTTTCGCATGGGTTCCGGAAGATACTCCGTAACAAAGCGTTCATTGATTTTCAACTTCTTCACTTTTGGTTCTGTCTCTGCATCGGTCACTTTGCGGTCTCTTCCAGTTAGCTGGTCAAGATATACTGCATCTACTGTTCCCCCATTTTTATAATGTTTTTTAATTTCCGTCGCTTCTTCCAGTGATGGCATATATCCGGTTTCCTGCATATACTCCAGCAAGTTTTTCTGATCTTTCGTATCCAGATAGGACAATTCCACGCCGACTCTAAACTTGATTTCTTTCGCATCTACCATCCCAAGCAGCGGAAGAATGAGTTCGTTAAGCCGTATGTAACGCTGAATATTTCTCGCACTTTCCTGAAACTCTTCTGCCGCCTGATCATCGGTTCGTGACTTCGTGCCCACTGGGCACGAAGTTAAATCTGCTCGCTCTCCCTGCCTTTTATTAACCTCCATATACAATGCATATGCCTTTGCCTTTGTAGACGGCTTAATAATGGATCGCTTCTGTAGATTTGAAACAACCATCAGTCTGGTAGCTTGTTCGTCATTATAATCTACGATGGTTGCTTTAATCTTATCAAGTCCTAGTTTTCTTGCTACAAACATTCTTCTGTGACCGGTGATTGCTTCGTATCTTCCTGCCAAGTTCACATCCTTCCGGACAATAATCGGTTCCAATTGTCCGTTTTCACGTATATCGTCTTCAAGGTTATGCATATCATCATCATCTACCACTTCAAATGGGTGGCTTCCACCCGTGTGAAATGGCAAAATGTCATCAAGCGGTATGTCTGTTACACTGCTGCTTTCCTCTTTCTTATCCTTAGCCGCTTCCGGAAAAAGGCTCTCCAATGCGGATGGATCAAATTCATTTCTTCTTCCCATACTAAATTCCTCCTAACCATATGTTTCATCTTTTATTTCCAGCTTCCACGATATATATCATGCCTATAATCGGCGTAATGAAGCATAGAAATTTTATCATTATTAAGAGTCCAAAGAGATAGCCCACCAAACCCGTCAATATAATGCTTGTACCATAAAACAACAGCTTCGTGCTTAAAAAACATGCATTATCAGTTCCCCAAATGAATCTGATAAAAATACCAATTTCGTCTAGCAGCGTCCCAAAACATAACATTAGTTGGATGATAAGCGCTTCTTTCAATTCCATATGTACTCCTCAAATATTTTGTAAGAACTCTGTGACAAATGCCCTATAATCTTCTGTCACTGACGCCTTTGGTCGTTCCGTAAGCGGGTTTGTCTGCCAGTATTGCGCTTCTTCGATTGCAACGCCGTTCCGAATCACGCTGTCAAATACCCTAATGCCCTGTGTATCCATCAGCTTGTCCAACGCAGCCTTGATGCCTTTGCGTATGTTGCTGCGACCTTCATGCTGCGTGACCAGGACGCCGGTTATCGCAAGATCTTTGTTGTAATATCCTTGTACCAGCCGTATAGTTTGAAGCAGCTGCGATAGCCCTTGCACGGAATACTTTGATGCTTTGACCGGTATAACGATTCCGTCAGCTGCCGCCAATGTGTTGATGGTGATGATACCCAATGTGGGCGGCGTATCAACCAAGATAAAATCATATTCTTCTTTGATTGGTTCCAGCGCCTCTTTCAACAAATACTCTCTGCCGGCAAATGAAAACTCCATATCTGCTCCTGCCATGGACAGACTGCCTGGTAAAAGATTAATATTTGCATTGATCCGACAAATGCAGTCTTCCACTTTCTTTTCTCTGCGGAAAAGCTGATAAACAGTCCCCTCCATGTCGCAGTCTAGTCTGAAGCTTTCCGTGAGATTGCATTGTGGATCTGTATCAATGACCAATACTTTGCAGTCCTGATCTGCCAACCCATAAGCCAGTACATGGCATGTGGTTGTCTTTCCAACACCGCCTTTCTGATTTGCTAATGCGATAATTTGCGCTTCCTTCTTCATGTTTCGTTCCTCCAATTCATTGCTCATTTCCCT
>NZ_QWEQ01000061.1 GCF_009936045.1 Emergencia sp. 1XD21-10 | reverse complement strand
GTTAAGACGGGATTGATGTCGGAAGGTGTTCCAGAAGATGAAATCGCTTTCATCCATGACTATAATACGGAAAGTGCAAAGGAGGATCTTTTTTCAAAGGTCAGAAGCGGTCGTGTGCGGTTTTTGCTTGGCAGTACCCAGAAGATGGGTGCTGGAATGAACGTGCAGACACGGCTGATTGCGGCGCATCACTTAGATGTTCCATGGAGACCGGCGGATCTTGAGCAAAGAAATGGTCGTCTGATCAGACAGGGCAATGCAAACGAAAAGGTATATATCTACAAGTACGTGACGGAAAATACTTTCGACGCCTATTCCTGGCAGACTCTTGAAACAAAGCAACGAGGCATCAGCCAGATTATGACGAGCAAGAATCCTGCTAGGCGATGTGAGGATGTCGATATGCGCGCTTTTGAATATGCAGAAACGAAAGCCCTTTGCTGCGGTGATGACAGAATCAAGGAGCAGATGGAACTGCAAAACAGCGTCAACCAGTTGAAACTGCTGAAACAGAATTTCGACGATGAGCGTTACCGCCTGCAGAACCAGTTGCTGCGATTACTCCCAGCAGAGTTTAAAGAAGCTGCGCAACGGCATGAAAACTATGCGCAGGATATTGCGCTGCTTTTTGAACATCGGGATAAGCCGTTTGAAATAACTGTTGCCGGTATGAAGTTTACGGAACCTGCTATGGCGGGGGAAGCTATTTATAATCTGACTGTAAAATATAAAGACAGAGACCGCTGGGAGCGGATTGGAACCTATAAAGGCTTTTCGCTGGAGACCAGTTTTTATGATGGAAGGTATCGCCTGCGACTGCATGGCAGCGGATTATATAACTTTGAGCGTGGTACTGAGCCTGGACAGATTATATCAAGAATGGATCAAAGGCTGGGTGGTATTGAAGGGTTGGAATCGGTAACTCAAACAGAAATGAAACAGCTGGACGATCGCATGAAGCGAACTGAAAAGGAACTGCAGCGTGCTTTTATCTATGCTGACGAACTTGCGGAGAAAGAAACGCGGCTTGAAGAACTGAATGCTGAGCTGCAAAGGGAAGAGCCTCATGAGACGGAAGCTATAAAGGAAGCATATGTGTACAACAACGGATACATCCTAATCGAAAAAGAGGGTGAAGATACCTATTATAGTCTGTATGACAGAGGCTTTGACAGCCGATTTAATGAGCGGCGCTTATATGCAGGCGATGAAATGATACCCCAATATATTGCAGAAGATGTGCTTTTAAAGCAAGGATATGCATCTACTGCAGTTGAGCAGACGGATGCAGAGTGGCTTAAAGAACAGGTTAAGTTTGCAGAAGTATCTATACGAGCCAACGATGAATGTGGGATTGAATGATAGAGATAACTGTATGGGTAGGACATAATGTCCTGCCTTTTATATACAGGGGATCTGCACCCCTGTAACCCCAGCGACGACACCGGCATATATCATGCCGATGCCTATAGAGAACTCACGAAGGACAGAAGGTAGCGAAGTTAACTTTTTTATTGACTGAAAAGGAGGAAGAATATAATGGGAAAACGACGATTTTTTGTTGATATGGATGGCACGCTGGCAGTTTTTACGCCGGTAGATACCGTGGAAACTTTATATGAAAAGGGATATTATGCCGAATTAAAGCCACATGCGAATGTGATTGAAGGAGTTAAGCAGTTTATACAGACGGAATCTGATACAGAAGTATATGTTCTGTCCGCAGTGCTGGAGGACAGTCCATATGCACTGATAGAGAAAAATGAGTGGTTAGACCGACATCTTCCGGAAGTCAATCAGGAACATAGAATATTTTTACCGTGTGGAAAAGATAAGTCAGAGTATGTTCCGGGAGGTATAAGTGCAGCGGATACATTGCTAGATGACTATTCTACGAATTTGCATCAGTGGCAGGCTGCGGGCGGTTGCGCCATTAAATTGATGAACGGCATAAATGGAACCCGTGGCAGCTGGATGGGGCAACGTATAGCGTATGACATTATGCCAGAACAGTTTTGCCATGATTTGATGCAGTACCTGCAGTTGGAGGAAAAAAGTGAAGCGTTGATTACGATTGGCGGACAGGAATGCGTCAAGGTTGAAGAATGGCAGATTGAAAATGACCATTATGTGCCGGGAAGGGCCATACAACAACAGGAAGCTGGAGCTTTTCATTATGCAACGGTCAACAACGATTTAACTAACATCTTTGAATACGAAGAAAAGTCGACAAGACAAAAAGTGGAGGATGATTATATTGACAGGGAAGCGATGCGGGATATAGACCGTTATGAGGCTGAATTTGGTGATCCAGTGCTTAAAGATGGAGTTACGAGAAGTCAGGCAGCAGAGGAGCGCGACAGCGCACTGCGGACTATTGGTTATAGCGCCAAAGAAATAGAGTACATATACGTAGATAAATATTATACCGGTGAGAGAGGGAATCTGTCTGAGATGGTTTATGATATGCTCATGCACCAGATGGCTGATGGTAAACCGACTGCGTATATTACACCAGGTACAAGCCGCAATGCATTTATAAAGACTATGGATGAGGAAAGCCGCCGAAGCATTGAGATGGCAATCAGATTGGCGGAAATCCAGGAAGGTTACTCAGGAACCGAACTGGAGGATAGGGTTGAGGAGGCTATGAGTAACCGGCTTAGCGCTATTGATGAAAGCCTTCATGTTGAGGAGCG
>NZ_QWEQ01000060.1 GCF_009936045.1 Emergencia sp. 1XD21-10 | reverse complement strand
GTTAAGACGGGATTGATGTCGGAAGGTGTTCCAGAAGATGAAATCGCTTTCATCCATGACTATAATACGGAAAGTGCCAAGGAGGACCTTTTTTCCAAGGTCAGAAGCGGGCGCGTGCGGTTTTTGCTTGGCAGTACTCAGAAGATGGGCGCTGGGATGAACGTACAGACACGGCTGATTGCGGCTCATCACTTGGATGTACCATGGAGACCAGCGGATCTTGAGCAAAGAAATGGCCGACTGATCAGACAGGGCAACACAAATAAAAAGGTATATATCTACAAGTACGTGACGGAGAATACTTTCGATGCTTACTCTTGGCAGACGCTGGAAACAAAGCAACGAGGTATCAGCCAGATCATGACCAGTAAAAATCCGGCAAGACGGTGCGAAGATATTGACATACGTGCATTTGAATATGCCGAGACAAAAGCCCTTTGCTGCAGTGATGACAGGATTAAGGAGCAGATGGAACTGCAAAACAGCGTCAACCAGCTGAAGATGCTGAAACAGAATTTTGACGATGAGCGTTACCGTCTGCAGAACCAGCTGCTGCGAAACCTTCCGGCAGAGTATAAGGAAGTTGCGCAACGGCACGAAAATTATACGCAGGATCTGGTGCAGCTCTCTGGACATCAGGATGAGCCGTTTGAAATAACTGTTGCCGGTATCCGGTTTACGGAACCTGCTATGGCGGGGGAAGCGATTTATGATCTGACTGTAAAATATAAAGACAGCGACCGATGGGAGCGGATCGGAAACTATAGAGGCTTTGATCTGGAGACCAGTTTTTATGACGGGAGGTATCGCCTGCGGCTGCATGGCAGCGGATTACACAATTTGGATCGCGGTGCTGAGCCAGGAACGATCATATCCAGGATTGATGAAAAGTTGGGAGATATAGAAAACCTGGAAATGGAATCCCAAAAGAAAATGGAGCAGCTTTCTGAGCAGATGAAGCGAATCGAAAAGGAACTGCAAAGAGAGTTTGCCTATACTGACGAACTTGCCGAGAAAGAAGCGAGACTTGAAAAATTGACTGCTGAATTACAACGTGAAGAGCCTCGTGAGCCGGAAGCGACGAAGGAAGCATATGCGTACAACTATACCAACGGGTACGTCCTGATCGAAAAAGAGGGTGAAGATACCTATTATAGTCTGTATGACAGAGGCTTTGACAGTCAATTTAACGAGCGGTGCTTATATGTCGGCGATGAAATGATCCCGCAGTATATTGTGGAGGACGTGATTTTGAAGCAAGGATATGTATCAAGTGCAGTTGAGCAGACGGATGCAGAATGGCTTAAAGAACAGGTTAAGTTTGCAGAAGTATCTATACGAGCTAACGATGAATGTGAGATTGAATGATAGAGCAGAAGAAATATATTGATAGGAGATAACTGTATGGGCAGGACGCAATGTCCTGCCTTTTATATGCAGGGGATCTGCACCCCTGCAACCCCAGCGATGACACCGGCACGATATATGCCGATGCCTATAGGAATAGTTTGAGACGAAAGACGAATGAAGTCAATCGTCTTTTTATTTGCTTAAAAGGAGGGAGAAAGTTATGGAAAAGCGAAGACTTTTTATTGATATGGATGGTACGCTGGCAGTATTTACACCAGTAGACACCATGGAAACTTTATATGAAAAGGGATATTATGCCGAATTAAATCCACATGAAAATGTGATTGAAGGAGCCAGGCAGTTTATGCAGGCATCAGATATGGAAGTATACGTACTGTCTGCAGTACTGGAAGATAGTCCATATGCACTTACAGAGAAAAATGCGTGGCTAGATCAATATCTTCCGGAAGTTGATTCGGAGCACAGAGTCTTTTTACCATGTGGAAAAGATAAGTCGGAGTATGTTCCGGGAGGAATTAGTGTAGCTGATACATTGCTGGATGACTATTCTACAAATCTGCATCAGTGGCAGGCTGCGGGCGGTCGTGCCATAAAATTGATGAACGGCATAAATGGAACCCGTGGCAGCTGGGTTGGGCAGCGTATAGAGTATGACATTATGCCAGAACAGTTTTGCCATGATTTGATGCAGTATCTGCAGTTGGAAGAGGAAAGCGAAGAGCTGATCACGATTGGAGGGCAGGAATGCATCAAGGTTGAAGAGTGGCAGATTGAAAATGACCATTATGTGATGGGACGGGCTATACAACAACAGGAAGATGAAGATTTTCATTATGTAATGGTCAACGATGATTTACGCAACATCTTTGAATATGATGAAAGACCGTCAAGGCAGAAAGTTGAGGACGATTATATCGACAGGGAGTCAATGCGTGATATTGACCGTTTTGAGGCTGAATTTGGGGCGGATGGATATATCGCGTTTCCGGATTTGCCGGAAAATGAGGCATTAGCGGTAGAGCAAGATTTCTCTAAAATGCCGATAGAACTCATGGCTGCATATGAAAAACTCTATCAATTTCCAGAAGAACGGTGCAATATTGCGTACACTGGCTTTATCAATCCAGTGCTCAAAGATGGAGTAACAAAAGAGCAGGTAGCAGAGGAATACAGAAGAGCACTGCAGGCCATTGGCTATAGTGATGAGGAAATGAAAAATATGTACGTAGAAGAATATTATAACGGTGAAAGAGGGAATTTGCCGTCGATGATTTTTGATATGAAAATGAACCAGATGGCTGATGGAAAACCTATTGCATATATTACGCCAGGCACAAATCGCAGTACTTTTATAGAGGACATGGATGAAGAAAGCAGGCAGAGCCTTGAGATGGCAATCAGGCTGGCAGAAATACAGGAAGGGTACACAGGGTCAGAACTGGAGGATAGGGTTGAGGAGGCTATGAGTAACCGGCTTAGCGCTATTGATGAAAGCCTTCATGTTGAGGAGCG
>NZ_QWEQ01000006.1 GCF_009936045.1 Emergencia sp. 1XD21-10 | reverse complement strand
ACGGAGGAGTGAGCGAAGCGAGCGTTGCCGGTTAAAAAAGAAAAGACAGTCGTATGGCTGTCTCTTCTTTTTTAGCGTAGCGTACAAAACGGACAGCTCAAATGCACTGAAGTAAAGCCAAAGAAGATGTTTATTCCCATTTAAAATATTTTATGGAAATAGCAAAACAGATTAATGCGGTAATACTCATAATAACAACCGGGAATATAGCATTTTCAATCGGCGACCCAAGAAATGCGTTTTTCATTAGCTGAATACCCTGTGTCAATGGAAAGATACTGATAATTTTTTGCATGGTAATAGGCATAACCTCAAAGGGAAGCGTTGTACCCGAAAAAGTCAGCATAGGGAAATATAAGATACAGGCAATTACGCTTGCGCTTTTCATGTTTTTGGCAATTCCACCAATTAACAATCCGATACTCAAAGTCGATACCATAGTCAAAAGCCAGCTTCCCAAGAATAACAGGAAAGAACCATGTATTCTTATTTTCCAAAACAGCATGGCGGTAAGGAACAGCGTAAGCATTGATACGATGCAATAGATAACATAAATCAAAAATTCTACCAAAAGTAATTTTGCTGGGCTGACAGGGGTAACTTGAAAACGCTTCAAGATTTTTCGTTCCCGATATTCTGATACGACAAGGGGCAGACCCATTAGCCCACCCGCACAAATGGAGATACAGCATAGTGCGCTGAAAGACTGTTCCATAAAAGTGTATGCTGCTCCGTCTCTGGCGGGTTTTGTTCCGTAAATGAAGCCAAGCAAACCTAAGACAATCAGTGGCACGATAACAGCGAAAATAACCATATTCATGTTTCTGATGTTTAGCTTCAATTCATTTTTCAAAAGTGTTCCAAATGATCTCATTCTTTCTCTACCTCCTCACCGGAAAGCCTAAGATAAGCGTCTTCAAAGTTTTCGCATTTACTGGCTTTTTTTGCCTGCTCAACGGCTCCGAGAAATATGATTTTCCCGTTTCTCAAAATACAAATTTCATCACATAGGGCTTCCACTTCGTCCATGAAATGGGAAGTTAAAAAGATAGTCAATCCCTTACTTTTTAATTCAGATAATATTTTCCAGACATCACGCCGGGCTTTTGCGTCAAGTCCGGTAGTCAATTCATCAAGAAATACTAGCTCCGGGTTCGGGATTAAGGAAAGTACGATGAATAAGCACTGACGCTCCCCGCCGGACAAGCTCTTTAACGCATTTCCAATCTTACCTTCTATTCCAAATTGTTCACAAAGCTTTTTCCAGTCGGCAGGAGCATCATAAAGACAAGAAGTTTCTTCACATAGTTCTGAAACTTTTATTTCCGGCTGATAATCGCACTCTTGGAACTGAACGCCCACATTTTGAAACAGGCGATGCCTGTCCTTTTTAGGATTATACCCCAAGACCGATATTGTTCCGCTATCGGCATTTTTTGTACCTAAGATACATTCGATTGTTGTGCTTTTTCCTGCACCGTTTGCGCCAAGAAGCCCGTAAACGGTTCCACGCTTTACGGACAAACTGATTTTGTCTACTGCAAACAGGTTGCCGTAGGATTTTGACAATCGCTCCACATTGATTACAGTCTGCATAATAAGACCTCCTTTTGTTTCTTGTGAAATAAGAATACCACCAATGAAAACATTGGTGGTAAAGTGTAGGGTTTATGAAAATTCAATTTTCATATCGTACAGCATATCCAAAATCGCAATAGCATTTTTTTCTGCTACTGACAGTGAGACAATTAGTCTGTCGCAGACAGAAATAATATCATCAGTCTGTTTCGGTGTATTCAAGGTGGCTCGAATATCAGCATCTGGATTTTGGGATAGCTGCTGCAACAAACGAAGGATTGCCTCTAAGGAGTAATTTGCACATCTTAATGTGCGAATGATCTTTAGCCGCTGTATATCCTCATCGGTATAGATTCGATACCCGTTATCTTTTCTTTTTACTGTAAGTAAGCCGTTCATTTCCCAGTTTCGGAGCGTGTCCATAGAAATATCGAGCAGTTCTGATACCTCTTTTCGCTTCTGATACTGCGAATTTTTCTCAATATCTCCGGATAAAATTTGCTTTACAATTTCAATGGCTTCTTCCGCGTTCCGGCGTTCTCTCCCGATTTGTCCTAAGTAGTTTTTCGTAAGCGTAATAGCTGTATCAAAATCTCCTGCTGCTGATATAGTAAGCATTTGTGCAATGTTTTTTCTTAACCCGTTCTGCAATACCTCTACTTGAAATGCAAGGCGTATCAGTTTGCATTGCTTTATATGAAATTCTGTAAATATGCGATACCCATTTGGCAGCCGTTCTGGCTTAGGTATCAGCTTCAGTTTTTCGTATAATCGTACTGTATTTGGATGTATTCCGATGATTGCGGCAACTTCCGCAGTTTTGTATGTGGTCACAGTTTCTCACCTCCGTTCTCTCTCAACCACTATATCACAGAAAAAAGTCTGGTGGTATAGTGTAGGGATTTATTTTAACATAGATAAATCATAATTGAAACAAAAAAACTTCTTTACAAATTCGATGAATTGAACTATAATAAATAAGTACGAACAAATTGTTCGTGCGCTATTAGCTCAATTGGATAGAGTAGCGCACTACGAATGCGAAGGTTAGGGGTTCGAGTCCCTTATGGCGCACCAAAAAAATATTGAAAACCCAACGTTTATAGCGTTGGGTTTTTCTTTGGACTACATTTAGACTACATTTTTACTAAAGAGGCGTAGAACTGGTCGAGCTTTTCTGATACATTCTTATCTGTACTTTTGAAGTAATATTCGTACACTTCTTGCGTAATTCGTGTGTTAGTATGTCCTAATCGTTTAGACACGTCAACAATCTGAACACCTATAGATGAGAGGATTGCGGCGTGGGTATGTCTCAAATCGTGCAAAGTGGTATCTTTTAATTCGTATTTCTGCAAGAAACGTTTAAACCAGCGATATGTATTGTTTGGATGGTGGGGTGTTCCTTCTGGAATTGTAAAGACGTAGCCACTATCTTTATAATCGTTAGTTAATATTTTTTTGTAGTATTGTTGATAATCTTTTAAAATTTCCAGTATGCCCATAATAAAGGTAGGGGCGGTAATCAACCTAATAGACCCTTCTGTTTTAGGGGTATCTTCTATTACGCCGTCATCGGGAACTACTAGCCGTATTCTTTCAATACTGATAGTATGTTTTTCAAAATCTATATCTTCCCAGCGCAAACCCATGACCTCACCTGCACGCATACCAGTAAATAATATTAAAAGGACCGCTGTTGCATGGGTTCGCCCTGACTCAGTTTCACGCTCCTGTAATAGTAAAGAAATTAAATCTGCGATTTCATGTTCTTTGTAAAAGTCTTTCGGGACTTTATATTTTTTTGTGGCTTTGGGCACTTTCACATGTTCGCAAGGATTTTTTTCTAATAATTCAAGGTCTTCTACGGCATATTTAAAAAGCGTGCTTAGTAGCGATAGAGCATTCTTGATAGTCTTTGGAGATAGAGGTTGCTTTGTACGTTTATTCTTTCCGTTTTCGGACAAATCTTTAACCCAATCCCTGATTTGAACCTTTGTTATTTTACTAATTTTTTTGTCACCGAAGTACTGTTTGATTTGGTTTTCATAAATGGCGGCATATCTTTTGCGAGTAGAAATTTTGAGATCGGTACTAATGTTGCCATTATGAGCCATAAAGTCGTTATATAAAGCGTCTAAAGATGTTGCATCGGGTGTTGAGACATTGCCGTTTATTATGTCGGCGAGAAATAATGCTGCAGCTTCTTGCAGCTGCTTTTCAGATACATAGTCAACCTCTCGATAATAGCGGCATGGTTTTCCGTCAAATCGCTTGCCACGTGTTATAGTGATTTCCACTTTTCCGTTATTTTTTCTTTTAAAACTTGCCATAGTATTATCCTTTCCTGTTTTTTGGGTACAAAAATACCCTTAACGCTTGATTTTTAAGGGCTGCGATGATACAATATGATTGCTTAGGTCGGTATTGTATCATTACAGTCCGATTTTTAAACGTCCTTGCGCCAACAGGGGCGTTTTTATATGCTTAGTTAGGAATTCTTGAAACCAATTACAGGACTCTTTCTGAGATCAGCTTGCCTATCTCTACGATATCATTTGCACCAGAGAATTCAAGTTTAACCTTTCCAAGTCCAGAGAAATACATCTCAAGTTCACTATCCATATCAAGGACACCTGCAGTTTCAACTGAAAATGCTTGTATTTTGCTGTAAGGAAGTGATGTAAAATCTTTCTTTTTGCCCGTCATACCCTGAACATTTACCGCAATCATTCTTTTGGTTGTGAAGATTACGTAATCACGAATACCCGTGTATTCTGAAATAAACTCTTCACCAGCGATAAATAACGGTTGAATGTCTTTTTCGTGATCGAATCCTTTTGCTTTTTTCAGTTTGAAAACGGTTCCATTCTTAAAATCAATCATTTCTTTGTTCCTTTCTTCTGTGAAAATTGCAGTAATTTATTCGGCAAATCTTGCCATAAAACGCTCAGAAAGCGTTTTTTTCAGCAGCTAATAATCATTTAAGTATATCCTTAACACCAGCCGTGGTTTTATGGGATACTCTGTTTTTTACTGACTTGACAGGATCTTTTGCAAATCCTACGCCTTTCTTACCATAAAGGGGGTATAGCGCTCTTCATATTTCTATAATTTGTAGTATGGCGGTTCTTTCCAATTTGTTATATAATTAACACAAGGAATTCCTTAGTACTTATTTCCATTAATTCACTGTAAGATATTTCTTGAACAGAGATGTCTTCGGTGGAATCTGTCCTTTTTCAGGAGGTACTTATGAATCCAGAAATCAATTATAAGAAAGAGGTTTACAAACTATTGAAAACTCTTAATGATGTAAAAATCTACAAGTTCCTATATGATTTCCTTATCACTGTTAGGGAAAATTGGTGACAAAAGAGGGCAATGCGCCCTCTTTATTTTTTTGCTAATAAAGAGTCAATATATCCGTATACCCGTTGTCTTTCATCATCTGGCAGCGAATGAAATTTCTTGACGTATTCCGTGAATGTAGTATCCATCAGCATGTAGGCGACAAATGCGCCGCTTTGCTCTATGTTGGCATCAAATCCCAGTAAATACGAAGGAGTGCATTCTAAAACAGCTGCCATTTTCTTTATAATAGGGCGTTTGATATTCTCAACCCTTCCATTTTCATACTTTGCTATGGCAGATTTTTTCAAACCTATCTTTTCGGCTAATTCTTCTTGTGTATATCCCATAGCAATGCGCCGTTCTTTTATTCTATCAGCCATTGTCATGTGGTATTCCTCCTTTAGTGTCTTAATTATACTTCATAAATTTGCATAAATCAAGCGAAATTTGAACAAAGTGTCTTAAAAAGACCAAAAAAAGATTGACGCAGACAAAAACGTGTGATATTATGAAAGTGTCTTAAAAAGATACGGAGGAGGTGATATGATGAACAAAAACAGATTGCTCTCAGTCATGAAGCTACATGGAGATACAATGGGAGATGTTGCGAAATATCTAGGTATAGCAAGAAGCACGCTATCATCTAAGGTAAATGAACATGGTTCAGAATTCAGCAAAAGCGAAATTGTAAAAATAAAAGAGAGATATAATCTGTCAGCAGATGAAGTGGATCTTATTTTTTTTACAAGTTGAGTGTCTTAAAAAGACACAAAAAGTATGGTGAAGACAGGAGGAAACAATGGAAAAAATCATAATCCGAAAATCAACGGGTAAGCCAATTGGAAAAACAGGTGGTACGATCTGGATTTCCAAAGATGTAAATGATCAACTAGAAGCGATTAGCGACGAAACAGGCATCGCAAAGCAGCGCATCACAGATTTTCTTTTGCGTAAAGCCTTAGCTGTCACTGTAATCGAAGAAAGCGAAATCTAAAGAAAAAAGCCCATGCTGCAAACATGGGCAATAGGTCAAAGTGACCTGAAAATGTACTTAATAATATTTTATCAGAAAAAAAGGAGGAAATCAATGTTTTTTGTAATCACTTACGAAGATGGCACAAGAAAACATCTCGAAGCTGGGAAATATGCGGATGCGGTAGAATTCGCAGAAGCTTTTAAGACTGATTCAATGGGATCATACACAGTCGAAGAATATGCAAGCGAAGAAGACTGGGAAAATTCGTTGTAGGAGGGATGACAATGGCAATCGAAAAGTACTATTCGGCAAACGAAGTTATGGCGATGCTGAAGATATCGCCCACAACCCTTTACAGGCTGCAGGTCAGCGGTGAGTTGACCCCGGCTAAGGTTGGGAATCTAAGGCGATTCGCAGAAAGTGACATTCTCAGTTATTTAGAAAAGAAAAAACACAAAGGAGAAACCAGATGAACAAAGATGTTTTAAATGAAATATTAAAAAAACATAAGATGTGGCTTGATAACGAAAATGGCGGTACGAGAGCAGACCTACGGGAAGCAGACCTACGGAGAGCAGACCTACGGAGAGCAGACCTACGGGGAGCAGACCTATGGAGAGCAGACCTATGGGGAGCAGACCTACGGGAAGCAGACCTTGATTTTAGCTGTTTGCCTTTATGGTGCGGCAGCTTAAATGCGCATTTTGATGACAGAGTATTAATCCAGATTGCTTACCACTTGATAAAGGCAGGATTACATAGCAAAAACGCAAGCCCAGAAACCAAAACAGAACTAACAAAGTTAATTGATTTTGCAAACAGATTCCACCGAGTGGGGGAATGCGGAAAGATTGAAAAGGAGAAAGGACAGTGAAAAAGTATAGGCTGAACGAACGTGGCAAAATTCAGCTGGCGGCAGCGGGACTGATTGCACTGCTCTTGGCAGTGGCTTACGGAACAATCTACGGCACTGCGGCTATTTGTTGAAAGGAAGAGCCTGACACCGTCCCTTTAAATGTAGAGATGGTAAGGCTCGAACAACAACTTGAAGCGGCTGAGAAAGTGAACCCGAACTGCACAGGTAGCGTAGAAGGAATGATTATCGTAGCTTGTCAGTATTACGGCGTTGATTCTGACATTGCACTAGCGATTGCAAGGCTGGAAACGGGTAACTTTACTAGTGCAGCCTTTACAGAGTGCAATAACGTTGGAGGTATGAGCATTGACGAAGTGCCCATTGTCTACAGGTCGCTGGAAGACGGTGTTGATGACTTTGTCCAAAATTTAGCTAAAAACTATTTTGGCAAAGGATATGACACCGTTGAAAAAATCGGAAAAAAGTATTGCCCTGTTAATCCAAATTGGGCAAGAGAAGTGAAGAAAATTATGGAGGAAAATTATGATTCATTGTGAAGCAAAGAGAGATGGCGTTAATGTGACCATAGCTGGAACAGGAAAAGACGTAGCCCTTGAGTTTTTAACGATTATTGGAACAATTTACGCAGATTTACTAAAATACCATACAAGAGAAGATGCAAGAAAGGATATGGAGGCGTTGTTGAAAGACGGTATAGATACAGGCGAAGCAGCCGCCAGAAGGTTAAAAGAAAATGGTTGAGATGCAGATTCTGAACAGTCATGCTGAATGGCTGTCGAACCGTCAGAGAATTGGCGGAAGCGATGCCGCCACGGTTTTAGGATTAAACCCTTGGAAGGACAACGTTACCTTGTGGCTGGAAAAGACGGGCGCAGCTGTAGCTGAGGACATTTCAGAAAAGCCATACGTCAAGTATGGACACGAAGCTGAGCCAATGCTGCGTAATCTGTTTGCCTTGGACTTTCTAGAATATCAGGTTGATTACGTGGATAACAATATGTGGATCAATGATAAATACCCGTGGGCTCACGCATCATTGGACGGCTGGCTGACGGATCAACAAGGAAGAAAAGGAATCCTTGAAATCAAGACCACGAATATAGTTCGTGCGGCGCAAAGGGCAAAGTGGAAAAACAGGATTCCAGACAACTACTATATTCAGCTGCTGCATTATCTGCTGGTTACAGAATTTGACTTTGCCGTCTTAAAAGCCCGCCTGAAGTCGGATTATGGAGGAGAAGTCAAAGCGGAAATTTTGCACTATGTAATTGAGCGGACAGCAGTGGAAGAAGATATCAAGTACTTAGCCAGCAAAGAGAAAGAATTCTGGGATTGTGTGCAGGAGAGAAGAGAACCTGCGCTGATTCTGCCAGAAATATAGAAAGAGAGGAAGATATGGAATTAAGAATTGAAAAAGTCGAATTCCCGAAAGCGATTGAGTTTAACTACGAAGAGTTAAAAAAGGAGATCACCGCAAAAGCGGAACTTTACAGAAACATGGTATTTACGGACGATACCATCAAGGACGCAAAGACGGCAAAAGCAGACCTTAATAAGCTGATTGCAGCAGTGGAAACCGCCCGAAAGAGAGAAGAGAAGAGATGCTTGCAGCCCTATGAAGAGTTTGAAAAGAAGATGAAAGACCTTGTTGCGATTATCGCAGAACCGGTGCAGCTGATCGACTCTCAGGTGAAGTCCTATGAAGAGAAGCAGAAGCAGGCAAAACTTGAATCAATCGTTGCCTACTTCGATGGCAGGAACGAATTTGAATGGCTTCGCTTTGAACAGATTAGCGATCCAAGATGGTTAAATGCGACCTTTGCCATGAAAAAAGTCATTGAAGCAATTGAAGAAAAAATTGGCAGCATCAAGGCGGATCTGGAAACACTGAACAATCTGCCAGAATTCAGTTTTGAAGCCATCGAAGAGTACAAGCGAACTCTGGACATTAACAAGGCAATAGCAGAAGGGCAGCGGCTAGTAGACATCCAGAAGCGCAAAGAAGCCGCCGCCGCTAAGGAAGTACCAGATGAAAGAGTAGCGGAAGAGCCTGCAGGTTGCGCTCATGATGATGCGGATAAGCAGTGGATTGGATTTGAAGCGCTGCTCTCAATCGAAGATGCAAAAGAACTGAGAGCATTTTTTAATCGAAATGCAATCAATTTCAGAATGCTTTAAGAAAGGAAGGTTGAAATATGGATATTCAAAATAGTTTAGCGCCGAAGCCGCCTGTGGATGTTGGCAACAAGGTTGTAGAATATGAATGCAACGGTCAGATGGTTAAAATCAGCCCGAATATCATCAGGCAGTATTTAGTCAATGGGGATGGCAGAGTAACAGATCAAGAGGTTGTAATGTTTCTTAATCTTTGCAAATTCCAAAAGTTGAATCCTTTCCTGCGTGAAGCGTACTTAATTAAGTACGGCAGCCAGCCTGCAACCATCGTAACAGGCAAAGAAGCAATCACTAAAAGGGCGATGCGTAATTCCAGCTATGCGGGTCAGCAAGCGGGTGTTGTTATCCTGAAAGAAGACGGAAGTTTGGAGAACAGGATAGGAACAATTGTTATTGATGGCGAAACATTAGTCGGGGGCTGGGCGAAAGCCTTTGTAAAAGGCTATGAGAACCCTATAGAGGTATCCGTATCCCTAAATGAATACATCGGCTTAAAGAAAGATGGGACGGTGAATAGCAATTGGCAGAAGCGCCCTGCCAGCATGATTAGAAAAGTTGCACTTGTACATGCACTACGAGAAGCTTTTCCAGAAGACCTTGGCGGCATGTATGCCGCAGAAGAAACGAACGAGGTTGAAGAAAACTTGCCATCTGGAGTGATTGCAGAAAACGTCATTGAATCTGTAGAAATTGCTGAAACGGAAACGGTTGAATATGTTTCTGACGTACAGCAGGCATTATTTGGAGAGTAAAAGGCATGTACGAATTATACAACGAATTACAGCAGAAGACAAAAGACCTTGAAGTCAGCATCAGACAGCTGCGAAAAAATGGAATAGCTTATGCGCAGGCAGAAAGGGACTATAAGATTCTGCTGCGGCATGAGTGCCTGAAGCTACGAGAAGATGGAATGGCGATCGGTATGATTGATAAAACTTGCTATGGAATCCCTGCAGTTGCAGAAGCCAGATATGCCAGAGATGTTGCAGAAGCCGTATATAAGGCAAACCAAGAAGCAATTAACAGTATTAAGCTACAGCTGCGGTTAATTGAAAGTCAGATCCAGCGAGAATGGGGGTTGCCTAATGGTTAAAAGATTAACAAGTGTATTCACGGACAATATGGGCAATTGCATTTTTACAGGCAGTCCATATGTGGAAAGACATCACATCTTCGGCGGATGCTACCGTGGAAAATCTGAAAAATACGGCTTTGTCGTGCCGCTGCGCTACGATCTCCACCCAAATGGCGCAAGGGTCAATCCGAAGTATCGGCGACAGGTTGATGACTACCTAAAGAAGATGGCACAGGAATACTTTGAAAGACACTATGGAAGTCGTGATGAGTTTATGGAGATCTTCGGAAGATCTTATTTATAGAAAGGCAAGGTGAAAACATGAAAGTTGATTTAAAAGAAATGGTCGGCGGTGCTTTGAACGAGAAGTTCCAGCACTCGTTTGACAGAGTAATGGAGAACCTACAGGATGTGAATACGCCTTACAAGGCAAAGCGTGAAATTACCATCAAAATGTCATTTGAACAGAATGAAGCCCGTGACAATGTCATGACATCAATTAAGGTAAGTGAGAAGCTGGCAGCACAAGGAGAATTGACGACTCAATTTGCTGTCGGGAGAGATCTTCGAACAGGTGAAGTGATCGCTGAAGAGTATGGCAATCAGCTGAAAGGTCAATTGGGATTTGGAAAAGAAACAGTCGACATGACAACAGGCGAAGTTATCCCTGTAGATTTCAGAAAGGTAAAATAGGTGAAAAGTATGATTAAAGAAGCATTGCAGTATATTGTAAATCTCGGAGAAGCTAAAACGCAGGAAATCCACGGTGACATATATTCAGACAAGACATTGTTCAGGGTTGAACCGTATGAACCAAAAGCAATGAAACTGACGGTAAATACCCTTACAGGACTGCTTGATTATATTAAGTCAGGAACGGATGTAATGAGTGACAGCATGATTGTTGAGGTCACCAGCCCAACAATGGTGAAGGTGTATTCAGAGTTGGATTACAACAGAAACAGAGAATATCTGATAGAAGCTGACGCACTGCTACCGTATTTCAGCTTTGACTCTTTCATGGACAAAGAATCTTTCTGCATTGCATTACAGTCAAAATTTATAAAAAACGACGACAGAGAAACCTTGCTAAAGTTTGCGGGAACTGTTGAAGCTGGAACGATAGCGCAGTATGGCGATGATGGCGTTACGCAGAAAGCGACAGTCAAAACGGGACTTACTTCTAAAAGCGAAGCAATTGTCCCTAATCCAGTACTGTTAAAGCCATACAGAACATTCTTTGAAGTAGAACAGCCTGAATCTGCATTTATCTTCAGAATGAAAGAAGGAAGTGGTGTGGCTTGCGCCATCTTTGAAGCTGATGGCGGCGCATGGCAGATCGATGCAATGCAGAGAATCAAAGATTACCTTGTAGATCAGCTGGAAGACTACCCTATGTTTACGGTAATCGCTTAAAAAAATATCGAAGTCGTACAGCGATTTTATAGTTTGAATTAGAGAGTTAATCAACATCAGACAAAAAAACGCTGTACGACTCACACAGAACACCACAAAAGGAGAAAAAGAACATATGAATAGTGTGATTTTAATAGGAAGACTTACCCGTGACCCGGAGGTCAGATACACCGCAAGCACGCAGATGGCAGTTGCAACCTTTACCGTTGCTATTGACAGACCTGTAAGATCAGGCGGCGAGAAGCAGACAGACTTTCCCCGCATAACCGTTTTCGGTAAGCAGGCGGAAAATTGCGAGAAATACCTGGCAAAAGGCAGATTAGTTGGAATTCAAGGGCGAATCCAAACAGGAAGCTATCAGAACAAAGATGGTGTCACTGTTTACACAACCGATGTTGTAGCAGACAGAGTAGAATTTTTAGAATTCCCGAAACGTGAAGAAAATAACGTGCAGACGCATGAACCGCAGGAATCCGCAGAATCTTTCCACGAATTTCAGGCGATAGATGAAGAAGTGCCGTTCTAAGGAGGTTGGATATGGAAATTGTATGTGGAAAGTATGTCCTGAAGTCCGATAGCTTGAATATGTGGATTGAAGAACTGTATACAGCTAAAAACGGAGAAGCAGCAAGTAGGATTGTTACAGGGTATCATCGTGACTGTGAACATCTGCTGGACAGCTTTGCAATGAAAAAGTTGCGTGGATCCGAAGCACAGTCAGTGATTCAGCTGTTAGCGGATATAAAGGCAGCGGAATCCGATATGCGGGAGTTGTCTAAAACGCTGTCAGAATCAATAAATAGAGGTGATAACGGTGATTGAATTCGTAATTGAAGGTAAACCGCAGGGAAAGGCAAGGGCAAGAACTTTTTACAATCCAAAGCTAGGGAGAAGCCAGAGCGTGACACCTGAAAAAACAGTACTTTACGAAAATTACATAAAGCAGTGCTTTTTAGAGCAAGCAGAAGAACGCTGGTTTGATAAAGAACCGCTGAAAATGGATATAATCGCTTTTTTCGAAATACCGAAAAGCATGTCTCAAAAAGACCGTAAAAAAATCGAAGCAGGGGATCTTTTCCCGACAAAAAAGCCTGATGCGGACAACATCGCAAAGGTAATCTGTGACGCACTTAATGGTATTGCTTATAGCGATGACACTCAAGTTATACGCCTGAATATTTGCAAGGTATACACGGATTTTGAACCCCGTGTAGTAGTGAGAATTGAAAGAATAGGGGGTTAAAACATGGAAAACTTGAAAACGACAACCGACATCGTGAAAAAAATTCTTGAAAAACATCCAGAAACCCGAAGCAGCGACAACCTGCTTTATATCGAAGTGACAAAGTACTGCGGCGAAGAAGTAGGCTGCAATATTTGCGGATTTCCGTTTGCTGATGTGCTGCGCTGTATGAGTAAGTGGGGGCTGCCGTCAATGGAAACAGTCGGCAGATGCAGACGCAGAGTGCAAAGACTTTATCCAGAATTAGCAGCAACAGATGATGTTTGTGCATTTAGAGCAGAACGGGAAGAAGCGTTCAGAGAATACGGAAGGGACTGACACTATGGCTGAACGCAGAATGTTTACAAAGAAAATAATTGATTCTGACGCATTTTTAGATATGCCACTCACGACGCAGGCGCTTTATTTTCACCTGAACATGAGAGCGGATGACGATGGTTTCGTAAACAATCCTAAAAAAATTCAGCGAATGATTGGGGCATCGGATGACGATTTGAAATTACTGATTGCTAAAAGGTTTGTTCTGGCATTTGAAAGTGGAGTTGTCGTTGTTAAGCACTGGCGCATGCATAATCTGTTGCGAAAAGACAGATATAGCCCAACTCAGTATCAAGAAGAAATGTCACTATTAGTACTAAAAGGGAATGGAAGTTACACCGAATCCATTGAAATTTTAACGGATTCAGCAGAAGACAACCAACTGGCAACCGCTTGGCAACCAGATGACAACCAACTGGCAACACAGGATAGTATAGGTAAGAGTAGTATAGGAGAGATAAGGGAAGGTAAGGGAAGAGTAGATTATAACGGTATCAGAGATGCTTACAATACCCTTTGCCCATCTCTTCCTGCTGTCAGATCCTTATCTGATGCAAGGAAAAAAGCGATTAAAGCAAGGCTGAATAGCTATTCGGAAGATGATCTGCTAGAGGCATTCAGGAAAGCTGAAGCCAGTGACTTTTTAAGGGGGCAGAACAATCGAAACTGGCAAGCGAACTTTGACTGGATTATCAAAGATGCAAATTTAGCCAAAATCCTTGATGGTAATTATGACAATAGGTTGTCTTATACAGGCAGAAAAAGTAAAGCAGCTGAAATGTTGGATGATTCTTACCGCATGATGGCAGAATGGGCAGGTGGCGAAAATGAATAGAGTTGATTTTATCAAAGGCTCTACACATCTGCTGGATAGAACAGCATATGAAGCGTTTAGGAACATTGAAAGAGAGGAAAAGCGAATGAGCAGAGCAGGCGAAATATGGGAATGCGAATTCTCAAATGGAACAATAAGAGAAGTGATTATTCTATCAGACCAAGGGAGTATATGCACAGTTGTAATCTTACAGGATGAAGATAATGGATACTGCGATATCCATGTGAACTGCAAGGGAAGAATGCATGCAAACAGTGCAAAATTGCAATATAGCTATGACAAGTACTTAACAAACTTTATCAGGAAACTTACGGATGAAGAATACGCTGAAATCATGGCGTTAGTTGCAGAATCACTTGGCATTAGCCAACAGGTTATCGAAAAAGAAGTAATCAAAGAGGTGGAAGTAGTCAAAGAAATTCCTTGTGGAGACAACATCGAACGGGAGAGAATCAAAGCTCAACTTGAAGTTTATAAAGGCATGAACGAAAGACTTTTGAAGGGGTTGTTCAGGAATGAATAAACAGGAATTTGGAGTTCTTACAGCTGCTATTAAGACGGCATATGCGAACGAAAAGCTGTTCCCCAACAGTCAGGCAATGGAACTGTGGTTTAGAAACCTGCAGGATATCCCTTACAATGCTGCCAGTGCTGCCTTTGACAAATGGATAGTTACTAGTAAGTGGGCTCCTACCATCGCAGATATCAGGGAAATGTCTGCCAGCATCATGAACGGAGATACAGCGCTTTGGTCTGATGGTTGGGCGCAAGTTATGAATGCCATCAGAAAATATGGTTGCTATAACCCGGTTGCGGCGCTGGCAAGCATGGACGATATAACAGCCGAAACGGTAAACAGAATTGGCTACATGGAATTGTGTAGATCCGAAAACACAACGGCGGACAGGGCGAATTTCAGAATGATTTTCGAACAGCTTGTAGAGAGAAAGCAAAAGAAAGCCCTCATTCCTGCATCCCTGCAGCAACGAATTGAACAGATCCAGAAAGGAGAGCAATTGGGATATGAATGCGAAAGAATACCTGCGCCAGATTCGAAAGATTGACATAATGATTGCCAATAAGACGGCTGAAGCTGAGCACTGGAAAACAGTAGCAAAAAATACAAGCACATATTCGGAGGGTGAAAGGGTGCAGTCATCAGGGAATAAGCAGAAAATGGCTGATGCAGTATGTCGGTATGTTTCAATTGAGCAGGATATTAACAATTCTGTGGCATACTTAATTGCCATCAGAAAAGAGGTTATAGCGACAATAGAGATCCTTGAAGCCGCAGAATATGATGTTCTCCATAAAATCTATGTGCAGTACAAGGATTTTACTGAGATTGCTGACATGATGGGTAAGTCTTATTCATGGGTAACGACAATCCACGGCAGGGCACTGTTGCATGTGCAAAAAATACTGAAAGAAAGGGAAAAAGCTGATGAGTGTACCGAGAGCAAAGAAAAAGAAGAAACCGAGAACGCATAGACCGACCAAAACGCCGTTTGAGATTGTAAAAACGACTAATTACCTGAATCTTGCGGTAATGATAAGGACGCTGAAGACTGTATATGAATGGGAAGATGAGCAAATCGCAGAATTTGTGGAAGCATACATTGCCCTTATGGGTGAAGTGGGCACAACAAACACGGTCGGCGGCTTAATAAGAGAAACTAAAGAAATGGCTGGCATTGATGTGAAAGAACTGCTTGACGCAGTGGATAATGATTAAACTTATATGAGATTTCTTGTAAAGTCACAAGAAATTCGTGATTGATATATGAGGAGGCAGAAGATGAAAACCATGGTTAAGCTGTTCAGCGGTGACTTTTTAGATTACCTCAATGAAATTCCTGATAATAGCGTCGATTTGATCCTGACCGACATCCCTTTTATGATTTCAAGAGATGGAAATTTCCAGACGATGAAAGACCGAAGGAACCGAATAGGTCTTGATTTTGGGGAGTGGGACAAGGATTTTGATATTACAATCATAGCCAGCCTGCAGGCTAAAATCAGAAAAGGCGGTAGTTTCATAACATTTCATTCTTTTGAGCAGTATTCGGCGTTGCAGGATGTTATGTCTGATTTGATCTTCAAGGATAAAATCATTTGGGAGAAAACAAACCCTATGCCAAGAAACCGGGATAGACGCTACATATCAAACATAGAGATTGCATCTTGGTTTGTTAAACCGGGCGAGAAATGGACGTTCAACCGCCAGAGTGATAAATATGACGGCAGCGTCATCCGATACCCATCCGAAAGCGGCGGTGGATTTAAGCGATATCATCCATGCCAAAAATCGCAATCAGTTCTCACTGAACTAATACTCAGACACAGCAATGCAGGAGATGTGATATTAGACCCATTTATGGGGTCAGGAAGCACAGGTGTTGCGTGCGTAAGAACAGGAAGATATTTTATAGGCATAGAGCGTGAAAAGGAGTACTTTAAAATTGCAGAAGAAAGGATAAGTGAAGCATGAAAATTATTATTGAGATGATACCCATAATCGGAATTGTAGTTTTGACTGTAGCTTATGTGACAAGCGCAATTTCCACCGTGAAGACAAATAGGAAAATGAGAGAAATATTTGCTGAAATGGAAAAAGAAAACAGATTGGGGAAAACTCCTATCAAAATTGGTGAAACATTTCTTTGCCCCCGCTGCGGGGCGAAGATGGACGGAGGGGAGGTATAAACATGGTATATTTAGCATATACCGCTGCATGGATATCAACCGCGGCGGCAGCGATTGTGGGAATGATGGAAACTGGTAGCGCATGGTGCCTATGGGTGATGCTAATACCTGCATTAATAAAAATAAATGATAAGGAGCAAGAACGGTGACAGGAGTAAATGAAATTAACAGACTGATAAAAAAGGAACTGGAGGAAGCAAACAAAGTGCATCCAATGTTCCAAAGCAATCATGAAGCATACGCTGTCATCCTTGAGGAAGTGGAAGAAACGCAGGATGCGATGGACAGCGCAAAAGTCCATCTGGAACAGTTTTGGAGTGACGTTAGAAATGATTGTAATGGAAAAGAGGAAATTGCCATACTGAGAGGTTACATGATTGAAGTTGCCAGAGAAGCGATACAAGTTGCCGCAATGTGCACTAAAGCCATAGACAGCATGACAGTATAAATTGCAAAGATTAAGCCCTGATCTGCACTAGGGGCTTTTTCTTTATAAAAAATAAAAAAGTATTGACAAGGTACACACCTTTTAGTATAATAAAGATACAATAAAGAACGGAAAGGAAACAAGAACAATGAGAGGAACCGAAAAACAGATTGCATGGGCAGAAGAAATTCAGAAGATCGTTATTGATACATTAACAGAAATGCATGATTTTTTTATCAATGATCAGCAATATGATGGAAATAATCCTGTGCATATCCAGAGAGCGTTAAGTTTTTTAAATAACATTGAAGCAATCAAAAACGAAGAATATGCAGGTGATATCATCGAAATGTTCAGCAGAGTAGCGGATAAAAAAGATAAAAGCGCTATGGAACGTTGGAAGTGCTTCATTTCCTGTCTTGCAGTAACAGGCAACTCACATAAAAATAAATATGAAAGATAAGGCGTACAACATGGAAAAGAAAACCGATAGAATACAGATTAAAATCCAACCGTCAATCAAGGCAAGAGCACAAGAACTTGCAGAGGCTGATGGACGCACCCTTAGTAATTATATAGTTAAGTTGTTGGAAAACGAGATCAATAAAAAAGAAGCAGCGACAAACGGAAACTATGCTACATCTTTCACGAACAATACAGACCTGTATATGGTTGTTGGAGATTGTAAGCATATTGGATTTATCGGCAGCAGAGAGAAGGCGCATGACTATTACAAAAATCTAGATATCATGTATAAAGGTTGGGGAGTTGCTGATATTGTAGCCCCAAAAGAGACGGTAGCACACTCATGGATGCCGCACTGGAATGAAAATGGCAAACTTTTGGCAGCAAATGAAAAAGAAGTAAATGCAATAAGGGAAAAAATTGCACAGCTTGAGTCAAAAATAGATACAAAAACCGAAGAAGAACTTAAAACCCAAAGCGGTAATCTTTTTTCAGATGCAAATGATGAAATTTTAAACCTTAATATAGAAATTGCAGAACTTTACAAGATGCTGGAATAATAGGCATTTGTTTTGTACTAAAATGCAAACAATTGTATATCTTTGTATCTGCTGTGACATTTTTGTATAAAGTTGTATAAAGTTGTATAACATTATTCCAAAATCCGTGCTATGATGTAGATTGTAAGAGCAGGGCAATTCGTCACTCTTTCAGATTTTTTCCTTCATACCCACACTGTTATAATTCGGTGTGGGTGTTTCAATTTCACAGAAAGGAGCAGAGCATGGCAAAATTAACGGCGAAACAACAGAGATTTTGTGATGAGTACCTGATTGACCTGAATGCGACACAAGCGGCTATAAGGGCGGGTTATTCAAGAAAGACGGCATATCGAACCGGAGCCGACAACCTCAAAAAACCTCAAGTTGAAGCGTATATTAGCCAGCGCATGGCAGAAAAAGAGTCTGAACTGATTGCAGGGCAGAATGAAGTTTTAAAGTATTTAACATCTGTTCTTCGTGGGGAAAGCCAATCTACAGAGATTGTTATTGAAGGAATCGGCGATGGAATGAGTGAAGCCAGAACGATGACTAAAGCACCATCGGAAAAAGATAGACTAAAGGCTGCTGAACTGTTAGGTAAGAGATATGGACTTTATACTGACAAGATAGAGGCGGAGATTGACACAGAACTTCATATTACAATAGATTACGGAGATACAGAAAATGATAAAGGTTGATGTTCTTGGAACCGAATACACAATTCTGTTTGATATGCCTGAACAAAGTATGCCTGATGATGCTGACGGCAGCATGGACGGTAGCACTAAAACAATCAAGATAGGGCATTTTGAGGTTTCGAAAAATAGTTTACAGGATATGGAAAACTACAAAAGGAAAGTTGTGCGGCATGAAATACTTCATGCTTTTTTTATGAATCAGGACTTTGGGTCAATAGCGGCACATCCGATGCGTGGGGATGTGATGAATCAATCACTGATTGGTTTGCCATTCAGTCACCAAAGATATTCAAGGCGTTTAAGGATGCTGATGCGCTATGAAGAAGCATAAGAAGAAAAGAAAAACGCCAATCCCTAAAGGGAAGCGCAGGAAATATCAGTACAGGTGCATTGATGGGAATTGGACATATTATCCGTCGGCTTACTGCAAATACCATCAGGGAGTTCTGACAGCCGGTTTGATGGCAACTCACAGATGCAAGCAGAGAAATTGCAGACGGCTGGACGAAACGCAAAAATTTGAATGAAACTCTCATGGGCTCGTGAAGCCTTTTTTATTTTACTTACTGTCAAGTTATCGATAAAGCGAATAAATACGACACATCAAACGATGAGAAGACCACAATAGCAAATTGACGAGGATATGACAACATGAACATAATGCTAAAATCTAATCCTTGCTTCCGTGAGGTCAATCGGAGCCAATTACGGTATATCGTTATGAAAGGATCTGCTGGATCTGGCAAGAGCATGGACACGGCGCAAAACTACATATTGCGACTCATGCAGGACAAAGGCAGGAATCTTGTTTGCATCAGAAAGTCAGACATAACAAACCGTGACAGCACCTATGCAGAGTTGACAGGTGCTATTTATCGTATGTTCGGAAATATGTCCGAAAGGTATTGGGACATAAAATTGAGCCCGCTCAATATTACTTGTAGGGCAAACGGGAATCAGATAATCTTCAGGGGCATGAATGACGATAAGCAACGTGAAAAGCTGAAATCAATCACGTTTCAGATGGGAAAGCTAACGGATGTATGGATAGAAGAAGCAACTGAACTGACACAGGCAGACTTTGAAATCATAGATGACCGTTTGAGAGGGGAACTTCCAGCAGGGCAGTTTTATCAAATCAGAATGACTTTCAACCCGGTGAATAAAAACCACTGGCTCAAGAAGAATTTCTTCGATAGACAAGATCCTGATGTTTTGACTCATCATTCCACCTATTTGATGAACAGATTCATTGACGATGCGTATTTGCGCAGAATGGAACGGCGTAAAGAAGTCGATCCAGAAGGATATAGAATCTATGGATTGGGAGAATGGGGAGAAATCGGCGGTCTGATTCTGCATAACTGGGAAATCGAAGAGATTAGCCAGAACTTAGGCGATTATGACGATATAGCGATAGGTCAGGATTTTGGATTTAACCATGCTAATGCCATTCTGCTGCTGGGAATCAAGGACGATAACATCTACATTCTGGACGAAATTTATGTGCACGACATGGACACGGCTGAGATTATCCCGTTAGCAGTGGAACACAGCATTCCAAAAAACAAGGATATGTACTGTGATTCAGCTGAACCTGACAGAATAAAGATGTGGAAGAAAGCGGGCTACAGGGCTAAAGCTGTAAAGAAAGAACAGAACTCTGTAAAAGCACAGATTGACTGGCTAAAAGGTGTTGTTAGCAAGGACAAAGTCGTGCGGCGAAAAATATACGTGCATCCTCACTGTACAAATACCATCAAAGAATTGCAACAGTGGAAATGGAAAAAGGACGATAGAACCGGTGAATACCTTGATACGCCTGTTCCGTTTCAGGATGATGCGATGGCAGCCCTGAGATATGGCATTGAGGGGTGGCGAAAAGAAAAGCAGTGGTTGCTTTAATCACAAGAAAGGGGCTTGTATGCTTACATTAGCAGAAATCAAAAAATTCATAGATGATGATGCAGCCAGCATGAAGAAAAGGCTTGCTAAAACAGGCAAGAAGTACTATGAAGCTGAACACGATATTTCAAAATACAAACTGTTTTACTACAACGCAAGCGGTGATCTTGTAGAGGATACATACAGATCCAATATAAAGATTCCACACCCGTTCTTTTTGGAAATAGTGGATCAGGCTGCGCAGTACATGCTGTCAGGCAAAGACGCATTTGTCAAATCAGATAACACTAATTTGCAGGCTAAATTAGACGAGTATTTCAATTACAACACGGATTTCACAGCGGAATTGTACGACTTGGTTTCAGGCGTTATGCAAATGGGATTCGGATATCTCTACGCTTATACAAAAGAAGATGGAACAACGGCATTTCAGTGTGCGGATGCGCTGGGAGTGGTTGAAGTGGAATCAAGATATACCAGCGATGGAAAAGATTATATCATCTATTGGTATGTTGAGAAAATCGACAAAAATAACAAAAAAATCAAGCGTATTCAGGTTGTTGACGAAGAAAACACATATTTCTTTGTACAAAATGGAAGCGCAGGAATCGTAGAAGATAAGTGTTACCATGGGAAAGCCGTTAGACCTCACAAGACATTCACCAAAGATGACGATTCTACCATTTACTATAATTCATGTGGCTTTATCCCTTTCTTCAGAATGGATAACAATAAAAAACAGGTCTCGGATCTGCATCCAATCAAGGCTCTGATAGACGATTATGACTTAATGGCATGCGGAATGTCGAACAATATTCAGGATGCAGCTGAATATATCGTTGTCGCAAGAGGGTTTCAGGGCGACAGCATGGAAGAACTTATTCAGAACATTAAGACTAAGAAGCACATTGGAGTTGATGAAGATGGCGGCGTTGACTTCAAGGTTGTAGATATCCCATTCGAAGCAAGAAAGGAAAAGCTTGAACTGGATGAAAAAAACATTTACAGGTTTGGATTTGCAGTCAATATCAATGCGTTGAAGGATACTTCTGCCACGACAAACATTGCAATCAAGTTTGCATACACCTTATTAGATCTCAAATGCAACAAACTTGAAATCAGACTGAAGCAATTCCTTCAGCAGCTTGTGAAAGTCGTTTTGGATGAGGTCAATTTGATGGATGGTACTGATTATCAGATTAAAGATGTATACTTTGACTTTACCCGTGAAATCCCTGCTAATATGCAGGAAAATGTACAGAACAAGCTGACAGAAACTCAGAAACGACAAGTAGAAATTAATATTCTGCTGGATTTGGCATCATATATCGACAATAAAACGATGATGGAGTTAATCTGTGAGCAATTGGACATAGATTATGATGAAATCAAAGATAAACTGCCTAATCCTGACGATGCTGTTAATGATTTAACAAATGCGGAAGGTCTGCTGGATGAATAAAAAACAGATTGAAGTTGAAAAAGCCAAGTTGAAAGCAGAAGAATATATGCTGAAGCGGCTGAAAGCCATTTATGGCAAGGCTGCGCAAGACATAACTAATAAACTGAAAATTATCAATGGAAAAATTAGCGTTCTCCTAAAGGATTTTGAAGCACTTGACGAAATCCAAAAGTCAATATTGCAATCTCAGATTTATCAGAAGAAATACCAAGAATCGCTGAAAAAACAGATTGATACCTTTTTGAAGGATTTAGCATCAAATCAGTATGACTCTATTGCAGATTACATGAAGAATGGATATCAAACCGGCTTCATCGGCACTATGTATGATCTGCATGGTCAGGGTATTCCGCTGATTCTGCCAATAGACCAAAAAAAAGTGATTGATGCGATGCGTCACAGTACGAACATCAGTGAAAAGCTATATAAGAAGCTGGGTGAAGATGTGGAATTTCTGAAAAAGCGTATTGCAAACAATGTTTCCAGAGGGATAGCATCGGCGTATGAGTATAAGCACATTGCCAGAAATATTGCATCTGATTCCAACGTTGGCTTCAACCGGGCGATGAGAATAGCCCGAACAGAAGGTCACGGAGTGCAGTGCAGGGCTGCATGGGATGCCCAACATGCAGCAAAGAAAGCCGGGGCGGACGTTGTGAAACAATGGGATGCTACTTTAGACGCAAGAACCAGAGATTCGCACGCCCTTGTTGATGGAGAAATCAGAGAATTGGAAGAGAAGTTTTCCAACGGCATGATGTTCCCCTCAGATCCTGCTGGCGGCGCTGCTGAGGTAGTCAATTGTCGTTGTGCATTGCTGCAACGGGCAAGATGGGCGTTAGATGATGCGGAATTAAAGACATTGCAAGAAAGAGCAGGATACTTCGGGCTGGATAAGACGGAAAACTTTGAAGATTTCAAGCAAAGATACTTGAAGATAAGTCCACTCACAGAAACGGATCAAAAATCTATTATTGATTATATGGGCGCCAAATCTTACGTGATTAACGATAAGTTAAGAAATTATAAGCAGTTGACACCTGAAGAAGCAAAGTTTACAATTGAGTTAGATTCTGCACTAAAGAAGCTGGATACCTATAAGGGAAATCTTTCAAGGTCATTATACTTCATGTCAGAAGAGGCTATAAATTCATTCTTGGCGGCTTATTCGATTAACGGTATGATTACATACAAAGAGTATCTTTCGACCACCAAAGGAGAAGTGTATAACCCAGATGGACAGGTGCAGATATACATTAGAAACTCCAAGAAAGGAAAAGACATATCTGCGCTGAATCCCTCCGAAGCCGAAGTCATATTTGAAAGAGGAACGACATTTAGAGTTATCAAGATGGTTAAACGGAATGGAATCACGCATATATTGTTGGAGGAAGTAGATGAGTGAAGAATTGAAGAAGGGGATTCCAAAAGCTGTACAAATTGGTAAAGGGGAACCTCTAACGAAAGAAGAGGTTGAATACTACGATGTAGAATTTGAAAAAATCCTGAAAGAAGCAGGAGTTTTGAAAGAATGTGAATCTATAAATGACATGGAGAACCTTGAATGAGGTTCTCTTTTTATGCAAAGAAAGAGGTGAAAATATGAAAAAATGGATTAAGGCAGCAAGTATTAGAGCCGTCAAAACAATGGCTCAGACGGCGGCTGCGATGGTCGGAACCAGCATGGTTTTAGAAGAAGTAAGCTGGATGACAGTGGCAAGCGCTGCGGTGTTAGCGGGTATTCTATCGTTGCTTACCAGTCTGAAAGGGTTGCCAGAAGTAGAAAGCGAGGAAGTATGATGAATAACGACATTCAGATTACTATTTCAACCATTCTGGCGCTGTTTGGTGCGCTGGCGGTTGTCGCCGGGGGCGTCAAGGTGATTATGCAGCTATGTTCTCCTTTCAGGCGATTGATAGAACGTATCACAGAATGTGAAAAACGGCTTGACGCACACGATACATTTCTCGGAAATGATAAGCAGGAGATAACAGACATCAAAGAATTGACGAGGGAAAACATGCGTGTCAATTTGGCACTGCTGAATCATTTTATTGATGGAAATGGTGTGGAAAAAATGAAAGAACTCAGGGAAGAAATTCAAGATAGAATCTTTTAGGAGGTGTGATATGGCGAAGAAGCCAATTATATTATTCTTGTCACACGGTCACGGAAGCGGAGCGGACAAAGGAGCCGTGAACGGCAAATTTGTTGAATTGGAACTGGCTAAAAAAGTGACAAAGGCTTGCTATGATTATTTGATGAAAACTCCATCAGATAAGCGGGCGTGGAAAGTTGATTACAGCGAAAGGAAAGTTAGCGGCTACACCCTTGCAGAGCAGGGGCGGAAAATCCAATCCTATCAGGGCAGATACCGCACTGTAAGCGTGGATATACACTTCAACGCTGGCGGCGGCGATGGTGCAGAAGTCTGGGTAACAAACAAGTCAGGCGACAGAAAAACACTAGGGACAGAATTAGGGAACAGCATTCTTGCCAACTTAAAGAAGATTGGACAGAACAGTCGTGGTGTGAAGTATAGCAATGACTTGTACTTTATCAACACGCCACCAAAAGGTGTGTCTGTGCTGGTGGAATGTGGTTTTGTGGACAACATTGTTGACCGCAAGGGTTTTGACACAGACAAGGAACTAAAGTCATACGGTCAGGCGATTGCCAAAGCACTGATTAAATACGCCGAAAAACACGAATAAGTTAGATGCCACGCAAAAGCGTGGTTTTTTTATTGTCCAAAACGGCTGAATGACGTTTAAAAGCTGCCTGATAGCCCTGAATCAAGGCGTTTAAACTGATTCTGCAGCGGGAGATACCGCATTTAATAACGAAGCAAAGAAAGGAAAAAGAAATGGAATTCTTAAAAGAAATTTTAGGCGACGATCTCTTTGACAAGATTAGCGAAGCAATCAACAGTTGGAATGGCAATGAAGCCAACAAAGAAAAGCAGGTTAAACTTGCGAATCTTTCAGGCGGTGAATATGTAGGGAAGGGGAAGTATGACGCTCTAACCGAGTCCCTGAAAGGCAAAGACGCAGAACTAAGCACGGCAAACAAGCTGATTGAAGAATTGAAGAAAGGCACAAAGGGCGACGATGAACTTCAGGGCAAAATCACAACTTATGAAAGCCAGATTAAGACATTGCAGGAAGAGAATGCAGAAATCAAGCTAAAATCTGCAATCAAGGTGGCTTTGCTTTCTGAAAACGCTGTGGATGTTGACTATTTAACATACAAGCTGCACGAAAGTTTGAAAGAAAAGGGAGAGTCCTTAGAACTTGATGAGAATGACAATATCAAAGGCTGGGAAGACAGAATCAAAGGCTTAAAGGCACAGTTCCCATCAATGTTTGACTCGAAGGGTAGAACTAAAAAATTCGAAGAAAATAGACTACCTGAAGGCGATGAAGACAGAGACACTGAGCCAACCAGCTTAGCACAGGCGATTCAGATGGAATATGAAGAAGAATAGAGAAAGAGAAGGTGATAATCATGGCAATGACATTAAAAGACATGAAAGAGGGAATGTCTAACAAAGTAGCACAGCAGGTTGTAGACGTATTCCTCAGGAATTCCGAGATTTTACAGTTGTTAAACTTTGACAACTGTGTTTCTCCTCAGGGCGGCAGTACCCTTACATATACCTATATGCAGAAAAAGCTGCCATCAATTGCAACATTCCGTGCGCTGAATACCGAATACACCGCAAACGAAGCAACTTTGGAACAGAAATCTGCTGATCTGAAAATCTTCGGAGGTAAGTTCTCTATGGACAGAGTCCTGAAGCAGGCAGAAGGTAAGTACAATAACATGGCTTTCCAGATGGAAGAGAAAATCAAGTCAGCCATTTCATTACTCCATTATACCCTAATCAACGGCGATGCAACCACTGATACCGAAGAATTTGACGGATTAGACAAGCTGCTTGCAGGTACAACGACTGAATTTAACACAGATTCCGTCCTCGACATTTCCGACATTGGAAAATTAAAAGAAAATGCAGATCAGTTCTATGAATCCCTGCAGGTTCTTATTAGAACCACAAGTGCCGATGCTCTGCTGATGAACACATCTATGATTACCAAGATTCAGACTGTTGCCAGAATCCTTGGTTACAAAACAGAATCCGAAGAAGCTTTCGGCAAAAAGGTAACCACAATGGACGGCGTTAGATTGATGGATTTAGGCAATCATTACACCGTAAACGATGGTGCGGCTGTCGCAAACAGCGTTGTAAAAGCGGGCTTGTCCAGAGAACTTGGCGGAACTAATGTTGATGGTCTGACAGATATTTATGCTGTTAAATTCGATGTAAATGACGGCTTCCATGCGGCATCTTTGACAGGGGATAGTGCAATCACGCAGTATATTCCGAATTTCAAAGATCCAGGTGCAGTAAAAGACGGTGAAGTTGAAATGGTTGCAGCAACAGTATTGAAAAACACACAGCACGCAGGTGTTCTTAGAAACGTTAAAATTGTTTAATTTATGGGGCGGCGCTGCCGCCCTGATTTAACAGGAAGGTGATTAAAATGGCAAAGAAATACATTGTTAAAACAAAAACAAATCCAGATTTTTGCGGAATTGGCGCAGGCGGAGTCCAGTTTGCACACGGAATGGCAGAAATCGAAGAAGGAAGAATGGTGGAATGGTTTAAAAATCACAAAGGATATTCTGTTACACCTGCT
>NZ_QWEQ01000005.1 GCF_009936045.1 Emergencia sp. 1XD21-10 | reverse complement strand
GACAAGAAGGACGACAAGAAGGACGACAAGAAGGACGACAAGAAGGACGACAAGAAGGACGACAAGAAGGACGATGAACCAGATGGCACAAAAGCAGCTGAATAAGGCGGTGGTTACATGTTAATGACCGTTGAGGAACTGAAAGAACTGATTCAGACGGATGAACCAGACAAAATGCTGGAAATGCGCTTGAATGCCCTTGAATTGACAATCAGGCGATACACGAACAACAATTTTCAATGCAGAGGTAAGCGGGTTGTAGCAGATATCAGGGCTGGCGTATTCATGTCGGAAAGTCTGATTCTGTTTGATGTGGGAGATACAATCATGGTGTCAGAATCTGACCTGCAGAGTGGCTGCCTTGCGGTGGTAACAGAAGCCAATGACTTGACATTTCAGACGGATAGTGACTGGGCAAATGAAGATTCTGTACTGGTTACAAAGGTTGAATACCCTGCAGATGTGAAGCTGGGCGCAGCAAAGATTATTCAATGGCAGATCAGGAACGAAGCAGCCAATAGTGGCGATACAAAAATGAAAGATATCCAGAGCGAAACTCTTTCACGTTATTCTGTGACATATGCGTCTGATTCAACAGAATCAGATTTGGCAGTAGATATGGGAGTTCCGAAGAAGCTAATGGCATTCCTGAAGCTTTATAAAAAGGCAAGATTCTAAGGGGGATGCTATGATTGGCGGAAATATCGTTGCACAAATTCAAACCAGAACAACTACAAGGAATAGCATTGGTGAACAGGTCGAAAATTGGGCTGGTGTAAAGGAACTCACCGGCTGGCTTGACCTTATGTCAGGCGAATCTGAGCGGCTAAACTTCAGCCAGAAGGTACAGGAAAGCACACACGTTTTATTATCCGACTATGAAGAATTGCCTGAAGAGGTTACGGCGGAAAATTCCCGGCTGGTTGTTGGCGGCAAAGTCTATGATATTACCTTAATTGACGATCCAATGGGGAGGCATCGTCAATTGGAAATATTCCTGAAATACGCAGGTGGGCAAGGCTATGACGGTTGAATTTAAGGATAATCGAATTGCTGTTAAAGAAGCATTACAGAAGACTGCCCTTGCGTACTTGCATGAAGCATCAGGCGAAATCATGTCGCAGACAATGAGGAATACGCCAGTTGACACAGGGCAGCTTAAAGGGTCGTGGGACTACGAAATCGACGCAGAAAAGCTGCAATCGGTAATTGGTAGCCCTCTTGAGAATGCCATCTGGAACGAGTTTGGAACAGGTGAATATGCCCTAAACGGAGATGGCAGGAAAGGGGGCTGGTTCTACAAGGACGAAGAGGGAAAAGGACATTTTACCCATGGTAAGCAACCGAAAAGATCCATGTGGACAGCTTTCCAGTCACTCAAAAGCAAGCTAATCCGATATGCCGAAGATATTTTTTCTTCAGAAATGAGGTGAATTATGCTTGAAACAATTAACAAAGACATGGAAGCGCTTGGCATCAATTATGCCTTCATGGAATGGTGTGCTGATCCGATTTATCCATATTTTGTGGGAGAGTATTCCGAAAACGAGCCGCTAACAGAAGATGGGGAAATAGAAATCCCATTCATTTTAACAGGCTTTACCCGTGAGTCATGGTCTGAATTGGAACGGATTAAAGAAAAAATCATGCGCTACTATGGAGTAGCAGGAAAAACAGTCATCACTGACGAAGGGTCAGCGGTGGCTATTTTTTATGGAGGCAGTCAGCCTGTACCGACAGGCGATGCAGAACTTAAGAAGATACAGATTAATTTAAAAGTAAAAGAATGGAAGGTGAATTAAATGGCAGATTGGAGCGAATTTAAGGTTTCCGGGGTCACTAAAGAAACGCCAAAGAACATTATGCTGGGCGCTGGTACTTTGTACAAAGATTTGAAGTTTGACAGTGAAACGTCTAAATGGGCTGGTACGATTATCGGCGCAACAAGCGGCGGTACGAAGCTGTCTATTAAGGCTGAAATTTTAGATGTCGAAGTAGACGGTGTATTAGTTAAGGCAAAAGGCTTGACTCATAAAATCGGCGAAACGGCAACAATTGAAACTAATATGGTTGAACTGACTAAGGATTGGATTAAATCAACCGTTATCGGTGCTGACGGCACATCTGAGGATGAAAGATTTGATGTAATCGAAAGTAAAGCGCACATCGAAGAAAGCGACTATATCAAGAATCTGGGCTATGTTGGCTTTATGGCAGACGGCACACCGATTATCGCAATGTTTGATTTCGCACTTTGTACTTCTGGTATTGAAGTTGAAGGCAAGAACAAGGAAAATTCCGTAATTCCTGCAACGTTTGAATGTTATGCAGATTTAGCCGAGGGAATGACGGACACTCTGCCATACCACATTTACGTTGCAAAAAAGACCCCTACGGTGTAAGAGGTGCTTACTATGCTGAAATGTGAAGTTATGAGTGATTTCAGGGATAAAACGGATAATTCATATCACTGCGCTGGATCTGTTTTCCAGTGCAGTGAAGAACGTTTTGAAGAAATTCAGAGTGCAGGAGATTTCTTGAAAAGAATCGAAGATGAGCCTGTACCAAAGCCAAAGAAGATAAAAAAGAGATAGAAAGGACTTTGAACAATGGAAACAACAACAAACTTACAGGCAGCACAGCCTGAAGAAGAAAAAGCATACACACTGAGAGAGTTACGTGCATCTGACGTTTTTTTGATGTCAAAAATTATCAGCACAATCGGAATTAATGAATTCAAGAGTGTTGTACAGTCAGATGCAATTAAATCTGCAATGGTAGGCAAAGCAGTGACCGATGACGTGGTAACATCAGTCGGAATCACTGTTGCGCTTGATATTGCCAATGTCATTCTGGGCAACCTGCCAAAATGCGAAAAGGATATTTACACATTTTTAGCAGGGTTGTCTGGAATTGACAAGAAACAAATCGAATCCATACCTATGAATACGTTCGTGGGAATGGTTATTGATGTAATCCAGAAAGAGGAATTCAGGGATTTTATCGTGGTTGTTTCAAAATTGTTCAAATAAACGACAGCGGCAGGTTCTGGGATTTGCTATATCAACGGTATAGCAATCCCTTGGAACTGCTGCAACAGATGCTGGTAACGGAACAACTGCACGACTTCATTTGTAACTTTATCAGATTCAGAAATGAAGAACTGAATGAAAAAACGCAATGGGAGTATTACCTGCACAAAATTTACAATATGTCGTTTGATGATTTTGTTAAAAGTTGTAGTGGAGATGCAGAGCCAGAAGAAGCAGATATGAATGAAATTGAAGCAACTGTAAAAAATTCACAATCAATACTGGAATCCTTCAGTTTGTAAGGGAGGAAACCAATGGAATTATTTCAGTTGTTCGGGACAATCGCAATAAATAATGCGCTTGCGAACAAAGAAATTGACGAAACGACAGATAAGGCTGAAAAATCCAGCGGTAAGATTGGAGCAGCCTTTAAAAAAATAGGCACTTTGACTGTTAAAGCAATGACTGCAGCCACAGCCGCAGCAGCTACAGGCATTGCGGCAATCACAAAAGCGGCAGTGTCGGGCTTTGGTGATTACGAGCAACTGGTTGGTGGTGTAGAAACACTGTTTAAAGATAGCGCAGGCAAAGTGCAAACTTACGCAGATAATGCGTACAAAACAGCTGGACTGTCTGCAAACAAATACATGGAGACAGTAACCAGCTTCTCAGCATCCCTGCTTCAAGGCTTGGGAGGCGATACTGCAAAGGCAGCTGACATAGCTGACCTTGCAATCACTGACATGGCTGATAATGCCAACAAGATGGGAACCAGCATGGAGTCCATACAGGACGCATACCAAGGTTTCGCAAAGCAGAACTACACCATGCTGGACAACCTAAAACTTGGTTATGGTGGCACACAGACCGAAATGATACGCCTAATCAATGATTCGGGTATCTTAAAAGAGAAAATTGACAGTCTGGATAATGTCACATTCGACCAGATGATTCTGGCTATCCATGAAATACAAAACAATCTTGGTATTACGGGCACAACTGCTCTTGAAGCCAGCACCACTATTCAGGGATCTATTGCCAGTGCAAAGTCCGCATGGGAGAATTTCCTGGTAGGGCTTGCAGCGGGCGATCAGGACATGAAGCAGCTGACCCAAAATCTGGGTAACAGCATTTTGACCGTGGGTGACAATCTGATACCACGTATCCAGACTACGCTTGAAAGTATCGGTACACTGATTGAAACAATCGTGCCACCAATACTGCAAAAGTTGCCGTCGATGCTGATGCAGATTCTGCCAAGTCTGTTATCATCGGCGGTGTCAATGGTCAAAGCTATTGGGTCGACATTACTTACAGCCTTACAAAACAACCTGCCGCAGATGATGCAGTCAGGGGCAAACTTGATTAACAAGTTGGGAGAGGGAATCAAAAATAACCTGCCGAACTTAATCAACAGGGCACTTGATATCATTTTAAACCTGACAACGACGCTTAAAGAAAATGCCCCGCAGTTGATACAGTCAGGGCTAAACTTAATCGTGAATTTGGCGAAAGGCTTAATGGACAGCCTGCCATCATTGATTGCCAAGGTGCCGACAATCGTCAGCAATATTGCAAGTATCATTAACGACAATGCGCCGAAGCTGTTAGCAACGGCAGGCAAGTTGATTTTAACTTTGGCAAAAGGTTTGATACAGGCGATTCCGACATTGGTGTCTAATATCCCGAAAATCATTAAGGCGGTCGTTGATGTTTTACTGGCATTTAATTGGCTTAAAATTGGTAAGCAGATAATTACTTTTTTGAAAAATGGTATAGTTGGAGCCATTGGGTTTGTTAAGACGGCAGGAACAAAGGTAAAGGATACCATCGTAAATGTAATTAAAACCTTACCCAAAAGATTATTTGATCTAGGCAAACAGGCAATAAGCAAACTGGTGAGCATTATCAAGCATACTGCGAATTTAAAATCCGCCGCCAATGCAATTGTGACGGAAATAGCCAGGGTAATTGGAAAACTTCCTGGCAAGATGCTTTCAATCGGCAAAAACCTTGTGAAAGGGCTTTGGAATGGTATTGGAAATGCGAAAGATTGGGTGCTGTCCAAAATTAAGGGGTTCGGCAAGTCAATCCTTGACGGAATCAAATCTTTCTTTGGAATCCATTCCCCTTCCACGGTTATGGAGAAGCAGGTCGGCAAAAACCTTGCTTTAGGTGTAATCAAGGGCATGACAAAGGAAGAAGCTAACGTATACAAGATGTCAAAGAAGAGTCTTGGGGAGAGCATCGGAAAAGGGCTTGTAGCAGGCGTGATGAACGCCAAAGAAAACGCGAAAAAATCAGCAAGTCAGGTTGCAAGCGAGGTTGTCAAGGCAGCAAAAGAAAAGCTGTCTAACTACAAGACATATCACAGTGTTAGCCTGAAAGATGAAATGCTTTACTGGGATAATATCAGAAAACAGTGCAAGAAGGGGACTAAAGCGAGGATTGCGGCAGACCAAGAGTATATCAAAGCAAAGAAAAAGCTGGTTAAGGCGGCAGAGGAACTGGATCAGAAGTTGCTTGAAAAAGCCGAAAAACGCCTTGATAAGTACAAGACATATAACAATATGTCCATTAAAGATGAGATGGACTATTGGAACAATATCAGGAAACAATGCACAAAAGGAACTGACGCAAGGATAGAAGCAGATAAAAGGTACTATGAAGCCCATGAAAGCTATATGGAGCAGCTGGCGGAAGCAGAACGTACTTATGCGGATGCAGTTGAAGCGGCGAACCAGAAGATTGTTGATAGAACCAACGAGATTCTAAGCGCCTTTAGTCTGTTTGACGAATTTAAGCAAGATGTCGATGAAGAAAATCCTTTAACCGGTGATAAACTTATAAATAATCTGCAAACACAGGTAGATGCTTTAACAGAGTACGAGACGAACATGTCTACACTCAAAGACAAAATCGGCGATACTGATTTATTCAAAGCGATACAGGATATGGGTGTCAGCAGTTTGCAGCAGGTTAAGGCAATCAACAGCATGACCGAAGAACAGCTGCAGAAGTATGTCGATTTATACAACCAGCGGCAGCAGCAGGCAAAAAATCAGGCAACTGAAGAACTGGGAACGGAAGTGCTGGCTGATATCGAAGCTGCAATGAACAATTATCAGCAGACGCTGGACAGCATGCAGACAACAACGAAAAAGAAATTTTCAAGCATTAGTAAGACAATTAAGGAAAAGACTTCTGCGGCTGCAGAAGCGACTGTTGAAACCTTGAAAACCATGATGGACAGCTTCAAAAGTAAGACGGGAAGTATGTCTAGCACTGTATCGGAAAAGTTTAGCCAGATTCTTAATAATATCAAAAGCAAAATGAACAGTGCAGCGCAGTCTGTCAAAAATGCTGTTCAGGAGATGCAGAATGCGTTGTCCTCTGTAGATGGAGTGCAGAGTACTGATGCAAGCCCAAAATCAAAAAGCACCAAAAAGGCAACAAAAACAATATCAAAGCACGCTGCTGGGGGCATTTTGACAGAGCCCACGATATTTGGGTATAGCCCTAGGTCTGGCACATATCATCTCGGCGGCGAAGCAGGAGCGGAAGCGATTGCGCCGATTGATGTGTTACTGGGATATATTCGTCAGGCGGTGTCAGAACAGAACGGCGAACTGATAGCAGTTCTGAAAGCAATCCTGCAGGCGATTTTAGACAAGGATACGAAAGTCTATTTAAACAGTAAAGAGATAAGCAAGGCTGTGAACAAAGATTTGGGGGTGATTTATTAAATGGCTAGTAAATTCTACCTAATGAATGAAAAAGGCGCTAGAAAAGGTATGAATAGCGCAGAAGACGGTTTCTTTACGCAGCCTAGCGGCTTCGGAATCAAATACGATGCCGATTATTTAAAAGTTGGCGACTTGTGGATCAACAACAATATGGAACTGGCGCAGCCCGAATTATCGGGCACGCTGGTTTTTCCGAAGCGAATGTACAACACATTTCAGGATTTTGTAGCATTTGTTACTGCTGCAAAATCGCTGGTGTTAATCTATGAACCATCAGGGGTCGGCGTTGAGTATTTTGCTGATGTAGATTTGGTGAGCATTGAAAAAGGCGGATACAACATGCGGCAGCAGTTTCAGGTGCCGCTTACATTCAAATGCAAGTCGCTGTTCTACACAGAAGAAGAATTCGAATACCGCATCCAGCGGGCAGAAAGAGAAGTAAGATGGGATTTTAAATGGGAAACACGATTCAATGATCTGAATTATGTTTACTTTTCATTCCATAATGACGGGCACGTTAAAAGTCCTTTTGTGGTATCTTTCACAGGATACTGCACAAATCCTATTTTGATGGTTTATCAAGACAATAAGCTGGTGCATCAGGTACGATTCAATATCAGCCTTCGGTCTGATGAAAAATTGACCTTCAGCACCTTCGATGATGACCTATTCATCGAAGTTAATGGAGAAGATCGCAAAGACTGTCTTGATTTCGTGAATGATAATTTTTTCAAGTTGCCGCAGGGTGATTGCGATATTTACTTCCGTTGTGACGCAGGAAAAATGAACAATATCGTCATGAATCTTGAAAAGTACTATAAGGGGGTGTAAAAGAATGATTGCGAATATCATTTCACGCCAGTCCTATACCCTTTCCGATACTCTTACAGTTGTACAGTACAGTATTTCTTGTGACTCTGATTACGGCGGTAAAAGTCAGATCGTGCTGGCACGCAAACCAGTTGCGGCTGAAGATGATTTTGTTCTGCTGAACGATGGCGGAATAGTATTCCAAGGCATCATCAGTGCAATCGAAAATGAAAAAGATCACAGCGGGTATACAATAACCCTGCTGGAAATGCAGACCTTATTTGATCAAAAAATAGTGCTGGCAGATGAATCTTTTTTGCAGACAGGAATTGAAGATTTTATCGCTGCACAAATTAGAAGAAATTGGATTATGAATGAAGACCAGCTGGTCAACATTGGCTATCTGAATGTTACTACCAAAACACATACGCCAATTGCCGCAAAAGTGGATGTAGAAGACGGTGGAATTTACAATCTGTGCACCTACATCGGCAATGCGCTGACAAATTACGGGATTTTTGTAGATTTTAGGTTCGATGGCGAACACCTAGAAATAACAATTGAAAAGAGAGAACAAACCCCGCTGTTGATTGATACGAGAATACCGCAGGTGATTAATCTAACGGAGCAGATCGAGGTTAAAGCCTTAACAAAATTAACTGTGGTATGGCAGAAAACAGTGAACGAAGTGACAACGGAAAGTATTAGACATTTCTTCCTGCGCACCGATCGAACCATTACAGAAAATATGCATGATCCTGACAGGGCAAAAGGAACGACTGACGTTATTGTATCAAAAGCAGAAGATGAAGCCACGATGATTCAGGAGGCAAGGGATAAATTCACTGGAAACAGTTACAATCATAAAATTGAATTTGACCTTGTCCTGCGATCAAAGCTAATTGATGCTACGGATATCTATGTTGGTCATAAATGCACCGTAAAGACCGCTAGCGGCATTAGAGATTCAATTATTACGGCAACAGAGCGTGCTAATAGCAGTTCAGTGGTAAGCGTGAAACTTGGCAATCTTAAAGTTACATTGATTGAAAAATTGAAGGGAGTTGAAAAGAAAAAATGATTAGAGGAATCACTTTTTCAGAACAGACATTCTATTCTTCAGACTTTGCTCACTTTCAAAACGTTTTTCTAAATAAGCAAAACGGCGTGACTAAAGGGTGCAGCGTGTCGCATGATGATACGCAAGTAACCATTAGTCCAGGCTATTTTTTTATACAAGGAAGACTGCTGAATGTGGAAGAGAACGAGGCAATAGCGTCTGACAGAGGTTTTGCAGAGGGCTTTAACAGAATTGTTTATGAGATTGACCTGTCAAAAGAAAATACTATTGAAGAGTTTAGACAGGGATATATCAAAGTGTTAAACACGGAAGATTTAGTACAAGAAGATCTTGATGGTGGCGGCAATGTGTATCAATTCCCATTTTGTCGTTTTCAGTGGTCAGGTACAACAATAACATCGTTGATTGCCGAAGCCCCGCAGCTTGACCTTGATAATATATTTGCTCAAATTGCAGCAAATTACAGCGAATTTGAAAAAGAATTCGAGCAATGGTTCACAGGTCAAAACAATAATTTAACAGAATGGTTTACACAAGAAATTGAGAATACGGCTGGATATATTGACCAAAAAAAAGATATCATTGAAGGAATGATTGCTGATTTGCAAGGTCAGGGTTTTGAGAATGCGGCACAATACGAAGAAGGGGCATTGCTTGCAGCGAACTGGAATCAAACCGAAAAAAACTATAACTTTGAAACAGAGTACCCTGCAGTGATGTATGACCTTGAAATATGGCTCAATTCTTCGGCAACAGACGAACAAGCGGATGCGTTTTGTGATGCAAGAATTGAGTCAGTCTATGGGCGAAATGTCGCAAAAGCCCGTGGGGATGTTCCAACAGTTGATATACCAGTAATTATGAAGGTGGTGAGGAAGTGAGCCTAACAGTACAAAATGTAGGTGGTGGTGGGCTGTCCATTAAAAATGGAGTATCTAAACAAGTGACAGCCATTAATCCAATAGAAAAGAATATGTTTGTATCTTTGACGTTTAACGGGGTAATAGATACCAAGAATTTTATTACTGATGATGGTACAGGAAACCATAAAAAAATAGGTATGGCTAACGATATAAATAGTTCTGGCAACCATGTTTTCTTGTTACAAATAAATAGTAGTTATATTAAAGCTGTGGAAGTTAGTATGACAGGCGTTATTAAATCGGTTGGTAAGTCTTTTTATTTCCCTTATTATGGTGGTAACGATAAATTTTTACCACTGGGTAGTAATAAATTTTTTACCACTGGATATACCGCAAACAACAATACTACATATGAGTTTATTTTGTCTGTTGACCTTGAAACTTTAGAAATTACTCAAAAGAGTAAAAAACAAATCGGTACAGGTTCATCTGTGTTTGGTAACGGAATTACACTTGATAGAAACACTATCTTATCCGTGAATAGTTTGGGAAAGTTGTTTAGCGTAGACTATGAACAAGACTCTGATACTATAATCGTTGGTTCAACTGTATCGGAAAAAAAAATTTCTACTACTATGGGACACGGTGTTATTGGAAAAGTGAGCGAAAATTTAATACTTCTCAGAGGTTATACATCTGTCGACTCGAAATATACTACTTACGTGCAACTTTTGGATTTGACCGAAGATAAGCTAGGCGCAATGTTGACTATGACAAGCAAGTATGCGGCTGATATGTATGGCTTTCCTGTTCTTAATGGGAATTTTTTGATAGCTTGCCAATCTAATGCGCCAGCACCTGTAAGAATAGGAAAAGCTGAGGTCGATTTGGCTACGCTTGATGTATCAAGCTATGTAATGCAAAATGATACATTTCCTGTAGTTGCTAATTTTGAATATGTCAAAGGAATAATTCTTATCGACCAATATGTAGCTAAACTTAAAGACACCAGTCCATATTTTGAAGCGTTGATTTGCCAAACAGCAGGTGGGTTCTTCAATGGCATAATTATAGGTTCTTATCGTATGTCTTACAATTCAACGACGAAAGAACTAAAAATAAGCGCTGTAGTTTTTGATGAATTAATCCAGTCAAATAACGAAGGAACGATTACCATTGGTGTCAGTGCAGAATCAGCGCATAAAAATAATAAATTAAACGTAATTGTTAGTCCGAATGCGGCTTTAAGAATTCCAGACTAGTAGGAGGTAAAATATGTATATTATTTGTCTAAAAGAAACGGATTTTATAATAGAAACAGGCAAGGAATGTAAAGATAGGGGTGACGGATACTATAGATTGATTTTGGAAAATGGGATAGAAGCTGATTTTCCGCCAAATGATGTAAATTGTTTTGAGGTCGATAATATCCCGCAAGATTTTAAAAATGATAAATACTGCTACACACCCGAAGACGGTTTTTATGAAAACCCAGAATGGCAGGAACCATCGGAGAACCCATATGGCTTGACTGATGAACAGTACCGCGAAATCGTAGATAACGTTATTGCGCAGGTACAGGAAGGAGTTAGACATAATGATTATCATTAAGAATGTCGGGGGGGGGGTCAAGGCTTAAAAGTGAAAAATGGAATTGAAAAAAATAATCAAAAAAGCCTTGAACCCATTGAAAAAATGAATTTTGTGTCACTGTTAGAGACAGGCAATATGCAAAAAATAGGACAAATCTCTATTGCAGTATCATCAAAGGGAACTCAGATTTGTGGCTTAGGGAAAGATATCTATATCGTCGCATCAAGCCGATATCTGCAAGCATTCCAGTATAGAGATGGCGTGTTTTCTCTGGGGGAATCTGTGGATACGGGTGTTAATGGTGTGTACGGAGATACATTGACCAGTATAACACCAGAGCAAAATATCTATGGAATGCCGAACGAAATTTATTGCGCAATAAAAAACGAAGCTGTGGACGAAATTAAACGAGAGGTAAGAAAAAATGTTGACTAATAAACAAAAAGAATTGATAGGGATGCTTAAAGGAACCTTGCCAACCGCGCCCGATGAGGTAGCATTACAGCATGCAGACTGGTATCCAGTGTGGCGTAGCGATATCCACGTGAAGACTGGGGACAGACTTACATATGACAGCATCTTATACCGATGCTTACAGGAACATGACACGCAGGAGGCCTGGACACCGGAATCTGCACCGAGCCTTTGGGCAAAGGTGCTTATCCCAGACCCGGACGTAATCCCGGCTTGGGAGCAGCCTGACAGCACAAACGCCTACAGCAAGGGTGATAAGGTGAGCCACAACGGCAAAACGTGGGAGTCGCTGGTTGACGGCAACGTTTGGGAGCCTGGCGAAGTGGGCACAGAAAGCCTTTGGCAGGAAGCGACAGAGTAAAAATATGATGAACTCATTGCTAAAGTAGCATAGAAGATTACCGTACGGCAGGAAATTAATCCTGCCGTTTTTCTTGTTTTTTGATATAATGAATCTGAGGTGATAAAATGAGAATCTTAAAAAGAAAAGGAATTAGTCTCACAGATGAAGAGGTCGTGCTGCTTGTAAAAGGTGAATTGAAAAATGGTAACCTGGATATTTCCATAATTAATGATAATGTCGTAATAGAACCAGTCGGATTGTGCTATGTTGAAGGACTGCCTGACAGTGATTATGATGTAATTGATTTGAATAAATAAACGGTGCAATCAGGTATAGTTTGTTCCATATTGGACTACATTTTCGACTACATTTTTTCCGAATTCTGGTGAAATTAGTTGAAATCAGTTGAACTGTTTAGATTGTTAGAAAATGTTGAAATTTGAACGATTGAGAAATGATTTGAACGCTATTGAAATTGCAAAAAGTAGAGTTCGAGTCCCTTATGGCGCACCAAAACGGAAATACCCATCATCGGATGGGTATTTTTGTTTTTTGGTAACAGATGTTATGGAAGGGGATCAAGACCGAAAAGGAAAGCAAGGTCGTCTTCGTTTGATTTATTGATGTTCTTTTAGCCACCGGACTGTGCATTGCGTTAAATATGCAGAGCCGATTGGGCAGACGTTTTCATTGAACTGAAGCCTGGGATTATGTGCAGGGACATCTCCTCGCTCGTCCATATATCCAGCCAAAAGATACATGAATACGTTGGGAACTTTCTCAGCGATGGTCGCAAAATCTTCAGAAGCAATGGCTGATGTGTCGGGAACAGGAGTCAGCTCTGGAATTGAAAGTTCTTTCATATAGCCTACTATCTCGTTTGTCATAACAGGATCGCATACTAGCGGTAGCACCTCAGAAATCATCTCAATCTCTGCCAACGCTCAAGACACTTGCGATGTCTTGTGATTCGAAAATCATCTACAGAACGCAGTACCAGTGTCCGTTTATAAAAATACACAAATAACTAACAAAAAAATTTTAGTAAGCACATAAGCAAACGTAATGATGGGAATTGAAAGGGGCAGATAATTAGAACTTTTTTGTAGGAAAATCGTTAGACTTTCATCATGGACTATTTTGTTGAAATTTTACTAAAAACCTTGTATAATCGAAAGTATGATGTTAATCAAACTAAGAGGGGAAATAGAATTTTGAGAAACGATCGAAATAAGAAAACCGAAAATTATGAGGGCATGAAATACAGCAAGGAACTGATACGGCAGTTATCAGACCCGGAATATGCTAAGGAAGAAGAACGTTATGCCCGGGAAGCGCAAAGGCGTAAAAGCGGAAAGTCCCAGACTAAAAGCAGGGCAGGCAGCACTGCCAAATCTGCTGGTACTGGTGCCTGCGCATCAACGAAAGGCAAACAAAAACAGAAGAAAAAGAAAAAATATAGATTTAGACCGGGGAAGCTTATCCGAAATCTTATCATGCTGTTCATGGTATTTTTGTTGGTTTTTACCGGGCTATTCTACGCTTTGACGGGAAATTTTGATAAGGTGGAAACGGAGAAAAGTGCTTTTGCTATTGATCCGCAGGTAGAAGACGATTTGAGCGGATATAGGAATATTGCAATTCTGGGCGTAGATTCCAGAGCTGATGAGGGTTATGACGGCAGCAGAACTGATGCTATCATCATCATGAGTATTAAAAAGTCTACTGGAGAGATAAAACTGATTTCTGTCATGCGTGATTCTTACCTGAGAATGGAATATATGGATGGCACATCTATTTTGGACAAGATTACCCATGCTCATCACTATGCGGGTGGTGTAAATACTTGCGCCTCATTGAATCAGAGTTTGGATTTGAATATTGACGAGTTTGTCATCTTTAACTGGAAAGCTGTGGCAGACGCAGTGGATTGTCTGGGTGGTATTACCGTCAACGTCAAGGAAAACGAAATCAACGATATGAACCATTGGGGACCGGATACGGCAGAAAATGTCGGACGAGATTATCACGAAATAACCGAAACAGGCAAACAGACGCTAGATGGTGTACAGGCAACGACCTACTGCAGAATCAGAAAGACCAGCGGGGGTGATGCAGGCAGAAGCAGACGCTACAAAGCTGTGGTTGCAGGAGTTATGAAAAAGGCTTTGACCCACCCATGGAAGTTAAAAGAACTGTCTGACACGGTATTTCCAAATATCAGAACCAATATGAGTCAGACGCAGATGTATACAGCGGTAATTCAGGCGCCGAGATATCATTTTGGCAAGAGCGTCAGCTGGCCGAATGAATACTGGGCTGACCTGCTTAGAGGCATTTCCTATGTGGTGCCGATGACCTTGGAGTCTAACGTAAAGTGGCTGCACAAACGAGCTTTTGGACAGGAGGATTACCAGCTGTCAGATACCTGTCAGCAGATTAATCAGGACATCAGCTATGACACGGAGCTGTATTAAATCACATCAAACCAAAAGACACTGTATTCCCAAAAGGGAAATGCAGTGTCTTTTAATTACTCGCCGATTTCAGCTAGCTCCTTATATTTGTTATCGATTTCTTTTAATTTCTCGATAATCTTGATTTTCTGCGGACAGTGGGACTCGCAGTTTCCACAGCCGATGCAGTCTTTTCCGTTTGGCGTAATCGCATTGTATTGACCTGATAAGGAACCCCAAATATAGTGAAAACCCTTGCTTGCTGCTTCATTGTACAGTTTGAAAATATCCGGAATCTTGATTTCCTGCGGACATTCATAGCAGTAGTTGCAGCCAGTACAAGGAACCAGGATGTCTGCCTGAAGGACTTTTACTGCTTCGTCGACTGCCTGCTTTTCAGCTTCGCTCAAGGCAGGTCCTTGGAAGATTTCGATGTTTTCCTCAAGCTGTGAAAGTTCTGACATACCGGACAGGGTGCAAAGAACGCCTGGCAGCTCGTTGGCAAAGCGCAGGGCGTAAGACGCATAGCTTGCGCCAGTGCCTGTGCTGTTTAAAATCTGACAGGCTTTTTCGCTGAGCGGATTTGCCAACATGCCGCCGCGAATCGGCTCCATAACTACAATTGGTTTATCAAACTCCCGGGCAACCTTATAGACATCTTTTGCGTTTCCGTTTTCCCAGTCAAAATAATTGAGCTGCAGCTGAATAAATTCCAGGCAGTCTCCATATTTTGTCAGAGTTTCACGGAGAAAATCAGGCCCACAGTGAAAGGACGCTCCCAGATGATGAATGCGGCCTGCAGCCTTTTCCTTTGATAAGTAGTCAACGACCTGCAGTTTTTCTACAGCTTCAAGGTCGCCTTCACCGAGGCTGTGAATCAGATAAAAATCAAAGTAGTCAGTCTTGCATTTGCGCAGCTGATCCTCAAAGATTTTGCGCAGATCATCTGCGGTTTCGCAAAGCCAGCAAGGCATTTTGTCCGCCAGGCAGTAGCTGTCCCTAGGGTGTCTGGACAGGGCTTCGCCGACAAAGTTCTCCGACTCGCCGTCGTGATATTTATAAGCGGTATCGATATAGGTGATACCTTTTGCCAACGCTGTATCAATCATTTTCTGCCCTTTTTCGTAATCAATGATACCGTTCTCATCCATTGGCAGACGCATCATGCCAAAGCCCAGACGGGAAATCTGTTTCCCGTGAAAATCTGTGTAGTTCATAGGAGCCTCCTTGTTTCAATATAATAGATATTATACAGGAATTGGTGTCTCAGTTCAATGGGCTATCCGAAGCGTGTTATACATGGAAGGGAAATGGGCGCCACATTTTGTCTTGTTTGTTGAAAGTCTGGCGTTAAGGTGATAAAAAGTGCCATATTTATCGTGTTTTTACAGACTAATGGCGGGCAAATCCAGAACTTATAAAGCATTGCAGAAAAATGACAGGTGCATATGATTATCTGCTTTGGAGATTGCGCCATGTTTCCATTAATTCAAAATGAACCTGGCGGCACAGCGCCGCTATTTAGTAGATTTTATCCGTTTATGGCGTGCCGCCGCCATTCTTTGTTAAAAGTCTATAGAACATGGCGTATTTCAACCCTTCGACGCCATAAGAAGGAAAAACGAACTTAAATATGGCGCGGTAATGAAGGTGACTAGATATAAAAATTTCATAGGGTTGCGCGCAAAATGGATGGGAAAACTGTATTGCGCCTTACGGCGTTAAATTTGGAAAATCATCCAAAAATCGTCCTAAAATCACACAGTTTAACCAATTAAAGCACTTTAGCACCTAACAGTACGAAAGCGTTGAAAATTGGCGTTTTTTGTTTTTTTGTGATGCATGTACTTCAAAAAGAACATTGGATTTTCAATAGCAACAGGCATTTTGTATTGACTTGAAAATATGATAAATGTAATATGAAAAAAAGTTGTATACAGAATATTTCGTGTAAAATAACGATTTTGTGTAAAAGGAGGATTCTATTATGATTGCTAAAATCTTAGCACTTCTGCCAGGCGCTGACTGCTGTGGCGGTTGCGGCAAGGAAACCTGCAGGGCTTGTGCAGAAAGCATTGCAGACGGATCGAGCGTAGCTCTTTGTCCTGCCTGCACGCAGGAAGCTGTGAATGCCATTGCAGAAGTGACGGGAAGAGAACGTAAAGCGGCAAAGGATGAAATTGCTTTCGTTGCCTGCAGTGGTGATTCCGCAGGGAAAAAGCGCTTTTCAGGAAAAACCTGCCGCGAGGCGGTTGCCGAAGGATTTTTGCGGGGCGAATGCCGATATGGCTGCATCGGCTGCGGAGACTGTACAAAGACTTGTAGATTCGGCGCTATGAAGCTGGTTGACGGAGATGTTATCATCGACCCTGAAAAGTGTAACGGTTGCGGTGCATGTGCGGCTGAAGGCGCTTGTGTACAGGGGCTTATCCGCATGATTCCAAGAGAGGCGACCAACTTTATTCCGTGTTCTAATCGGGATGAGGATGATGACAGAGTCAGGGAAATCTGTGGATATGGCTGCATCGGCTGTGGGGACTGTGTTCGTGCTTGTCCGGAGGGCGCAGTGGAAATTGTCGATAACCATGCAGTCATTGACTATGACAAGTGTGTCGGCTGTGTGGCATGTACAGTGAAGTGCAAGAAAAAAATCATCGTGGATACCCTGCATGATTTAACAAAATTAAAGGAAAAGGTTGCTTTTGTCAGATGTAACGGCAGTAGGAACGAGAAGGCATACCAGGCAGCGGGAGCAGCAACCTGCGCTGAAGCGGCTAAACTGGACGCGAAAGACCTCGGTATTTGCACTACCGGCTGCACAGGACAGGGGGACTGCACGAAAGTCTGTCGCTATGGCGCAATCAAAGTCGTAGACGGAAGTGCGCAGGTAGATCCTGACAAATGTGTGGGATGTAAAGATTGTACTTACGCATGTCCGATGAAGTTGATTGTCATGGTGCCGTACAAAGGTGCAAAGATGGTACCTTGTGTATCCACCGCAGATTACGAGGACAAAGCTTCTGTTTGCAGCAGCGCATGTATTGGCTGCAGCGACTGTGCGGCAAATTGTCCAAACGGTGCGATTTATATGGAAGAAGCGCATGCAGTGGTCGATTCAGAAATCTGCGAAAACTGTCAGGTCTGTCAGTATATCTGCGCCAGAGGTATTATTAAGGAGCGGGAAGTGCCAGAGTACAGCTATTTACAGGAAGCAGCTCTTGCTATGAGGAAAGGAGAGTGATTACGGTGAGAAAATTAAAGACCATGGACGGAAACACTGCTGCAGCACACGTGGCATATGCTTTTTCTGAGGTAGCAGCCATTTATCCAATCACACCATCATCTCCGATGGCAGAGAGTATGGACGAATGGGTTTCTCAGGATAGAACTAATATCTTTGGAGAAAAAGTAAAAATCATTGAAATGGAATCAGAAGGCGGTGCGGCCGGGGCGGTGCACGGCTCTATTACAGCCGGTGCTTACACATCCACCTTTACAGCCTCTCAGGGATTGCTTCTGATGATTCCAAATATGTATAAATTAGCTGGAGAGCAGACGCCGACGGTATTTCATGTGGCTGCAAGAGCACTGGCAACTCACGCCCTTTCCATCTTCGGGGACCATTCCGACGTGATGGGCTGTCGCCAGACTGGTTTTGCTATGCTGGCGTCAAATTCCGTGCAGCAGGCTATGGATCTTGCTGCAGTAGCGCATCTTTCAACCATAGCAGGAAAGCTGCCAATGCTCCACTTCTTTGATGGTTTCAGAACCTCTCACGAAAACCAGAAAATTGAAATCTGGGACTATGAGGATTTAAAAGAAATGGTGGACTGGGACGCAGTAAAGGCTTTCAAGGCACGTTCTATTCACCCTGCGCACCCACACAGCATGGGTTCAGCGGAGCAGCCGGAAACTTTTTTCCAGCACAGAGAAGCGTGCAACACGGCATATCTGGAAACTGCGGATATTGTCAATACCTATATGGAAAAAGTCAATGCTAAAATCGGCACAAACTATAAACCGTTTAACTATTACGGTGCGCCTGATGCAGAAGAAATCATCGTAGCTATGGGCTCTGTATGCGACGCTGCGGAAGAAGTTGTGGACTATCTCCTTGCAAAGGGTAAGAAGGTCGGTATTATAGAAGTTCATCTTTACAGACCGTTTTCTACAAAATATCTGTTAAACGTGATGCCTGAAACGGTGAAGAAAATTGCTGTACTGGATAGAACCAAAGAGCCGGGCGGCGTAGGCGAGCCTTTATATCTTGATATAATTTCCGCACTGCGGGGCAGCCTCTTTGAGGAATGTCTGGTAACAGGCGGGCGTTACGGTCTTGGCTCGAAGGACACGCAGCCGGGTGATATTCTGGCGGTTTACGAAAATCTTTGGGCAGATGAGCCGAAGAAGGAATTCACCATTTCCATCACTGATGATGTGACCGGATTATCTCTTGCTGTCAGTGAAAATCCTGACGTTGCGCCAAAGGAAACAAAGGCTTGCAAATTCTGGGGTCTGGGTGCAGACGGAACAGTTGGCGCGAATAAGAACTCCGTAAAAATCATCGGCGACCACACGGATAAGAAGGTACAGGCATACTTCCAGTATGACTCAAAGAAGTCTGGCGGTGTGACCATTTCTCACCTGCGTTTTGGCGATGAACCGATTAAATCTTCTTATTATGTGAAACAGGCTGACTTTGTTGCCTGCCATAATGCGGCATATCTGAACCGCTATGAGATGGTGCAGGACGTAAAGCCGGGCGGTTACTTCCTTCTCAACTGCGTATGGAGCGATGAGGAATTGGATACCCACTTGCCTGCGACAGTAAAGAGATATATCGCCCGTAACAACATCAAATTCTATACCTGCGACGCTGTTTCTATCGCAAAGGAAATCGGTCTCGGCGCAAGAAGAACCAATACGGTACTGCAGGCTGCATTCTTTAAGTTGGCTGATATTATTCCAATTGAGGAAGCAGTAGGCTATATGAAAGCTGCAATCAAAAATACCTACGGCAAAAAAGGCGAAAAAATTGTTGCGATGAACATGGCGGCAGTTGATGCCGGTGTTGCCAATGTCCATAAAGTAGAAGTCCCAGAAAGCTGGGCTGACGCTCCTGATGATGCACCGGCTCCAAAGCTTGTAGGTCGCGATCAGGCGCACACCGATTACCTCAACGATATTCTGGTACCGACCAATACTTTGACCGGCGATAACGTTCCGGTATCAACTTTCCTGACGACAGCTAGCGGCTGTATTCCGGCGGGAACGGCAGCCTTTGAGAAGAGAGGCATTGCCACGGATGTTCCTGTATGGAACAAGGAAAACTGCATGCAGTGCAACTGGTGCTCCTACGTATGCCCGCACGGCGTCATCAGACCGTTTGTACTGGACGAAACAGAAATCGATTCGGTAAACGGAGATTATCTTGCTATGAAGGGCGTTTCTGGTAAGTTCTTTACCCTAGGTATTTCCGCACTGGACTGCACCGGCTGCGGATCCTGTGCTCAGGTTTGCCCTGCCAGAAAGAAGGCGCTGGAAATCGTACCGGCAGAGGACGAAGTGGTTTCTGCAGCGCAGGAAAAATACAATTATTTGTTCAGTGAGGTGACTGAAAAGGAAGTACCGTTTGGCGTTAATACCGTAAAGGGTTCCCAGTTCAAACAGCCGCTTCTTGAGTTCTCCGGCGCATGTCCGGGCTGCGGCGAGTCTCCTTATGCAAAGCTGGTAACGCAGCTCTTTGGTGACAGAATGTATATCGCCAATGCGACGGGTTGTTCCTCTATTTGGGGCTGCAGCGCACCGAGCACACCGTACACTGTAAACAAAGAGGGCAGAGGACCTGCGTGGGCAAATTCGCTCTTTGAAGATAATGCGGAGTTCGGTCTGGGTATGGCAATGTCTATGCAGGCGCGCCGCGGTGAAATGAAGTCGGCTGTAGAGCGGCTTGTGGATACAGTAGGGATTCCGGCAAAGGCATGGCTTGCTTCTATGGACGATGCTAAGGCTTCGGAAGAGACCGGAAAGATTCTGGAAGCGGCCTGTGCGAAAGTTGCAGATAAGAACCCTGACGCAAAATACGTATTAGAAAATAAAGATATGCTCATCAAACCGTCCATGTGGATTTTCGGCGGTGACGGCTGGGCTTACGATATCGGCTACGGCGGCCTTGACCATGTGCTGGCTTCCGGTGAAAATGTAAACGTCATGGTATTCGATACGGAGGTTTACTCCAATACTGGCGGACAGTCCTCCAAGGCTACGCCAATCGGCGCTGTTGCAAAATTTGCAGCCTCCGGTAAAGCTGTAAAGAAAAAGGATCTGGCACAGATTGCTATGGCTTACGGCTATGTATATGTAGCACAGGTTGCGATGGGCGCAAATCCGGAGCAAACCCTGCGTGCAATCAGAGAAGCCGAAAGCTATGACGGGCCTTCCCTGATTATCGCTTACGCACCTTGTATCAACCAGGGGCTGAAAGCCGGCATGAACAAGGCAATGCTGGAAATGAAAAACGCGGTTCGCGCAGGCTACTGGAATCTGCTCAGATTCAATCCGGACCTAGCAGCAGAAGGAAAGAACCCGCTGTCCATCGACAGTCCGGCACCTAGCGAAAGCTACAGAGACTTTATCATGGGAGAAGTTCGTTACAACTCCCTGCAGCTAAAGTTCCCGGAAAGAGCAGAGCAGCTCTTTGCTAAAGCAGAGGAAATGGCGATGGACAGATACGCACATCTGCAGAACCAGAAAAAGAGCTTTGATAATTAGGAGAGGAGGATCACCCGATGAAAATGTTTGAAGTAATGAGCAAGAGAAAGCTCAATGACAATATTACCTGGCTGGTCATCTACGCTCCGCTGGTGGCAAGAAAGGCAAGACCGGGACAGTTCATCATTTTGAGAACTGATGAATATGGTGAGAGAATTCCGCTCACCATGGCAGGACATAACGAAAAGGAGGGCACTATCGACCTCATTTATGCGGCAGTGGGAAGAACCACTATGCTGATGGATCAGCTGGAAGTAGGCGACTGTTTTGCAGATATTGTAGGACCTCTTGGAAAACCGACCCATATGGACGGATTGAAAAAGGTCTGCGTGGTTGGCGGCGGCACAGGAAACGCTTTGGCATATCCGCTGGCAACAGGCATGCACGACCACGGCATTGAAGTCGATATGATTGCCGGATTTAAAAATAAAGATTTGGTAATTTTAGAGGAGGAATTTCGCGCAGGGACGGACCGCCTGTTCATGGTGACAGATGACGGTTCTTACGGCGAAAAGGCTTTTACCACCGACAAGCTGAAAGCCCTCATTGAAGAGGGAAACCAGTACGACGAAATCGTTGCAGTGGGGCCGCCGATTATGATGAAGTTAGTTTGCAAGCTGGCGGAAGAACACAACATTCCGTCTGTAGCGTCTTTGACTGCATATATGATTGATGGAACCGGCATGTGCGGAGGCTGCCGCGCTAACATCGGCGGCGAGGATAAGTTTGTCTGCGTAGACGGACCGGAATTTGACGGAAGTCTTGTTGACTGGGACGAATTGATTCAGAGAAACGCATACTATGCGGAGCAGGAAGCAACTGACCGTGCTCACGTTTGTCGCTTGACAGGAGGTGTTCGTTACCATGATTAATTTAACAAGAGTAAAATGTCCAATGCCGGAACAGGCGCCTGATGTTCGCAACAAGAACTTCCTAGAGGTGTCCAGCGGCTATACGGAGGAGATGGCTATAAGCGAGGCTATGCGCTGCCTCAAGTGCCGTAAAAAACCTTGCATGAGCGGCTGTCCGGTCATGGTTAAAATTCCTGACTTTATTGCCAAAATCGCCGAAGGCGAATTTGAGGAAGCTTATCAGATTATCAGTGAAACCAGTTCACTGCCTGCAATTTGCGGCCGGGTATGTCCGCAGGAAAATCAGTGCGAGGGTAAGTGCGTTCACGGTACCAAGGGCGAGCCGGTTGCCATCGGTCGTTTGGAGCGCTTTGCAGCCGACTGGCATGCTGCAAACTACGGCGATGAAGAAATCAAACCTGCTGAAAGCAATGGCCACAAGGTGGCTGTCATCGGTGCGGGGCCTGCAGGACTTGCATGTGCGGGAGATTTGATCAACAAAGGCTATGAAGTAACTGTTTACGAGAGTTTGCACAAGACCGGCGGCGTGCTGGTTTACGGCATTCCGCAGTTCCGTCTGCCGAAGGAGATTGTAGCGGCTGAGGTTGCAAAGCTTTCCGCAAAAGGTGTGAAGTTTGTTACCAATGCTATCGTTGGCCGCGCTATCACTGTCGACGAGTTGATGAAGGAAGAAGGCTTTGAATCTGTGTTTATCGGAACTGGCGCAGGTCTTCCATCCTTTATGAAGATTCCTGGTGAAAACCTGCTGGGTGTATGCTCTGCCAACGAGTATCTGACCCGTATCAATCTGATGAAGGCATACCTGCCTGAATATGATACACCGATTCAGAAGGTTGATAAGATTGCCGTAGTCGGCGGCGGTAACGTGGCTATGGATGCCGCAAGATGTGCAAAGCGCATGGGTGCAAGCGAGGTCTATATTATTTATCGCCGCAGCATGGATGAGCTTCCGGCAAGAGCGGAAGAAGTACATCACGCTATGGAAGAGGGGATTGTATTTAAGCTGCTGACCAATCCGGTTGCTATCAAAGGCGATGAAAAAGGTCATGTAACAGGCATTGAATGCGTCACCATGGAACTAGGCGAGCCGGATGCTTCCGGACGACGCAGACCGGTTACAGTGGAAGGTTCAAATCATGTGATTCCGGTAGATATGGTTATCATGTCCATCGGCACAAAGCTGAACACGCTGATTTTGGATACCACGGAGGAGCTGGCGGCAAACGACCGTGGAGGTATTGGCGCTGACAGCGCTGCTGCAACAAATCGTCCCGGCATTTTCGCAGGCGGCGACGCAGTAACCGGCGCAGCTACGGTAATCAAAGCTATGGGCGCAGGAAAAACTGCAGCGGCAGGGATTGATGCGTATTTGAGTAAATAAATGGACTTTAGAGAAAACGGAGCATGGGAACATGCTTCGTTTTTTAATAGCGTTGCTACTGGATTTTTACGGCGGACTCTGCTAAAATAAACTCTATGAAAAAGATTATGATTGCAGCCGCAAAGACGGCTATAGAGGAGTACAAAGACTATATAGACGCATTTAAAAGACTTGGTGCAGAACCTTTTTTATCACTGTCGGAGGAGGAATTGGCAGAAGCAGACGCTCTGGTGCTGCCAGGGAGCAGGCAGGATATGAATCCGAAGCTTTGGGGAGAAGAAGACCAAGGTTCCAACGACATCAACGATGAACTGGACAGCGCGCAGCTTACACTGATGGATCTTGCTATGGAGAAAGAGATGCCGGTGCTGGGGATTTGCAGAGGCATGCAGTTTCTAAACGTATACTTTGGAGGCACGCTGATACAGGATTTGCCATGCGCAGAGGCTCACAAGAGGAGGGAGCCGGAGCTTTATCACAGCGTGATCCATGTTCAAGGTACGTGTATGCATGGACTCTTTGGTGAGAATTCTTTTGTCAATACACGTCATCATCAGGGGGCAGGACGTATAGGTAGTGGTTTACAGGTAGCTTCTTTCTGGAATGATGGAGAAGATACAGTGGTGGAGGCTGTCGAAATGGAAGAAAACAGAGGGAAGGTACTGGGCGTGCAGTGGCACCCGGAAAAGATGTACCTATATGGAGATAAGGAAAGCAGAGCAGACGGAGAAAAACTGCTCAAAGCTTGGCTGAGGAAGGAAGAGGAATTATGATTAGAATTACCACGGACAGTATTACAACGTTACCTGTAGATGCCATTGTCAATGCGGCAAACAATGCCCTTCTTGGCGGCGGAGGAGTAGACGGCGCCATCCATAGAGCGGCAGGACCTGAGCTTCTTGCAGAGTGCCGGTCTCTTCACGGCTGTGAAACGGGTGATGCAAAGGTGACGAAGGGATATAATCTGCCGGCAAAGTATGTAATTCACACGGTGGGACCTGTTTATCGCGGAGGCGCCCACGGCGAGGCAGAAAAACTGGAAAGCTGCTACTTGCGTAGTCTTGAGGAAGCGGAGCGACTGGGGATAAGGTCCATCGCCTTTCCTGCAATCAGCACTGGTGTTTATGGTTATCCAAAGGTGGAGGCAGCAGAAATTGCGGTGAAAACGGTACAGAATTACCTGAAAACACATTCGGGCAGCGGAATTGAAGAAGTGCTGATGGTGTGCTTTGACGCAAGAACGGAGGAAATTTACAGAGAACTGTTATGAAAAAGCAACACAAAAGTAATGATTTTTTGTGGACAAGATACAAAAAATCGTTGCAAGACATCTCCTGTTATAATATAATAGAGAAGATTGTTGATTATGGAGGAAAATGTAGAAGATGGGAATAAAAGTAGCGAAATTTGGCGGTTCTTCAGTTGCTGACGGAATCCAGCTGATGAAGACGAAGCAAATCATCGAAGCAGACCCTGACCGCAAGTACATCGTTGTATCTGCACCGGGAAAACGTTTTGATGGAGACAATAAAATTACAGATCTTTTGTATCTGTGCAAGACTCATATGGAACATAACCTGCCTTATGAACAGGTTTTTCAGGTTATTACGGACAGATTTATGGCGGTTCAGCTGAATTTGAATGTTAACGTTGACCTGCAGGGGCACTTTGATATCATTAAAGAGAATCTGAAAAAGGGCTGCTCTTCTGACTATATTGCAAGTCGTGGTGAGTATTTAAATGCTGTACTGATTGCAGCTTTTTTAGGGTATGATTTTGTTGATGCTGAAGGGCTTATTTTATTTGATAATAAAGGTAGACTGATGCAGGAAGCGACCGATGAAGCGCTTCGCAAAGAGCTTGCAAAACATGAGAGGGCTGTACTTCCTGGATTTTATGGCAGTAATGCAGAGGACGGCAAGGTGCGGACTTTCTCCAGAGGAGGTTCTGATATTACAGGTTCTCTGGTGGCAAGAGCAGTGGATGCGGATATTTATGAAAACTGGACGGATGTATCTGGTTTTCTGATGGCGGATCCGAGAATTGTAAAAAATCCGAAGCCGATTCATAAGATTTCTTATAAAGAACTGCGGGAACTCTCATATATGGGAGCGTCGGTGTTGCATGAAGACGCGATTTATCCAGCAAGAATCGCAAATATTCCAATTAACATTAGAAATACGAATTTGCCGGAGGATCCAGGAACCATTATTACGGCAGAGCACGATGAAAGCAATACAAATGTTGTAACAGGCATTGCGGGCAGTAAAGATTTTACCGTTATTGCGATTTACAAAAATATGCTCAGCAGTGAACGAGGCTTTGTCAGAAGAATCCTGGCAATCTTGGAGGATATGGATATCAACTTTGAGCATTTGCCGAGCGGGATTGATACCATTTCTGTCGTAGTCTCCAACAAAAGTCTGGACGGACGACTCGATGAACTTCTGGAAGCTTTTGAAAAACAGCTGAGTCCTGACCACATGGAAACTTTTGAGGATATCGCCCTCATTGCTACAGTGGGCCACGGCATGAGCAGCAGAAGCGGCGTTTCGGCGGCATTGTTTACAGCCCTTGCCGAAGCGGAGGTTAACATTAGAATGATCGATCAGGGTTCCAGCGAAATGAACATTATCGTTGGAGTACAGAATCGTGACTTTGATACGGCAATCCGTGCCATCTATCAGGCATTTGTATAACGAATAACGATTTAGAAAACTGCAGGGCGCAAAACCGTCAGCTGAAAGGACGGGGCGCCTTGTTTTTTGTTGTCAAAACCTCGTGTTGTGCCCGGTTGTGCAAATCTGACTTATCTTTTGTCTTATGCACAACTGTTGTCATGATGGGTTGTGCATCTTGCTTCTGAACACAGGTTTTTGCACAACCTTATTCTTTTAGATCATATAATTCCGGCAGGAAGTTGAGTAAAATCAAACTATTTTATTATGAATGCACAATTCGGGTGAGAGAAAATTGCGGACAAGTAGAATTTTAACGAGATAGTTGTGCAAAAAAATTAATCTTTATCGGATTTACACAACTTTGCAGTAGCGTAGTTGTGCATTCGGCGAATAAAAGCATGGATTTGCACAACTTCGTAGTTTCAACGTATCTGCAGTGGGTATTTTACGTGCAAAAATCCTGTTGACAGAAATAAAGTTGCGTGCTAAAATATTTGATGCATTAAAATTATTAACGGTGTTAACTATTTCTTGCGGTAAGTTTAGAACAGGAGACCAATCATGAGAGAGGAACAGAAAAATTTTTTTGATATCATGCATTCTTTTCGGAAATTGAATCTTTCCAGCATGCTGCCGGGCATCAGTCACGGGGAACTTGGTGTGCTGAAGATGATACAGCACTGTCAAAGGTGCAGCGGAGTCAACCAAGGGGGGGTGAAAGTCTCTTTGATTGTGAAAGAAATGCATCTGCCGCCGCCGGCTATTTCCAGAGCATTGCGTGTGCTGGAGGAAAAAGAACTGGTGCTGCGTGATGTGGATAAGAAAGACCGGCGTAATACTTTTGTTAAGGTGACGGAGAAAGGAATCGCGCGCATTGCAGAAGCAGACTGCATTATGGAAGAATTCTCTGATGCAGTGTTTGGCAATTTGGGGGCAGACACCATGCAAAAACTTAACGACTACCTGCAGAAGTTTGTGGAAACTTCCAAAATAGAAATAGAAAAACGAAAGTATAATGAAAAGAAGGGGGAAAGTGAATGAAGAGAATTTTTAGGAACATAATTCCGTACTGGAAATCTGTGCTTCTGATTGTGCTGCTGCTTACGGTGCAGGCCTATTGTGATCTGGCGCTGCCGCAGTACACAGCAGATATTATAGATACTGGTATTACAGGAAAGGGAGTGGAGCATATCGCCCCAGAGAGAATCACTGCTGAGGAATTTCGTGAAGCGCAAGTTTTTATGGAAGAAGAGGAAGCGGTACTGTGGAATGAGATTTATGTAGAGGACGGTGCCGATTACAGACTGAATGCAGAGGATGAAAAGGTTCTAGAAGAAGTCGACGAGAAGCTGATAACCGCTGTAGCGCTGACTTATCAGTTGGGTCACATGCGCGAAGGCGACTTTAAAGATACTATCAAAGAGGCGGTTTCTCAGAATCCACAGATGGCAGAATTGGAATCGAAAATAGACGATATGTCTATCGAGGAGATTGAAACTCTCATGGGCACCGATATTGACAGCTTTCAGGCGGAAGATGAAGAAGGGAATGTGTCGACTTATGTTGACATGCGTCCTCTGATGGAGCGTATGATTGCAGAAGGACAGATGGACGAGACAGCCATCAGAAATGCCAGAACCTCTATGGAGGAAATGATTACCTCTGTAGGCGAAGATACTCTAAAGTCTATGGGGATTGCTTATGCTGCCTCCTGCAATGAGGCAGCAGGTATCGACATGGAGAAAGTACAGACTGACTATCTTTGGCGTGCAGGGTTTCGCATGTTTTTCATGGCAGCGCTTATGCTGGCGGCAGCGGTCTGCACTTCCTATCTGGCTGCAAGAATCGGCGCAGGAGTCGGCAGAGACCTGCGTGGCAAGGTATTTAAGAATGTAGTCGGATTTTCCAATGGAGAAATTGATAAATTTTCTACTGCATCGCTAATTACCAGAAGTACTAACGATGTACAGCAAATTCAGATGGTAACTACTATGATGCTTCGAATGGTGCTTTATGCGCCGATTTTGGGCATAGGCGGCATTTATAAGGTGGCAAAAACCGGTGCCGGCATGGGATGGATTATCGCGATGGCTGTCCTTGTGATTTTGGGATTTGTGCTTCTGCTTGTTTCTATTGCAATGCCGAAGTTCAAACTCATGCAGATACTGGTCGACAATCTAAATCTGGTTTCCAGAGAGATTTTGACAGGTCTTTCAGTTATTCGAGCCTTTGGCAGAGAAAAGACCGAAGAAGAGCGTTTTGATGTTGCCAATGAGAATCTGAAGAAAACGCAGCTATTTACCAACCGGGTGATGACTTTTATGATGCCGGGCATGATGTTAATTATGAACTGTCTGGTCATTCTGATTATGTGGGTCAGCGCACAGAGAATCGACAGCGGAGATTTGCAGGTGGGAAATATGACAGCATTTATTACTTACTCCATGCTGATTGTCATGTCTTTCCTCATGTTGACTATGATGTCCATTATGTTGCCAAGAGCTGGCGTTGCTGCAGAACGTATCGATGAAGTGCTTCAGACAAAATCCTCTATTGGGGAGCCGGAAGAACCGAAGGCTTTGAAAGAGCACAAAGGCGTGCTGGAATTTAAGAATGTCAGCTTCCGTTATCCGGGCGCAGAGGAAGACGTGCTGCATCATATTAGTTTCAAAGCGGAGCCGGGCAAGGTGACAGCTATGATTGGAAGTACCGGCGCTGGAAAATCGACGTTGGTAAATCTGATTCCAAGATTTTATGATGTGACGGAAGGAGAAATTACCTTAGACGGTGTAGATATTAGGGAACTGGCTTTGCACGAACTGCGTGAGGAAATTGGTTTTGTACCGCAGAAGGGGGTTCTGTTTTCTGGAACCATTGCTTCTAACCTTCGCTTTGGCAAGGTTTCGGCTACTGATGAAGAAATCAAAGCGGCAGCAGAAATCGCGCAGGCAGCGGATTTTATCGCAGAGAAAGAAGAGGGATTTGACAGCTATATCGCCCAGGGCGGCAGCAACGTGTCCGGTGGACAGAAGCAGCGTCTTGCTATTGCAAGAGCCATTGCAAAGAATCCAAAGGTTTTCGTCTTTGACGACAGCTTTTCTGCTCTGGATATGAAAACTGATGCAAAGCTTCGCAAAGCGCTGGCTGACAGAGTTAAAAATGCGACGGAGATTGTGGTTGCGCAGCGTATCAGCACCATACTTCATGCAGATCAGATATTGGTATTAGACGATGGAGAAATTGTGGGCAAGGGAACCCACGAGGAATTGATGAGAAACTGTGAGGTTTACAGGCAGATTGCAAGTTCTCAGCTTTCGGAAAAGGAACTGGGAGGTCTATCCCAGAGTGCACAGCTGCCGAAGACTACAGAGGGGGAGGTGAATGACAGTGAAGAATGATACAAGGGAGTTTAAGCCTAGGCGCAGAGGACCTGGCGGACACGGACCGATGGGTGCTATGATGGGCGGCGAGAAAGCGAAAGACTTCAAAGGCTCCTTTCAAAAGCTCCTCGCATATATCGGCAGATATAAGTTTGCCGTGCTGGTGGTTATGCTCTTTGCTGCGGCTTCAACGGTGTTCAACGTGCTGGGACCAAAGGTCATGGGACGCGCTACCACCGAACTTGCAGAGGGACTGATGAGGAAAATCGGAGGTACTGGGGGTATTGATTTTGACAAAATCCTGCAGATCCTTTTGATTACCTTAGGGCTTTATGCCGCAAGTTCGGTGTTTACCTTTGTGCAGGGCTTCATTATGAGCGGCATCACCCAGAAAATCTGTTACCGCATGAGAAGGGAGATTTCTGAAAAGATTAACCGCATGCCGATGAAATATTTTGAAAGCAGAACCTACGGTGAGGTGCTGTCCCGCATTACCAATGATGTGGACACATTAGGACAGGGGTTGAATCAGAGCATTACCCAAATTATTACATCGACTGCAACGCTGATTGGCGTGCTGGTAATGATGCTATCTATTTCACCGCTGATGACTTTGATTGCGCTGGTGATTCTGCCGATTTCAGCGATCCTGATGTCGGTGGTAGTAAAGTATTCACAGAAACACTTCCGCACCCAGCAGAAGTATCTGGGCAATATCAATGGACAGGTGGAAGAAACTTTTGCGGGTCATTTGGTTATTAAGGCGTTTAATAAGGAAGACGAAACCATTACGGTATTCGACGAGACTAACGATGTACTTTACGAATCTGCTTGGAAATCGCAGTTTCTTTCAGGACTCATGCACCCGCTGATGATGTTTGTAGGCAATATGGGCTATGCCGGTGTTGCGATTTCCGGAGGACTTCTGGCTATCAAGGGCACCATCGGAATTGGGGATATTCAGGCATTTATTCAGTATGTAAAGAATTTCACGCAGCCGATTCAGCAGATCGCTCAGGTCATCAATCAGGTGCAGTCTATGACGGCAGCATCCGAGCGTGTCTTTGAGTTTCTCGCAGAAGAAGAGGAAGAGCAGACTGTTGAAAATCCGGTGCAGCTGAAAGATTCGCAGGGCGCGGTGCGCTTTGATCACGTGCGTTTCGGCTACGACCCGCAGCAGATTATCATCAAGGATTTCAGCGCTGATGTAAAGCCAGGACAGAAAATCGCCATTGTGGGACCGACCGGTGCGGGCAAGACTACCATCGTAAAGCTGCTTATGCGGTTTTATGATGTACAGGAGGGTTCCATTTCCTTGGATGGACACGATATCAGAGCGTTCAACAGACATAATCTGCGTGATTATTTTGGTATGGTGTTACAGGATACCTGGTTGTTTAAAGGGACGATTATGGAGAATATTCGCTATGGCAGACTGGACGCGACGGATGAAGAGGTTATTGCTGCGGCAAAGGCTGCCCATGCGGATCACTTTATCAGAACACTGCCGGGCGGCTACGAAATGGAACTTAATGAAGACGCCTCCAACGTTTCACAGGGACAAAAACAGCTGCTTACCATTGCCAGAGCCATTTTGGCAGATAACAGGGTGCTGATTTTAGACGAGGCGACGTCTTCTGTGGATACTCGTACAGAGGAGCGGATTCAGAGCGCTATGGATAATCTGATGGAAGGCAGAACCAGCTTTATTATCGCGCACAGATTATCTACCATTCGCAATGCAGATTTGATTCTCGTCATGAAGGAAGGCGACATCATTGAGCAGGGAAATCACGACCAGCTGCTGGCAGCCGGCGGTTTCTATGCTGATTTGTATAACTCCCAGTTTGAGGAACTAGGATAAAGGGATATTTTAGAAAAACAGATCAGAGACTTTATTGAAAGAATAGAGTCTCTGTTTTCGTATGCGCATAAGAAATGACAGCATTTTGTGAAAGAATTGGAAGCGGTGTACAGAAGAAACGAAATTTGAAAGAAATTTTGTAGGAGCAACTGGCTTACTTAATTCATGAAGGGTTCTTTTTCTTGTTGTGCCCACACGATAATTTAGAGCGCTTTTTAATTTTCTCAATCGTTTTCTCATCGGGTCCAAAGGAAAATTTCACTTTGCAGAACTTCACCCTTTGTAGGCGCAAAAAAAGGAAAGTTATAAGTAAAATAACGTCTACATAAGTACTTCACACTAATTCACAAAGGATTGAGCGTTTTTTTCAAGAGAAATCGATAATTATTTCGTCATTTTCTTAAAAAACTCTGAGGAACATGTATTTTGTCCTGATGCACATTAGCCTAGCGAAGGGGTTTCCTTTTTTTTCATGAATAAAGGGTAAAGTTCTGCAAAAGCAAAAAATGCTTCAGCTGCTTTTTTGGAAAAATAGGCGTACAGATGTGAAAATGGATTTTCTCGGTTTGAATAACGTGATATAATAAGAAATAATATGTGCAAATCCAGGGGGAAGGCTTATGAAAACGGAAGTTTTAATCCACGAAACATTGTGCCGGAATTTGACGGACAAAGCATTTTTAAAAGAAATCGGAGTTTCCCGAAAAGAGATGGAGCAGAATCTGCAGAAACAGCGGTGGAAGCACATGGCGGCAGACCTTGCAGCAATTGGAATCGCAAATAAACGATGCAATGCGCAAGATGTTTTGGCTGCCGTAAAAAAGATTATTCCGCAGCTTTCGGAGGAACCGGAGGAAGGATGGCTGCGCCACTGCTACAGCTATCTTCTTGCCCAGCTATTTCCGGAGATGGGAGAACCTGACGGCGCAGCTTTTTACCACGATGGAAGAAGCTGGCTTTTGCAGATTCTTCGCAGCGTATATAGCTTTGAGCGGGAGCATCTTCCTTTCGACCCGACCAAGGATATGCAGTTTCTCACAGACAGCGAGGTGGAGGAAAAGGGTTATACCCAGGAATATATCCACATGCACAAGCTGGTAAAAAGTAAATACGTTTATGAGTTTATGCGTATCGGTATTGATATTACGCCTTTTAACACCCTTGGGCATATCAGCGGGGTTCATTACGTCGCCATGTTTGCAGCAAGACAGCTTGCAAAGGCTGGGGTGCCTGTGGATTTGGCGCTGGTTTCCGGTGCGGCGGCAGGCCACGATATCGGAAAATACGGCTGCCGCAAAAGTGAGGAAAAGAGAATCCCTTACCTTCATTATTACTATACCGATTTGTGCTATAACCGTTTTCATATGCCGACCATTGGCCATATTGCAGCCAATCACTCTACTTGGGATTTGGAGCTTGAAAACCTGTCTGTAGAGTCGTTGCTTTTGATTTATGCAGACTTCCGCGTGAAGAGCAGCCGAAATGAAAAAGGCGAGGAAGTGGTGCATTTTTACAGTCTTGCTGAAGCCTATGACGTGATTTTGGGCAAGCTGGATAATGTGGACGATGCGAAAAAGCTTCGCTACCAAAAGGTTTACGACAAACTGAAAGACTTTGAGAATTATATGGAAGAAAACGGAGTGCAGACAGAACTTCCAGAGGATTTTGCGACAGAGCCGAAAGAAGCGCCGCATCCGAAGGTTCGCGAAATTGTTCTTTTGGAGGGAGAAGAGATTGTCAACCAACTGAAGTTTTCTGCCATCGGACATAACATCAGGCTGATGAGTCGCTTCCACCAGGACAGCGAGTTTGCCAGCCTCATAGAAGCTGCTAGAAGTGAGCAGCAGTGGAAGAATCTGCGAACCTATATCAGTATTTTGGGGGAGTACTCCACCTATATGACGGAAAAGCAAAAGCTTTTAACACTGAAATTTCTCTATGAACTGCTTTCTCATAAGGAAAGCGACATCAGAAGTCGGGCAGCAGAAATTATGGGCTGCATGGTCGCAGGCTTTAGCGAAGAGTACAAGAAAGAAGTGCCGACTGATATCACCTTGCCGGACCTCCTTGTCAGCAATCTGACCCTTTGGGAACAGTATCTGACGAAGATTTTAAACCCTTCATATAAGCTGACGGATCAGCATAAGAAGTGGATTTCCAACACGTTGGACAGCTTCGTCAGAGCTACGGTGAACCACTGCAAGCCGTCTTGCAGGCATAAATATTTTGACATTCTGGAAAAATTTTACCAGGATACGGAAAATCATACGGAAAGCACCGCCATGGTGCTTCTTGATGCGGCGGCAGTGATTGACCGCAGTTTGTGTACAGAAAGCTTTGTTGCCGTTATGAGCAGCTTTCTAAAAGGCAGTTTTGGAAGGTTTTCCAGGAGCGTGGATATCGGCGTTCTTTCTGCAGCACGCTGTTATTTTGACGCCTATACGGAAGAGCGTTATGACACTGACCTGCGAATGCTGATGAAACTGCCAAAAGACGAGGACTTTGATAAGCAGCTTGCAGCCATGTTTCTTGACGACTTGAAGACGGGCACACCGTGGATTCAAAAGGTGGCAAATATTGGTTTTATGCTGAAACACGCCATAGGCAGCGGTGACAGAGGAAAACTGCTTCATGTAGCGACGCATCTTTCCAATTTGGTAAAAGTCAGCGAGACTGTGACGGTGCGCCGTGCTGCCGGAGAGGGATTGCTTCATATGATTGCAAAAATGCCGCCGGAGCAGAGAAATGAGTTGACCGTAGAACTGTTTAACGGGTTGGAACTGGGCGATTATCAGTTTTCTAAATACATTCCGGATTACCTGGGTGTTATCATGCTCTATTTGCCGCCAAAGGAACTGGATGAGTCCATCGATGAGCTCCAAAAGATTCTGGAAACTGGAAATGAAATGACGGCATCTTCTGTGGTAAACACTCTTGGAGTAATGTTGGAGCACTATTCTGTTTATAAAGAGAATTTTTATGAGAAAGGTAATACCTCTGAGAAACGCCGTTTCAGACTTCTCAATCTGCTGGTGAAAGCTTATGCCAGCTATAATCATGTCTGTTCGGAGGAGGCTTTCTGGATTCTTGGCACCAGAGTTTTTGGCAGTGAAGTGCTGAGTCTTGCTGAAAAGAACGAGCTTTTCTGTCAGTGTTATAAGAAACTGGCAGTGCTGCTTTCTGAAAAGACGGAAGACCCATTGGACTTTTATAATAATGCGGCGGTTTTGAATCACATTTACAGATATATCGGTCAAAATCAGATTGAAACGGGGAATTTTGATTTTCAGCAAAGTCGCAAGGTGGCATTTTTTCCGGGCACCTTCGACCCATTCAGCTTGGGACACAAGGCTGTCGCCACTACGATTCGTGATATGGGATTTACGGTGTATATGGCTCTTGATGAGTTTTCATGGTCGAAGAACACTCAGCCGAGACTGCAGAGAAGAAAAATCATGAATATGTCAGTGGCTGACGAGGCGGATATCTATGTGTTCCCGGAGGATATTCCGGTTAATATCGCAAATCCACAGGATATCAAGGTGCTGAAGGATACTTTCTGCGGCAAGGAACTTTATATTGCAGTAGGTACTGACGTGATTAAGAACGCTTCCTGCTACAAAGCACCGCCGGAGACTGATTCTATTCACACCCTGAATCACATCGCTTTTGCCAGAGAATCAGGTGAGCAGAAGGAGGGTGCAGAGGAAGAAAAGGGCTATCCGATTACTGGTGAGGTGGTTTACCTGCGGCTGAAAAAATACTACGAAGATATCAGTTCCACCAGAATTAGAGAGAATATTGACCTCAACAGGGATATTTCCAACCTGATTGATACGGTGGCGCAAAATTATATTTACGACAGAAATCTCTATCTTAGAGAGCCTGCATATAAACATGTGCTGCAGGCAAAGGAGATTACAATCAGCAGCTACGAGCACAGAGATGTGGATAGTCTTGATAGAATCAGAGAGGATTTGATTTCCCGTGGCTACGATATGGAGCGAATCAAGACATATTTGTCGCGGCAAGGCGTGCGTACGCTTTATATTGAAAACGGTGTGAGACAGAAGAAGATGGCGGCATTTGCAGCTGCCCACAGGGTGGAAACCAGCCAGCTTCTTGCGGAGTTTGGTGATCCTGCTATCGCTTCTCACATCAGAGATAAAGCCACCGGCGGTATTGCAGTTATCGGCGCTCTCTTTGTAGGGAAGGGAAGGGCGATTTCCAATGTAAATCAGATTCTTATTACAGAAATTCTAACGGAGCTTTTGGCGAGAGACTTTGCATATGTGGTATATCATCCGGCTGATGAAGCAGGATATAATCCACGGGTTATTGAGGCGCTGCGCAGGCAAGGCTTTATCAATATTGCAGAAGCGGGCAGCCAGACGCCGATTTATGCGGTAGACATGCGCTCGCCGATTGTGGTGTTCCGCGATGTTGAAACTGTGATTAAGAATCCGCTGAACAAAAATCCTAAGGTACTGCATGCTCTTGACGAGGCACATAACAAAATGCTTCGGGTGCTGACGGGGATTTATCACGGACAGCTGGTGCTTTCCTTTAATACCAGCGCGGTGCACAACAAGATTATCGGAAAGGTTGCTAAGCTCAACGGCGTGCCAGTGGAACCTGCGAAAAACAGGCAGCGCGGTCCGTACATGTCGGTGCCTTTTGGAAAGGCGCTGGCGGACGTGGTGGTGCCGAATACAGTAACAAAGGCGCTGCACACGGAAAAATATTTTGACAGCGATTTGAGCCATTTCAATATTGCGGAGATGAAGCATTATGCGGCACTTGACAATCAAGCGAAGACAATCAAGTCTTTTAATCGCCCGATTATCCTGATTGATGATCTTTTGCACAAAGGTTACCGCATGAATATTTTAGACCCGATTTTGAAACAGAATCAGGTAGAGGTAAAGGAAATTATTGTGGGTGTTATGACCGGAAATGGCAGAGATTTAATGGCGGTGAGAAACAGAAAGGCAGAGAGTGCATATTTCCTGCCGAGCCTACAGGTTTGGATTAATGAGAGGGACAGTTATCCGTTTATCGGCGGCGACAGCATGGCAAAAGACGCAGATTCATCTATTAATCTGATTTTGCCGTACACTATGCCTACCTTTATCAAGGCCGGAACAGAGGCGGTCTTCGATTATTCCATGACCTGTCTGGAAAATGCCAGAGACATTTTGAAGGTATTGGAGCAGGAGTATCAGGCCACCTTTGAAAGAAAGCTGACGCTGAAACGTCTGGGCGAGGTTATCACCTATCCGCGGCGTCCGGACATTGGAAATGGCATCAGCTACGATGAAAATCTGGCGCCGTCTGCTTATGTGGAAAACGATATTGAAAAGCTGATTCGTATGCGGCTGAAAGGATAAAAAGGAACGGAAGAATATGAAACGAATTGAAGATTTATGGAAGGAAGCGGGGGTGAAGAACCCTGTCAGCTTGCAGCGAGGCGGCTGCGCACCGGTCAGGCCTGGGAAGAAGCACCGGGTTAACGTTCTGGCTCTCGGCGACGTGGGAAGAACAGTTCTTCTGGGGCTGAAGCTGCTGGGTGGTGATGTGATTTCGTCCATCGGTATTTGCGACCTTTCAGCGGAAAACCTGCAGCGCCTTGAGATGGAAATGAATCAGATTTCCTATCCTTTTGAGGAGGCAGGATCGCTGCCGCAGGTTGCGCCTGTAGCCGAAGAACAGCTCTTTGACTGTGATGTGTTTGTTTTCTGTGCAAGCAAAGGTGTGCCGCCGCTGGGAAGTCAAGGCGATGTGCGCATGGCACAGCTTGAAGCAAATAAGGAACTAATCAGTCGCTACGGAAAAATGGCGGCTGACACCGGTTTCAAAGGACTGGTGGCAGTGGTATCAGACCCCGTAGATCCACTTTGCAAGACATTTCTTACTTCCAGCGGTCTTGCGCCTTCCCAGATCCAGGGCTACGGCTTGGGGGTCATGAATGCAAGAGCTTTATATTTTGCTGGAAAAGACCAAAGGCTGGCGCATTATCGAGAAGAGGGGCGCGCTTTCGGACCTCACGGAGAAGATTTGGTGATTGCAGACAGCATTTTGCATTACGACGACGAACTGTCAAAGGAGCTGACTGCGCTGACGGTGAATGCCAATGTAGCGGTTCGGGAGCTAGGCTTTAAGCCGTATATCGCGCCTGCTATCTCATCTGCTGCCATCTCTATTCTGCTGACTTTGCGGGGAGCGTGGCACTACAGCTCTCTATATCTGGGAGATGAGAATACCGGCGCTTTTCTCGGCATTAAAAACCGTATGGAGGCAGACGGTCCTGTCTACGAGGATTTATCTTTGCCGGAGGCGCTGTATGAACGAATTAAAAAGGCATATGGACATCTGTTGACTTTAAAATGACGTATGTGAAAAGGAAAAGAGGCGATTGAATTTGCTAACAGTGATTAAACCGTTTTGCAAAGAATTTAAAAGGGAAAGTCGGATGGATCAGGTGCTTTCGGAAGCACTTAAAAATGTCAAGGCGGAATATCTTCTGACCGCTGACGATTTAGAAAGAACCGACCTCAGAGGCAGGAGACTGCTCTTTGCTGTCTGCCTTTCTGAAGCCGGTATCAATTTGGAATACTATCGTATGCTGGAGTATTTCCGCAAAGTGCCGGACTGCCTTGCAGGGGCTTGTGCAGGAGTAATTGTGGACGGCAGCGGAGAGCTTTTTACCAAAAGTCTCGCCCGGCGCCTGGTATTTTCTGCAAACATGGCAGGCTGTACTTTCCCTGGCAAACCTCTGGTGGAAGCAACCGGATCCTTATACAATTTTCAGATTATCAGCAAAGTGAATCATACGGATTTGGCGGAGGCTTATGCCGGGCAGGTGAAAAAACTAGTGCGGCGGCTTCTTTCTTTCGAAATTCATGGGGAAAAGACGCAAAAAGTGTTGATGGTTCACGCTAGCAGCAGGAAGACGTCCAACAGTCTGCTTCTTTGGGAAAAGGTACGCAGATATTTTGATGACGATGTAGAGGTGGAGGAGATTTCTCTGCGAAACGGTCAGCTCCTTGACTGCCGCGGCTGTAAATACGAGACCTGTCTGCATTTTGGCGAAAAGGACGACTGCTTTTATGGCGGCGTCATGGTGGAAAAGGTTTATCCTGCTATCATTAAATGCGATACGCTGGTGATGGTTTGCCCTAATTACAATGATGCGGTCAGCGCTAACCTGACAGCCTTTATTAACCGGCTGACCTCTGTGTTCCGCACCCACGACTTCTCAAAGAAAAGAGTCTTTGCTCTAGTGATATCCGGCTACAGCGGCGGAGATATTGTGGCGGAGCAGGTGATTGGTGCGATGAATTTCAACAAGAACTTTATTTTACCGGGAAATTTTGCTCTGGTAGAAACCGCTAATAATCCGGGAAGCATTCTAAAAGTGGAAAATCTGGAAGAAAAAGCCGCCGCCTTCGCGGAGAGAATTTATTCTTCACTTTAGAACACTTTTGCGGTATAATAGAAGTATCCAAAGGGATAGGATAGAGAACAGAAAGGGTGTTTTTTATGAAGAAACTAGTTACAATCAGCAGAGAGTACGGAAGCGGTGGGCGCATTATCGGAAGACTTGTTGCGGAGAAACTGGGCGTGCCATTTTACGATAAGGAGATTATCGATATGGCGGTAGAAAAGAGTGGATTATCCAGAGAAATTGTGGAGACCGCGGAGCTTCGTGCAAAGAGTAGCTTCTCGTATAGCCTTTCTTCAGCAATGAACTTCGGTGAGGGCATGATGAGCGAGGCAGTTTCCGTTAACGAAAAGCTTTTTATCACCCAATTTGATGTGATTAATCAGATTGGCGAGGAGGGTGAAGGCGTCATCGTCGGAAGGTGTGCTGATTACATTCTCAAGGATATGCCAGGGGTGACGAATATCTTTGTTTATGCGGAACTGGAAGACAGAATTCGCCGTTGCATCGATGTTTATGGCATTGATGCCGCCGATGCAAAGGAGACAGTGCATACTTATGACAAAGCTCGTGCAAACTACTATAACTACCATACCTGCCAGAAATGGGGGCAGTTCTCCAACTATAATTTGGCAATCAACAGCAGTTATATTTCAGAAGAAGAGGCTGCAAGCTTAATTGTGGAATACGTTAATAAGAGAACATATAGATAAATTAAAGTGAAAATCAAGTGGATGAGTCGAGAATTTTGACCACGGAGGAAATGAAATGAGCAAGAAAAATAAACTGGAGCCGAATAAGGCGGATAAAGGAAGAAAAAGCGGCACGTCTGCAGCAGCAAAGGTAGCCCTTGCAATTTTAGGTGTAGGCTTTGTGGCAGGAACTACGTTGGTAGTGGGTATGGACCACATCATGAAGAAAATCTTTGTGAACGAAGACTGGCCAGATGAAGAATGGTCGAGAGATGACTGGGCTGAAGAAGATTTAGAAGGATAAAAAGCGATAAGGAGCATGTCAGATGGTGGCATGCTCTTTTCTTGACTAACCCAACCATTGTGTGGTATCCTAAAAGATAGAAACTGCCTCGCCCCATTCGGCGCAGGAGATGAAAGGAATGAATAGAAAATGACTGAGAAAAAGGGAACTTATTATATTACGACCCCGATTTACTATCCAAGCTCCAACCTTCATATAGGACACACATACTGTACAGTTATGGCAGACGCTATGGCAAGATTCAAGAGACTGTCAGGCTATGACGTGCGTTTCCTTACAGGAACAGATGAGCATGGACAGAAGATCCAGACCATTGCAGAAGAAAAGGGCGTTAGCCCGCAGGAATACGTGGATGGTGTAGTTGCTGGCATTAAAGAGCTGTGGAAGACCATGGAAATTTCTTATGATGACTTTATCAGAACCACTGAGGACAGACACGTAAAGCGGGTGCAGGCTATTTTTAATAAAATGTACGAAAAAGGCGATATCTATAAAGGCGAGTACGAAGGTCTGTACTGCACGCCGTGCGAATCTTTCTGGACAGAAAGTCAGCTTGTAGACGGCTGCTGTCCGGACTGCGGAAGACCTGTGCAGAAAGCCAAGGAAGAAGCTTATTTCTTTAAACTTTCCAAATATCAGGACAAGCTGATTGACCTTTTGGAAAACACCAATTTCCTTGAACCTGAAACCAGAAGAAACGAAATGCTGGGATTTATCAGACAGGGGCTTGATGACCTTTGCATTTCCCGCTCTACTTTTGACTGGGGTATTCAGGTACCAATTGATGAAAAGCATGTTATCTATGTATGGCTGGATGCACTTTCAAACTATATCACTGCCTTGGGCTATCCTGACGATCCGGCGCTCTTTGAAAAGTACTGGCCGGCTGATGTGCACCTTGTAGGAAAAGAAATTGTTAGATTCCATTCCATTATCTGGCCCGCAATGCTGATGTCTTTAGATTTGCCGATTCCGAAGCAGGTACTGGGACACGGATGGCTCCTTCTTGAAGGCGGCAAGATGAGCAAGTCCAAGGGCAATGTGGTTGACCCGGTGAAGCTCATCGACCGTTATGGCATCGACGCGCTGAAATATTTCCTGCTTCGCGAGTATACCTTTGGACAGGACGGCGTGTTCACCAATGAAGTGATGCTGAAACGGATGAACTACGACCTTGCTAACGACCTTGGAAATCTGGTGTCCAGAACGGCTTCCATGATTGAAAAATACTGCGGCGGCGTCGTGCCGGAAAGCAACACGGAAGATGATATCGACAAAGACCTGAAAGCAATCGCGACTGGCGCGGCCTCCAAGGTGGAAGCACAGATGGACAAGTTCGCGTTCAATATGGCGCTGGAAGAAATCTGGATTCTTGTTAGACGTGCCAATAAATATATCGACGAAAAAGCACCTTGGATTCTTGCAAAGGACGAAGCAAAGAAGCCGGAACTGGATACCTGCCTGCACAATCTGGCAGAGTCTCTGCGTATCATTTCCATTCTGATTCATCCGTTTATGCATACTACCTCTGACAAGATTAGAAAGCAGATGGGTCTGTGGTATGCGGATGTGGTCTGGGAAGACGCGTTTACTTTCGATATGATGTATCAGGAACAGGTGAAGAAGGGTGAAGCCATTTTCCCGAGACTTGATATCGAAAAGGAACTTGAGGAACTGGATGCTATGCAGAAGGCTGGTGCAGAGCCTGAAGAAGAGAATATTCCGCTGGAATTGAAGCCGGAAATCGAATACGATGATTTTGACAAGATTGATTTCCGTGTAGGTCTTATCGAAAAGGCAGAGAAGCACCCGAAGGCTGATAAGCTTCTGGTCTTCCAGATTAAGATGGGAACAGAACGCCGCCAGATTATCTCCGGCGTTGCGGAAGACTTTACTCCGGAGGAAATGGTAGGCAAGAAAGTCATCATCGTTGCCAACCTGAAACCGCGCAAGCTGCGGGGTCTTGAATCTAAGGGCATGATTATGTTCGCTGAAAACGGTGAAAGATGTGAAATCGTTACTACCATAGCTGAAGACGGCGTAGTGGTAGATTAAATGATGGAATGACAAAGGGAGGTTTCCATGGAGGGAATCTTCCTTTTTGAAGAGGTGTGACTTATGGCAATCTTGAATTTTGCTGACATTTTACAAAAAGTGGGAATTGACCCCAAGAGAGTAAAAGTGATTCGTCATTCACTAACAAGTGAGCAGTTTAAACCTTGCTATAAAAAAGGAATGATTTGGGAGTATACAAGAACACAAAGCCGGAATTTTGCAAAGGATTTTGACTATTGGGCTGTATTTATCGGTGATGAGGGAACGATGGCAAGATTCTACGCATTGTACAAAGTCGATGGATTTGTACCGGCAACCCCGGAGGTTATGCCTGTAGGATTTCCTCATGTCGATTGGTTTACAGGGGAAAATGGATATTTTAATCTGGAACATGTGGATTTGCTGCAGGAATATGAAGACCGGCTGATTATCGATTGGGGCAGAGGCACGCTGGCATGGAATCAGAGTGGTTCTTTGGAAAAACCAGTTGTGGCAATTCAGTCACGTGCGGCAGAAGTATTCAGCGGCTACGAGAATCTGATATTGTCTTTTGACCAGCTGAATACGATTATTAAAAATCGTCCGGTTTATGAATCCTGGCATACGGCACTGGAAGCGGTGAAAGCAGTCTATTTAATTGTGGACACGGTTTCCGGACAGCAATATGTAGGGTCCGCTTATGGAAATGATGGACTTCTCGGCAGATGGAAAGCATACATAGATACAAGAGATGGGGGGAACAAGAAAATCAAAGAACTTCTTTGCAAGGACCCTGAGCGTTATCACAAATTTCAATTTTCAATTTTGCAAATTTTGCCTAAGTCGGCATCTAATGAATCTGTAATGCAGTGTGAAGCGCTTTACAAAAATAAATTGCTATCTAAAGAATTTGGAATGAATGATAATTGATAAAGCGTGTCTTAATGACGCTGAGGATTATTAAACTAAAAAATCACCCTAGTCATATATACTAAATGTGTGGATGGCTAGGGTGATTTTGATTAACCATTTAAAAGATGTCTACAGTATTCAATCAGTTCTTTAGAAAAGAGAGTTTGGTATTCTTCCTTACATACGGAATCTTCCATCGTCAAATCTAAACGGTTAAGAATATATAGGGTTCTGAATCCATCGGAGCAGTCGCCTTTGCGCATTGCTTTATCAATTAGCTTTTTTGCAGTTTCTACGCCGCCAATCTCTGATATCATTTGGTTAAATCTTGTTGGATTGTAGTGGCATTCTTTTTTGGCGATGTGCATTTTATCAATTAGTTCATTATGAAATCGAAAGGCGAGTCTATCCATATGCTTCTACCTCCTGTTATTAATAAAGATATTAGAACCGGCTATGAGCACCTTTAAAAAATTCAGATAAAAATCTTATTAAAGGTGCTCATGTTTTATATCAGCTCTACAATTACAGATTAATTTTCTTTCGGTAACTATCGGTTAAAGTGAGTTTTCCGCGACCATTGTATGCAATGTCTGCCCATTCAAGGATAGCTGCTAAGAAAAAAACAGGATCGTGCACAGAGTCGCCAAGGCTTTTACCCGAGTAATGATAGCCGATGGCTCCAACAACTGTTTTTTCGGTGCATTTACCTTCGCCGAGTTTGTAGCCTCTTCCATTGCCTTTTTCAGCAGTGCCTCCTTGTGAAACCAGCAAATCGACGATTATATCAAATACTTTATATTGCCAAGGCGGGTTTATGTTAACTTTATTGCTGATGAAAGAAAGGCCATCGGAAGCAGCTCTAATCTCATGAGAACCACCGTTGACTGTATATACGGTAGCTTTTCCGCCGTTTTCCATCAGTTTCTGTTTAATAATATCGGACGCTTTATTACTGTTTTCTGGAATTGTCCAAGTTGACATATCTATTATCTCCTGATTTTCTGTTGAATCTGCTGCTGTGTCATCGAAAAGATTTAGTGATACCAGTAAATTGTCTAATTGTTTTTTTGCAGTTGGATAAGAAACATTCAGTTCCTTTTGGACTGCGTTCAAATTACCTCTGTGCTTTAAAAATGTAATGAGAAAAGTATATTGCTCTGGGTCTAAAGAGTCGAAGGAATTTAATTCAAAATCATTTTTTAACTCCATTCCGCAGCCTTTACAAGTTAAGGTGGAAATATTTAGTTTTGTACTGCATACAGGACAGTGGGATATCATTTTTGCCATATGACTTTCTCCTTTCATTGCTATAATACTATAGATGGAATGAAAAGTCAATGTAGATTGAAAAATATTTAAGTCTATTTATGAAAAGAAGAATAAATAGTGTACTATTTAATAATGAGAGGCCTTGAAGAGGCATCAATTGCAATATGTGCCTAAAAACAGCTATCATATTATCTGAATTTGACAAAAACAGCGTCTTTAGCTAAAATATTATCTATGAATACGATTTTGGATTTAATAAAATCTCCCAGAGAGATAGAACTGGAAATTGCTAAGAATGCCAGACGGCGAAAGAAAGAGGCGGGGCTTACTCAGGAGGAACTTGCCAGAAAGTCCGGGGTCAGTCTTGGCTCTTTAAAACACTTTGAGAATAAGGGAAAGATATCTATGGAGTCTCTGATTAAAATCGCTGAGACACTGGATTATCAGGAGGATTTTTTGAAACTGTTCGCACAGAGGCGCTACAGATCCATTGAGGAGATTATTCATGAAAGAGATTAATGTGCTGTCTGTTTTTCCTGACGGAAGAAAAATCGGTACTTTGGCAAAATATGAACGAAATTTGACTGCCTTTCAATATGAAGATGACTGGCTGGATAAAAAAGGTGTGTGGAAATTATCCCCTGCATATGATTTGACCTACAGCAGCAGTCTTGGCGGTGAGCGTGCTACCTGCGTCAATGGAAATGGAAAGAATCCGGCATGGAAGATGTTTTAGTAGTAGAGGAAAGCGCATGTATTTCTTCATCAAAGGCACAAAAGATTGCTAGGGACGTACAGGAGATTACTAAGGAACTGCAAAGATTCTTTCCAAGATAGAGTTTTATAGTTTATATTCTCATAGAAATGATTAAACTTATCTACTGACGGATGTATTGATATAGAAAGCACTTGTGAATTATGTTTGCGTAAATTTTCAATAAGTTGTTTGACGGACATGTACAACAAAATAAAGGAGTCACAACAGATGAAATTATTGATAACGGGTTTTGAACCTTTTGGAGGAGAAGTGATGAATCCTTCTTGGGAAGCAGTACGGCTTTTGCCCGATGAAATCGTGCGAGCACAGATAATAAAAAAAGAAATTCCGGTAGTCTTTGACCGGGGTAGAGAAGTTTTTGCAGGGGAAGTAAAACTGCATCGCCCTGATATGGTGCTGTGTATTGGGCAGGCGGGAGGCGTTGATGCGATTGAGGTAGAGCGAATTGGAATTAACCTGATTGATGCACGGATTGCTGATAACGATGGAAAGCAGCCTGTTGATGTGCCCATTAGAGAAGACGGAGCAAATGCTTACTTTGCTACTTTGCCAGTGAAGGCTATGGTTGAGCGGATTAGAGCTGTTGGTGTTAAGGCAGAGTTGTCTTATTCTGCGGGAAGTTACGTTTGCAACACTCTGTTATATGAAGCATTATATTTAGCGGACAAGTTTTATCCCCAGATGAAGGCGGGCTTTATTCATGTGCCATATATTCCTGAACAGGTGACGGAACGACCTGACATGCCGTCGATGGAACTTGCTGACATGGTTAAGGGACTGCAGGCTGCCATTTCCGCGGCGCTCTGCGGAGAAGAAAGCCATGTATCTATGGGAACACTGCAGTGATAACGATAGATGATTTCTGCTCCAATCCTGCAGTTGCAGCAGAAAATTTTAAAAATTTTTAAATAATTCATCGCATCTTGGTTTTTGTGATTAACTTTGGTTGGGTTTGTGCTATACTATAGTTAACAGACTGCCTGCTGACAGGGGATTACATGCGGGTGTTAAAAACGGGCAGTACAATGAGGAGGGTGTGAAACATGACAAAGATTGCAATTAATGGATTTGGACGAATCGGTAGGCTGGCATTCAGACAGATTTTTGAAGATGAAACTATGGAGGTCACAGCCATCAACGACCTGACAGAACCGGCGATGCTGGCACATCTGCTGAAGTATGACAGCGTGCAGGGCGGATACCGCGGTCATACGGTGACCAGCGATGAAAACTCCATCACGGTAGACGGAAAGAAGATTGCGATTCTTTCGGAGAAAGAACCGCAGCAGTTGCCGTGGAAAGAACTGGGTATAGATATCGTGCTGGAATGCACAGGCTTTTTCTGCTCCAAAGCAAAGTCAGAGGCGCATCTTCGCGCTGGTGCAAAGAAGGTTCTAATCTCTGCTCCTGCTGGAAACGATTTAAAGACTATCGTTTACGGAACTAACCATGAAACATTGACTGCCGAAGATGATATCATTTCCGCAGCGTCCTGCACCACCAACTGTCTGGCTCCTATGGCAAAGGCGCTTAACGATTACCGGGAAATTCGTACCGGTTTTATGACGACCATTCACGCTTACACCGGAGATCAGATGCTTTTGGACGGACCCCACAGAAAAGGCGATTTTCGCCGTGCAAGGGCTGGTGCAGTCAATATCGTGCCTAATAGCACCGGTGCAGCAAAGGCTATCGGTCTGGTGATTCCAGAACTTGATGGAAAGCTGATTGGCTCTGCACAGCGTGTACCAGTGCCTTCCGGATCTATCACTATTTTGGATGCTACACTGAAAGACGAGACAGAGTCTGTAACGGTAGAAGGCATTAATGCGGCCATGAAGGCTGCTGCCAGCGAGTCTTTTGGCTATACAGAGGAAGAGTTGGTATCCAGCGATATCATCGGCATGAACTACGGTTCCCTCTTTGACGCTACACAAACCCTTGCTCAAAGATGCGGCACCAAGATTTATGAGGTTCGTGTGGTTGCATGGTATGATAACGAATGCAGCTACGTGTCTCAGATGATAAGAACGCTGAAATATCTGAGAAATTTCCTTTAATATGCGGATAAGAAAAGGCGCAGGCTTCTTTGATGAGAGCCTGCGCCTTTTAGGTGGGATTATACTGGAATTTACGCGATGTTTTCTTTGTCTGTTTTTTTCCTGAGTTTGACTTTTGGTTCTTTTGGCAGTCCGAAGAGCGGAATCACTCTATCCAGACCGGTGACAGTCAGAATCAGAATAGAAGCTACAGCAATCATTGCCATAAAATTATACTTGATGAAGTCTGTGTTAGAGAATTGGAACAGCGGATATACGTTTGCTGCGATACCAACATAGAATCCAAGGTATACGTGCCATGGAATTAGCTGAGAGCCGAATACACCCATTGCATCACCGAAAGTAGCATTTCGCAGTTTCAGCTTATACATGTCTTCTTCTGTTTCAGCTTCTACGTTTTCTTCTGTAATTCCTTTGATGATTGGACCAACCGTTACAATCTGTGCCATCTCATCGGACAGGATTGCATTACCAGTAAGGCAAAGCAAGCCGTTGCAGAACATTAGCTGTCTTACATTGTGGGAAACTCTTACAATCAAGTTTGCCAGCGGATCGAAGGCTTTCATCTTGCCCATGATGCCGCCGAATGCAGCAACCCACATCATCATGATGATTACCCAGCTGCCTGCGTCAGCAAAGCCGTCCATACACATGTTCAGATAGTCCTGCAGTCCGCCGCCGTTGAAGGAAGTAGTGCCTGCGAAAAGTCCAAGAACGTAGGCAGATACGATACCGGTGCCGATACAGCCGAATGTGTTCAGCCCTGAAATTGCAAGGCCAATTACCAGAATGAGAGGAACTATCATGTAAAGTGCTACGCCGTTTTGTACCTGATCCAGAAGATTAATCGCTTCAGGCTTTTCTTCAGCCAGATAATCCAGCGCGCTCTGTGGAACGGAGTCCAGTACGTTGGAGGCTTCTACCGCCTGATTAGGAAGCCCCATTACGGTAGCGGCAATGAAGAATACGATAGCAGCAAGAACCAGACACAGTACAGACCATACGCCCTGACTTCTGATTCTGTCTACAACTTCTACGCCCTGAATACCGGAGGATACGATGGTAGTATCGGAAATCAGACCGATGTTGTCACCAAAGCATGCGCCCCCTGCGATTGCACAGGTAGTCAGAAGCAGGCTGCCGGTTTCGATGCAGTTAGGGTCAACGATATGCACCAGCCACAGGAAAATCGGAGCACATGCTGCAAAGGTGCCCCAAGATGTGCCAGTAGCAACAGAGAGTATGCCTGTTACGCAAAGCCCTACAATCGCAACAGTTCTCGCTGTGATACCCAGTGATAAAGCGATGTTTACAACAGAAGCCCCTACGCCTGTTGACATGAAGGCGCTGGCCATTGCATAGGCAAACATCAGAATAAATAATGCCACAATAATGTTTTTTACACTGTCCATAGCAGCGTCCATACATTCTTTAAAAGAAATTCTTTCTGTCAGCTTAGCTACAACAACCGCAGCAACTGCAGCGATAGTAGCAGCAAGCAAAGCGTCCTGTCCGGACATCATCAGTCCTGCCAGAATAAAAATTGGCACGAACTTGAAGATTGCTTTTAAAACGTTCATTTTTTTCTCCTTTACTTAATAAATCCCACCCATGTAAAGAGCAATATCTGTGCCAAGAGTAGAAAGTTGTCTGAAAATTACGCAATGAGACAGTATTTGCAAGGTATGAAAAGGACTTTAAGAACATAGAAAAATTGTGTCTTGTTCACGCATACGAACCATTTTTGAGAAAAATATAAAAATTACACGCCAAAAATGACTCAAAAGGTTGACTTTTTTCTGGTTCTATCATAGGATTAAGAAAGGATAGCCTTGCATTGTTAAGGAATAGGAGTTAGGAATGGACAGAAATTATGGTTTAAATCGGGTATTAGAACCCAAAGGTGTCGTGCCGGCAACGGCATGGAAAGTTGACAACAGCCGCACGCTTTTTAGCAAGGAAGCGAGAGTTTCTCTTGAACGAATTCACTTAGAATGGGGGAATTTTCAGCAGATTTGTACCAGCAGCGGATATGATGAAAACAAAATTCGGAGTAAGATTTTGGATTTAGTGGAGAAGCGAGGCAAACTGCATAATCCTTTTATTGGTTCCGGCGGTGTGCTGATAGGAACGGTGGAAGAGATTGCAGAAGATTTGACTTCGGAGGTAGGTGCAGTGGAAGGCGACCGAATTTACTGTATCGCCTCTTTGAGCAGCATTCCTGTATATATTGAAGAAATTCACGAGATAGATTTTAACTACGGACAGATTGTTTGTAGCGGTTATGCAATTCTCTTTGAGACATCGCCCGTTCACATAGCAGATAGGAATCTAAGTCCGGACTACACCTTGGCGGCAATTGATGAGGCGGGCAGTCTCTTTGGGGCGTATAATATTGCGCTGGAGCATGCCAACAAAAAATTGGTCATTATCGGAAGAACTGTCTATGGTACACTGCTGTATGCGGCGGCTTTGAAAGAGGCGGGAATTGCAGATTCTCATGTGACGGTGGTGATGGATGAGGAAAGCAGGGAAGGACTTTCGCAAAAAGAAATTAGAAATGTGATGAAACCCCTTGTAGGGCAAGTTTTCTTTACGAATCTAGCAATGCCGGTTGCGTCCTTTGAGGCACTGCGAAGAGAAGAACCGAATTTGGATCAGGTAGATCAGATTATCGTAGCGGAAGATATTTTTGGTGCAGAAACATTAGCGGTACTGATGATAAAGCCTTTTGGCGATGTGTATTTTACGTCGGTAGAAAATCATTATGGCGCAGCCCAATTGGCGGCGGAGTCTCTTGGTAAGATGACCACCATGTATGCTTTCGACCAGTATCTGAAGGATTATCCCCAGTTTACTTTGCGAATTGTGCGTAAAATCAGGAATCAGCTGGAGGAAATCAATCGTCTTTACGAGAAAAAGAATCGGAAGAAAGTACTGACAAAAAGTCAGGCGGAGAACATCATGCGGATTGCAGCGGGCAAAGAGGATGATTTTGTCTATCAAAGCAAGGTGACGAAAAGCATGATTGAGGAAGTCATGAATGTGGCAAAGTACGACTGCAACGTAATTATTCAGGGAGAAACCGGCGTCGGCAAGGAAAAGATTCTTTCTCTGATTCATCAGAACAGCGATCGCTGTTTAAAGCCCTGTGTGAAAATTAACTGCGCCACTATTGCAGAAGGTCTAGCGGAGTCTGAGTTCTTTGGATATGAGGCGGGCGCTTTCACCGGGGCAGCATCATCTGGAAAAACGGGGTATTTTGAGCTTGCTGACGGAGGAATTTTATTCCTCGATGAAATCGGCACCCTGTCAATGAACATGCAGTCAAAGCTTCTTCGGGTGCTCCAGGAAAACCAGTTCTTCAAAGTAGGCGGTACCAGACAGATTTCTGTCAATGTGCGGGTTATTGTTGCCAATAATGTGCCTTTAAAGGACCTAGTGGAGCAGGGAACCTTCAGAGAAGATTTGTACTACAGGCTGAATATTTGTAAAATTGATGTACCTGCTTTGAGGGAAAGAAAGGAAGATGTGCTGTGTCTTGCCCAGACTTTTGCTGACAGCTGGACGAAAAAATACAGAATCCACAAGGAACTGTCGCCGGAGGCTTTAGGTCAGCTTTATAAGTATCACTGGCCGGGCAACGTGCGGGAACTGGAAAATGTCATGCATCGCCTAATTATCAGCAGCAGGAACGTGGTGATTACAGCCGAAGATGTGGATGAGATTCTCAATGAAAATGCTTATGGAGATATGATGATTAATATCAGGAAAAGCTTTGAATATAGTGACAGTCTGGACTTTCATCAGCTGATGAATCAGCAGGAGAAGCAGATTATTGAGTATGCTCTGAAAAAAGAGGGAACCACCAGACGGGCGGCAGAACTTCTGGGTTTGCCCCAGACCACCCTCGCAAGAAAGAAATTAAAATACGGATTATAATAGGAGAAATGAAAAAGCTGCGAGACCGAAGGAAAACACAGCTTTTTTAGTGTGGGAAAAACTATTTCATTGCATTAAATTCATAGGAAAAGTCTTTTGCAGCTTCATTCATTTCGTGGAAAGATTTTTTGATATAATCTACGATTTCCTGTTCAGTGACTTCGATATTGCATTCCTTTGCGAATTCTGCCATACCATTTTTGATGATAGTGAAATCAAGTTTTTTGTCATAAAATGCGATGGCTGGGTTTGAAGCAGCGCGGGCAAATGCTTCTTTTAACATCTCATCTTTGGAAATTTCCAGCGGTTTGTAGTTTTCGGAAATCTGCTCTATATCTACATGCACACCGTCGCCGGTGATTTTAGTGGAGAGACTTTTTAACTTTTTCTGCTGGTCCTTGATGAAACTTTCAACTTCTGCGGCGGAAATATCGACACTGTTCTTCTTTGCATAGTCCAGAATATAGGTTTTGATGACTAAAAGGTCGGTGTCTGCGTCGGTAAAGCGAACTGCGCCAGTGGCGACAGCCTGATTAAAGGCTCTTTTCAGCATAACTGTATTGCTCATTTTTTTACCTCCATGTTTTTATATAGGGAAAGAGAAATTATATTGATTACTGTTAATTATAGCATAAACTGTGCCAAAAAGAGTAGGACTTTTCGAAAAAATCCATAATTTTTGCAGGGATGAAGAATGTGTATTTTTCAATGTGTAGCGGCATGAAAATTTGGAAGAATAATGACGTACGTCGAATTTTGCAGAATGTACGGGAAAAACTTGCTGAAATTGAGCCGATTATGGGTCAAAAGAGTGAAAATCGTACCGAAATTGAAACTTTTTTTTATACCAGAAATAGTGTATAATAGTAGCGACTCTTTGTATGTATAGAAAGGAGCGGACAATGGACATCGACAAATTAATTGTGGAACATCCCATAATACAGAATATGATAAATTGTGATGAGATTTTCTGGCTTAATGAGAAAGCTGGAAGAGAGAAAGAGTTGCCTTTTTCTTTAGCAGATATCGAGGATGCCGGTGCACGGCTTGCACGTTTTGCATCGTATATTAAGACGGCCTTTCCTGAAACGGAAAATACGGACGGTATCATTGAGTCGCCTCTTACGGAAATCACAAGAATGAAGAAAGTTTTTGAGGAGGAGATGAATCGGGAAATTCCGGGCAGAATGTTTTTAAAGTGTGACAGTCACCTGGCTGTTTCTGGCTCCATCAAAGCACGGGGTGGTATTTATGAGGTGCTGAAATTTGCAGAAACCATCGCCATAGAACGAGGTATGCTTTCTATCGGGGATGATTACGCAGTACTTGCGCAAGAGCGCTTTAAGAAAGTTTTCGGGGAATACAGTGTAGCAGTAGGTTCTACGGGGAACCTGGGACTATCTATCGGCATTATCAGTGCAAAGCTGGGTTTTAAGGTGACAGTGCATATGTCAGCTGATGCAAGAGCATGGAAAAAGGAACTGCTGCGCCAGAAGGGAGTTACTGTTATTGAATATCAAGATGACTATCAGAAAGCAGTTGCGGAAGGGCGTAAAGAAGCAGCAAAAGATCCTATGTGTCATTTTGTAGATGATGAAGGCTCTTCGGATTTATTTTTAGGGTATTCAGTAGCAGCAAAGAGACTGGCAGATCAGTTCAAGAGGCAGATGATTACCTGTGATGAAGATAACCCGGTTTTCGTGTATATTCCATGCGGCGTTGGCGGCGCACCGGGTGGTGTGGCATTTGGACTGAAAATGCTTTTCGGAGAACATATTCATATTTTTTTTGCTGAACCAACCCATGCGCCATGTATGACACTGGGTATGCTGACAGGTCTTCACGATGAGATTTCCGTCGGAGATGTAGGCCTTGACGGAAAGACGGCGGCAGACGGACTGGCTGTAGGAAGACCGTCCAGACTTGTGGGCAGTATTATGGAAACTCTTTTGGACGGTTGCTATACCATCGAAGATGACAAGCTCTACCCGTATCTGGCAAAGCTGGCAGATTCTGAGGATTTGTGGATTGAACCGTCGGCATGCGCGTCTTTTACAGGACCGGGGCATGTGCTTTCTGCGGAAGGCTATCTGATTAAAAACAATTTAAAGGACAAACTAAAAAACGCCACACATATTCTCTGGGCTACCGGCGGAAGCATGGTGCCGGAAGCAGAAATGCAGGCGTATTATGCGATGGGAAAATAATTGGAACTGGTGTCTTTAAAACCGGTCGCTATAGTTGAGTAATTTGTGCAGGAAGCCGCCTTTGACTTTCGGCGCATTTTTCTTTTGGGAATTGGACTCGGAATTGACGGGAGGTTCGGCTTTTCGGTGAGAGTCCATGAACGTGTCATAGCGGACGATGTCCACGCAGAAGTCATTTTCTGTGCTGGTAATGATAGCAAAGGTGCCGCCGCTGCCGTCTCTGGGGTCTGTTAGACTGCCCGGATTAATCAGATGGATGCCATTCACTTTTTCATAGGCGGCAATATGGGTATGACCGTAGCAGGCTGCAGTGCAGTCCTTTTCCATTGCCTGATAGAGCAAGTTGTCAAGACGAAACTCTACCAGCTGCATGTGACCATGGATGACCAGTATTTTGCCGTAAGGGGTGTCAACGGTAGTGAAATCGGAAGGATTGCACCGGTCGCTGTTTCCGTGGACACAGACAGCGGGGATGCCAGTCACTTCGCTGAGCCACTGGCCGTCATCTTTGTAGTCGCCGCAGTGGATAATCAGGTCAATATCGGAAAGGTTCGCAAGGACTTCCTGGGCTTTTGTGATAGAGCCGTGGGTGTCGCTGGTTAAAAAAATCTTCATAAATTGTTCCTCCGTAAATATAGTATAACACACCTGCGCACTTTTGTGTTAAAATAATAGTATGAAACGAGATATGAACAGAGATGAAAAGCGAATACAATGGGTTTTGATGAATCTGCGCCTTTCGGGAAGTGCTATGGATATGGAGCAGGCGGCACGAATTGCGGGAGGGGAATATGTACTGGAGGCCTCCTTGGAAGAGCACCTGCTGGTAACCAATCTGCTGGAAGCGCTGACGGAGATGGAACGGGTTTTAGGAATTGAAGAGGAACTTTGCGTGCGCACTTTGCAGCGTTTTTACAGTGTGTTTTCCGGAGGAGAGGAAGGGGTGTTTCGCAAACGAACACCGATTTTGACCCACCTCAGCTATAACCCGGTACTGCCGCAGGAAATCGAGGGAGAACTTTCCAAGCTGTTTCGCGGGCTTCATGCACACCCGGTGGTAAACGGGCTGGAAGCTGCCGTGTTTGTCCATAATGAGCTGATTAGAATCTACCCTTTCGATAGGTATAATGAACTCATTGCCCGTGCGGCGATGGAATATGAATTGCTTTACTGTGGTCTGGACTTGTATCCTCTGACCTTGAGTGAGAGCGAGTATAACAGCGCTCTGGCGGATTATGTGCGGTTCGGCAGGGAATCAAGGATTTTGGAAAACCTTAAACTGAACAGGCTGATGGCGGAAAGTAAAGAAACGCCGCTGTAAATTTTTTGCAGACATAAACAAAAGAACTGTTTCCCTGGGGGTGCCGGATTTCCGGCGGGAAAACAGTTCTTTTTAGTGTAGAATAAAATGAAGTTGTTATACGGCAGTTACCATGCCGTCATAAAGTTTGAGAGTAACAACACCATTTACGGTATTTAGCATCTGGACTTTTTCGAATACGTCTTCTGCCTTTACATCTACTTCTTGTCCCAGATAGTTGATGACGTGCTCGACGCCTTCCTTATTCAGTTCTTTGCCATTAATCATAGATATTTCGTTGTTTGTCAGTTCTAGTTCAAGATAAGTAGGACATTCTGCATGAAGTTTCTTTTGCATAGTGTATATCCTCCGTATGTTTATTTGAATGATAAAATAATTATACAACCTGAAGCGGAATTGTCAAGGGGAAATTTATAAAAATTTAAAACTATTTATGAATATTCTATGGGAGATATTATGGTAAAGATAGGAGTTTTGTGGTAGTATAAAATAGTATAGAAGTATAGGCGAAAGGTTTTATGAAAATGAGAATTAGAAATAGGGGTGTAAGTCATTGAAGGAACGTTTTCAGAGTCACTATGCAAAACTGGGGCTTACTATTTTTGCTTCCGGAGCAGCACTGATTGTGCTGTTTGAGTGTATCATACATTTAGATAGTATCAGAGAAGCCTGGTCGGAGGTCACTTCCATATTATTCCCATTTATTTTTGGTCTGGTGGTGGCATATTTGCTCTGTCCGATTTACAATGCGGTGGTGCGAAGAGTGTACCGGGTTTCGGCATGCAGATTCAGAGAGAAAAAAACGGCATTTCGTCTTGCCAGAGTTGTAGGAACGCTGGTTTCTCTTTTCGTGTTCTTCGGTGTGGTTGGAGGACTTTTTGCCATGGTGCTGCCGGAGACCATTCGCAGCATTGTAGGTCTGGTGCAGGAGGCACCGGATAAGTTTAATGATTTGATTCTATGGATTGAGAATACTTTTACAGCGGAGCGCTTTCCGGAACTTGCAGGTACGGCGGAGGCTATTTTAAGCAGAGCCAGAGATTCCTTTATGACTTGGACAGAGGCAGAGTTTTTGCCAAGAATCGGTGAATATATGACCCAGATTTCTCAGGGTGTCATCGTAACGGTGCGTACTCTGATGGATATGTTTATCGGTGTGATTATCTGTGTATATTTTCTTAACAGCAAGGAGCAGTTTAAGGCACAGACAAAGAAACTGATTGCAGCAACGATGAGCAGAAAGCAGGGGCAGGAGCTGCAGGAATTTGCGAACTTCTGCAATAAGACTTTTGGGGGCTTTATTAACGGGAAGCTGATAGATTCTTTAATTATTGGGATTTTGTGTTTTATACTGATGACTATATTTGGACTCCCTTATACGGTGCTGGTCAGCACTATTGTGGGCGTTACCAATATTATTCCTTTTTTTGGACCGTTTATCGGTGCTGTTCCGTCAGCTGTGATTATTTGCTTTTCCAGTCCAATGCAGGCGCTGTATTTCCTGTTATTGATTTTGGCTCTGCAGCAGTTTGACGGAAACATTCTGGGGCCGAAGATTCTGGGAGGAACTACTGGTCTTGCCAGCTTCTGGGTACTTTTTGCCATTTTGATGGGCGGCGGGCTCTTTGGATTTGTCGGTATGGTGCTGGGGGTACCGGTTTGTGCAATCGTATTCTACTATCTGAACCAGTATCTGAGAAAACGGCTGATACGCAAGAGTATGCCAGCTGATACAGTGGATTATCAGGACTTTAACAAATATGACATAAATAGGAAGGACGTATTATAGATGGAGAGATTAACAAATATAGAGATGAAGGAGTATACTTCTTTTAAGACAGGGGGAAAGGCTGCAGAACTTATCATCGTAGAGTCTGTAGACGAGTTGAGGCAGGTGCTTGCTGAGATTGACAGAGAAAAGAAACCTTATCTAATTCTTGGAAATGGTTCCAACACGCTAGTAAAGGACAGCGGATTTGCAGGCACAGTGGTGAAGCTGGGTGAAAATTTTAATCAAGTGAAGGCCCATGGAGAAACCGGCGAAAAGCTGGTCTGCGGCTGCAGCGCACTGATGTCTTCTGTGGCAAAGTTTGCGCTGGCAGAGTCTTTGACTGGCTTTGAATTTGCAAGCGGTATTCCGGGCAGCATTGGCGGCGCTGTATTTATGAATGCAGGTGCTTACGGTGGCGAGATGAAAGATATCGTCGAAAGTGTGAATCTGGTCAGCAGAGACGGTCGCATTTTGCGAACGGTGTCCGGCGCGGAAATGGATTTTTCCTATCGCCATAGCATTTTACAAGAGACCGGTGAGGTGGCGGTCTCGGTAGTGCTTCGTCTGTCTAAAGGAGATTCCGCAGAGATTTCGGATACTATGCGGGAGTTGACCAGGCGGCGCAACGAAAAGCAGCCGGTGCAGTATCCAAGCGCCGGAAGCTTTTTCAAAAGACCGGAGGGCTTTTTTGCAGGTAAGCTGATTCAGGATGCAGGACTGAAGGGGATTTCTGTAGGTGGTGCGCAGGTGTCTGAGCTTCACAGCGGATTTATTGTCAATAGAGGCGGCGCCACGGCAACGGATATCATCGACCTGATGCATCTTGTACAGAATACGGTTTTCGACCAATTTGGTGTTCAACTGGAACCGGAGGTAAGAATTATTGGAGATTAAAGGCAGACAGTACAAAATGATCTTTGACTATCACACCCATACTACCTTTTCTCACGGTAAAGGGTCCATCGAAGATAATGTCAAAGCGGCAGTTGCCGCAGGGCTTTCCGGGATTGCTATTACAGATCATGGACCGGGACATTTAACTTATGGTGTAAAGAGAAGTGATTTTCCGGTGATGCGTGCGGAAGTGGACAGACTGCGGAATATTTATCCGCAGATAGACATTTATCTTGGTGTGGAAGCAAATGTGGTGGCAAGGGAGCCATATCTGGATGTGAATACTGAAGAATTGCAGTATTTTGATTTTATCATCGGCGGTTATCACTATGGAATCCCTCACGGTTATTGTATAGGAAACTGGCTGGATTCCCATGGTTTTGTGGGTCAGCGTACCGGTAGAAAACTGCTTGCAAAGAATACAGATATGACCCTAAAGGCTCTTTATGAGAATGATATGCGGATTCTGACCCACCCAGGAGATAAGGGCAGGTTTGATATTGCAGCGATTGCGGCAGCCTGTGCTGAGACCGATACGCTGATGGAGATCAGCACATGGCATGCCCATTTGACTGTGGAAGAAATCAGAATTGCGGCAAAGACAGAGGCGAACTTTGTAATCAGCAGTGATGCACATACCCCGGGCAGAGTGGGAAGCTTTGCAGGCGGTGTGGAGCGAGCGCTTGAGGCTGGGCTTGACATAGAAAGAATTGTGAATATTGCTTTGGTGAAGTAACAGGGAGAATTTTGCATGGAGAAGATGAAAGTAGTCATCGTGACGGGTCTTTCAGGTGCGGGGAAGACCAATGCGGCAGACTGGTTTGAGGATCAGGGCTATTACTGTGTGGATAATATGCCGCCTGCACTGATGAAGAATTTTATTGATTTGGCTGCTTATTCGGGGCAGCGCATTGAAAAGGCGGCTTTCGTGGTTGACGTGCGAGGCGGCGAGTTTTTTGGTGATTTAAATCAGTGTCTGGAATTTTTATCGGAGAGTCCTGCGGTCAGCTGCAAGATTTTGTTTATCGAAGCTTCCGATGAAACCTTAATTAAGAGATATAACGAGACTCGGCGCAGCCATCCGCTTTCGGCAGGTTCCACCACGCGTGAAGTCATCGAAAAGGAGAGAGAGCAGCTTTCGGAGCTTCGCAGACGTGCCGACTACATCATCGATACCACCAATATGAAAACAGCGGGGTTTAAGAATGAGATGGAAAGGATTTTCGTTGGTGAAAATCCGCAGACCACTTTTTCGGTCAACGTGACGTCTTTTGGATATAAGCATGGTATTCCGATTGAAACAGATCTGGTATTTGATATGCGGTTTATTCCAAACCCGTACTATGTGCCAAGTCTGAAGCGGTTGACAGGCAACAATAAAAAGGTCTTTCAGTATGTGATGAAGCAGCAGATTGCAAAGGATTTTGCAGCGCAGCTTACTGTTATGATGGACACTGTTATTCCATGCTATATAAAAGAAGGCAAGTACCATCTGAACGTTGCTTTCGGCTGCACAGGCGGTCAGCACCGGTCTGTTACCATGGCAAATCATATGGCGGAGGTTTTTCGTGAAAAAGGTTACCGTGTTACGCTGCGGCATAGGGATTTGTAAGCGATGGGCAGGTGATTCATTGTCGACTCACTGCCGCAGAATCGGGCAGAGGAGCAGGGATTTCTGAATTTCACCCCTACCCAGGAAGTGGAATTTATGGTATACTACATGTATGCTAGTTTGAAGAGGAGCATTGCGCAGATTATCTTGCGTGAAGAAGAATATATTTATAAAGGAGAAGACCAATGGACAAATTAATTATCAGTGCTTGCATTTGCGGCGCAGAAGTAACCAAGGAACAGAATCCGAACGTTCCTTACACTGTAGAAGAAATCGTTAGAGAAGCAAAATCTGCTTATGATGCCGGCGCATCCTTAATCCACCTGCACGTTAGATGGGATGACGGTACACCAACTCAGGATAAGGGCAGATTCCAGGAATGTATCGATGCAATCAGAAAAGAATGTCCGGACGCAATCATTCAGCCTTCCACCGGCGGTGCTGTTGGTATGACCGATTTGGAAAGATTACAGTCCACAGAGGTAGTTCCAACTCCAGAAATGGCTACTTTAGACTGTGGTACCTGCAACTTCGGCGGAGACGAAATCTTTGTAAACACTGACAACACAATTGTCAACTTTGCAAAGATCATGCAGGAAAGGGGCATTAAGCCTGAATGTGAAGTATTCGACAAGGGTATGATTGATATTGCTATGAAGACTGCACACAAGAAGGGTTTCCTGCCTAAGCCAATTCACTGGGACTTCGTACTGGGCGTACAGATGAGCGCTACCATCAGAGACCTGGTTTACATGGTAGAATCCATTCCTGAAGGTTCCACCTGGACTGCAACAGGTCTTGGCAAGAACGCTTGGCACATCGCTGCTGCTACTATTTCCTTAGGCGGACACGTTCGTGTAGGTTTCGAAGATAACCTTTACATGGAAAAAGGCGTTTTAGCTGAATCCAATGGACAGATGGTCGCTAAGGTCGTAGAACTGGCTAAGTTGCTCGGCAGAGAAGTTGCTACACCTGCTGAAGCAAGAGAAATTCTGGGTCTTGCTCCACTGAAATAAGTATATTAAGCAAAGATCTTTAAAGCCGCTGGGGGATTATACCGGCGGCTTTTGCTGTGCTTTTATAAATAGCTGATGGACATGTTAAATTCTAGGGCGGCGCAGTTCAGTAAACGAAGTGTTTTTTACTTTTGCAGAACTTTGCCCTTTATCCGTGCAAAAAAAGGAAAAATTTCGTATGAAGTAGTGAATCAGAATGGAAAGTGAGATATTTGGCGAACATTTAAAGAAACTAGAAAGAAATTCATCAAATTTTCTTGGACAGAAATACTTCTCAGTTCAGAAGTTAATGCGAAATAGCCGTGGAGGCGTTAATTGAGTTGTAACGATAAATACTTTTTCCTTTTTTTGCGCCTGCAAAGGGTAAAGTTCTGCAAAGGGAATTTTTGTTTCAGAAGTGCAGGCAGGAAGAGATTGAACGAAGTAGACAAAGACACCGCTTTTGCGATGTCTTTAGTCTTTCTATCAGTGCGTGGCAACTGATAGATTTACAGCTTTACTTCAGCTAGTCTTCAGCATTATTTCCGAAGATTAAATAATCAGCGGAAACATTCAGGATTTGAACCAGCAGTATGAATTTTTGCATTGAGAGTCCTCTGCTGCCGCGCTCAATGTTAGCGAGAAATTTTGGCGTAATACCCAGACATTCAGCTAACTGTTCTCTGGAAAGTGCTGCATGTTCTCTGCTGAGACAGATCCGCATACCCATGGCTACTTGGTCAAATGTTTGTAATGACATATCCTATTTACCTCCTTTCGTTCTTGATAGTTTTGGTATGACATAAGTTGTAAAGTAATGTCAATAGTAAAAAGGGGAATAGGTCAAATTGACCTAAAAACTATGCAACGGTTTTCCTCACATAACCAACGGTTATATAGATTTTTTTATCGGAAATTGCATTTATCATGTTGGAAGGGGATGGGTATTAACAAAGGGCTTGAGTTTAGAGTAAAAATCTGTCATAATAAAATAAGATTTGTAGAGGAGATAGTATGATGATTACTGGCGAATTGAAAAACAAAATTGACGGAATTTGGGATATTTTTTGGTCGAGTGGAATGACAAATCCGCTGACTGTAATTGAACAGATTACATACCTTATGTTTATAAAAATTCTTGATGATAATGAGCTAAAGAAGGAAGCTAATGCAGCAGCATTTGATATGCCGGTTGTCAATCCGGTTTTTGATGAAGAACATCAGTGCTGCCGTTGGCATAAATTTAGACATTTTGAAGCAGATGCCATGTTTAGGAACATGACAGACAAAGTTTTTCCTTTTATTAAGGAAGAACTGCATGCAGGAAAGGATACGGCATTTGCTAAGTATATGAAAGATGCACTTTTTCTTGTGCCGACTCCTAGGGTGTTAGTGCGCGTTGTAGACGCTTTAGACAGTCTCGATTTGGACAATAAAGATATCATGGGAGATGTATATGAATATCTGCTTTCACAGATGGCTACCAGTGGAACGAACGGGCAGTTCAGAACGCCGCGTCATATCATAAGAATGATGGCTGAACTGATGAAACCAGGTCTTGAAGACACAATTTGCGACCCTGCAATGGGATCTGCTGGATTCATTTGTGAGGCGGCAAGATATATTTCGGAAAACTATGAAACTGAACTGATGAAAACGGAGAACAAGAAACACTATGCAACGACCATGTTTTCTGGTTTTGACACTGACCAGACGATGTTGCGCATCGGTGCGATGAACATGATGCTTCATGGGGTTGAAGCACCGAACATTAGCTGGCAGGACTCCCTTTCCGAAGATAACACACATAGAGACGAATACTCGCTCATCATGACAAATCCACCTTTTACCGGTTCACTTGATAAAGAAACTATCGCAAAGGACTTATTGGCTCTTGCGTCGACAAAGAAAACGGAACTTTTATTCCTTGCACTATTTTTAAAGTCCCTTAAAGTGGGTGGAAGATGTGCGTCTATTGTTCCGGACGGGGTTTTATTTGGTTCATCCAAAGCACACAAGGCAGTGCGTAAAGAAATTGTTGAAAATAACCGACTTGAAGCAGTCATTTCTATGCCGAGCGGTGTATTTAAGCCTTATGCAGGTGTTTCGACTGCAATTCTTATTTTCACTAAGACAGGAACCGGTGGTACCGATAAAGTTTGGTTTTATGATATGAAATCGGATGGTTTCAGCTTAGATGACAAACGTTCGCCGATAGACAATAGTGATATTCCTGATATTATTGAACGGTTCCATAGTCTTGATAAAGAGGATGCGCGGGAGCGGACGGAGCAAAGCTTTTTTGTACCGATAGATGAAATTAAAGACAATGATTATGATTTGTCTATTAACAAGTACAAGAAAACAGAGTATATTCCGGTAGAATATCCGCCGACAAGCGAAATCATGGCAGAGATTAAAGAACTAAATCAGCAGATTGAGTCAGAGTTAAAGGAGCTTGAGAAGCTGCTGGAATTATAGAACAATAACTAAAAGTTTGTATTGCCTGTGGAGCGAAAGTTTTGTGAAGAAACGGTGCTAAGGGCAAATAAAATGAAAGGAAACGCAAAATTTGGATTTGTAGTTGAATTGATGAAAACGTTTGATGAGATATTTATTGATTGCACTAAATATGGAGTAAAAATAAAAACTAGTGAATATTGCGAACAAGGCAAAAATATTATTGTAGATCAGGGACAAGCAAAAATTGCAGGATATACTGATAATAGCGAGGGACTTTTTACAGATGTTCCTGTTATAATATTTGGGGATCATACTAGAACGATTAAATATATAGATACTCCTTTTTTTCTGGGAGCAGATGGTACTAAAGTGTTGAAGTCTAAATTAGAGGATGCAAATTATAAATATCTCTATTATGCGCTTAAGAATACGAAAATACCAAATACGGGATATAGTAGGCACTTCAAATGGTTGAAAAATGCTAAAATCCGATATCCAAATATACAGAAACAAGAAGAAATTGTATTAATCCTTAATAAGATTCAGAAAATTATCGAGTATAACCAAACTCAACTTGCTAGACTAGACGAATTGGTAAAAGCCCGATTTGTAGAGATGTTTGGGGATCCAATAGATAATCCTAAAAAATGGGAAATGGCGACTATTGGTGATATAGTAACAGAGGTAAGGTATGGAACAAGTAGACCTGCTGTTGAGACAGGCAGGTATCCCTATTTAAGAATGAATAATTTGACTTATGATGGTCATTTAGATTTAACAGACCTTAAAAGAATTGATATTCCAAAGAGCGAGATTGAAAAGTGCATTGTACGGAAAGGGGATGTGCTGTTCAATAGGACAAATAGTGTTGAACTTGTTGGTAAAACCTGTGTTTTTGATGAAGATGAGGAAATGGTTATTGCGGGATATATTATTAGAGTCAGACTAAAACCTATATTGAAACCTTTGGTTTTATCTTGTTTTATGAATACCAAGTCAGTAAAGGAAAAACTTAGAAGTATGGCTAAAGGTGCAGTAAATCAAGCTAATATCAACGCAAAAGAATTGCAAGCGATAGCAATATATATTCCTCCAATAGAACTTCAACAGCAATTCGCTGCCTTCGTCGAACAAGTCAACAAATCAAAAGTTGCAGTGCAGAAAGCACTGGACGAAGCACAACTTTTATTTGATAGTTTAATGCAGGAATATTTTGGATAAGGAGACTTTATGACAGATTTTCAATTAAAGCCAGTAATTGAACCAACAAATGATTATAATAAAGCTAAGAAAGATGTAATACAGGCAATTGAATCAATTCGCAAATTAAATCCAAGGGAACAGGAAAAGCTATTAGAAGAGATTGCTAGGATGGTGGAGAATATTATGTTTCTAGATTTGATTCGAGGTATAGGTAGATGAGCAAGAGTTGAGTACGGAAATCCTTGAAAGATGTGTTTTTATTTGATAGTATAATGCAAGAGAGTGTTTTGGATTATTATGAAGAAATTTACCCCTACGGAATATGATATTGAAATGAGTGAAGGAATTGCAGAGGAGTATGAAAAATACGAATGTAATCGTAGAAGCCCTAAAGAAACTTTTGAACATTGGCAGAGTCAACGGCCTTGCATGGTATTCAAATATAGGGGGATAGACACAGAAGCGAATCTTAGCCGAGCGATTGATATTTTTGAAAAAGCACGATTATTTTTTCCTAAAGCAAGTAGCTTAAATGATCCATTTGAGGGCGGAAATGTAAATTTTCTTTCTGACGAAGATGACAAAGATAAGGAAAGATTTAGACAAAGGATTGGAAATACTAGAATTCTTTCACTTTCTAAAGACTGTTTTTCTGCACCACTTTGGGCACATTATGCATCCGAGGGGAATGGGATTTGCATTGGATTTCACACATATGAGAGTTTTAGTTCAATACAAAAATTGGGATATTCGAATACAATCGATAAAAAACAATTTTGGTCGGTAGATATTGATGATGCCGTCAAAAATGAGTATTGTTGGAAAAATAAGGATTGGTCTTATGAAAATGAATATCGCATACTCAAAGAAGTAAGTGACGATGAAAATGAAGATTATTTTTGCTTTTCTTCAAAAGAGATTCTTACGGTTATTTTTGGCGAAAATGTTAAACCGGTAGATAAAAAATCTTTATTGAAATGTATACCTAAAAATTGTGTCATTTTTGATATAAAAGCTGATAAAAATAGGGCAAGATATTATCTTATTCAAGATGATTTTCCTGAAAACAAAATTTATGAATTGGATGAATTGTATGATGCTGTTATTAAAGAATAAATGCTACTTGCACCTGCTTTGTTTCAGAAGCATTTTTACTGATAATCTGTGAATACTAATTTTGAGGTGATAGATAATGCTAAACATATATTTTGGAGAAATGCCGGAAGCGGACTTTCCCAATTATGTCTATAATACAAGTGTATATTTTGACAATACGTATTTAGATGCTTGGATTACAGATGAGTTTTCTCAAAAGATGATTAAAAATATAGATCAGGCAAAGGTAATTAGTCCTAATGCTGTTGACAGCAGAGCATTAGGTGTGATTCCTGTTAAACAGTTATCCGGTGGAGTAAAAACTTTGCTGCTTATCCAGCATGATGCGTCTAAGATTTTTAATGCGTCTACTTGCGGAGATAACTGTGCAAAGTGGATTTTAAAGCTTGCCAAGCGTTCAGATGAAGATATTGTAATTAATTTACGGCACTTAATGGACTTTGGTGAAAAGCCTTTTGAATTTAAAATCATGAATAACGGTAAAGTGGTTAGCAACATGCAGGAATATATCTTGTCTGCGGGCATGTATTTGTAAGGCGGTGAGAAAGTGAAAGGAAAGTATACCGTAGTGGTAAAAAATCGCCGTCTGCAATATAAGTTTTCAATTGAAAGAAACATTACGGTTTTAAAGGGTGACAGCGCGACAGGAAAAACCACTTTGATTGATATGATTGCATCTTATCAGCAGAATGGTGAAGCAAGCGGTATTACCCTCAATTGTGAGAAATCGTGCACTGTACTGACAGGACTGCGCTGGCAAGAAAATTTGTCTTTGATTTATGACAGCATTGTATTTATTGATGAAGGTGATAGATTTGTGCTTACTGATGAGTTTGCAAGCGCAATTCAGGGAACGGATAATTATTATGTCATTGCAACGAGAGCACCTTTATTCAATCTGCCATACAGTGTGAATGAGATTTATGGAATTAGAAATACAGCCGGAAACCGCTATCAGGGAACAAAGCGTTTATATGCAGAGTTTTACAATTTATGCGATGTGCATGTAGAATCCATTCCGAAACCGGAGCTTGTAGTAGTAGAAGATTCCAATGCGGGCTATCAGTTCTTTGCAGACTTTTTTTCAAAATACGATATACCTTGTGTTTCGGCACAAGGGAAAAGCGGAATTTATCAAGAACTTTTGAATCAGCCCTATTCGACAGCATTGGTAATAGCCGATGGCGCAGCCTTTGGACCTGAAATTGAAAGAGTGCTGTCGCTGCAAAAGGTTAAAAATCTGATTATCTATCTTCCGGAATCTTTTGAATGGATGATTTTAAAGTCAGGAATTTTGCAGGAGCGTGAAATCCAGGAAATTTTGGATGCACCTTTTGATTACATTGAAAGCAAAGCGTACTTCAGCTGGGAGCAGTTCTTTACTGCTTTGCTAGTGAACAAAACCAGTGATACGGCATATTTGAAGTATAGCAAAAGTTCACTGAACAAGGCGTACCTGAATACAAAGGAGCAAACAGCTATTATAAATGTAATGCCAGACTTATGGCTTAAATAATTTTTCGGTCGCAGGGATGTTGGTATACTAAAAAGGAAAGAGGTATACTGACATGGAAGAAAAAATTGTAACAATTCTCAATGAGATGGCTGAATATTTGAATGTCAGCCAAATGAAAAAACTGCAGGAAGTTATGCTGAAAGCTTTTGCTGAAAGTGAGGCTGAAAAGACTGAAATTGATAATAGCGAGTATCTAAAGATGTTCCTCGATGCAAAGCGAATCGAAGGCTGTTCGGATCGGACGATAGACTATTACAACAAGACAATTACCCATTTGATTTCGAAAGTGGAGTGCTCTGTGCGGAGAATCACGACAGAGGAAATGCGAGAATATCTGGCTGATTATCAAAAAATTAATAACTGCTCCAATGTAACAATTGATAATATACGTAGAAACATTTCAAGCTTTTTTTCTTGGCTTGAGGAAGAAGACTATATTTTAAAGAGTCCGATGAAGCGGATTCACAAGATAAAGACGAAAACGGTAGTGAAAAGTGTTATTTCCGATGAGGGAATCGAACGGCTTCGTGACTGCTGCAGGGAAAGTCGAGATCTTGCCATGATAGACTTGCTGTATTCGACCGGAATGCGAGTTGGGGAACTTGTGAATTTGAATATTGAAGATATAGATCTTGAACGGCGTGAATGTGTAGTTTACGGCAAAGGTGATAAAGAGCGGCGTGTATATTTTGACGCAAAAGCCAAAGTTCATTTGAAGGAGTACATAGAAAGCCGAAAGGACGAAGAAGCAGCCTTATTTGTGACACTGAATGCACCCCATCGCAGGCTGAAAATAAGCGGTGTGGAAATTCGAGTAAGAGAACTTGGGCGAAGTGTTGCGCTGGATAGAATTCACCCGCATAAATTCAGACGAACCATGGCGACGAGGGCAATTGATAAAGGCATGCCGATAGAGCAGGTGCAGAAAATATTAGGGCATTCCCAAATTGATACAACCATGCAGTACGCCATGGTAAATCAGGCGAATGTAAAGAACTCACACCAGAAAATCATGGGATAAGGAAAGTGAGGGCTTTTGAAAAGATGATTGATTAGAGGTAAAGAACCGTAATAGGAGGAAAAACATGTTCCCTAAAATTGTTCAGGTTGTTCCAACAGAGGGACATACGGTTTATGTGTATTTTGAAGATGGTAAAATTGTGTGCTATGATGTAAAGCCTCTCCTTGAAAAAGAAGTGTTTGCCGTTTTAAGAGAAATTGATTTTTTTATTAAATCTTGCATGATAATGAATGACACTTTGGCATGGGATGTGTCGGGTAATAGGGATAGCTCTAATTGTATTGATATTGATCCAGATACATTGTATATGCTTGAGACAGTAAAAGAGGAAATCGCATAAATTTGGATTTGCGAAGATAATGGATGGATAGAATTAGGTTGGGAACATTAACAAGGATAAGAACAGGAAAACTTGATGCAAATGCTTCGTCAGAAAATGGAGAATTCCCCTTTTTTACTTGTGCAATGGAGCCACTAAAAATAGACGCATATAGCTATGATTGCGAATGCGTTTTAGTTGCGGGAAATGGAGACTTAAATGTCAAATATTATGATGGGAAATTTGATGCGTATCAAAGAACTTACATCATTGAAAGCACTGATAAAGAAAGAATAATTGTTCCTTATATATATTATTTCCTTGAAGGTTATATTGACACGTTAAGGGGACAGTCGATAGGTGGAATAATCAAGTATATTAAACTTGCGAATTTGACTGATGCTCAGCTTTTAGTTCCATCAGTATCAGAACAGAAAAAAATTGTGAGTATTCTTGAGAGTGCAAAAGCAATTATTCATCACTATAAAATTAAAACTGAGAAACTAGACGAATTGGTAAAAGCCCGATTTGTAGAACTCTTTGGTGATCCGGTGCTAAATGACAAGAAGTTTCTTACGGTATTAGGAGACAGTTTTTTCAAACTTTCAAACGGTAAGGCTGTATCGGAAAAGAAAAGATATAAGGCAGGGATTCCGGCATATGGGGGGAATGGAATTTCTTGGTTCACAGATAAGCCTTTGATAGCAGACGATACGTTGGTGGTTGGACGTGTTGGCTTCCAAAGTGGAAATGTTCATTATGCTGAGGGTCCATTATGGATAACTGATAATGCAATGTATATCAGCAAGTATGATAAAGATAAATTTAATCTGATGTTTTTATGTGATCTTATGCAGCATATTGATTTTTCGAGGTTTCAGGATGCTGGAGATTTGAAGAAAATCACACAAAAGCCTTTTATGAATTTTCGATACATACTTCCTTCAATGGCTCTGCAGCAGCAATTCGTGGATTTTAAGAGGCAAGTCGACAAATCAAAAGTTGTATTAGAAAGAAGAGCATGTTACAATTAGTAAACCAATTGAAGAATGAAAGGAAAATGATATGACGAAAGACGTATTGTCATTTATTGTATATATGATTCATGCGTGTGCAAATAAATGGGGTGTGAGTCCGTCTGTAGTATACAAGAAAATGCAAACAGCAAATTGTATAACAAATTTTTTAGTGCCCAATTATGAGATTCTTCATACGCAAAGCACGCAGTATATAGTAGAAGATATTAACGATTACCTTAATGCAAGGGGGATATTGATATGATTATTTATCATGGATCAAGTATAGCTATCGAAAAACCGGATATAGAGCATTCTTTTAGGTCATTGGACTTTGGCAAAGGTTTCTATACAACTTCCGTAAGAGAACAAGCTGAACGATGGGCTAGACGAAAGGCAGATATTTTAGGGCAGGAAAAAGGGATTGTCAATGTATATCAGATGGAAGAAGATTCTTTAGGCTTACTGTATAAAGTGTTTTCAGAGGATCTAAGCGAATGGATTGATTTCGTGTGTGCATGTAGAGATTGTGGAAATGAGTACTTACAATATGATGTTATTATTGGTAAAGTTGCAAATGACAAAGTGTTCCGGGTAGTAGACATGTATCAGGCTGGAATCTGGGACAAAGAGCGTGCACTGAAAGAAATAAAGGTTTATCCTACATATGATCAAATCGCTTTTATCAGTCAAAAATCAATCGACCGATTGCTGAGTTTTGAGTCATACTATGAGGTGTGAAGATGGATGAAATAATTTTAGAAAGAGTATATCAAGAGAATCTGGAAGAAAGAATTATCATTTATCTTGCGGAAATAAACCATCTTACTTATGAAAAAGCCATGGATATATATTATAATAGCAAATTAGCAGATAAAATCCAGCGTGGGCAAGAGGGAATTCAATACTTGGACTATAAAGTATTATCGGAAATACTCATAGATACCGAAAAAGAGTTATTCGTGTAAAATATGAACTAAAGCTAAGAGAACGCATTAGATGGAAGGTCAAGTAACAATTAGAATCTAGGATAAGCAACGAGGTATAAAAATGAACTTTGATTATTTGAAACAAAATCCAAAGATGAAAAAACTTGCGCTATTTTGCAGCGATGCAGAGCAGCTTGTACATTCAAGACCGTACCTAAGCGGCATGTCGGCGAGACAGGCTCTTGAATATTTGGTTAAACTGGTTTTTGCCTCAAAAATTGAGCCAGTGGAGAACCGGAGCATTTTTGATATTGTCGACGATTACAGATTCGTCAATTACATAAACGATGACTATATCATGAATTCGATTCACTTCATTCGGAAGATGGGAAATGTAGCGACGCATCAGGGTGAATTGACTTCGGCGGAGGCATTGCAAGTTGTTGAAAATTTACATTTTCTCGTTGGTGAAATGATGATGTTGTTTGGCGTGGTCGATGATTATCCTGTCTTTGAAGCACCGGCTAAAAGAGCGAAACCAGAGCCGGAGAAAACTGTTGCGGTAAGCAAAGAAAAGGTTGTCGTTGAGCCTGAAATTGTTGCAGAGTTTGCACAGAGAATGCGCAAAACTGTTTTTTCGACAGAACACGGTCGAGATGAAAATGAGAATAAAAAGTTATTTATAAAGGCATCTTTGCGTGAAGCAGGATGGAAGATTGTCAGCGTAGAAAATCAGGCGATGCCGTGCTGTGCCAGCATAAATTGCATGATAGATGATAGTGGCGACTTTATTGACTATGTTCTCAATGGAAGAGATAATAAGCCTCTTGCAATAATCGAAGAGACTGAGACGAAAAAGAATCCTGTTTCCGGCAGAAATAAGGCAATTAAAATTGCTGATTTGATGGAGCAGAAGCATGGATATAAGCCGATTATCTACTATACTGACGGATATCACATCTACTGTATCGACCAGTTGGGATACAAAGCAAGACGCATATTTGACTTTCATACAGTTGATGAGCTGGAGCTTTTGAAGCTCAGAGCAGGTATTCGTACGGATATTACAAATCCGGACATCAATGAAGAAATTATAAACCGCGACTATCAAAAAAATGCGGTAAAAGCGATCTGTAATGCTTTTTCTGATTTTCGTCGTCACAGTCTTGTTGTAATGGCAACAGGAACCGGAAAAACCAGAGTGTCAATAGCAGCAGTAGACGTGCTTATGAAAGCAAATTGGGTGAAAAATGTTCTCTTTCTTGCAGACCGCACGAGTCTGGTGAAACAGGCCCATAAGAACTTTAATAAACTGCTGCAGGACGCATCAACGTCGATTTATGCCGGCGGAAATTTTGAGAAAGATGAGAATGCCAGAATCATATTCTCCACATATCAGACCATGATAAATCTGATTAATGATGATACAAAGGAGTTTGGAATCGGCAGATTTGACCTTATCATTATTGATGAAGCACATCGTTCAATTTTTAAGAAATATGGTGCGCTATTCCATTATTTTGATGCGCTTATGCTTGGGCTTACAGCTACCCCGAGAAGCGAGGAAAATAAAAGTACCTACGAAGTGTTTAATCTTCAAAATAATGAACCGGATATGGCGTATGAACTGGAAGAGGCCATAGCGGATAAATATCTTGTAGGCTTTAGTGTACTGGATAAAACAACTGAAGCGATGAAGAGAGGCATAAAATATGATGACCTCACAGAAGAGCAAAAGGAACAATTTGAAGAGGAATTTACGCCGGAAGATGCTGCTTTCAGTGATTTTTCAGGAACAGAAATTGACGGTAAGCAAGTTGGAAGACGGGTTATCAATATTGGAACAATAGATGCCATGCTTGGTGACCTTATGAAGAATGGACTAAAAATTGATGGTGGTGATAAATTAGGAAAAACTATCATTTTTGCAAATAGTCATATTGAGGCTGCTAAAATCGTAGAACGGTTTAATCATCTTTATGAGGGTGCAGGGGAAAATTTTTGCGCCCTTATAGACAGTCACGTGGAAAACAGTGATAATTTGATAGAACTGTTTGAGCAAAGAGACAGTCTTCCACAGATTGCTGTTAGTGTAGATATGCTCGATACGGGCATTGATGTGCCTGACATTCTAAACCTTGTGTTTTTTAAACCAGTGAAGTCTAAGATAAAATTCTTGCAGATGATTGGCAGAGGAACAAGGCTGTCTTCTGATGTTTTTGGACCGGGCGAGGATAAGCGAGGATTTCTTATTTTTGACTACTTTGACAACTTTGGCTATTTTAATACGCAGGGTAACTGGAAGACGATGAATGCAGATACAAAGTCTTTTACCGGTCATTCACAGACTTACAACTTAAATAAGCGTAAGCTTAGCATATTGAAACAGCTTCAAGAATCTTCAAAACTCACAGCCTTTGAACGCAAATATCAGGACAGTTTAAAGGACTATTTCGTTGCTGAAATACGCTCTTTAAACAATGATGAGATTGAAGTTCAGTACAATATGCCTTTTGTTAGTAAGTACAGAACGGCAGAAAACTGGGTGGGTATAACGGAGATAACGCAGCAAGAAATTGAAGAGCATATTTTATCGTTGATTCCGGCGGAGAAAGACCACGTGAAGATTAAAAGCTTTGATATGCTGATGTATGTGGTAGAAGACGAATATAAGCAGAAAATTGATGAGGGAAAGGATCCTCTGAAGATTAGAAATGGTTTTATAAATGTTTCTGATGCAATATCGACTCGCATGAAGGAATTACTAAAGTTAAAGACGATTCCAGACGTTGTTAAAAATGAGCAGCTCATCAAAGACATGACGGATTGTAACTATCTTTATGAAAATTTTTCTCTTGAAAAGACTGAGAATATCCGTAAGCAGCTTAGGAGATTGATGCAATATCTTCCGGATAAAAAGAATTATTGGATTGTAAATATTCCAGACAAAATTATAGATGAGCAAACGCCTGCGGCATCTCCTGAAAAGTCCTACGCTGAGAGAGCTGAGGAATATATACAGAACAGCCAAAATCCTGTATTTGCAAAGATTAGAAATTTGGATATGCTTTCTGATGATGAGAAAAATGAGTTAGAGGATATATTCTATAATCAGCTTGGTACTATCACAGAGTTTAATATGTGGTCGGAGAATAAAGCCCTGTTACCGTTTATCCGCTTACAAACCGATATTGCTGATGAAGCGATACAGACCAAGTTTGGCGCTATTCTAAGCGACCAGACGTTGAGTGAGATGCAGAGAGGGTATTTGGATCAGATTTTAGATTATGCTAAAACTAACGGGGATATCACATTTATGGATTTGCAGCAAGTAAGTCCATTCTGTGACTATAATGTCGTTGACCTTTTTGGCGATAAATTGACGTTAATCAAGGATTTGATTAACGGAGTTCATAAACCTGTTCAGTAAAGGGGAGTAAATGCTTTGGAAATACTAGCAATATTAAAAGGCAACCAGGATGATTTGTTACCTGAGGATTTTGCACTCTTTAGAACAGAACTTGCTGTGGGAAGTTATTCAGAAGAATACAAGAAAGAGTGTCTTGATTTGATAAAGACCTTGGAGAATTGGAATAAGGAAAATAAAAAGGCAAAACAAAGTCGGAATAACGGGGTGGCTGCAGGGAAAATGAATATATCGCAGATAGTTCCTGCTCAGAACATCTCGCAAATTTCCTTTTTAGAGCAGTTCAAAGCTGACTTAACGATTATGCGGACGTCGGAGTCTTATAAAAACAGATTTAAAACATATATTAAAACCCATGAAGAATTTGATGAAAGCTTTGTTGATGTGCATTTTAATATGTTTGACAGCAATGAAATGGGTGCAGTGCTTTTAGAGATGCAGCTTAGCGAAGCGTTTCTTGAAAAATACTTTACCGCATTGGATAAAGATAAGATTGCAAGATATCAACAATTCAGTGAAAGCTTTTTCCAACGGCATTTTGCTGATTTTGATGCTGAGACGGTGTTAAAAAAGGGAAAAAATGAGTGGCGGAAAAAAGAAAAGCGGTCAAAGCAGCTTGATGTTTTTCTGCGTTTGAAAGGAGTGAAATTTTAATTGATTACAATTAATGAGGCTAGACGTCTAATAAAAAGGGCGATACTTGCAAATGTTGTTAGTGAGAAAAAGGATTTAGCAATCACTCCGCTGATTTCCGGAAAGCATGGTATTGGAAAATCTCAAATGATAAAATCTATTGCGGAAGAACTAGGTGGTGTTTGCATTACAATTGAGGGAGGAACTCTTAAAGAAGGAGAAATTACTGGTCTTCCATATCAATATAAAGATGAACAAGGCAATACAAGGTTTCGTTTTTTGCCTTATTACGCAGTAGAACGTATTCAAAATGAGCAGGAACGTATTTTCTTTATGTCAGAAGAAACGACAAGGCCATCATTGCTACAGGGCGATGAAAACAGATATGCTCTTGAGGATATTACAATTGAAGAAAAACTCGAAATGCTGAAAAGCAGAAAGATAAAGTCGGTTATCATATTTATCGATGAGATTAATCGAACCGAGAATTCAGTATATAAAGAACTAATGAATATCCTTTTAACAAGAAGTGTAAATGGATATAGCTTTCCATGGTGGGTCTTCTTTGTAGGAGCAATGAACCCAAGCACACAAAATAGTCTGTATGCTACAAATGAAATGGACCCAGCACAGTTGGATCGTTTTTTGAAGATTAAAGTCTCTGATAGTACAAAAGAATGGCTAGGATATGGGAAAAAAGTCGGACTTTCTCCAGAGATTTTAAATTTTATTAAAGATAATCCTAAGTGCCTTTCAAGTAACGATAAAGAACTGCAGGACGACGAAAAACCAACGCCATCACCTAGAGGTTGGGATATGGTGGATACACTGTTAAGATCAGAACCTTTACTTAGAGATTTTTTTACAGAGAAAGAAAATGATCCTAAGGTTGTTGAAAAGGATATGAAAAATCTCGTTTCTGCAAAGCTTGGTGCAACCGTTGCAACGATGTTCTTTGCGAGCATGGTTTCACAGACAAGAGCACTAATGCCAGAAGAAATCTTTGCTGATGATGAGAATCTTTCAAAGCTGTCTAAAAAAATTGAAACCATGTCGGCGGCTAAGAAAATTCAAACTTGTGATCTTATGCTGGCGTATTTAAAAGAGAATATTGAATTTATGATGCTTAATAAAGCTCAATTTGATATTAATAAGTGTCAGCTGTCAGCTTTTGTAGGTATGCTTGATTCTTCGGCAAGACTTTTATTCGCACAGAAGCTTTCTAATGCTATTTCTAATGACGGCAACAGTTTGATTGAAATACTTTTTGATGTTTTTGAAAAAGAATTGATTGAGATGCTTGACTTATCAGATGAAACAAGAAAGCTTATTGAGGAAAGCTGATGGCAACCAATACGATTGTTGAATACTTATATAGAATTAAAGATAATATAACAGCAGTGGAAAATGGTATTATTGAAGATGCAATTTTAAATGAAATTGAAAATGATTTTCATGAGTTTATGGAATTAATTAAGTTGTTCTTGATTTCTGAAAGGGATAGTTATTACGGCTATTTTATGATGAATTTGTCATTCAAAGTTGATTTTTACAGCAATACTATTGCAGGTATCAAGTTAAATGTTTATCCTCTGGTAATGGTGTCTAATCCACTACTTTTATGCAAACTTACGCTGAAAGAAATTATCTTTATCATTTGTCATGAAATTGAGCATATTATACTGAATCACCCCTCGGAGATGGTAAAATGTAACCCGATGGGAGATGAGAAGACTCATGCAAAATTTAATCTTGCAGCGGACGCTTCGGTCAATGGCCGACTAAGATATGAGATTAAGGCTGAACATCGGTTATTTATGACTGTCTGGGAAAAGTGTATTTTACCGGAGACTCTTAAAAAAATGTTCGGTTTAAGAACTGTAGCGCCGCTGGAAAGCTATTATTACTATTATCAGCTTATTGAGGAAAAAGATTTACCTGACGGTAAAGAAAATGGCATAGGTGCAGATTCTGATGAGTTTATCACAGAGGGGAAGTGTGATAGATATGAGGATCATAACTGGGAAGCTGGTGACGATGTTGATGAAATAACTGCTATCGTTGGTGAATTTATTAATGCGGCAGCGGAAATGATGGATGACGAAACCAGAAACCTTATGCCGGCTTACTTTTTGGAGCAGGTAAGAAGAGTAAATGAACCGGCTAAGTTGTCGTGGAAAAAAATTCTGAAAAAGTATATAGGGACAATTGCAGCAGGAAAACGTAAAACGAAAGCTAGATTAAATCGCAGACAACCAGAGCGATATGATTTGTCCGGGGAGATAAATGATAAGATATTAAAGATTGTTGTGGCAATTGATACTTCCGCATCTGTTACCGGGAGAGAGCTTTCTTTAATTTTTAATGAGTTGTTTTCAATTCTGTCAAAAAAGAATTATTGCATTACTGTAATTGAGTGTGACAGTGAGATACAGCGAATTTATACTGTAAAACAGCCAAGTGATGTAAAATATGACGTTGCAGGACGTGGTGGAACTGCCTTTACTCCGGTGATAGAGTATGTGAATAGGAATAAATATTATAGAGATTCCCTGTTAATATATTTTACTGATGGATACGGTGAAAATAAGATTCCGAAACCGTTGACATATCGAAACTTATGGGTTATAACTGGAAGCAGAAGGGAATTGTCGTTAAAGAATCCTTATGGAGCGGTTATAGGCTTTGAAGAAGGTGAAAATTAATGTCTGGATTATTAAATACTAAAGACAAATTGATTGGGCAGGTTCTCATCGAATGGTGTCTTCAGAAGCAGGAAGAAAATGCGCATATACATTTTAAGAAATCCCTCTGCTCGGGAGTGCAGAAAATAAGATTTACAAGTGATAATATCAATGCTGTTTTTCCGAAGAATGAACAAAAGAGCGGGTACACTTTATGCTATGAAATTCTAAACGTCAATGAAAATCTTTTTATTACAGTAACACTGGATAAGCGTTATGTTGTAGGAAAGCAAATTCAAAAGCAATATGAGCAGTTGATAACATCCATGGATGTAGCTGTTGCTGAAGGAGATTTAATAACGCTGGCGGCGTGGAGCGTTTTTTATGAAGCGGATAATCTTTCACAAATACAGAGTGGCTTAGATCGGATTTTTGATTCCGAAATTTCATTTTTTGAAAAAAATTTATATGCATGGCTAAAGGATCATACCAGAAAGATTAAAGCCCTTTCATATTTTGAACAGGAGACTATGTCAGAGCAGGGAGCGATAGAAGAAATATCTGTTGAAGGTGCGATGAAAAACGTACTTACTAACAGGTATGAGAGGAATTCCTGGGCGAGAGATAGATGCTTAGCTTACTATGGTACGGCTTGCACAATATGCGGGTTTGATTTCGGTGAAGTGTATGGACCAGAGTTCACAGGTAAAATAGAGGTACACCATAGAAAACCTTTAAATGAAATAAAACAAGCTTATGTGGTTAATCCTATTGAAGACCTTATTCCTGTTTGTCCGAACTGTCATCTTGTGTTGCATAGCAAAAGTGATGGAGTATATACCATTGAAGAAATTAAGGCAAAATTGGCTAAAGAGTAAATCATTTGGTACTTTTAAGCAATCCCGTGTAGAATATAAAAAGATGCAGATGTGATAGATGGAGGACAGATCATGTCATTTGCGGCGGAAACGAAAAACGAGTTGGCTAGAATTGAGCCAGAAAAGAAATGCTGTATGCTTGCAGAAATTGCGGGCTTTCTTAGAGTGTCTGGCAGTCTCAGGCTGGCAGGAGGCGGAAAGTTTAAGATTGTCATTACTACGGAAAATCCGGCAGTGGCGCGGCATTATAAAAAACTGATTAAAGAATATTTTCAAGTAGATACGGAATTAGAAGTGGAGGACGCACCACCGCCCAAGAAAGGCAGAATCTATATGCTTGCCATCAGTCCTGAAATGCGCAGTGAGCAAATTTTGCGTGAAACAGGAATTTTGATGGTGCGGGAAGGCAACAATTATATTTCTGATGGGATATTTGATGGTCTTATTCGCAGCAAGTGCTGTAAGAAAGCGTATTTGCGCGGCATTTTTATGGGTGCGGGAACGATGAATGACCCTGCGAAAAGCTACCATTTAGAATTTGTGTGCGCCAGCAAGAATCTTGCCATGGATCTTCGAAAAATGATAAACAGCTTTGTGGATTTATCCGCAAAGGTGGTGCAGCGAAAAGAAAGCTATATTGTATATATGAAAAATTCGGAGTATATCAGTGATACGCTGGCTATTATGGGTGCTCATACTCAGGTTTTTGCCTTTGAAGATGTGAAGATAAAGAAGGAGCTTGTCAACAACGCGGTGAGGATTACAAACTGTGACAACGCTAATACGGATAGAACTTTGGACGCTTCTCAGCGGCAAATTTCAGCAATCCGAAAAATTGAGAACGCAAAGGGGCTTGGATGGCTACCTGAAAAACTACAGGAGGTTGCAGAGTTGCGCCTGGCGCATCCGGAGGCGAATCTATTGCAGTTAGCGGAGATGATGAACCCGCCGATGAAAAAATCAGGTATCAATAACAGGTTCAGAAGAATAGAGGAACTGGCTGCAAAACTGTAAGGTTTCAGATTAATGTTTTTGGAATCTTAAAAATTGAGAATGAAATATATTAAATAAGAAAAATTTTGAAATTTACTATTGAAAAGTTAATCGTTTAGATGTAGAATGAAAGAACCTAAAAAATTGGTGTTACGGTTAGGCAAAGGCTTTACTCCCCTCTGCACGACTTTAACATAAATTATCATATTGCATCTATGAAAAGAAAGACTGCTGCTGCGGTCTTTCTTTTCATTTGAGCACAAGCTTTACTTGGACATAAGAGAAAATATAAGTATTATTTAACAGAAGGTTTAGAGAGAGGGAGCTATGGATGCGATGAAGATGTTTGGAACAAAGATTAAGGTTTTCATTTGCACTGCAGTAGTGATTTCGCTGTTTTTTGTGCCGATGAGCGTGTATGGAATGCAGAAACGAGCTTGGGTTATATAAACCGTATGGGAGGATTTTATAGGGGAAGAAAAAGTAAGCGTTGAAGGAAAGGCACTTACACAATTTCTACAAGTCCGTCTGGAGTATTCTCTTCTACTGGAAATAACAATAGTGTAGAATTGAGTCGGTTGATTTACGTTCTTTCAAAGAAAAATGTAAGTATTCGTATATCAGGAAAGATTGGCATATTTTCAGAGAGGGATGCTTCATCTCGTATAGAACGTTATCATTAAAACGAAAAGACCAAGGCACCGCTTTTGCGGTGCCTTCAATCTTCCTATCAGCATGGAAGCTGATGGAATTACAGTCCTACTTTAGTTAGTCTTCGGCAGTATTTCCAAAGATTAAATAATCTGCAGAAACGTCCAGGATTTGAATAAGTAGTATGAATGTCTGCATAGAGAGTCCTCTGTTGCCGCATTCAATGTCAGATAGAAATTTAGGCGTAATATCCAGATGTTCAGAAAGTTGTTCTCTGGAAAAATTTGCACGTTCTCTGCTGAGACGGATGCGAACACCCATTCCTACCCGGTCAAATTCTTTTAATGTCATATCCTATTTACCTCCTTTCATTATTATGATTTTGGTATGACATAAGCAACGAGGTAATGTCAAGACTTAAAATAAAAATAGGTCGGATTGCCCTAAAAGACTGCAAAGTTTAAAAGGGTACGGATATTTTTGTAGTCATACCTTTTTATGCGGCATTTGCAGCAATTTCTTTTATAAATTTAACTGAGAAGAGGTTGTCGAAAAGTACTAATAAGTATAAGGAATCTTATAATAAATAATTATAATTTATTATAGTCAAAATCATAGTGGGTTACCTATATCAGAAATGATATAATATACTTGTCAAGAGGACAAGCGAAAGCGGTTAGCCTTCCTCGAAACTCGAAAGGGGTTTTGGACTAAAAGGAAGGTGGTAATATGATGAGGATTACAATTACCTTTGGTAGAGTAAGAATCACTATTTACATAAAAAAATAACTGCCCACAGCTTGCAACTTTGGCAGTTATTCGTAAACTGTTAGGTTAGCCGTTTTCAATGGCTTTCCTCTTGAAACCAATATACCACAAAGAAGAATAAAATTCAATATCAAAGCAATATTTTCCACATAGCAGCGGCTGTGTTTTTGTCTACTAAAATTTCCAACCTCTTCAAAATTTGAACCTTTTTTAAAATCTATATAATATTATAGAAAGAGAATAAAAGAGAAATTGCGGCAGACGCAATTTTACCGCAAAGGAATCGACCTTAAAATTTATGGCACTTTTACCATCTGAAATTAGTAGAGGAGGTCGCTCCAAATACGTGCATATATAGATATAATATATTAAAATTCTTTACTACGGCTTAGCCGTTATAGATATATGTGAAGCGCGCGGCAGAACTCCACCTGCTACGCGTTTCTTTTTTATCCTTTTCAAAGAAATTTTTAAGATAGGAGGAATACAAAATGAGTTATAAACAGAGTTTTGTATTATATGAAAGCGCATATGCGCAGTTTGAAAGGCTTTTAAAGGCAAAGCAAGTAGAGGGTGCGAACAATTATATTAATGCGGTTATGCAATATGGATTATATGGCGTACTGCCAGATGAAGAAGATAAAGTATGGCTTTATGGTCTTGATAATGTGATAGCGAGCATTGATAGCGCCAAGCCAAACTATCGAAAGAAAATCAATATTCAAAAAGATGAACTTGCAAAGTGCTTGATGGAGGGAAGAACGCAAGCAAATATTGCGGAAATATTTAACTGTTCAGTAGATACGATTCAAAGAAGAATTAAAGAGTATGGTTTAAATACTCTGCCGCCAGAGGATTATTTTTTTGAGGACGATACCGCAGATACCGCAACAAGCAGTATAGAAACAGGGCGCAATTATCTTTCTCATTCACATTCTTTTTCCCATTCTGATTTCTATTCTACTTCTCCAAGGAGTAAAGAAGATAATAACGGGAAATGATGACGGCGAAAGTCCTAGGGTTTTAAGGGAAGAATGAAATGGGAGATGGATTTTAAAAAATCGGTTATAGGTATCTGCAGAATTCTTTCATGGGACGTATGTTTCTGGGGTAAAATAGTTTTACTTTAGAAATTCGCTCTTTTCACAGAATCTATCCTCTGACTCGCGAAAAGCGAATACGTTGTATTGACATAGTATGAAAAAGAAGTACAATAATCTTGAAAGGAGTTGATAACATGGCTACTATTTCCATTAGAATGGACGATAATCTGAAAAAGGATGTTGAAAATGTATGTGAGGAACTAGGTTTGAGCATGAGCGCGGCATTTACTATTTTTGCCAAAAAGCTTAGCCGGGAAAAGAGAATTCCTTTTGATGTTTCCATAGACCCGTTTTATAGTGATATGAATATGACTTGCTTACGTGAAAGCATTGAACAGATGGAAAAGGGAAACGTGATAGTGAAAACGATGGAAGAATTAGAGGCAATGGCAGATGAGTAAAATCATTTTACACAAAGGGCTTTTGAAGGATATCTTTATTGGCAGTCGCAGGATAAGAAAACCTTAAAAAGAATCAATGCTTTGCTAAAGGATATTGGGCGAAATCCTTTTGAAGGATTTGGAAAACCTGAAGGATTAAAAGTAAATCTGAATGGCTACTGGAGCAGACGTATAGATGGGGTGAATCGCTTGGTTTATCGCATAGTAGATGGTGAAAGAGAGGTTTATCAGTGCAAAGGTCATTATGGTAACTAAAGAACTCAAAAACGCAGAAAAGGCGTGGCTGCTTTTGCAGTCATACCTTTTCTTTTTTTTATGCACATTTGCGGTAACTTTCTTAAGCTGTTGTGAGATGTTACGATGTAGTTCGGATTTGTAAAATGATGTTAAAATATGTTGCGAAAATGTTTTAAAACGTTGAAATTTCAATGAAATTGTAGTATAATATTATTGTAAAAAGTGACAAGTTCTTTAAGAATTATTGATTGCACAATCAGAAAGTGACAACTTCATCCGCTCTCTCACGCTGAATCTCCCACGAAAAAAGGAAGCCCTTCCAAGCTTCCTCTATTTTCTAAGCATTGAATTTTAAACAATTTTGCTTAACCGAAGTATCTCTTTAACAGACCTTCGAAAGCAGCGCCGTGTCTTGCCTCATCCTTAGCCATTTCATGTACGGTGTCGTGAATTGCATCCAGATTCTGCTGTTTAGCCATAGTAGCCAGAGCTTTTTTACCAGCGCAAGCGCCAGCTTCAGCTTCTACTCTCATTTCCAGATTCTTCTTAGTGGAGTCGGTTACAACTTCGCCCAGCAGTTCTGCAAATTTAGCAGCGTGCTCAGCTTCTTCCCAAGCAGCCTTTTCCCAGTACAGACCGATTTCCGGATAACCTTCTCTGTGAGCAACTCTAGCCATTGCTAAGTACATGCCTACCTCAGAACATTCACCTTCAAAGTTAGCGCGAAGACCGTCGATGATTTCCTGGTCAACTCCCTGAGCAACGCCTACAACGTGCTTGTCTGCAAATTCTACTTTACCTTCTTCCTGCTTGATGAACTTGTCTGCAGGAACTTTGCACTGTGGACATTTTTCAGGTGGCTGGTCGCCTTCGTGAACATATCCGCAAACTGAACATACCCATTTCATAATGTTAAATCCTCCTTGAATTTCATTTTTTAATTATGTCTATTGTACCACATTTTTTCTTAAATCTAACACTTTTTTATAAAAGTTCTATGGAATTTTTATAAAAACTTTATGAACAGTGAAAGATATCGATTAGGGTTAGAGTGTACCCGCAGAAAAACCTTGACGAAGGGTCACGAACAGAAACAGCAGATTACTGCTGTTTCTGCCTTTTTATGCATCTATTTTATCGAAGCAGTGCAATGCTGCCTGCTAGCTTATTGACTTTTTTCTTGGATCCGCATATGGCAATCCCTATGTAATTTAAGTTGCTTTCGGCAGTGTTGCCCATCTTGAAAGTGAACTCTTCATAGGTTTTACAGGTCTGCGCCAAATCCGAAAAATCTACTGTCAGCAAGTCGGAAAATTCCGGTCTGCAGAGTTTTTCTCGAATTTCCCGCAGAATTTTTTTGTTTCCTGAAAGGATGGGAACAGGAAATTCGATGATTCCTTTGTGTAAAGAGCCGGAATTGTCGGTCACATCACAGCCAACGACCTCAGGCAGTTCTTTACCCAGAGTAATTCCCAAAATTGCTGCGGTGTTGGCAATAATGCCAAGGGGCAGCGTCTCATCAATAATCATAACACATTTTTCTTCTTGTAAATTCATGACAAAATTCTCACTTTCTTGTTAATTTTTTTTGAAGGATATCACGGTACAGGGCTGGTGTCAGACCGGTAAACATGGTGAAATAGCGATTGAAATGGCTTTGGTCCGAAAAGCCTGTGTTGAGAGCAGCCTCAGCAGGATTTAAACCGTCCTCCAGAAGTTGGCGGGCTTTGTTAATCCGAACCGTTTCCAGATATCGATAGGGTGTGATTCCCTTTTCCCTGGTAAACGTGCGCAGCAGGGTGGACTTGCTCTGACAGGCAATATCGCATAGGTCATTCAGTGAAATGTGCCGATCAAAATTTTCGTCGATATAATTACAGACTTTTTCTATGCTGCTAGGATTAGCGCAGTCTTTCTGCGAATCATCCTCTTGGACAAACCCATGACGGCGGAGCAGACGTTCAATGAGGCAAAGGAAAAGTTCCTCTTTCTGAAATTCCTTACTTTCTTCAAAGATTAACTGGTTAAGCTGGTAGATGTACGAGTAAAGTTCCTCGTCCTGCAGCAGCGGTGATACGAAAGCAGGAAGAAACTTTTTGCCGGTTAGCTCTAGGCATCTTTCTTCCATGATTTTCGAGGAAACGTTGAGCCCATAATAGGAAAGAGCGGCGTTGCCATCGGGCAGGCATGCGTGATTCTGGTAAGGAGAAAAGACTATCACATCACCTGCGCGAGCACAGTAGTCGATATTTTTGACAGTCATATTCCGCGAACCCTCAGCGATAATTCCAAGTACATAGTAACCGTGGAAGTGATTGGGAAAGGGCTGCCTTATATGTGCGAAGCGATAGGCTTCAATTTTTAAATCGGTATCGTAGCAGATTGTTCTAGTTTCTTTTTCCATGGAAAGCCATCCTTTCTGGTTTTGATTAGTGATAGTGTATCATGGATTTTAAATACATGCTTGTAAGATATCTTCATTTTGAGTTCTGTTTTTTTTGTCCGCACATACACTGTTTGCAGGAGGCGGTATGGAATGAAAGTAAAAATAAGGACAATCACTCTAGTTTCTTTTGCAGCGGTGATGATGTTTCTCGTGACAGCATGCTCAGGCAAAACGCAAGTGCAGACAAAAGGACAGATTTTAATGGAAAAAAGCTGCGCAGCCTGGACTGACGTCATCGAAAAAGCGTGTGAAATCAAAGACTTTGGGAGACCTTGTGGTACAGCAAAAGAGAGTTTGGAAGTAGTGGATGGTACATATAGTATCCTTTTTGACATTGATGAAGAAATGAACCAGGAACTGGTGGACGGCTATGCGCAAAGTATATGGCGCGCTTGTGAAAAACGAAGTGGCGAGTCAAATCAAAGCAGCAGCGGCTATCACTATGCCAGCATGACGGAGGCTTCCAAACGGCAGGAACCGCTCAATTATTATATCTGGTATTATCGGGCAGGCGAACAGAAATTTCGCGTGGGGCTTTACCCGACCAATATGGAGACAGGGGTTCCCGGCGGACTGGTGCTTCGGATAGAACCCTGGGAGTAACGTAGAAGGCAAGCAGAGGTAACACGGCAGATGCATGAATCCCCTTCCTACGAAATGTAGGACTAGTACCTTTAGCCGTTTTTTGCAAAAAAGGTACTAAAACCTTTGAATTGTACTATCCATTATATGGAATTTGAGGGGTTGACTTTCATAAGATGGCAAGTTTTTACGAGAATAGACGCATGAAAAACAGAAAAATACGATAAATTCCGTTTTATTTGCTAAAAATCTTTTAATTAATATAAAATAGCTCCTAATTCTTAGTACCTTTTTTGCAAAAAAACGGATTAGGTATGAAAATCCAATATCCATGGCATTTCACAGGTTTGCCGTGGCAGAAGTAAAATATACTCTTGCACTTTACTCCAGAACTGTGTTAGACTAAAAAAATAGGAGAAGTTGTAGACTTTACTGGGGCAAAAAATGTAAAGGAGACAAGAGAATATGAGATTTGAAATTGCAAAAGAAGTATTTGACCTTCTGCCTAATGGATATTTTGGTATTGTAGCAGTAAAGGGCATGGACAATACCAAGGAAATTCCGGAACTTGAGGCAATGCTGCAGGCAAATATCGAAGTCTGCGAGAAGGATTTTGAGGGAATTAAAGTAAAGAATGCTGACGATATCGTTCCTTACAGAGAAGCATTTCGTGCAATGGGCATCAACCCTAACAGATATATGTGTTCCATAGAGGCACTGCTTGACCGCATTGCTAAGGGCAAGGGATTCCCGCACATCAACGCCATCGTAGATTTGGGCAATGCTGTATCGATTAAGTATCATCTGCCGATTGGCGCGCATGATATGGCAACCATCGATGAAGCGCTGGAGGTGCGCCATTCTAAGTCAGAAGATACATTCATACCTTTTGGAAACGGCGAGATGGAAAAGCCGGAAGAGGGAGAAGTCGTATATGTTTCCGCAGGCGAGGTCAGAACACGCCGCTGGACATGGAGACAGAGCGAGATCGGTAAGATCACAGAGGAAACCAGTGATGTGCTGTTCCCGATCGATGGATTTACAGATCTGAATAAGGACAAGGTAGAGGAAGCGGCGCAGGAACTGGCAGCTCTTGCTGAGAAATTTTTCAAAGTCAAGGCGTCTGTCGGATATATCGACAAGGACAATAGAGTCTTTGAGGTAGAATAGGGGCAGCCGCTCTAAAGCGCTGAACCAGCGTTGACGGATTTCTATTTTTGTCAACGAATTTGGCCATGACAGCAAGGCAAGACCCCACATTTTCTGCCTGACACGTTTGCCATGGACGCATTAGGCAGCCGGCTTGACTTTAGGTTGAATTATTGAGATAATATTACCGTAGCCAATGGCTGCGGTATATTTTTTTAAAAGTAAGGGTGGAGAAGGAGATGAAGAAACTATCGAAGCAAGAAAATCGTTTACAGGTGTTAAAGTTTGTATTGTTTTCCATATCGGCAGGTGTCATTCAGACCGGTGTGTTTACACTGCTCAATGAGTTGTTGCACTGGAGGTATTGGCCGTGTTATCTGATTGCGCTGATCGCATCAGTACTGTGGAACTTTACGCTGAATCGGGAATTTACCTTTAAATCGGCGGGCAACGTGCCTCTTGCCATGGCAAAGGTATTCGGGTTTTACTGTGTGTTTACACCGCTATCTACCTGGTGGGGCAGCGTACTGACTGATGGCGGCATAAACGAGTATATTGTGCTCTTTGGCACCATGTTAATCAACCTGATAACCGAATTTCTTTATGACAGATTTTTTGTATTTGGCAGCAGTATCAATACGAATAAGAGGGCAAGCCGTGAATAATCAAATTGCTGTAATGATAAATAAATACGCCAAAATGCTGACGCAGATAGATGATAGTCAGCTGGCAAAGTATAAAGTCCTCGTAAGGGTGGACGGCGTTTTTTACGAGACTGAGGGTGATCTTGCCGGCGCATTTACGATTAGAGAAAATGCTGGTGATAGACTTCGGCAGATCTATCCTGTCGAAGGATCAATCCTTATGGGCGGCAGTGAAGTCTGTGCAATCGTGCTTTCCAATACTCGTTATTGCAGGCAGGCAGCACAGGGACAAAAACCTCTTAGGGTTTCCCTCGATGATATGGCGCAGGTTATAGGTCCGAAAGTAGAAGTGCTGCCTTACGAGGAACCCCAGATTAAAGCGGCGCTGCAGCATGCAGCAGGCTGTTTTGTAAAAGATCGTTATACCATCTGCACGGGGCGCAGCCTTTTTGAAGCGGTAACTGCGCTGCAGGTTTTGGAAAAACAGGCAGAAGTCGCACTCAAAGCCCAGGTACTCGGCGGTGCGGTCCCTGTTTCCGAAGAAGAGGCGGTTTTCATGCGGGAGAATTATCTGCAGAATTATTCTAAGGCAGAAAACGCTGTGAAATCCCAGGAAGGAAGGGCGAACCATGGAGCATGAGTACAGAGAGAATTTAGTCGTCTATGGGAAAAAACTTTTGGAAACTGGACTCGTCCAAGGTACTTATGGCAATCTGTCTGTGAGGCAGGACGAACGCTCTATGCTGGTGACGCCTTCGGGACTGGACTATGCAGGGCTTCAGCCGAAGGATATGGTAAAGGTAAATCTGGAAACTCTTGTCTGGGAAGGTTCATTGAGACCTACTTCTGAGAAGGGGCTGCATGGGGAAATTTACAGGGTGCGAAGGGATGTGGGCGCAGTAATCCATACCCACTCCAAATACTGCGCTATTTTTGCGGCGGCAAGAAAAGACGTTCCCATAGAAGATGTGAAAGTGCAGGAAATATTTGGAAAGATGGTAAAGCTGGCAGCTTATGCACTGCCGGGAACCGAGGAACTCTGGACGCATACGCTGGAGGCTTTAGGGGAAAATAACGGATGTATTATGGCAAGTCACGGCATGTTATGTGTGGGAAAAACTCTTAAAGACGCTTTCGAAAACTGCTGCATGCTGGAAGAGTATTGCGGCAGATATATCGAAAGCAGATGGGAAGCGGGTGGATTAAATGGAATTATATGAGATTTTAGAAAAACAGAGAACTTTTTTTCGAGAGGGTATTAGTAGGAATCTGCAGTATAGACGGCGGGGACTTTTGCGACTTCGGGAGAATCTTAGACGTCACGAAGAGGAACTCTATGCGGCATTATATGCGGATCTGGGCAAATCCAGGTACGAAGCCTATGAAACGGAGATTGGGATTGTATACAGCGAAATCACCTATATGGTGCGACATCTCTCGTCTCTGGCAAGACCTCAGCGGGCGCGCACGGCACTGGTGAATTTTCCGGCAAAGAGTACCATTTACAAAGACCCTTACGGTGTTGTTTTGATCATGTCGCCGTGGAATTATCCGCTGCAGCTTACGCTGGTGCCGCTGATCGGTGCGCTGGCAGCAGGCAACTGCGCAGTCGTAAAACCTTCGGCATATTCACCGGAAACGTCCAAAGTCATCGAAAAGATCTTGCATGAGACTTTCAGCGAAGGCTATGTGTACACGGTAACTGGCGGCAGGCAGGCCAATGAGAATTTGCTTGCTGAAAAGTTTGACTATATCTTCTTTACCGGTGGAAAAACAGTGGGCCGGCAGGTCATGGAAGCTGCAGCAAAGCATCTGTGTCCAGTCACCTTGGAGCTTGGCGGAAAAAGCCCCTGCATTGTAGATGAAACTGCCGATATTGCTATGGCAGCACGGCGTATTGTCTGGGGCAAATTCTTAAACTGCGGGCAGACCTGTGTAGCGCCGGATTACGTGCTGGTGCACAGCAGTATAAAGGAAAAACTCCTTGCAGCAATGGTTGCTAATATAGAAGCGCTCTATGGGCAATATCCGCTGGAAAGCAAGGATTATGGTAAGATCATCAGTGAAAAGCATTTTTTAAGACTGGGCGCAATGTTAGAGGGAGAAACCCCTTACTACTTTGGTGGTGCAGACGACAAGTACTGCAAGATTGGACCGGTGATTCTGGATGACGCTGACTGGAGCAGTCTGTCCATGCAGGAAGAAATCTTCGGACCTATTCTGCCGGTGGTGGTCTTCGAGGACCTGGAAGAGGTAAAGCGGGAAATTGAAGCTCGTCCGAAGCCGCTTGCGTTGTATTTCTTTACAAAGTCAAAAGAAAGGGAACGGTATCTCATGACTCATTTGTCCTTTGGCGGCGGCTGCGTCAACGATACCATCATGCACCTTGTCAGCAACTCCATGCCTTTTGGCGGCGTGGGAGCAAGCGGCATGGGCGGTTACCATGGAAAATACAGCTTCAGGACATTCACCCATGAAAAGAGTGTGCTGAAAAAATCTACGCTGATCGATATGCCGATGCGCTATGCACCTTATCCGGACAGCTTGAGATTTCTGAAAAAGTTTTTGAAATAAATTGAGATCGTTTGATAATGAGAGGATTTTATTATGGAAAAAGTTTTAAATGCAGTGCTGGAGGACTGCAGAAGGTACACCCTGGAAGGGCAGGTTGCCTCCTATATTCCTGAACTTGCTAAGGCTGACAATGAGAAAATCGGCGTTTATGTAGCGATGAAAGAAGGAGAATTTTGTGCAGGCGATTGGGACAAGAATTTTACCATTCAAAGTATTGCCAAAACCATTTTTCTCATGCTCGCCGCCATTGACAATGGTATTGATGTGGTGAAGTCCCATGTAGGTGTAGAAGCAACGGGAAAACCGTTTAATGCCATTGACTACGGTGATTCGGTGATTTTGAAGGAGCATATCAATCCAATGGTAAATATTGGTGCGATTGCAGTCTGCGGCATGGTAAAGGCGAAGGATAATGAAGAGCGATTCCGCCGTCTGATGGAGTTTTCTAAAAAAATTACGGGAAACCCGGATCTGGAAATCGACAGAGAGGTCTACCGCTCAGAGCGGGAAACGGGAAACAAGAACCGGGCGCTGGGCTATCTTCTGAAAAATTCCGGCATGATTTACGGCAGTGTAGATGAACTTTTAGATGTGTATTTTGCTATGTGTTCGATGAAAGTCAACTGCCGGGACCTTGCAAATATTGCGCTGATGCTTGCGAATCACGGAAAGAATCGTCAGGGAGAGCAGATTATTCCAAAAGCTGATGCTCGTTTTCTCAATGCAGTACTGATTACCAGCGGTATGTACGATGGCTCCGGCGAATTTGCAACGACAGTAGGCATTCCTGCAAAGAGCGGCGTTGGCGGTGGTATTATGGCGGACTGCCCGAATCGCATGGGAATCGGAATCTATTCACCTGCCTTGGATCGCAAAGGCAACAGCGTTGCCGGGATTAAAATGCTGGAAGCACTGAGCAAAGAATGGGAACTGAGTATCTTTTAAGCTGAAAGAAAGAGGGTATAAAGGAACTATTAAAGATTTTTATACTTTTGCTGAGATTTTTCATGATACGAAAAATCCCAGCAGTGTTTGACATTGAAGAACTCTGTGGTAAAATGATAACGATTAGAGTGATAAAGGAGGAATGAGTGATTATGCATTGTGTTAGAAAGGTAACAGATGATCTCTACTGGGTTGGAGCAAACGACAAGAGATTAAATTTATTTGAAAATATTCATCCGATTCCGAGAGGAACTTCTTACAATTCCTATTTGCTGATGGATGAGCAGACGGTTCTGTTTGATACAGCGGACTGGTCTGTCTGCAGACAGTTCCTGGACAATATTGAATATGTATTAGACGGAAAAAAACTGGATTACATGGTGATCAACCATATGGAGCCGGACCATGGTGCATCTATTGAGGAGATTCTTCTCAGATATCCGGATGTAAAGATTATCTGCAGTGTCAAGGCAGCTGACTTTATGAGACAGTTCAGATTCCATACAGACAATGTGGAAACCGTGAAAGAAGGCGACGTGAAGTCCTTTGGAAAACATCAGGTGACTTTCGTTATGGCGCCGATGGTGCACTGGCCTGAGGCGATGGTATCCTTCGATACGACAAACGGTGTGCTCTTTGCTGCTGATGCGTTTGGATCTTTTGGATCTCTGGATGGTAAACTCTTTGCAGATGAAGTGAACTTCGATAGAGACTGGTTGGACGATGCCAGAAGATACTACACCAATATCGTCGGCAAGTTTGGAGCCAACGTGCAGAACCTACTGAAAAAAGCGGCTGGTCTGGATATTAAATATATCTGCCCGCTCCACGGACCGGTTTGGAGACAGGATTTTGACTACATTCTGGACAAATATAACAAGTGGTCCACTTATACGCCGGAAGAAAAGGGCGTGATGATCGCTTATGCTTCCATGTATGGGAATACAGAGGCGGCAGCTAATATTCTGGCAACAAAGCTGTGCGAAAAAGGCGTTGCTAACGTAGCGCTTTACGATGTGTCCTGCACTCACGTATCCTATCTAATCGCAGAGGCATTTAAGTACAGCCATCTGGCGCTGTTTTCCGTTACATATAACCTGAATGTGTTCCCGGTTATGGCAAATTTCCTGGAGGACATGGCGGCGCTGAACCTGCAGAACCGAACTGTGGCCACGGTTTGCAACGGCACATGGGCACCGCAGGCAGGTCCAAAGATGATCGAAGCTGTCAGCAAGATGAAGAACACGACCCTTTTAAACGAAGGGCTGACTGTGGCTTCTTCCTTGAACGAAGATACTTATGCACAGCTGGAACAGCTGGCTGATACGATTGCAGAAAGCCTGCAGTAAGATAACAGTGCATATTACAATAAAATAGGATTATTACCCAAAAACTGCTGCTAAAAAGTAGCAGTTTTTGTTCTTTTTACGCATTTTTATATATTTTTTTGGATAATTTCGCGTTTGCCTGTTGACAAGCAAATATCAAACCAATAGAATGAAAGCATAACAAAAAGATAGAAAGGAAAAGGCGTCGTTTTTGCCGAACAAGGCATTGATGCGAGGTGTACAACAAACATGCTGGAAAAAGAGTATTATGACAAAACCGATGAGATCATAGCGTCCCATGGGCGAACCCAAAAGGACCTAATTCCAATTATACAGGAGATACAAGAAGAGTATCGCTACCTTCCGCCGGAGCTACTCAGTTATGTTGCAGGTAAGCTGAACATACCGGAGTCCCAGGCCTACAGTGTAGCGACTTTTTATGAGAACTTCTCATTTGAGCCAAAGGGCAAATATTTGATTAAAGTCTGTGACGGAACTGCCTGTCATGTGCGCAAGTCCATTCCAATTCTGGAAGCGCTGTACAGTGAGCTAGGGCTTTTTAAGGGAAAGCAGACTACAGAAGACATGCTGTTTACCTTGGAAACCGTATCCTGCCTGGGAGCATGTGGTCTTGCGCCGGTATTGACAGTCAATGATAAGGTGTATCCGGCAATGACGCCGGAAAAGGCAATCGATTTAGTCCGCGAATTGAGAGGAGTGTAACATGAATAAAATTACAGATAGACAGTCTCTTGCTAAAGTTCGTGAGGCTTCGAAGAAAGAAATAGAAAGCAATAAGTGCAGAATTTTAATCTGTGCGGGCACCGGCTGTATCGCAGGCGGCTCTGCGGAGATTTACGATAAGATGTGTGAGCTGGTCGCACAGAACCCGGATGTGGAGGTAGTATTTGAACCGGAGGTTGCTCATGGTGATGGAGACGTTGTAGTTCGCAAGAGCGGCTGTCACGGTTTCTGCGAAATGGGTCCTCTGATGAAAATTGAGCCGCAGGATATCCTTTACACGAAGGTGAAGCTTGCTGACTGCGAAGAGATTTTCCACAGAACCATCGAAAGAGGGGAACTGATTACCAGACTGGTGTTCCAGCAGGATGGTAAGGAATGTCCAAAGCAGGATGAAATCCATTTCTACGAAAAGCAGCACAGAAGCGTACTGAAAAACTGCGGTTCCATCGATGCCGAACATATTCAGGAATACATTGCGATCGGCGGCTACACGGCTTTGGAGAAGGCTTTATTTGAAATGAGCCCGCAGCAGGTCATCGATGAGGTGCTGGCGGCAGGTCTTCGCGGCAGAGGCGGTGCAGGTTTCCCGACGGGTAAAAAGTGGACCCAGGTTGCTAGACAGGAAGAGAAGAAACGTTACGTTGTCTGTAACGGTGACGAAGGCGATCCGGGCGCATTTATGGACAGAAGTATCATGGAAGGCGACCCGCACAAGATGATCGAAGGTATGGCGCTGGCAGCTTACGCTGTAGGCTCTGATGAAGGTTATATCTACGTTCGTGCAGAATATCCTCTGGCAATCAGCCGTCTGAAAAATGCTATTGCACAGGCGGAAGAAGCAGGACTTCTGGGCGACCATATTATGGGCACAGATTTCAGCTTTACGTTACATATCAACAGAGGTGCCGGCGCTTTTGTATGTGGTGAAGGAAGTGCTTTGACCTCCTCCATCGAAGGAAACCGCGGTATGCCGAGAGTAAAACCTCCTAGAACAGTAGAACAGGGGCTCTTTGACAAGCCGACTGTTTTGAACAACGTAGAAACCTATGCCAACGTGCCGATGATTATCGCAGACGGCGCTGAGGCTTTTGCAAGCATTGGAACAGAAAATAACTCCGGAACAAAGGCGTTCGCCCTGACCGGAAGCGTAAAACATACAGGGCTGATTGAGGTGCCGATGGGAACCACTTTGCGCGAAGTTATCTTTGATATCGGCGGCGGCATTAAGGACGATAAAAAGTTTAAGGCGGTACAGATTGGCGGTCCGTCCGGCGGTTGTTTGACGGAAGAACATCTGGACATGAAGCTGGACTTTGACTCCCTGAAGAAAATCGGCGCGATGATCGGTTCCGGCGGTATGGTAGTCATGGATGAAAATACCTGTATGGTAGAGGTATCCCGTTTCTTCATGAACTTTACCCAGAACGAAAGCTGCGGTAAGTGCGTTCCATGTCGTGAAGGCACCAAGCGTATGCTGGAAATCTTAGAGAGAATCGTTGGCGGCAAGGGAACACTGGAAGATCTCGACATGCTGGAAGAACTGGCGGAAACTATTACGGATACAGCACTTTGCGGTCTTGGAAAGTGCGCGGCACAGCCTGTTATGAGTACGCTGAAATTCTTCCGTGAAGAATATGAGCAGCACGTGCTGGAAAAGAAATGTATTTCCAGAAACTGTACTGCGCTGCAGAAATTTATTATTGACCCAGATAAGTGCAAGGGCTGCAGCAAGTGTGCAAGAAACTGCCCGGCAGGTGCGATTTCCGGTCAGATTAGAAAAGCATATCATATTGACACTGAGACTTGTATCAAGTGCGGCGCATGTCTGTCTGACTGTGCGTTTGATGCAATTCATATCGAGTGGTAGGAGGAAGAAAAATCATGGGATTTATGACAATCAACAATAGAAAAGTAGAATTTACAGATGAAAAAAATGTCCTGACGGTCATTCGTAACGCAGGCATTGACATCCCTACTTTCTGTTATCACTCCGAGCTTTCTACCCACGGCGCCTGTCGTCTGTGTGTAGTGGAGGATGACAAGGGAAAAGTCTTTGCTTCTTGTTCCGAAAGACCCAGAGATGGCATGAAAATTTTTACACATACCCGTAAAATTCAGCACCACAGAAAGATGGTCATCGAGCTGTTGCTTGCTGCTCACTGCAGAGACTGCACAACTTGTGCTGCAAACGGTGTCTGCGATCTGCAGAATCTGGCAAACCGTCTGGGCGTAACTGACATTCGTTTTGAGAATTATAGAGAGCAGTATCCGATGGATACCACATCTCCTTGTGTTGTGCGGGATGCAAATAAGTGTATTCTCTGCGGTGACTGCGTGCGTATGTGCCACGAAGTAGAGGGAGTCGGTGTTCTGGGCTTCACAAACAGAGGCTCCAATATGCTGATGACAACACCGTTTATGAGAGATTTAAACGAAACCAATTGTGTTGGCTGCGGACAGTGCCGTGTGGTTTGTCCGACCGGCGCAATCACCATTAAGTCTGATACAGAACCAGTTTGGCAGTTATTGGAGGACAAGAACGTTCGCGTTGTCGCACAGATTGCGCCGGCAGTTCGTGTGGCAGTTGGCGAAGCTTTTGGCATGGAAAAAGGCGTCAATGCGCTGGGACATCTGGCAGCTGCAATGCGTTATATCGGCTTTGAAGAGGTTTACGATACAGACTTCGGTGCTGACCTGACGGTCATCGAAGAAGCAGGCGAGTTTGTAGAGCGACTGAAATCCGGCGAAAATCTGCCGTTGTTCACTTCTTGCTGTCCGGCATGGGTGAAGTTCTGTGAGGACAAATATCCGCAGTTTGCAAAACATATTTCTACCTGTCGCTCTCCGCAGCAGATGTTTGGGGCGCTGATTAAGGAAGAGGCAAGAATGAAGAAGGCGGAGGATTCCAGAAGAACTGTTGTGGTTTCTATCATGCCTTGTACTGCGAAGAAAGGTGAAATTATCCGTCCGGAACATTTCACCGATGGCGAACAGAATGTGGATTACGTTCTGACTACAACCGAGATTGCCAGCATGATTAAATCCACTGGTATCAACATGGCTGAAATCACACCGGAAGCTCTCGATATGCCGTTTGGAATGTCCTCCGGTGCAGGTGCAATCTTCGGAAACACAGGAGGCGTAACAGAAGCGGTGCTTCGTTATCTGACAAAGAGCAGCAGACCGGAAGAACTGGATGAAATCAAGTTCTCTGGCGTTCGCGGCAATGACGCTATTAAGGAAGCAACGGTGAGCCTTGATGGCAAGGATGTAAGAATTGCTATCATAAACGGTCTTGGCAATGCAAGCAAGATTCTTGATGAGATGGAAGCAGGTAATGTGAAATATGACTTCATTGAGGTTATGACTTGTCCTGGCGGCTGTGTAAACGGCGGCGGTCAGCCGGTTTCCAACGGTCAGGAAACTACCAACAGTGCGGCAAGACAGGCGGGACTTTATCGTTTTGACAGCCGTTCCCAGATTAAGTCATCAGATCAGAACCCGGTGGCATTAAGCCTGTATGACGGCATTCTCAAAGGAAAAGAACATAAACTTCTGCATAACGAGAAATAAAATGTAGAACGCTATGAAAAATGCCGGGGCGGCTGAAAAGATTTCAGCCGTTTCGGCATTTTTACGCGGCCTTTGGAGACAAAAGTGTGAAGGTGGCCAGCGCAAGCAGCATAAAACGAGTTTTTGTCTGTAATCGCAACAGAGTGCGCCGAAATTTTCGGTGCACTCCGCGATAAGACATAGTTATTTTTTAACGGTAATAGATTTTCGATTGCTGTAAGGTCCTGTTATTTTTTTGCCATCGATTATTTTATACGCGCGCACTTTATAGTAATATTTTTTTCCAGGGGCTTTTTTGGTATCTGTATAGCTAGTTTTGGAACTACTCTTGATGGTGGTTATTTTTTTGTAGCCACTGGATGGGCTGGTAGATCTGTAAATTTCATAGCCGCTGGCAGTCACGTCCTTCTTCCAGCGAATGGTTACTTTCTTTGCGGAAGAAGAGATGCTGCTGATTTTAGATTTTAAGACGCCAGTGGTTCCTGTTACCGTTTTGGAAGGAGTTCCATGGTGCAAAAATCCGACATACTTTGCAGCGGGTACTACATAGTAATAGTATGTTCTGTTAGGAAGACCTTCGTCAATCCAGTATGTGGAGACTTCCTCTCCAGGAAAAAATTCATTCACAGTTCCCATTTCGTAATATTTACCTTTTAAGCTCTTTGCGCGGTAAACGATATAATCGGATGCGCCCTCAATAGGATCCCAAGATAGAAGTACTTCTGTAGAACTTAAAGTTTTCGTTTTTACGACGGGCTTTTTCATATTCAGGTATAGACCGCCGCCGGTGACCCACTCTGTGTAGAATTCTCCTTCTTCCCAGTCGTCCCTGTAGCAGGCGCGGACTCTGAATTCGTAATACCCTCTTTTGGTAACTGGAAAGTCAAATCCGTAAGCATCCATTTCTGCCCATCCGTCTTCATCATCGCCATATTCGTCTTCAACCTCAACTGGGACCCAGTACTGATATTCTTCGTCATCACTGGCAATTTTTTTAAGAAATACAAACTCATCGCTTTCAGGATATTTGACAGAAACCTCGTAGTGGAGTACATCGTACTCGTTGAATCCGTGCTTAGGTACCCAATAAACAAATAACTGTCCTTTTTCTTCGGTTGCGTCAATAAATTCGATTTCGTAATCGTCGCCACCTAATTCATCATCATCGTAATCGTAATCGTAGGCAGGACTAAAATCAGCATAAGATAGGAGCATATTACCTGGAATGCATGCAACAATCAGTGCAAGTGAAAGAAAAATTACAAAGATTTTCTTTTTCATCATGTTGATTCCTCCATATTTATAATAATTAATCGTCTTTTTAATTGTATTATATCATGTGGCTACTTGAGTGACAATCCCTTTTCATTTATTGAGTATTTTCTATAAAAAACAGTGGGGGCTTTACAGATGTGATTGGCTGGAATATAATAATAAGTAATAAGACACAACGAAAGAAAGGAAGAATGAAATGAAACGAGCCATTGTGATTGTATTATCTTTGATGATGCTGCTTTGCAGTTTCCCTGCGGGTATTTTTGCAGAAGATGCAGGGGATGAGACACAGTCCCCTGGACAGGAAGAAGTGCAGAAGATAGATATATCCAGGGATTCATTTATGCGTACAGATCCATCGACTTTTACGTATACAGGGGAAGAGCTGGTTGCGAACAAAGTAGAAGTATGGGTGGCGAATCACAGATTGACGGAAGGTGTTGATTATACACTGGAGTATAGAAACAATGTGATGCCGGGCAAAATGGAGGTTATTGCTAAAGGAATTAATGATTACTGTGGAGAACTGCGTAGTGAGCTAGACATTTACCCGAGATCAATCGGAACTTATTGCAAGTTTAACTTTCCGGAATTCACAGAAAAGGGAGAGCGGCCGCAATTTACCATTACCTATGGGAAAATGCTTTTAGAAGAAGGAAAAGACTATACTGTTGGTAATTATACTGATGAAGAAACCTGGGGCTATATTGAAATTCGCGGTATCGGAGGATTTTCTGGAAAAGTGAATTATCGTTATGAGACACGTATCAACATCGCAAAAGCTGAAGTGCAATACGAACCTAAAAAAGTTTATAACGGTAAGCGCCAAAATGCCGAGCCAATCATTGTAACTTATCAAGGAAAGAAATTGAGCGAGCTTAGTGATTATGTTCTTAAATACTCTAATAATATAGAAGTTGGTACGGCTCGAGTAGATATTATAGGGAGAGGCAAATTTCACGGCACTATTACCAGATACTTTGAAATTGCACCGAAAGAACAGGAAATCACAATTAAAGAAAATACATTTGATTTGTTTCCGAAAAGTGATCCGGTGCAAATAAAGGCGAAGGCTTCGGGAGATGGTACAGGCTTTTCTTATACGTCGGATAATCCTGCTGTAGCGACAGTAGACGCCAACGGAGTGATTCGGGCAAAGGCGCCGGGGACTGCCATTATTACTGTAAAGACAGTCGGCTCGAAAACTTTTGGTGAGGTATCTACGACTGTAACTGTCAATGTGGGGCAGAGCAGTACGGAGTTCTTTCTTGTTATTGCAGAAAGAAAAGGAATGGGGGCATTTATCAGTAAACTCCCCGATGAGAAAATTGTAAAAGCAACAGTTACGGTAGGCGGCGAAACATACCCGTGTAAAATTATTGATGATGAAATTACTGTTGCGCTGGATGCCCCTTATCCGCAGCAAAAGTTGGGCGAAAAGATAATTATCACGGCGGAAGATGATTCCGGAAAGGTAATTACAACAGAAGGAACTGTTGAAAATGCAGAAGTTTATATTAAGGTCAATCAGATTTACGATAAAACCAGCAAGATTATCGGCGAAGCAGCTCTTGGCGCAACGGTAAAGACGGTTCTGAACGGCAAAACCTACAAAACTGTCGCTGATAAACGAAGCGGTGAGTTTGAACTAAAAATTCCAAAACAAAAATTTGGAAAGAAGATTAAAATTACTGTAACCAATGATTATGGAAGCAGTACCAGTATCACAAAGACGGTGAAAAAAAGAAAGTCTGCCAATCTTGAGATTTATAAATATGTATATAAATCATCAAAATATGCGTATGTGGAGTGTTCAAATGTTTCTGCAGGCGATATGATAAAAATAAAGATTGGTGGAAAGACATATAAGAAAAAAATTAATCAATCGAAGAAATTGCTGAAGACTAAGGTATATATCGGCACCCATGCTGCTGGCACAAAAATAAGTGCATCGTTATATAATTCGCGCGGGCAGAAATTGGATTCTTATAGCGATATGGTGTATTTTGGGAATAAATTATATGTCGGCATGACCAGTAAGCAGGCGCTCTTGACAACTTGGGGGAAGCCTGTCAGCAAAGCGACTTACTACGGCATTAAAGAGTGGGTTTACAGAAGTGGAAATCAAGTGGTGTACGTATATATCTCAGGTGGAAAAGTAATAGACTTGATACAATTTGTTTATTGAACATAGGCAGCAGTTTTGTAGAGAATTGATGCAGCACGCCGAACGGCAGGTTCGGCGTGCTGCGTTTTTTGTTATGATAAAACCCATAAAATTCGTTGCATATACATTTGGATTTTGTGGTAAATTCACAAATCTTACTTTAATGTCATAAAATCTTTTATTTTTTATCTGACGAAAAGTTGACAAATCAGAAAATTTGTTATAAAATGAAAACGATGGTAAAGGTTAAAAAATTAACCAATTCGGGTTAAAAATTTAACGGGTGGTTGCCATCTTATGGAATTATATCTATATCTATATCTATATCTATCATTTTCGAAGGAGAAAAACATGTGTAACTGCAAAGAAATGACTGCAAAGTTTGCGCAGCTTGACGAAATCATCGAAAAGCATAAAGATGAGCGAGGCGCGCTGATTCCAATCCTCCATGAGGCGCAGGAGGTCTTTGGCTATCTGCCGTATGAGGTGCAGGAGCGAATTGCCGACGGGCTGGGCGTTTCCATGGCGAAGGTTTACGGCGTCGTAACATTTTATTCCCAATTTTCCCTGAAAAAGAAGGGAAAGTACAAAATTAATGTCTGTATGGGAACGGCGTGTTACGTAAAAGGTGCTGGAGACATTTTGGGAAAATTCCTGGAACGGCTTTCCATTGATGTTGGAGAATGTACGCCGGACGGTAAATTCTCCCTGGATTCCTGCCGGTGTATTGGCGCTTGCGGTCTGGCGCCTGTCGTCACCATCAACGATGAGGTTTACGGAAGACTGACCCCGGAACAGGTAGACGAAATCATGAATCAGTATGAGTTTATGGAATAACGGGAGGAAACGATGGTTAAGACAATCAAAGATATCCAGAAGATTAAAGATACAACACTGCAGTCTTTTGGCAACAGAATCGGAAACGATGATAACAGAATTTACATAATGACCTGCTGCGGTACAGGCTGTACTTCATCAGGCGCAATTAAAAATCGGGAAAAACTCAATGAACTGATGGACAGAGACGGGCTGCATGATCGTGTGCATATCGTGCAGACGGGATGTTTTGGTCTTTGTGCGGAGGGTCCGATTTTGATGGTTTATCCGGAAAACGTCATGTACACCAATGTTACACCGGATGATATTAACGAAATCTGGGAGGCTCACATCAGAAACGGCAGAGTAGTAAAACGTTTACAGTCTGAGAATGAGCTGGATTTTTTCTCCAAGCAGATGCGTATTTCTCTGAGAAACTGCGGCAGAATCGATCCAGAAAACATCGACGAATATATCGCTTACGGCGGATATGAAGCGTTGGCAAAGGTGCTGACAGAGATGGAGCCGGAAGACGTCATCAAGACGATGAAAGATGCAGGACTGCGCGGCAGAGGCGGCGGCGGATTCCCGACCGGCGTAAAGTGGCAGTTTGCTGCAGATCAGCAGGAAAAGGAAAAGTATGTCGTATGTAATGCTGACGAGGGTGACCCGGGCGCATTCATGGATAGATCTGTTCTGGAAGGCGATCCCCATGCCGTCATTGAAGCAATGGCAATCGCAGGATATGCCATCGGCGCGTCCCAGGGCTATGTATATGTTCGTGCGGAATATCCAATTGCAGTACAGAGACTGGCCCTTGCCATCGAGCAGGCGAGAGAATATGGTCTTTTAGGAGATAATGTACTGGGTCTGAAATTTAAATTCGATTTAGATATCAGATTGGGTGCTGGCGCTTTTGTATGCGGTGAAGAAACTGCGCTTTTGACTTCCATCGAAGGAAACCGCGGCGAACCAAGACTGAAACCGCCATTCCCGGCAGTAGAAGGTCTCTTTGCAAAGCCCACCATTATCAATAACGTGGAAACGCTTTCTAATATTCCGCAGATTATCATCAAAGGCGCAGATTGGTTTGCCGGCATCGGTACGGAGAAATCCCACGGCACCAAAGTCTTTGCCCTTGGCGGAAAGATCAACAATACAGGACTTGTAGAAGTCCCGATGGGTACGACGCTGCGTGAAATCATTTACGAAATCGGCGGCGGCATTCCAAACGGAAAGAAATTTAAGGCAGTGCAGACCGGTGGACCTTCCGGTGGCTGTATTCCGGCAGAATTCCTTGATAGCCCAATCGACTATGACTCTCTGATCGAGCTGCAGTCTATGATGGGCTCAGGCGGTATGATCGTCATGGATGAGGATACCTGTATGGTTGATATTGCAAAATTTTATCTGGAATTTACCGTAGACGAATCCTGCGGAAAATGTCCTCCATGCCGGATCGGTACGAAGAGAATGCTGGAAATTCTGACGAAGATTACCGATGGAAAAGGTACGTTGGAAGATCTGGACGAACTGGAATATCTGGCGAAAAACATCAAGAAGGGTGCACTTTGCGGTCTGGGTCAGACGGCGCCGAACCCGGTACTGTCTACGCTGAAATATTTCCGCGACGAGTATGAAGCCCACGTGGTAGACAAAAAATGTCCGGCTGGCGTATGCGTATCGATGCTGCGGTTCGTGGTGCATGATGAACTTTGTAAGCATTGTGGTCTTTGCGCGAGAAATTGTCCTGCGCAGTGTATTTCTGGCAGCAAGACAACACCTTACGTCATCGACAATGAAAAATGTCTCAAATGCGGCGTCTGCATGGAAAAATGTCCGTTTAAGGCTATCATGAAGAACGCATAAACTGGAGGGCGAAGTGATGAAGAATAAGAAAAGAGTACAATTAACCATAGATGGCATGGATGTCAATGTGCCAGAGGATTACACGATATTACAGGCGGCAAAACAGGTCAACATCAAAATTCCTACCTTGTGTTTTTTGAAGGACGTCTGCGAAATCGGTTGTTGCCGTATGTGCCTTGTCGAAGTGGAAGGTGCAAAGAACTGGCAGGCTTCCTGCGTGCAGAAGGTTGCGGAGGGTATGGTGGTCAAAACCCATACGCCGGACATTCTCAACTTTAGAAAAAAGAATTTGGAGTTGATTCTGTCCAATCATCCTGCTATGTGCCAGAGCTGCAATAGAGGTTCTACGGGATGCGAACTAAAGACTTTGGCTAACACCATGGATACAGAGTTTGCCAATTATGCAAAGAATCAGGAAGTGGTGACAGCCAATCAGGTTATGGATATCGACAACGGTATTTCCATCATGCGTGACCCGAATCGGTGTATTTTATGTAGAAGATGTATCAGTGTCTGCCACAATGTACAGACAGTTGGCGCAATTGATGTCATCAACAGAGGTTTCGGCACGGTTGTTAGCACAACATTCAATCGTCCGATTGACGAATCTAAATGTGTCAACTGTGGACAGTGCATTAACGTTTGCCCAACCGGTGCGCTGCAGGAGCATTCCAGCCTTGACGAACTTTGGGAGATTATGAAAGATTCGACAAAGCATGTCGTGGTTCAGACTGCGCCAGCTGTTAGAGCGGCTCTCGGTGAAGAATTTGATATGCCGCTGGGCATAGATGTAACAGGAAAGATGGTAACTGCACTGCGCATGATCGGGTTTGATAAAGTGTTTGATACGGATACTGGCGCTGACCTTACGATTATGGAAGAAGGCACCGAACTTCTCAATCGTCTGCAGAACGGCGGAAAACTGCCATTGATTACTTCTTGCTCACCGGGCTGGATTAAGTTCTGCGAGCATTTCTTCCCGGATATGTTGGATAACCTTTCTTCGTGCAAATCTCCGCACGAAATGCTTGGTGCGATGATCAAATCTTATTATGCGGAGAAGGCTGGTATTGATCCTGCTAATATTGCAGTTGTTTCTATTATGCCTTGTACGGCGAAGAAATTTGAGGCACAGCGAGAAGAACTTGCAGCAACAGGCTATCCTGATGTAGATTTGGTGCTGACTACCAGAGAACTTGCCAAGGCAATTCAGGCATTTGGTATCGACTTTCCGGCGCTTCCTGACGGCGATTTTGACAATCCGCTGGGCGTTTCCACCGGTGCTGCTACAATCTTTGGGGCAACCGGCGGCGTAATGGAAGCTGCTCTGCGTACAGTAGCAGATATCATTACAGGGGAAAGTTCTGACTCAATCGACTATATGGATGTGCGTGGAAAAGAGAAAGGCATTAAAGAAGTGGAACTGCAGATTGGCGATATAACCATCAAAGCAGCGGCGGCTCACGGTCTTGGCAATGCAAGAGCGCTGATGGAGCGGATTCGTGCTGGAGAACATTTTGACTTTGTGGAAGTGATGGCTTGTCCTGGTGGATGCGTCAATGGAGGCGGTCAGCCTCAGCAGCCGTCTTCTGTTCGCAACTGGATGGATTTAGGAGAGGAAAGAGCCAAAGCCCTGTACAGAAGCGATCATGAAAGCTTTGTGAGAAAGTCTCATAAGAATCCGGTGATTAAGGAACTGTATAAGACATATCTGGAAAAACCGGGCAGTGAGAAAGCGCACCACCTGCTCCACACCCATTATCATGCTAGATAATAATTCTAATAAACATTCTCCTAAACGCCCCGACTTGTAAAGTTGGGGCGTTCTCCTTACAAGCGGGAACGGGATTGTGATGCAGTGCAGAGATATGCCTGCGCGCCACTTTTGAGGAATTATTTTTGAATTCTTGCGCGGGTGTCTGCAAAAACGCCATCCTTGGTTTAATTTTTGAGGATTCCTGCGGAAAGAGCAGGAAGTTGTGCCTTTTCTGGGGAGTTTTGCGCCGAAAAACATTGAAAAGGGCTTCAAGGTGGCGCTTGGCGCCGCTATGCTAAAAATTAATGCGGGAAAGTGGCGTTTTTTATTGGGCGAACGCAAGAATTGCAAAAAAATCGGGTGAAAGTGGCGAACGCCAACTCCGTGGCGAACTATTCTTGCACGTTGTTTGCGCTAGCCGAACTATGGTATGCTTTGCACCTTCTTACTTTCCAGTAAAAGTGCAAAAGAAAACCCCTCGCCAACAGAATGGCAAGGGGAAGTTTTTGCAAAAAACTTATTTTCTCTTGAAATCTTTCGGAGTTACGCAAGTACCAGTAGCTCTTGCAACTACGATTGGTTCTTCTAAGAAATCAGCAGCGGAAGCGTTGATGTCTTTTCTGGAAACGATAACTTTTCTAGCTTCGAAAGTCATCTTTCTGGAAGTGTTTCCGATTTTAGTGATTTCGCCGTAAGCTTCGATGTAGTCTCCAGCGTAAGTAGGAGCTAAGAATTCTACGTTGTCGTAAGCGCAGAACAGACCTTCATCTCCGTCTAGCTTGATTAACAGTTCAGTAGCAACATCGCCGAACAGGTGAACCATATGTGCGCCGTCAACCAGCTCTCCACCGTAGTGAGCATCTTTAGCGGACATTCTGACTCTGATTAATGATGTGATTTTCTCTTCCATTTTAATTCTCCTTATCATGTAAAAAAGTTACTTTTATTATATAACCAAAAAGATTATCTGTAAATAATAATTGCAAATTATGTGCCAATGGGTTATTATTGAAATTACAAAGGAAATGAACCGAAATGGGTTCGCATGAAAAAGGAGTGAATCGAAAATGACCCATAATTATGGAACCAATCGTGTATTGGAGCCACAGCATGTTTTGCCGACTTCGGCATGGCGACTTGACAACGGACGTAAGCTGTCGCCGGCAGAAATTAGGGTGGATATTAAGCGAATTCATATAGAGGGAACCAGCTTTAAACAAATTTGTCTGGAAGCCAATGACAACGACCAGCGAATCAAGCAGAAAATAATGGACATTGTAATCAGACGTGGCAAGCTGCACAATCCAGTGACGGATACAGGCGGACTGGTGTATGGTACAGTGTCAGAAATTGGACCTGAATACGACAACAAAAAGAATTTTGTGCCCGGGGAAGAGGTTGTCTGCAATGCATCTTTGGCATCGGTGCCAATCTATATAGATAAAATTCTGTCTATAGATAAAGCTTTTGGGCAAATAGAGGTAGAAGGCTACGCTATTTTATATGATGAAGTACCGCTGGTTCGAAGACCTGTAGGGATTCCGATTAACCTGCTGCTTTTTGCATTTAATGAGTCGGGAACCCTTTACAGAATCAGTAATACGGCGGTTGGCAAACGAAAATTTCTTATCGTAGGAAACAATCTTTTGTCTAATTTGCTCTTTGGCTATGCGGTACGTAAAGTGGCGCGCGAAGATGCAGAGGTTGTGTGTTTACTGGACAAAAAAACCGACGCAGTGCTGTGTGGAAAGTCCATTGACGATTTGATTGCAAAAGTATTTACTAAAGTTCATTATGTGGATATTTTAAAGCCGATGGAGTGTCTTTCCGGTCTGCAGGCGGATTCGCTATTTGATTTATCTATTAACTGTGCGGACATTCCGGGAGCGGAAACAATCAATATTCTTGCTACAAAAAGCGGTGGAACTGTTGTATTTGCGAACCTGATTAACAATTATAATATCGCCCTTTATATCACGGAATCTATCTCCAGACAGCTAGATATCAGATGTGCTGACGGCTATTTGGAGGCTTATGATGAATTCGATATTGAAATTGTCAAGGATTTGGTGCCGTATATCGAAAAGGCTGAAACTACGGACAGAAGTGTGGACGACGACCCATCCTATCCGATTAACAGGCAGACACGTCTAATGGAGGTCTCCGGGATGAGACAGACTTTGCTGGAGGATTTTGTATGTGAAAGCAGAGCCATGGCAAGCGTTTTGGACGAGATTCTGACCGTTTCAAAATACGACTGTAACGTGCTGATTACAGGAGATACCGGCGTTGGTAAAGAAAAAGTTGCCAATATCATTCACAAAAACAGTAACCGGAAGATGCAGCCCTTTATCAAAGTGAACTGCGCATCAATTTCCCCAACCCTGATAGAATCTGAATTCTTTGGATACGAGAAAGGGGCCTTTACTGGCGCTAACGCTGCGGGGAAAAAAGGCTTTTTTGAGCTTGCGGATAATGGGGATATTTTTCTGGATGAGATCGGCGAACTGCAGGCGGACATGCAGGCAAAGCTGCTTCGTGTCATTCAGGATGGTGAGTTTTTCAGGGTCGGTGGCACTACGCCAATTAAGACCAATGTGAGAATTCTGTCGGCGACCAACCGGGATCTTGAGGATATGATAGAAGAACAGCGCTTTCGTCGGGACCTTTACTACAGACTCAACGTAGTGCGCCTTAAAGTGCCAAATCTGAGGGAACGTTCCGGAGACATTCCGGCTTTGGTGAACCATTTTCTTAAAAAATATAGTGATAAGTTTGAAATTCAAAGAAAGATAGACGACGATGCTGTGGAATATCTGAAACAGTGCGAGTGGCCGGGTAATATCAGGGAACTGGAAAACATGGTGCAGAGGCTGATGATTTCGGCAAAAGGAGAGCAGATTACCCTTCTTGATGTCATGCGAGAACTTCACGCGGAGGTCTTTGAAACCAGCAGCTTGGACTTTGCTTCTATGCAGGAGGAGACTGGAAAGGTGATGGATTTGGAGAAGATGGTAGACAACTTTGAAAAAAACATTATCAAGCATGCCTGTGAAAAGTACGGGTCGACCAGAAAAGTTGCTAAAGCTATTGGAATTAGCCAGACACAGCTGGTGCGCAAGAAGAAAAAGTATGAGCTTTAAATGAGTTCTCACCACAAGCGAACACAAAACGGTTCGCATAAAAAGCTTATGAACACAAAACGGTTCGAAAAATAGAAAAACTAAACAGGAAAAACTGCAAACCCATTGGTAACAGTGGGTTTTTAGTTTTGGCACGACTTTTGCTTATTAGAATGATCGTTGCACAAATACGTTAATATAATGAAAAAGGAGATATATATGGAAAGCAAAACTTACAAAAAAGGCGACCTTTATGGCACCCACAGAGTCATCAGTCCGAAAGGAGCACTTCCGCAGCCGGCTGACATCATCGACAATACAATGGAGATTTATGATAACGAGGTTTTAATCGATGTTCACACACTGAACATTGACTCTGCTTCTTTTACTGAAATTGAAAAGAGAGCGGAGGGTGATGTAGAAAAAATTAAGGAAATCATTCTGGGCATTGTAGAAAAAACAGGAAAACACAAGAATCCTTGGACTGGTTCCGGCGGTATGCTAATCGGTAAAGTAAAGGAAATCGGACCGAACTACAAAGGGGATCTGCGCGTTGGCGATAAAATCGCAACACTGGTATCCCTGTCTCTGACACCGCTGAAGATTGACGAGATCAAAGAAGTGAGAGCTGACATTGACCAGGTTGATATCAAAGGTCAGGCTATTTTGTTCCAGTCTGGACTTTTCGGTATTCTGCCGAAAGATATGCCGAAAGAACTGGCATTGTCTGTTCTGGACGTAGCTGGTGCACCTGCGCAGACTGCAAAGATCTGTAAGCCTGGCGACACTGTTGTCGTAATGGGCGGCGGCGGAAAATCCGGTATCCTGTGCTGCTGGCAGGCAAAGAAGCAGGTAGGTATCAACGGCAAAGTTATCTGCGTTGACGGCTTCAAGAAATCCCTGAACAGAGCAATGTCTGTAAAATGTGCTGACGAATACATGGTAGTCAATGCAACTGACGCTGTGGAAATGTATAACGAAATCATGGAAGCAACTGACGGTGAACTGGCTGATGTTGTGATCAACGTAGTTAATATTCCTAACACAGAAATGGCTTCCATTATGGCATGCAAAGATGGCGGTATGGTATACTTCTTCTCCATGGCGACCAACTTTACAAAGGCTGCTTTAGGTGCAGAAGGTGTCGGCAAAGACGTAAACATGCTCATTGGTAACGGTTATACAAAGGGACATGCCAATGCAGCTCTTCAGGTTCTTAGAGAAGACGAAAGAATCATGAGACTGTTTGCTGAACTTTATGCATAAACGAATGAACCGAAAGTGGTTCTGTTCTTTTGAAAAACGAACACAAATCGGTTCGATTGTTAATTTAAAAATTATTTAGAAGTGAGCTAAAATTGGACTATGGACACTAAGCGGCAACAGTTTTATAATATAGATAGTCATAAATTATGCCTTGGCATAAATTTTAAAAGAGTTAATATTTTTCTAGGAGGATGATTATTATGAAAAAAGGATGCCCTTACGGAACCCACAGAGTTATTTCACCAAAAGGTGTTTTACCACAGCCAGCAGATGTGATCGATAACACTATGGAAATTTACGATAACGAAGTACTGATTGACGTTAAGACTTTAAACGTTGACTCTGCTTCTTTCACTGAAATCGTTAGAAGATCCTGCGATGGCAAGAAGCCTGCAGATATCGAAAACTCTCCTGAAGATCAGGAAAAAGTAAAGCAGACAATGATGAACATTGTTGCTAAAGCTGGTAAGCACAAGAACCCTTGGACTGGTTCCGGCGGTATGCTGCTTGGTACTGTTAAAGAAGTTGGTCCTAACTACGTTGGAGAACTGAAAGTCGGCGACAAGATTGCTACATTAGTATCCCTGTCCCTGACTCCACTGGTAATCGAAGAAATTCTGGAAATGAGACCAACCATCGACCAGGTTGATATCAAAGGTCAGGCTATCCTGTTCCAGAGCGGTATCTACGGAATCATTCCTGACGATATGCCGGAAGGACTTGCTTTATCCGCATTAGACGTAGCTGGTGCTCCTGCACAGGCTGCTAAACTGTGCCAGTCCGGTCAGAAAATTCTGGTTATCGGTGGCGGCGGAAAATCCGGCCTGCTGTGCTTATACGAAGCAAAGAAGAGAGCTGGCGTAACTGGTAAAGTTGTTTGCGCAGCTGGTTCCCAGAAGTCCGAAGACAGAGCGAGAGCATTAGATTTAGCTGACGAATATTTCCACATGGACGCTACAGATGCAGTTGGCATGTACAACAAAGCTATGGAATTAACTGACGGCGAACTGTTCGACGTAGTTATTAACTGTGTAAACATTGAAAACACAGAAATGGCCTCCATCTTAGCTACTAAGGATGACGGTGTTGTATACTTCTTCTCCATGGCTACTTCCTTCACTAAGGCAGCTCTTGGTGCAGAAGGTGTTGGTAAAGACGTGAACATGATCGTTGGTAACGGTTACACTAAGGGTCACGCAGCAATCACTCTGCAGTGCCTGAGAGAACACGAAGGACTGAGAAAGTTATTCGAAGAAATGTACGCATAATCAATCGATGATGTACATCAAATTATAAAATCAACATAACACAAACTTTACTGCCACGGCTTCCTTTTCGGAAGCTGTGGCTATCATAAGAAAAACTTCAATTTAATTTATAATCATACAAATTTAAATCACGAATTTAAGGAGATTTATTATTATGGCAATCAGAAATTGGAAAGACATTCCTCTGTTTAAGGATGTTACCGATGAACAGTGGAATGACTGGCACTGGCAGGTATCTCACAGACTTTCTACTCTGGAAGATATCGAACAGGTATTAAACCTGACTGACCAGGAAAGAGAAGAAATCCAGAAAGTTATCGGTGGATTCAGAGTAGGTATCACTCCTTACTATGCTTCCCTGATGGATCCAGATGATCCGAGAGATCCAGTTAGAATGCAGGCAGTTCCTACACTGGCTGAAATGCACAGATCTGAAGCTGACGATGCTGACCCTCTTCACGAGGACGCTGACTCCCCGGCTCCTGGTCTGACTCACAGATATCCGGACAGAGTACTGTTCCTCATCACTGACCAGTGCTCCATGTACTGCAGACACTGCACTAGAAGAAGACTTGCAGGTGAAACTGACGGTGCTAGATCCAGAGAAGATATCGATGCATGTATCGAATACATCAGAAAGACACCGGTTGTTAGAGACGTTCTGCTTTCCGGTGGTGACGCTCTGTGCGTAGAAGATGATACATTAGAATACATCATCAGCGAACTGAGAAAGATTGACCACGTGGAAATCGTAAGACTTGGTTCCAGAACTCCGGTTGTAATGCCAATGAGAATTACTGATAACCTGGTTAACATGCTGAAGAAGTATCACCCAATCTGGCTGAACACTCACTTCAACCACCCACAGGAAATCACTGAAGATGCAGCAGAAGCATGTCGTAAGCTTGCTGACGCAGGTATTCCTCTTGGTAACCAGTCCGTACTGCTCAGAGGTGTTAACGACTGTAAGCACATCATGAGAGAATTAGTACACAAGCTGGTTAAGAATAGAGTAAGACCTTACTACATCTACATTTGCGACCTGTCTGTTGGTATCGAACACTTCAGAACATCCGTTGCGAAGGGTATCGAAATCATCGAAGGTCTGAGAGGACACACTTCCGGTTATGCAGTTCCTACATTCGTAGTTGACGCTCCTGGTGGTGGTGGTAAGACTCCGGTAATGCCTCAGTACATTATTTCCGAGACACCTGATAAGGTAATTCTCAGAAACTACGAAGGCGTTATCACTACTTACACTCAGCCTCGTCTGCCGGATCTGAAGTGCACTTGCGACTACTGCACTGGTAAGAAGACTTATAAGTATCAGGGTGTATCTGCATTAGGAGAAGGATTACAGATTAAATCTATGGAACCTTCCAACCTGGCAAGACACGAAAGAAACAAACACTAATTGGTGTATGCGTATAGGGAGGCTTGGGTCTCCCTATACCTTTATAACGAGAAATACAGAAATTTTAGAACAAACAGGGATAAGAAATGGGTTTACTTTACGATTTGTCACAAAAATATAAAACGCTTTCCATCGTTGGCATGGCGAAGAATGCAGGAAAGACTACAGCGCTCAATTATCTCATTGAAGAAGCTGATGATGAGGGTATTACTCTGGGCATTACTTCTACCGGCAGAGACGGGGAAACACAGGACTTAGTAACGGGAACCGAAAAACCAAAGGTGTATCTCTACGAAGATACCATCGTGTCCGTTCCGACACAACTTTATGATTTGGCGGAAGCAGGACTTGAAATCGTAAAAAAATCAGATTACAGAACTTCTATTGGAGATTTGCTCCTTTGCAGAGTCGCTGATAGCGGCTATGTGCAGATAGCAGGACCTGTGGCGACTGCTCACACGAAGAAGATGTGTGAGGAGATGTTTGAAATGGGCTGTGAACTGATTCTCATCGACGGAGCTATCGACCGAAAGTCTATCGCTTCGCCGGAAACATCAGACGCGATTATCTTGTCCACCGGCGCAGTTTTGTCCCGCAGCATGAAGAAAGTAATCGAGGATACAGCGCACATCATCGGGCTTTACAGCCTCCCCGAATTGGAGGAATGCAAGGCAAGAGCGCTCATTGCAGAGCATATGAATCTGGACAAGATTTTGCTTATCAAAGGTGATAATATAGAAGCCTTAGACCTTGCAACGGGTCTTGGATCCAGCCGCTTTATCGATGAAGCAATTGATGATGAAACGGAATATGTATACATTCCGGGCGCATTTACAAACAGCGTAATTGCAGACATCAACCCAAGTAAGCTAAAAAGAGTCCACTTTGTTCTCAAAGACCCGACTAAGATTTTCATCAATCAGATGGATTGGGGCAAGCTTCGCAAGAAGAAGTTTAAGGTCAGTGTCATGAAGAACATCAAAGTTGCGGCGGTAACGGTCAACCCTATTGCGCCGAGCGGCTACTCTTTCGACCACAAAGCTCTGCGAGATGCTATGCAGGAAGCGCTTCCGGATATTCCGGTCATTGACGTTAGAATATAAACAGAAGGAGGATTTATGAAACACGGTTCAAACAGGCGGCTTGCCAATGTCAAGACTAAAGCAGAAACTGGTCTTGACTATGTCATGCAGCAGATTGACTTAAATACCCCTTTTGGTAAAAATATATTAAAAGAAACCAAACCTTTTTTTCCGGGTGAGGAAGAGGAACTTCGCGCAGAACTTGATAAAATCGAGGACATGATTGCCTTTGCGAAGGAAAATCAGCGCTGCGTAGAGCTGCTTTCAGAAGCCTTCATGGAAATCAAGGATACTACATATACCATCGAGCGAAGCAGTAGAAATGCACTTTCCGTCGTAGAACTCTACGAAGTAAAGACTCTGCTTCTGATGATGAGAAAAATTGAAAAGATTTGCGGGGAAACGACCACGAAAGTTCCGGTGGAGTTTACGCTGGAACCGACGGAAGCTCTTTTGGACGAGCTGGATCCAAGCAAAGACAGAATTAATACTTTTTATATCTATGATGACTTTTCTGAAAAGCTGGCGCAGCTGCGAAAGGAAAAGCACAGCATAGAGGTTTCTATCAGAAAGACGCAGAAGGCGAAAAAAGCGGAGATTCAGAGAGAATACGGTATCATTTTAACGCCGAAGTTTGACTGTGCAGTATCGAAGACCGGCGGAGAGCTGGAAAAGTATAAAGCCGTGCCGGATTTGCAGCAGGTGGATGAAGATTACATGACCGTAACCTTTGAATTAAAACCTGATGAAAAGATTTATGCACTGACAGAGCAGATGGAAAATCTGGTTACCGAAATTGAGGAAGAAGAAACCGTTGTAAGGCAGCGTCTTTCCCTAAAAATAGCAGAGTTTGCAGATGTGCTTCTGCGTAACTGTAAACGAATTGGACTTCTCGATGTGGCATTGGGCAAAGCCCTTTATGCCATCAAGCACGACTGCGTAAAGCCGGAAATCGTTGAGGCGCATATCGTTGAAATCGTAGAAGGCAGACAATCCAAAGTTGAAGACGTGCTGAAGTCCAAGGGGAAAACTTACTGTCCGGTAAGCATTTCCTTGACTGACGGAGTTACCTGTATTACAGGTGCCAATATGGGAGGAAAGACCATTTCACTGAAGCTTTCTGGACTGGTGCCGATTTTGGCGCAGTATGGATTCTTTGTTCCTTGTCAAAAGGCAAAGGTGGGCCTTTCTAACTATATGCAGATTCTCATTGGAGACAGCCAGTCGGTCGAGAGAGGTCTTTCCAGTTTCGGAAGCGAGATGGAAGAACTCAAAGAAATTTTAGATCACAGTGAAGATCGTTCGCTGCTTCTCATCGATGAGATTGCCAGCGGAACCAATCCGATTGAGGGTCTGGCGCTGACCAGAAGCCTTGTGGATTACCTCAAAGACAAACCGTATATTACCCTCATGACTACGCATTTTGAGGCGGTGACCGAGGAAAACGGGGTTAAGAATATGCAGGTGCGAGGCCTGGCAGATGTTGACTTCCGCAAACTCGACAGCGAGTTAAAATATGCGAATAGGAAAGAGCGGATTAATATAATTTCTAAGTATATGGACTATCGTTTATATACGGTAGAAAAACAAGGGCAAATACCAAAAGACGCGCTTAATATCGCGAAAATGTTAGGCATCAATAAGGAAATTATTGATGGAGCACAAAAATATATAAAATAAGGAGAGAGAAAAGGATGAAAAGCAAATTAAACCTTGACCCAAAAGTAGTTGACAGTGCTCGTCAGCATGCGGCAAACATTGCACATGACATGCAGGACTTCATTGACAGACACACTACAGTCAGCACAGAGAGAACAATTCTGAGACTTTTGGGAGTTGACGGTGTAGACGATGTTGACACACCGCTTCCAAACGTGGTAGTAGACCAGCTGAAGGATGCGGGTGCGCTGCCGACAGGTGTCGCTTATTGGATTGGTAATGCAATCGTACAGACTGGCAAGACACCGCAGGAAATCGCAGAAGAAATGGCTGCAGGCAAACTGGATATCACAAAACTTCCGACCTGCTCCCAGGCAGAAGCTGCTGAAGCATTAAAGCCTGCAATCAAAGCTACTTTCGAAAGAATTGACATGCAGAAAGCAAAGCGTCAGGAGTACTTAGACACTATCGGTGAAGGATCAGAGCCTTACATCTACGTAATCGTTGCTACTGGTAACATTTACGAAGACGTGATTCAGGCACAGGCTGCTGCCAGACAGGGTGCAGACATCATCGCTGTAATCAGAACTACTGCACAGTCCCTGCTTGACTATGTACCTTATGGCGCAACAACTGAAGGCTTTGGTGGTACTTACGCTACGCAGGAAAACTTTAGAATCATGAGAAAAGCACTGGACGAAGTTGGTGAAGAAGTTGGCAGATACATCAGACTGTGTAACTACTCCTCCGGTATGTGTATGCCTGAAATCGCTGCAATGGGCGCACTGGAAAGATTAGACGTAATGTTAAATGACGCTATCTACGGTATCCTGTTCAGAGATATCAACATGCAGAGAACACTGGTTGACCAGTTCATGAGCCGTGTTATCATCGGTTACTGCGGTATCATCTTTAACTCCGGTGAAGACAACTACCTGACAACAGACGACGCAATCGAAGCAGCTCACACTGTAACTGCTTCTCAGTTCATCAACGAACAGTTTGCAGTACTTGCTAACATTCCTGAAGAACAGATGGGTCTGGGTCACGCATTTGAAATGGATCCTGCTACTGAAGACGGCTTCCTGCTTGAACTGTCTCAGGCACAGATGGCAAGAGAAATCTTCCCTAAGGCAAGATTAAAATACATGCCTCCTACAAAGTTCATGACAGGTAACATCTTTAGAGGTCACCTGCAGGATGCGCTGTTCAACTTAGTAACAGTTTGGACGAATCAGTCCCTGCTGTTGACTGGTATGCTGACAGAAGCAATTCATACACCGCTGATGCAGGATAGATATCTGTCCATTGAAAATGCTCGTTACATTTTCAACAACTGCAGACACATCGGTGAAGAAGTTGAGTTCAAGAAGGACGGTATCATTCAGAAGAGAGCACAGGAAGTTCTGGGCAAAGCAGACGCTCTTCTTGCTGAAGTTGAAAAAGAAGGTCTCTTCTCCACAATCGAAAAGGGTATCTTCGGTGGCGTGAAACGTCCGTTTGACGGTGGTCACGGTCTGGAAGGTGTTTCCACTAAAGGTGAAAACTACTTCAATCCGTTTATTGAATTGTTTATGGATCATGAATAATAAGGAGGTGCAAGGTCATGACAACAGAATGCAAAGCAACAAGCAGTGTAGATTTAACTTGTGTTAAGCCTTACGGCGATGCACTTAACGACGGTAAAGTTCAGTTAGCCTTCACTCTTCCTGTACCTTACGGTGAAGAAGCTGAAGAATGCGCAAAGCAGTATGCTAAGAAATTAGGTTTGGCTGAGCCAAACGTAGCTTACTACTGCGAACTGACAACAGGATATACATTCTTTAACGTTTACGGCTCCGCACAGCCAACTATCGACTTTACAGCTATCAATGTTCCTAAGGTTGAAGGTACTGTAATGGATCGTGTGGAATGCGGCGAATGGATTGGCGAACACATCGGCAGAGATATCACCGTTGTAGGTGCATCCATCGAATCTGACGCGCATACTGTAGGTATCGACGCAATCATTCAGATGAAGGGCTTCCACGGTCACTTCGGTCTGGAAAGATTTAAGAATGTAGATCCGCATAACATGGGTTCCCAGGTTCCTTGTGAACAGTTAATTGCAAAAGCAAAAGAACTGAACGCTGATGCAATTCTGGTATCCCAGACAGTAACACAGAAGGACATTCACATCCAGCAGCTGACCAAAATGGTTGAACTGATGGAAGCGGAAGGTCTGCGTGACAAAATTATCCTGACTTGCGGCGGTCCTAGAATTTCCCACGAATTAGCACAGGAACTGGGCTACGACGCAGGTTTTGGTCCTGGAAAGTATGCAGAACACGTTATGTCCTACATCATGCAGGAAGTAGAAAAGAGAGGCTGGCAGGATAAGAAAAATATCGCTGATCGCTAATCTCATATGATAATATGACATGAGTTGCGGGCGCCTGAACTTTAAGTTCAGCGCCCATTATCACATGCGGAGGGTACAGATTTTGGACAAGAATCCTCTTGCAAGATGTATCCGTTTGGTGTATGATTTTCTCATGAACACTTATTGCCTTAGGACAACAAGGTTCCCGGGCACCCGCCCGAAGCTTTGCTTCGTGGAAGGGTGGGGTTGTTATTGTTTAAACTAATATGATATAGAAAGGTGATTGTAAAATGATTAACAAAATTATGACTGCTGATGAAGCAGTTGCAGGCGTTAAAGACGGCATGACCATTATGGTCGGCGGTTTCCTGGGCACAGGTTCCCCGGAAGTTATCATGGACGCACTTGTAAGAAAAGGCGTTAAGCATTTGACAGTAATCGGTAACGACGGCGGTCTGCCAGTAGGAACTTACGGCGCTAAGACTGCAAGAGGTATCGGTAAACTGCTCGAAGCTGGTATGGTTGACCACATCATCGCTTCCCACGTAGGTATGAACCCGCTGATTGGCGATGGCATGGTAGCAGGCACACTGAAGTGCACACTGGTTCCACAGGGTACTTTAGCAGAAAAGATCAGAGCAGCAGCTTACGGTCTTGGTGGTGTTCTGACTCCGACTGGTGTTGGTACACCGGTGCAGGAAGAGCTGGACGAATTAGGAAGAGAAAAGAAAGTTGTAGAACTGGAAGGCAAGAAGTACTTATTCGAAATGCCGCTGCGCGCTGACTATGCGTTCATCAGACCTACTGTAGCTGATAAATTTGGTAACTACTATTGTTCCAAGACAACGAAAAACTTTAACTATGTAATGGCTGGTGCTGCAGAGCACACCATCATTGCACCGGAAAAGATTGTTGAAATTAAAGAGATTGACCCTGACTACTTTGCAGTTGCAGGCGTTCTCGTAGATGCTATTGTGGAAGGAGAAAAGAGATGGCAGATTTAAAACAGAGAATTGCGAAGAGATGCGCAAAGGAATTTAAAGACGGCGATTTTATTAACCTGGGAATCGGCCTTCCTACCATGGTAGCAGACTATATTCCAGATGACATTGCAGTAACCTGCCACTCCGAAAATGGATTTGCAGGTATTGATGCTGTTGCAGACGAAACCAATACAGATGTTGATATCATCAACTCTGGTGGTGTATATGTAACTGCACTGCCAAGAGCAAAGTTCTTTGATACTGCAGAATCTTTCGGTCTTGTAAGAGGCGGACACGTAAAAGCTACAGTCCTTGGCGCTATGGAAGTTGCTGAAAACGGCGATTTGGCAAACTGGATTGTTCCAGGCAAGAAAGTTGCTGGTATGGGCGGTGCTATGGACCTTTGTGCAGGCTGTCCGGAGGTTATCATCGTAATGCTGCACACCCAGAAGGGTAATCACAAAATCTTAGAAAAGTGCACATTACCTTTGACCGCTGAAAAGTGCGTCAGCAAAATCATTACTGAAATGGGCGTAATGGAAGTCAGAGAAGATGGCATCTGGGTAACAGAATTACATCCGGATTACAGCAAAGAAGATATTCAGACAGCAACTGGCTGCAAACTTCACTTCGATCCAGAAATGAAACCGATGGAAGAAGAATAATCTTCAAACAGGACGAAAAATCTGATTAAGAATTACGGAGGAGACCCGCATGCGGATCTCCTCTTTGTTACGGGGAAAGTTATGAAAAATCATTCAAACAAAGGATATATCTATGTATTCGTTTCCGGCTGCCTTTGGGGAACCATGGGACTTTTCATTAACTTGCTTGGAAGTTACGGTGCATCGGGAGCAACGATCGTATTTTTTCGTATGGCATCAGCTGCCCTTTGGATTATACCGGTAATGCTTTTTCTTGGCGGAACGAAGCTATTTCGCATCGATGGAAAAGGGCTGCTGCTCTGTGCAGTTCTAGGTGTTGTATGTCAGGCGATGTTTAACTACGCCTATACCGAGGCAATCGGCAGTATTGGTGCTGCAACTGCTGCCGTACTGCTTTATACATCACCGATTTTTGTCTGCATTATGAGCAGAATCATTTTTAAAGAGAAGATAGGTGCAAATAAGATTGCAGGACTTGCTGTAAATATTGCAGGCTGTGCACTGACGGTAACCGGCGGTAATTTTGATACAGTTGATTTTCTAGGATATGGCGTTCTAATCGGTATTGCAGCCGGTTTTTTGTACTCGTTGATGACAATCTTTGGAACCATTGCGAAGGACTATGATACAACGACGGTGACTTTTTACAGTTTTCTCTTTGCATCTCTTACTATGGCGGTGATTGCAAAGCCATGGCTGGAGATAGGAGATTTGTGTTCTGCTGGCTTTATGGCGAGCGCTTTTGCATATGGACTGATTACAGCGGTGGTGGCATACTTTATCTATATGAAAGGGCTTTCCATGAATCTGGAAACCTCAAAGGTACCAGTCATCGCATCGGTAGAGACAGTAGTTGCTGCAATCATCGGATTTGTTATTTTACAGGAAGATTTTAGCTTGTGGAAGCTTGCCGGAATTGTTCTGGTGCTAGCGTCCATCGCCATTATGAACCTAGGTGGACAGAGACAGAAGTAAATCTAAATTATATAGAAAAAACACCTGTTAGCGCAGGTGTTTTTCTATTAGGTCGATAAAAGTATCTACATATTCGGTTTTAGGGAAGATGGCTCTGGCAGAACTTTGGTTGCCGCCGCCTTTGCCGCCGTAGATAGGGGCATTTTCTTTTACCAGTTTACCGCAGTCGTGCTGATCGGAGAACAGGAGAATGGTGTTCGTCGGCTGATGGACAAGAAAAGCGATGGTGGGGATGCAGCCGGAGAGACTGCGTCCAATCTCCAGTATATCGTCAATAGACAATTTATCGTAATATCTGACAAAAGCCGGGGAAATCTGCGCTTTTATATCTTCTATTTCTCGTGCAACGACCCATTTCTTCAAATGATAAAGTTCATCCCGGATACCCTTGTTTTTTGCGTTCTGAGCGTTATATTTGTCCAGCAGGTCGTCTGTACCTGCGGAAAGTTTATGTTCCAGATTCGTAAGGATATCGTAACGGTTCTGATAGTGGAGAAAGGCACGCTTGCCGGCTTCAAAGTAAATGCGGAACATGCCTTTATTCGGCTCTACCTTGTAGAGTTTTACTATGCCGACCTGACCGGAAGCAGCAGGGTGGGTGCCGCAGCAGGCGACACAGTCGGCAGGATTTTCTATACTTCCCACGCAGACGATGGAAATATCTTCGTCAAAGGCAAGGGCTTTGCGCAGCGGAAGGTGTTCGGCTTCTTGTCTGTTGTCATAGTGGCGGGTAATGACCGGAAGATTTGCCCAGATTGCTTCGTTGGCAGCAAGCTCTGCCTCCTTTGCCATTTCCCAAGTGATTATATTATATGCTGGATTTTCTTCCAGACTGATGTCGATGGTCATATAATCTTCACCCATGTGAAATCCACGGTTGACGCCGCCGAAGAGTTCATAGAATTTGCCGGATAAGATGTGCTCCCCGCAGTGTCTTTGCATATTATCAAATCTATGCTTCCAATCGATTGCAATATCTACTTCATCGCCTATCGACAATTCGCTTTCTTTTTCGACACAGCGGTGATAGATGTAGTCTTTATCTTCATACACGTGTGTTACAGTAAGGTCAGAAATGGTGCCGATATCACTGCTCTGACCGCCGCCTTCGGGAAAGAAAATCGTCTGATCGAGAATCAGCACGAGATTTTCTTCCTCCCTTTGTATATCGGTGATTACTGCCTTGGCAGTTTTTAAGTATACATCTTCTTTAAATAGTCTTCTTGTATCCATTTTGTGCTCCTTTTCTTCCTTTCAGTATAACACAGCTTTGGTCTTAAAACATCTACATGATTTTAGTTTTTACTTCATATATTGAAAAAAGAAGGAAGGAGAGAGAATTTGAGAGTAAAAAAAGGAGTGATGGTTCTTTTGCTGCTTGCATTTGTGTGTTTCAGTCCGAGCTACAGTAAGGTGGTCGAAACGGCAGGGAAGATGGAACCCCAGGTGATCCTGGTGCTGGATGCCGGCCATGGAGGAACACAGTTGCGCAAGTAAGGCTGATAACGATATTACTGAAAGAAAGGCAACTGTTGTACCTATCAAAATTAAATATGTGTGAGAGGACAAGCCTTTCAAGTTGTAGACGTTCAGAAATGAGCGTCTATTTTTTTACCCAAAAATCGAAAGGAGAATCAAATATTATGAAAAAGATTATGAAGCGATTACTTACGGGGGTTCTCACCCTTGCAACCGTTTTTACTGCATTACCCACTACTGCTGTTCATGCAGCGGAAACGCAATACTGGACAGAATCAGAGGAACGTGTCGGAATTGTTGAACGTGTCAATAATGATGGCTCAATCAGTGAAACATTCAACGAAGGACACATGACTGTTGATGGCGAGGACGCTTACTGCATTGACATCAATACTGGCTTTAAAAATGGTTACAAGACCAGAGCTGACGCAAGTACACGCATGAGTGACGACCAGATAGCCGACGTTGCCTTATCTATTGAATACGTTAAACAGTATGCGAAAAGCCACAGCGGACTTGGTAGCAAACACGCTTACTTGTTAAGACAGTTAGTTGTCTGGCAGAGATTGAGTGTTCACCTAGGCTGGAAATGTGATAATGTCCGAGCTTCTTATGATGAAATTTCAAAATCCGTACAAGATGAAGTATTCGCAGGAGCAAAAGCCTTTGTCAAAGAAAATAAAGGACGCTATGACTGTGGCGGTTATATCTACGTCGGTGAGGGGCAGGACTTAGGACAGTTCTGGGCGAAGTTGGCTGTCGGAAATGGCAAGATTCAGAAATCGTCCAGTAATACAGCGGTTACACAATCTAATGACTGCTATTCTTTATCTGGTGCGACTTATGGTGTCTATTCTGATAAGGGCTGCACGAAATCTGTTGCCACACTTACGACAGATAGTAATGGAAACACTGATACAGTGGAATTAAGGGCAGCAACATACTTTGTGAAAGAAACAAAAGCTCCAAAGGGATTCCAGTTAGATAAGAACGTCTATACCCTTACGGTCAAAGCTGGTGAAACTGCTACCTTAAAAGTCAGCGATACACCAAAGGTCACAGACACATTGGTTGAGCTTTTCAAGATTGATATGGAAACTTCCAAATCAACCGCACAAGGTAACGCTTCTTTGGAGGGTGCGGAGTTCGTCTGGAAATATTATGACGGATATTACACAAAAGACAATCTCCCATCAGAGCCGACACGCACATGGACGACAAAGACAATCGTTGAAAAAGACAGCAAGAATGAAGTCCATTACATTACACGTTTAGCTGACGCTTACAAAGTATCTGGTGACAGCTTCTATACACAGAATGGTACTATCTGCTTGCCGCTTGGTACTATCACTGTGGAAGAAAAGACAGCTCCAAAGGGTTACTTGTTAGAGGGTGCTTATATGCAAGCCGCTGGAAGTTCTGAACAGATAAAAGGCGTGTATGTGGCACAGATTACAGAGAACGGTGAACTTGCAGCGTTAAGCGGCAGCAACCAGTATTCCGTATCAGACAAGGTTATCCGTGGCGGTGTGAAAATCCAGAAGCGTGACCTTGAAACAAAAGATACAAAAGCACAAGGCGGTGCAACTTTGAAAGATACTGCCTTTGAGATTGTTTCCTTGAATGATAAAGCTGTCTTGGTAGGTGGCAAGTTATATAGCAAGAATGAAGTTGTCAAAACAATCCATACAGGCATTGACGGTATCGCTACGACTGACGCAGATACGTTACCATACGGAAAATACCGTATCGAAGAAAGTAAAGCTCCAGAGGGATATTTGACTGACGGTGCAAAACCGATTGAGTTTGCAATCACAGAGAATGGAAAAATCGTTGATTTAACTGACGAAGTACACTCTGTTTACAATCAGATTAAACGTGGTGATATTGAGGGTGTCAAAATCGGTGACGGTACTCACAAGCGACTTGCGAATGTTTCGTTTAGGATCACAAGCAAGACGACTGGTGAAAGCCACATCATTGTGACTGATAAAAACGGTCAGTTCTCTACTGCTGCTGACTGGGTATCTCATAAGCAGAATACAAACGCTGGTAAATCCAGTGAGGACGGTATCTGGTTTGGAACATCTGAACCAGACGACAGCAAAGGTGCTTTACTCTATGATACTTATGAGATTGAGGAATTACGCTGTGATTCCAACAAAGGAATGACCTTGATTCCTGCCTTTGATGTGGTGGTATCACGCAATAAGACTGTCGTTGACTTGGGAACATTGACAGATGATTACGAACCAGAAATCTCTATCCATACCACAGCTACCGACAAGGTAACAGGCGAAAAGTCAATCATTGCTGGTAAGAGTGTGACTATCGTTGATACGGTCACTTTAGACGGATTGAAAAAGGGAACAAAATACCAGCTCAAAGGCTGGCAGATGGTGAAATCTGAAAATGCACAACTTCTTATTGATGGTAAACCTGTGGAAAGTGATTACTCATTCACTGCAAAAGATTCCAAAATGGAAGTTGAAGTTTCCTATACATTCAATGCCAGTGCTTTAGGTGGCAAAGGCCTTGTGACGTTTGAAGAATTGTACGACCTTTCCAATCCAGACGAGCCTATCAAGGTGGCTGAACACAAGGACATTGAGGACGACGGGCAGACTGTAAAAATCGAGGAAAGAATCATTACCATTCATACCACAGCTACCAACAAGGCAACAGGTGAAAAGATGATTGTTGCTGGTAAGAGCGTGACTATCGTTGATACGGTCACTTTAGATGGGCTTGAAAAAGGCGTGAAATACGCCCTTAAAGGTTGGGAAATGGTGAAGTCTGAAAATGCACAGCTTCTTATAGACGGTAAACCTGTGGAAAATGACCTTAACTTTACCGCAGACGATTCCAAAATGGAAGTCGAGATTGCATTTACTTTCAATGCCAGTGAGCTTGCAGGTAAGGAGCTTGTCACTTTTGAAGAATTATACGATATGACAAATCCAGACGAGTCTACCAAAGTAGCTGAACACAAGGACATCAAAGACGACGAACAGACGGTGACAATCACAGAGCGTATCATCACTATGCACACAACCGCTACCGACAAGGCAACAGGTAAAAAGACAATCGAAGCTGGTAAGGACGTAACTATCGTTGATACTGTTACCTTAGATGGTCTTGAAAAAGACGTGAAATATACCCTTAAAGGTTGGGAAATGGTGAAATCGGAAAATACAGAACTTATCGTTAATGGTAAGCGTGTGAAAAATGACCTTACTTTCACCGCTACAGATACTAAGATGGAGGTTCAGATTGAATTTACATTCAATGCCAGTGAGCTAGGTGGTAAAGAGCTTGTCACTTTTGAAGAATTGTACGACGTGACAAATCCAGACAAGCCTATCAAAGTAGCGGAACATAAGGACATCAAGGACGAGGGGCAGACGGTGACAATCAAGGAAAAACCAGAATCCCCTACTACACCAGAAGAACCTATCACACCAACGAAGCCAAGCGATTCACCAAAAACTGGTGACAATACGCCATTCGCCGCATTACTCGCTATGATGGGAATTTCTGCTGCTGGTCTTATCTTTGCAGGTTATAAGAGATTCCGCAGAGTAAAGAAATCTGACTAATGCAGGAGGTAGCAGCTCATGAAAGCACTCCCCCGACCACCGCCCATCATAGAAACGCCAGTCTTTGGCTGACAGTTTAACTAAATTCTGCTTGATTGCCATTTATCTTTCTGAATGGGGATTGTCAAGGGTGCGAAGCACAACGCTTGCCCTTGATGATTCACAGGCAGACAGATACAATCCAGACAGCAGAATGATACTATATGAAATCAATCAAAATCAGAAAGAAAAGAGGTAAATACATTTATGGAATTAAAACACGTTATCCCGAACATGGAAAAGACATTCGGAAATTTGGAGTTTGCAGGTGAGAATAAGGTTGAACAGCGTAGGATCAACGGACGTATGACGGTAGTTTCCCGTAGCTTCAACCTTTATTCGGACGTACAGAGGGCAGATGATATTATCGTCGTGCTGCCTGCTTCTGCTGGTGAGAAAAATTTTGAATCAGAGGAAAAAGTAAAACTTATCAATCCAAAAATCACCGCAGAGGGTTACAAAATCGGCACAAGAGGATTCACAAACTATATCCTGTCAGCAGACGATATGGTGAAAGCATAAGGAGGTAGAAAGATTATGAGATTAGCAAACGGAATCATCATTGATAAGGAAAAGACATTCGGAGTATTGAAGTTCTCGGCGTTGCGTCGTGAGGTACATATCCAGAATGAGGACGGTACGGTTTCTGAAGAAATCAAAGAACGTACCTACGATTTGAAGTGCAAGGAACAGGGGCGCATGATACAGGTAAGTATTCCTGCTTCTGTTCCGTTAAAAGAATATGATTATAACGCAGAGGTGGAAATCATCAATCCTGTGGCTGATACGGTGGCAACTGCTACGTTTCAAGGGGCAGACGTTGACTGGTATATCAAGGCAGATGATATTGTCTTGAAAAATAAGAACGGTCAACCAGCAGGAAATCCGCAGAACCACAACCATAGCCAGCAACCACAAAATAAGAAATAAAGAAAGGATTTAGCCTATGCCACAATTCAATAAACGTGGAAACCGTATCAGAGCCAGTGACAAGTCGCTGGTTTTTCGTTTCTCGGCTGGTTCGCTGCTTTTGCTGTTCCTTACTGTGGTTATGTTGCTGAACCTAAAAGCAATCCTAACAACGGACTGGAAATCGGTTCGTCTTATGCAAAATGGCAGCGTCCATCTTACCGTTACGACATACATGATAGTAACAATCATTGTGGCAGCTCTGGTCTGTGTGATTGCTGCTCTTTTGTACCGCAGATTCCAGTATGACAGGGTAAAGCAGCTCTTTCACCGTCAAAAGCTGGCTAGAATGATACTCGAAAATGGGTGGTATGAATCGGAAACCATGCAGGACAGCGGATTCTTCAAGGATTTACCAGCGACCAGCAAAAAAGAGAAAATCAACTATTTTCCAAAGCTGTATTATCGTATGGATAACGGACTATTGTATATCCGTACAGAAATCACACTGGGAAAATATCAAGACCAGCTCCTACATTTGGAAAAGAAGCTGGAAACAGGCTTGTACTGTGAGCTGGTTTCCAAAGAATTAAAGGACAGCTACGTTGAATATGTGCTGCTCTATGACACTATCGCAAACAGAATTACCATTGACGAAGTACAAGCGGAACATGGCAGCTTGCGTCTGATGAAAAATGTCTGGTGGGAATATGACAAGCTCCCTCACATGCTGATTGCTGGCGGCACTGGTGGCGGTAAAACTTACTTTATCCTCACTATCATTGAAGCTCTGCTCCGCTGCAATGCGGTCATGTATGTGTTAGACCCGAAGAACGCTGACCTTGCGGATTTATCCGTCGTCATGCCAGAAGTCTACTACAAAAAGGAAGATATAACTGCTTGTATTGATAGGTTCTATGACGGTATGATGGCAAGAAGTGAAGCTATGAAGCTCATGGAAAACTACAAGACAGGTGAAAACTATGCCTATCTCGGTCTTGCTCCGCACTTTTTAATCTTTGATGAATATGTAGCATTTATGGAAATGCTGACGACAAAGGAAAACGCTGCTGTGCTGAATAAGCTCAAACAGATAGTCATGCTCGGACGACAGGCAGGTTACTTTCTTATCCTCGCCTGTCAGCGACCAGACGCAAAATATTTAGGTGACGGAATCCGTGACCAGTTCAATTTCCGTGTCGCATTGGGGCGTATGTCAGAGCTTGGCTATTCCATGATGTTCGGAGAGGTAGACAAGGACTTTTTTCTGAAACAGATCAAAGGACGTGGCTACGTCGATACAGGAACAAGTGTCATATCAGAGTTTTACACTCCCCTTGTACCAAAAGGACACGATTTTCTAAGAGAAATAGGCAGATTGACACAAAACAGGCAGGACGGACAGGCGGCGTGCGGAGCGGAAGCCGCAGGTACGGACTAGCCTGTGTTGGTGTGGCTTGCCACACCAACCATTCGCCCCCATTATCTAACAGGGGGGCACAAATTATCTGGAAACAGTCATAATAATATCTGAAAGTCCCCTAAAACAGCGGACTTTTCAAACATTCAAGGGAGTGTGACAAAATCGGTAAATGTCACATTCCTTTTTCGATTGGAGGGATTTTTACTGAATGATACCGACTGGATAAACAAACTCAAAGAACAACGGACGCAGTACGGCGTTTCCCAGAATCAGCTTGCGGTCATGGCTGGTGTCAGCCGAGAGTATGTCAGCAGGCTTGAATCTGGAAAAGTAGCCTTGACGGAAGAAATCAAGGTGAAACTCACGGACGCTCTGGATAAACTGAATCCAGAAAATCCGCTGGAAATGGTCTTGGATTATGTCAGAATCCGATTCCCCACACAGGACGTAAAACACGTTGTTGAAGATATTCTCAAATTAAGGCTTGATGTGATGATACATGAGGATTTTGGCTTCTACTCCTATGCGGAACATTACGTCTTGGGTGATGTGTTCGTGCTGACTTCACCCGATAAGGAAAAAGGCACATTACTAGAGCTGAAAGGCAAAGGCTGCCGCCAGATGGAAAGCTACCTCTTGGCACAGCATAGGAGCTGGTATGACTTTCTCATGGACGCTCTGATAGAGGGAGGTGTGATGAAACGTCTTGACCTTGCCATCAACGATATGGCAGGAATCTTAGACATTCCAGAGCTGACAGAGAAATGCAACCATGAGGAATGTATTTCCGTATTTCGCAGCTTCAAGAGCTACCGCAGCGGTGAGCTTGTAAGAAGCATGGAACAGGACAGATACGGTATGGGAAATACATTGTATATTGGTTCGCTCAAATCGGAAGTCTATTTCTGTATCTACGAAAAGGACTATGAACAGTACGCAAAGTATGACATAGCCATTGAAGATACAAAAATCAAGAACCGTTTTGAAATAAGACTAAAGAATGAGCGAGCCTATTATGCGGTGCGTGACCTGCTGACCTACCATGACGCAGAACGTACCGCTTTTGATATTATCAACCGTTATATGCGGTTCGCTGACAAGGAGGTGGATAAGCGACGCAGCGAATGGAAAACCAATGAGAAATGGGCGTACTTTATCGGTTCTGATCGTGGGCGTCTGAAACTGACGACCAAACCAGAACCGTACACGCTCACAAGGACGCTGAACTGGATAAGCAGACAGGTAGCTCCTACATGGAAAGTCTTACAGCAGATAGATCGTACCAACGGCACGACTTATCTCAAAGATATTTTAGACCATGCGAAGCTCACCGAGCGTCATAAAAAACTGATTGAACAACAGACGACTTCCACAGAGGAAATCATCAGTAAGGAGGAATGACAACATGAAGCATATCTTATTTGACTTCTTCCTGTTCTCACTTGGGGCAGGATTCGGAGTAGTTACTATGTGTCTTATGCAGTCTGCAAAAGCCGCAGACAGAGAAATTGAAGTGATGGAAAGGAGAAAGAGATAATGAATTTCGGACAGAACTTATACAACTGGTTTTTATCTAACGCACAATCCCTTGTGCTTATGGCAATCGCTGTTATCGGGGTGTATCTCGGATTCAAGCGTGAGTTTTCCAAACTTATCGGATTCTTGGTGATTGCCTTAATCGCTGTTGGCTTGGTATTCAATGCCGCTGGCGTGAAAGACGTACTGTTGCAGTTATTCAATAAGATTATCGGTGCATAAGTAATTATTGAAACACCACAAATCACTTGATATAATAATCTAAAGAATTGGAGGTGTTTTCTATGATGAAATTAAATTTGCGTGATTTACATATAGATATTTTAAAACATAGCAGGACTTATGATGTATTTGATTATTCTCATAATGGAATACAATTTAGTGTCATGTTTGATGTAGATTGTATTCCATTTAAATTAATTCTTGTAAAAAAGAGAAGTACACAATATCTTATTTTAGATGTTATGGCAGGTTATCAGATAAACACATATTTAGGAGAAAAATTACAAGTATTAAAAGATATGTTGGAATTAAAAAACGGGAAAACTAAATTTTCTACGAATCAGTTTTTTGAAGAGTTCAATAAAAAGATACCTCATGTCATACAAAACAAAAAAATATCCAAATCAACAATTAGTCGTGTATATCATTGTGAAGAAAGTGAAAAAATCTATATTCGTGAATTGCGTAATTGGGATAAATACCCTGAATTAGGGAAACACGCTACTAAAGAAAATAGAGAAAAAACAAGATTGTTATATCCAGAAATCTATGAAAAAATCAAAGATAAAAATATTAGTGTATTTTATACTGATAAAGAGAAGTAGAAAAAGCAGTAAATCTTAATGGTTTGCTGCTTTTTTTATGCAAAATTTTAAGATTGGAGGACAATATGAAAACAGATATTTTTGAGGATATGACAGAGCTGGTCGGCTGTAAAGATGTTTCAGACCTGCCCTATAGAAAACGTGAGGTATGGGAAGAAATCAAACGACAGTCACCGCTTGCCTATCCAAAAGAACAGTTAGAAAAATTTTCCCATTATGTATTCGGTGTAGATTATGCTGTTATAATGGGAATACTGGATATGATGAAAGGAAGTGACAGACCATGCAGGAAATGCGAATCTACCTGTTAAACAATACAAAGCCTTACCATGACGAGGACGACGGTTACTCTGGCGACTGGTTCAACTGCCCGATAAATTTTGATGAAGTCAGAGAAAAGTTAGGTGTAGAGAATGAGGAACAGGTCGAGATTGCAGACTATGAGCTGCCATTCCATATCAACACTGACACACCGATATGGGAAATCAATGCCCTTTGCCGCTTCGTACTGGAAATAGACGGTACGCCTATTGGTAACGAAATGAAAGCCATTCAGCAGAAATGGTTTGACAGCTTCGAGGACTTTATCGACCATAAGGACGAGATACGTTACTATGATGTGGGTGACGGTGCAGCACTGGCAGAATACCTTGTCTGTGAGGAAAATATTTTCGGTGAGATTCCCCATGAATTACAGAAGCATATCGACTATCATTCCTACGGAAAAGAGTTGGAAATGGACGACAGATACCTTTTCACAACAAGCGGTGTATTCCGTTATCAGTAAAGGGGTGATGTTGTATCGAAGAAATGCGAATCTATATCGCCAATCTTGGGAAATACAACGAGGGTGAGCTTGTGGGTGCGTGGTTCACACCGCCTGTCGATTATGACGAAATGGCGGAACGTATCGGCTTGAACGACGAATACGAGGAATACGCAATCCATGATTATGAGCTGCCCTTTGAGATTGACGAATACACACCCATTGAGGAAGTCAACCGCTTTTGTGAAATGGTGGAGGACTTACCAGAGGACATACAAGACGAGCTTTCAGAGCTGCTCTGCTATTACAGCAGCTTGGAGGAATTGTGCGAACACGCAGACGATATTATCCATTATCCCGATTGTGACGATATGACAGACGTTGCCTATTACTTCATAGATGAATGTCAAAGCCTTGGTGAGATACCAGACAGGATAAGAAACTACATAGATTATGAAGCCTATGGTCGTGACCTTGATTTAGAGGGACGTTTTGTCGTCACCAATCATGGCGTGTTTGAATGTCCGTATTAACAATTATAACTGAATATTTTTTATCAGCCAGTTACCAATGAACTGGTATTTTTTATGCAGCAGCTTGTGAAAACAGGCTGCTGTTTCCATTTAAAGAGAAATCTTCAAAGAAAGGAGCTGTGAAAAATGAAGAAAATCAAAAGCTATACAAGCATTTGGAGCGTGGAAAAAGTCATTTATGCCATCAATGACTTCCAACTCCCGTTCCCTCTCACGTTCAGTCAGATGGCGTGGTTTGTGGTATCGCTGTTTATCGTGATTCTCTTTGGGGAACTGCCGCCCTTTAGCATGATTGACGGTGCGTTCCTCAAATATTTTGGAATCCCTATCGCTTTTACATGGTTCGTATCACAAAAGACCTTTGACGGGAAAAAGCCTTTTGGATTCTTAAAGTCCTGTATCTCGTTCTTCCTGCGACCCAAAGTGACCTATGCAGGAAAAGCCATCAAGCTGAAAAACGAAAAATTCAATACCGCTGTTACAGCAGTTAGGAGTGTGATGTATGTTCCCGATTAAATATATTGAAAACAATCTGGTGTTCAACCATGACGGTGAGTGCTTCGCCTACTATGAGCTGACACCTTACAATTATTCGTTCCTGTCGCCAGAGGAAAAGTACATGGTGCATGACAACTTCCGTCAGCTTATCGCCCAGAACCGTGACGGAAAAATCCATGCCTTACAGATTGCCACAGAGGACAGCTTACGTGCAGTACAGGAGCGTTCAAAGAAAGGAATCACAGGCAGACTTCGTGAAATCGCCTGTAAAAAGGTAGACGAACAGACAGAAGCGTTGGTTGAGATGATTGGGGAAAATCAGATTGACTACCGCTTTTTTCTTGGCTTCAAGTTGCTGGTGAATGAGGAAGAAATCAGCCTAAAGGGAATGAAAAAATCAGCGGCTATGACCTTTACCGATTTTATCTATGAGGTCAATCACAAGCTCATGGGTGACTTCGTTTCCATAAGCAATGATGAAATCAACCGATTCATGAAGATGGAAAAGCTGCTGGAAAGCAAAATCTCAAGACGTTTCCAGTTCCGCAGGCTGGATAAGAACGACTTCGGTTATCTCTTGGAGCATATCTACGGGAACACAGGTGTTGCGTACAGTGATTATATCTATGAGCTACCAGTAAAGAAATTAAAGCGTGAAACGCTGGTAAAGCGATATGACCTTATCCGTCCGACACGCTGCATGATAGAGGAAAACCAGCGATACCTAAAGATTGAGCGTGAAGATCAGACAACGTATGTTGCCTACTTCACGATTAACAATATCGTGGGCGAGCTGGACTTCCCGTCAAGTGAGATATTTTATTACCAACAGCAGCAATTCACATTCCCTGTTTCCACTTCCATGAATGTAGAGATTGTGACAAATAAGAAAGCCTTAACCACAGTCCGCAACAAGAAAAAAGAATTGAAAGACTTGGATAATCACGCTTGGGAATCCAACAATGAAACAGGAAGTAACGTCATTGAAGCTCTGGATTCGGTGAATGAGCTGGAAACCAGCTTAGGCCAGTCAAAGGAATCCATGTATAAATTATCTTATGTTATCCGTGTGGCGGCTGACAGTCTGGACGAACTCAAACGCCGCTGTGATGAAGTCAAGGACTTCTACGACGATTTGAACGTGAAGCTGGTTCGCCCATTCGGGGATATGCTCGGCTTACATGGTGAATTTATCCCATCAAGCAAGCGTTACATCAATGACTATATCCAGTATGTCACTTCTGACTTTCTCGCTGGTCTTGGGTTCGGAGCGACACAGCAGCTTGGGGAAACGGACGGAATCTATATCGGCTATAACCTTGACACAGGTAAAAATGTGTACCTAAAGCCTAGCCTTGCAGCACAGGGCGTGAAAGGTTCCGTGACTAATGCGTTGGCTGCCGCCTTTCTTGGTTCACTCGGCGGTGGCAAGTCATTCTGTAACAATCTTATCATCTATTATGCAGTGCTGTTTGGAGGGAAAGCGGTCATTGTAGACCCGAAATCAGAGCGTGGCGACTGGCAGGAAACACTACCCGATATTGCACATGAAATCAAGATAGTAAACCTTACCAGTGAGGACAGGAACAAAGGGCTACTTGACCCGTATGTGATTATGAAGCGTACAAAAGACGCTGAAAGCCTTGCGATTGATATACTTACATTCCTTACAGGAATTTCTTCCCGTGATGGTGAAAAATTCCCTGTCCTTAGACGTGCAATCCGTTCTGTGACGCAAAGTAAGCAACAAGGACTACTCCGTGTCATTGATGAATTAAGGAAAGACGGTTCTCCTGTGGCAGAGAATATCGCAGACCATATCGAAAGCATGACGGACTATGACTTTGCACACCTCTTGTTCTCGGACGGTGATGTGACACAATCTATCAGTTTAGATCGTCAGCTTAACATCATACAGGTAGCAGACCTTGTACTACCCGATAAAGACACAAAATTTGAAGAATACACCACTATGGAATTACTGTCAGTGGCTATGCTTATCGTTATCAGTACCTTTGCTTTAGACTTTATCCATTCAGACCGCAGCATTTTCAAAATGGTGGATTTGGACGAAGCGTGGACGTTCTTACAGGTGGCACAGGGAAAAGCACTCTCTAACAAGCTGATTCGTGCTGGTCGTTCCATGAACGCCGCTGTTTACTTCGTCACACAAAACTCTGGTGATGTGGACGACGAAAAGATGAAGAACAATATCGGCTTGAAGTTTGCCTTTCGGAGTACGGATATAAAAGAAATCAAGAATACCCTTGAATTTTTCGGTGTGGATAAGGAGGACGAAAGCAACCAGAAGCGACTTAGGGATTTGGAAAACGGACAATGCCTGTTTCAAGATTTATACGGACGAGTGGGCGTTATCCAGATACACCCTGTATTCGCTGATTTGTTCCATGCCTTTGATACCAGACCGCCCGTACAGACGGAAGAATCGAGGTGAAGCCTATGCGTAAACGAAAAATCCTAAGATTCTTCGGTATCGCTCTGCTGGTGATTCTCGGTGTGCTGGTGTTCTTATCCATCACAGGTACGGTAGCTCATGCGGCTGGTCTGGTTGACAGTACGGTGAGTGACGCTAACGCCTATTCAAAATATCCGCTGGAAAACTACCAGCTTGATTTTTATGTTGATTCAAGTTGGGACTGGCTGCCTTGGAACTGGCTTGATGGTATCGGGAAAAGTATCCAGTATGGCTTGTACGCTATCACAAACTTTGTCTGGACGGTGAGCTTATACATTTCCAATGCAACGGGATATGTGGTACAGGAAGCCTACAAGCTGGACTTTATCTCTGATACCGCAAGTTCTATCGGAAAGAACATTCAGACGTTGGCTGGTGTGACGCAAAGCGGCTTTTCCAGTGAGGGATTTTATGTGGGATTCCTGCTTATCCTCATTCTGGTAATGGGTATCTATGTCGCCTACACAGGACTTATCAAAAGGGAAACGACAAAGGCGGTTCATGCGGTCGTCAACTTCCTTGTGGTCTTTATCCTGTCCGCGTCATTTATCGCCTACGCTCCAAACTATATCAGCAAAATCAACGATTTTTCCGCTGATATAAGCAGCTCGGCGTTATCGCTTGGCACAAAGATTGTGCTGCCCGATTCCAGCAGCAAGGGAAAAGACAGCGTGGACTTGATAAGGGACAGCCTGTTTTCCATACAGGTGAAACAACCTTGGCTACTCTTGCAGTATGGAGAATCCGATATTGACAAGCTAGGCTCTGACCGTGTGGAAAGCCTGTTAGAAGCAAGCCCAGATACGGACGACAGAGAGGATATAGTAGTTGAAGAAATCGAGGATAAGGACAATGCAAATCTAAGCGTTACTAAGACTATGAGCCGCTTGGGAACGGTGGTATTTTTGTTCATCTTCAATATCGGAATCTCTATCTTTGTATTCCTGCTTACCGGCATGATGATTTTCTCACAGGTGCTATTTATTATTTACGCTATGTTTTTGCCTGTCAGTTTCATTTTATCCATGATACCGACCTATGAGGGCATGGCAAAAAAGGCACTCACGAAGCTGTTCAACACCATCATGTTAAGGGCAGGTATTACGCTGATTATCACGACAGCTTTCAGCATATCCACTATGTTTTATTCCATTTCCAGTGGTTATCCGTTCTTCATGGTGGCATTTTTACAGATAGTCACCTTTGCAGGAATTTACTTCAAGCTCGGTGACTTGATGGCAATGTTCAGTCTGCAATCTTCCGATACACAGCAGGTCGGCAGACGTATCATGCGGCGACCTTATATGTTCTTAGGCAGAAGTGCAAGACGCTTGGAACGTAAAATCGGCAGGACGGTTGCGGCTGGTGCTGCTGGCGGTGTCGCTGGTGCGGTAGTCGCTTCAAATAGCCGCAAGGCTGATACAGCAAAAGGAAACGGTCATACACGACCAAACCATGACACTGCTTCTGATACGTCCAGTTTTGGAAAACGTGCTGGTGCGAAAGTCGGTGCGGTGCTTGACGGTAAAGACCGCTTGAAAGATAAGGCAAAATCCGTCAGACAACAGGTAAAGGATATGCCGACACAGGCACAGTATGCAGTACATAGCGGCGTGAACCAGATACAGGAAAATGTATCAGACTTCAAGCGTGGCATTGTGGAAGAAAAAGCGACCAGAAAACAAGGTCGTGTAGAGAAGCAGGATAAGCACCGACAGACGGTTGCGGAAAAACGTATGGAACTGGACAAGGCAAAACAAAGCACAGGATCAGTGACAAAAGGAACTGCCCCTGTGCATGAGCGACCAGTGACAACGCCTGTATCTGCAAAAGCAGCTCCACAGGCGGCAGCTTCTAAGCAGGGGCAAACGGTCAAGGAGTGTCCTGCCACTGTTACAAGGGAGCAATCTTCTGTAAAGAAAGAGCCTGTTACGAAGCAACAGGATAATGTGAGGACGCAGGTTTTTAGAGAATCCTCTCCAGCCGTGAAACAGGCTTCAACAGCAGCTACGAAACAATCCGTCCGTCAGACCGTGCAACATCAGAAGCAGACAAATACCGTACAGAAAAAGACCACAAATCCATCAACCGTGAAGAAAACGACCAGCAGGAAAGGTGGTAAGAAATGAAGCTAAGACACTTCGCTGTGTTCGGTGGGATTTTCACGGTGATTATCAGTCTGCTTTTGTTCATGTTTATCGTGACCGCAGATGATGAAGAAAGCAGCACTTCCCACTTTGATTTTTCTGGACTGAATCTGTCAGAGGAAGTGCTGAAACATCAACCGACGGTAGAAAAATATGCGAAAGAATACGGAATTTCGGACTACGTGAACTATCTGCTTGCCATCATGCAGGTGGAATCTGGCGGTACAGCTACTGACGTTATGCAGTCGTCAGAATCACTGGGGTTGCCGCCTAATTCCCTCTCAACAGAGGAATCCATCAAACAGGGGTGCAAATACTTCTCGGAGCTTTTAAAATCCGCAGAAGCGAAAGGCTGTGACATTGACACAGTGGTACAAGCCTATAACTATGGTGGCGGCTTCATTGACTATGTGGCGAGGCATGGGAAAAAGTACAGCTTTGAATTAGCTGTCAGCTTTGCTAAGGATAAATCGGGCGGTGTTAAAGTCACCTATAAGAATGAAATTTCCATTAAGGAAAATGGCGGCTGGCGTTATAAGTATGGAAATATGTTCTATGTCCGTCTGGTGAACCAGTATTTAGCTGTTCCCAGTTTCAGTGACGCTACCGCACGGGCAATTTTCAAAGAAGCATTGAAGTATCAAGGCTGGAAATATGTCTTTGGCGGCAGCAATCCAAACACCAGCTTTGACTGTTCTGGTCTTACGTCTTGGTGCTATGGGAAAGCTGGTATCAGCCTACCTCGTACCGCACAGGCACAGTATGACGCTACGCAGCACATACCGCTGTCACAGGCGAAAGCTGGTGACTTGGTATTCTTTCACTCCACTTATAACTCTGGAACGTATGTCACCCATGTGGGAATCTATGCAGGAAACAACAGAATGTATCACGCTGGCGACCCTATCGGATATGCAGATTTAACAAGCCCGTACTGGCAGAAACACTTGATTGGTGCTGGTCGGGTAAAATCAAAATAGAAAGGAAATGGTACTATGATATTTAAGAAAAAGGACAAGGAATCAAAACCGAAAAAAGAAAAACGAGTGCCTGTGATGAAAGTCGGCACACACAAGAAAACCGTGATTGCCTTATGGCTGGTGCTGATTGCAAGCGTCAGTTTTGGGGTGTATAAGAATTTCACCGCCATTGATATGCACACGGTACATGAAAAAGAAGTCATTGAACAAAGAATTGTTGACACTAACAGGATAGAGAACTTTGTCAAAGCCTTTGCTTTAGACTACTATTCTTGGAGCAATACGCAAGAATCCATTGATAAAAGAACCGCAGCAATCAGCAACTATCTGACTAAGAGCTTGCAGGATTTGAATGTCGATACCATAAGGCAGGATATACCCACAAGTGTGGCGGTTACAGACGTAAAAATATGGGATATAGAACAGGCTGGAACAGACGACTTTACCGTTGTCTACTCGGTAGATCAGACGGTAACGGAGGGCGAAACATCAATCGGCTACACTTCCGCTTACATGGTAGTGGTTCATGTAGATGGTGACGGAAACATGGTTATCACACAGAATCCAACCATCAGCAGTATACCAACAAAATCCAGCTATGAACCAAAAACAAAGGAATCTGACGGAGCGGTGGACGCTGCCACTACGGAGGAAGTAACAGAGTTTTTGGAAACATTCTTTAAGCTGTACCCTACTGCTACGGAAAAAGAGCTTGCCTATTATGTATCTGGAAATGTGCTTGAACCTGTAAACTGTGATTATCTGTTTTCAGAGTTGGTAAATCCTATCTTCATTAAAGATGGGGAACAGGTCAAAGTGTCGGTATCGGTGAAGTATCTCGACCAGAGAACGAAAGCAACACAGATTTCACAGTTTGATTTGACGCTGCAAAAAGATAGTAACTGGAAGATTGTAGAATAGCTGCACGAATTGATTCTTGATTCAATTTGGAATCAATGGTATAATTTATCATACAAGTTATACTTTTGAGAAAAAATGAAAGGACGTGATATATATTATGGCAGCCAGTAAAGAAAAATCTAAAAACGATAAATTTGTGGGTTCTGTGAAAGTTGGTCCTAAAGGACAAATAGTAATACCAAAAGAAGCTAGAGAAATGCTCGGTATTAATACAGGTGATACATTGGTACTTTTAGCAGACGCACAACAAGGTATTGCAGTTCAAAAATATGAAGTTTATGAGAGTTTTTTTGAACAAGTTTTCAAGGCAAAAGAAAAACCAACTGAATAAACCTATTTGTTAAAGCAGCTCTGATTGCAGGGCTGCTTTTTTAATGGTTATTTTTCCTACAAAATACAACAAGTAAGAAAAGTTATACTTTTCTCTTGACTTTGTAAGTTGTTGGGTGTATCATTTCAGTATAACAAGTATTACTTGTTATACTGAGAATCGGAGGTGAAGAGTATTGAATAATGATTCAGTAAACGAAAGTTTCTATCACAACGGACGCTATTTGGGAACACTTAAAGTTGGCTCAAAAGGGCAGATTATTGTACCTAAAGATGTTCGTGACTTATTTCACATTCGTATTGGTGAGTTGCTATTGCTTTTGGCAGATAAAGACAGGGGGATAGCAATTCAAAAAATGGAGGGTTGTGATGAAGCCTTCAAAATGGCATTTCAAATTAAGGAGGAAACAAAATGAATGCAATACAAATTAGGGATTTGACAAAAAAATATGGCAATCGAACTGCTGTAAAGTCCTTAAACCTTGACATTAAACAAGGCGAATTCTTTGCAATGTTGGGTTCAAATGGTGCTGGAAAAACAACTACTATCAGAATGCTTAGCTGTTTAGTTGTTCCAACAAGCGGCGACGCACTAATGCTCGGCAATAGCATTACAAAATCATCAGAAAATGTAAAAGAAATAATTAATCTTTCTCCACAGGAAACCGCAGTAGCTCCTAAATTAACGGTGAAAGAAAACCTTGTAATGATTGCAAGATTATATGGGAGTTCAAAGCAGCAAGCAGAGCAAAAAGCTGAAAGAATGATGGCAACCTTTGATTTAAAGGAACGCCAGAATGACAGAGCAAAATCCTTATCTGGTGGTTGGCAACGAAAATTAAGCATTTCAATGGCTTTAATTAGTAATCCTAAAATCCTTTTTCTTGATGAACCTGGATTAGGACTTGATGTCAGAGCTAGGCATGATTTGTTTAAAACTATCGAGAAATTAAAAGGTAAAGTGACTTTGATTCTTACAACACATTACTTAGACGAAGCAGAAACATTAGCAGACCGTATTTGTATCATGGATAAAGGTGTCATTCAAGCTTTAGGAACTGCTGAAGAAATTGTAAAGGCTTCTGGAAGTAGAAATTTGGAGGAAGCATTTCTTATGTATACAGAGGGAGGAAAAAACTAATGAAATTTTCAATTTTTGCAGGACGCAACTTTAAAGAAATAACCAGAGACCCTACAAGTATTTTGATGGGAATAGGATTTCCTGTACTTCTCATTGTTGCATTATCGCTTATGAAAAAAAGTATTGGTGGAATGGCAGATATTTTTGAGGTTCAAAATTTTGCTCCTAGTATGACTATCTTTGGATTGGCATTTTTAGGAATGTTTGTAGGTACTCTAATGTCTACCGATAGAGATAGTTCATTTTTATCAAGATTATTTGCGTCACCATTAAAAAGCATTGATTATATTTTGGGATATTCTATTCCTGTTATCCCATTGGCAGTTTTACAGGCTATTTGCTGTTTCGCAGTAGCAATGATATTCGGCTTAGAATTAAATAAAAATGTTTTGGTGGCTATCATCACTTTATTGCCCGTTGCAGTTTTATTTATAGCCTTTGGGTTGTTTATGGGAAGTATGTTCACATCAAATAATTCAGTCAATGGATTTGGAACAATTTTGGTTAACGCTGCTGTCTTTTTAAGTGGTGCTGTTCTTCCATTAGATAGTATAGGTGGAACATTTCAAAAAGTGTGCAATCTTTTACCCTTTTCTCATGCAGTTGATGCAGTGCGCTGTGCTATTAGTGGTAGCTATTCAGATATATTACTGCATTTAGTTTGGATATTAGGCTATGCCATAGTGCTTGTAATTCCAGCAGTAATTGTATTTAAACGAAAGATGAAAGGATAATGTACAAATATATTGATACAGAATATGGACAAGTGGTCTTAATAACAAATAAAAAAGACATTATTTTATGGGAAGATTCACAACATGAAGAGATTTTGTCCGACAACATAATATTGCTATTAGATATTGACATTAGTTCTAATAAAATAAAGCATTATATCAAAAAATACAGCACAGATAATGTTATATTCTTTGCGGAAAAATGGAATTTAATAAAATGCTTTAAAGCATTAAATATCGGAGGAAGTGGACTTATAAAAAAAGAGCAAATTATTTCTGTTCCAAATACATTACAATTAGTTTCTCAAGGACAATGTGTAATAGATAGTGAAGTAACCAATTTATTAGGCAAATTAATAAAGAATTTTTGAAAAGGTGGAGGGTTACTTTTCCTCCACTCTTTTCGATTTAAGTATTCCATCAGCAACGCTTTCTATGATAATCAAATCCTTTTCGGACAAGCTATCAAGCTGTTTTTCCAACTGCATTCTTCTGGTGCTTTTTTCCAGATCAGAAGCAGGTAGGAAAAAAGCGTCTGCTGATACATTTAACAAATGAACAAGGTCATAAAACACCTGTAAACTTGGGTGCTGACCTTTATTCTCAATATTCGTCAAATAACGTGGGTCAATCTCAATCATTGCTCCCACTTGTTCACGGGTTAAACCTTGTTTTTTACGAGCTTCTTTGATGGCAAGACCAAAGGCTCTGAAATCATACTTATCTTCTTTTTTACGCATATTTAATCACCTCACTACATTTTACTGTTCCTGTTGATTTTCTAACAGGTATAAAAAAACGTATAGTATGGTTTAATAGTTCCTGTTATGCGTATAAAAGTGAAAATGTACTGCCTAGCGGTAAATAAAAAAAACCGCTATCAACAGTACCGTTTTTGCGTGTCAAAAAATATCTTTTTTCAGATGGCGGTTGAAAAGCCGCTTTTTTCTTTTTCCATCAATAGGAAAACAGCATAATGGTTTTGGTTTAGCGGCTCTGGGAGGTAGCCGCATTGAAAGACCTGTATAATCGACAATCTTCAATATATCCGTTATTGTCAAAAAAATCCTAGCTTTCACAGCGGCACAACATACCTTTGAATGTGGTTTTTTACATTACATAGCAGGAACAATTTTCAAAGCACAAGAACAGCATTTCTTTTATGCCCTTGTGCTTTTTTGCTGTTTAAAAATATTTTTCAAATTCTTTTCTGAAAACGCAACAAATAGCTGCTGCGTGGGTAGCTACTGTGCGGAAAGGGGGATAGAGGGAAAACAACTCTCATTCACTCTCACGCAGAAAGGAGGTGAAAAATATGAAGTCATCTTCTTTCGAGCAGGCTATTCAAGCACAGTTTGATTGCCTTACGAAAAAAGTCATTAAGAGAGCAGCAATGAAGTATAAGCGTGATATTTCAAGACGCTTGCAGCATGAAGTTCCATTCTCTGAAATATCAGATTTGGAATTGAATAAGGCTGGCGTTTATGACAAATATTCCAGCGATTATACAGCATTCAATGTTCTTGGCATGGAAGTACAGGTATCTGACGACCAGTTAAGCAAAGCACTCAAATGTTTACCAGAGAGAAAACGCAATATCATTTTGTTGTCATACTTTATGGATATGTCTGACGCAGAAATCGGAGAGCTTATGAACGTGGTTCGCTCCACTGTTTACCGTCACAGGACAAGCACTCTGGAAGAAATAAGAAAAATGATGGAGGAGGAATAATTGTGGATAATAACGCAAAACACATACCGTTTGCTGTGATTGTGGCGGCTACCAATGGTGATGAAGCTGCAATACAGGAAATCTTGAATTTCTATGACGGTTACATATCAAAGTTGAGCTTACGCAAATTGTACGACGAATACGGAAATGTCTACATGGTAGTGGATTCTGAATTGAAAGGCAGAATACAGGCGGCGGTCATGGATATGATTGCAAACTTTGAGATTATCGTAATTTAACTATTCCGACGAGCGGAGCTTTTCTCCCTTTCCCTCTGCTCCGCTTGTCAATCTATGAAAGTCTATTATTTCAGATAATGGATTTTCACAGACTGACAAATACAGTCGAGCGTTCTTTGACAACTGAATAAAGCAATCAGATACGTTTGATATGCAGCGAGCCGACGGATATTGTACGCCATGACCTTTCAAAACAAAGTGAGCGATTCATGTAATGATCTGTGAGCGACTTTTGGAATGGTCGCTTAGCCATGACCTGTATATCTGAATAATGATACACTCGCATGGTGCGATTCTGCCCATAGGAATGGGAATGGTGAAAGTCCAGTGGAGCTTGCTAAAGCCATCTGATTGCTGAGAAAAAGAAGTGTGAACAGGCATATTGGATAAGCCTATTTGCGTATGTTGAGAATAGATAGCTGAAACAAGGAGGACGATAAAGTTTGGAAAAGAAAGAACCAATCCAATATACTGTGGAGAGAGAATTTTTATCAAAGTTTTCAGTAGAAGAATTGCTTATCCGTATCATCAAATCTCACCTTAACGAAAAGGTTCAAAATGGGTAGTCTGATATGAGAAAACAATGGGAAAATACCGTGTTTTATGGTATAATATTATTGATAGGGCAACAGTTGAATAGGTGAACGTATGAAACTTCAAAAAGTATTGAGCTTATTTAATGTTGCAATCTATATCAGATTATCAAGAGAAGATGGTGATAAGGAAGAAAGCGATAGTGTAGGAAATCAGAGAAAACTCTTAACAGAGTACGTTGCTAAAAAAGAAGATTTTATTGTGTATGACACATACATTGACGACGGTTATTCGGGAACGAATTTCAACCGACCTAGTTTCCAGAGAATGATTGCGGATATTGAAGATGGAAAAGTAAATTGTGTTGTTGTAAAGGATTTGTCAAGATTCGGGCGTGATTACATTGATACTGGAAGATACTTGGAGCGATACTTTCCAGAATTGGGAGTGCGTTTCATATCAGTAACAGATAGTATTGATAGCATGAAACAGGCGTATGATATGCTGCTCCCAATCAAAAACATTTTCAATGAACAGTATGCAAGGGATATTTCCAAAAAGATACAGGCAACCGTGAAATCAAAACAAAAAGCTGGTGAGTTTATCGGGGCGTTTACAAGTTATGGCTATAAGAAATCCCCAGTAAATAAAAACAAGCTGGTGATTGATGATTACGCTGCTGATGTTGTCCGCAGAATCTTTTCCCTATATATACAGGGATATGGGAAACAGAAAATCGCAAAGTTGCTGAACGCAGAAGGTATCCTTTGTCCGGCAGAGTATAAAAAGGTAAACGGTGAGAATTACAAGAATTGTAACCGTCTGGAAAGTACAACGTATTGGTCTTATTCCACAATCAATAGTATTCTTCACAGAGAAATGTATGTGGGGAACATGGTACAGGGAACAAAGCACCAGCGCATGAGAAGCAAGCAGAAGAAAATGCCGAAAGAAGATTGGATAATCGTTGAAAATACCCATGAGCCGATTATAGATAAGGAAACTTGGGATAAAGCGCAATCCCTTTTGTCAAAAAGGACAAGGGAGCTGGATTTGGAAACGAATAAAAACATCTTTGCTGGTTTTGTGAAATGTGGTGATTGCGGCAGGGCAATGGCAAAGAATATGTGGCGACGTGCAGATGGGAGTAAAACATATAGTCTTTATTGTGGAACATATAAGAGGAATGGTAAGCAGTATTGCACGCCGCATACACTTCCAATGGCTGTTTTGGAAGATATTGTACTGAATGATTTGAAAGCAATCGTCCACAGTGTAGATGATTTGAAAGAATTGGTACAGTCACAGAGTTTCACAGCTTCAAAGGTCAAAAAGATTACTGATACGGAACTTAGCAAAGTAAAAGCAGAATTGGAACGTGTGAAAAAACTCAAAAAATCCATATACGAAGATTACAGAGATGAACTGATTTCCAAAGAAGAATTTCTTTCTTACCGAGAGGATTATCTAAAAAAAGAAGAACTTTACTCCAAACAGATTGAAGCACTGGAAGAAAAGAAGAAAGACAATGTGACGGAAGATGTTTTTGAAACACCTTGGTTGAAAAGACTATTGGAATTAAAAGACATTGAAGCACTGGATAGAGATATTGTGGTGGAAATGATAAGTGAAATAAAGGTCTATGAAAACCGCAAAATCAAAATCACTTATAACTTCGGAAATGAGCTGGAGCATTTGTTTTCCAGCGTTTACAGTGTGGAATTGGAGGAAAAGGCTATCTAATCTCACACATTTCTAAATCCCCTAATCAGTCTGGGGGAAGATACATATATAATTTGCGCAATTAACACCCAGCACATGGAGGTATGGACGGCGGTGCGATAGGCGGTGACGGAACAAAAGAGCAGAAGATAAATTTAGATATTGTAAAGGCTTTGCAGGAAGAGGCGGAGAATTATGGTATGCAGATTATTTTAACCAGAGCAACAGAGGACGGTCTTATTGCTGAAGGGACAGAAAAATGGACAAAGGTTGGAGATTTAAAAGCGCGAAAAGAGGTAATAGAGGCGGCATCACCCACCTTGACTATCAGCATACATCTCAATAGTTTTCCATCGGATAGCAGTGTTCATGGGGCACAGGTGTTTTATCCGAAAGAAGTGGAAACGTCGCTTATGGAGGATAGCAAGGAAATTGCAGAGAAGATACAGGAGAGTCTAAAAGAGCAGCTGGGAGATGGTGCTGACAGAATTGTACTTCCTAAGAGCGGGATGTATCTGTTTCGAAATGCAGATCATCCGATGATTTTAGTGGAATGCGGTTTTTTATCTAACCCGGAGGACCTTGGAAATCTGAAAAATCCGACATATCAGCAAAAGATTGCAGAAGGAATAATCAGTGCAGTGGCAGAATATTATAATTTATCTTTGCCAAAAAATGGGCGAACAAAGATTGTAGACAGTCGAACAAATCCATGAGGATAATTTATACAAAAAATGTGGATAACTTCCTATTGACAAATTTGTAATATACGAAGTAGTATTGAAAAATGAACGTTTATGCTTTGTAAAGTTATCCATATCGTAATGTGCAGAAAAATGTATACAATCCGACTTATCCTTGTGGATAAGTCGCTGAAATGTCTAAATTCAAGGAATTCTCCCTTGTTGAAAAATCTTCGTTAAAAAAGAACACAGGTTGACATAAAACGACAACTTGTGTTCTTTTTGAGTGTAAATTTGGGATTAGATTTCATCACCAGGATTGTTCTGAATAATATCTACAAAAGTTTCAAAACGATCCATAGTACTTTGGATAAATTCATAAAGAACTGGCTCCTGAAATTCGTAACGCTGAGTTGGAATCAGACTTTTGGAAATGGTAGAGCCTGCCAGGTCTTTTTCCAAGAGATAGATATCTTCAAGCGTATAAGCAGCAGCAATTACCTGCCCCGCATCGGAAACGAAATACATGCCCAGGACATCTTCATTGAGACGATATTCCTTTCGTGCGACATGTTTATTATCGGAATGAAAAATCATGTAAAGTTTTCCGGTATCGTGAGGTGTTACCATTGCAGTCATGGCTTTTGGAGTCGTTTCTGAGGAGAAGGAATCTGGCTCCTCCAGCATTTCATAGACGGTAACAAACTCCGAACGAGATAGCAGCATAGCGGCTTCAATCGGAGAAATTTTCATGATGCTGTTTCTTTCAAAGCTGCAAACAGTCAGACCAGACAATGTGATTTCCGTCAGTACGATATAATAGGAATTGCGAAATTCAACCAGGGACTGACACAGAAAAGTGTTCGGTGCGTCTGTGGGCTCGATCGTATTTTTGCAGAAGGTTCCTGCGTCATATTCTGGAAAAACATCCAGCAAAATGTCTCTATCAGAGAGAAATGCAGCGGCTTTGAAATCTCTGCCAAAAATACGCATGAGAAAATAGTTGATTGATTCGTAAGCATTTTCGGGTCTGACACACTGTTTTTGCATCAAAATGTAAAGCTCGGGCTCTGAAAGAGTAGCCTTTTCGTTAAGAAGGAATTCATATTCGGAAAGGCCCTCCGGCAAAGGGATATTGTGAGCACGGTTAAATTCGGCATATTCCTGCAGCAGATACTGTGCCTGTTTTTCCGTTAGGGGAATTTTTTTGCCGCCAAGACCGCCAATCAGAGAGTTTTCAATTTCAAAGATGCGTGTTCTGTTTTCTCCCAGAACGCTGTGATAGGTTTCAAAGCCGTATTCTTCGGCATCAAAGTAAAAGAATTGATGTAAATCTCGCTGGACGAGGTTATCTGGGAGTTTAAAATGCATATACATGCCCAGTACGCCCATCAATCGGGTGTTTGTTATATAAGCTGATACAAATTCTTTTCTGCTGGTAGCGGCACTGTCAAGCAAGCCGCCGCGTAAAACTGTAAATTGATTCTTTTCCAAACGTCTACCTCAATAAGCTAAAAATTTTTAAATGGTTCAATAAATAGAGTATATCCTATTTTGACAAAAATACAATATGTCATTGACAAAGAATTTAAAAAGAGTATAATTTATATGATAATCCTTATCAAGAGTGGCTGAGGGAATAGGCCCTGCGAAGCCCGGCAACCTAGGTGTCAGCTAGTACTGACAGAAAAGGTGCTAAATCCTACAGAATTATCTTATTCTGAAAGATGAGGAATGATGACCGATAATCAGACCTTTTCTTCCATATGAGAGAAAAGGTTTTTTGTTTGGTAATATTTGGGAGGAAATAAAACATGAAGAAATTATTTACATCAGAATCCGTGACAGAAGGACATCCTGACAAAATCTGTGACCAGATTTCTGACGCTGTTCTGGACGCAATTATGGAGCAGGATCTTTATGGACGCGTTGCCTGCGAGACGACAACTACCACAGGCTATGCAATGGTTATGGGAGAAATCAGCACCAAGTGCTATATCGACATTCCGAAAATTGTGAGAAACGTCATCACGGATATCGGCTATAACAAAGGGGAGTATGGCTTTGACGGAAATACCTGTGCAGTGCTGACTGCCATCGATGAACAGTCAGGCGATATCGCTATGGGTGTTGACAAGGCGCTGGAATATAAGGAAGGTACCCTCGATGATCAGATCGATACCATCGGAGCGGGCGATCAGGGCATCATGTTTGGCTATGCCTGCAACGAAACATCGGAATATATGCCGATGCCGATTCAGATGGCACACGAGCTGGCACTGCAGTTGACTAAGGTCAGAAAAGACGGTACACTTGCATATCTTCGTCCTGACGGAAAAACCCAGGTTACTGTGGAATACGATGGAAATCAGGTAAAGAGAATCGATACCGTTTTGATTTCCACGCAGCACGATCCGGAAGCGACCCAGGAGCAGATTAGAAATGATCTGATTGAGCACGTGATTAAACCGGTGATTCCTGCAGAACTTTTGGATGATGAAACCAAGTACTATGTCAATCCGACTGGCAGATTTGTCATCGGCGGACCTCATGGCGATTCCGGTCTGACCGGCAGAAAAATTATTGTCGATACTTACGGCGGCTATGCGCGTCATGGCGGCGGCGCATTTTCCGGTAAAGACCCTACAAAGGTAGACCGTTCCGCTTCCTATGCGGCAAGACACGCTGCGAAGAATGTGGTAGCAGCAGGACTTGCGGACAAGTGTGAAATTCAGCTGGCTTACGCAATCGGCGTGGCAAAACCGGTTTCCATCATGGTGGATACCTTCGGTACCGGCAAGCTTTCCGATGAGGAAATTGCTGACATTGTCGACAAGCATTTTGATATGCGCCCTGCAGCAATTATCCGCGATCTTAACTTGCGCAGACCGATTTACAGACAGACTGCCGCTTACGGACATTTCGGCAGAAAGGACGTCCAGCTGCCTTGGGAAGAACTGGATAAAGTGGATGAGTTGAAAGGTTATTTGAAATAAGCGTAAGCAGAATAATAGAGCAATACAAAATCCCCAGCGAAGGTAAACGCCGGGGATTTTTTGTGACTTTGAGGAGAAAACTGGTGAAAAAAATTTTTTAAAATAAAAAAGCGTTTTCATTTTGTTTTCATTTTTCTTCAGTATAGTAAGAGCATATCAAACAGAAATCTAATTTAGGAGGATAGAAAAATGACAAAGAAAAGAACTGGAAAAGTAATGTTAAGCATATTGCTGGCTTTATCGCTGGTAGTGACCGCCTTTGCATATGCAGGTGCAGCGGGAGGTGCTGATGCCGCCGCGGCTTCTAAGATTTCGTGGAGCAAAGCTAAAGCGATTTTTAAGGAAGAACTGCCAAAGGGTGCAACTGTAAAATATGTGCATTTGACCAGAGATGACGGGCGCAGCGTTTATAAAGGTAAAGCGGTAAAGAGCAAGTATGTGTACTCTATAGAAATAGCGGCGTCTGACGGCAGAATTTTAGATAAGGATAAGGACAACGAAGGTTCCAGATACACAGCTTCCAAGGTGGGTGCTGTAAGCAAAACCACCATTCGCAACAAAATTAAAAACAAAGTGCCTGGCGCTATCATCATCTATGTAAAATTGACTAGAGATGATGGAAGATACGTCTATGAGGCAGAGGCGTATAAGGATGGTTACGAATATGATTTTGAATTCTCAAAGAGAGGCGCAATCCTTGAGTATGAGAGAGATAAAGTGTAAAAGATGAAAAGAAAGAGGCTGTTTCAATAAGCTACTGAGCAATAGATTGCACCATTTTAGGCAAAAATGCTGGTAATGGTGCAATTCGTGTTTTTGTACCATTTGACGCTGAAGCAAGAGAAATAGTGCAGTATGGCGGATTGTTCTTTCTGATTAGTGCTGAGAAGTTTCGATTACTTTTGGCTTGTATGTCATCTTGCAATAATAATTACAAATGGAAGAAAAAAATAGAAGATTAATTGTACATCTCATGGTATACTAGGAGAAGAGAATGACATTATAAATTTGACATATTGATTTGAGGCTAGGATTCAAGATTTTCATCATCGAATAGCGATGAGCGAAAATCGCATAATGTGTAAGCATCGTTAACCACATTTCCATTGTGGTACTCTTGTGCACAACGCTTTTAGTAAAAAGCTGATACTGCATAATATTTCGCACTGCAAGCAGTCCCAATAGTCGTTTGCTAATAGCTTTGTTTAGTTGCATTTGTCTTTTTGTCAATTCCTGTAACAGCACTAACGCCTATGCCCATATATAATGGAACTTTAGACATGACATTCTTTGTTGGCTTAATATTTGTTTAATAGGGAGTTGCAGTATGAAAAAAGAAGTTAATTACATTGAAGAACATCAGTGGGACAAATCAGTTTTTGAGAAAGGGGAGGCTATGCCTTTGACAAATGAGCAAAAAGCGCATTTTGATTTGCTTCGATCACTAATAGAAACGAAAGAGTCTCAATATGAAAGAAGAAGAAATGAGCAGAAGTGGGATAATTTTGTAGAGGTACTTTACCCATCCCTTTGCCATATTGCAGAGATTCAGGGCGGATATGTTAAAATGAATGCGTGTGAAGATACCTATTTTGCAGAACTCATCTATATCGGAGAGAATCTCATATTGGATATTGACGGCGTTGAAGGTTTGGCAGACTTTAATGAGATTTTGTCTGCCGCGGATAGTTTTTCGATTGTTCCAGAAAAGGAAGGTTTTAAAATGCGTTTTACTTTTTCACTATACGATAGAGTTAAAATAGCGGACATGTCAGAGCGTATTGCGGTGATAGAGAAAAAAATGAAACAGCTGGCTACCCGAGAAGAGTAGAAAAATTCAGCTTGTGCGGTAACTGAACGACAGCCGGCATTTGGTAGATAATGACCAAATGCCGGCTGCATAGATACAAGGAAGAAATTTATAGAGGAACGGATTCTCCCTTTTTAAATACCAGAGCTATCTGCCTCAAGGCTTCGATGTCTTCGTCAGGTTTTCCGTCAAAGGCTGCCAGATTTGCGCGCTTTCCACAGGCGATAGTGCCGACCGTATCGCTGATATTTAGGATTTCAGCGTTGTTTTTCGTTGCCTGAATTAAGCATTCCAGCGGAGTGAAACCAGCAAGGTTGACTCTGGCGCGGAATTCATACAGCCCGTTTCCATGGCTGCCGGAATAAACGCCCGCATCAGTGCCCCAACCGATTTTTACCTTTGATTTTCGCAGTGCCCGCAGACCTTCAAACATGACCTCCGCCATCTGCTTCGATTTTTCGACGTAATGTGCAGGCTTTCCTTCTGGATTTTCTATAAAGTTTACCAAAGGTGAGAGTGTTGGAACCGGAAAAGAACGGTCAGCATTCTGATACATTCTGATACATTCATCGTCCATAATGGTGGAATGTTCCACGGTGCGTACGCCGCAGCGAATACACATTTTGATACCTTCTGTGCCGTGACAGTGCACAGCAACAGGAAGACCAACATAATCTGCGGCTCGGCAGGCAGCAGCAAGTTCTTCCTCGTAGAGAACAGGACTTCCCGGCACACCGCCCGGATTCATGACAGATCCGGTCCCCATGATTTTAATCCAGTCAGCGCCAAGCTGGTATTGACGGCGAACCGCTTTGGTATAAGCGTCGTTAGAATCACACTCTGCGTACATATCTCCGAAATAGTCGTTGCCTGCTTCTGTGGGTGAAAGAATCATGCCGCTTGCCAAAATATCAGGCGCCATGACCAGACCTTCCTTTACAGCGCGGGCAATACCGATTACTATGTTGTTCCGGTCGCCCACGTCGCGTACTGTGGTGTAACCCATCCGCAGGTTATCCTGCGCCAGACGAAGAGCCCGCATCATGCGGTAGCTTTCCTGCTGCACATTTTCTTCAAAGACGTCCATGCCGCAAAGATCTAAGTGCAGATGTGCTTCGATGAGACCGGGAATTAAAGTTTTTCCGGTTAAGTCGATGACCTCAGCCGCAGTGATATTCGCTGTTTTAGCAGGCTTGATTTCCTGAATCAAACCATTTTCTATGATTACGTCGCCAAACTGATCCGAAAAACCTTCGGTCAGCTGCGGAACAAGTCTTGCATTTCTTAAAACTAACATGCAGATGCCTCCCTGCTATTTTTTTTATTTATGCCTGCGAGATAACGATTCCAAATCAAGAGTGCGGCAATACCAACGACCATTACAATGCCGACGCCGATAAAGTAATATTTATAACCCAGCTCGGTATAAGTGTCAAGAACGTGACCTGCAAGGGTTGGGCAGATAACTTCAGGCAGATAGCCAAGGGTGCAGACAACGCCAATGGCAGTACCAGCTACGCTGGCTGGTATGCCACCTTCTTCCATCATGGAGAAAACGATGCCGTAGTTCAGATACATGCCAAGGTAGATGATAGCGCAGACGACAATGAAGAACGGTACACTCATATTTGGAAGCAGCGCGATGATAAATGTGCTGACACCCATGAGGAAAAAGCCAATAAACATAACCTTACTTCTGCCCAGTCTATCAGCTAAAATGCCGCCTCCCATAGAGCCATAGGCCTTACTTTGTTCGTGCTCAGCTGCAATACCGCGAAGGCCTTTTAACAGGGCAGGCCAGAAGGCAAACAGGGAAGTAAACCCCCAAATCAGATAGATGACAACCAGCATACCGTAGCTTGGGTGCATCAGATGGAGAAGCCCTGCGGCGCCTGTTAAAATCAGAGAAACAGACATAATCTTTCTTGGTGAAACCATGTCCGCGACGACGCCGCCAAAGAGATAAGAGATGGCGCCAAGAATTCCGAAAATGGAGCCAAAGGTTCCCATCTGCGTGTTGGTAAGATGATACGTTTCCAGATAAGCATCGTAATAGTAGGACCTGAAATACGGCAGACCGTAAATCAATGACCCGGCGATTGTAAGAATTACTAGACGCCAAATGTTGTTCTTTAATTTAGAAGTGATATTTTCGTTCATTTAAGTCTCCTTTCCATAAATTCTATCACAAAATAGAAGTTGGATATCATTTCAAAAAAATTATAAAATAATGTGCCGAAGCTGACAAATTATCAGAGATTTCTTTTTAAGATAGATTTAAAAGCTTTTTTTTTCGTGTTACGAGAAAAAATGGAGAATAGAGCAGATTACAAAAAAATATGCAAATCATCATCGCCATTTTTATAGAATTTTCAATTTATATGAGAATTTTTGCTGGTAAATGGAGAAATCTGATGATAGAATAAATGCAGCAGAGAAAGGAGAAGTGTCCGTGTCTGATAAGTTTTATCAAAATTTAGGCGCAAAACTGCGTGTCTATAGAAAAATACAGCAGATAACGCTGAAACAGCTTTCGGAAGCACTGAATAAAAGTCTTGCGACCGTTTCTAAGTATGAAAAAGGCGAGATTGTCGTAGATTTAGAAGTTTTGATTGATTGGTGCAGATATTTAAATGTTGACATAGCAACGCTGCTTCCGAGCTCGAAAGAGACGGAAACAGATAAGCAAAGGTATGCTGGGAATTATATAGACAGGCTGTATCTCTACAGCTATATGGGACACAAAAACAAGCTGCATATTGATGTAATTGAAATAGATAACACAAAGATGCGCGCCACTCTTTATTTAGATGTTGCGGATGTCTCTAATATTTACGAAAGCAGTTTTATCTATTTCGGAGAAGTGATTTATAGTGATATCAGCATTAATTTTGTGTTTTTTAATGCTTCACCGCCGTTTGATATGCTGACTTTTAGTATGCCAACGCTTTCAGAGGAACAGGATTATCGGATTGGAATGATGAGTTCCATGACCTTTACATATCAGAACATTGCCATCAAGGTACTGGCAAGCTGCGCACCGGTGACGGATAAGATGTTTTTGATAGAAAAGCTGCAGCTTTCCGGGGAAGAGTTTAGGAACATGAAACAGTTAAATTTTTTTAAGATATAAATTTAAGATATAAAGAGGTAATTTTATGTTATTTGATTCACATACCCATTTAAACAATGAACGGTACAGCGAAGCAGAAGTGCTGCAGCTGATGGAGGAAATAGAAAGCTCGGAGGTTTCTTATGTCATGGACGTGGGCTTTGACCTTGAAAGCTCTGTGCTGGCGGTAAAACATGCAGCAGAAAAGCCTTGGTGCTATGCGACAGTAGGCTTTCACCCGCATGATGCAAAAAACTTGGATGACATGACCTTGGAACTGATTCGCGGTCTTGCGAAAAAAGAAAAGGTACAGGCGATTGGTGAAATCGGTCTGGATTTTCATTATGATTTTTCAGAGCGAGATGTGCAGCGGTACTGGTTCAGAAGACAGATAAAGCTTGCAAATGAGCTGAAGATGCCTATCGCAATTCACAGCAGAGAAGCAGATCAGGAGACGATGGACATTTTGAAAGAAGAGGGCGCTTTTTCGGAGGAACGGCAAAGCTGGTTTCCGAAGAGGAAAGGACCAGACGGAGCGTTTTTACCAGACAGCAGGGTGCTGCTTCACTGTTTCTCCGGCAGTAAAGAGCTTGCTAAGCAGTATGTGAAGCTGGGTGCCACTCTTTCTATTTGCGGACCGGTGACGTTTAAAAACAATCGCAAGACCCAGGCGGTCGTGCAGGAAATTCCATTAGAATTTCTGCTAGTAGAAACCGATGCACCGTACTTAACGCCGGAGCCTTTTCGTGGACATCCCAATAAAAGCCCTTATGTGGAACACACAGCAAGACGCCTTGCTGTGTTAAAGGGAATTTCTTATGAAGAGGCAGCAAGCATTACCTGCGAAAATGCAAAAGTTTTTTACGGAATTAAATAGACACACAAAAATTTCCTGCTTCGACACCCTGCTTCGACAGCTTCCTGCACAGCTTTTGTGCTATTCTGTCATTATCAAAGGAAGCAAAGGGGAAAAAATATGGAATTTATAGGAAATCAGATTCATGTAAAGACGATTTTAGCCACTTTGACAGTGGCTTTTTTTCTTGGGAGAATCAGACTGTTTGGGGATACTTTTCCAGCCGCTATTGCGCTGATTGCGGTAATGGTAGCAGTGTCGACGGTGTATATTTATTTAATACCGGTTTTGGTTGCGGCGATACTCACAAATTCCGCTGCTACAGGAGATTTCTATGGGGACATTATCGCAGTATTTCTGTGCGGACTGTTTTTTCTGTTCTTTCACAAAATCAGATTTTCTATTCATCAGACAACGGCAGCAGCGGTCATCGCTGTGGCGGTAGGAAATTGTCTTTACTACTCGGCAGCGCACATTCTTTATTTGCTGGATTTTCAGGTTTTGCTGAAAGAAGCCATTGCGGTGATGATTTACATAAGAGTTTTTAATACAGCAGCGAAGATGATTTTTGTAGGCAAAGAGCAGCGAGCAGTTTCAACGGAAAAGGCGGAGATTGCCCTTACGATTTTAACTGTTTCTATCGTCGGCGCTGTAGAGTATTCTCTTCTGGTGATACCTCTTTGGATTTTTGTAGTACTTGTGGTGCAGTACTGCAAAGGTATGCGGCAGGCGCTGGCGTATACGGCTGTGATGGCAGTCTTTGCAGTCTGTCAGGGGCAGGAGTTAGCAAAACTCATGACAGCGATTATGACAGCTGTGGTGGTGTCATGGTTTCTGGCTGCTTTTGTCGATGGAAAATACCGAAAAGGGATTCTGGCAATGGTGATGTTTTTTACGGTCTGCAGCCTGTGCAGAGAAGAAATTTTTGGACTAGTAGCGGTGATATCGCTGTTTATCACTATCCCTCAGAGCCTTCTGGTAAAATGCTGGTGTGCTGGGGAGCAGCGGCTCATGCCGGAAGTTTTTAGCGAGGCAGATATGCAGCTTTATGCTGCCCAGGGGGATTTGAGGAAGAAAAAACAGGTTTTTACTGCGCTGAGTAAACTTTACGCTGGTGATGTGGAAAGTCATCAGATTATCTCCTACCAGTTTGCAGGCATGGCGAGAACCGTGGATAGCCTCTTGACAGATCTGCAGATACAGAGGACGCACGCCGGCGAAGCGGAACGTGTGAAGCCGGTGATCATCGGAGAGGCGTCTTATGCCTTTGAGGCGGTATCCGGAGACAGCAGTCTTTCTTTCTCCTTTGGGAAGCAAAAACAGGCTATTATTATCAGTGACGGGATGGGAAAAGGAAGCAGGGCGGCAGCGGAAAGCAATCTGGTCGTTAAGACCCTGTCTCAGCTTTTGGAAGCTGGGTTTGATGTGGATTTGGCAGTAAAGACGGTAAATGGAATTCTTATGACGGAAAATGGGGGAGACATGTTTGCTACGGTGGATCTTGCCATCATCGATAAAGTGACCGGAAGAACGCAGATTTACAAAATGGGTGCAGCTTCAACCTTTGTGAAACACGAGGGAAAGGTAGCCACGCTGAAAAGACCTGCACCGCCTGTTGGCATTGTGGAGGGGGTAAGTCTTGCGTATATTGACGTGCGGTTAAAGAAAGGCGACCTTTTGGTGATGGTTTCAGATGGTGTGACCGACTGCGACAGACAGGATACAGGATGCCAATGGCTGCAGGAGCGGCTGTCTCAGATTGGAACCAAAGACCCGGGAACCATTGCAGAGCTGATTGTAAATAAGGCGGCGGAGAAATACGGACTTAGGGAACGAGATGATTTAACGGTGGTGGTTGCAGCAATTTAGATGCTTTTCGTATTTTGCTTTCAAAATGAAGTGAAATATGATATACTTTTAATGATGAAAAAACAAATTTTAGAAACCATACAAAGACATAATTTAGTCAAACTACATCAGCACATCGTTTTAGGACTGTCAGGCGGTCCTGATTCGGTGTGCCTTTTTCACGTATTTTTAGAGCTGGCGAAGGAGATGGACTTGCACCTTTATCCGGTTCACGTCAACCACAAATTTCGTCCCGGCGCTGCGGAGGAGGATCAGGCTTATGTGGAGCAGCTTTGCGAGACGGCAGGGTTTTCTTGCAGAACTTTTGTCATCGACTGCGTAAAGCTGGCAGAAGAAGAGCATTTGACGCCGGAGGAAGCGGGCAGAAAGGCGCGCTATTGCGCTTTTGCAGAGGTGGCAGACCAGCTTGTAAAGAGAGGCATTTCCCGCAGTGAAATTGTTATTGCTGTTGGCCACAATGCGGACGATCAGGCTGAAACGATTTTGTTCAGACTTCTTCGCGGTGCGGGCACTGACGGACTTTCCGGCATGAGATACTCCCGCTTTGATGAGACGGGGAATCGCATTATCAGACCTCTTCTCGACGTAAAACGAGAAGAAATCATGGCGTACTGCAAAGTGCAGAACCTTTTACCGAGGATGGATTCCACCAATGAGGAGGAAAAATATACCAGAAACAAAATCAGACTCAGTCTAATTCCGCATCTGGAACAGGAATACAATCCGGCGGTGAAGGATACAATGATTAGGATGGGGAAAGCGGCGGCGTGCGACAGTGATTTTCTATGGCAGCAGGCACAGGACGTATACGAAAAACTGGTGAAGAAAAGCAGTGAAACCCATGTGCTGCTCGATGGCCGCAGTCTTAAGAAGCTTCATCGGGCAATCAGACAGCGGGTGCTTGCCAGAGTCTGTGCGGATTTAGGACTTTCTCAGGATTTGGCGTGGACCCATTTTGAAAATTGTGAAGCCATCGTTTTTCATGAAGGACCGTCAGCCAGCTGCAGCCTGCCGAAAGGCTATCGCCTGCAGAAGTGGTATGAGGATATTGATGTGATGCGTCCGTTTATTGAGGCGGGGGAGAATCTTCCTGCGCTGGAAGTTTATGTCCTTAGTAAAGACGCCTATGATTATTTGGCACCGGCTGAAAATCGCAGAGCGGTCTTTGACTATGATGCATTGACACAGATGTATGACAGTCAGGACTTACTGCCTGAAAAATCTATGACATTGGGCTTCCGGCAGCCGGGCGACTATATCGCCCTAAGCGAGGGAAAGACAAAGAAGCTGCAGGATTACTTTGTGGACCAGAAAATTCCTAAGTCTCAGCGTCCAGATGTTCCTCTTCTGAAAATAGGCAGAGAGGTTTTGTGGGTGCTTCCCTGCGAAGCAGACCCAAAAGGAAGATTTTCGGGAAAATATAAGCTGTGCGGGACAACAAAAAAAGTGATTTGTATTGAAATAATTTGTTAAATATGATAAAATTATAAAACTGTTTTGTTAAGAGAGAACAATTTTTTCAGAAAATTGCTATCAATAGACACGGGAGGAGAAAACTAAATTGAAAAAATTCGTAAAGAATATCAGTATTTATTTAGTGATTTTTGCACTGGTACTGGCAGCGGCTTTCTTCTATAAGGGAGGCGGCAGCGCAGAATACAAGCAAGTCAAGTTTTCGACACTGTCCAACTACTTAGAAAGCGGCAGAGTTACCGAAATCGAAATCGAGGACAGAAAGATCACTGCACAGATTGGAAAAGACAAGTATGTCTACACCTTTGCGGCAAATATTACGGATATCGACTGGATTGAGGATACGTATATTTTCCCGCAGGTACAGGAAAAGAAACTGGAATACAAGGGCGGACCGAAGCCTTCTTCTGGTTCTGTGATTCTGAATCTGCTGCCGACTCTGATTATGGTAATTGCTTTGGGATTCCTGTTCTACCTGATGATGAATCAGGGCGGAAACGGCAAAGCCTTTTCCTTTGGAAAGAGCAAGGCGAGACTTTATAAAGGTGATGGCAAACGAATTACCTTTAATGATGTAGCAGGTCTTGATGAAGAAAAAGAAGAACTTGAAGAGGTAGTAGATTTCCTCAAGGATCCTAGAAAATACAAAGAAGTCGGCGCAAGAATTCCAAAGGGAATTCTTCTTGTGGGGCCTCCGGGAACCGGTAAAACCTACGTTTCCAGAGCGACTGCGGGTGAAGCTGGCGTGCCGTTTTTCACCATCAGCGGTTCCGACTTTGTAGAAATGTTCGTAGGTGTCGGTGCGTCCAGAGTCAGAGACCTCTTTGACCAGGCGAAGAAGAACGCACCTTGCATTGTATTCATCGACGAAATCGACGCAGTAGGTCGAAAGAGAGGCGCAGGTCTTGGCGGCGGCAATGATGAAAGAGAACAGACCTTGAACCAGTTACTGGTTGAAATGGACGGATTTGGAGAAAATTCCGGCATTATCATTTTGGCAGCGACCAACAGACCGGATGTACTGGATCCGGCTCTGCTCAGACCGGGGCGTTTCGACAGACAGATTGTCATTGGCGTTCCAGATATCAAAGGCAGAGAAGAAATCATCAAGGTTCACTCAAAGAACAAGCCGTTATCCGACGAGGTTTCTCCGAAGATTCTGGCAAGAAGAACGCCGGGCTTTACTCCTGCGGATCTTGAGAACTTGCTGAATGAAGCTGCTTTGATTACGGCAAGGAGAAATGGCCGCAAAATCAGAATGGCAGAGATTGAAGAAGCTGCAACCAAGGTAATGGCAGGACCTGCGAAGAAGAGCAGAGTGATTAGCGAGGAAGAACGCAAGCTGACAGCCTATCATGAAGCCGGTCACGCAGTGGTAATGCGTACCCTGCCAAATTCCGACCCGGTACATCAGATTACCATCATTCCGAGAGGAAATGCCGGCGGATTTACCATGTCTCTGCCTGAGAAAGATAAGGCTTACGAGACCAAGAAAGGCATGCTCAATGCCATCAAACATCTTCTTGGCGGTCGTGTTGCAGAGCAGCTGACACTGGATGATATCAGTACTGGTGCCAGCAACGATATTATGCGTGCGACCGAAATTGCAAGAGGTATGGTTACCAAATACGGTTTCAGTGAAAAAATCGGACCTGTTAACTACAGCGATTCCGATGAGGTATTCCTAGGTAAGGATTTCTCCACCAGAAAGAATTACTCTGAGGGGGTTGCGGCAGAAATTGATAACGAAGTCAGAAACATCATTGAAGACGCTTACAATGAAACTGTAAAAATTTTAGAAGAAAATATGGATAAGCTGGAAAGAGTAGCGCAGGCGCTTTTAGAAGTGGAAACTCTGGACGGCGAGCAGTTCGAAGCTCTTTATACTGGAGAAGTCGACGCAAAGCAGCTGGCTGACATGGTGAGAGCAAAAGACGAAGAAATCCGCAAAATCAACGAGGAAGAGGCTGCTGAATTCGAAAGAATCCGCAAAGAAGAAGCGGAAAGAGAAGCAGCAGAGCTTGCAAAGTATGATACGGATTATATGGAAGAAGCAGAATCATCTGATTCCGATGGCGAAGAAATAAAGGAAACTGAAAGCGGCGAGGCGGAAGCTGATCCTGAAGAGGAGCATAAGGAAGAAGAATAGAGGTAATGTATGAAGATCACTGTAAATGATTGTTTGAGTTTAGAGGCATTCAGCCCCAGTATTCTTGCAGCAGGAAAGCGTAATATTGGAAATCGTGTGCGCTCTGTGTCGGTCATGGACGCAGTCAGCGTGGAAACTGCTGTTAAAAATAACGGTGTGCGTGAGCAGATTGTTCTGACATCATTTTACGGAATGCATGGCAAAGAAAAACTCCAGTGTGAGGTCATCAAGGGACTTGCCAAAAGCGGTGTCAGTGCGCTGGTTATTTTTCATGTAGAAAAGGGACTGACCAGCACTGACAGCGAGGTCATAGAAACGGCGGAAGCTGTTGGTCTGCCGCTGATTGTGATTCCTCAAAATAACAAGGCGGAATATTCTGATGCCATCGAGCAGATTATGGATAAGCTTTTATACGGAGACAATTTCAAGAACAGTCTTATCAACAACACCATCTACCATTTACTGAACTTTGAAAAACACAAGACCTTTCAGGCGGCGCTGAGAGAGGCGGCTGTCAGCAATGATTTTCAGGTAGTGCTGTTATCTAAGGATTTTAATCCGATTCTGTCTATTGAAACGAGGCAGAGAACTACCATCGCCGACGCCATTCGCCTAGGTAAGGAACGCGATGTTGAAAAAGCTGGTATTTACACTTTTATCGATGTTAACGGCGTACTGACCTATTGGGGACCAATTACGATCAATAAAGAAAAATATTTCCTGTTTATCGTAGATAATGAGGATAATTACTCAGCAGGTGAAATCACCAAGCTGTCGGAGATTATAGAGCTTGCTATGGGCATGTGGAAGTACACGCCGGAGAGGGACGTGCGGGCAGAGCTGATTAAAGCGCTGATTCGCGGCAACAAGTCTTTAGCGTATTCCCTGAAGGACGAAATGAATGTCAAAGCTGACAACATCATCAGTGTCTTTTACGCAAAGGGCATTGAGAATAATCAGGGAAACAGTGTTATCAGCGATTTTGAAAAGCGGGAAGGCATTGAAGTGCTTCGTATTACCGAAGGTGAAGAAACCTATGGTATGATTTTAAAAAACGAAGAGAAGCGGGAGGACGAGGAAGTATCCCGGAAAACCAGCTGTCTGAACCTCTTTGATAAGCTGAAAGAAGGCAGTAAGACGGTGCGCATTTTCCATGCTACGGGCATTGACGGAATCGAGGGTGCAGGAGACGCATTCCGACTGATTAGTGAAACCTGGACTTTTGTGGAGAGCGTATTCCCATATAAGAGAGTGTTCACCAAATACGAACTTGCACTCGTATCGAACTGCATTAATCTGCAGGTGCAGGGAGGTTATTTGAAGAAGAATTATATGGATCTTTTAGAGCCATTTAAAAAGGAAATGGGTGAAAACAAGGCAAAGCAGCTTCTGGAGACTTTGGAAACCTTTGTCCTTGATGCAGGCATGAACAGCGGAAAGACTTCCGAGTTCATGGGAATTCATACCAATACCGTGCAGTACAGACTGAAACGGATTAACGAAGTTTTGGGCGCAGAAATCACCGGAAACAGAGTCATTCCGGGACTTACCATGGCGCTTGCCCTAAAGCGGCTTGACCGAGTTGTGAAGTAAAATATGAAGGAGATATACGGAAATGCTTTTAGCTTTTGACGTTGGAAACAGTAATATCGTACTTGGCGTATTTAAAGACGGAAAGCTGATTACCAACTGGAGAATTAAGACTGATACGAACAAGAGTGCCGATGAATATGGCATGATTGTCAACCAGCTGTTTGCTTACGAGGGTCTGAAGACTTCTGAGGTCAAAGATGTGATTATTTCAACGGTTGTGCCGTCCGTGCTCTATACGCTGCAGCATCTTTCTGTGAAATATTTTAACAGACGTGCTATCACTGTGGAGTCTGGCATTAAGACTGGTCTAATCGTAAAATATGACAACCCTAAACAGGTTGGTGCTGACCGAATTGTCAACGCCGTTGCAGCAGTACATAAATATGGTGGACCGCTGATTATTATTGATTTTGGTACAGCGACCACCTTCTGCGCTATTACGGAAAATGCCGAGTATTTGGGAGGCACTATTGCACCGGGACTGAAGATTTCCTCTGAGGCGCTTTTTGAAAAGACCTCAAAGCTGCCGAAGGTTGAGCTGGAGGAACCAGGGCACACTATCTGCAAGAATACCATTCAAAGTATGCAGTCGGGACTTGTTTACGGTCATATGGGCATGGTGGATTACATCGTTAAGATGATGAAGAAGGAACTGGAAGTTCTGACTGAGTCGGATAAGCCTGTGACAGTTGTTGCGACGGGAGGGCTTTCCACTCTCATAGATAGTGGTGTTTCCTGTATCGACTATGTAGATAAAATGTTGACCTTAGAAGGTCTGGAACTAATTTATCAGAAGAACAAAAAGGCTAGCAAGCCATGTAAAGGAACGAAAGAAAATGAATAAATCCTTGCAGATTGGAAATGTAACTTTGGACAATCCATTTTTGCTGGCACCACTTGCAGGAATTACAGACGCTCCCACTCGCAGAATCTGCCGCGAGATGGGGGCGGCTTTGGTATATTCGGAAATGGTCAGCGGAAAGGGGCTCTTTTATCGCGGGCAGAAGAGCGAGCAGCTGCTTTATGTAGATCTGCATGAAAAGCCGGTAGCTTTTCAGGTCTTTGGCAGCGAGCCGGAGATTATGGCATTTACAGCAAAGAAGTTGGACTCCTACGAAAACGCTATACTGGATATCAATATGGGTTGTCCGGTGCCCAAAATCGTGAAGAATGGAGAGGGCTCTGCTCTTCTGAAAAATTTGGATTTGATTCACGATTTGATTGCCGCTATGGTGGCAAATACAAGCAAACCGGTTACCGCAAAAATTCGCATTGGTTTTGATTCTCACTCTATCAATGCGGTAGAGACGGCAAAGGCAGTAGAAGCTGCGGGGGCAGCGGCTATAGCAGTTCACGGCAGAACCAGAGAGCAGTATTATAGCGGAGAGGCTGACTGGAGTCAAATTGCTGCCGTCAAAGCAGCAGTGTCTATTCCTGTCATTGGAAATGGTGATGTGGTGGACGCAGCTTCCGCCATGGCGATGCTTTCTAGAACTGGCTGTGACTTTGTCATGATTGGAAGAGGTGCACTTGGAAATCCTTGGATTTTTAGAGAAGTGACCGCCGCATGGCGTGGAGAAGAAGTGCCTCCGCCACCAGAAATTACCGAAAAAAAGCAGGTGATGAAAAGGCATTTTTGTGATATGATTGAATTAAAGGGAGATCGCGTTGCAGTTCGCGAAATGCGTAAGCATATGGGCTGGTATCTGAAAGGTCTTCCGGGAAGCGCCGCCATTCGCGGGAAAATCAATCAGATTGATGACGCAGACGCTTTATTACAAATGATAGGGGAGATTTAACATGAGAAAGAAACTTTTTATCTGTTTGCTTGCGGTTATGATGGTAATCGCATCCCTTTGCCAGACCGTATTTGCAGATTTTATGGACGATGTAAAACAGTCGCCCAATGCAGTAGTCATGGTAAGTGTGGACAATGAAGATTGTCTGGAACTTGAAAATTTAAAGGATTTGAAAGTGCGCCTCACATGTCCGGGCGCAGGACTGGATATGACTGTACCTGTGGAAGAAGTGCAGATGGATGGTGAAACCATGGGACTTTGGCTGGGCTTTCCATCTGAAAAAATCAGCGATGCAATCATGAACAAGCTGGCGGAGATGCAGGGAGAACTGGATTTAGGCGAGCTGGAAGAGGACCCTAAGCTGGACATGACGAGCATGGAAGATGCAGGCGATGTCATCGAAGATATTGAGAATCTTTTGACCGAAGTGGAAATCACTGTGGAGGGACTGCCGGAGGGACACTATGTAGTGGACGGTTCTGCAGCTATTTTAACCCACGAAATCTGCAAAGCTGCAATCGACATGATTATGGAAGCGGCAAGGGAAGAGTTTGGGGAAGTAAATAGCTTTTCTGAGCTTTTTGATAAACTGATGAAGCAGCTGGGTCTTGATCTTGATGAAGTTTTAGATACTTCAGCCTGGACCCAGGAGGACTGGGAAATCCTTGAAGAGATGGGTATTACAGAAGCGGACATCGAGAACATCAAGACTTTGATTGCAAATCTCGACCCCCTGATTGAGTACATAACCAGCGAGGAATTCAGCGGTATTCTTATCGCAAACGCGTATCTTGTCTGCGAGTGTCCGCAAATTTGTGACTATACTGTGGAACACCGCTATTACGAACGTGTAGACGGAAAATTAAAGCTTGTCGGAACTGTTAACGAAGGTGAAAAAGCGAATAACTATTATTTGATGGGAACCGAAGGAGACATCATCTACGCAAAGGATTTTAAGCAGCCGGTATATCAGGGAAAGACCTACGAGTATCTGGGAAGCTACAGTGACTATGCGTTGTATGATGATTACAATTGGAAGTATTATCGTATGAAGTCGCTGACCCTTGGTGACTATGAATCCGGTTCGGGTCTGGTGCTGCGTTATGTCTATGATAAAGATGGCAGTGCAGCTGCTGGCAGCACAGCAGGTACGTCCGGCAAGGGCGATGGGCAATCCGCGCCGGCGACCGGTGATGAACTGCCGCTGGGTACCTATGTGTTGGTGCTGGCTGCAGCTGTTTCGGCAGTTGTTACAATGAAAAAAATGAAACTTCTGTAATGACGAATCTGACCGCAGAGACGAGAAATAGCATCTCTGCGGTCATGTTTTATATGTACAGGATTTTAAAAATGGTCGTAATGAGTTGCAATAGACTACGTGCAGTAACGTTGTGATTTTCCAAAGAAATATATAGCTTTTCTCTTGGAATTGTTGTTTTATGAAATATAATAAAAATTGGAAATTAAAAAAAAATAGGTTATAGAAGGGAGAACAGATACATTTGGACAAAATTTTTAAACTGAAAGAGCATGGCACCATGGTCAGGACGGAAATCATGGCGGGTGCCACTATTTTTGTATCGATGGTATATACTGGCAGTGAATCCTGCTATGCTGGCAGACGCAGGCATGGACAGTGCCGCAGTATTTACGGCAACGGCAGTTTCGGCGGCGGTAAGTACCCTGTTTATGGCGTTTTTTACCAACTACCCCATTGCGCTGGCGTCGTTTTTTGTGGAAGGTATCGTCTTTATGCAATTTCAGAGAGCGGCTCATTAACGATGTGCCAGCCAATTTAAAGTACGCCATTACCGGCGGCGTTGGGCTGTTCATTACTTTTATTGGACTGCAGGGTGCAGGGATTATTGTTGCTAGTCCATCAACGCTGGTGGATTTAGGTGATTTCAGTTCTCCTCAGCTTGTTCTTGCTATTGCGGGCACCGTTCTGGTGGCGGTACTTTACAGATTTAATGTAAAGGACTATATCCTGATTGGGATTCTGGCAACATGGGCTATGGGCATGATTGCAGAAAGCTGCGGCTGGTATACGGTGGATCCGGAGGCGGGCGTGTACTCTCTGTTCCCTAGCTTGTCAGCAGGACTGGCGCTGCCTGCTGCACTGCATTTTCTGACATTTGATTTCAGCTGGGTGGCAGACCATGTGATTCATTTCTGCTTTATTACCTTCTCATTTTTATATGTCGACCTCTTTGATACGGTAGGGGGGTCTAATCGGTATTGCATCCAAGGGAGATATGCTGGACGAAGAAGGCAATCTGCCAAAGGCAAAGGGAGCGCTTCTCGCCGATGCCTGCGGTACCGTTGCAGGCGCAGCGCTGGGAACTTCTACGGTAACCAGTTATATCGAATCCAGTGCGGGCGTTGCCAACGGCGGTAGAACAGGACTGACTTCTGTGAGGACGGCAGTTCTGTTTGTCGCAGCCTTGCTGTTTTCTCCGATTTTCCTGGCGATTCCGTCTTTTGCAACGGCACCGGTTCTGGTTTGGGTCGGACTTCTGATGATGGATTCCATTAAAAAAATTGACTTCAGCGGCGATATTGCAGACACCGTCAGCGGCTTTTTCACCATGATTATGATGCCGTTTACTTACTCCGTATCCAACGGGATTATGTTCGGCATTCTGACCTGGGTATTTCTGAAACTGGTTACAAGAAAAGGCAGAAGTATCCCGCCGGTTATGTGGATTTCAGCGGCGCTGTTTGTGCTCAGAATTGGAACGCTGGTGGCGTAATGGTTTCCTTGACAATTGGGAAGAATATGATACAATAAGGTTAACTACAAATGTATGACGTTGGAGGTGTGGGAAGTGAGTGTGATTAGCGTCAGAGTAACAAATGATGAAATGACAATGCTTGAGAATGTGAGTAAACTGTATGGATGTGGGGTATCCAGCATGATCAAACAGATTGTTTTTGATAAATTGGAAGAGGAATATGACTTGCAGATCATTGAAAGATATGAGAAAGAAAAGGCAAGTGGAACGCTGGAAACAAGACCTATTGAAGCGCTGTGGGAAGAATTGGAGCTGTAGGTATGTATAGAGTTGAGACGACTCCAACTTTTGACAAGCAATTTGGAAAGTTAGATAAATCCGTACAGCAGTTAATTGCTAAATGGATAAGGAAACACTTGATAAACTGTGAAAATCCACGAGCACAAGGAAAAGGACTCACTGCCAATTTAAAGGGATATTGGAGATACAGAATTGGGGGCTATCGATTACTGGTTGAAATTATAGATGAGCAGCTGGTAATTATTGCGGTAGACATCGGACATAGAAGAGAAATTTATAAATAAGAATCTTGTTGTCCTCAGATAATAACCAAAACACCAGCCGGAACGTTCGGCTGGTGTTTTTCGCTGCATGTTTTACTTTCATCTGCGCCCGCGCACTGCGGCAACAGCGGCGGACAGCCTGCCGACACCTTCTGCGATTTCTTCCTCGGTTACGTTGCCGTAGGCGAGACGGAGGAAGTTGTCTCCTTTGTTCATGAATGGGAAGAACAAATCGCCGGGCATATAGGAAATGCCCAGCTCATGGGCTTTGTACAGAAGTGCCTGTGGGTTGATATCTTCGTCTAGGCAGCACCAGAGGGCAGTACCGCCCTTTGGAACCTGAAACCTGTAGGCAATTTCATCGTAAGAAGAAAGTGCACTGCAGAGGCAGTCTCTGTTTTTTTTCCCGAAGTCGCAAAGAGTGTCGATGTGGTCATAGATGTAGCCTTTTTTGATAAATTCCGAAGCCAGATACTGACCGATAGGATTGACGAAGATCCGGCTGTTTTCCATCAGCATGGAAAACCTGTTTACTGTTCGCTCCGGTGCGACCATATAGCCCACCCTTACGCCGGGGCAGATGGTGGCGATAAAGGAATTGACGTAGATGACATTTCCCATGGTATCCAGAGATTTTAGGGACGGAATGGGAACTCCTTCATAGCCAAGAACGGAGTCGCAGTCTTCTTCCACGATGGGAATGTCGTATTTATAGGACAATTCCAAGAGCTCATATCGTCTGGAAAGACTCATGATGGTGTTTGTTGGAAAATGGAAGGTTGGTATGGTGTAAATCATGCGAGGTCTGTACTTTACAATGAGACCTTCCAGATACTGGGTCTGCATGCCGTTTTCATCCATGGGAATGGTGATGACATTCAGGGCGAGAGACTGCAGCACCTGCAGCATATCAGGGGAGATTGGCTCTTCGCAGATAATGGTATCACGTGCAGAGAGAAAAATTCGAGCAGCAAACTGCAGCGCTTCGTAGGTTTCGCCCACAATTTGAATTTCCTTGGGAGAAACGTGAATGTGCCGCTTTTCTAAAAGGGATTGAATGCTTTGAATCAGCTGAGGCAGCCCTTGGGAAGGTGCAAAGTCACACCAGTCGAAGCGGCCCTTTTCAGAAAGCTCGCTGAGAATCTGATTCAGCTGTTTTCTCGGATAAAGGTCAGGGGTAATGATATCAGCAGCCATGGAAATCAGCGGCACGTTGGGGCTGTCGACACCGCTGCTGTAAAACAGTTTGGCGAAAAGGTTGTCCATTTGCAGATACTCCTCTTTTAACATGAAACTCAGTGCGCCGGGATATCTGCTGCTTTTAAAGCTGCCGCCCCGTTTAAAGTCGGCAGGCTGACTGTACGTTACAAAATAGCCCCTAGGAGAGATGGAGGATTTGATTAGATCCTCGCTGATTAGTTCTTCGTAAGCCTTGACTATGGTATTTCTATGCACGCCAATATTGGCTGCCAGTGTTCGCTCCGCCGGCAGCTTGAATCCATTAGCAAGCTCACCAGAAAGAATCCTCTGCCGAATGTCATTTCGGATCTGTGCGTAGACCGGCGTGTGGGCTTTTCGATTGATAGAAATTTTCATTTGGCACCCTCCGTATAGTCCAAAAGTCGTATGATTTCTTCTTTTTTTATTATAAACCCAAAAAAACGGCAAGTAAACAGAAATTTGGACTATTTAAAAGGGTACCATTTGGAACTTTTTATTTTTGACAGGGAGTATAAACTGATAAAAACGAAACAAGGAGGTAGACCCATGATTGTCATTCGTAATTGCAGATTGGTAAATGCTTTGACAGAAGGCTATGACGGCAGTACGACAGATGTATATGTAAAGGGAAATAAGATTGCACAGATTCAGGCAGCAGGCACGCCCTATGAGGCAGATGAGCCGCTGACGGTAATTGACGGCACGGGGAAGACCCTAATTCCCGGACTGATTGAAATGCACGCGCATTTATATGGTTTTATCTTTAATTATTATGAACTGCAGTGTATGCCGGAGGGTAAGATTATTTTTGGCGTAGTGGATTTTGCTAATGAGTATTTGAAGCAGGGCTTTACTATGATTAGAGATTGCGGCAGTTCATATAATGCCGTGGCAACCGTAAGAAATGCCATCGAAGAAGGGATTATCAAAGGACCGAGACTGGTGCCTTGCGGTCTGATTATCACACCTACAGAAACAGGAAATGACTGCTTCAGTGATTTGTATTTGGAAGCGGACGGACCTTGGGAAATGAGAAAAGCGGTGCGCACAGAACTGCAGAAGGGCAACGACTTTATTAAGCTGATGGTTAGCGGTGCTTTTATGAACGAAGGCGCAGAGCCGGGTATTCAGGTTGCGGAGTTTGATGAGATTGAGGCGGCAGTGGCTGCGGCAAGGCGCAAGAATACTTATGTGTGCGCCCACTGCCACGGGGCAGGCTCTATCAAAGATGCCATCAGAGCAGGAGTCAGAACAATTGAACACGGTACTTTCCTCGACGATGAAGGGCTGCAGATGCTGAAAGAAAGCAAGGACTGCTACCTGGTGCCTACAGGTGCAGTAGGACTTTACTGTTTGGATACTAGCAACCCGGACATCACACAGGAACTTTATGAAAAGAGCAAAGCGGCGGCACAGATTGAAATCGATAACATCAACAGAGCGTATCGCGGAGGTCTGAAACTGGGTTTTGGTTCAGACATAGACCTTGAGGCGCTTCGCAAACACCCGGGCTATGAATTTATTGCAAGAAAAGAATATTACAATTTTGAAGATCTGGACATTCTGATTCAGGCGACAAAGAACAGCGCGGAGATTATGGGTTACGGCGACGAACTGGGTACAGTGGCGGTCGGAAAACTTGCGGATCTTGTGCTGGTTGACGGTAATCCTGACGAAGATATTTACGTCATGACAAAACCGCCGGTACACGTTTTGAAGGATGGAGAAATTCTAGTATAAAAAAGGAGAAATGACGATGAATATGAGAAAGAAATTAGGACTGGTCGTAATCGTGACCTTTTCCTGTATCGTACTGCTCATCCCTTATCTGGCGTACGATTTTTACAATCAGTTTTTGAATACATACGGCGTGACCGACACACAGATGGGCTGGCTTTTGACCATATACGGCGCGTCAGCTGTTCCGAGTTATTTTATCGGTGGTTGGGTTGCTGATATTTTCAACCCGAAAAAGCTGGTAATCGCATCTTGCGCACTGACAGGTCTGGTTGCCTTTGGCGTAGCCGTCAGTAGTTCTTATACCATGCTGGCGATTCTGTTTTTCCTCTTTGGAATTACTGCAATCACGCTGAACTGGAGTGCATACCTGAAAATTATCAAAATGCTTGGAGATGAAGACGAGCAGGGAAGACTTTTCGCTATGTCGGATATCGCTTATGCTGCGCTGTCGCTGGGTCTGCAGTATATCGTTCTTGCCATTATCACATGGGCGTTGGCAGACAATCCAAACGGATTTAAGGCAGCGTACATCATCTACGGCGCGCTGGCTATTATCGTTGGCGTTGTGGTACACTTTGCGATTCCGAACATGAGCTACGAAAAGGAAGGCAAGGGAATCAAAGAGGACCTACGCCTCATGGGACATGCCGTAAAGCTTCCAATCACCTGGTATTTATCCTTCTTTACACTGGGATATTTTCTGATTCGCTCTAATATTACCTACTTGAATCCTTATTTGACAGATGCTTTTGAAATCAGTATTCCTTTTGCCCAGGCATTTTCAGCAGCGATTAGAACTGGCATTCTAATGATTTTCTCGCCAATCGGAGGTACTCTCCGCGACAAAGGGCATACGGCAAGTTCCATGATTAACAAGCTGTCTATCGGTTGTATTATATTTTCTGTGGTGCTGATGTTAATTCCGCAGGGAAGACCGTACGTCATCTGGGTTATGCTTGCAGCCATTCTGCTCCTTGCCTGCAATGCGATGATGTCAAATTTCCTCTATACCCTGGTAACCACTGCAAAGGTGCCGAATCTCTATGTAGGAAGCGTATTCGGTATCGCCTCTGCAATCGGATATTCGTCCGATCTGTATCTTTACACCATTTGCGGTCATTATCTTGATACGATGGGTAACGCCGGGTATAAGGTTGTCTGGTTTGTCGGCGTCATAGGCGGACTTTTGATGTTTGCGATGGGGCATGCAATTAAGAAGACTTATGGATTTGAGCCGCTTGATGAAGAGGAAGCTCATTAAGATATCCGGTTAGACACCTGCTGCACTGCTGTCTGTTTTTTAGACACCGGTGTGGCAGGTGTCTATTTTTTTTCTGTGAAATTCTGGTAAACTGCAGATAAGTAAATCAATTAAGCCGAGCAAAGAGGAAAAAATCATCCAAAAAACATCCGAAAATAGCATATTTTAACCAATTAAAGCGCTTTATCGCATAACAGCGCGAAAGTGTTGGAATTTGGAGATTTTTGTTTTGAGCAGGAGGGTGTATTGGAAAAAGAACATGGAATTGTTAGGAACAGGCGCTTTTTTATCTTGACTTTGACAAGATGTCGGAGGTAATATGGGCAAAGATTCGCATTTTGGTGTTTTGAAAAATGAAAACTGCCAGCTGGCGCAGAAACGGGATATTTGAACTTGTTTTTGTGTATAATACAAAAAAGATATAGAAAGTTTGTAATTGCTGTGATTGTTTAGCAAATGGAATTGGTGGTATAATCAAATTAGGTAAAATCTTCCTGATGCTAGGAAGATGCTATGGAGGTGGGAGAATGTTTGTCGAAGAACTGGAAAAAATCAGGGAAAGCGAATCTTTAGCGGATAGCCTGATAAAGCAGGCAAAACAGGATGGAAAAAAGGCTTTGGAAAATGCAAGGTGCAAAGCGGAGCAAATCATCGAAGACGCAAAAAAAAGCAGCAGTTTGCGAAAAGAAGCTCTTATCGCAGAGGGAGAAAGCATTGCAGGCAGCCAGTATGAGGAGGCGCTGAATCGCTGCAGGCAGCAGTGTCAGGAAATGACAGAGCAGGCCGCTTCCCGCGAAAATAGGGCAATTGAATTGATAATAGAAAGGATTGAGAGCGGTGTCCATTGTTAAAATGAAAAAGGCTGCTGTCATCGGTCTTGATACAGAAAAGGAAAGTCTCATCGCAGATTTGATGGATTTAGGCGTGATGCAGATTACCCAGCGAGAGGAAAGAGAGGAAGCTTTAGAAAACTATTCTTCTAAAGAACTGCCGCAGGAGGTAAACGAAAGTCTTCTGGCTGCGCTGGAGCTGAAAATCAATGAGACATCTCTGGCACTGGAAACGCTGCAGAAGTTCAACACGCAGAAGGAACCTCTCTTTTTCACCCGGCGGGCGATGAAGAAGAAAGATTTTGCAGACCTCTGGGAAAATAGAGAGAAGACTTATGAAGACGTGGCGCATATTTTGGCGCTCAATGACAGACGGCATAAGCTAAGAGAACTGATTAACAAGAAGCAGGCAGACCTTGCAGCCTTGCGCCCATGGCTGGTATATGACCTGCCTCTTGAACAGCGGGCGACGACAAATACGAGAATTAATCTGGGTATGCTTCCTGCTGCGGCTGATGTGGAAAGTCTGCGGCAGAGAGTTTATGACGGCAGAGAGGCAGTATTCTTAAAGGAAATCAATCGTGATAAGGATTTGATTTATCTGGCTGTTGTCACCCTGAATGAAAATGATGAAGAAGTGCTGAATATCTTGAAACAGCACGGTTATACACCGGTTCCCTTCGAGGATTTTTCGGGGACTGCAGAGGAAAATCTCAGGCGAATTGCTGAAGAGATTGTGGCAGATGAAGGAGAATGCTCCCGCATAGAAGAGGAAATCACAAAACTTTGTCCGCTGAAAGAATCTGTCGAGGCTGTTTACGATCGACTTATTGTGGAACGTGATAAAGAAAAGGTAAAGGAGAAGCTCCTCAATACCAAACGTACTTTTACACTGGAAGGATGGGTGCCGGAGCCCTGTCAGGAAGCGGCAGCCAAGACGCTGGAAAAACACGGATGCTGCTATGCGTTCCGTGATCCGAAGGAAGACGAAAATGTGCCTGTACTGACAGAAAACAGCGGACTGGTGGATCCTTTTGAAGCCATTACGGAAATGTATTCCTTACCGGATTATCGAGGCGTAGATCCGACCAAATATTTTGCTTTTTTCTATGCCATGTTTTTTGGCATTATGCTCAGTGATGCAGGATACGGCATTGTCATTGCGATTGCCTGCTTTGTAGTGCTGCGCAGATACGCACTGGAGGGTATGACTTACCGCATGATCAAGATGTTCTTCTACTGCGGACTTTCCACAGTGTTCTGGGGTGCGCTCTTTGGCGGCTGGTTTGGAGATTTCTTCCAGGTAGCAGCACGAGTCATGTTTGGCAAAGAAATCACCATACCAGCGCTTTGGTTTAATCCGATTGAAGATCCAACCAAATTGTTGATCTGGTCGCTGATTTTCGGGGTGATTCATCTGTTCCTGGGAATGGGTATTAAAGCATCCATGCTGATAAAAAGAGGACAGTGGAAAGATGCAGTCTTTGATATTTTTTCCTGGTATATGGTTATTGGCGGTGCGGCCATGTGGCTTGCCGGCAGCAGTATCAGCCAGGCACTGGTAAAGCCGGGCATGTACATTGCTGTTTTAGGCGCAGCGATTCTGCTTTTGACTGGCGGAAGAAACAACAAAGGCATTGGAAAAATTACAGGCGGCTTAAGCTCTCTGTACAATATCACCAGTTATATCTCGGATATTTTATCCTATTCAAGGCTGTTGGCTTTAGGCCTTGCCACCGGGGTTATTGCAAACGTGGTAAACACTATGGGCTCGCTGAAAGGCAGCGGTCTTGCAGGGACTATCATACTGCTTATTGTATTCGCTTTTGGACACACTTTCAATCTGGCAATCAATGCACTTGGGGCGTTTGTCCATTCCAGCAGACTGCAGTATATTGAGTTCTTTGGAAAATTCTATGAAGACGGCGGTGATGAATTTGACCCGCTGCGTAAAAATACAAAATATGTTCGTGTAGTTGAAGACACAGATGGAGGTAGAAAATGATTACGGGAAATGTTTTTGCACTGATGGGTGCAGCAGTTGCAGCGCTGGCAGGAATTGGAAGCGCAATGGGTGTTGGTATCGCAGGTCAGGCAGCAGCAGGTGTTCTTGCTGAAGATCCGAAAAAATTTGGTAAAACCTTAATTTTACAGGCGCTGCCTGGCACACAGGGTATTTATGGTCTATTGATGGCATTTCTGATTTTTATCAGAATTGGACTTCTAGGCGGTGGCATGGTTGACCTTACAGTTTCTCAGGGACTGTATATTCTGGCTTCTGGCATTCCAATCGGTCTTGTCGGCATCTGGTCCGGTATTGCGCAGGGTAAAGCGGCAGCAGCAGGTGTCATGCTTCTGGGTAAGAGATCCGATCAGATGGCAAAGGGTATTATTTATGCTGCTATGGTAGAAACCTATGCGATTTTTGCTCTGCTGATTTCTATCTTAATGCTCTTTAACCTTGGAATTTAACGGATAGGACGTGAGATCATGAGCATAGAAAAGATTACATCAAAGATTACCGCAGACGCGAGGGAGCAGGCACTGACCATCGCGGAAGATGCGAAAATGCAGTGTGATGAAATCCTTGCAAATGCAGAGAAAGAGGCAGCAGCCATTTTAGAAGATGGCGAAAAACGCGGTCTGGAAGAAAAAGAAAAACGGATCCAGAGAAAAAAGGCGGTGGCGGATATTGACGGACGCAAGTTGGTTCTGGAAACGAAACAAAAGCTCATTGCATCTTGCTTTGAAAAGGCGGAAGAAGCGCTGCACAATATGGAGGAAGAGCGGTATATTGCTTTTCTTGCGAGGGTTATTGCCAGTACCGAAGAAGTTTCCGGCGAAGTGATTTTGAGTGCAGGCGACAGAGCGCAAATCGGCGATAAGCTGATTGCAGCGCTGAAGGAACAACTGCCCCAGGGTAATTTTACTTTGGCAGAGGAAACCAGAGAGACCGGCGGTGGACTGTTTCTGAAAAAAGGGCAGGTATATCTCAACTGCACGATTTCCGCATTTTTAGAGGAAGCAAGGGAGCAGCTGATCGGTCAGGTCGCACAGCAGTTATTTCAGTAAGGAGAACGTGCTATGGCAAAGCGAAAAATAGAAGAATACACCTTTGCAGACGCATATATTGGTAGTTTCACACGAAATCTGATGAGCCGCAAGGATATGATGAGACTGGCTTCCTGCAGGGATTTAAAGGCAGCGGAGGCAGTACTTCAGGAGTTCGGTTACGGTGAGGCCAAGGAGCTTTACGATGACGATATCGAGTGGTTTATCAGAAGAGAGCAGAACAAGCTGTTCAACCTGATTTACGACACGGTGCCGGAGAGAAAAGAACTGTCTATGTGTCTGTTTCCCTATGATTATCACAACGTAAAGGTCTGCCTGAAATCAGAGTTTCTGGGCATAACCCCAACGGAAGATCATCTGATGTCAAACGGCGATATCGACTGGAAGCACATGGTAGCTATGGTGCGAGACAGAAACTTCACGTTTATGCCTACTGTGATGAAAGAAGCGATTATTGAGGCGACAGATCTCTTTGGCAGAAGCGGCGATCCGCAGGAAATTGACATCATTTTGGATAAAGCCTGTTACAAGCAAATGCTGCAGGCAGCAGAAGAAACAGGTGAGGATTTCCTGATCGGTATTGTAAAACGGCAGATCGACATTTTGAATTTAAAGACCTTTGTAAGACTGCGCCAGATGAAGAAGCCATGGAGCTTTTTCCAGAAGGTTTATCTTGCAGGCGGAAATATCAGCGAAAGTTTTTTCTTTTCCGCATGGGAAGAAAATTACAGCCAGATTGCAGATAAGCTGACCCCGTATGGACTTTCAGAGGCGATGGCAAAAGGCGGCGCAAAGCTTTCTGAGACGGGAGATTTTGCTCTCTTTGAAAAGCTCTGCGAGGATGCGCTGATGGAATTTAACAAAAAGGCGAAATATGAGAGCTTCGGCATCGTGCCAATTGCGGGATACTGGTATGCAAAGGAACTGGAAATTGACAATCTGCGAATTATTCTGACGGGAATTTTAATCGGCTCTACGCCGGAGCAGATTGCAGAGAAATTGAGGGAGCCATATGTATAAGATAGGTGTAATTGGCGGCAGGGAATCGGTTCTGGGCTTTAAAGCTGTTGGACTTGATGTGTTTCCCGCTGCTGAAAGCGAAGAAGCAAAGAGCATCCTGCGCCGACTTGTAAAAGAGGGCTATGCGATTATTTATATCACAGAAGTGCTCGCAAAGGATATGGCGGAGGAAATTGACAAATACAAAGACAGCAGACTGCCTGCGATTATTTCCATTCCAGGAAAAGAAGGCGCAACCGGAGAAGGTATGCGCAGCGTAAGCAAGGCAGTGGAGCGTGCTGTGGGAGCAGACATACTATTTGGAGGTGAAAAATAGATGAGTCAGGGAAAAATCGTAAAGGTTTCCGGGCCGCTGGTCATCGCTTCGGGCATGGAAGACGCCGATATGTTCGACGTTGTACATGTAGGAGATCAGGGGTTAATCGGTGAAATCATAGAAATGCGCGGTGACATGGCGTCCATTCAGGTATATGAAGAAACAGCAGGAATCGGACCTGGCGCGCCGGTAGTTTCAACAGGGGCTCAGCTTTCTGTAGAACTGGGGCCGGGACTCATTGAGACCATGTACGACGGTATTCAAAGACCTCTCGTCGCCATGCGCGAAGTGGCTGGCGCAAATATCACCAGAGGTATTAAGGTACCGTCACTGGATAGAGAAAAGAAATGGGAATTTGTCCCTGCAGTCGCTGCCGGCGACAAAGTCGAGGCTGGCGACATCATCGGTACAGTGCAGGAAACCGTTATTGTAGAGCAGAAAATCATGGTGCCTTACGGCGTTTGTGGTACGGTGGAATCCATCACCGGCGGCAGTTTTACTGTAGATGAAGTGGTGTGCACCGTACGCAAGGAAGATGGAAGTCTGGCAGAGCTTACCATGATGCAGAAATGGCCGGTTCGCCGTGGCAGACCGTACAAAGAAAAACTGGTGCCTGAAATGCCGCTGGTTACAGGGCAGCGTGTGATCGACACTATGTTCCCAATTGCAAAGGGTGGCGTTGCTGCAGTACCGGGTCCATTCGGCTCCGGAAAAACTGTGGTGCAGCATCAGCTGGCAAAATGGGCAGATGCAGATATCGTAGTCTATATCGGCTGCGGTGAGCGCGGAAACGAAATGACCGACGTACTGATGGAGTTTCCTGAATTAAAAGACCCACGGACGGGAGAGTCATTGATGAAGAGAACTGTCCTCATCGCGAACACTTCAGATATGCCAGTTGCGGCCCGTGAAGCATCTATCTATACTGGTATTACGATTGCAGAGTATTTTAGAGATATGGGTTATTCTGTAGCGCTGATGGCTGACTCTACATCCAGATGGGCAGAAGCTCTTCGTGAAATGAGCGGTCGTCTTGAGGAAATGCCGGGCGAAGAAGGATACCCTGCTTATCTGGCATCCAGACTGGCACAGTTCTATGAAAGGGCTGGTAGAGTTATTTCTCTGGGTAAAGAAGGAAGACTCGGTGCGCTTTCCGCCATCGGTGCAGTATCTCCTCCGGGCGGTGATATTTCTGAGCCGGTTTCTCAGGCAACACTACGTATTGTAAAGGTGTTCTGGTGCCTGGATTCTTCTCTCGCCTACAAGCGTCACTTCCCAGCTATTAACTGGCTGCAGAGCTATTCCCTTTATGTAGATCGCCTAACTAAGTGGTATGAAGAAAACGTCAGCAAAGAGTTTCCTGCGCTGCGCGCACAGGCGCTGCTGCTTTTGCAAGAAGAGGCGGAGCTGCAGGAAATCGTACAGCTGGTCGGCGTGGACGCTTTGTCCTTTGAAGACCGCCTGAAATTGGAAGCGGCGCGTTCTATTCGCGAAGACTATCTCCATCAGAATGCGTTCCACGATGTGGATACTTATGCTTCCTTAGACAAACAGTTTAAAATGCTGAAACTGATTTTGGGTTACTACGAGATGGCGAAGGATGCAGTGGGCAAAGGTGCTGATTTTGACGCATTGACAGGGCTTTCTGAACGTGAGTCCATCGGTAGATTTAAGTATGTAGAGGAAGCTAAGGTTGACGAAACCTACGACGAAATTATGAACACCATGAAGCAGTCTATTGGGGATTTGACCAGAGGGGAGGCTGATGACGATGATGAAAGAATATAAGACTATATCAGAAGTTGCAGGGCCTTTAATGCTCGTCAAAGATGTGGAAAATGTGACCTACGACGAACTGGGCGAAATTATTCTGCAAAGCGGCGAAAAACGGTTATGCAAAGTTTTGGAAATTAACGGCACGGACGCTCTGGTGCAGCTCTTTGAAAGCGCTGCAGGCATTAACCTTGCGGAAAGTTCGGTGAAGTTTCTCGGAAGAGGCAATCAGCTTTCTGTTTCTCCGGAAATGCTGGGCAGAGTTTTTGACGGTATGGGACGCCCTGCTGATGGCGGTCCTGATATCATTGCCGAAAAAAGATTGGATATCAACGGTCTGCCGATGAATCCGGCAGCCAGAGACTATCCGGCAGAATTTATTCAGACCGGTGTATCTGCTATCGACGGACTGAACACACTGGTTAGAGGACAGAAGCTGCCTATTTTCTCAGCTTCAGGTCTTCCTCATGCTGATCTTGCGGCACAGATTGCCCGTCAGGCGAAAGTAATCGGTGGTGAAAGTAATTTTGCGGTAGTATTTGCAGCGATTGGTATTACCTACGAAGAAGCGGATTTCTTTGCATCGGACTTCCGCCGCACAGGAGCTATCGACAGAACGGTTATGTTTATGAATCTTGCCAACGACCCGGCGGTTGAACGTATCGCAACGCCGCGTATGGCGCTGACCGCAGCGGAATATTTGGCATTTGATCTGGGCATGCATGTTCTGGTTATCATGACCGATATTACCAACTATGCGGAAGCCCTTCGTGAAGTTTCGGCAGCTCGTAAGGAAGTGCCGGGACGCCGCGGCTACCCGGGTTATCTTTATACCGACCTTGCGACTATGTACGAAAGAGCTGGTCGTAAGCGGGGGCAGGAGGGCTCTATCACTATGATTCCGATTCTGACTATGCCGGAAGAAGATAAGACGCATCCGATTCCCGACCTGACCGGATATATTACCGAAGGACAGATTATTTTGTCCCGCGACCTTTACAGAAAAGGCGTACAGCCGCCGATCGATGTACTGCCGTCGCTTTCCCGTCTGAAAGATAAGGGAATCGGTGCAGGAAAAACTCGTGAAGACCATGCGGACACCATGAACCAGCTCTTTGCGGCATATGCCCGCGGAAAAGAATCTCTGGAACTGATGACTATTCTGGGCGAAGCGGCGCTTTCCGATATTGACCTGATGTACGCAAAGTTCAGTCAGGAGTTTGAAAAGCAGTACGTATCCCAAGGGTATGAAAAGGATAGAACTATCGAGGAAACACTGAATCTAGGCTGGGAGCTTCTGAAACTTCTGCCAAAGAGCGAACTGAAGAGAATCAAAGACGAGTACATTGAGAAATATTTAGGGTAGGTGAGGCGTTATGGCTGAAAGAATGAATGTAAATCCTACCCGCATGATGCTCACATCTTTAAAAAAGCGGCTGAAGACTGCCACCCGAGGTCACAAGCTCCTCAAGGATAAGCGAGACGAGCTGATGAAGGAATTTTTGGAGCTGGCGCGGGAAAACGGCAGACTTCGCAAAGAGGTTGAAGAAAGCCTGTCCGGTGTGTACCGGAATTTTTCTGTAGCCAGCGCCATGATGAGCCAGGAGGTTATGGAAGAATCTCTGATGTTTCCAAAGCAGGGGGTTCTGCTGGAAGTGGAGAATAAAAACATTATGAGCGTGGATGTTCCGGTCTTTGGATTTAAGACCACGGCGGAGGATCCGACCAATATCTTTCCTTACGGTTTTGCCAGAACTTCGGGAGAATTGGACAATGCGGTAGGAGCGCTGTCGGATTTGTTTCCGGCGCTTTTAGAACTTGCCGCAAAGGAAAAACAGACCCAGCTTCTGGCGGCGGAACTGGAAAAAACGCGCCGCCGTGTAAATGCTCTGGAATACGTCATGATTCCAAAGCTGCAGGCGACCATCAAGTATATCCAGATGAAGCTGGATGAAAACGAGCGTGGTAATCAGACCAGGCTGATGAAGGTCAAGGATATGATGCTGGAAGAAACCCTTGCTGAGAAGAGAGCGAAAGATGCGGCGGTTTTTGGCGCTAAATGAAAATGGATTAGGAATAAAGAACACCTCGGCAAGATTTTGTTGCCGGGGTGTTTTACTGCAAAAATCATATTTGTTAAAGGTAAAGTTCCAAAAAGGAAAATGAAAATGCAGAGGTCTCGAATGTTTGTGCGGCAAAGTACATTTGAGAAAATGTTTTTGATAACGCTGCAACGTGAGGATTTTTTTGCAGCTGTGTGAACGTATATCCAAAGACTGGAATAGAACATACGCCTTGTAGTAAAGCTGTCTCCTTCAGAAACTCTACAAATAAGCTCCACTCTTTTCCTTCTGCTAAAACCGGCGTTTCCGATGGAACTGTAAAAGGAATACGTTCATAGGAGTTTTCGGCTTTTTTTGCTTTTGTGGGAGTTCCTAAGCAGAGATAAGAAAGACCTTCGTTAAGGAACTTTCCGGTAGCGCAATCATCAAAGGCAGATAAATATTCCTGTTTAGGTATTCCAACAGCGTAGGGTTCATTCGCCTCGGTTTTGGAGCGGTTTACAGACAAATAAGCTTTACGTAAGGTATGGCCATCAATTGGATCTATTTTTGTCACATATACATTGTCGCACAGCATAGAAGGTACAGTGAAGGTATCTGCAAAGCGCATTTTCGCTAGTGAAAATTGAAGCGCAATATGATTTATGATAACTAAAGATTCTTGTTTCATGGTCTCTTAAATGTGCCGTTGACAGCTTCTCTGGAAATCGGACCGGCAGTTGTAGTAACTTTAATATTCTTCACTCGAATCAGTACTTCTTTTACGGAAGAACCAGTGTACATGGTTTTATCATTTACGAGCGTTTTAGTTGTGCCGATTGATGGAATGTCAATTGTTGCGCTGCTTAACAGTTTATGATTAAGCAAATTAGCATCCCAAATTTCAATGTCAGCGTGATAGCTTGTCAATATTGAATGAGAACATGTAATGCCGACTCCAAAAGTAATATTAGAGCCTTTCCAGCTATGAACTTTAAAGTAGCCTTGGTAAGTCGCAATGGAAGATGGCGTGATATCTGAAGGAAGCTTCAAATTTCCATCGAACATTGGCACAATGACAGGTGCAGCCTCATCATCTGAAATAAGGATTGCAGTTCTCATTTCGGATTCTGAGTCTGTGAAAGCAATCTCTGAAAAATTGCAATCAGTTTTTGTACATTCCTCCGTGACAGAGTCAGCAAAAGAAGTACATGTCATGCTAAGAATTAGAATAGTAACAACAGTTAAAATGATGTGGAATTTTGTTTTGTTTTTCATGATTTTAGTCCTCCTTTATCTTAATAAAATCCTTATATATAAAATATAACATTAATTTAAAATTGTCAATCGTATTTCAGAAAATATAAAATATATAGAAAGATATATAAAATTGGGAATTTGCGGTTAAAATATACCTTTTGCTGTACCTGTGACAGAGTTATCCAAAAGCGTTATTTTTGTCAACGAATTTCTTGAAATATAGTGACTATAGTGACAGGCTAGCGGAAAACTGTCGCAGTTGTCACGATTTGAGGGAAAATGGAGTTGGAATTCGTTTATTTTGGTGACAAAACGGAGGCAAATTCGAAAATCTGTCACAGACTGAGCGAGAACCGTCGAAAGCGGCCATTGAAAAAATCGCAAAGTTGTGATAGCATGGTTTAGTGATATATGAAGAGGGAAAGGCAGGGAAGTCGTTTTGAATCAGACAGAATTTGTTGAAGAATTAAAGAGTGTGACGGGAAGCGCGGCGAAGCAGCCGGAGCGGCTTAATAACAGACTGGGACTTTACTATCTGGATTGTAATATTGAGGAAAAGTGGATTGAACTGGGATTTGATGTAGGGGAGTGGAGTAAGAACCCATCAGGTGATGTTCACGGCGGTGTCATTTGTAGTCTCTTCGATACGGCTACAGGCATGGGCGCTGTGGCGCTGACCCAGAAGAATGTGACAACGATAGATCTTTCTGTCAGTTTTTTGAAACCTTTTAACGGTACGCAGTACGTGTTCCATATCGATTATAACAATGTGGGGCGGCGCATGGTCAGAACCATCGGAAAAGCATATGACAGACAGAGCGGAAAGCTCTGTGCAACTTCCATGAGCAGTTTTATGGTAATCGGAGAGCGAAGCGAAGCCATGAGAGTGTAGGCATTTTTGTCAAAATAAAAAACTCGAAGGAAATGAGAGTATCTTTTCTTCGAGTTTTCTGTTTTTTGGAGTTTCTTTGTAAAAGTTTAGTCTTCTAAGAAATATCTGCGAAGGCCAACGGTGTGCTTGCCGTATTCGATGGCTTCTTCAGGGCAGCCGCAGATACATGCCATGCAGTGGGTGCAGCTACCGCCCCAGGAAGGCTTTCCGTCTTTGATAATGATGTTATTGAGCATACAGCTTTTGGCGCAAGCGCCGCAGCCGGTACATCTTTCAGTGGTATGGAATTTTTTGTCAGAAATAACCATCTTATAAAAAGTCTTGTTGACTATGCCGCTTTTTAGCTTGTCGATGGCAGTAATATTGCATGGCGGAAAGGCTTCTCTGTGGCGAATTGTCTCTGCCGCACGGGCAATTTTCTTATCAGCGGCAGTGATAATTCTTTTCTCTGTTTCTTCATCGGGTGCACGGAAGATAGCAATGTAATTTTCTGGCATTTTTATACCCAATACCCCTCGATATTGAAATCCTTTGCGAGCGCAAAAAGCTTTGATGCCTTTCTCGGCATTTCCGATTTCATCTCCGCAGTTCATGACAAAATAGCAGTCAGTGCTTCCGGAAAAAGTACTTTTATTTAAAAATTCCTCAAAGATGTGAGGCATTTGCCACGCATAGACTGGACAGACGAAGATGTAGGCTTTTTCCGAATGGAAGTCGCCGACTTTGTTTTCTTTAATATAGGAAACGGCGGAGATGCAGTCGTCGTCCAGAATTTTTGCTAGCTGCTGCGCCAGATGGCGACTGTTTCCGGTGCCGGTGAAATATATAATCATAGTATTCGTTCCTTTCTGGGGGTTTTCTAGTATCATAACACAGGTCTTGGACTGGAACAAGTCGGACTGATTTATCTTTCTTTACAACTTTCTAACATGTTTTTGTTATAATAGATCCATAACGAGAAAGAAAGCAGGGAGGCAAGATGGCGAATATTCTCATAGTTGAAGACGAAAAGGCAATCAGCGACTTGATTGTATTGAATTTGAGGCTGGCAGGACATGTGTGCCAGCAGGCATTTGACGGCAAAGAAGCGGCTGCCGTGATGGAGCAATGGCAGCCAGCGCTGATTTTACTGGATGTGATGCTGCCTGAAAGAGATGGTTTTTCGCTGATGGAACAAAAGGTATTTGGAGAAAAACCTGTAATTTTTCTCACGGCGAAAGACTCCACCGCAGATAAGGTGAAAGGGCTGAATCTTGGTGCTGACGATTATCTGACAAAACCTTTTGAAGCGGTGGAGTTGCATGCACGGGTGGAAGCAGTTTTGCGACGGACAGGCAGTGCGCAGCGGGTATTTGAAATTGGACGAACTGTGGTTTATCTGGATCAGCGAACGGCTGCGGTGGACGGCGGGACAGTAGAACTGACCAACAGAGAATTTGAACTGCTGGAGGTGCTGATTCAAAACCGCAATATCGCATTGTCCCGCGAAAAACTTTTGAATCTGGCGTGGGGCTATGACTATTTTGGCGACACCCGCACTGTGGACGTGCACATCACAAAACTGCGGAAGAAGCTGAAACTGGAAGATTACATTAAGACGGTATATAAGCATGGGTACCGTCTGGAGGTGCGATAATGAAATTTTGGCAAAAAATCTTTTTAGGCACGCTGCTCATTTTCGTGATTGCTTTTGATGCCGGCGTATATATTTTGACCAGCCGCGTCTATGATTTTAACAGGGAGAGAGAGACGAATAACAGCATTCGTGAGCAGAACGTCATTTTATCCTCGGTTACCGGCAGAATTTCTAATGCGGAAACTGTTTATGGAGATGCCGCTTGGAACGAGGACCGGCTGACTGCCCTTTTGCAGCCTCTTGGGGAGTACTATAAACCTCAAGGGGTTGTCTTGGCATTGTATGAAGAAGATACAGCGATTTATGGGGAATTGGAAGTGCCTGCGCTAAAGCTTCTGCACCTTTCGGATACGGAACATAAAAACACCATGGACGGAATGTGGGAAGGCAGGAGATATGTCTTTGTCGCATCCAAAATTCCAGATTATCCTCATTTAACGCTGGTCTACGGACGAGATATTAGCCAGCTGGACGGATTTCGTAAAGAGGTCAGCCGCATGTTCCTGATTCTGAATCTGGCGGTTATAGCCGCAATGGCAGCTGCCATTTACTTCCTGCTGAGACACATGACAAAGCCTATCGATCAGCTACATTTAATGACAGCTGAAATTGCAGGGGGCGCCTATAACAAGAGAGTTGACCTGCGCAGAAGTGATGAGTTTGGGCAGCTTGCGCAGAATTTTAATCAGATGGCGGAATCGATTGAAGAAAATATGGCGCAGCTTGCACAGGCAGCGTCTGACAGACAGCGGTTTATCGATGATCTGACTCATGAGATGAAAACCCCAGTCACATCGATTTTAGGTTATGCGGAGTATCTGCAAAAGGTCAACACCACGGAGGAAGAGCGGGAACTTGCCGCAGAGCATCTGTATGATGCGGCGCTTAGGCTAAAGAATTTGTCGGAAAAGCTGCTGGCACTGGCTTATTTGCGCGGGGAGCAAATTCAGCTTGGGAAAGTCAATGTGGCGGAGTTGTTTGAAGCCTTAAAGGCTGCAATGAGTCCAATTCTGGCAGAGAGAGGGCTAACCTTGACGATGCAGGCAAATATTTCTGAACTTGAAGGTGATGAAGTCTTGCTTCTTTCCATGCTTGCAAATCTTGTAGAAAATGCTGCAAAAGCATCTTTGCCTCAAGGCAGAATTACGGTTTGCGCCTGCAGGCAGGCTGGCTGCCGGGTGCTTTGGGTGCGAGACGAAGGTCATGGAATGAAAGCAGATGAAATTCAGAAAATCACAGAGCCTTTTTACCGGGTGGACAAGTCTCGTTCCCGCAAATTGGGCGGCGTAGGTTTGGGGCTTAGCATTGTCTCTCAAGTTGCGGAACTTCACGGTGCAAAGCTGGAAATTGAATCTGCGCCGGGGAACGGAACCACGGTGCGGATATGTTTTACAAGTTGATAATCATTTCATATTAAAGCGGAAATCTTCTGAAGCTAGACTATTTACTGTAGAGCACAGAGGTTGGAGGAAAGGAACAATGCAATACAAAGATAGGAGCGGAAAAGCTGTCACGACTGTGCTTATATGTATCCTGCTGGGCTTTAGCTTTTTCGTAATGCCGCCGGTACTGGCGGCTGTACCCGGTAATTCAAGGATACAGTCGGTATCGTTGAATCAGACGAATTTAGGAGCAGCAGAAGCTGTACAGACTGCGGATATAAATGCAGTTTCAAAGAAAACAGCCGTGGAGTCTGCAATTGCAGCCCTGAAAGAACAAGGTTTTGATATGAGGGAACTGAAAAGCCAGCCGGTTGAGGTGCGCTATATTGCAGAAAGTGCCCCTGCGGGGGATCCCGTTTGGGCGGTCATCTTTCGCAGCGATGAAAAAGGATATGCCTACGTATTTGGCGATGATATCAACAGCGAAAGCAGGAAAAAACTTGCAGCCTTAGGAAGGGTGGAAGACTGCACTGGTGCAGATGGGACGCCGGGCATTCGTGCTTACTACAGCTATACCAGATACACGTTGGTGGAAATCAATGCATTTAGCGGTGCATATATACGCCACGGAAATTCCGTTGCAGCGTATGGAGAAGCGCTGAATTTGGAGGAAACTCACTGGTTGCCGTCCAGTGAGGAAGATTGGACGCGGCAACTAGAAAAGCAAAACGCATTGGAGAAGAGTATGGAGTAATCCTATGAGAGGGGGATTTGTGATGAAGGAGAGTAAAAATAAAAAGACTGCCTGGATTTTTCTTGTTATAGCTTTGGCATTAGGAATTTTGAGCGGATGCAGCACTTTTGACGCCGGTTTTGATAAAGCCGGCAAGACGCAAGTTATGCCAGGACTGGAAGAAGAGCAGCCGCAGAATTTCACCATAAAACCGGAGCAGCTTGGCGAGATGGGAGAGCCTGTGGGCACTTACGATGTGCAAAACGGAGAAGTCGTTACCGATGCACTGTTTTACACAGTCAATGAGGTGCAGCTAGTGGATACACCACAGGAGATAAATCTGAGCCCAGAGGAACTGCTGCTTGACGGTGTGTCGGAGGAACTGATGGATGCAAACGGGAAGCTGAAGGAAAGTGTAAAGCTTTTGATGGTTGCGCTGACTGTGCAAAATGTACGGGCAGAGCCCGAACGAAATATCACAAGCCTGGATATTCTCTGTGCAAACGGTGAGACAGAATTTTATGAACTGTATCCGACAAGTCCGGTGTATTTCTCCTGTCCGAGCGGGAAAAGAACGACAGACGGCTGGAAGGATTACTACAAATACAGATTGCCTATCGGTCGAGAAAAAAATGTGAAGGTCTGCTGGTATGTGGATACACAGTGCTATGATCCGAAAAATCTGTATTTGACATTTGGATTTGATGAACTGCAAAAGTACATCAAATTGGTTTTTTAGGGGGGGTGAAGGGGATGCTTTGGAATATAGTAAAACTGGAATGTAAAAAAGCGATTTGCAATAAGTTTTTTATTCTTGTTGTAGTCATTGGTATTGGCATCACTTTTTTGAGTCTGATCCCCAGTCTGGAGAGCTATCTGCAGGATATGGAAGCCCACCTACGGATTTCGGAGGAGTTCGGACTGCGCAATCCTCTGATGCCTATGGAGACCCTGTTTAACCACTGGATTGGCGGAGAACCGCACTCTACAGGTTCGCAGGATTATTTCTTGCTGTTTCCTCTTTTGATTTCGATTCCTTACGGGTGGTCTTACTGTGCTGAGCGGCGCAGCGGCTACGAAAAGAATGTAGTCATTAGGACGGGCAGGCTGCGGTACTACTTTGCTAAATATCTGGCGCTGTTCTTATCTGGCGGTCTTGCTATGGTGCTGCCGCAGCTGTTTAACTTTCTTCTTGCCGCTATGTTTTTTCCTGCAGTCACGCCCAGTGCAGTGTATGATACGGCGTATGGCATCAGCGCATCGTCTTTTATGTCGATGCTGTTTTATACCAGACCATTTCTATATGTGATCTTGTATCTTTTCATTGATTTTCTGCTCTGTGGTCTTATTGCGTGTCTGTGCTTTGTCCTGTCTGTTCTCGTGAAAAGGCCTGTGATGGTTACGCTGCTGCCCTTCTTTCTGCTGCTTGGCTTTAGCTATCTTTGCCAATCGTTTGTCTATCGGTCCAGCACGGTAATTTATACGGAACTGTCGCCTATGACGTTTTTGCGGGCTACTCCTGCGACATACGATACCAATGGATTTGTAGTCTTTGGCTGGGCAGCGGTGCTGTTTCTGCTGACTTTTTTACCAGTGGTACTAAGGGGGATCCGTCATGAAATATATTAGACTGCTTTGTTTTGATCTGGTGCATGGGCTTTTACAAAAGCCGCTGCTCTTTGCAGCGCCTGTTATTATCTGCCTGACCTCATGTCTGGATTTAAGCGCCCGCACTGCGGCTTTCGCCAGTATGGATTACTTCGGCGATGAAATCAAGGCGAGCTTTGGGGACTTTGTCATGTACATTTACGGAGGTCTGGGGCCATTTCCGGAGCTGAGCGATTCGCCTGTGCGCTGGGCGGCAGTATTTCTTGTCCTTTGCTTTCTGACGCTGCAGTATCCCTATCAGGACATGCAGGGCGTGGGACAGCAGATTCTCATAAGAACAAAGAGCAGAACGGCATGGTGGCTGTCCAAATGCAGCTGGAATTTGCTCAGTGCTGCTGTTTATCACAGCATGATTTTCCTCACCGCCGGCCTGTTTTGCGCAGGAAGTAAGAACGCAGTTTTCACGGGAAAAATCCATAAGGCACTACTTTACGAGGTGTTTCGAGTGGAAAAATCGCAGATGGCGCAGGATGTCGAACCATGGTCCTTTGCAATGCTGTTTGTGCCGGTTTTTGTTTCCTTTGGAGTGAGCCTTGCACAGATGGTGCTGTCACTGTATCTAAAGCCTGTGTTCAGTTTTTTCGGGGTGGCGCTGATCATGGTTTCTTCGGCGTATTGTGTTTCGCCGTACCTGATTGGAAATTATGCTATGACGATGCGCTACGAAGAGGTTGTCATATCTGGTGTCAGTCAGACGACGGGCTTAGTGCTTTGTTTGATCATGATATTTGGCTGCATAGTGATAGGATGCTGGAGCTTTCATCGCTATGATATTTTGAATAGAGATTAAAGAGCGTGGGAGGAATTTTGAATGGCAAGGATAGAATTAAAAAACGTATCGAAGATTATACATAAGCAGCCGGTGATAGAGGATGTTACCATGCTCATGGAATCGAGGCATATCTATGGGTTTCAGGGGGTCAACGGTTCTGGGAAAACTATGCTGATGCGACTTCTCTGCGGGTTAATTCGCCCAACCTGCGGCAGTATAGAAATAGACGGAAAGTGCCTGGGAAGAGATATAACTTTTCCGGAGAGTCTGGGGCTATTTTTGGAAAATGCGGCTTTTCTGGACGGCTATTCGGGATTTGAAAATTTGAAAATGCTGGCAGGGCTGCAGGGTCAAATCTGCGATGAGGAAATCAGGTGCGTGCTGGATGCTGTAGGGCTTTCTGATGCTGCAGAGAAAAAATATCGCAAATATTCTTTAGGCATGAAGCAACGGCTCGGTATTGGAGCGGCAATCATGGAGAAGCCAGATATTGTTGTTTTGGATGAGCCGACCAATGCACTGGATGCAGAAGGCATTGCACGAGTCAAAGAAATTCTGACAAGTGAAAAGGGGCGGGGCGCCCTGGTGGTCATTTCGTGCCACGATGGAGTAATTCTGCAGGAACTGGCGGATGAAATTTTTGTGTTGGAATCAGGTCGATTGAAAGCTCATCTGCACAGCAGTGATTTTAGCGATTTTGCGCAGGGGAGAAGGGAGCTTAAGCAATGAAAAAGGTTGTGATAGTGCTGCTGGCTGTTGTTTTGGCGATAGGAGGGGGACTTAGGGTTTATACAGTGAACCGGTCTGTGGATATCCCTGTGATCCAGATGTTTTCAAAGGGAGAAGAGGTGCCGGTCGGCAAGGATTTTTTTAGCTATGCCGATGAGGATATGGACGGTTATATAGTTACAGTGCTGGACGCAGAACTGCTTTCTGCGACAGATTTTCTGAAAACTTATCACGCAGAAGCAAAGGCGCAACTTCTGGGAATTTTTACCGACTATATCTATACGGTGCACGTGCGTATCGCCAACAGAGATAATCCTCATACAGGGGAAAAGGGGATTTCGCTACAGCAGTATATGCTCTGTGGAACTGACTATATTTTGAGCCTTGAGGAAAGCTGTTTTCTGATAGCAAATCCAAAGATGCCGGGGTCTTCATTTTCTATGAAAAAGGGCACTAGTATGGAATTGCTGCTGACCTTTGACGTCATGTCTCAGACGGTCAGTGTAAAGCATCTGACAGAGGATGCTCCCAAACTGCTGATTAGTCAGTATCCTCATCAGAAAATGATTGAATTGGATTAGATTTGCTTTTGAGCCGGGGATGTCTCAAAATTAGTTTTGTCGCTCCTGCACCATTTTCCTTTAAAATACTGGAAATGGTGCGGCTGTTAAGTGCACAACCCCGCCACTGCGCACCATTTATAGAGAAATAATACTTGATGGTGCAGATTTTTCTGTGAGAGCTTTAAAGTGATTGGAAGTGCTGGAAATAAATGGTGAATTATGAAAAGTATTGCTTCTGGGTTCTATATATAATTTCCAGATGAAAACGAATCACCGGTGATTTTATGTTTTTAGAGACTTTATGTGCACCATTCCATCTGTTTTAGCCCAAAATGGTGCAAAAATAAAAACTGCAAAAAAATAATTCGCACCATTCATCGCATATTTGCTTTAAATGGTGCATATGCAAAGAGGCTGTCTCATTTTATCTGCGACAGCCTTGATTTTGTTGTGTTTTCCGGCATTAATCCTGTCTTTTCGGCGGAAGGTATGGTATACTTTTATTAACGAGAAAAGAAAGAGAGAATTAAATGAATTACAACGAATCACAGATTGATAAGAGGATACTGAAAGGCCTTGCAGAGATGGGCTTTGTAGAAATGACGCCCATTCAGGAGATGGCGATTCCGGTGCTCCTTGAGGGTAAGGACATCATCGGGCAGGCCCAGACAGGTACCGGCAAAACGGCAGCTTTCGGTATCCCTATGATAGAAAACCTTCGCAGCAAGATAGGCGGCGTCCAGGGACTGATTCTTTGCCCGACCAGAGAACTTGCCATACAGGCTGCAGAAGAACTGAAGAAAATGGCAAAGCATGTGCCCGGTGTAAAAATCGGCGCCATTTATGGCGGTCAGGACATCGAAAAGCAGTTTAGACTGCTTCGTGGAAAGCTTTCCATTGTAGTGGGAACGCCGGGGCGTGTGATGGATCACATGCGTAGAGGTACTTTGAAGCTGGACGCTTTGCAAATGCTGGTACTTGACGAAGCGGACGAAATGCTGAACATGGGATTTCGCGAGGACATCGAGACTATCTGCGAGTCTATTCCGGAGGAGCGGCAGACTGCGCTGTTTTCCGCCACCATGCCCGATGAAATTCTGGAAATCACCGGAAAGTATCAACAGAATGCGCTGCACATTCACGTGCCACAGGAGGAAATGACCATTCCTCTCGTCAAGCAGACCTATTATGTGGTAAAAGGAAGGGAAAAGGATACGTCTCTCTGCAGGCTTCTGGACTATATGTCACCGAAGCGGGCGCTGATTTTCTGCAATACCAAGAGAAAAGTCGATCAGCTGACTTTGATTTTGAAGGGAAAGGGATACTCAGCGGAGGCTTTGCACGGGGATTTGTCTCAGCATCAGAGAGACCGGGTCATGGCCCTTTTCAGAAGCGGAAAGCTGGAGCTTTTGCTGGCGACGGATGTTGCGGCAAGGGGTATTGATGTGGACGATGTGGATATGGTGTTTAACTACGACATGCCTCAGGATATGGAGTACTATGTGCACCGAATCGGCAGAACCGGCCGCGCAGGCAGAAAGGGGAAGGCGATTTCCCTGATTACGCCGCGGGAGAAGTACAAAATTCGCTCCCTGGAGGATTACTGCAATACGAAGATTAAGGAAAAGGATATGCCGACGGCGGCAAGTGCTTTGACTGTCAAAGCGTACAAATCGGTGTCGGATGCTGTGGAATATTGTGAGGGCAAAGACCTGACTCCATATATGAAAATCGTATATAAACGATGTGTAGACGATGGGCTGGATCCGCTGGAAGTGGCGGCAGCCTTTTTGCGCATGAATCTGGGAGAAATTGAACCAGAGTCAGAGCAGGAACCTTCAGAAAAACGACGCCTGCGAGAAAAAAGTCACCGTAATGATAAAGGAAAAGGTGACAATGAATCGGGCGAAAAAAAGCGTCGAGGCGAAAAATCTGCGCGAGGTGTAAAGGAAAAGCGTAAGGCGGAAAAGTCCGGCAAGGGTTCTTCCGCAAAGAGCAAGAAAGGTAAAAAAGATGGAAAAAGGACAAATCGTTCAAATCAAAATAGAGGACATGACAAACGAAGGGCAGGGGCTCGGAAGAAGTAATGGCTTTGCGATCTTTGTAAAGGGCGCTGTGGTCGGCGATCTTGCAGAAGTGGAGCTTACTAAGGTAAAGAAGAACTACGCCTTCGGAAAGCTGCTTCGCCTAGTGGAGCCGTCACCGGACAGGATTACGCCAATGTGCGAATATAGCAGTCAGTGCGGCGGCTGCCCTTACAGCAATCTTTCCTATGAGGCGCAGCTTGCACTCAAGGAAAAGCAGGTGCGCGATAAGCTGGTACGGCTGGGCGGAATTTTGGAGCCAGAGATGGAGTCGATTATCGGTATGGAGGAGCCTTTTCGCTATCGGAACAAGGCTTCTATGCCTGTTTGGACCGGCGGCATTATCACCCGCAAAGGCGGTATCGTGGAGAATTTGGGCGAGCCGGCGGTGGGCTTTTATCGTGCAAAGAGCCACGAGGTAGTGGACTGCTACGACTGTCTGATTCAGTCAGCGCCTGCTATGGCAGCGGCGGAGGCTTTGCGTCAGTTTATGGAAAGCGACCATATTACGGCTTACGACCCCAAGTGGGAAAAGGGTTTAATGCGCCATCTGGTGGTGAAAACTGCCCGTGGCACCGGCGAGGTGATGGTAGTGCTGGTCATCAACGGCAAAGGGATTCCTAATGCTGCCAAGCTGGTGGAAATGCTGGATGATGTCATTTATGAACTGCCGGTATCCGATGACGGCGTGGAATACAGCTTGGAGAGCGTGGTCATCAGCGTCTGCAAAGGTAAAAACGGCGCGATGCCGGGCAGTGTTATGGGGGAGGAGTTGATTACCCTTGCCGGAAAACCTGTCATCAATGAAGAAGTGGGCGATCTGGTCTTTGAAATTTCACCTCATTCTTTTTATCAGGTGAATCCGGTGCAGATGGAGCGACTTTACGCCAAGGCGATGGAATATGCCGACCTTTCCGGCGAGGAGACAGTGCTGGACCTTTACTGCGGCGTGGGCACCATCGGGCTTTTCGCAGCGCGGCAGATGGAAGAGGCTTATATGGCGCGCCACGATGGCGTGCTGGATTATGACAAAGTGGGTCGCGTCATCGGTATCGAGTCGGTCAAAGGCGCCGTCCTCGACGCTAACCGCAATGCGGTCATCAATCACATCGTCAATGCCAGATATGTGTGCGGCCGTGCCGAAGAAGAACTGCCGAAGCTGGTCTCAGGCGAAGGCGCTGCAGCGGACGATGCCGGACTTCGGGTGGAAAAAGCCGACGTGGTGATTTTGGATCCGCCTCGGGCAGGCTGTGAGGAAACGTTACTGAAAACTGTGGTTTCTGTGGAGCCTGAGCGAATCGTCTATGTGTCCTGCGATCCGGCTACCCTGGCGCGGGATGTGAAATATCTGGGCGAGCATGGGTATCGGTTTGAGAAGGGGACGCCTGTGGATATGTTCCCTTGGGGCGTGCATTGTGAAGCCGTAACCCTGCTTACTAGGACCGAAGGGACGCGGTAAGCAGCGGTACGTCTCATGCAAAGTCTGCCCAACAAAGCGAGCGAAGTGAAGGAGGATTGGGTGCAGACGACTGCGGAAGTTGTAACGAAGCTGGTTAGGACAGAAGGGGAGCAGTAAGCAGCGGTACGTCTCATGCAAAGTCTGCCCAAGAAAGCGAGCGAAGTGCAGGAGGATTGGGTGCAGACGACTGCGGAAGTAGTGACGAAGCTGGTGAGGGAAGAAAGGGCGCGGTAAGCAGGGTGACAAAGGGGACGTTTTAAGATGATTTCATGACTTGAGAAACAGGAGGGTAAGTATGATGGAGGCTTTAACAAATTCGAGGCTGGACAGGTAAAATATATTAAATAATGAAATTGCCATAGAGGAAATACAGCAGAAGTCAGGAATTGACGGTATTTTATGGGCTGGGAAAATCTTTGTAACTCGACAAATAACAGCCAATTTTTTTGAAGTCGATATAAGAACAATTAGTCACTATTTGGAGCAATACGGAGAAGAACTTACTGAAAATGGATATCAGGTGCTCCGGGGTAAGAAATTGAAAGCTTTTTTAGAGTGTGCAAAGGATTTTGGTAAGGACATTTGTGTCCCTACCAAAACTAAGGTGCTCGGAGTATTTGATTTTCGTGCATTTTTAAATATGGAGATGCTTTTATCTGAAAGTGATAAAGCAAGAGCACTGCGACAATTGATGTTAGATATAGTTATTGACCTTATTAACCGAAAAACAGGTGGTGGAACGAAATATATCAATCAGAGGGATAAAGATTTTGTTTTTTCCTCAATATAAAAACACGATACAATAAAACCTTAACGGACGATATGATGAGAGAGTTTGGATGTATGGAATTTTGATTTCATGCAGGCACTGGGGGACAATAAACTAGTTGCAGCCAGAGATAGCTGAGATTGTGGAAATGCCGAGTGAAGTGTATTATAAACAATGCTGTTAGTACATTATAAAACTGTGTACAACTGGAAATCTAATAGGCCATGAGGTGCTACAGTATATTGAGAGATGCGGTAATATATGAATATCTTGTCATTGAGAGAAAAACTAAATTTTATTCATGTAGCGAATGATGGTACTGCTTGTGTAATTTTGAAGCGAGTGCAGATTTGTATTATACGATAATGCTGAAATGGCGAATACTATTGCATCCTAGGAAATATTGTCTTATAATAAAACAAAGATTGAGATTCAGGAAAGGTATTTTGAATATTACTAATATGATTAAAGTGTTGTATTTGAAATATAAAACAATAGACATAGTGGTTTTATATGGAAGATAATGCGACAGAATGAAACTATCATATAAAAAGTTATGGGTAAAACTGGTAGAACTAGATATGAAGAAAACAGAGCTTGCCAAGAAGGCGGGAATTAGTTCTACATTTGTAGCAAAGCTTGGCAATGGGTTTAATACCACTATATGTATGCAAGTAAGGGCATGTAAGTATCTCGATTGTGAGACATTCTAATATTGTGGAAATAGTCCTAGATTAATCTTCAAAGGAGGAAAACTAAAATGGCAGATAAAAATACAGCCGATATTGGATTTGAAAAACAAATATGGGATGCGGCCTGCGTACTTCGTGGCAATATGGATGCATCAGAATATAAGAACGTTGTCCTGGGGTTGATTTTCTTGAAATATATCTCAGATAGATTTGACGATAAATATCAGGAACTTGTTGAAGAAGGCGACGGATTCGAGGAAGATATTGATGAATATACTTCTGAGGGTATTTTCTTTGTACCAGCAGGTGCACGTTGGAGTGAGATTGCAGCAAAAGCACATACGCCAGAGATTGGTACAGTTATTGATGAGGCTATGCGTGCAATTGAAAAAGAAAATAAACGATTGAAAGACATTCTTCCTAAGAATTTCGCACGTCCAGAATTGGACAAACGAAGATTGGGAGATGTGGTAGATTTATTTACCAATATCCAGATGATTGAACACGGCAGTGAAAAAGATATCTTGGGTCGTACCTATGAATATTGTCTTTCTATGTTTGCTGAGCAAGAGGGGAAACGTGGTGGTGAATTCTTTACGCCTTCATGCGTAGTACGTACTTTAGTGGAAGTCTTGAAACCTTTCAAGGGACGAGTATATGACCCTTGTTGTGGTTCAGGAGGTATGTTTGTTCAGTCTGCGAAGTTTGTTGAGAATCGCAGTGGTAATATCAGCAATATTTCTATCTATGGTCAGGACTCAAACCCTACTACATGGAAGATGGCACAGATGAACCTTGCTATTCGTGGAATTGAACCAGATCTTGGAGCCTATGCTGCAGATACGTTTCTAGATGATCGCCATCCAACATTGCGAGCAGATTATATTATGGCTAATCCTCCGTTTAACCTTTCCGATTGGGGATTGGATAAACTAAAAGAAGATCAGAGATGGAAATATGGAACACCACCAGCAGGAAACGCCAACTTTGCATGGCTTCAACACATGATTTTTCATCTTGCACCAGCAGGTCGTATTGGTATGGTATTAGCGAACGGTTCACTATCTTCTCAGTCAGGTGGAGAGGGTGATATTCGTAAGAACATTATCAATGCCGATTTAGTTGAGTGCATTGTTGCAATGCCTACTCAGCTATTCTATACAACGCAGATTCCTGTTTCGCTCTGGTTTATCAATAAACAGAAGAAACAACCGGGAAAGACTTTATTTATTGACGCTCGCAAGATGGGAACGATGGTGAGTCGTAAGCTTCGAGAGTTGACAGATGATGATATCAAGAAGATTTCAGATACCTATGAAGCTTTTGTTGACGGAACACTTGAAGATGTTAAAGGCTTCTGCGCCGTTGCCGATTTGCAGGAAATTGAAAAGCAAGACTTTATCCTTACTCCGGGCAGATATGTAGGCATTGAAGAACAAGAAGATGACGATGAGCCATTTGAAGAAAAGATGGATCGGTTAACATCTGAACTTGCGGAAATGTTTGCAAAGTCACATGAGCTGGAGGGAGAGATCAGGAAGAAGCTGGGGGCGATCGGATATGAGCTCAAGCAATGAAATAACGTATTGTTTGATTTTTGATACGAATGCTCTGTTTCAAGCATATGAAAAGAAAGCAGATTTCACAACGTTTAGCTTTAATTCAACATTTGAAAATGTAATTGATATGATTAATCAGCTTGATATATATAATCAGGTAACCATAGCAATTCCATCAGTTGTCTGGAGCGAAATGAAAAAGCAGATTATAGAAAAGCATGATGAATTACTTATAGCTTATAAAAACACGATATCGAAGAAACGGTTCCCTGAGTATTCTATATATGAGAATCCGGAAATAAATTATCCGGAATACATACAAACTAAGATTGAGGAATATAAGAAGGAAATCTCAGAAGGGTTGAATGAAGTTATAGAGATACCGATTGCTTCTAATAATAGATTTGAAAGTATTGTAAATCGTGCATTTAGTAAGTTGCCTCCTTTTGAAGGAAAAGACAAAAAGTCTGATAAAGGATTTAAGGATGCATTGCTATGGGAAAGTGTTTTGGAATTTGCATTAAAACACCACAACTCAAAAATCATATACTATTCCAAAGATAATGCTTTTGGAGAATTTCTGCTAAAGGAGTTTGCAGAAAATGTATCAGCTTCATCACTGTTCATATGCAAAAATGAAAATGAAGTTAAGGTGCAGTTAGAAGCGTGGGCAAAGGAAATTGACAAATATTCCTATCAACCAATTGAAGATTATGATGAAAATAAGGAAATTGTTGATTGGTTAAATTCTGGAGATTTTTCTGTGCAGATAATAGAGCGAGACTTTGGCCTTGTTGAAAAAGGACGGTTGATTACTTCAACTACAGCTCATTTGATTAGCATTGATAATATTGAATCCTTGAATTCGGACGAGAATGCAATTGAATATTATATTGAGGCAGCTTTGCAGTTTATATACGAATTGAAAGATGGAGGAAAAACACAGGACACAATCAACGTAGGCATAGATGTTAAGATGCTGGATGATGCTACTTATTCGGTTGAAGATGCTTATAGAACGGATGAGGATGAAACTGAAAGTGAGAGTTAGCTTATGAATACAGGACAAGAAAGAATAAACGAATTTGTAATTCGCGAAAAACTGGAGGCGATTGGGTATGAAATCTGAATGGACAAAAAAGAAGCTCTCTGATATTGCAGATTTCAATCCGAGAGAAACAATAAAAAAAGGTGCTATAGCTAAGAAAATCCCTATGGATGTGCTTCGCCCATTTTATCGCGATGTTCCATATTATGTTGAAGAATGTTTTTCTGGTGGTACGAAGTTCCGTAATGGAGATACAATTATGGCACGAATTACGCCGTGTTTAGAAAACGGAAAAACAGCGCAGGTCTCAATCTTAAATGATGGAGAGGTCGGGTTTGGCTCAACGGAATATATAGTGTTTAGAGCAAAAGAAGGAATCGCTGATAAGGACTACTTGTACTATCTCATTTGTAGCCCGGAAGTAAGAGAACCAGCAATAAAATCTATGGTCGGTTCATCAGGGCGACAGCGTGTGCAGACGGATGTGGTAAAGAATCTTGAAATTGATGTTCCACCATTAGTCGAACAAGAAAAAATCGGCTCATTCCTGAAGGCGTTTGATGATAAAATTGCACTCAATGATAGGATAAACAAGAATTTAGCGGCTTAAATGTCAAGGTCGGAGACATCAAGCTCACCAGACATCAACTTAGGTAACAATGCATCTCGAATATCAGCAAGTCGTGAATTTTCTGCTTCAAGCACTTCTTGCTGTTGGAAGATTGGGGTACAAAAGGCATTGAACTTTTCGATAGTCTCGTTATCAGGAATTACAACAGGGACAGATTTCATCCCTGCACCTGATATTTCCTTAAAAGTTGAACCCGAAGCCATTCCCTCAATGGTCGGCAATAAAAATTTCAGAAGATAATATATAAAGGCTGTACCAATATTTTTATTTGGAACTACCGATTTGAATCCCTGATTAGTTGTTACTTCATTGGCAGCAATGGCAATGTACCCAATAGGTGCTCTAGAACTAAACAGAACTGTTCCGGTTGGCATTTTAGTTGCACTACTCTTGGAAAATCCTAATTCTGAAATATCAATTTCGCCATGAGAGATAAATTTTGACTTATTAAGAGATAAATCCTTTGGAGTAATCCATGCTATGCCTTGCTTGGAGTAATATTCTGGCTTTGTTTTGGATGGAGTTCCACCTGCGACTACAGTTCCAAGGTCGGAAAGCACACCATCTTTCCACGTTGGGTTAGCATTCTCAATAAATAATGAGTGAAAAAGAGCCTGAGCTTGCTGCTCTAAATTCTTGTTTAACATAGGGAGGAACACAAAATGATGTATTTTAAAGGTGTGCCAATTGAAAAAGTAGGCTACTGTAAATGTTCATCCATATCGTCTGTTACATCAGAAATTGAAGAATGGGGATATTGGGATGTTTGCTGTAGGTGTGGAAAACCACTCGAAGATGGATTCCATTATTATAATCATTATGATGGAGAAGATCACGATGATATAGACCTTTATTAAGAATAAAACTCCCACCAACGGCGGGAGCTAAAGCCAACGGAACTGCCGTTGAGTCGTTCTCTGGAAAATAAATTTGAAGGAGAATGACCTATGAAACAACAAATTATTTCAGAGGTGGTGCAGCAAATGCTGCCACATCTCGACAACGCCCAAATGCAGCAGCTGCAAAAGGTGCTTGAGAACACATTGTTTGGCTGTGAGATTACAGCACAGACAGAAAAGAAAGATACAGACGATAACCCAAAGCTGATAGATGCTTTTGTTTCGGCAAAGCGGATTGAAGGCTGTTCAGAGAAAACGCTGAAATATTACCGCACAACCATTGAAACGATGGTGGCTTCGATAGACAAAAGTATCCGTCATATTCAGACAGAGGATTTGCGTTCCTATCTGACGGATTACCAGAGCAAGAACCAGTCCAGTCGTGTGACGATAGATAATATCCGTAGAATTCTGTCAAGTTTTTTCTCTTGGTTGGAGGACGAGGACTATATTTTGAAAAGCCCTGTTCGCCGTATCCATAAGGTGAAAACGGCAACTAATATCAAGGAAACCTATACGGACGAGGATTTGGAGAAAATGCGTGACAGCTGCACAGAACTTCGAGACTTGGCAATAATTGATATGCTGGCCTCTACCGGAATGCGTATCGGTGAAATGGTTTTGCTGAACAAAGCGGACATCAATTTTAATGAGCGGGAGTGTGTGGTTTTCGGTAAGGGCGATAAGGAACGCATCGTATACTTTGATGCTAGGACAAAGATTCATCTGCAAAACTATATTGACAGCAGAACGGATAATAATCCGGCATTGTTCGTCACTCTGCATTCTCCGCATGAGAGAATCAAGATAGGCGGTATCGAATCTCGCCTGCGTGAAATGGGTAAGCAGTTGGACATTCCCAAAGTCCATCCGCATAAGTTCCGCCGGACGCTTGCAACGATGGCGATTGATAAAGGAATGCCGATTGAGCAGTTACAGCAGCTTTTGGGGCATAAACGAATAGATACGACCTTGCAGTACGCAATGGTCAAACAGAGCAATGTTAAGTTGGCTCACAAGAAATATATCGGTTAGGAAGGTGATAATATGACAGAGTGGAGAAAAAGATGTTTGGGAGAAATCACATCATTTATGTCTAAAGGCATTCCACCTAAATATGTAGAAAGAGAAAATGAGAATACAGTTCGTGTGTTAAATCAGAAATGTAATCGAAATTTTGAAATCAAGTATGAGGAATCAAGATTACATGACTGTTCAAAAAAGAAAGTGCCCGCTGATAAAATGCTTCAACCAGGAGATGTGCTGATTAACTCTACCGGTACTGGAACGGCTGGTCGTGTTGCTCAATTGTATGATGTGCCAATCCCAACAACAATAGATGGACATATGATACTTCTTCGTCCAACCGAGGAAATTGATTCTATTTATTATGGGTATGCGATTAAAGCGTTCCAACCTAAAATTGAAACACTTGCAGAAGGCTCAACCGGTCAGACAGAGATAAATCGAAAAAGATTGCAGGAAGAAATTGTGATTTCTTTCCCCAAAGGAAAAGAAACTCAAGAGCGTATCGCTCGTTTTCTGTTGAATATAGATGAAAAAATAAAAGTGAACGATAAGATAAACAAGAATTTACTTGAGCAAGCATTAGCAATTTATAAGGACTGGTTTTGTGATTATGCTCTTTCGGATGGGACTCTCCCCGAAAACTGGAAGATTACAACAATTGATGCAATTTCCAGCTTGGTTACCAGAGGTATCGCGCCTAAATATGATGATAGCAGCGATCAAATAGTTCTTAACCAAAAATGCATTCGTGATCACACCATTGACATTTCTCTCGCTCGACGACATCTTCCAAAGAAAATCAATGAGAAATGGATTTCAAAAGGTGATCTACTCATTAATTCTACAGGCACCGGAACGCTAGGGCGTGTTGCTCAAGTTTGGTTTGAAGCAAATAACATGACTGTAGATTCCCATGTAACTATTGTTCGCCCAAAAGATTCAATATTACAAAGCTATATCGGTTTTTGGGGACTTTCTCATGAAAGTGAAATTGAAGCTCAACACACAGGAAGCACTGGACAAACGGAACTTCCAAGAGACAGAGTTAAAGCTATGGAACTTCCTCTGCCTGATGAAGATACTCTCAGTAAATTTAATGAACTGGTCATTCCAATGACAAGTACTGTTATATCTAACCAAGAAGAGAATGCTCGTTTATCACAACTTAGAGATGCATTGTTATCTAAGCTCATGTCCTGCGAACTTGATGTCTCTGCTATCGACCTTTAAGCCGCTAAATTCTTGTTTACCATAGAAATATAACGAAAAATACAGGAGGTTGAACATGCCAAATTTATTTACAGAGGATACATATGAACAGGCAATCATTGAATTGTTTGAAAACATGGGCTATGACCACCTCTACGCTCCGGATTTTGATAGAGATTATACCAGTCCGATTCTGGATTCTATTCTGAGAGATAGTTTGGTGCGTATCAACCGTGGTCTGCCTGTAGAAGCTATTGATGAGGCAATGGCCAAATTGAAGAATTTTGATACCGGAAGCCTGCTGCAGAAGAATATGATATTTATGGATTATCTGCAAAATGGCATCACGGTTAAGTTCTTTGTGAAGGGCGAGGAGCAATCGTCGATTGTACGTTTGATTGATTATCAAAATATAAAGAACAACTCTTTCTATGTGGTAAATCAGTTTACATTCCTTGAAAACGGAAACAACCGTCGTCCGGATATTATTCTATTTATAAATGGATTGCCGCTTGTTTTGATGGAATTAAAGAGTCCGGCGAAAGATGAAGTGGGAGCGGAGAATGCATTCCATCAGATTCGCAATTATATGCAGGACATACCATCTATCTTTTATTATAACGCAATCTGTGTAATTAGCGATTTGTCTACGAATAAAGCAGGAACGATCACTTCCGGATTAGATCGCTTTATGGAATGGAAAACAAAAGACGGTAATTACGAAGATACTGCGTATGCGTCCTTTGAAACTTTCTATGAGGGTATGTTCCAAAAGGAACGTTTACTTGATATTTTGAAGAATTTTATTCTTTTCTCAGGCGTTAGCAATAGTCGTTTCAAAGTATTAGCCGGATATCATCAATATTTCGCAGTCCGCAAAGCAATCGAAAAAGCAAAGGTAGCAACTAAGACCGACGGCAAGGGTGGCGTGTTCTGGCATACACAGGGCTCTGGTAAGTCGTTATCTATGGTTTTCTATGCACATTTATTGCAGGATGCATTAGACAGTCCAACAATCGTAGTTATGACAGACCGTATTGATTTGGATGATCAGCTTTATGCACAGTTCTCACAATGCGCAGATTTTTTGCGTCAGACACCGGTACAAGCAGAGAGCAAGGAACATTTGAAGTCACTTCTTGATGGCAGAAGTGCGAATGGAATCATATTTACTACGATGTTTAAGTTTGAGCGTGGAGAGAAAGCTTTATCGGAACGTAGAAACATTGTTGTTATGGCAGACGAAGCACATCGTGGGCAGTATGGTTTTGATGAGAAAATCGTTATGTCAGAGAATGAAAACGGTGAAAAGGAAGCGCATACGGTAATTGGTAATGCCCGTGTTATTCATGACGCATTGCCGAATGCTACATTTATTGGCTTTACTGGTACACCGATCTCAGCTAAGGACAGAAATACTCGTGAGGTTTTTGGTGACTATATCGATGTTTATGATATGACACAGGCAGTGGAAGATGGTGCTACTCGTCCGGTTTATTATGAAAGTCGTGTGGTTCATCTAAAGTTGGATGAGAATACGCTGGCGTTAATTGATTCCACTTATGATGTCTTGGAGCAACAATCCGACGCGCAAACGATTGAGAAGAGCAAAAAGATGCTTGGCCAGATGGAAAGCGTACTGGGAGCAGATTCTACGATTGAATCTCTTTGTGATGATATCGTTGAACATTATGAAAAATACAGAGCAAATCTTCTGACAGGTAAAGCTATGATTGTGGCGTATTCTCGTCCGATTGCAATGAAAATTTACCGCCGTATCTTAAAAATTAGACCTACATGGATAGATAAAGTGGGTGTGGTCATGACTGGCGGTAACAATGATCCAGAAGATTGGAAAGAGATTATCGGAACCAAAGCGCACAAGGAAGAACTCGCGAGAAAATTTAAAGATAATAACGATCCGATGAAAATAGCCATCGTTGTAGATATGTGGCTTACCGGATTTGATGTACCTTCTTTGGCTACCATGTATGTGTACAAGCCAATGCATGGCTATAACTTGATGCAGGCAATAGCTCGTGTTAACCGTGTATTCAAGGATAAAGAAGGTGGATTGATCGTTGACTATGTTGGAATTGCGTCAGCTCTAAAGGCGGCGATGAAAGAATATACGAAGCGCGATCAGTCTAAATATGGTGACATGAACATTGCAAAGATGGCCTATCCGAAGTTTCAAGAAAAGCTGCAGGTCTGCAAGGATTTACTGCATGGCTTTGATTTTAGCGGCTTTGTAGGTGGATCTCCGCTTACAATGGCTAAGCTTATTACGGGTGGTGTAAACTTTATTCTCGATGCAAGTGTACCAGAAAGAAAAGATTTGTTCTTGAAGGAAGCTATGCTTTTGAAACAGTCTCATTCGCTTTGTTCCAGTATGACAACAGAACAGGAAAGGCATGAAGCAGCTTATATGGAGGCTTTGCGATCTACGGTTATTAAAATCACTTACGGTGGTACTGGTGGAAAGAGCCTGTCGCTTACCGAGATTAACGATCAAATCAATGAACTTTTGAAAGCGGCAGTACAGAGCGAAGGTGTCATCAGCTTATTTGACAGCAGCAAAAGTGGCGGTGAAAATTTCAGCTTGTTTGATCCGGCTGTCTTGGATGAAATCTCTAGAATGAAGGAAAAGAATATAGCTGTTGAGATTTTGAAAAAACTTATGGCTGAGCAGGTGGCTCTTTACAAGAGAACAAATGTGGTGCAGTCACAAAAATTCTCAGAAAAGATAGCGCAACTGATGAACTCTTATTATAACGGATTAATCACCAATGAAGAAGTTATTAAAGAACTGCTTAAAACTGCGGAGGAAATTGCAAATCTCTATAAGAATGGTCAAGAGTTGGGGCTTTCGCAAGAAGAGCTGGCATTTTATGACGCCCTTACAAAACCAGAGCATATCAAAGATTTTTATAAGAATGATGAATTGATTGCTCTGACAAGAGAACTTACAGAAATGCTTCGAAAAAATCGCACTATCGATTGGCAGAAAAAAGAAACCGCTAGAGCACAAATGCGTAAGATGGTTAAGCGACTCCTTAAGAAATATAAGTATCCGCCTGAAGATTACGATTTTGCAATAAGCACAGTAATTAGTCAGTGTGAGCTTTGGACAGATAATGTGGAACCACGAAAAGAGGAAAAACTATATAAATATGTGTCTGAAATAGAACTAAGCAAGGTGGCAGAAGATACTGTTTCTTACGGAGAAAAGAAGTAATGGAGGTGCGGTATGGATGCACGTAAAGGCAATATCTATGAGATATTAAATGGAAATAAACAGTTTTTGATTCCAGTTTATCAGCGATTTTACAGCTGGGACATTGATCAGTGTAAACGACTTTGGAACGATATTGTAGAGATGCAGAGAAAAGGTAAAGCTGGTCATTTTGTTGGATCTATTGTTAATATTGCTGAGCAGGCAATGCCAACAGGAGTTCAGAAGTATATGATTATTGATGGGCAGCAGCGAATGACTACGTTAACTCTTCTTCTCCTGGCTTTGCGCGATTATGCAATAAAGAATCCTGGTGACACAACAATTAATGCTCGTCGTATAGATAATATGCTTCTAAAAAATGAGTACGAAAATGGTGATGAACGGTATAAGTTACTGTTAACCGAAACAGATCGGGACATTCTTATAAGCCTTGTTGAGGAAAAGCCAATTGCAGAAGGTACTCGATCAAGGCTAATTGAAAATTACAACTTTTTCGCTAACAAGCTGGCCGATAAAGAAATTCAGCCTGCAGAGGTATACGAGTCAATTGGGAAATTACAGATTGTTAATATCACGTTAGACCGTACTGTAGACGATGCACAGGCAATTTTTGAAAGCTTGAACTCTACCGGTAAGGAACTTTCAGAATCTGATTTGATTCGTAACTATGTTTTGATGGGATTAGAGCCATCAGAGCAAACCTATGTATATGAGCATCTCTGGCGGCCTATGGAACAACTGTTTATTTATGAAACGCAAGGATCTGTAATGGATGCTTTTTTCCGCCATTACTTGACCATGAAGCTTTCTCGTATTCCAAAGCAAGGACGTGTATATGAAGAGTTCAAGTTGTATCACTTGAACTGCGAATTTGGAAGTATTAGAGAACTATGTCAAGATTTGCTGGACTACGCAAAATATTACACTAACATCGTATTTAAGCGAAATTCTGACACGGATTTAAAGAAGTTATATGAAGATATTATTGATTTGAGAATGGAAGTATCTTATCCGTTCTTACTGAAAATTCATCATGACTGTACCGAAGAACTGATAACATCAGATGAGTTGAAGGAAATTCTGAAGCTTTGTATTAGCTATGTCCTGAGACGTGCAATTTGCGAAATTCCGACTAATTCGATGAACAAGACTTTTGCAACGTTGAAGAATTATATTAAACCAGATGATTACCTGAATTCTGTTAAGGCATTCTTTGTAATGCAGGATACTTATAAAGAATTTCCGGATAACGATAAGTTTGAAGGCGCATTCGTAAATCGTGATATTTATAATATGCGTGCTAGAAATTATATTCTAAGTCGCTTGGAAAATTTTGAAAACAAAGCTCCAATTACTATAGAAAATTACACCATTGAGCATATTATGCCGCAAAACAAAAATCTTTCTTTGGAGTGGCAAACTGATCTTGGCCCTGAGTGGCAGGAGGTACAGAAGAAATATTTACATACAATTGGCAATCTTACTTTGACTGCATATAATTCCGAGATGAGTGACAGGCCTTTCTTGGATAAGATGGATATGCCGGGTGGATTTAAGGAAAGTGCACTTAGGCTTAATAAATATGTGGTTTTGCAGAATGAATGGAATGAGAAACACATCCAAGAGAGAGCAAATGAATTAGCAAAGAAAGCAGAAACTATTTGGCCATATCCAACTTTAACAGCTGCAGAACTAGCACCATATCAAGCAGAAGAAAAAACAGTGCAGAAGTATTCCTTAGAATCATATGATGTTAATGCTTTTACAAGAATGCTGTTTGAGTCTTTGGATAAGCGTATTATGAACTTATCTCCAGCGGTGAAGAAGGAATATAAAAAGTTGTATGTTGCTTATAAGCTGGATACTAATTTTGTTGATATTGTCTTCCAGAAACAAAGATTGCGTATTTCGATTAATATGAAGTTTTCAGAGATTAATGATCCTAACGGTATCTGCAAGGATATTACAGGTTTAGGTCGTTGGGGAAATGGTGATGTAGAATTGTTTATGGAGCATCAGGATGAATTAGATCAAATTATGGAAATTGTGAAGCAATCCTATGATGTACAGGCAGAATAATAATCTGGGAACGTTAAAGGAGGCATCCTATTTGAAAAAGAAAAAAGATGAAATAACCATCCGTTCCAGTGCAGCGGAATATTTGACCTATGTTGCCTCAGTTGGCGATCAGCAGGACAGTATTGAGATGCGCTATGAGGATGAGAATATATGGCTGACACAGAAGATGATGGCCACACTATATGATGTAGATGTTCGTACAATCAATGAGCATATTAAGAAGATTTATTCCGACTCAGAGCTTGAGGAAGAAGCAACTATCCGGAATTTCCGGATAGTTCAAACCGAAGGCTCTCGTCAGGTGAGTCGTGATACGAAACACTACAATCTTCAAATGATTATTGCAGTTGGTTTTAAGGTCAATTCTGAGCGTGCAGTGCAGTTCCGTAAATGGGTAAATCAGATTGCAAAGGACTACACCATCAAAGGCTGGGTTATGGATGATGAACGTCTGAAACGCGGCACTTATCTGACGGATAAGTATTTTGATGAACAGCTTGAACGAATCAGAGAAATACGTGCAAGTGAAAGAAAGTTTTATCAGAAAATCACAGATATTTATGCTACTGCCATAGACTATGACAAAAATTCTGCAACAACGAAAAGATTTTATGCAACAGTCCAGAATAAAATGCACTTTGCGGTTCACGGTCATACGGCTGCTGAATTGATTGTAGAACGTGTCGACCATCAAAAGGAACATATGGGACTTACTACATGGGCAGATGCTCCGGACGGCAAGATTAAAAAAAGCGATGTGACAATTGCCAAAAATTATCTGAGTGAAAATGAATTGCATCAACTGAACCGAATGGTAACTGCATATCTGGATTTTGCTGAAAATATGACCTTAAGACGTATTCCTCTTACTATGGAGGATTGGGAAAAACGACTCAATAGCTTTGTTGAAATGTTTGATTATGGTATTTTACAGGATGCTGGAAAGGTTTCTGCAGAAATCGCTAAACTTCACGCTGAAACGGAGTTTGAGAAATATCGTGTCGTTCAAGATAGATTGTTTATGTCTGACTATGACAGATATTTACTTGAGTTGGAAGAGAAAACAAAAGAAGAATAAACGGGCGATTTGAATTTGGTGGTGATGTTAAAAGAATATTAAACTTGGTAACTGAATCATGCAATACAAAGCAGTACAACACAACAATAGGAGGCCAACATGAAACCCTTAGAAGTATGCGGTGCGATTTTACTAAAAGAGAACAAAGTGCTCTGTGCACAGAGAGGTGAAAACAAATACGATTACCTTTCATATAGATGGGAGTTTCCCGGCGGAAAGCTGGAAGCAGGGGAAACTGCGGCGCAGGCTTTGCACAGGGAATTGATTGAGGAGATGGACGTGCATGTTGATGCGGAGGATATGGAACCATTCTATGTAGTGGAACACCAATATCCGGATTTTGAGCTGCGCATGCACTGCTTTATTTGCAAAGTGAGCGATTGTGAGGTAAACTTAAAGGAGCACGCGGACATGTGCTGGGCTACCATCGATGAAATCGAAAAACTGGACTGGTTGCCGGCTGACCGTCCGGTCGTTGATGCGCTGGTAAAGAGAGGATTTTAACCATGGATCGTGCAGCTGAAAAGATTGCGCAAGGGCTACATTATGGCTTCATTGATAGTGAAACCACGGCTTTGGAGCAGTATGCACCGAGACTCATTGTAAACAACTATAAAGAAGGGATAAAGGTTTTATCTACCATAGAGGCGGAGCTGCGTGAATGCACGGAGTTCTACTTTTCTGTGGCGTTTATCACAAATAGCGGGGTGCAGTCCATCGTCAATTTGCTGGACATGCTGGAAGCTCAGGGTATAAAAGGAAAAATCATTACTTCACAGTATCAAAATTTTACGCAGCCAAGGGCGCTGCGGCGACTTTTGAAATACAAGAATATTGACCTTCGGATTGTGACCGAAGGTAATTTTCATGCAAAGGGATATATCTTCCGAAAGAAAGATGGCACTTTCTCTTTTTTGATTGGAAGCAGCAATTTGACGCAGAATGCTTTGAGCGAGAACAAAGAGTGGAATATTCGCCTATCAGCTAGTGAAAATGGCTTTGCGATGCGCAGCCTGGTTAAAGAATTCAGAAACACCTTTAATGAGGCGGAAGTTGTTGATGAAGCGTGGATTCATAGGTACGAAAGAGAGTACTATTATATGAATCAGCTGCGAAAGGCTGTGGAGAAAACCCAAAAGCAAGGTCAGGTAATCAGGGTGAACCAGATTACGCCGAACAAAATGCAGAAGGAGGCTTTGAATGAGCTGGAAAAACTTCGCATGGAAGGCAAGGAGAAAGGGCTGCTGATTTCTGCAACTGGCACTGGAAAAACCTATTTAAGTGCTTTTGATGTGCAAGTCTTTGCGCCGAAGAAATTTTTATTTGTGGCACACCGTGAAAATATTGCAAGAGCGGCAAGACGTAGCTTTGAAAATGTGTTGGGATATAATCTTAATGCGGGATTTATGCTCGGCAGCAGCAAAGACTTTGACTGTGACTATATGTTTGCGACCATACAGACCATCTCAAAGCCTGACATTATGGAACGCTTTGGGAAAGAGCATTTTGACTATATTGTCATTGACGAAGTACACAAAGCTGGTGCAAGCTCTTATCAGAGAATCATTGAGTATTTTCAGCCGAAATTTTTACTGGGAATGACAGCAACACCGGAACGTACAGATGGATTGTCAACCGTAATTGAAAAAGTCCAAAAATAAGTGCAATATTAGCACCAAAAAGCAAGGGTTACCGTGAGCAGTTAA